>CAVYTD010000008.1:0-374232 GCA_963771335.1 uncultured Actinomycetota bacterium | reverse complement strand
TCGACGCTCTTCGCGCAAGCGCTCATCGACGCACCCGTACCCCGAGTTCCTCGAACGGCACATCGTGTCCCTCGGCGCAGCGCACGACCACGGCGGCGTCAGCGCCGCAACCCTCGTGGGTAAGGCGCAGCCGCGCAGGCGCGGGCAGGTGTCGCTGACCCCAGTCGAACATTGCCCAGACCACCGGCATGAAGTCCACCCCCGCCGGTGTGAGGACGTACTCGTCGCGGCTGCGCTGCCCGGGCTCCCGATAAGGCCGCCGCGTCAGCAGCCCCACCTCGACGAGCTCGGCCAGCCGCGCCGACGCCGCGGCCTTGGTGATGCCGACCCGGCGCCAGAAGTCGTCGAAACGGGTGGTGCCGTAATACGCCTCGCGCAGGAGGAGCATCGTCGACTTGGCGCCGAGCAGTCCCATGGTCTTTTCGATCGGACACTGACCCACCGCCGACCAGGCATCGCGGTCGGCCAATCGCCCCTGCAGCACTGTCATGGAAGTCACTCTACAGCTGGGTTGTTACTGCTATACCCAGGATGTTATAGCTGGGTATAGGAAGCATTACTCAGAGTGGAGATTCCAGGAGGCAGCAATGACCGGACTCACGGGGCGCGACGCCGTCATCGTCGCAGCGGTACGGACACCGATCGGCAAGGGCAAGCCCGGCGGAGGACTGCACGACGTGCTGCCCGTGGACCTGCTCGCCCACAGCCTGCGTGAGGTGGTGAACCGGGCAGGCATCGATGCTGCGCTGGTCGACGACGTCATCGCCGGTGCGGTCACCCAGGTCGGCGATCAGGCGGTCAACATCGCCCGCAACGCACTGCTCGGCGCGGGATTCCCCGAGAGCGTTCCGGGAACGACTATCGACCGTCAGTGCGGCAGCAGCCAGCAGGCGATCCACTTCGCCGCCCAGGGCGTCGCCTCCGGCGCATACGACGTCGTGATCGCCGCCGGTGTCGAGTCGATGTCAAGGGTGCCGATGGGATCCAGCGTGCTCCCCGGCAGCGACCCGTTCGGCGCGATGGCGCATAGATACCCGGAAGGTCTTGTGCCGCAGGGCATCAGCGCTGAACTGATCGCCGCCAAGTGGGGCCTTTCCCGCACCGAACTCGACGAGTTCTCGGCCTTCAGCCACGAGAAGGCTGCGACCGCCGCCAAGGAGGGCCGCTTCGACAACGAGTTGGCGCCGCTCGCCGGGCTGACCACCGACGAGATCATCCGTCCTGGCACCACCGTGGAGACGCTCGCGGGGCTCAAGCCGGCGTTCTACAACCCGGCCTACGAGGCACGATTCCCGCAGATCGGCTGGAACATCACCCCCGGCAACAGTTCCCCGCTGTCCGATGGCAGTGCGGCGGTGCTGATCACCACCAGCGAGGTGGCGCATCGCCTTGGCCTGAAGCCGCTGGCACGCATCCACACCACCACCGTGGTTGGGTCCGATCCGCTCTACATGCTGACCGGGGTCATCCCGGCGACCGAA
This sequence comes from uncultured Actinomycetota bacterium, assembly GCA_963771335.1. Classification (GTDB taxonomy): domain Bacteria; phylum Actinomycetota; class Actinomycetes; order Mycobacteriales; family Mycobacteriaceae; genus Mycobacterium. The sequence goes on along the minus strand of CAVYTD010000008.1, from coordinate 372,751 downwards.
AAGGCATTACGGAACGCGGGGCTCGAACTCTCGGATATCGACCTGTTCGAGGTCAACGAGGCGTTCGCCCCCGTTGTGCTGGCCTGGGCCAAGGACGTGGGAGGTCGATCTGACTCCGACCTCCTCGCAAGGACCAACGTCAATGGCGGTGCGATCGCGATCGGGCATCCACTGGGAGCCAGCGGTGCCCGGATCATGACCACCCTGGTCAACGCGCTGGAGCAGCGTGGCGGACGCTACGGCCTGCAGACGATGTGCGAGGGCGGCGGCATGGCCAACGCCACCATCATCGAACGGCTCTAAACCCCGGCGGAATTGCATTCCGTGCGCGAAACGTCGAAGGAAGGGCGCGCGGAATGCAATTCCGGCGGGTCAGGCGGGGTTCAGGCGCGGGTGAGCTCGAACAGCGGGATGGCCCGCGTGGTCTTGGCCTGATACTCGGCGAACACCGGTGCCACTTCGGTGAGCTTGGGATAGGTGGCGTCTCGCTCGTCGTCGGGCAGCTCGCGTACGTCGACGTCGTAGGCCTCGGTACCCACCTCGATGTACGCCCGCGGGTTGGCCCGCAGATTGTGCACCCACGCGGGATCCTTCGGGGCACCGGCATATGACCCGATGATCAGCATCTTGTCGTCGATGGTGAGGTAGGCCAGCGGCGAGAGACGGGTCTTGCCCGTCTTGGCGCCGGTGGTGTGCAGCAGCAGGAGCGTGCCGCCCTCGAACGGGCCGCCCACCTTGCCGCCGTTGGCCCGGAACTCCTCGACGATGGCGCGGTTGAACTCGTCCAGGGCCGCGGTGTCGGTGACGAACTTGTCCTTGTCGATATCAGTCATGGTTTGTCCAGCTTCTCCGGTTTGGCATCTATTCCTGATTCCTTGCGCTGGCGCGCCGTGATCGGTGCCGGAGCGTCGGTCAGCGGGTCGACCCCGCCGCCACTCTTCGGGAACGCGATGACCTCCCGGATCGAGTCCACCCCGGCGAGCAACGCGACGATCCGGTCCCAGCCGAACGCGATCCCGCCGTGCGGCGGCGCACCGAAGGTGAAGGCGTCCAACAGGAATCCGAACTTGTCGACAGCCTCGTCGTGGTCGATCCCCATCATCGCGAACACCCTCTCCTGGATGTCGCGGCGGTTGATACGGATCGAACCGCCACCGATCTCGTTGCCGTTGCAGACGATGTCGTAGGCGTCGGCCAGCGCGGATCCCGGATCGGTGTCGAACGTCGTCTCCGAGTCGGGCTTCGGCGCGGTGAACGCGTGGTGCACGGCCGTCCACGCACCGGAGCCGACGGCGACCTCGCCGGAGGCGGTGGCCTCGTCGGCCGGCTCGAACAGCGGCCAGTCCACCACCCACGTGAACGCCCACACGGACGGGTCGATCAGATCGAGGCGCTTGGCGATCTCGATGCGGGTGGCCCCGAGCAGCGCACGCGCCGACTTCGCGGAGCCCGCGGAGAAGAACACGCAGTCCCCCGGGTCGGCACCGACGTGGGCGGCCAGGCCGTCGCGTTCGGCGTCGGAAAGGTTCTTGGCAACGGGACCGCCCAGCTCACCGTCGTCGCCGATCAGCACGTAGGCCAGTCCCTTGTGGCCGCGCTGCTTGGCGAACTCCTGCCACCCGTCGAGCGTGCGGCGCGGCTGCGACGCGCCGCCGGGCATCACCACCGCCCCGACATAGGGCGCCTGGAACACCCGGAACGGGGTGTCGGAGAAGTAGTCGGCGCACTCCACGAGCTCCAGGCCGAACCGCAGGTCGGGCTTGTCGGACCCGAACCGGCGCATCGCCTCGGCGTACCTGATGCGCGGCAGCGGGAGCACCACGTCATACCCGATCAGCGCCCAGAGCGCCCGCAGGATCTGCTCGGAGACCGCGATGACGTCGTCGGCGTCGACGAAGCTCATTTCCATGTCCAGCTGGGTGAACTCGGGCTGACGGTCGGCCCGGAAGTCCTCATCGCGGTAGCACCGGGCGATCTGGTAGTACCGCTCCATCCCGGCGACCATCAGCAGCTGCTTGAACAGCTGCGGGCTCTGCGGCAGCGCGTAGAACGAGCCGGGCTGCAGCCGGGCGGGCACCAGGAAGTCGCGGGCCCCCTCCGGCGTCGAGCGGGTGAGCGTCGGCGTCTCGATCTCGACGAAATCGTGTTCGGCGAGCACCCCTCGCGCGGCGGCATTGACCTTGGAGCGCAACCGAATCGCCTGCCCCGGTCCCTCGCGGCGCAGGTCCAGGTAGCGGTATTTCAGGCGAGCTTCCTCACCGGCGGTCTCGTCGAGCTGGAACGGCAGTGGGGCACTTTCCCCCAGCACCGTCAGCGAGGTCGCGTTGACCTCGACGTCGCCGGTGGCGATCTCGGTGTTGGCGTTGCCCTCGGGCCGGATCTCGACGACGCCGGTGACGGCGATGCAGAACTCCGAGCGCAGCCGGTGCGCCTGCGCCAGCACCTGCCCCTCGCGAAACACCACCTGTGCCACCCCGGAGGCGTCGCGGAGATCGATGAAGATGACGCCGCCGTGGTCGCGTCGGCGCGCCACCCAACCGGCCAGCGTCACAGTCTGGGCGGCATCGGCGGCGCGCAACGAACCGGCGGTGCGGGTGCGCAGCACGAAGTACTCCTCGAGTCAGGGTTCTCAAACGACTGCTCAGTCTAAGGGGCGACGTTCGGCACCCCGACTGGACAGCACCGAACGGGCGTGCCGAGGAGGTCGGGTTTGACGGTCACATCGCACTCGCCCGGCGATGGTCTAGTACACGCCCGCCCACGCCGTCCGCCGGATCGCGTCGGGGTCCTCGGCGACGACATCGCGGGTGGACATGATGAGCCGGGTGCGCCGGTGCCGGGTTTCGTAGTGGGGCCAGTGCTCCTCGTCGACCCGTTCGCTGTCGCACGCGAAATCCAGCCAGGCCCGTTGCATCCGGCGCCCCACCGGCGGCTGCAGGCGCCGACCGAGAGGGTGCAGTTTGCGGCCGATGAACGATGCGTAGCTGTGCTGGACGTGCACGATCTCGCTACCGTGCGTGGCGCCGAGCCCGAGCATCCGCAGGCTCAGGCCGAAATGGTCGAAGCGGTACACGTGGGTGGGCGCGTGCGCGCTGTACGCGTCGGCGAACGCCCAGGCGGGACCGCCGAACATCACGTCGGATCCGAGCGCGATCAGCGCGCGGCGCCGCGGATAGTCCGGGTAGGCCTGCAGCACACGTTCTTTGGCCTCCGGGGCGATCCGCGCGAAGTACGCGTCCACCGAGGCGCGGGTGGTGGGCAGCATCGGCGGTCTGGTCCAGGCGAACATCGAGGCCTCATGGCTGTTGGTGCCGATGATCAGCGGCATCCGGGCAAGTTCACCGTCTCGCGCCGCCTCCACCGGATGTCTGGGCAGTAGCTCCGTGCCGTACGTCAACCCGTAGGCCAGCGTCGGTGTGGTCGACGCGCTCTTGAGTTGCAGCATTCCCGCCGCACGCCGCAGTTGTCGCTGGGGCAGGGCCTTGACCTCGGCGGCACTCACCCCGAGCCGCCCCAGGAAATCGTGGGCGCGGGCCGCGCGGAACTCACGGTCGGCGATCAATGGCAGCGCGGGGCTCTGCGCGATCGCCCGATGCAACAGTCCGTCGGCCGCCGGGCTGGCCAGCAACGCCAGCACGGACGTCCCCCCTGCCGATTCGCCGAACACGGTGACCCGCCCGGGATCTCCGCCGAATGCGGCGATGTTCTCGCGCACCCAACGGAGCGCGGCGATCTGATCCCGCAGGGCCAGGTTGTCGTCGAATCCCTCGCCGAGATCGCTGAGCTCGAACCCGCCGAACACCCCGATCCGGTAGGTGATGTTGACGACGACCACGTTGCCGTTGGCAGCCAGTCGCGAACCGTTGTACAGCTGGAACTGCCCGGCGCCGTAGACGAAGGCGCCGCCGGGGATCCACACCATGACCGGCAGCGGGCCGGTGGTGTCCGGCGACCACACTGTCAGCGTCAGACAGGCTTCGTCACGCACCTTGGGGTCGTCGCGACCGCCGCCGACGAACGACTTCGTCTGTGGTGGCAACGGCCCGTGCTCACGCGCATCACGGATCCCCGACCACGGCTGCAGGGGACCAGGAGCCATGAACCGGCGCTGCCCCACCGGCTGCGCGGCGTAGGGCACGCCGCGCCAGACACCGGTACCGCCCTCGGTGTCACCACGCAGGTCACCCGAAGTGGTGCGGACCACGGTGGAATCTCCGACGAGGACTGCCACAGGAGAAATCGTAGTGTGCAAAGCTTGACCAGCCTGGGTGCCAGGCGCGCCAGCGAGAGTTGATGAGGTAGTGCGATGACCTTCAACGAGGGCATGCAGATCGACACGAGCACCACGTCCAGCAGCGGCGGGGGCCGGGGGCCGGGCCGCGGCATCGCCGTCGGCGGCGGCCTGGGCGGCCTGCTGATCGTGGTGGTGGCACTGTTCCTGGGGGTGGATCCCAGCTCGGTGATCCAGCAGCCACAGATGGACACCCAGGGCGTCGACGCCCCGGGTTTCGACCTGAGCCAGTGCAAGACCGGTGAGGACGCCAACAACATCGTGCAGTGTCGGGTGGTGGCGACGGGCAACTCCGTCGACGGGGTGTGGGAGCAGCAGATGCAGGGATACACCCGACCCCACGTCCGGCTGTTCAGCGGTCAGGTCGACACCGGGTGCGGGCCGGCGACCAGCGACGTCGGGCCGTTCTACTGCCCGGTCGACCAGACCGCCTATTTCGACACCGACTTCTTCGACGTGCTTCGCGACCAATTCGGTTCCAGCGGTGGACCCTTCGCGCAGGAGTACGTGGTCGCCCACGAGTTCGGCCACCACGTGCAGAATCTTCAGGGGGTGCTCGGCCGCGCCCAGCAGGACCCGCAGGGCGCCACCGGCGGGGGTGTCCGCACGGAGCTGCAGGCGGACTGCTACGCCGGGGTGTGGGCGCATTATGCGGCCATCACCAAACAGGAGGGCACCGACGTGCCGTTCCTGGAGCCGTTGAGCGACAAGGACATCGCCGATGCACTCTCGGCCGCCTCGTCGGTGGGTGACGACCGCATCCAGGAGGCCGCGACGGGTCGGGTCAACCCGGAGTCGTGGACGCACGGTTCCTCCGAGCAGCGGCAGAAGTGGTTCACCGTCGGATACCAGACCGGCGATCCGGCCAAGTGCGACACGTTCGCCACCAACAACCTTGGCTAGGCCCGGCACCGCAGTAGACGCCGTCGCCGAGCGCTACCTCGCAGCATCAGCGGCCCTCGATCCCTGCGCGGCAACTGAATCGGGCATCGCCGGATACGACGACCAGATCACCGACTACTCCCCCGACGGGGTGACCGCACGCGCCGAAGCGGCCGGCGCCGCGCTGCGGGAACTCGACGACGCCGAGCCCGTCGACGATGTCGACGTCGTCACCGTCGCGGCGATGCGGGAGCGACTGGGCGTGCTGCTCGACCTGCACGACGCACGCCTGGACCTCGGCGAACTGAACGTCATCGCCTCGCCGCTGCAGACGATGCGCGACGTCTTCGACCTGATGGCCACCGATACCGAAGACGACTGGTCGGTGATCAGCCGCAGGCTCTCGCAGATCCCGCAGCGGGTCGCGGGATACGCCGAGGCGTTGCGTGCCGCGGCCTCGGCCGGGCGAGCACCGGCTGCCCGCCAGGTACGCAGAGGTATCGAGCAGGCCGGCCAGATCCAGCGTCTGTTCATCGCGATGGTCGCCGACGCCGCTCCGGGCAACGATGCGCTCCACGAGGAGCTGGCTGCGGCCGCCGAAGGTGCGGCCAATGCCTACGCCTCGCTTGTCAGGCTGTTCCGGGAGGACATCGGCCCGCGGGCGCGCGACGTGGACGCCTGCGGGCGTGACGCGTACCAGGTGTATTCGCGAGCCTTCCTCGGGGCTGCCATCGATCTGGACGAGGCATACGACTGGGGACTGCACCAGCTGGAGAGCATTGTCGCCGAACAGGACTCGATTGCCGATCGGCTCTATCCGGGTGCGTCCGCCGCCGAAGCGCTGCGGCGACTGGACGGTGAGCCGCGCTACCTCATCCACGGCACCGACGCACTCCGGCAGTGGATGCAGGATCTGTCCGACCGCGCGGTGAAGTCGTTGGCCGACAACCACTTCGACATCGCCGAACCGTTGCGCAACCTGGAATGCCGGATCGCACCGACGCACACCGGCGGCATCTACTACACCGCCCCCTCCGAGGACCTGTCCCGCCCTGGCCGGATGTGGTGGTCGGTTCCCCACGGCGTCGACACCTTCCATACGTGGCAGGAGACGACGACGGTGTTCCACGAAGGTGTTCCCGGCCACCATCTGCAGATCGGGCGGGCGGTGGTGCTCGCCGATCAGCTCAACCGGTGGCGCAGGCTGGGCTGCTGGGTATCCGGGCACGGCGAGGGCTGGGCGCTCTACGCCGAGCGTCTGATGGCCGAGCTGGGTTGGCTCGACGATGCCGGTAACAGGATGGGAATGCTTGACGCCCAACGCTTCCGGGCCGCACGCGTGGTCATCGACATCGGCGTGCACTGCGGCCTGACCGCGCCGGACGGCGACAGCTGGGACGCTGACAGGGCGTGGACCTTCCTGCAGTCCCACAGCGCGATGGCCGAGGAGAACCTTCGATTCGAACTGGACCGCTATCTCGGCTGGCCCGGCCAGGCGCCGTCCTACGCGATCGGACAGCGCATCTGGCAGCAGCTACGCGACCAGACCCAGGACCGCGGCGTCTCCCTCAAGGAGTTCCACAGCCGGGCACTGGATCTGGGCGGTCTCCCGCTGGATGTGCTGCGCTCGGCATTGGCCGCCGCCTGAGCGCTTTGGCGATCTACAGCCGCGACTGCTCCTTGATGGCGGTGTCGGTGGTGCGCAGTGGGCGGATGAGCGCGTCCTGGGTGAACGACGCGATGAGCGCACCCTCCTGGGTGTGCACCGCGCCCCGGACGTAGGACATTCCGGCGCCCACCTGGGTGCTCTCGTGCGTGTACAGCAGCCAGTCATCCCAGCGCACCGGTTCGTGGAAGCTGACCGACACCGTCATCGGAGCGGTCGACACCGTCAGGTGGGCCTGGCTGGTTCCGATGCCTTCGTGCGCCCGCATGGTGGTCGAAATGCCAAGGTGGCCGGTGAAATACGCGACCAGCGCCTTGGAAAGGTCATCGCGTGCCGGAATCGGATCGTAGTGCAGCCAGGCGTACAACTCGGGCGGTCCGACCTCGTCGGGACTGTTCACGTCGACGACGTCGACCAGGCGCAGCTCACGACCCAGCATCGGCATCGGCGACTCATGGGACTCCGCGGGCGGGACCACGTCCGGGCGGGGCAGGTGGTGCCGGATGACGTCTGCGGTGGGCACGTCGGCGAGCACCGTCGTCGTGATGCAACGTTTTCCGTTCTGCTTGGCCGTCACGACCGCTGTTGCGGTGGAACGGCCTTCGCTGACCACGTCGATGTCGAACTCCACCGGTCCGGCGCCGACCATGACGGCGCGGGCGAACACCGAGTACACCGAGCGCACCGACTTGTCGGGAAACCGCTTGGCGGCGGCCACGATCGACTGCGCGAGTACCTGCGTGCCCTCGACCACCTGTCGCTCGTCGTCACCGGCAAGGCCGGTCTGCGCGGTGAACGTGTCCGGCCCGCTCGGTTGAGCGTCGAAGAGATCGAGCAGCCCCTGTACCGTCCACTGCGCCTGAGCCGAATCAGTCGTCATTCAAAATCGCCTCCACTGGAGTAACCGTCGAAGGGAACAGTAACCGAGGATCCCCGATAGCGGTAACGTCATTACCATCGGGTTCTCGGACGGCGAAGGGATGGGCGCGACATGGCCGCACGTGGCGCAAAGGCACCGCCGGATTCCGCCGTCCCCGCCGAAACCGAATCCCGCGCCACCCGCTTCATGGGTTCGGCGCTGGCGATCCTCGGCGAGACCGGCCGCACCGACTTCACCGTCCTCGAGGTGGTCGAGCGGTCCAAGACCTCGCTGCGGGCGTTCTACCAGCACTTCGCCACCAAGGACGAGCTGCTGTTGGCGCTGGTCGAGAAGATCATGGCCGATGCGACCGAGCACTGGCGTACCGAAACCGATGTGCTGTCCGGCGCCGATGCGCTGCGCAGGCTGATCGAGCGGATCAGCGCACCGGCCGAATCGAGCACCCAGGACAGCATCAACCGTGGCCTGACCTACTACAACGACCACCTGCTGGAGACCCGACCCAGGGAATTCGCCAAGGTGCTCGCGCCGCTGCACGGACTGGTCGGCGACATCCTGCGCCGTGGCATCGCCGAAGGGGAATTCCGCGCGGATCTCGACGTCGACACCGACGCCGCGATCCTGATGCAGACGGTGCTGGGCGCGTTGCGGTTGCGCGACCTGGGCGCCGAGCTGAACGGGGTACCGATCGACGGCGGCCACCTGCACACGTTCTGTCTGCGCGGGCTGACGCGCTGACCCCTCTGAACTGCGAAGACGGCGCCGCCGGTGGCCCCTGGCGCCGTTCCACACCCGCGTGGTAATGTCGTTACCACGGAGCGGTAATGTCATTACCATTTCTCGGAAGTACGACGTGTCAGGAGCCCACACCATGCCGTCCCGCATTCTCGACTATCCGGTGTTCGACGGGGACAACCACTTCTACGAGCCCAAAGAGGCGCTGACGCAGTTCCTGCCGGATCACCGCAAGGGCGTCATCGACTACATCGACGTCCGCGGTCGGACCAAGATCATGGTCCGCAACGTCGTCAGCGACTACATCCCGAATCCGACGTTCGAGGTGGTCGCCCGGCCCGGCGCGCAGGAGGACTACTTCCGGCACGGCAGCGGCGGCAAGAGCTACCGGGAGGTGATGGGCAAGCCGATGAAGGCGATCCCGGCGTTCCGCAATCCCGCGGCGCGCCTGGAGGTTCTCGACGCGCTCGGCCTGGACTACACGCTGATGTTCCCGACGCTGGCCAGCCTCGTCGAGGAGCGCTTGAAGGACGACCCCGACCTGATTCTCGACATCGTCCACGGACTGAACCAGTGGATGTATGAGACCTGGCAGTTCAACTACCAGGACCGGATCTTCTCCACCCCGGTCATCAACCTCGGCGTTGTCGACCGCGCCCTCGAAGAACTGCAATGGTGCCTGGAGCGCGGCGCCAAGACCGTCCTGGTCCGGCCCGCGCCGGTCCCCGGGTACCGTGGCAGCCGCTCCCTGGGCCTGCCCGAGTTCGACCCATTCTGGCAGGCCTGCGTCCAGGCCGGCATCCCGGTGTCGATGCACGCCTCGGACAGCGGATACTCCTCGTACCTCAACGACTGGGAGCCGGGCGACGAGTTCAAGCCGTTCGCGCCCACCTCGTTCCGGATGGTCGCGATGGGCAAGCGTCCCATCGAGGACACCATGGCCGCGCTGGTCTGCCACGGCGCGCTGACCCGCAACCCGGATCTGCGCATCCTCTCGGTCGAGAACGGCGCCTCCTGGGTGCCCTACCTGTTCTATCAGTTCAAGGATGTCTTCAAGAAGATGCCGGGCTCTTTCCCGGAGGATCCGATCCAGGCGTTCAAGCGCTGCGTGTACGTCGCACCGTTCTGGGAGGACGACTTCAAGCAGATGGCCGACCTGTGCGGTATCGACCGCGTGATCTTCGGTTCGGACTGGCCGCATCCGGAGGGCTTGGCCGACCCGATCAACCTCGTCGACGACCTGGAACGCAATGGCCTCGACCAAGAGGGTATTCGGAAGGTCATGGGCGGCAACATGATCGACCTGTTCAAGGTTCCCAACAAGATCGTCCACAAGCCCGATGCGCCCGCGCTCGTCCTGACCTGACCCCGAACGCGAAGAGGCTGAACCGATCTCATGACCGCCGACGAGCGCTTGCGCGTGGGGGTACCACCCCGCCGTAGGCTAGGGGGAGAGCAGACATGACTGTCGTCAATCCGGAACAGATGCTGTTCGCCTCCACCACCCAGGCCTTCCTGGACAAGGAAGCATCGCTGAATCATGTTCGCGGACTGCATGACTCCGACGTCTCATTCCAGAAAGACTGGTGGCAGCGGGCCGCCGAGTTGGGCTGGGCCAGCTTGTTGGTGCCCGAGGAACTCGGCGGAGGAAGTGTCTCCGGTAATGGGGTCGCCGACCTGGCCCTGGTCGCCGAGCAGATCGGGCGCACCGTGGCGCCCGGTCCGCTGCATCCCGTCAGCGTCGTCCTCGCCGGGCTCGTCGAAGCACCCGGCGGGCACGAAGCATTCATCGAGACCCTGGTGTCCGGCGAATCGGTGGCGTCCTGGGCGGTGTACGAACCGAACCGTCCGTTCGCACCGCTGCGGGCCGACACCACCGCCACGCGCATCGGCGACTGCGGCTACCGGATCGACGGCGTCAAGGACCGCGTCGAGGCAGGCGCCGACAGCGACGCGCTGCTGGTGGTCGCCGCCTGCGACGGTCAGATCGGGCAGTTCCTGGTGCCGACCGACGCTCCCGGTGTCACGGTCACCCCGCAGAACTCCGTCGATCTGGTCAAGCGTTACGCCCGAGTGCAATTCGACGGTGTCGAGGTCGACGAATCCGCCGTACTCGGCACCGCCGAACAGACGCCGGCCATCATCGAGCGCCAGCGTCAACTCGCCCTGGTACTGCAGTGCGCCGAGATCGTCGGGATCCTCGACGCCGTCCTCTCCATGACGAACCAGTGGTTGTTCGACCGGTACAGCTTCGGTCGCCCGCTGGCGTCCTATCAGGCCCTCAAGCACCGCGCCGCGGACATGAAGATGTGGTTCGAAGCGAGCCGGGCCACCACCGCGGGGGCCGTTGCCGCGGTGGCGACGCGCTCCCCCGACGCGCCGAAACTCGTCAGCGTCGCGAAAGCCTATGTGGCGGACCGCGCGCCGGTGACGCTGCAGGACTGTGTGCAGATGCACGGCGGCATCGGGGTGACCTGGGAGCACGATCTGCACCTCTACCTCCGCCGGGTCGCCCTGTATCGGGCGATGTTCGGATCCCCCGAAGACCACCACCGTGCCGTCTACGCGCTGAGCAGGAAGACGCAGCCACCGGAGCCGAAGCCATGACCGACACCGTGATCTCGACGTCCGCCACCGAATCGGTGACCGACTTCGCGGGCCGCGCCCGGGCCTGGCTGGCCGCGAACATGCCGCCTGTCGATCCCGATAATCCACCGTTCGCGGTGCGGGCCGAGGCGGAATCCTGGGAGCACGCCAAGCAACTGCAGAAGCGACTGCACGAAGGTGGCTTCGCCGGCATCTGCTTTCCGCGCGAATACGGCGGACTGGGTCTGGACCACTCCTACCAGCAGGCGTTCGACGCCGAGGCGCTCTACTACGAGATGCCGCTGATCCTCAACGTACCCACGTTCACAATCTGCGCCGCGACGATTCTCGACATGGGCAGCGAAGCCCAGAAACGCGACCGCATTTCGGCCGCCATCCGCGGCGATGAGGTCCTGGTGCAGCTGTTGAGCGAACCCAGCGGTGGGTCAGATCTCGCCGGTGTCATCACGCGGGCCGACCGCGTTGACGGCAAATGGGTGGTCAACGGCGCGAAGACCTGGAGCACCAGCGCGTTCGCCGGCGACTACGGGCTGCTGCTGGCCCGCAGCGACTGGACCGTGCCCAAGCACGAGGGCCTGACGATGTTCCTGGTGCCGCTGAACGCCCCCGGCATCACGATGCGCCGCATCAAGGAGGTCAACGGCTCCGAGGAGTTCTGTGAGGAGTTCTTCGACGGCCTTGAGCTGAGTGACGACGCGGTCGTCGGCGAAGTCAACAAGGGCTGGGAGGTGGCTACCCGCCAGCTCTTTCACGAGCGCCGCGCCGTCGGTGGCGGGTCGGAGTTCGCCAGCGGAACCGGTGCCGAGAACGCCCATGAGATGCCCCCCGACCACATCGCGCTGGCCGAGGCCACCGGGCAGGGCGACGACGCCCGCGTCCAGGACCTGGCCGGCCGCGCGCTGGTGCGTCGCGCGGTCAAGGAACAGCTCATCAACCACGTCGCGCGTTCCATCACCAACGGTTCGCTGCCCCCCAACGCGGGCACGCTGATCCGGCTGTTCCACGCCGAGACCACCGAACTCGAAGTCGACACCGCGCTGGCCATCGGCGGCACCGCAGGCGTGGTCGACGAGGGCTCGCCCGAAAGCCCAGAAACCGCGGGAATGTTGGAGAACGTCGGGGTGCGCTACCTGTCCCGTCAGACGGGGTCGTTGGGCGGCGGCAGCTCGGAGATGGCCCGCAACGTCATCGGTGAACGGATCCTGGGCTTCCCCCGCGAACTGGCCGCCGACCGCGGTGTTCCGTTCAACCAGGTGAAGCGCGGCACGACCTGAGTGTCAGAACAGCGTCGGCTGGCCGGCACCGACGGTCGCGGGGTCGGGGCGTCGATCCAGCTGGGGCGCCTCACGAAACGCCCGGCGATCAGGTGCCAGCCGATATTTCGTGATCAGTGGCGCGGCCCGTCGTTGCAGCATGGCCCGGTAGTCCGCGGGCAGATATGCGCCGCGGCGGTACAACCGGCGGTAATCGCCCACCAACTCCGGATGTGTACGCGCCAGCCAATCCATGAACCATCCCCGTGTCGTGCCACGCAGATGCAGCCCGAACACCGTCACGCTGGTCGCACCGGCCTGCGCGATCCGGCTCAGCAGGTCGTCGAGGTGCTCCTCGGAGTCGGTCAGCCCGGGCAGCACCGGCGCGACCATGACGTGGCAGTCAAGACCGGCGGCGCGGATCGCCGAGATCAACCCGAGCCGCGCCTCCGGTGACGGCGTCCCCGGCTCCACCTGGCGGTGCAGCCCGGGATCGCCCACGGCAAGCGACACCGCCACGCTGACGTCGACCCGGCGTGCGGCCTCGACGAGCAGCGGCAGATCGCGGCGGAGCAACGTGCCCTTGGTCAGGATGGAGAACGGTGTGCCGGAATCGGTGAGCGCACCGACGATGCCCGGCATCAGCGCGTAGCGGCCCTCCGCACGCTGATACGGATCCGTATTCGTCCCCAGCGCAACGGTTTCCCGCGTCCATGACGGACGCAGGAGTTCGCGGCGCAGCACCTCTGCGACATTGGTCTTGACCACCACCTGGGTGTCGAAGTCGCGACCGCAGTCGAACTCCAAGTATTCATGGGTGGGCCGGGCGAAGCAGTACCGGCACGCGTGAGAACAGCCGCGGTAGCCGTTGACGGTGTACTGAAAGGGCAGCATCGACGCGACGGGAATCTTGTTCAACGCCGACTTGCACAGCACCTCGTGGAAGGTGATGCCCTCGAACTGCGGGGTGCGTACGCTGCGGACCAAGCCGATGCGTTGCAGTCCGGGCAGCGCGCCGTCGTCGACGCTGACGCCCTGCCCATCCCACCGCATACCCTATGCGAACATATGTTCGATCGAGTGTCAAGGACGCCGTACTCTGGACTGCGGGAAAGGAGCACTCGCTCCCACCCCCTTCAACATATCGCCGACAGGGGGGCTTGCGGCAAGACCCGGGTCATGGCGCAGAATCGCAAGCCCGAAAGCACCGGGCACGATGTAAAACCTAAGGGGCACATGTCGACTGAGAAGTACGAAGACGAACTGCAGTCCGAGCAGAGCTATGTGGCCGGGCTCTACACGCGACTCGACGCCGAACGCGAGAGGGTCAAGGACCGGTACCGGGCGACGCTGCGGGGCCCGATCGACCCCCAGGACGGCGGAACGCTGGTGGACCGCGACGCCGAGGTGCGGGCGCTTGCTAGACAGATGACCCGGCTGGATGTCGCCGACAGCGGTCTGTGCTTCGGGCGGTTGGACAGTACGACAGGCGAACGCCGGTACATCGGCCGGATCGGGATCCTCGACGAGAACACCGAGTTCGAACCCCTGTTGCTCGATTGGCGGGCGCCTGCAGCCCGGCGCGTTCTACGTGGCGACCGGGGCGTCTCCGGAGAACATGCACCTCCGCCGCCAGTTCCACACCCGCGGGCGCCGCATCCTGGATTTCACCGACGAGATCTTCGGCCGCCCGGGGGCCGACGAGCGCGGCGGGCGGGGTGACGCAGCGTTGCTCGCGGCCGTCAACGCGCCGCGCGGTGACGGCATGCGCGACATCGTCGCGACGATCCAGGCCGAACAAGACGAGATCATCCGGCTCGAGCACCAAGGGGTGTTGGTGATCGAGGGTGGTCCGGGGACCGGAAAGACCGTGGTCGCGCTGCACCGCGTCGCCTACCTGCTCTACACCCAGCGGCACCGGATCGAACACCACGGCGTCCTCGTGATCGGCCCCAATCCGGCGTTCCTGAACCACGTCGGGCGCGTGCTGCCGTCACTGGGCGAGTCCAACGTGGTGTTCATGACCGTCGGCGACCTGGTGCCCGGTCTGCCGGTCACCGCCGAGGACGCCCCGGACACCGCGCGGCTCAAGGGCTCGCTGAGGATGCTCGACGTGCTCAACGGTGCGATCGCCGACCGGCAGCGCGTCCCGGAGCAGCCGCTGCCGATCGACCTCGCGGACACCTCGGTGCGCATCGATGCCGAGACCGCCGAGTGGGCCATCCAGGAGGCCCGCGCCAGCAAGCAGCCACACAACGACGCCCGCGCCGTGTTCATCGATGTCATCACCTGGGTGCTGACCGAACGGGCGATCGCCAAGATCGGCCGGGGGTGGTTGACCCGCGATGACCGCACCGCGTGGGAGCATCTGCGGGCCGAGTTGCTCGACGAGCTCTCCGATCACGAGAAGTTCAATGCTGCGCTCGACGAGCTCTGGCCGATGCTGACTCCGGAAACCCTTCTGGCCGAGCTTTACACGTCACACGAGCGGCTGGGCGCGGCGGGTGCCGACCCGCTGCTGTGGCGCGCCGACGGTGACGCGTGGACGGTGTCGGACGTGCCCCTGCTCGATGAACTGGTCGACCTGCTGGGCCGCGACAAAGCCGCCGACCAGGCCGCCGAACAGGAACGGCGGGAGGAAGCCGCGTACGCAGCAGGTGTGCTGGACATGATGATCAGCCGCGAAGACCTGATGGACGACGAGGATCATCTGATCGCCCAGGACGTCATCGGCGCCGAGGACCTCGCCGATCGCTTCACCGAACGCGACAACCGTGATCTCGCCGAACGCGCCGCCGCGGACCGGGATTGGACCTACCGGCACGTCGTCGTCGACGAGGCTCAGGAGCTCTCCGAGATGGACTGGCGGGTGCTGATGCGGCGCTGCCCGAGCCGATCCTTCACGGTGGTCGGCGATCTAGCCCAACGACGGTCGGTCGCCGGCGCGACATCATGGGACACGATGCTGGCGCCCTACGTTCCCGGTCGCTGGATCTACCGGCCGCTGTCGGTCAACTACCGCACCCCGGCGGAGATCATGACCGTCGCCGCCGCGCTGCTTGCCGAGTTCGCGCCGGGTGTGACACCGCCGGAGTCGGTGCGCGCGACCGGCAATCAGCCATGGGCGCGGCGGGTCACGCCCGACGAACTGCACTCTGCCATCGAGGAATTCGTCCGAGAGGAAGCCGGGCAGGAGGGCACCAGCGTCGTGATCGGGCCACCGGATGTGCCGGGCGCGGTGTCAGCGTCGCAGACGAAGGGCCTGGAATACGATGCCGTCCTGGTCGTGGAGCCGGAACGGATCCTCGCCGACGGGCCACGTGGCGCCGCCGAGCTCTACGTCGCCCTGACCCGTGCTACCCAGCGTCTCGGGGTGCTGCATCTGGGTCCGCTGCCCAAGGCCCTCACCGGTCTGGACGCCATCACCGGGTGACTCACCACTGCGACAGCTGGCACCGCACGTTGTAGGGGTCGTCGTGCTGCACGGCCACCTGACCGTCGACGGCGATGTCACAGTGCGCATTCGGCGCCGCCTGGCCCCCGCGCCTGGTGCTGCTGACGGTCAAGATCGCCCACTGCGGATCCGCGAAGGTGGTTTCGAACACCCAGGGCACACCCGGCGCCAGGTTGACCTTCTCCCGCTTCGCGAACGCGTATGCGTCGGCGTTGAAGGCCTCCATGCTGGGAGGTTGAGACGTCAGATAGAAGAGGTCGAACTCGTAGGCGCCTGCCGACGTCAGCGTGTACCGGACCTGGTGACCGGCCGGCTGAGCGTTCGCCGTTACCGGGCTGACCGCAACTGATCCGGCCGCCACCATCAATGACACTCCGACCGCGGCCCCTACCTTGGCTGTAGCTGTTCGCATGTGGGTCACATCGCCGGAGGCTACCGGATCGTTACACGGGTGCCGGTTCTGCGACCTCAGAACTGGTTAACGGCAAACCAATTCCAGGATTGTCGACAGGTTAATTTGTTCGTCACACACAGACATTTCTCAGAAACACAGGCGTTCTAACGTCCCGATTCGACACCCTGCGCGGTGTCGCTGCTTCGGCGTTTCGATGCGTTCTGAAGCTACTCCGACCCAACGCCTCATCAGGGAATGAGCGCTGTTGACACCCAGAAAGGCCGTTCATGGAAAAACCCCGACGCTCTTCCTTCAGACGATCCGCGCTAGCTGCAGGAAGCGTCGTAGCGGTAACCAGCCTGCTGCTGGCAGGCTGCGGCAGCAAGGCGACCGAAGACCGATGCAGCAAATGCTGAGTCGTGCGTCGACACCTCCGGTTCGACCATCAAGGTGGGCGCGCTGAACTCGCTGTCGGGCACCATGGCGATCTCCGAGGTGACCGTCCGCAACGCCATCGATCTGGCGGTCGAGCAGATCAACGGCGCAGGCGGGGTGATGGGCAAGCAGATCCAGCTGGTCGGCGAGGACGGCGCGTCCGAGCCCACGGTGTTCGCCGAGAAGGCGGAAAAACTGATCAGCAGCGACTGCGTGGCCGCGGTCTTCGGAGGCTGGACGTCGTCGAGCCGTAAGGCCATGCTGCCGGTGTTCGAGGGCGCCAACTCGTTGCTGTACTACCCCGTGCAGTACGAGGGCCTGGAGGCCTCCCCCAACATCTTCTACACCGGCGCGACCACCAACCAGCAGATCGTGCCCGCGCTCGACTACCTCAAGGAGAAGGGCATCAAGTCCCTTTACCTGGTCGGTAGCGACTATGTCTTCCCGCAGACCGCCAACCGCATCATCAAGGCCTACGCGGAAGCCAACGGGATCGAGATCAAGGGCGAGGACTACACGCCCCTGGGCTCCACCGACTTCTCCACAATCGTCAACAAGGTCCGCAGCGCCGACGCCGACGCGGTGTTCAACACCCTCAACGGCGACTCCAACGTGGCGTTCTTCCGCGAGTACAAGAACGTCGGCCTGACCCCGCAGGCGATGCCGGTGGTGTCGGTGTCGATCGCCGAGGAAGAGGTCGGCGGCATCGGTGTGCAGAACATCGACGGCCAGCTGACGGCCTGGAACTACTACCAGACCATCGACACCCCGGTGAACAACGAGTTCGTCAAAGCCTTCAAGGCCAAGTTCGGCGCCGACAAGCCGACCTCGGATCCGATGGAGGCGGCCTACGTGTCTGTCTACCTGTGGAAGAACACCGTCGAGAAGGCACAGTCGTTCGACGTCAAGGCCATTCAGGACAACGCGGGCGGCGTCACGTTCGACGCGCCGGAGGGCCTGGTCACGATCGACGGCGAGAACCACCACATCACCAAGACCGCCCGTATCGGTGAGATCCGGCCCGACGGCCTGATCTACACCATCTGGGAGTCCCCCGGCCCGATCGAGCCGGACCCGTTCCTGAAGTCCTACCCGTGGGCCGCCGGCCTCTCCGGCTGACGCCCGGGGCGAGCGGAGCGACGGGAAATATGTAGACGTGGATGTCCTGATCGGGCAGCTGGCAACAGGGTTGAGCCTCGGCTCGATCCTGTTGCTGGCGGCACTGGGGTTGTCGCTGACGTTCGGACAGATGGGCGTCATCAACATGGCGCACGGCGAATTCATCATGGCCGGCTGCTACACCGCCTACGTGGTGCAGCAGATCGTCTCGAGTGCTGGTGTCTCGCTGATCATTTCGCTGGTCATCGGGTTCTTCATCGGCGGCGCCATGGGTGCGCTGCTGGAGATCACGCTGATCCAGCGGATGTACTCCCGGCCGCTGGACACCCTGCTGGTGACGTTCGGCGTCGGCCTGATCCTGCAACAGGTGGCGCGTGACATCTTCGGCGCGCCCGCGGTCAACGTGGTCGCCCCGCCGTGGCTGTCCGGCGGTGTGGACATCCTGGGCGCGGTCGTCCCCAAGACCCGCATCTTCATCCTGGTGCTCGCCGTCGTCTGCGTCGCGGTGCTGGCGGCCGTGCTCAAGGTCAGCCCGATGGGGCGCCGGATCAGGGCGGTGGTGCAGAACCGCGATCTCGCTGAAACCAGCGGCATCTCGTCACGCAAGACCGACATCACGACGTTCTTCATCGGATCCGGTCTCGCCGCCGTCGCGGGCGTGGCGCTGACACTGATCGGCTCCACCAGCCCGACGATCGGGCAGAGCTATTTGATCGATGCGTTCCTGGTCGTCGTCGTGGGTGGGCTGGGTCAGATCAAGGGCACCGTGATCGCGGCGTTCACGCTGGGCTTCCTGAACTCGTTCATCGAGTACAACACCACGGCGTCGCTGGCCAAGGTGATCGTCTTCGTGATCATCGTGATCTTCTTGCAGGTCCGCCCGCAGGGTCTCTTCACCGTCAGGACAAGGAGTCTGGTGTGAAGGCGCTCGTTGGACGCTGGCAGACCTGGGCCGGGTTCGGTATCGCCGCGGTGCTGCTGTTCGGTGTGGCGCCCATGGTGTTCTCCGAGTTCCGGCTCAGCCTACTGGGCAAATTCCTGTGCTTTGCCATCGTCGCGGTCGGTATCGGCCTGGCGTGGGGACGCGGCGGCATGCTGGTCCTGGGCCAGGGCGTCTTCTTCGGCCTCGGCGGTTACATGATGGGCATGCACCTCAAGATCGCCGACGCGCAGATTCGCGGCGACGACGTGCCCGACTTCATGCAGATCGCCGGGGTGCGCGAATTGCCCAGTTACTGGGAGCCTTTCGCCTCTCCGGCGTTCACACTGCTGGCCATCGTGCTGGTGCCCACCGCGATCGCCGCGGCGCTGGGGCTCGGCGTGTTCAAGCGCCGCGTCAAAGGCGCGTACTTCGCGATCCTGTCCCAGGCGCTGGCCGCGGCACTGGCGATCCTGCTGGTCGGCCAGACCAGCCTCGGCGGCAGCAACGGGCTCAACAGGTTCCGGACGTTCTTCGGCTTCACGCTCAACGATCCCGCGAACCGGCGGATGCTGTACTTCATCGCCGCCGCGGTGCTGCTGATCGTGGTCGCCGTGGTGCGCCAGCTGATGCAGAGCCGCTACGGCGAGCTGCTCGTCGCCGTGCGCGACGGCGAGGAGCGGGTGCGGTTCCTGGGGTACGACCCTGCCAACATCAAGGTGGTGGCCTACACCGTCGCCGCGCTGTGCGCGAGCATCGCCGGTGCGCTGTTCGCACCGATCGTCGGCTTCATCGCCCCGTCGCAGGTCGGCATCCTGCCGTCCATCGCGTTCCTGATCGGCGTGGCCATCGGCGGCCGGACCACGCTGCTCGGTCCGGTACTGGGCGCCGTCGGCGTGGCCTGGGCGCAAACCCTGTTCTCCGAACGCTTTCCCTCGGAGTGGACCTACGCGCAGGGCCTACTGTTCATCGTCGTCGTCGGGTTCTTCCCCGCCGGCTTCGCCGGGCTGGCTGTCGTGCTCAAGCGCCGGCGCAAGGCCGGGACCCACCCCGAAGGCGGATCCGGCAAGGTCCCCGAAGTCGACTCCGACCCCGACGCAGAAAAGGTGGGAGCCACCTCATGACGGAGGCCCAGGCCATCACCCCGGGACGCGAGCCGGTCGCAGGCGGCAACATCGGGATGGGCACCCAGTACCTCGAAGTGCGGGGACTGACAGTCGATTTCGACGGTTTCAAGGCGGTCAGCGAGGTCGACCTCACGCTGTTCCAGGGTGATCTGCGGTTCCTGATCGGGCCCAACGGTGCGGGCAAGACCACGGTGATCGACGCGATCACCGGGCTGGTGTCGGCCACCGGGTCGGTCAGCAAGTCCGGGGTGGAGTTGCTGGGCAAGAAGGTCCACCAGATCGCCCGCGCCGGCGTCGGACGGACGTTCCAGACGGCGAGTGTCTTCGAACAGCTGACCGTGCTGCAGAACCTCGACATCGCCGCGGGTGCCGGCCGGTCGCCGTGGACATTGCTGCGCCGGCGCAACGGCGTGCTGCCCGCGATCGCGCAGGCCCTGGAGACGGTCGGGCTGACCGACCTGGCCGACAAGCCCGCCGGGGTACTGGCCCACGGACAGAAGCAGTGGCTGGAGATCGGCATGCTGCTGGTGCAGAACGCCGACGTGCTGCTGCTCGACGAACCCGTCGCGGGCATGAGCTCCGAAGAGCGCGAAGAGACCGGGAACCTGTTGCGCCGCATCGGCGGTGAACGCACCGTCGTCGTCGTCGAGCACGACATGGACTTCATGCGGGCCTTCGCGACGTCGGTTACGGTGCTGGCCCGCGGACAGGTGATCGCCGAGGGGTCCGTCGCCGAGGTGCAGGCCAACCCCAAGGTCCAGGAGGTCTACCTGGGTACCGCGGCGGCGGGAGCTTCATCTTTAGCGGATATCCCCGACGAACTGATCGAGGAGAGCTCCTGATGCTCGAGCTGGTCGACGTCCGCACCGGCTACGGCCGCAGTGAGGTCATCCACGGAGTGGACCTCGAGGTTCCCTCCGACGGCGTCGCTGCGGTGATGGGCCACAACGGCGCCGGGAAGACGACGCTGCTACGCGCGGCGGTCGGCCTGCTCAAATGCACCTCGGGCAAGGTGCTGTTCAACGGCGACGACATCACCAAGCTGCGGCCCAGCGCCCGAGTGGCCCGCGGTCTGGCCTATGTACCGCAGGGCCAGCAGTCGTTCGGACAGCTGACCACCGCCGAGAACCTGCAGGTGGTCGCCGACGGGCGCAAGAACGGCAAGGCGCTCATCGACGAACAACTCGACCTCTTCCCCGCGCTCAAGGAACTGCTGACCCGCCGGGCCGGTCTGCTCTCCGGCGGTCAGCGCCAACAGCTCGCGATCGCCCGCGCGCTCATCACGACGCCGAAATGCCTGATTCTCGACGAACCGACCGAGGGTATCCAGCCGTCGGTGGTCGCCGAGATCGAGGAGGCCATCACCGCGCTGACCGCCCGCGGCGACCTTGGCGTGCTGCTCGTCGAGCAGCACATCGGGTTCGCGTTGGAGTCGTCACAGCGCTACTACATCCTCGAGGCCGGCCGCGTCACCTCCAGCGGGACGGGCGGCTCGGCGTCGGAGGCCGACGTCCGCGCCGCGATGGCCATCTAGAGAGGAAACCGTCCCGCCCGCCACCTAGAGAGGAGGCCGTCCCGCCCGCTGGCCGCCGCGCAGCCGGGATTCGTTGTCGTACCCCTCTGCGAGGATAGCTTCATGTCCGTGACCGCAGCCTCTTTCGCCGCTGGGGTGCTGCGTCCGGGTGAGCGGGTGGAGGTGTTGTTCGAGGAGTTGGCGGAGTTGGCCGGGCAGCGTAACGCGATCGATGGGCGTGTCGTGGGGATCGTGGCCGAGCTGGATCGTGACGAGCTGTGGGGTGCCACGGGTGCGCGGTCGGTGGCGGCGCTGGTGGCCTGGAAGCTCGGCGCGTCCTCGGCGAACGCGCACACCATCGCTACCGTCGCGCACCGGCTCGAGGAGTTCCCGGCCTGCGCGGCGGGTTTGCGGGAGGGCCGGCTGTCGCTGGATCAGGTCGGGGTGATCGCGGGGCGGGCGGGCGCGGGGTCTGATGAGCACTACGCGGAGCTGGCCGCCAGCGCCACGGTCAGCCAGCTGCGCACCGCGGTCAACCTCGAGCCCCGACCCGAACCCGATCCGCGATCTGAGCCTGATCCCGATCTGGGTCCGGATCCCGAGCCCGATCGCGAGCCCGAACCACGACCCGATCCAGATTCCGATCCCGATCGTCGACTGGGGCCGCAGCGGTCCATCAGCAAGACCACCGACGAGGAATCCACCTGTTGGCGGATCACGCTTCCGCACGTCGAGGCGGCCAAGGTCGACGCCGCGTTGGCCTCTCATCTGGATGCGCTGGTCACCGAATGGAAGCGCGACCACGCCGATGGTGACCGGATCTCGGCGCAGGCACCGCCGCTGCCGAACACCGTCGATGCGTTCCTGAGCCTGATCGAATCCGGTTGGGACACCGAGGTCGCACGCCGCCCCCACGGGCAGCGCACCACCGTCGTCGCGCACGTCGACGTCGACACCCGGGTCGCCTCACTGCATCTAGGCCCCTTGCTGTCCGATGACGAACGCCGCTACCTGCTCTGTGACGCCACCTGCGAGGTCTGGTTCCAACGCCACGGCCAGGTCATCGGCTCGGGGCGCGCCACCCGAACGGTCAACCGTCGGCTGCGCCGGGCGCTGGAGCACCGTGACCGCTGCTGCGCAGTCCCCGGCTGCGGGGCCACCCGCGGTCTGCACGCTCACCACCTCCGGCACTGGGAAGACGGCGGCCTCACCGAACTCGACAATCTCGCGCTGGTATGCCCCTACCACCACCGGTCCCACCATCGGGGCATTATCACCATCACCGGACCCGCTGACCAGCTGGTCGTCACCGACAGCGCCGGTCGAGCTCTGAGCCCAGGCTCGCTGGCTCGCCCCCCGACGACACCCCCACCCGCGGTCGCCCCCTATCCCGGGCCTACCGGCGAACGCGCCGACTGGTGGTGGTATGAGCCATTCCAACCACAACCACCGCCGTCATACAATTAGCTGCTATCCCGCGATCCAGCAGGCACACTCGTAGCCGTGAGCGTGCCTCTGGAACCGGTGATCATCACCGAGCAGGGTGGTCTGGTGGTCGCCGAGCGGGGCCCGGTCGTCGTCGTCATCGATCGTGGCAACGGCCCCTCGCAGATCATCACGTTCGTGCTGGTGATCGTCACGCTGGTGTTCGGCGGCTTCGGTATCGTCTCGCTGATCGATGCCGCAGCCGGCTCGATGGCGACGCAGTCCGCGCTGCTCGGCGTGGTGCTGCTGGCGATCGGCATCGCGTCGGGAATCGGGATGTTCTTCACCGCCAAGGCGATTCGTGACAACCGCTCGAGACCGCTGAGTACCTTCACGCCGGTAGCCGTCTTCGACCGCGGGCAGCGGGTGTACCGCGACGGGGCCGGCGAGCTGGTCGCACCGCTGGATCAGGTCCGGTTCGAGCGGCGGATGCAGCTGACGTCCAGCTCCCCGAAGCTGGTGGCGGTGACGCCGTGGGGTACGCACCTGCTTAAGCGCGGCAACCCTTTCGGCGGCGGCGTCGGCACCCTCGATCAGGTCCTCACCGCCGTCGTCCACGGTCACTGAGCGCCGCGAGCGCGCTCGCCGGGACTAGGTGAGCCGGGAAAGGACCTCGGCGACAACGTCATCCACCGCGATGTCGACCTGATCACCGGTGGTCAGGCTCTTCACCCCGACGGTGCCCGCCTCGAGGTCGCGGTCACCGGCCACCAGCGCGATCGAGGCACCGGAGCGATCGGCGGCACGCATCGCCCCCTTGAGCCCACGATCACCGTAGGCCAGGTCGACCCGCACCCCCGCGGCGCGCAACTGGGCCGCCAGCACCGCCAGCCGCACCTTCGCGTCCGCGCCGAGCGGCACCGCGAACACGTCGACGCGCGCGGTGCCGGCCACCGTCCTGCCCTCCGCGCGCAGCGCCAGCAGCGTGCGGTCGACGCCGAGTCCGAACCCGATACCCGACAGGTCCCGTCCGCCGAGTTGGCGCATCAATCCGTCGTAGCGGCCGCCGCCGCCGATGCCGGACTGTGCACCGAGGCCGTCGTGCACGAACTCGAACGTCGTCTTGGTGTAGTAGTCCAGTCCGCGCACCATCCGCGGGTTGATCACGTAGGGCACGGCCAATGCGTCCAGGTGCGCCAGCACCGTCTCGAAGTGTTCCTTGGCGGCGTCGGACAGATGATCGAGCATCACCGGAGCGCCCGCGGTCATCTCCCGTATCGTCGGGCGCTTGTCGTCGAGGACCCGCAGCGGGTTGAGCTGCGCCCGGCGCCGGGTCTCTTCGTCGAGGTCCAGCGCGAACAGGAAGTCCTGCAGTAATTCCCGGTACTGCGGCCGGCTGCTGTCGTCGCCGAGCGAGGTGATCTCCAGACGGAACCCGTCCAGGCCGAGCGACCGGAATCCGGCGTCGGCGACGGCGATGACTTCCGCGTCCAGCGCGGGGTCGTCGACGCCGATCGCCTCCACACCGACCTGCTGCAGCTGACGGTAGCGGCCGGCCTGGGGCCGCTCGTATCGGAAGAACGGACCCGAGTAGCAGAGCTTGACGGGCAGTTGACCGCGGTCCAGACCGTGCTCGATCACCGCGCGCATGACTCCGGCGGTGCCCTCCGGCCGCAGCGTCACCGACCGGTCCCCGCGGTCGGCGAAGGTGTACATCTCCTTGGAGACCACGTCGGTGGACTCCCCCACGCCGCGGGCGAACAGCGCGGTGTCCTCGAAGATGGGCAGCTCGATGTCGCCGTACCCGGCGCGACGAGCCGCGTCGAGCAGGCCGCCGCGCACCGCGACGAACTCCGCCGACTCCGGTGGCAGGTAGTCGGGGACCCCCTTGGGGGCCTGGAACGAGACGGCTTCAGTCACGGGGTCAAACCTTCGAGGAATGGGTTGGTGCGGCGTTCGGCGCCGATGGTGGTTCGCTCGCCGTGCCCCGGTAATACCAGGGTGTCGTCGTCGAGCACCAACAGTTTTGTCACGATCGACTGCAGCAGATCCCGGCCGCTGCCGCCGGGCAGATCCGTGCGGCCCACCGACCGGCGGAACAGCGTGTCGCCGGTGAACGCGACCTCGTCGGGCCCGTCAGCGACCCGGAACACCACGGAGCCCTGCGTGTGCCCCGGCGTGTGATCCACCGCGACCGTGATGCCGCTCAGCTCGATCTTGTCGCCGTCGCGGTCCAGCTCGACGACCTGTCGGGGCTCGCGGAACATCGCGCCGAACGCAGAGCGGGCCACGCCGCCGAAAAAGCCCCGTCCGAACCCCTTGATGGGGTCGGTGAGCATGAAGCGATCCTCCGGGTGGATGTAGACCGGGCAGCCGTACATGTCGGCGACCTTCTGTGCCGACCACATGTGGTCGATGTGGCCGTGGGTGAGCAACACCGCCGCGGGCGTGAGGCGGTTCTCGTCCAAAATCCGGCGCAGCGGCCCGGTGGCCCGCTGGCCCGGGTCGACGACGATGGCGTCGGCGCCGGCCCGAGGGGCCAGCACATAGCAGTTGCACGCCAACATGCCGGCCGGGAATCCGGTGATCAACACCGGTCCAGCTTCCCACGTCCGGTTCCCATCGCTGTTCACGAGGGTCGCGCCGCCCGCGCTCAGAAACAGCTGGCACACTCGGTGCCGACCAGATCGAACGCGAGGAGGACACCGGCGGTGCCCACTAACGAACAACGGCGTGCGGCAGCCAAACGCAAGCTGGAGCGCCAACTCGAGAGGCGGGCCGAGAAGGAACGCAAACGGCGCCTGTACACGATCATCGGATCGGCGGCAGCCGCGGTCATCGTGATCGGGGCCGTCGTGGCGACGATCGTCATCACCAACCGCGATCCGGGCGGCGAGACGACGGCGTCGGCGAGCAGCACCGCGTCGACCAGCTCGGAGGCATCGCCGCTGGACGCCCCCGAACCGGCACAGACCGGCGCGCTGCCGCCGTTCCAGGCGCCCGAGGGGCTGGGCGGCGACTGCCAGTACCCCGCGTCTGCGGAGGCCGCCAGCAAGCCCATCAAGGCCCCCCGCACCGGCAAGGTGCCAACGGAGCCCGCCCAGGTCAGCGCCAGCATGGCGACCAATCAGGGCAACATCGGGCTGCAGCTCGACAACGCCAAGTCGCCGTGCACGGTCAACAGCTTCGCCAGCCTGGCCCAGCAGGGCTTCTTCGACGGCACCCCGTGCCACCGGCTGACCACGAGCGACTCGCTGGCGGTCCTGCAATGCGGTGACCCCACCGGCGTGGGCACCGGCGGTCCGGGATACCAGTTCGCCAACGAATACCCGACCGACCAGTACCAGCCCGACGACCCCAAGCTGACGGAACCCGTCGTCTACCCCCGCGGCACGTTGGCCATGGCCAACGCGGGGCCGGGAACCAACGGCAGTCAGTTCTTCTTGGTGTTCAAGGATTCGCAGCTGCCGCCCAACTACACCGTGTTCGGCACCATCGACGAGACCGGCCTGGCCACGCTGGACAAGATCGCCGCCGCGGGGACCGTCGACGGCGGGCCGGACGGCGCGCCGAAGCTGGACGTCAGCGTGAAGTCGATCGCGCTGGACTGACCCGTTACCGTCGTCCGGTGGCCCCGGCTACCGCTTCCCCAACGAATACCCCGGCAATCAGTACCGCCTGACCGACCCGGCGATGACGACGCCGGTGGTCTACCCACGGGGGACGCTCGCGATGGCGAATTCCGGCCCCGGCACCAACGGCAGCCAGTTCTATCTGGTGTACGACGATTCCTTTCTGCCACCGACGTACCCGGTGTTCGGCACGATCGACGCGAAAGGTCTTGCCGCACTTGACAAGATCGCCGCGGGCGGAGTGATGGGCAGCACCGGGGACGGCAAACCCGCCACCGAGGTCACGATCGAATCGGTACGCGTCGGCTAGACGACCGGGAGGCAGGCGACGCAAACATCGTCGGCGGAGTCGTCGTTCGGCTTATGGTGCTGTGATCGTCCCGACGAGACCCTGGCGAGGTCGGCATGCAAATCGAAGCACATGACCCCCACCACGCTGCGGAGAGCGACCTTCAGGACAAGGGGTTGTCCCACAACTCCGTCGGCGTGATCGGCAGCGTCGTCCTCGGCATCTCGTCGGTCGCGCCCGCATACGCTCTGACCGCCACCATCGGCATCCTGGTTGCGCAGGCCGGTTCGAAGATGGCGGTGGTGATCATCGCGGGATTCCTGCCGATGTTCTTCGCCGCCTACGCCTACCGCGAACTGAACAAGGTGGCCCCGGACTGCGGCACGTCGTTCACGTGGACCACCAAGGCGTTCGGACCGTATGTCGGCTGGCTGGGCGGGTGGACGGCGATCCTGGCCACCGCTATCGTCCTGTCGAACCTCGCCGGTGTGGCCGTCCAATTCTTCTACCAGTTTCTCGGCGATCTGTTCCACAACGAGTCTCTCGGCGCGCTTTGGGAGAACCGCGGTATCAACGTCCTGACCTGTATCGCCTTCCTGGCGATAGCCACCCTGGTGGCGTATCGCGGCATCACCACGACCGAGAAGGTGCAGTTCATCCTCGTCGGGTTCCAGTTGGTGGTACTGCTGGCCTTCGCGGTGACAGCGATAGCGAAATCGGGATCGTCCGAAACCGGGAGCGGGTTCAGCTGGGACTGGTTCAGCCCGGCGGGCCTGACGTTGTCGGCGTTCATCGCCGGATTGTCGGGATCGATCTTCGCCTTCTGGGGTTGGGATACCTGCTTGACCGTCAACGAGGAGTCGAAAGGCTCGGAGAAGACGCCCGGACGAGCCGCCCTGCTGACGGTGATGTCGATCCTGCTGACCTACCTCATCGTCGCCACCGCCACCCAGATGTACGCCGGCGTCGGCACCGACGGACTCGGCCTGGGCAACGAGGAGATCTCCGACAACGTCTTCGGCGCGCTCGCCGAGCCTGTCCTGGGCAGCCCGTGGGATCTGTTCCTGTACCTGGCGGTACTCGCCTCGAGCACCGCGAGCCTGATCACGACGTTCCTGCCCACCTCCCGAACCATCCTGGGCATGGCGACCTACAAGGCGCTGCCGGCGCGGTTCGCGACGATCCACCCGAGATACCTGACGCCGTCGTACGCGACGGTCGTCGCCGGGGTGGTGGCGGGTGTGTTCTACTCGGTGCTCACCTTCCTCAGCGAAAACGTGCTGACCGACACGATCTACTCGCTGGGCATCATGATCTGCTTCTATTACGGGCTGACCGCGTTCGCCTGCATCTGGTTCTTCCGCAACGAGCTGTTCGTCAGCGCGTCGAGCTTCGTGTTCAAGTTGCTCTTCCCGCTGCTCGGCGGGCTCGGCCTTTTCGGAGTCCTGGCAGTCACACTCAAAGACAGCGCTTCACCCGATTACGGCAGCGGTGCCAGCGTTTTCGGTGTCGGCCTAGTTCTTGTGCTCGGCCTCGGCCTGATCCTGTTCGGGATCATCCTGATGCTCGTCTGGCGCTCGGTGCAACCTGCCTATTTCCGCGGTGAAACCCTGCGCAAGGACACTCCGGTCCTGGTCGACTGAACGGCGGCGCCGTATGCCATCACGCGTGGCAGGCGCCTTCCTCGCCCCTGGGGGTCGGCGGGGCGTCGATCGACGGGTTCTGATCGAAGAAGCCGGACGGCTTCAGCCAGAACGAGACCGTGTCGACGGCCATGATGGGCCACTCCTCCATCCGGGTGATGTGGTGGATGCCGAAGACGTACCACAACACCACGTCGGTGTTCTCCAACGGCGCATCGTCTTTGATCCACTCGCTCATCCCGGTGTCGACATCGGACTGCGTCGGGTAATCCCCGGCCGGCCACCGCTCGTCGGCGCTGTTCCTGGTGACCCACAGGGTGTGACCGATCACGGGTGCGCGCAGGTACTGCGGCGTCGCCGGATCCATCATGACCGGAAAGCTCGCGCCGGGGACCAGCTTGTAGGACACCGGCGTGCCGTGCTTGTTGGTCTTGTTGGGGTTGACCACCTTCCACGACCGCTGGCTCGCCCAGTCGAAGTCGCGCGCGGCTTCGGACTCCGACCTGATCGGCGTGGAACGGGTCACCAGGGCCAGGCCGTGGGGGTTGTCCTCCGATACCGGCGGGGCCACCGAATCGACTTCCATCACGGTGTTCTGGTCACCGTCGACGTCGAGGTCGAGCCGGGCCACCAGGAAGTGCTGGTGGAACGGAGCGTAGGTGTTCTCGTCGACGACGGTGCCGTACGGAGGTGGCTCCTCACCCTCGGGGAACGGCGTCGTGACCATGATGCCGGTGGCCCGGATCTCGCACTCGATGTTGCCGTCCTGGTAGAAGCGCCAGTAGATGAGGTACTCGTAGTTGGCCACGGTCGCGTGGCACGAGATGACCATCCGGCGCTGCCTGCGAACCTCCGCACCCGTCTTGTGGTCGACGTGCTTCCACAGCACGGCGTTGTCCTCCTCGTGCAGGCAGATCGCGTTCTTCACGGTGTACGGCTCACCCTTGGTGTCGGGCAGGGTCGACATCGACGTACACGATCTCGCCCAGACAGTCGCAGCCCAGCTCAAGCGAGGTCGTCATGAAACCCAGCCCCCACTCACCGATGTCGTAGGCGGTGCGGCGGTAGTGGTCGAAGGTCGGGTCGCGGTACGGAACGACCATCTCGGCCAACGACATCCGGTAGGCGACATCCCGTTTGGTTCCGCGGTCGTCGAAGGCCACCTGATAGAGGACGGGACCCTCGCGATAGTTGAAGCCGAGCCTCATGGTCCAGTTCTGCCATCTCAGTTCGGTTCCCTCGAGCGTGAAGGACGTGCCCTCCGGCTGGACGATGTGCAGCGGTTTGAGGTCGGTGCGCACCTGGGTGCCCCGAACCGAGGGGATGTACTCGGAGTCCACCTCGGGATGGCCGTAGTCATGGTGCCGCTCGATCTCGAGCAGCTCGAGCGTGTTGACGTCGACGAGCAGTTTCAGGCCCGAGACAGGATGGCCGTAGGGGTTTCCCTCGGGGGTTTCGCGGGCCCAGAGGTCGCACCAGCCGAGGCGGCGATGCTTGTGTTCCTCGGGCATCAGGGCTTTGCCGTAGGTCCACACGTCGATGAGGATCAGGCTCATGTCGGTGAACCCGCGCTCGGCGAGCGCGGCGATGACCTCGGGGTGCTCCCGCATCGCGTGGTCGACGTCGTGGAACTCGTCGACCGTGAAATTCGGCGTGACGCCGGGGATGTGCTCGAACGAGAGGACTGTGCCGTCGGTCAGGTCGACCGTCGCCTCGTAGGTCTTGTTCTCCGTGCGGTCCAAGCACCACCGCGAACGACGTCCGACTCGGACCGGGCTCCCCGGCAGCGCCACGCCTTGACCTCGGCCTTGGGGGGCTCCTTCAACTCGATCGAGGTGAAGCGGAAACGGTCCCCGACGTGCCCTGCGCGTCGCAGAGACTGCGGCCGTCTGCCGGAATTCCTCCGCGGTCAATGGTTCCAGCGGATGCTCAGCCATGGCTATCTCCTCGTCGGTCTGCCCTAGTCAATCGTTTTCACGGTCGAGCTTGTGTTCGTCATGGGACAATTCGCCAGAGGCAAATGTGAACGACCGACCGAGCTTGATATCCAGAGTGTTCGGATCCCGAGGTCTGAAGGGGATCTCGGAGATCCGCACGTTCTTCCGGACGAACGAACAGCCGATCTTCTTCATCGGCCCGACGGCGTTCAATCTGCTCGGAATCGACCGCTGGGTCCGCGGGGTCGAGTACGTCGTCTACTACGACTCGTGGGACTCTGCCCATCCGCGGGTCTTCACCCCGTCCAGCAAGCCGTACGTGGAGTTCGAGAGCAGCGAGGAGATCAACAACTACCTGCTGCGCGACGCCGAGGTGCAGAAGTTCATGGAGGCACGCTGCGCCGCGCGCGGCGTCCGCCCGATGGTCGCGATGGTGTTCTTCGACGAGGAGACCGAGGAGATCTGTCGGGAATTCGACTACAACCTGATCCTGCCGCCGGACTCGCTGCGCCGACATCTCGACTCCAAGATCGTCACCACCAAACTGGGCGAGGAAGCCGGCGCGCCGTCGGTGCCCAACGTGCTGGGGCGTGCCGACAGCTACGAGGAGCTCTCCGCGCTGGCGACCGACGCCGGGCTGGGCTCCGACCTGGTGGTGCAGACTCCGTACGGCGACTCCGGCAAGACGACGTTCTTCATCACCTCGCGAGGCCGAGTGGGACCGCGACAGCGAGAACATCGTCGGCGAGGACCTGAAGATCATGAAGCGGATCAACAACCATGCCGTCGCGGTCGAGGCGGTCAACACCAAGCACGGCACGGTCGTCGGCCCGTTCATGACCGATCTGACCGGCTATCCCGAGCTCACGCCGTACCGCGGCGGCTGGTGCGGCAATGACCTGTTCCCCGAAGCGCTTTCGGAGGTCCACCGCGCCGTCGCCATCCGCCACGTCCAGCGCCTCGGTGACCGGCTCCGGCAAGAGGGCTACAAGGGCTTCTTCGAGGTCGATGTTCTGGTCGACCTCGACTCCGACGAGGTCTATCTCGGCGAACTGAACCCGCGCATCTCCGGGGCCTCGTCGATCACCAACGTCACCGCCGGTGCCTACTCCGACATCCCGCTGTTCCTGTTCCATCTGCTGGAGTTCATGGACGTCGACTACGTCGTCGACGTCGAGGAGATCAACGAGCGGTGGCGCGAACTCGCCGCGGTCGACGTGTGGGCCCAGCTGATCATGAAGGAGCCCAACGACTCCGTGGAGCGCCTCCTTGCCGCTCCGGCGACGGGTCGCTACCGGTTGGCGGAGGACGGCAGCCTCAACTTCGTCGGCGTCACCAACGACTGGCACGACGTCACGCACGAGGACGAGTGCTTCTTCCTTCGCGTCTACGGACCCGGGGACTACCGATTCAAGGGCGCCGACCTGGGGATCCTGGTGACCAAGGGCCGGATGCAGACGGAAGAGGGACTGACGAAACGCTGCCGCAGCTACATCGACGGGGTCCGCTCGATGTATGTGAGTGAGCCGCTGCCCGAGCCCCCGAGTGTGACCCCCATCGGCTGGGTGAAGTAGCCGCTCGCCTCAGCTGTGGCCGCGCTCGCGGCCCTCGACGACGCCGACCGGTCCGGTTTTGCGGCGCCGGCGCTTCGGAACACGCCCGGCCAGCCCGGCGGCGTGCTGTCCCGCGGCCACGAACCCCCGGATGGTGTCGAGCAGGTAGACCGGGTTCTGGGCGGCCGGCCACGTCGAGAACTTCACCGACACGGTGCGCGTCGCCCGGTCCACCAGCACCATCTGTCCGTGGATGCCCAGGCACAGGTGCAGATCCCCGAGCACCCCCGGCATGAACCAGAACTGGTTTCGGTACCAGCCGCCGGTGAGGAACGGCTCGGAGTCCGAGGACACGAACGCCGCCCGGACGTCCGGGTCGATGGTGCGGGCCTGGGTCAGCCACTGCTTGGGCACCACGGATTTCTCGCCGACGACTCCGTCGTCGAGCAGCAGCTGCCCGAACCGCGCCAGGTCGCGGGCGTGCGCCGACATTCCACCGTCGTGGATCGCCGAACCGACTGCGTCGCAGGTGATGTCGGCGTCGAACTCGGCGCCCATCGGCTGCCAGATCAACGTCGAGATCAGCTCGGCCATCCGCGTGCCCGCGGCACGTTCGCACACCCAGCCCAGCATGTCGGTGTCCGCCGAGCGGTACACGAAAGGCCCGCCGTGCGTGCTGCCGAGGGCCAGCGTGGCGAGATAGGCGTACATCCCGCGGAGTTCGTCGGTGCCGGCGCCGGCCGCCACCCCATGTAGCGCTCCATGACCCGGACCTCGGCCTGCGGATCGGTGTACTCCTCGCTGAACGCGACCCCGCTGCGCATGTCGAGCAGATTCCGCACGGTCGCGCCGCCGTAGCCGGAGCCTGCGATCTCGGGCACATAGGTGCTCACCTGCTCGTCGGGGTCGAGTCGTCCCTGATCGGCCAGGATTCCGGTGACGCAGCCGACGACCGACTTCGTCACCGACATCATCAGGTGCGGGGTCTGGGCCGTCATCCCGTTGCCGTAGCTCTCCAGCACGATGCGGCCGTCGTGAACGATCACCACGGCGTCGGTCCAGGTTTCGGCCAGCACCTCGGCCAGCGTCGAGACCTTGCCCTCCAGGCGGTGCACGGTGACGGCCGCGGGCGCCAAGCGGCTTCTCGTGGGCCACCAGGGGTGCCACCGGGCCCGATCCGCGCGGGATGCGGTGGGTGGGGATCACCTCGCGCAGGTGCTGAAAGGCCCACCGGTTGTAGGGCGGATCCTGCCAGTTCGCCAATGTCACCAGCGATGTCCTTATCCGGCGGGAACCCCGACATCAGCGGCACATCCGACATGGCGACGACCCTACCGGTGCCCCACCGGACCCCGTCGCCGCAGCTACGGCAAACCTCGGTCCACGTCGTCAAGTTCGCCTTGACGGATTTCCAACCGTCAAGATAGTCTTGACGCATGAGCGCACTTCTGACTGAACTCGCATCCCCGCATCTCCCCTCACCTGATGCTCCCCCCCCTGGCGGAGTGGCTCGACTACGGCCTGCACTGGGCCTCGGTGGACGATCGACACTCGATGGTGGACTCGGCTGCGGTCATCGCGCGAGGCTCAGTGGCCGGACTTGCCAGTGAGACCAGTCGCATCCTGACCCTCCACGCTTACCGAGAGACCAGGCCAGGCCCCCGATGGCAGGCGCTTTACGCGGCAACCTGGCCGGCCTACCGGCGCTGGTATGCCCGGGAGGGGCTGGCCGCCCGACCCTCTCTGGACGAATGCCGGCGCGCGCTTGCCCAACATCTCCCTGAGCTGATACCTACCTGGGAAAGGCTCTGTCACCTGACCGGTGACGACCCGGTCGCGGCCCGCATGCTGTCGATGTGGGGGCTTCCGGCTTTCAGCGTCGGTTGTTCCCAAGTTGTGATCCCTGGTGAGCAGCCGATCTTGATCCGAAATTACGACTACGACCAGGCGCTCTTTGAAGGCGTCATCGCGTCCACCAACCACTCTGGACAGCGCCGGGTGCTGGGAACGAGCGACATGCTCTGGGGTCTGCTGGACGGGATGAACGAGGACGGGCTGGCTGTCTCGCTGACCTTCGGTGGCCGACCGGGCGGTGGCGAGGGCTTCGGGATCCCCATCGTGTTGCGCTATGTGCTGGAGACCTGTGCCACCGTCGAACAAGGTGTCAGCGCTCTCCGGCGGATTCCCGTTGCGCAGTCCTACAACGTGGCGTTGGTCGACGCCACTGGTAGTCACGCTACGGTTTTTGTCGCCCCGCAGCAGCCTGCCATTGTGAGCCAACTCGAGGCGACGACCAATCACCGGCTCGATCGAGTCGAATACCCCGCCACCGCCGCTCGATTCAACAGCGTTGGGCGACTCACGCACTTGGACCAGCTGCGAGCCGACAGTGCATCGGGCGAGCGTCTCGTCGCGGCGATGCTGCAGCCACCCTTGCGCAACGACGAATTCGAGATCGGCTTCGGCACTCTCTACACCGCCAGCTATGAGCCCGCGGCCGGAACCGCCACGTGGCATTGGCCCGAGACGTCATGGACGCGACGCTTCAACGACCCTGACTGTGTACGCACGGTGCAACTGGTCCCATGACCCAGGTTGTGACCTTTGACCCCAGATCCCGGCCATACTGACTGCGTGAGTCGAGAACCAACCGACATTGCGGCCGAGGTCCGCACCCTGCTGGATGCGCTTGCCAACAGCACCGACCCGATCGCCTTCGAAACCTTGCTCGGTCTCAGTCGCTACGTAGGCGAATGCCTGGGAACCTCAGCCCGCACCCTGGCTGAAGCCCAGTCCTGGAGCAGCGTTGCTGGTCTCGCCGGCACCACGAAACAGGCCGCCTGGGAGAGATGGCACCAATGACGCCTGCCCCGCCGCACGAGCCACCCGCAGGTCAGGCGGCCGACGTCACCCGGTAGACGTCGTAGACGCCTTCGACGTTGCGCACCACGTTGAGCACGTGGCCAAGATGCTTGGGGTCGCCCATCTCGAAGGTGAATCGGCTGATCGCCACCCGGTCGTTGGAGGTCGTCACCGACGCCGACAGGATGTTGACCTTCTCATCGGCCAGCACCCGGGTGACATCCGACAACAGCCGGTGCCGGTCCAGTGCCTCCACCTGGATCGCGACCAGGAACACCGACGACGGCGACGGCGCCCACTGCACGTCGATGATCCGTTCGGACTGTTGTTCCAGCGACGTGGCGTTGGTGCAGTCGGTGCGATGCACACTGACTCCCCCACCGCGCGTCACGAACCCCATGATGACGTCGCCGGGCACCGGGGTACAGCACTTGGCCAGCTTCGTCAGCACCCCCGGCGCGCCGGGCACCGCGACCCCCACGTCTTCGGTGCTGCGCTGACGCATCGGCATCGTCGCGGGAGTGGACCGTTCCGCCAGTTCGTCGGCGGCCGCGTCGTCACCGCCGAGTTGTGCGACAAGCCGCTGCACGACGTGGCGCGCCGACACGTGACCCTCGCCGACCGCGGTGTAGAGCGCGGAGACGTCGGTGTAGCGCAGTTCACGCGCGAGCGCGCCCATGGACTCGCCGGTCATCAAGCGCTGCAACGGAAGTCCGCCGCGACGTACCTCCCGCGCGATCGCGTCCTTACCGGCCTCGAGCGCTTCCTCGCGACGTTCCTTGGCGAACCACTGCCGGATCTTGGCCTTGGCCCGCGGCGACACCACGAACATCTGCCAGTCCCGTGACGGTCCGGCGTTGGGTGCTTTGGAGGTGAAGATCTCGACCAGTTCCCCGTTTTCGAGCGTCCGCTCCAACGCCACCAGTCGCCCGTTGACGCGGGCGCCGATGCAACGGTGCCCGACCTCGGTGTGCACCGCGTAGGCGAAGTCCACCGGCGTGGACCCGGCGGGCAGGGTGACCACGTCGCCCTTGGGCGTGAACACGAAGATCTCCTGGACCGCCAGGTCGTAGCGCAGCGACTCGAGGAATTCGCCGGGGTCGGCCGCCTCCCGCTGCCAGTCGAGCAGCTGACGCATCCAGGCCATGTCGTCGATCTCGGCGGCAGTGTTCCCGGTGGGTAATCCGTTGCGGCCCTTGACTTCTTTGTAGCGCCAGTGGGCGGCGATGCCGTACTCGGCGGTGCGGTGCATGTCGCGGGTGCGGATCTGCACCTCCAGCGGCTTGCCCTCGGGCCCGATGACGGTGGTGTGCAGCGACTGGTACACCCCGTAGCGCGGCTGGGCGATGTAGTCCTTGAAGCGCCCGGCCATCGGCTGCCACAGCGAGTGCACCACACCCACCGCGGCGTAGCAGTCCCTGATCTCGTCGCACAAGATGCGCACGCCCACCAGATCGTGGATGTCATCGAAGTCGCGGCCCTTGACGATCATCTTCTGGTAGATCGACCAGTAGTGCTTGGGCCGGCCCTCCACCACCGCGTTGATCTTCGACGCGGTCAGGGTGGCGTTGATCTCGGCGCGCACCTTCGCCAGATAGATGTCGCGCGACGGCGCCCGGTCGGCGACCAGGCGGACGATCTCCTCGTACTTCTTCGGGTGCAGGATCGCGAACGACAGGTCCTCGAGCTCCCACTTGACCGTCGCCATACCCAGCCGATGTGCCAGCGGCGCAATCACTTCCAGCGTCTCGCGGGCCTTGCGGGCCTGCTTCTCCGGAGGCAGGAACCGCATCGTGCGCATGTTGTGCAGCCGGTCGGCGACCTTGATCACCAGCACTCGTGGGTCCCGCGCCATCGCGATGATCATCTTGCGGATGGTCTCGCCCTCGGCCGCGGTGCCCAGCGTCACCTTGTCCAGCTTGGTGACCCCGTCGACGAGGTGGCCGACCTCCGTGCCGAACTCCTCGGTCAGCGCCTCCAGCGTGTAGCCGGTGTCCTCCACGGTGTCGTGCAACAGCGCGGCGATCAGCGTGGTGGTGTCCATCTCGAGCTCGGCCAGGATGTTGGCGACGGCCAGCGGGTGGGTGATGTAGGGGTCACCGGAGCGGCGCATCTGGTCGGCGTGGCGCTGCTCGGCAACCTCGTAGGCGCGCTGCAGCAGCGTCAGGTCCGCCTTCGGGTAGATCTCGCGGTGCACGGCGACCAGCGGCTCGAGCACCGGGTTGACGGTGCTGCGCTGGGCGGTCATCCGGCGTGCCAACCTGGCGCGCACCCGCCGCGACGCGCTCGTCGCCGGCTTGGACGTATCCGGCTTGGGCACCTCGATCGGCTGGGTCTCGGGGCTCTGCACGCCCACGCCGGGAGGTGATTGCACGGCCTGGCTCGCGCGGGGATCTGGGTAGTTGTCGCCGGCCAATGCTCACCTCCCTGAAGACTGTGCTGCTCGCAGGATATCCGCTCAGACGGTGTACAGACTGGTCACCGGCAAGGGTACGAGGACGGCGCGCCCTCCCAGGGCCGCGATCTCGAGCATCACCACCGCCCCGGTCACCCGCGCACCCGCTGCGGTGAGCAACTGATTGGTGGCGGCCAGTGTTCCCCCGGTGGCGAGCACGTCGTCGATCACCATGATCGAGCGGCCCGCCAGCTCGATGCCGTCGGCGGGGACCTCCAGCGTCGCGGTGCCGTATTCGAGGCTGTAAGTCTCGCTGAGCACCGGCGGCGGCAGCTTGCCACCCTTGCGGACCGCGACCACGCCGACGCCCAGCATGACGGCCACCGCGCCGCCGAGCAGGAATCCGCGCGCGTCCACACCGGCCACCAGATCGACGCCGCGGGCGATCTCGGCGATCGCTCCGCTGACTTCGGCAAGCCCGCGCGCGTCGGCAAGCACCGGCGTCAGGTCCTTGAATTGGATGCCAGGTTCGGGGAAGTCTGGCACCTCACGCAGCAGCGACGCGATGACCTGCGCAACCCCTGCGGGGCCTGTGCCCGATGTCGCCGGCGGGCCCCGGCTCCGGCACTCACTGGCTGAGCTTCCAACGGTCCATGTTCCAGCCCGCCCCCCATCGCGTCGGATTGCTGCTGACCGCATACATCTTCGTCGAGGTGAGCAGGGTCCGCTGCTGACGGTACAGCGGCAGGGTCGGCATGTCGGCCCACAGGATCGGGCCGGCCTCACCGAGCAGCCTGGCCGTTTCCTTCGGATCGGGCGTCACCGCCACGGTCGAGATGATCCCGTCGATGCGCTCGTTGGCGTACCGCGGCAGGTTGTTGCCGTTACCGCTGTGCAGGCTGTAGGCGTCCACCGCCGACGACCCCGACGAGCCGCTTCCCGCCGCTCCGCCGGTGCTCGCGATCAGCACGTCGATCTCGTTGCCACGCAATGCCAGTGGGCCGACGTTCTCTCCTGCGACGTCCTCGACCGCGATGCCGGCCGGCGCGCAGGACTTCGCGATGGCGCCCACCGTGGCGGCGAGCCGGGCGTTCGGCGTCTGATAGCCGATCCGGACGGTCAGGGGCCGGCCGTTGAGGGCGGCGCGGGCGGCGCCCGGGTTGGCGACGGCGAACTGTCCGGCTTCCGGCGGGGTTTCCGCGGCCCCGTAGGCGTCCTCGGTGGCGGCGTTGAGCCTCGAGTTGGAAACCGGCACCGTCGCGTTACGCGCGATGACGTCACGCGGGGTGCACAGCGCGAGCGCCCGACGCGCCGGTACCGCCGCGAGCGGGCCCTGGGGGGCGTAGATCAGCTGCTCGACGCCCGCCGCCGGCGAATCGGTCCGGACGTAATCGTCGGGCAGGTTCAGGGTGCCCGACGATCCGGCGGCGATGTCGACGACGTCGTACGCGCCTTCGTTCACGCGGTCCTGCATGTCGGTGCTGCGCGGCCACACCGTGACCTTGCCGGTGACCGGCTTGGTACCCCACCACTTGTCGTTGGTCACCAGGACCACGGCGCCCTCGTCGGTCACCGAATCCAGCTTGTAGGGACCCGACGACGGGAAACGTTTGATGTCAAGGCCCGGGGTCAGGTCCCAGGTGGTGTTCCAGACCTTGGCGATGCGCTCGACGGCCGGGCCGTCGTTGTCGAGCAACGCCGTCGCCACGCCACCATCGCCGAGGCCGAGCTCGTCGGCGATCACGTGCGAAGGCATCATCGACGTCGCCGCGAACAGCTGGCCGTAGTCGGTGAACGCCCGGTCCTGCGCGAAGGACACCCGCGCCTTCTTCTGCCCCGGCGCACAGTCGATGGTGGCGATGTCGGTGTAACCGGCCCGATTGGCCGCGTCGAACCACCGGAACCTGCCGGATTGCGACGCCCAGGCCAGCACCATGTCGTCGCAGGTGATCGGTTTGCCGTCGGAGTAGACGGCATTGGGGTTGATCTCGTAATCGAGGACCAGCGGTGTGCGCCCCACCACCGAGATGCTGCCGAAGTCGTGGTCACCGACGATCTGCCCGTCCGGGCCGTGGTAGTTGAAGCCCGTCAGCACCCGGGCGAAGGCCTGGGGTCCGCCGGATGCGGCACCGGCGACGGTGTTGGTGTTGTAAGTGATGAGGGTGCCGTCGACGGCGTAGTCGATCGAATCGGCCGCGCTCGCCGAGCACGAGGTCAGGCCGAGCGCCACGACCGGGGCCAGCACCGCCGTGAGAGCAGCGATGTGTCGTGCATGAGCCCGGGCGGAACCTCGGGGGGCCCAACGGCGAGCCATCGGACCTAGGTCTTCCGTGGTATTTGCTTACCCGACGGGCGTCCGGTCCTCCGGGAGGTGGGCCGGACGGGACGGGCGCCCGGGGCCGGCTTGTCCGGTGCCGGAGCTGCGGGTGCCGCCGGTGCCGGAGCTGCGGGTGCCGCCGGTGCCGCAACCGACGCCGGCTCGGCATCGACCACGTCGTCGTCCGACAGTTCGACCGCGTCGCTCGTCGGTTCGGCGTCGGCCGTCTTCGCCGCCGCCGTGGTGCGGCGGTTCACTACCCGCCTGGTGTGCTTGCGCACCGCGTCGGTGCGTTCGCGCAGGCTCACCAGCAGCGGGGTGGCGAAGAAGATCGACGAGTACGTACCGACGATCACGCCGACGAGCTGGACCAGCGCGAGGTCCATCAACGTACCGACGCCGAGCAACCACACCGCGATGACCATGAGCGCGATGATCGGCAGCACCGAGATCAGGCTGGTGTTGATCGACCGCATGAACGTCTGGTTGACGGCCAGGTTGGCCTGTTCGGCGAAGGTTCGCCGGGTGGTGTGCTCGAAGCCGTCGGTGTTCTCCTCGACCTTGTCGAACACGATGACGGTGTCGTACAGGGAGAAGCCGAGGATCGTCAGCAACCCGATCACCGTGGCCGGGGTGACCTCGAAGCCGACGAGCGCGTACACCCCGGCGGTGACCAGGAGGTCGAACACGAGTGTCGCCAGCGCCGCGATGGCCATGTAGCGCTCGTAGCGCACGGTGATGTAGATGGCCGCCAGGACCAGGAACACGACGAGGGCGATGAGCGCTTTCTGGGTGATCTGGCCGCCCCAGGTCTCCGAGACCGCCGAATCGCTGATCGCCTGCTTGCTCGGCTCACCGCCATCGCCGCGCGGTTGGAACTGGTCGAACAACGCCGTCCGGAGTTCCTCGGTTTCAGCGTTGGTCAGCGTCTCCGAGCGGATCTGGAACGTCGCCGTGGAACCGGCACCGACAACGACCACCGACTCGGGCGCACGGCCGATCGTGTCGGTGAAGACCTGCTCCACCTGTTGCGTGGTGGCCTGTCCGTCGCCGCGCGGCAACGACACCTTGGTGCCGCCCTCGAAGTCGATACCGAAGGTGAAGCCGCGCAACAGGATCGCTCCGAGGGCGATGGCGACGATGACGCCGCTGACTGCGTACCAGAACTTGCGCCGGCCCATCACATCGAAGGCGCCGGTGCCGGTGTAGAGACGGACGAAGAAGCCGTGCCGTGGTGCGTCTGCTGCCGCGGCTTCCAGGTCGGGTGCCTCGACGGCGTCCGACGTGGTCGGCTCGGTGCGGTTGCGCCTTGTCGCCATGTGCTACTCCCGTCCAGCCGTGGCCGCCGCCGCTCGGCGTTCGCGGGCGATCTGCTGGACAGCTCCCAACCCGTTCAGGGCCGGCTTGGCCATGGTCGGCGACTTCGACGCGATGTAGGCCAGCGGCCACGTCACCAGGAACACGACGACGATGTCGAGGATCGTGGTCAGTCCCAGGGTGAACGCAAAGCCCTTCACCTGCCCCACAGCCAGGAAGTACAGCACTGCGGCGGCCAGGAAGGTGACAGCGTTGCCGGACATGATCGTCTTCCGTGCCCTGGCCCAGCCACGCGGCACCGCCGACCGGAACGAACGTCCCTCGCGGATCTCGTCCTTGATGCGTTCGAAGAACACCACGAATGAGTCCGCCGTCATACCGATACCGATGATCAGACCAGCGATACCGGCCAGGTCCAGGGTGTAGTTGATGGCTCTGCCCAGCAGCACCAGGATCGCGAAGACCATCGCGCCGGACGCGACCAGTGACAATGCGACCAACAAGCCGAGAACCCGGTAGTAGAGCAGGGAGTACAGCAGTACCGCCGCCAGACCGACCGCGCCCGCGATCAGTCCAGCCCGCAGCGACGCCAGGCCCAGGGTCGCGGAGACCGTCTCGGCCTCCGAGGACTCGAACGACAGTGGCAGCGAGCCGTACTTCAACACGTTGGCCAGTTCACGCGCCGAGTCGGCGGTGAAATTGCCAGTGATCTGCGTGCGCCCGCCCGGAATGGCCTCCTGGATCTGCGGCGCGCTGACCACCTTCGAGTCGAGGACGAACGCTGTCTGAACGCCGACGTTGGCCGCGGTGAAGTCGGCCCAGATCTTGGCGGCGTCGCCCTTGAACTCCAAGTCGACGACGTTCTGGCCCTGTTGCTGATCGAGCCCCGAGGTGGCGTTGGCGATCTGCTCACCGCTGATGATCGACTTGTCCAGCAGATAGACCTGTTCCCCGTCGGACGAGCAGGTGACCAACGGCAGGTTGGGGTCGTCGTTGCCGGCCAGCACGTCGTCTTGGCCACACCGGGTGGCCTGGAACTGCATGGCCAGGATCTGGATCGCCTGCTCACCGCTTTGACGCAGCTTTTTCTCGTCCTGGATGCGGGTCGCCAGGGGCACGTCCCGGTCGTTCGACGGCGGTGCGGGCGAGTTCCCAGGGGCGGGGCTCGGGCTCGGCGAGGGGTTCGGGGCCGGGCTCGGGCTCGGCGAGGGGTTCGGGGCCGGTTGCTCGGGGAAGGGGCGCGGCTGCGGCGCCGGGGGTGCACTCGGGACCGCGCCCGGGGGTGCACCCGGAATCGCGCCCGGGGGTGCACCCGGATGCCGGGAATCGCCCCGGGAGGCATGCCGGGGATCGCACCCTGCGGCAGACCGGGTTGGGGTCCTTCCGCGGCCGGCCCCGCGCCCTGCGCAGGGATCGCGTGGATCACGGGCCGGATGTAGAGCCGCGCCGTCTGGCCCAGGTTGCGGGCTTCACTGCTGTCGTTGCCCGGCACGGTGATCACCAGGTTCTGGCCGTCGATGATGACCTCGGAACCGGAGACGCCCAGGCCGTCGACACGGGCGCTGATGATCTGCTGAGCCTGGTTCAGCGCATCCCGGGAGGGCGGCGAGCCGTCCGGGGTGCGCGCCGTCAGCGTGACACGGGTACCGCCCTGCAGGTCGATGCCCAGCTTGGGGTCGGGCTGCTTGTTCCCGGTGAGGAAAACCGCCAGGAACGCACCGATGAGCATTACCAGGAATAAGGCCAGGTAGCGGGCAGGGTGCACCGGCGTCGAAGACGATGCCACGTGTCAGAGTCTCCTCGAGATCAGTTCGTCAAGTACCGCACAAGGGCGCGAAGACACGCAAAGGGTACGTGCTGCAGCTGAGATCTCAGCTGTCAGTCTTGGTGTTCGGGCGTTCGGTGATCTCCGTGGCTTTCGAATTGGGCTCAGATCGCGGCTCAGATTGCGGCTCCTCGAAGCCGTCGTCGTCATCCTCGAATTCGTCGACATCGTCGGCGACGCGGTCCCGCACCGCCAGCTTCATCCATGTCGTGACGACCCCGGGCGCGATCTCCAGTTCGACGTAGTCGTCACCGATGCCGGTGATCGTCCCCTGTAGACCCGACGTGGTGTGGACCTGATCACCGACCTCCAGAGAGTTGTGCAGGTCGATGGTGGCCTGCATGGCCTTCTTCTGACGCCGGGACGCGAAGTACATGAACGCGCCCATGATGATGAGCAGTGGGAGGAAGATGACGAGATCCATGGCAGCTGATTCTTTCGTGTGTCGTACGTCTTGAGGTCCTGCGGTCACGGCGCCCGAACCCGCGGTTCGGGGCCGCATCTATGAAGAAGTTGTTGACCAGTGTGCCATTGCGGCCCACCGCCGCCGTCCCCCCGGGGTCAGGGACCGCGGCCCTGCGCCTGATCGCAACGGAATCGGTTGCCACCGCCCCGCGTCGCCGATGATCCCGGCACGAGCCACCAACGTTCTCGACGGATCGGTGCACCTAACGGGCTAGGCTCGAACGGCAATGCGGCAGTGGGATTCGCCGTATATCTACGCATTAGGAGGTCTCCAGTTGAGCACCCTCGAGCAGAGCCGCCACCTCGCCACCGCCATTCCCGGCCCACGCTCGTCCGAGCTGATCGCGCGCAAGAG
Source organism: uncultured Actinomycetota bacterium (assembly GCA_963771335.1). GTDB lineage: Bacteria > Actinomycetota > Actinomycetes > Mycobacteriales > Mycobacteriaceae > Mycobacterium. Next base: position 329,461 of record CAVYTD010000008.1, on the reverse strand, counting down.
TGCCGCGGTCGCGCGCGGGGTGGGCACCACCATGCCCGTCTACGCGGCGCGGGCGTTCGGCGGGATCGTCGAGGATGTCGACGGCAATCGGCTGATCGACCTGGGAGCCGGTATCGCGGTCACCACGATCGGCAACTCCTCACCCAGAGTCGTCGAGGCGGTGTCCGAGCAGGTGGGCAAGTTCACCCACACCTGCTTCATGGTCACTCCCTATGAGAAGTACGTCGCGGTCGCCGAGGCGCTCAACAGACTCACCCCCGGCACCGGCGAGAAGCGCTCGGCTCTGTTCAACTCCGGCTCCGAGGCCGTCGAGAATGCCGTCAAGATCGCCAGGACGTACACCCGCAAGCAGGCGGTCGTCGCGTTCGACCACGCCTATCACGGCCGCACCAACCTGACGATGGCGCTGACCGCCAAGTCGATGCCCTACAAGCACGGGTTCGGCCCCTTCGCCCCGGAGATCTACCGCGCGCCGCTGTCCTATCCCTTCCGCGATGCCGAGTTCGGCGGCAAGGAGCTGGCCACCGACGGTGAGCTCGCCGCCCACCGGGCCATCACCGTGATCGACAAACAGGTCGGCGCCGACAACCTGGCCGCGGTGATCATCGAACCGATCCAGGGAGAAGGCGGGTTCATCGTTCCCGCCGAGGGCTTCCTGCCCGCGCTGCTGGACTGGTGCCGCGACAACAACGTGGTATTCATCGCCGACGAGGTGCAGACCGGGTTCGCCCGCACCGGCGCGATGTTCGCGTGCGAACACGAAGGCATCGTGCCCGACCTGATCGTCACCGCGAAGGGCATCGCCGACGGCATGCCGCTGTCGGCGGTCACCGGCCGGGCCGAGATCATGGACGCACCGCACGTCAGCGGGCTGGGTGGCACCTACGGCGGTAACCCCGTGGCGTGCGCTGCCGCGCTGGCGACCATCGAGACCATCGAGGCCGACGGGCTGGTAGCGCGCGCCGCGCAGATCGAAACCCTGATGAAAGACAAGCTGGGCCGGATCCAGGCCGAGGACAGCCGCGTCGGCGACGTCCGCGGGCGCGGCGCGATGATCGCCGTCGAGCTGGTCAAGTCCGGCACGACCGAACCCGACGCGGAGCTGACCAAGAAGCTGTGCGCCGCCGCCCACCAGGCCGGCGTGATCGTGCTGTCCTGCGGGACGTTCGGCAACGTGCTGCGCTTCCTGCCGCCGCTGACCATCAGCGACGACCTTCTGCTCGAAGGCCTCGACATACTCGAGCTCATCCTGGCCGATCTGTGACCACCGTGCAGAACTTCATCGGGGGCGAGCTCGTCGACTCGGTGAGCGGAGCGACCATGCCGCTCGTCGACCCGAGCACCGGAGAGGAGTATGGCACCGCGCCGGTCTCCAACGAACAGGACATCGACAACGCGTACGGGGCTGCTGCCAAGGCGTTCAAGGACTGGAAGCGCACCACGCCGTCGCACCGGCAGAAGGCGCTGCTGGACTTCGCCGACGAGGTCGAGAACGCTGCCGAGGAACTCGTCGCCGCGGAGGGCCGCAACACCGGCAAACCCAACCACGTCACGATGGCCGAGGAGATCCCTCCGATGGTCGACCAGATCCGGTTCTTCGCCGGGGCCGCACGGATTCTGGAGGGCAAGTCGGCCGGCGAGTACCTGGCGGACCACACGTCGTGGATCCGCCGTGAACCCGTCGGTGTGATCGGGCAGGTGGCACCGTGGAACTACCCGATGATGATGGCCATCTGGAAGTTCGTGCCCTGCCATCGCGGCGGGCAACACCGTGGTGATCAAGCCGAGCGACACCACTCCGGTGACGACGGTGATGCTGGCCGAGTTGGCGGCCAGGCACCTGCCGCCGGGGGTGCTCAACGTCGTCACCGGTGACCGTGTGACCGGTGCGAACCTGGTCGCCCACCCGACGCCGGAGATGGTGTCGATCACCGGGTCGGTGGCCGCAGGCAGGGCCGTCGCGGTCAGCGCCGGCGGCAACCTCAAACGCACCCATCTCGAGTTGGGCGGCAAGGCACCGGTGATCGTGTTCGACGACGCCGATCTCGCCGCGGCCGCCGAGGGCATCGCCACCGCCGGGTACTTCAACGCCGGTCAGGACTGCACGGCCGCGACCCGGGTGCTGGCGTCGGCGTCGATCGCCGCGGACCTCACCGCGGCGCTGGCCGAGCAGGCCAAGGGCGCGACGACGACGTTCGGCCGGCCCGCCGACGACGAGGACGCCTGGGTCCCGCCGGTCAACAACGTCAACCAGATGGAGCGGGTGCTGTCCTTCTTCTCCGACGTCCCGTCGCACGCGAAAGTCGCCGTGGGCGGTAATCGGCAGGGCGACAAGGGTTTCTACGTCGAGCCGACGGTGATCGGCGGACTGCTGCAGGACGACCGGCTGGTTCAGCAGGAGATCTTCGGTCCGGTCATCACGGTGCAGTCGTTCGCCGACGAGGAGCAGGCGCTCACCTGGGCCAACGGGGTGGAGTACGCACTGGCCTCGTCGGTGTGGACCAAGGACGTCTCACGCGCGTTGCGGGTTTCCAACGCGCTGGACTTCGGATGCGTGTGGATCAACACCCACATTCCATTGGTCGCCGAGATGCCGCACGGCGGGTACAAGTCGTCCGGGCACGGCAAGGACCTGTCGATGTACGGGCTCGAGGACTACACCCGCATCAAGCACGTGATGGCCTACACGGGCTAGGTTTTTCGGCCGGGCGCCTCGCTGCGGTCTGCCACCTCGGTCCAGAAGTCCTGCAGCGCCCGGAGGACATCGTCGCGGGCGATCAGCAGCGGCGAGGAGTGACCGGAGCCGGCGGTCGCCACCACCCTGGCGTCGGCCATGGTGCGCGCCACCGCGTCGGCATCAGCGGGCCGCCACCCGGTGGAGTCGTCGCGACCCGCGATGAGCAGTGTGGGGACGGCGATTCGTGCCATGTCGGCCCTCATGTCCGGGCGGTGCATCATCATCGACCGCATCGCGCGGAACATTCCGGCTTTCTGCGCACCGGTGAATGCGCTCATCACTGAGTTCGCGAGATCGGGTGCGGCGGTCAATGATTCGGGGCCGACGAGGGCATCCGACAGCGGTTTGAGCAGCATTGCGTTCGGACCGGTCACCCGGTAGAGCTGGACCAGCGGCCACGCTTTGGCCCACCGTTCGAGGGGCCGCAGTGCGTGTGCGGGCGTGCCGATGGTGGTCAGGGTGCGGATTCGGCCGGGTCGGTGCGCGGCCAGCTGGATTCCAACGTGGCCGCCCCAGGCATTGCCCACCCAGTCCACCGGCCCGTCCACGCCCACGCTGTCCAGCACCCGCTCGGCGGCGGTCACACAGTCGGCGAACGTGAAATCACGGCTCACCGGTTCGCTCCGGCCATGGGACGGTCCGTCGATCACGATCACGGAGTGGGTGCGAGCCAGGTCGTCCTGCAAACCACACCAGGACTGGGAGTCGAGAAAGAGGCTGTGCCACAACACCACCGGGGATCCTGAACCGATGCGCTCGACATGCAGCCCGCCCAGGGTTGTGGCGACGGATTCGCCGGTCATGATCCCTCCATTTACTTCGGAAACCGAAACTTCGGTAACCGTAGTATCCTCATCGGACATGGCTACGTCAAGAGACCTGCCGGCCGATCGCCTGGCCATCGGCCAGCTGCTGGTCCGGCTGCTGCGGGAGTTCCGCGACGAGCTGGCCGCACCGCGGGCTGCTGCCGGCTACGGCGACCTTCGCGAACCGCACTTCCAGATTTTCGGCAACATCCGGATGGGGGGCATTCGGCTGACCGAACTGGCGGATCGCGCGCAACTGAGCCTGGCCGCCACCTCGGAGTTGGTCAACGATCTCGAACAACTCGAGTACCTGACACGCCGACCGGACCCGGCCGACGGGCGCGCGAAGTTGATCGACCTGACCGAGCGCGGCCGCATTCTGATGGCACATGCGGGTGATCGCGTTGGCGAGATCGAGCACCGCTGGTCCGCTCTGGTCGGCGAGAGGAACTTCGCGCAGATGTCTCGCACGATGCAGCGCCTGCTGGACGAACTCGACCCGAAAGACTCGCGGGGCTAGCCGGCGCCGGCGACCAGAGTGGCGACGAACCTGTGGATGTCGTCGACCGTCAGTTCCTCGCCGTCGACTTCCAGCTCGATCAGCTTGGACAGCAGGTCGTCGGCGGGCTGACGGCACCGATCGGCGATCATCACGTCGATATATGTGCGCATAGCGTCAAGCGTTTTCGGATTCGACAACTCGTCAGTCCAACGCCAGAACAGAAGCCAGTCGTCGCGTGGCACCCCGAGTGCCTGGCACACGATCGAGATCTGGCGGGCGGTGATGGCGGTGGCGGCAGTCGTGCTCCGGGGTTCGGCAATGGTCATTTCAGCTGCCTCCTCAGCAGTCGGTATCTGTCGACTATCCGGTTCTCGGGAGACCAGACCATCCGCCCTGCGGCGTAGATCCGTTGGCGAGGGGGCGCAAATTGCTCACTCCAACCACATCGTGCGTCGGTAGTTCCGCGCCCCAGAAATCGGATATCGCAGGCGATATCAGGAGTCTTGCGCGAGAAGCGCGTCTGGGGTGTCCCAGCGAACACCCGCAAAGCGGCTGAAATCGCTGTCATAGCTGATGATTCCGGCACGGTGTTCCACCGCCAACGCCGCCAGGTGCGCGTCGTTGACAAGATTCCCTCCGGTCCCCACCTGGGCCAATAGCCCTGAAAGAACGTCGGCGTGGCGCGGAGTCGGACCCACCACCACACGTCGCCAACTGACCTCGCTTGTTCAACTCGCCCAAGAGCCGCACGTCACGGGGCACAAAGTGCGCCTTTGGGCTGATGCTTTCGCGTCTGCGCACCCCCCATGATGGCTACCATGAGCGCAACTGAGTGGACCGAGGTTGACGTGGCCGAGCTGCTTCCGACCGGAACGGTGACGCTACTGCTCGCCGACGTCGAGGGCTCGACACAACTGTGGGAGACGCAACCGGCAGCTATGCCGGCGGCGCTCGCGCTTCTGAACCGCATAGCCAGCGAGGTCATTGGGAAGCACGATGGCGTGCGTCCAATCGAGCAGGGCGAGGGTGACAGTTTCGTCGCTGCATTCGCGCGCGCCAGCGACGCGGTCGCCTGCGCCCTGGACCTGCAACGGGCAGAGCTGGCACCGATCAAACTGCGCATCGGACTGCACACCGGCGAAGTGCAATTGCGCGACGAGGGCAACTACGCGGGACCGACAATCAACAAGACAGCACGGCTGCGCGATCTGGCGTACGGCGGCCAGACGGTGATGTCGGGAGTGACCGAGGAACTCGTCGACGACCAGTTGCCCGCCGGCGCGTGGCTGACCGATCTCGGCAGCCACGCCCTGCGCGATCTCCCGCGCACAATTCGCGTGGCGCAGCTGTGCCATCCCGACACTCGCAACGACTTTCCTCCCCTACGGGCGTCGACCACCGTTGTCGCTCATCACCTTCCGGCGCAGCTCACCACGTTTGTCGGCCGCCGCGCGCAGATGGCTGACATTCGCGCCCTCGTTGCAGACAACCGCCTCGTCACGCTGACCGGCGCAGGCGGGGCAGGCAAGACTCGTCTGGCGATCGAAGTCGCGGGAGGCATGCCGGACCAATTCGCCGATGGCATTTGGTATGTCGATCTCGCCCCGATCACCCATCCCGGCGTAGTGCCACTCACGGTGGCCCGTGCGTTGGGGCTGCACGATCAACCCGGCAGCTCCATCACGGACACTCTGCAGCGGTTCGTCAGGGACCGTCAGGTGCTGTTCGTGCTCGACAACTGTGAACACCTACTGGACGCGAGCGCCGCAGTCGTCAACGGCATCCTGGGCTCGTGCTCCGAGGTGAAGATCCTCGCAACGAGTCGCGAACCCCTGACCGTGGCCGGCGAGGTGAACTGGCAGGTGCCGTCGCTTCTACTGGACAGCGAGGCGATCGAGTTATTCGCCGATCGCGCCCGTCGAGCACGCCCGGATTTCACGCTGCAGAACAACGTCGACACGGTGACGGAGATATGTCGGCGCCTCGACGGCATGCCGCTGGCAATTGAACTCGCCGCAGCTCGGGTGCGTGCGCTGTCGCTCGACGAGATCGTCGACAGCCTGCACGACCGGTTCCGCCTGCTCACCGGCGGCGCTCGCACCGCGGTGCGCCGGCAGCAGACGCTTCGCGCCTCAGTCGACTGGTCGCACGCTTTGTTGACCGATCCCGAACGCGCCCTATTTCGCCGGTTGTCAGTGTTCATGGGCGGGTTCGACCTCGACGCCGCCCAATCGGTCGCCGGTGCCACCGACGTCGAGCGCTACCAAGTCCTCGACCAGCTCAGCCTACTTGTCGACAAGTCGCTCGTCATCGCCGAAAACGCCGGCGGCAGAACACGATACCGGCTGCTGGAAACGGTGCGGCAATACGCGCTGGAGAAGCTCGGCGAATCCGGCGAAGCCGATGACACTCGGCGCCGTCACCGCGACCACTACACCGCGATGGCAGGGCAACTCGACGCGCCGACGCGTGGCTCGAAGGAGCACCTCGTCGAACAGGCCGATCTCGACATCGACAATCTGAGAGCCGCGTTCGTCTGGAGTCGCGAAAACAGCGAAGTCGCAGACGCTTTGGAGCTTGCGACATCGCTCCATCCCCTCTGGGTTTCTCGAGGGCGCGTGGCGGAGGGAGCGGCATGGCTCGACGCCGCGCTGACAGGTCTGCATGAGGGCAGTCACGTGGTGGCGCCGCGGGTCCGCGCCAAAGCACTGGCCGACCGGGCGTTGTTGGCCCTGTGGGCGGAAGGCGCCGACGCCCTGAAGCACGCCCACGAAGCCCTCGCTGTCGCCCGCGAGGTCGATGATCCTGCCCTGCTGTCGCGAGTGCTCACTGCGTGTGGAACCGCGAATACTCAAGACTACGACTCGGCCCGGCCGTATTTCACCGAAGCAACGGCACTTGCCCGAGAAACAGGCGACGATTGGCTGCTCTGTCAGATTTTCAGCAGGCAATCCAACGGCGCGTTCGCATCGGGGGAATTCGTCGAGGCGGCAGCGGTTGCCCGGGAGGGCATCGAACTGGCCGACGCGATCGGGGACCGCTTCGGTTCGGCGCAATGTCGTGTGTGCCTGGTTTGTGTTCTCGTGTTCCGGGGCGAGACGAACTTCGCCATCGACATGGTGCGCGATCTCATCGTGCGAGCCAGCGGTGCACACGATCTCGTGTCCAAGGTCATCGGAATGTTCGAACTGACCTTCGCCCTCGCGTTCCGTGGCGACGGCCCCGGCGCCCGTGCGTCCGGGAATGCCATGATCGAGGCACGCAGCGAGTGTCCGGGCCTTTTCGAGCGGCAAATTCATTCGGCCGTCGCCGTCGCATGCCTCGCCGATGGGGATGCGGCCGCGGCACGGGCGGCGGCGCTCGCCACAGAACGGACGGGCATCGTCATTCCCGGAGTGGACGATCTGCACATGGTTTGGACGGCCCAAGCCGCCTTGGCATGTGGCGAGCTGGCCGTCGCTCGCCGCCGAGTCGACATCGCGGTGTCCGCATCCAGGAGGTTCTGGTTATCGACGGCGCTGTCGACACGCGCGTGCGTCCTGGTTGCCCAACGAGAATATGAACAGGCAGCCGCCGATGCCTACGAGTCGCTGAAGATAGCGAATGAATCGGGTACACATCTGTCCACAGCCGACACTCTGGAATGCCTCGCCCGCATGGCGTTCGACGCCGATAGCCACGCTGAAGCCGCGCGATTGTCAGGAGCCGCGGAGTCGACGAGGCAGCGTCTCGGGCTGGTGCGTTTCAAAGTCTTTGACGATGCCCATCATGCGTTGGTCTCGCAATTGCGTAACGCGATGGGCGGTGAGGATTGCGATGCGGCGTGGAACGAGGGGGCCGCATTGTCGACCGAGGAAGCAATCGGCTACGCGCTACGCGGCCGCGGTGAACGCAAGCGGCCGCCGAGCGGTTGGGGATCGCTGACGCCGACCGAACTCGACGTTGTCCGTCTCGTCGGCGATGGGCTGCCCAACAAGGACATCGCCACCCGGCTGTTCGTCTCACCCCGGACAGTCCAGTCACACCTGCGCCACGTATACCACAAGCTCGGATTGACCTCGCGCGTCCATCTCGCCCAGGAAGTCGCACGTCACAGCCCACAAAGTGCACCTTTGGGCTGATGCTTTCGCGTCTGCACAGCTCCCATGATGGCTACCATGAGCGCAACTGAGTGGACCGAGGTTGACGTGGCCGAGCTGCTTCCGACGGGAACGGTGACGCTTATGCTCGCCGACGTCGAGGGCTCGACTCAGCTGTGGGAATCACAGCCGGACGCGATGACAGCCGCCGTCGCATTGCTCAACAGCACCGTCGACGCACTCGTTGCGGAACGCGGCGGCGTGAGACCGGTCGAACAGGGTGAGGGTGACAGTTTCGTCGCCGCGTTCGCGCGCGCCAGCGACGCGGTCGCCTGCGCCCTGGACCTGCAGCGGGCACAGCTGGCACCGATCAAGCTGCGCATCGGGTTGCACACCGGGGAGGTGCAACTGCGCGACGAGGGCAACTACGCCGGATCGACCATCAACAAGGCTGCGCGACTGCGCGATCTGGCGCACGGCGGCCAAACAGTGCTGTCTGGAGCGACAGAGCCGTTGGTGGAGGACCGACTACCTGAGGGTGCCTGGCTGGCAGACCTTGGCAGCCATCCCCTACGCGATCTCCCCCGCCCAATCCGAGTGGCGCAGCTGTGTCATCCCGACCTGCGCAGCGAGTTCCCACCCTTGCGGGCATCTGCCGCCGTTGCGACACACCACCTTCCGGCTCAACTGACGAGGTTCGTTGGTCGCGGTGCTCAGATCGCTGACATTCGTGACATCCTCGCCGAGAACCGGCTGGTGACTCTCACCGGCGCGGGGGGAGCCGGTAAGACACGGCTGGCAATCGAGGTCGCCGGTCAGATGACGAGTCGGTTCCCCGACGGAATCTGGTATGCCGACCTCGCGCCCATCACCCACCCGGTGGTGGTCCCGCTCGCGGTCGCGCGTGCGCTGGGGCTTCCCGACCAACCCGGGCGTTCGATCACGGAGACCCTGCTGCGGTTTGTCCGGGACCGGAGAACCCTTATCGTGCTGGACAACTGCGAGCACCTGCTGGAGGCCAGCGCCGCACTCTCCAATGACCTGCTGGGCTCATGCACCGGGGTGACGATCCTCGCGACGAGCCGTGAACCCCTGATGGTGGGCGGCGAGGTGAGTTGGCAGGTGCCCTCGCTGTCATTGGCAGACGAGGCGGTCGAGTTGTTCAGCGACCGAGCCCATCGTGCGCGGCCCAGTTTCGCAGTGGACGACGAAAACGCTGAAACGGTGAACGAGATCTGCCGCCGCCTCGACGGTATGCCGCTGGCGATTGAACTCGCCGCGGCGCGGGTCCGGTCGTTGTCGCTCGACGAGATAGTCGACAGCCTGCATGACCGATTCCGACTTCTCACCGGCGGTGCTCGGACGGCTGTACGTCGGCAACAAACCTTGCGCGCATCGGTGGATTGGTCGCACGCCCTGCTGACCGAGTCGGAACGAATCCTGTTCCGCCGCCTCGCGGTGTTCATGGGCGGATTCGACCTCACCGCAGCGCAATCTGTCGCGAGTACCACACAGGTGGAGCGCTATCAGGTCCTCGACCAGCTCAGCCTCCTCGTGGACAAGTCGTTGGTGACCGCCGAGAACACCGCTGGTACCACGCGATACAGGCTGCTTGAGACCGTGCGTCAGTACGCCCAGGAAAAGCTCGGCGAGTCGGGCGAGGCCGACCAGGCACGCACCCGACACCGCGACCATTACACCGAGATGGCAACCCGGCTCGATGCCCCGGCAAACGGTGACCACGAGCAGTCCATCGCTCAGGCCGAGATCGAAATCGACAACCTTCGGACTGCGTTCGCCTGGAGTCACGAAAACGTCGATGTCGTGGCAGCAGTGGATCTGGCGTCCTCGCTCCAGCCGCTGTGGCTCGCACGGGGCCGCATGCTCGAAGGACTTGCGTGGCTCGACGCCGCCCTAGCCGACATCGACTGTTGCCCAACGGAAGTCGCACCATCGGTTCGAGCACGCGCGCTTTCCGACAAGGCCGTATTGAATTCGTGGGTGGATGTCACCGGCAACTTGGAGCTGGCGGAAGAGGCCCTGGCCATCGCCCGCGATATCGACGACCCGGCTCTGCTGACACGAGCTCTCAGCGCATGCGCATACATCACGGCACACGACGGCGAATTGGCCCACCCTTACTTCACCGAGGCCATCAGCCTGGCCCGAGGTCTCGGTGATTCGTGGCGGCTGAGCCAGATACTGAGCCGCCTGTCATACGCGCACTTCTTGGCGGGCGACCTCGATGCGATCAAGCTGGTTGCCGAGGAAGGAATCGCGCTCGCTGACGCAATAGGTGACCATTTCAGTTCTCGGCAGTGCCGATGGAATCTCGTCGAGATGCACATCTACCGCGGTCATCTGGATACGGCGATCGAGATGATCCGCGATTTCACGGCTGAGGCCGACGCTGCACACGACGCGTTGTCCAAGATGATCGGGTTGATGCTTCTCGCATACGCCTTGGCGTTCCACGGTGACACCAACGAAGCGCGTGCCGCGGCGAATGGTTCCCTGGAGGCTTCGGCCCAGCTCGACGGGCTTTTCGACCGTCCTGCACACGCGACGCTTGCGGTTGCCTGTATGGCAGACGGCGACGCCGCAGCAACGTGGGAAGCAGTCCAGGCTTCGAACCGGCACGTGATGAACCCCGCCGCAGACATGATGAACAAGACCTACTTGGGCTTGGCCGCAATCGGCTGTGGCGAACTGCACACAGCGCACCGCTGCGCAGATGAGGCAGTTGCAGAGTCAGAGGGAGCCTGGCTCGCCGCGGCACTCTCAACGCGTGCGTGTGTGCATGTCGCACAAGGCGGGCTGAAGCAGGCCGCGGACGACGCCTACGAGGCCCTGGCGCTGGCGGCCAGGTCGAACGCGCAGATGGCCATTCCGGACATACTGGAGTGCCTCGCAGAGCTGGCACGCCATGCCTGCAGCCTTCGCGAAGCCATTCGGCTTCTCGGCTGCGCATCTGCGATCAGGCAACGAATGGACTCGGTCCGTTTCAAACTCTTCGACCAGCAGCACGGGGACCTGGTCGCATCACTGCGAAATAGTATGGGCGACAATGCATTCGATACCGCCTTGGCTGAGGGTGCTGCATTGTCGACCGAGGAGGCCATCGCCTACGCGCAGCGTGGCCGCGGTGAGCGCAAGCGTCCGACAAGCGGTTGGGAATCCCTCACGCCTACCGAACTCGACGTCGTCCGACTGGTGGCCGAAGGCATCCCCAACAAGGACATCGCCGGCCGGCTGTTCGTCTCGCCGCGGACGGTGCAGTCACACCTTCGGCATATCTACCCCAAGCTCGGCCTCACCTCGCGCGTCCAACTGGCGCAAGAGGCCTCCCGGCACAGCTGACTAAAGGTGTGGCGCAGCTCTCACCTGCAGATTCACAGCAGACTGGCAGCGCAAGCACCCTTTCCTCGGAATAAAGTTAGTTTTACTAACGTAGTTTTTTCGTAGGCGCAGCGTCGCGCCCCACTTCCCACGATGTGTTTCGAGGTTTCTGATGTCTACTGATACTCGCGAAGAGCGCCTGGCCCATCGCATCGCCGATTTGCACGCCACTGACCACCAGTTCGCCGGCGCCGTGCCGAACGAGGCCATCTCCACCGCCATCGAACAGCCCGGTATCCGGCTCCCCCAGATCATGCGGATCGTGCTCGACGGGTACGCCGAGCGGCCGGCGCTCGGGCAGCGTGCCGTGCGGTTCGTCGAAGATCTGCGCACCGGCCGCACTTCCGCCGAACTATTGCCCCGGTTCGACACCATCAGCTACGCCGAGGTATCCGACCGCGTCAGCGCGATCGCAAACGCATTGACCGGCGTGCGTCCCGGCGACCGCGTCGCGCTGTTGGGCTTCACCAGCATCGATTACACCACCATCGACATGGCGCTGGCGATGATCGGGGCGGTGTCGGTGCCGCTGCAAACCAGTGCGCCGGCCGCCGCGCTGCAACCGATCGTCGCCGAGACCGAACCGGTCGTGATCGCCTCGGCCGTCGGCTATCTCGCCGATGCCGTCGAGCTGGCGCTCGCCGCCCCAACCGTGTCGACCCTGCTCGTGTTCGATTACCAGCGGCAGGTCGACGACGAGCGGGACGCGCTCGCCACGGCGAAGAACCGGCTGTACGAGGCCGGCAGCACCATCGGAGTCGATACGCTTGCCGAGGTTATCGACCGCGGCACCAGATCGCCTGCGGTGCAACCGCACATCTCCCCTGATGACGACCCGTTGAGTCTGCTGATCTACACCTCCGGCAGCACCGGCGCGCCGAAGGGGGCGATGTACCCGGAACGCCTGGTTGCGAACTCGTGGCGCCGGTCGGCTCGGGCGAGCTGGGGCGACCAGGGTGCTCAGCCGTCGATCACGCTGAACTTCATGCCCATGAGCCACATGATGGGCCGAGGCCTGCTCTATGGGACGCTCGGGTCCGGCGGAACGGCGTACTTCGCTGCCAAGAGCGATCTTTCGACGTTCCTGGAGGATCTCGCTCTGGTCCGACCCACCCAGCTGTCCTTCGTGCCGAGGATCTGGGACACGATCTTCGCAGAGGTCCAGAAGGAGCTGGACCACCGGGTTGGCGAAGAAGCCGATGTGTTCGCCGGACTGCGACAGAGCCTGCTCGGCGGCCGGTACGTGATGGCGATGACCGGTTCGGCGCCACTGTCCCCCGAGATGAAGACGTCCGTCGAAGCCTTCCTCGATATGCATCTGATCGACGGATACGGCTCCACCGAGGCCGGTGCGGTGTTCGTCGACGGACAGGTACAGCGCCCGCCCGTCATCGACTACCAACTCATCGACGTCCCGGATCTCGGATACTTCCGGACCGACCGTCCACATCCCCGCGGCGAGCTGATCGTCAAGTCCGACAGTCTCTTTCCCGGTTACTACAAGCGCCCCGACGTCACCGCTGAGATGATCGACACAAACGGGTACTACCACACCGGCGATATCGTGGCCGAGCCTGCGCCCGACCGGCTGGTCTACCTCGACCGGCGCAACAACGTGTTGAAGCTGTCGCAGGGCGAGTTCGTCACCGTCTCCAAACTCGAGGCCGTGTTCGGCGACAGCCCGCTGATCCGGCAGATCTACCTGTACGGCAACAGCGCCAGGTCCTATCTGCTCGCGGTCATCGTTCCGACCGACGAGGCGCTGAGCCGGGACAACGCCAAATCGCTGATCGGCGAATCGCTTCAGGATGTCGCCAGGACGGTGGGGCTGCAATCCTATGAGATCCCCCGCGACTTCATCATCGAGACGACGCCCTTCACGCTCGAGAACGGCCTGCTGACCGGCATTCGTAAGCTGGCCCGGCCCAGGCTCAAGGCGCACTACGGCGATCGACTCGAACTGCTCTACACCGAATTGGCCGACGAGCAGGCCGACGAGCTGCGTGAACTGCGCCATGGCGGCGCGAGCCGGCCGACGCTGGAGACCGTCGGCCGTGCGGCTGGAGCCCTGCTCGGCACAGCGGCCGGCGATCTGGAGCCCGATGCGCATTTCACCGATCTCGGTGGAGACTCGTTGTCCGCGTTGACATTCAGCAACCTACTGACCGACATCTTCGGTGTCGAAGTTCCGGTCGGCGTGATCGTCAGCCCGGCGACCGATCTCCGGGCCCTGGCGGCCTACATCGACGCCGAGCGGCAACCCGGCTCCAGCAGGCCCACCTTCGCTTCGGTGCACGGACGTGACGCGACCGAGGTGCATGCCAGCGACCTGACGCTCGACAAGTTCATCGATGCCCAGACGCTGGCCGGCGCCCCGTTTCTGCCCGCCGCGAGCACCGAAGTCCGTACCGTCCTGCTGACCGGCGCAACCGGGTTCCTGGGTCGCTACCTCGCGCTGGACTGGCTGGAGCGGATGGATCTGGTTGACGGCAAGCTGATCTGCCTCGTCCGTGCGAAGGACGATGCCGCGGCCCGGGACCGGCTCGACACGACGTTCGACAGCGGCGATCCGGAATTGCTCAGGCACTACCGCGAATTGGCGGCCGACCATCTCGAGGTGATCGCCGGCGACAAGGGCGAAGCCGATCTCGGGCTCGATCCGCAGACCTGGCGGCGCCTGGCCGACACGGTCGATCTGATCGTCGATCCCGCCGCGTTGGTGAACCACGTGTTGCCCTACAGCCAGCTGTTCGGACCCAACGCGCTCGGCACCGCGGAGTTGATCCGCATCGCGCTCACCACGAAGCTGAAGCCGTTCGTCTACGTGTCGACCATCGGGGTCGGCGCCGGGATCGAGCCGGGAAGCTTTACCGAAGACGGTGACATTCGGGAGATCAGCGCGACCCGCAGGGTCGACGACAGCTACGCGAACGGTTACTCCAACAGCAAGTGGGCCGGCGAAGTGCTGCTGCGAGAGGCTCACGACCTGTGTGGTCTGCCTGTCTCGGTGTTCCGCTGCGACATGATCCTGGCCGACACGACGTACGCCGGCCAACTCAACCTGCCCGACATGTTCACGCGACTGATGCTGAGCCTGGTCGCCACCGGCGTCGCCCCCGACTCGTTCTACGAACTCGACGCGGACGGGCAGCGTCAGCGCGCCCATTATGACGGTCTGCCGGTGGAGTTCATCGCCGATGCGATCTCCACACTCGGCGGGCGCCATGACAGTGAGTCTCCAACGGGGTTCGGGACCTATCACGTGATGAATCCCTACGACGACGGTATCGGCCTCGACGAGTACGTCGACTGGCTCATCGACGCCGGATACCCGGTGCACCGCGTCGGCGACTACGCCGCGTGGTTGCAGCGATTCACCACCGCGATCAACGGCTTGCCGGAGCGGCAGCGCCAGGCATCTCTGCTGCCGCTGTTGCACAACTACCAGCGGCCGGACACCGCAATTCGCGGATCCATCGCGCCGACGGATAGGTTCCGAATTGCGGTGCAGGAAGCAAAGATTGGGCCGGACAAGGACATTCCGCAGGTGACGCCCGAGATCATCGTCAAGTACGTCACCGATCTGCAACTGCTCGGGCTGCTGTGAGATCGTCGCCTGCAGCCTAGGACGACACCCGTTCGACGGCGATGGATGGGACTTCGTCGCCAGACGCGGTGAGCCCGACCACGGAAGAATCCCGGTCGCGACCCCTCGGGTCGACGACCGGGGATTCGCCGTCAATGGGTCAGCGGTGAACCAGTGTGTTGTCGCGACCTCGGCCGCGGAGCCTGTCTCGCCAGCCGCGGCGACGGCCCGGTGCCGTCTCGATCACGCCAGTGGGCTCCTCGCCAACCGGAACAGCCGTGGGCTGGGGACCGGTGAAGGTCGCCGGCTCGTCGGCCGCCATGGGGCGTCGGGCGTATTCGACGTCGCGGACGCTGCGCACCGACAAGCGGCCCAACGCGAGCGCTCCGAGGAACAC
The DNA here is from genome assembly GCA_963771335.1 of uncultured Actinomycetota bacterium. Lineage (GTDB taxonomy): Bacteria > Actinomycetota > Actinomycetes > Mycobacteriales > Mycobacteriaceae > Mycobacterium. The sequence goes on along the minus strand of CAVYTD010000008.1, from coordinate 313,955 downwards.
GACCAGCGCACCGAGGCCGTAGAAGTAGGTCAGCTCAAGCCAGACCCGCTGGGTGTCGGTGCTGGCGACCGGTGCACCGGCGTCACCCAAGCCGAGAGGACCGGCCAAGGCGCGACCCACCACGAACCAGGCACCACCGGCGACGGTCAACCAGCTGCCGAGCATCGCGGTAGCGCGATTACGGGAGGTCAGCAGCAGCAGACCGCCGAGCACGGTGACCACGCCGGGCAGCACCTCCAGCCAGCCTCTGGCCTCCGTCCACGCCCACGCCTGGTCCGGTGTGAACGCGAAGTCGAAGTAGGGACCCACGAACGGGATGAGCGCACCCCAGGCGCCGAGCAGTATCAGAAGGAAACCGCTGGCCGCACCGCGGCTGCGGGCAATCCTCATCCGGCCGCCGCGAGGGCGGTCCGGGCGCTCCGATCCGATCATGTCGCCTCCTCTATGGTGCGCATCGAGTACCCGAGGGCGGACCGTCGTAACCCGAATTCGGCGCCGGTCATGTCCAGGGACATCGGGCTACAGCGCGAGGCCCACCACCAACAGCGCAACGGCGATCAGCGGGAGAAATCCCTGGGTGACCGCGGCGCGGGCCTTGCCCGGCGCCGCGGCGAGCAACACCACCGCGGCTGCCAGCATCGACCCCACCCCGGCGAACACCAGCGCGACACCCACGGCGGTCGCGCCGCTGAACACCGCCGCCACCCCGATCACCGTGACGATCGCCAGGAACAGGTTGTAGAAGCCTTGATTGAAGGCCAGCAGCTTGGTGGTCTGCGCCTCCTGTTCGGTGGTGCCGAAGACCGCGCGGGTGCGCGGGGAGGTCCAGGTCAGTGACTCCATCACGAAGATGTAGACGTGCAGCAGGGCCGCCAGCGCAGCCACGATCAACCCCGCAGTCACCATCGCGCGCACCCTGCGTCGTTCCCGCTCATTCGAACAGGCCGGCCTGGCCAAGACCGCCGGCCCCGGGCGGCGGTGTCATGCCCAGGTGCGTCCACGCCTGGGCGGTGGCGACGCGCCCGCGGGGGGTGCGGGCGATCATGCCCGCACGCACCAGGAACGGCTCGCACACCTCCTCGACGGTGGTGGCTTCCTCCCCGACCGCCACGGCGAGCGTCGAGACCCCCACCGGACCTCCGCCGAAGCTGCGCGTCAGCGCCGAGAGCACCGCACGGTCGAGCCGGTCGAGGCCGAGCTCGTCGACGTCGTAGACCGCCAACGCGTACTTGGCGATGTCGCGGGTGATGATGCCGTCGGCGCGCACCTCGGCGTAGTCACGGACCCTGCGCAACAAGCGGTTGGCAATGCGCGGTGTGCCCCGGGAGCGGCGGGCGATCTCGACTCCGGCGTCGGTACCCAGCTCGATGCCGAGGATGCCGGCCGAACGGGCCAGCACCCGCTCCAGCTCGGCGGGCTCGTAGAAGTCCATGTGCGCGGTGAAGCCGAACCGGTCACGCAGCGGGCCGGTCAGAGCGCCCGAGCGGGTGGTCGCGCCGACCAGCGTGAACGGCGCCACCTCCAACGGAATCGAGGTGGCGCCAGGGCCTTTGCCGACGATGATGTCGACGCGGAAGTCCTCCATCGCCAGGTAGAGCATCTCCTCGGCGGGCCGGGCGATCCGGTGGATCTCGTCGATGAACAGCACGTCATGCTCGACGAGGTTGGACAGCATCGCTGCCAGATCCCCGGCGCGCTCCAGCGCCGGGCCGGAGGTGACGCGCAGCGATGTACCGAGCTCGGCGGCGATGATCATCGCCAGTGACGTCTTACCCAGACCCGGTGGCCCGGACAGCAGGATGTGGTCCGGGGTGCCACCCCGGTTCTTGGCTCCCTCGAGCACCAGCTGGAGCTGCTCGCGGACGCGGGGCTGACCGATGAACTCGCCCAGCGACCGGGGCCGCAGGGTGGCATCGACGTCGCCCTCTCCCACGGTCAGCGCCGGCGTGACCTCGCGCTCTTCGTCGGCCGGGTCGTCGACGTCGTCGAACCGGCCCATCACTTCCTGCCCAGCATCGACAGCGCGGCCCGCAGCGCGCTCGACTGGTTGGCGCCGGGGTCGTCCGCGAGCACCTTGTCGGTGGCGTCCTCGGCCTGCTTGACGGCGAACCCGAGCCCGACGAGCGCGTCGACGACAGGCCCGCGCACACTGTGGCCGCCGGCTGAGGTGAAGCCCGTCGAGGCCGGCACCCCCACCTTGTCCCGCAACGTCAGCACCAGCAGCTCGGCGGTCTTTTTGCCCACCTTGGGAATTCGGGTCAACGCGGTGACGTCGCCGTCGCCGATCGCCCGTCTCAGCGTCGGGCCGTCGTACATCGCCAGCGCCCCGAGTGCGATGCTCGGCCCGATTCCGGACACCCCGATGAGCGTGAGGAACAGGTTGCGGGCGTCGGTGTCGGCGAACCCGTACAGCGTCATCGAGTCCTCGCGCACGATCATCGCGGTGATCAGCCGGGCCTCGGCACCGCGACGCAGGGTAGCCAGCGTCGCGGGGGTGGCCATCACCTTGTAGCCGACGCCGGCCGCCTCGATGACCGCGTGGTCGAGGGCGATGTCGAGGACCTCACCGCGGACGGCGGCGATCACGTCGCGCTCCGCGACATCCAGCCCGGGGTCGCCTTCGCCGCTTTCAGGGTGGCCTGGTACTTGCGCCGCTGCTCGGCCGCCATGGCCTCCGCCTCCGCCATCCGGGCGATCATCGGGGCCCGCCAACAATGGCAGATCGCCAGTGCGAGGGCGTCGGCGGCGTCAGCGGGTGTCGGTTTCTGTTGCAGGGTAAGGATTCTCGTGACCATCTCGGTGACCTGTGCTTTGCCCGCGCGGCCGTTGCCGGTGACGGCGGCCTTGACCTCGCTGGGGGTGTGGAAGTGGACGTCGATGTCGCGCCGGGCCGCGGCCAGCGCGATCACACCGGCGGCCTGGGCAGTGCCCATCGCGGTGGACGCGTTCTGGTGAGCGAACACCCGCTCGATCGCGATGACCTCGGGCTGGTGGGTGTCCATCCAGTGTTCGACGGTGTCGCTGATGGTGAGGAGTCGGTGCGCCAGGGGATGGTCGGCCGGGGTGCGCACGACGTCGACGTCGAGGGCGATGACCTGACGGCCCTTGCCGCTCTCGATCACCGACAGCCCACATCTCGTCAGGCCGGGGTCGACACCCATCACCCGCACGCCAACCCCTTCGTCAGAACATTTGTTCGAGAGCTTAACTGCTGCCGCCGACGACTACTGACAGGGACACGCGGCCGGTTTCAGATCGCCAGACCCGCGGCGTCGAGTTGCTCGACGATCGACGCCACCCACCGACGCACTTGCTGACAGGTCACGCCAGTCGCCGGATTTGGTCTTCGCCAGGGCGCTCGCCGGGAACCCCTTGGCATCTGGACTGAGGCATCCACCGAACGTGACGTGGCCGCGGGCGCCGATTCGGGCCGCCAGCTTGCGAACCTGTGCTGTCGGTTCGATGTCGCGATGCGCGGCGGTGTCGTCCAATGGCCCGCTGCTGACCAGCCACACCGGCAACTTGCCGAGAGCCGCCCTGTTTCGCCGCACGAAACGGCGCGCGTCATGGTGCCACCTGTTCGCATACAGGGCCCCGGCGACGATGACCGCATCGAAGCCATTGGGGCCGACGATATCGGCGCGCCGGAGACACCGTGACGTCATGACCGGCCTCGGTGAGTGCGTCACCGATCATCGCGGCGAGGCCGGCAGTACCGCTGCGCTTGGACCCGAACGCGACGAGGACACGGGTCATCGATCTCGCCTAATCGCGGTCACGCCTGGGCGCCGAGGACGCCATCGCGTTGGCGGCGATCTGCCGGAGCGTGGCCCTCAGGACGTGGCCGACGAAAGGGCGGATCAAATGCCAGTAGCGCAGGAACCGCCGACGCGAGTCGGGATCCGTCGTCTGCGTGCGGCATTCGTAGGTGAGCAGCGTCGCGGAGGCGCCGTAGGGCAGGACAGAGAAGTTCGCAGCGATCTTGCCCCAGCCCGGTTCGTCGAAGTCACGAAATTCGCCGGCGGCGACATCGCGCCATTCGATGTTGGGCTGCCAGAACTTCCCAACTGCGCCGAAGGCGATCTCGCGATTCGGCCGTTGGCCCAGGAACGTCCACCCCGGTAGTCCCATGTCCGGCCCGATGACGAGTTCGGGCATACGCGGCGCAGCTTTTCCGGACAGTCGGGCCGGCACGCCCCGCAGCCACATCGACAGGTCGAGCAGTGGCGAATGCACAGTAAGTAGGTTGAGCTGGCGTGCGGCCGTGAACGTCGTCGCCGGGTCGGCCGCCACCAGGATGTGCTCGGCTATCACGGCGTCGTAGGCAGGCATCGCTGAGTCGATGAGAAGTGCTTCGGTGTCGGAGGTCGCCATTGTGACAATGTGCGGCGCGCAGGTGGGCGAAGCCTAGAGTCCATGGTCCCCGGTACGCGGTCGACTGACACCGGCGGCTGTCAGCAGCTCGGCCTGTCAGGTCATTGCGGACCGTGCTGGCGCTGGGACGAGTTCGATGCCGCGGTACTGCGGTGCCAACGTGCGCCCCGCCGCCAGTAGCGGTTCGGTGCTGCGCAACGCCCGGGCGAGCAGAAATCCGCCCTCGAGGGCGCTGATGAGCGCCAGCGTGATGTCGCGCGCACGAGGGCCGTCGAGACCCCTGGCGGCGAAGTACGCCGTGCCGCCGTCGATCCACCCGTCGAAGATCTCCTGCGACGGTCTGCCGGAGTTCTTCGACGGTGTCGGCGACCTCCGCGCTGACGCTGGCGACGGGACACATGTTGGCGAATCCGGTCGCCGCCATGTCCTCGGCGGCCTGAGTGAACACCCCGTCGACCGCCGCGCCGAGGTCGGTGTATTCGTCGACGATCGTGGGGATGAGCAGGCCGTACGCAGCGCCCGCGTTGACCAGCGCCTCGCGCGCGATCTGCACCTTGCCGCCGCGGAAGTGGTGGTACAGCGAGCCGATCGGCGCGCCCGAGGCCTCGGCGATGTCCTTCATGCCCACACCGGCGTAACCCTTGTGCCGCATCAGCTCGGCGGCCGCCGTCAGGATCGATTCCCTGGTGGACCTTGCCATGATCGCCTCCTGCTGTCACGCTAGAGCATACGTTCTAGAACGATCATTCTAACAGGAGGCAGTATGCAATCGGTCGACGTCACCGCGGGCACCATCGAGTACCGCGAGGAGGGCGACCCCGCCGGGGCGCCCGTGGTCCTTCTGCACGGCCTGCTGATGAACGATGCGCAGTGGGACCTGGCGCTCCCGGGGTTGCCCTCGGGCTTCCGCTATCTGCTTCCGGTGCTACCGATGGGTGGGCACCGCGTGCCGATGCGCGACGACGCCGACCTCACCCTGCCCGGCATGATCGACATCGTCGGAGATTTTCTGGACGCGCTCGACCTGACCGACGTCGCCCTGGTCGTCACCGACTGGGGTGGCCCGCTGTTCCTCACCGACATCGGCCGCGACAAGCGGGTGTCCCGGCTCGTGATCTGCCCGTCCGAAGCCTTCGACAACTTCCCGCCCGGCTTTCCCGGCAAGGTCGCGTGGCTGGCAAGCCGCACGACCGGCACGGTGTGGCTCGCGATGCGCCAGCTCAAGATCGGATGGCTTCGCCGGCAATGGCTGATGTTCGGGATGATGTCGAAAAAGCCTGTCCCGCAGAACATCGTCAACAAGTGGGTGGCGGCGGGACTGGCCGACAAGGCGGTCCGACGCGATCTCGTCAAGTACTGCCGGACCAGATTCGACGCCGACGACCTGATCCGGGCGACCAACCGGCTCACCGAGTTCGACCAGCCCGCGCTGGTGCTGTGGAGCGACAACCCGGTGATGCCGGCCGACCACGGACGCCGACTGGCCGAGCTGCTACCCCAGGGGCGGCTCCAGATCATCGACGACGCCTATGTCCTGGTGATGCTCGACCAGCCCGAGCGCACCGCACAGGCGATCGGCGCGTTCCTGGCCGATGACCGATCGGTCGGCTCCAGCGAGTCGTCGTGAGCCGGGTGTGCGAGTTCCCGCCCACGACACCCCGAGCCACTTGGCCGACAAGCGCGCACGTGTCCACGAGATACTGAACGCAACGTTTCGTCCCGACAGCCGGAGGTACGCCGATGACACAACCCACCGGCACCGATCCCGTGCCCCTCCGCGCAGGCCGTCCGCGCAGTGAGCAATCACGATCGGCGGTGCTACGCGCGACGTCGGACCTGATGCAGGAGGTCGGGCTGCGTGCGATGACGACCGACGAGATCGCCGGACGCAGTGGCGTGAGCAAAGCGACCATCTACAAGTGGTGGCCGAACAAGTACGCCGTCGCCGTCGACGCCTTCCTATCGGCGATGCATTCGGAATCCGGTGACCCTGACACCGGATCGGCGGAGACGGACTTCCGCGTCGCGCTTCGCGGGATCATGAAGTTCTACCGCAGCCCCAGCGGTCCCATATTCGCCCAGCTGATCGGCGAGGCGCAGTCCGACCCCGCAGTTGCCACCGAGCTGGGCACTCACCTCATGCAGGCTCGGCGCGAGGTTGGCCGCAGGATATGGGACCGCGGCGTGGCACGCGGAGAGCTGCAGCCCGAGATCGACCGGGAGATCGCAGTCGATCTCATCTTCGGACCGGCGATGTATCGGCTGCTGGCCACCCATGCGCCACTGGATGACGCGACTGCCGATGCCGTCGTCGACGCCGCGATGCGGGGCCTGGTCATCGGGTGACGGGCATCACAAGCCGGTCGGGGATGCGTCCGGCCCCCTGAGGTGCTGTTCCTTACGAAACTGAACGTTCAGTTTCGGAATGAGGAGAGCATCATGAAAATCCACCGTTTGGTCATCGCACCCTTGCTCGCAGCCGGAGCGACTGCCGCAATCGCCGCGGCTCCCATCGCCGCAGCGGCCGGCCAATCACACCAGAACTGCACGTATTCGGGTGACGGCACCAGCCTGTGCGCGTCGTCGGGTAATGCGCAGATCGTGGCGACGCCGTCCGATAGGTCCTACCAGTCGTGGGACTACTACCCCTACGGCGGCAATCTCATCGTTCTGGGAGGACACCAACACCACGGACGGTAGCCACCGCCGACTCGCGTGTCAGTCCTCGTCGAGGACGGCGGCGACGTCGTCGGGAATGTCGACGTTGGAGTAGACATTCTGGACGTCGTCGCTGTCCTCGAGCGCATCGACGAGCTTGAGGACCTTCCGGGCACCGTCGAGATCGACGGGCACGGACACCGAGGGCTGAAAGCCTGCCTCGGCCGAGTCGTAGTCGATGCCGGCATCCTGCAACGCAGTGCGCACCGCAACCAGATCGGTTGGCTCACAGATGATCTCGAAGCTGTCGCCGAGGTCGCTGACGTCCTCGGCACCGGCTTCGAGCACCGCGGTGAGCACGTCGTCCTCGGTGAGACCGTTCTTCTCCAGCGTGATCACGCCCTTGCGGGAGAACAGGTAGGCCACCGAACCCGGGTCGGCCATGTTGCCGCCGTTGCGGGTCATCGCGACGCGGACCTCGCCGGCCGCGCGGTTGCGGTTGTCCGTCAGACATTCGATGAGAACGGCGACACCGTTGGGGCCGTAGCCCTCGTACATGATCGTCTGCCAGTCGGCCCCGCCGGCCTCTTCACCGGCGCCGCGCTTGCGGGCGCGCTCGATGTTGTCGTTGGGTACCGACGTCCTCTTTGCCTTTTGAATGGCGTCGTAGAGCGTCGGGTTGCCGGCCGGGTCACCACCACCCGTTCGCGCGGCGACCTCGATGTTCTTGATCAGCCTCGCGAACTCCTTGCCGCGGCGCGCGTCCTTGACGGCCTTCTGGTGCTTGGTGGTGGCCCACTTGGAATGGCCGCTCATGCAGCTACTACCTCGCTTACGTTCATCCGATCGCAACCCGACGAGTCTACGTGGGCGGCGCAGGTGCCACCGTCACACCGGCGCCGAGATGGCGCCCTGAATGTAACGCTGGAGGTTCGGGGCGACCGCGCCGACGATCTCGTCGTCACTCATCGACGCGATGGGCTCGATCTTCCACACGTAGCGCATCATCGCCAGGCCCATGATCTGGGACGAGACGAGGCCGCTGCGCATCGACCGGTCGCGTTCGTCGACGCCGAGATGGGAGACGCCCATCAGGCTGCGTTCGACGATCAGGCGCAGCTTCTCGCGAGTCGACTCCTCATGTGCGGCGGTCTGCAACACCGCGCGCAATACCGGGCCCACCTCGTCGTCCGCCCAGGCGGCGAGCATCGTGCGCAGAAGCGCGCCGCCCAGCTCGTCCACCGGCGTCGTCCAGGTCTTCGCCACGCTTTCCAGCCACTTCTGCGGTGGTGCCGTCGCGGCATCGAGCAACCGCTCCTTGGACCCGAAATAGTGGTAGACCAGCGCGGGATCGACATCGGCGCCGCGCGCGACGGCACGCATCGTGGTTCCCGCCCATCCAGTATCGGCGAAGGCCCGGCGGGCCGCGGTGAGGATCTGCGCGGCCAGTACGCCACGTTCGTCACGTGGACCCGGAGTTGTCGGTTTCCTCGGCACGAGTTTCATCCTAGCGTGAATTTCATGTTGCGGTGAGACTAGTTTCATCGTACCGTGAAACTATGATCCAGGAACGTCAACTCAACGGCCCGCAGACCACCGGTCGCGAGTATCGGAACCTCAGCCGGCCCCAGTACCGAATTCGACGCATCAACAACGCCGAGGTGCCGATGCGCGACGGGGTCACCCTGCTCGCCGACGTTCATCGCCCGGACGCCGACGCACGATTTCCTGCGTTGATTGCAGCGTCGCCGTATCCCCGCCAGATGCAGGACTTCGGCGCGCCGGCCGGGTTCATCGAAGCCGGCGCGACCGACTTCTGGGTACCGCGCGGGTACGTGCACGTGATCGCCAATGTCCGCGGCACCGGCGGCTCAGGCGGCACCTTCGGGTTCTTCGACCCGCAGGAGCGCCGCGACATGTACGACCTGGTCGAGTGGGCGGCGTCGCAGCCGTGGTGCGACGGCAACGTCGGCATGATCGGCATCAGCTACTTCGCGATGACCCAGTTGGAGGCTGCCGTCGAGCGTCCGCCTCATCTGAAAGCGATCTTTCCGGTTGCGGTGACGGCCGACCTCTACGAAGCCGCGTCGCATCACGGCCTGGCCAGCACGTCGTTCGTGACGCCGTTCCTGTCGATGATGGGCCTCACGTCGGACCGCAGCGACTCGTTCTGGCGACGCAACCCGGTCATCGCCGGCGCACGCCGGATTCTTAACACACCGAAGCTGCACGGCAAGTTCGCCACGATGAACGGGGAGGCCGCGGTCACGATGATGCGCGGCCTGCTCAAGCTGCCGCACAGCCCGCACCCGTGGGATGACCTGTGGCTGGACGTCGTTGCCAGGCATCCACTGCGTGACGAGTGGTGGGAGGCGCGCAATCTGCTTCCGTTGCTCAAGGAGGTCGACATCCCGGTGTACCTGGGCTGCGACTGGGAGAACGTGCCGCTTCATCTTCCGTCGACCTTCGCTGCATGGAAAGCGTTGGCGGACAACCCGAACGTGCGGATGGGCATGCTCGGCCAGTTCGGCCTCACCTGGCCGTGGGAGAGCCTTCACCGGGAGGCGCTCGCCTGGCACGACCACTGGCTCAAAGGGGTGGACACCGGGATCATGGACGGCCCGCCGATCCGCTATGTGCTTCCGGGCGCTGAAGGCTGGCACACCGCCGATTCGTGGCCGCCCGAATCGATCATGCGCGAGCTGGCGCTGCGTGCCGACGGTGAGCTGTCTGCCGATGAGGGAGAGCCCGGAGCGCGCGAATACCTGACGCTCGGCGCCGGCCTCAACCGCGCGAAGCCCAGCCCGATCGATCCCCCGGCCATGCTGACGTGGACGTCGCCGGCGTTGGACGAACCGCTGGCCATGGTCGGTGACGTCGAACTTCGGTTGGTGGCCTCGGCGACCGCCGTCGACACCGCCTGGATAGCGACCCTGCAGGACGTCTCCCCGGACGGCTCCGTCGCCGACATCACCGCCGGGTACCTGCGGGCCAGCCTGCGTGCCGTCGACGACGCCGATAGCCGCGACGGCGCCCCCGTGCTGCCGTGCAGCACGGCGCTCGCGGTCCCCGTCGGCGAGGACGTCGTCTACCGAATCCCGTTGGTCCCCAACGCCCGCCGCGTGTCCGCCGGCCACCGGTTGCGCCTCGTCCTGACCTCCGACGACCAGGACCCCGCGGTTCCGGCGATCATGAACTTCCGCCATGCGAGCGTCGGTACCAGCAGCGTGAACACCGTCCGCTCGTCGTCCCGGCTGCTGCTCCCGGTACTCCACTGACCGTGGGAACGTGTCTGTTGGGACACAGTCGATATGTCAGCGAACTTACTGAGAAGTAAGGTGGGGCTATGACGTTCTCCCTCGATCTGTCCCCGGAGCTGATCCACGTCCGGGACTGGGTACACGAGTTTGCCGCCGACGTGGTCCGGCCAGCCGCGGCGGAATGGGACGAACGCGAAGAGACGCCGTGGCCGATCATCCAGGAGGCGGCCAAGGTGGGCCTCTACTCGATGGAGCTGTTCGCCGAGCAGGCCGCCGAGCCCTCCGGGCTGGGCATGATCGTCGTGTTCGAGGAGATGTTCTGGGGCGACGCAGGCATCGCGCTGGCCATCCTGGGCACCGGCCTCGCCGCGGCGTCGCTGGCCGGGAACGGGACCCCTGAACAGATCGGCGAGTGGGTGCCGCAGATGTTCGGCACCGTCGACGACCCCAAGGTCGCCGCGTTCTGCTCGTCGGAACCCGGCGCCGGTTCCGACGTCGGAGCGATCCTGACCCGCGCCCGATACGACGAGGCCACCGACGAGTGGGTGCTCAACGGAACCAAGACGTGGGCCACCAACGGCGGCATCGCCAACGTCCACGTCGTCGTCGCATCGGTCCATCCGGAACTCGGCACCCGCGGGCAGGCGTCGTTCATCATCCCGCCCGGCACTGCGGGCCTGAGCCAGGGCCAGAAGTTCCGCAAGCACGGAATCCGTGCCTCCCACACCGCCGAGGTGGTGCTCGAGGACGTGCGCATCCCCGGTCGGCTGATCGTCGGCGGCAAGGAAAAATTCGACGCGCGCATCGCCAAGGTGCGCGACGGCAAGAAAGCCGCGGGGCAGGCCGCGATGGCGACGTTCGAGCGGACCCGGCCCACCGTCGGCGCGATGGCCGTCGGGGTGGCCAGGGGCGCCTATGAGTACGCCCGCGACTACGCCTGCGAGCGCGAGCAGTTCGGGCGCAAGATCGGCGAGTTCCAGGCGGTCGCGTTCAAGCTGGCCGATATGAAGGCGCGAATCGACGCCGCCCGGCTGCTGGTCTACCGGGCCGGGTGGATGGCCCGTAACGGCAAGGAGTTCGAGTCGGCCGAAGGATCGATGGCCAAGCTGGTGGCCAGTGAGACCGCCGTGTACGTCACCGACGAGGCCATCCAGATCCTCGGCGGCAACGGCTATACCCGCGAATACCCCGTCGAGCGGATGCACCGCGACGCCAAGATCTTCACCATCTTCGAGGGCACCAGCGAGATCCAACGCCTGGTGATGGCACGCGCCATCACCGGCCTGCCGATCCGCTGAATCACTTACGGAGGAGTCAAATCAGCGTCTGTAACGTTGCGGCGCTGGACGGAACACCGATGTCATAGGCAGGAAACAAAGTCGCCCTAACTTTGCCGAATGACGCAGGAGATCGGCGGCGAGGTGCGCAACGAGGTCGACGAGGCCGACCTTGACCGGCTGACCGCCACCAAGGAGACACTCGAGGACTACACGCTGCGCTTCGCCCCGCGCAGCTACCGCAAGTGGTCGACGCGGGTGGTGGGAATATCGGCCCTGGGTGGCATCGCCTACCTGGCCGACTTCGCGATCGGCGCGAACATCGGCATCGCCTACGGGACGACGAACGCGCTGTGGGGCATCCTGATCTTCGCCGTGGTCGTCATGGTCACCGGGTTCCCGGTCGCGTACTACGCCGCGCGCTACAACATCGACCTCGACTTGATCACTCGGGGAAGCGGTTTCGGCTACTACGGGTCGGTGGTCACCAACGTTATCTTCGCGACGTTCACCTTCATCTTCTTCGCGCTCGAGGGCTCGATTATGGCCCAAGGTCTCGAGCTCGGGCTCGGAATCCCGCTGTGGGTCGGCTATGCGCTGTCGACGATCATCATCTTCCCGCTGGTGATCTACGGGATGAAAGTGCTTTCCACGCTTCAGGTGTGGACCACTCCCCTGTGGTTGATCCTGATGGTCGCGCCCTTCGTCTACCTCGTGTTCAGCCATCCGGAGTCCGTCGGCGAATTCTTCGCCTACCAGGGCGAGAACGGAGTGGCCGGGTTCGACATCGGCTCGACGCTGCTGGCAGCGGGCGTTTGTCTCTCGCTGATCGTCCAGATCGCGGAGCAGATCGATTACCTCCGTTTCATGCCGCCGCGCACAGCTGGAGAACCGCCGCAGCTGGTGGACCTGGATGTTTCTTGCCGGCCCCGGCTGGGTCATCTTCGGTGCCATCAAGCAGGTCGTCGGCCTGTTCCTCGCGGTCTACCTGATCGCCAACGTCTTCGACGGCGCTGTGGCCAGTGCGAACGAGCCCGTGCACCAATTCCTGGAGATCTACCGGAATTTCCTGCCTCCGTGGCTCGCGATGACGCTGGCGGTGATCCTGGTGGTGATCAGTCAGGTGAAGATCAATGTCACCAACGCCTACTCAGGCTCGTTGGCGTGGACGAACTCGTTCACCCGCGTCACCAAGCGCTATCCCGGCCGGCTGGTGTTCCTCGGCTTCAACCTGTTGATCGCATTGATCCTCATGGAAGCCAACATGTTCGCGTTCCTGAACTCGATCCTCGGCTTCTACGCCAACTGCGGTATCGCCTGGGTCGTCGTGGTGGCCTCCGACATCGTCTTCAACAAGTACCTGCTGAAGATCTCCCCGCTGCACCCGGAGTTCCGTCGCGGCATGCTCTATGCGATCAACCCGGTCGGGTTCATGTCCCTGTTCGTCGCCGCCGGCGTGTCGCTTCTGACGTTCTTCGGCGTACTCGGCGAGGCCATCAGGCCCTACTCACCTCTGGTGGCGATTGCTCTCGGGCTGGTACTGCCCCCGATCCTCGCGGTCGCCACCAAGGGCAAGTACTACCTGCGCCGCACCGACGACGGCATCGACCTGCCGATGTACGACGAGTTCGGCAATCCGTCCGGCGAACATCTCAAATGCCATGTCTGCCATCACGATTACGAGCGGCCCGACATGATGAGGTGCGAGACCCACGACGCGTTCGTCTGCTCGCTGTGCCTGTCCACCGACAAGGTGGCCGACCACGTGCTGCCCGCGCAGATCTAGGAGCGAATCGGGCGCGCAAACGCACCTCAGCCGTCGCCGGGCGCGCCCGATTCGCCTCAGGCTCGGCCCGTGACGATGTCGACGAACAACGCGTGCACCCGCCGGTCGCCGGTCATCTCCGGGTGGAACGCCGTCGCCAGGGTGGGCCCCTGGCGCACGGCCACGACATGTTCGGCGGCGCGCGCCAACACCTGCACGCCGGCGCCCACCCGCTCCACCCACGGCGCCCTGATGAACACCGCGTGCACCGGGCCGTCGAGCCCCTCGAACACGATGTCATCCTCGAACGAATCGACTTGACGGCCAAACGCGTTGCGGCGCACCGTCATATCGATCGCCTTCAGCGGTGTGGCCTCGCGTCCGGGAACGCCGGCATCGAGGATCTCGGTGGCCAGCAAGATCATCCCGGCACATGACCCGTACGCGGGCATGCCGTCGGCCAGCCGGGCGCGCAACGGCTCGAGGAGTTCGAACTCGCGCAGCAGGTGGCTCATCGTGGTGGACTCGCCACCGGGGATCACCAGTGCGTCGACGGAGTCCAGTTCACCGACGCGTCGCACAGTGAGCGCCTCGGCCCCCGCGACACGCAACGCCTCGAGGTGCTCGCGAGAGTCGCCCTGCAACGCGAGGACACCGATACGGGGACTCACCCGCGTTCGGGCGTGATGTCGCGGGCGTAGCGGGTCAGGCCTTCCTGCATCACCGCAGCGACCATCTCGCCGTTCCGGTTGTAGATCTTGCCCTGGGTCAACGAGCGGCCCCCGCCGGCCGACGGCGATGACTGGTCGTAGAGCAGCCATTCATCGGCCCGGAACCCCCGCATGAACCACATTGCATGATCCAGCGACGCCACCATCAGGTGTCTGCGCTCCTCGAGGTGGTTGACCTGGGCCGAGCCCAACAGCGTCAGGTCACTCATGTAGGCCAGCGCGCAGATGTGCAGCACATGGTCGTCGGGCAGCGGATCGCGATGCCGGAACCACACCTGCTGCTGGGAGGCCTTGCCTTCGCGTACCCCGAGTTGATCCCGCGGGATGATCCGTACGTCCCACTCGTCGAACTGCCGGAAGCTGGCGTCGTCGAACACCTTGCTGGAGGACTTGAAGTCGGGGATGTCGTCGGGAGGCGGCGCGGCCGGCATCGCGTCCTGGTGTTCGATGCCGCTCTGGTCGACCTGGAACGACGCCGACATCGAGAAGATCGTCTGGCCGTGCTGGATCGCGGTCACCCGGCGAGTGCAGAACGATCCGCCGTCGCGGATCCGCTCGACGGTGTACACCGACGGCGACCGGGCGTCACCGGCACGCAGGAAGTACCCGTGCAGTGAATGCACGTGGAACTTCGGGTCGACGGTGCGCACCGCCGACACCAGCGACTGACCGGCGACGTGGCCGCCGAACGTGCGCTGCAGGAAGCCGGATTCCGGGCTGAAGACGCCGCCGCGATAGATGTTGACCTCGATCTGCTCCAGATCGAGGATCTCTTCGATCGACATGCTAAATCTGTTTGCTCTTCACGCAAGCGCTCATCGCCATCTCTACCAGCCGCGTTCCGCGAGCCGGTGAGGCTGCGCGATGTCCTCCACGTTGATGCCGACCATGGCCTCCCCCAGCCCGCGGGACACCTTCGCCAACACGTCGGGGTCGTCGTAGAAGGTGGTGGCCTTGACGATGGCCGCGCCGCGTTCCGCGGGGTTGCCGGACTTGAAGATGCCCGAGCCGACGAACACGCCTTCCGCACCGAGCTGCATCATCATCGCCGCATCGGCCGGTGTGGCGATGCCGCCGGCGGTGAACAGCGTGACCGGCAGCTTGCCGGCGCGCGCGACCTCCACGACGAGATCGTAAGGGGCCTGCAATTCCTTTGCGGCAACAAATAGTTCGTCTTCGGACAGCGACGTGAGGCGGCGGATTTCGCCGCCGATCTTGCGCATGTGGGTGGTGGCGTTGGACACGTCCCCGGTGCCGGCCTCACCCTTGGAGCGGATCATCGCCGCGCCCTCGGTGATGCGGCGCAGTGCCTCGCCGAGGTTGGTGGCTCCGCACACGAACGGCACGGTGAACTTCCACTTGTCGATGTGGTTGGCGTAGTCGGCCGGCGTCAGCACCTCCGACTCGTCGACGTAGTCAACGCCGAGGCTCTGCAGGATCTGGGCCTCGACGAAGTGCCCGATACGCGCCTTGGCCATCACCGGGATCGTGACGGCGTCGATGATGCCCTCGATCATGTCCGGATCGCTCATCCGCGACACCCCGCCCTGGGCGCGGATGTCGGCGGGGACACGTTCGAGCGCCATCACGGCCACCGCACCGGCGGCTTCGGCGATGCGTGCCTGCTCGGGTGTGACGACGTCCATGATGACGCCGCCCTTGAGCATCTCGGCCATGCCGCGCTTGACCCGCGCGGTCCCGCGAACGGCCGGTACCCCCAGGCCTGCCCCAGGCGTTTCGGATTCCACCGTTATCTCCTTCAATCGCTACTGATCCAGTCTAGAGGCGGCGGCAAATGCTATCGATCCGGTGCGCGCGGCCGGACAAAGCCCTGCGTCACCTGATCGACTGCAACGGCCGGGATATCTCACCCGGGGCGTCGGCCAGCGCGCTCGCCTCGTCGAGAAGCTCGCCCAGCTGCAGCGGGTACACAGTCTCGCCGTTCGCGACCAGTTCGTCGATCATTGTCTCATCGCACCAACGGTGACCGTGAATGTAGGTCCGCTCGAGGCCCGTGCGGCCCGAGTCGGAGGGTTCGAAACGCCCCGTTCGGTGCACAAAGTACATCTCTTCGCTGCGGATCACCGACCCGTTGAAGTCGATGACGGCGTCACGACGCCAGATCGGGCCGACGATGTCGTCGGCGGCCACCCGCAGCCCGGTTTCCTCCTCGAGCTCACGGACCGCGGTCTGCGCCAGTGACTCCCCTTGCTGAGTTGCGCCGCCGATGGTGAACCACCACTGCGGTGCGGGCGTCGCGCCGCGCGAGACCGCCGGATCCGAACCGCACAACAACAGCACGGCGCCGTCGTGATCGAGCAGAACGACGCGCGCCGAGGTGCGTCGCTTCACCGGGACTTCCTCCCGGGTCGACACCTCCCCGCCCTCGGCGATCTCGAAATAGGTTGGCAGCGCCGCTGTTCCACCCAACCGCAGGATGCGGACCGCGGGGCGCTCGCGCAGTGCCAGGGTGTCGCGGACCGCGTCGTTGTGGAAGCGGCGCGCCAGCAGCACACGGGCTTCCGCGTCGGCCAGCTCGGCGACCAAGGCCAGCGGCAACGACGCCGGATCCACCCGCGCCAGCGCCCCCGACAGTTCGTTCTCGGCCGCCTCACGGCCGGACCGCGGCGCCCGCTCCGCGGCGCCGGCCAGCGCGGCCAGCCGTTTGCCGTCGGGTCCCCCGCCGTAGGCATCGACAGCCACCGCGCGTGCCACCACCGAGCGCCGGGCCAGCGCCCCGTCGAGGGCCTGCCACGACAGGTCGTAGCGGACGTGCAGCCGGTCCAGGCGATTGGCGGTCTGGAACGCCCACAGCCCGACCAGCAGGACCGCGGCCAGCACCACCGCGAACACCACCGCGGTGACCCACGGGATCACGACTCCACCCTGACCTTCACCCCGGCGCCTGCGACCGTCTCGTAGACCCGCATGATCTGCTTGGCGACCACCGACCAGTCGTAGCGCTGCACGGATTCGGTCGCGCATTCGATGTAGCGGGCGCGGACGACGTCGTCGGCGAGCACCTCGATCAGCCCGGCCGCCAGCCCGGCGGAGTCGTCGACGGGCACCAACCGCCCGGCCTTGCCGTCGTCGAGAACCCGCCGGAATGCGTCGAGGTCACTGGCCACCACGGCGGTGTTCGCGGCCATCGCCTCCACGAGGACGATGCCGAAACTCTCCCCGCCGGTGTTGGGGGCGCAGTACACGTCGGCGCTGCGCATCGCCGATGCCTTCTCGGCGTCGTCGACCTGTCCCAGGAACTGCAGGTGGCCGGCCACCGGGCCCGCGTCGGCGCGCAGCTGGTTCTCGTCGCCGCGGCCCACGACGAGGATCTCGATGTCGGGAAACCGCTCCACGAGCGCGGGCAGCGCACCGAGCAGCACCGCCATGCCCTTGCGTGGTTCGTCGAACCGCCCCAGGAACAGCACCGTCTTTCCGGGGCGCGGATAGCCCTCGAGCGGTGTCGCCGACGCGAACGACGCGACGTCGACACCGTTGGGGATTTCGACGGCGTCGCTGCCGAGTGCCTCCATCTGCCAGCGCCGGGCCAGATCCGACACCGCGATGCGGCCGACGATTTTCTCGTGCATCGGCCGCAGGATGGGTTCGAACACCGACAGTGTCAGCGATTTCGTCGTCGAGGTGTGAAAGGTCGCGACGATCGGTCCCGCGGCGATGTTCAACGCCAACATGGACAGGCTGGGGGCGTTCGGTTCGTGCAGATGCAGCACGTCGAAGTCGCCCTGCTGCAGCCATTTCTTGACCTTGCGGTGGGTGGCCGGGCCGAAGCGCAGCCGGGCCACCGATCCGTTGTACGGAATCGGGACGGCCTTGCCGCCCGAGACGACGTAGTCGGGCAGGGAGATGTGCGCCTCGACCGAAGGCGCGAGCACGCTGACCTCGTGGCCCCGGCGGTGCATCACGTCGGCGAGCTGCAGCACATGTGATTGCACACCGCCGGGCACATCGAACGAGTACGGGCAGACCATCCCGATGCGCATCAGAACCGCCGCCTCGCCGGCGGGCAGGAGCGAAGCGACCCGGGAGAAGCTCCGGCGGCAGGAGCGAAGCGACCCGGAAGCCGGCGGGCAGGAGCGAAGCGACCCGGGAGAAGCTACCGCGCGGTCACCCATCAGGTCGCCTCATTCGATCCCCGGGTCGCTACGCTCCAGCCCGCCGGTCAGGCGTGCCCTGCGCTCATCGGAGAGGTCGGCCAGCCATTGCGGCTGCATCATGTGCCAGTCGGCGGGATACGCGGCGATGTTGACGGCGAACCGGTCCGCCAGCGCCTGGGTGATGGCGGTGACGTCGCCTGAGGACGTGTCCAGCTCCGGGTCCACCCGACAGCCCCATCCGTCCCCTTCGAACCAGCAGTGCACCGGGAACAGCGCCGCACCGGTGCTGAGGGCGAGCTTGGCCGGGCCTGCGGGCAGCCGCGTCGGCTCGCCGAAGAAATCGACCTGCACCCCGGTGCGGGTCAGGTCACGGTCGGCCATCAGACACACCATGCCGTTGTCATGGAGGCGGTCGCTGAGCACCTCGAACGGTGGCCGCTCGCCACCCGAGCTCGGCACCACCTCGAACCCCAGGCTCTCGCGGTAGGCGAGGAACCGGTTGTACAGCGACTCGGGCTTGAGACGCTCGGCGACCGTGGCGAACTTGCCGTGGTTCTGCGCCATCCACACGCCGGCCATGTCCCAGTTGCCGCTGTGCGGCAGCGCCAGCACCGCGCCGCGGCCGTGCTTCGCCATCGCCGACCACACCGTCTCGATGTTCAGTCACACTCAACCGCTTGCCCAGCTCAACGTGATCCATCGACGGCAACCGAAACGCCTCCCGCCAGTATCGGGCGTACGAGGCAAGCGAAGCACGAATCAGCCCGTCCGGCACCTGCTCGGGCGCCACCCCGATCACCCGGGCCAGGTTCTTGCGCAGCTGTTCGGGTCCGCCGTTACGCGCGGCGAGTTGAGCACCGGCGCCGAACGCGTTGCGCGCCACGAACTCCGGAGCAGCACGCACCAGCCGCCAGCCGGCTGCGTACCCCCAGTCGCTGAGCTGATCAGCTATCGCGACCGAGAACGGGAGCAGGCCCCCGCGATCGGAGTTCGGGCCTGCCGGGTGCTGTGTCATTGTTCGGTGGTCTCGGGTTCCTCGTTGCTGTCGGTCACTGTAAGTGGGTCCATCGCGCCGGTCGATGTCCGCACGCTGTGCAGCCGCTGTCCCACGGTCACCAGACTGGCCACCGCGAGCACCCACAACGCGGCGTCGAGCACCCAGGGCAGCGAGACGAACGGCAGGTCGGACAGGTTCGCCCCGACCAGGACGATGGCCAGTCGCTCGGGCCGCTCGATCAGCCCGCCGTCACCGGACAGACCGCTGGCTTCTGCGCGGGCCTTGATGTAGGAGATGACCTGCGAGGACACCAGGCAGATCATCGTCGCGACCACCAGCTCGGCGCTCTCCCGCCCGAAGGCCGCCCACCAGAGTAGCCCGCAGAACACCGCGCCGTCGCTGATCCGGTCGCAGGTGGCATCCAGGACCGCCCCGAACCGGGTGCCGCCCCCGCGTTCGCGGGCCATCGCCCCGTCGAGCATGTCGGCGAGCACGAACACGAACACCGCGATCGCACCCCAGAACAACTGCCCGATCGGGAACAGGGTGAGCGCGGCCAGCACTGAGCCGGCGGTGCCGAGGATCGTGACGCTGTCAGGCGTCAGACCCAGGCGCAGCGCACCTTTGGCCACCGGCTTCGACAACTTCGCGTAGGCCGCGCGGGTCATCAGATAGAAGTCGCTCACTGCTGCTTGTCCCACTCGGTGGCCAGCAACTCGCGAGTGTCCCTGAGCAGCTGCGGGATGACCTTGGAGTCCCCGATGATCGTGATGAAGTTGGCGTCGCCGCCCCAGCGCGGCACGACGTGCATGTGCAGATGCTCGGCCAGACTGCCGCCCGCCGACTGACCGAGGTTGAGGCCGACGTTGAACCCGTGGGGCTGCGAGACCGCTTTGATGACCCGAATCGCCTTCTGCGCGAAAGTCATCAGCTCTGCGCTCTCCTCGACGGTGAGGTCCTCGAGCTCGGCGACCCTGCGGTAGGGCACCACCATCAGATGTCCGGGGTTGTACGGGTAGAGATTCAGCACGGCGTAGACCAGTTCGCCGCGGGCGACCACTAGGCCGTCCTCGTCGGACATCGTGGGAATGTCGCTGAACGGCTCGGTGGTCGTCGCACGGCCGGTCTTCATCGGCGCCTCGGCGATGTAGGACATCCGATGTGGCGTCCACAGCCGTTGCAGGTGGTCCGGGTCGCCGACGCCGCGGTCTACGATCGTGTCCTCCGGATCCACGTCACCCCTCGTCTGGTACAGGGTCATCGGAGCCGAATACAACGAGTTCCGCAGTGGGCGTGGCGTTCTCGCGCCGCGCCACCCAGTCCGCGATGGCCTCGACCGCCTTGTCTCGCGGAACTCCGTTGATCTGCGTGCGATCGCCGAACCGGAACGACACGGCCCCAGCTTCCACATCACGGTCTCCCGCGAGCAGCATGAACGGCACCTTCTGGTTGGTGTGGTTGACGATCTTCTTGGCCATCCGGTCGTCGCTGGAGTCCACCTCGGCGCGGATACCGCGCTTGCGCAGCCGCGTCACCAACTCGTTGAGGTAGTCGGCGTGGCCGTCGGCGACCGGGATGCCGACCACCTGCACCGGCGCCAGCCAGGCCGGGAACGCTCCCGCGTAATGCTCGGTGAGGATGCCGAAGAACCGCTCGATCGAGCCGAACAGCGCGCGGTGGATCATCACCGGCCGCTGCCGGCTGCCGTCTGCCGCGGTGTATTCCAGCTCGAACCGTTCGGGGAAGTTGAAGTCCAACTGGATGGTCGACATCTGCCAGCTTCGTCCGAGCGCGTCGCGCGCCTGCACCGAGATCTTGGGTCCGTAGAACGCGGCGCCCCCCGGGTCGGGCACCAGCTCCAGCCCGGATTCGGCGGCCACCTCGGCCAACGTGTTGGTGGCTTCCTCCCAGATCTCCTCGGAGCCGACGAACTTCTTGGGGTCCTTGGTGGACAGTTCGAGGTAGAAGTCGTCGAGCCCGTAGTCACCGAGCAAATCCAGGATGAAGCTCAGCAGCGACCTGAGCTCGTCGCGCATCTGATCACGGGTGCAGAAGATGTGGGCATCGTCCATGGTCAGCCCGCGCACCCTGGTCAACCCGTGCACCACGCCGGACTTCTCGTACCGGTACACCGCACCGAACTCGAAGGCGCGTAACGGGAGTTCGCGATATGACCGGCCGCGAGCGCGGTAGATCAAGCAGTGCATCGGGCAGTTCATCGGCTTGAGGTAGTAGTCCTGGCCCGGCTTGCGCACCGTGCCGTCCTCGTTGAACTCGGCGTCGATGTGCATCGGAGGAAACATGCCGTCGGCATACCAATCCAGGTGCCCAGAGGTGTGGAACAGCTGCGCCTTGGTGATGTGCGGGGTGTTGACGAACTCGTAGCCCGCCTCGATGTGTTTGCGGCGCGAGTAGTCTTCGAGCTCGCGGCGCACGATGCCGCCCTTGGGGTGGAATACCGGTAGGCCCGAACCGATCTCGTCGGGGAAGCTGAACAGGTCCAGCTCGACACCCAGCTTGCGGTGGTCGCGGCGCTGCGCCTCCTCGACGAGCTCGACGTGGCGGTCCAGCGCCTCCTGAGATTCCCAGGCGGTGCCGTAGATGCGTTGCAGGCTTGCGTTGTTCTGATCACCGCGCCAGTAGGCGGCTGAACTGCGGGTCAGCTTGAACGCCGGAATGTAGCGCGTGGTCGGGATGTGCGGCCCGCGGCACAGGTCACCCCACTCCCGTTCGCGGGTACGGGGATTGAGGTTGTCGTAGGCGGTCAGCTCGGCTTGGATCCGGGGGGGCCGACCTCCATGACATCGGGGTCGCCGGACTTGTCGTCGATGAGCTCGAGTTTGTACGGCTCGCCGGCCAGTTCCTCGCGGGCCTGGTCCTTGGACTCGAAGACGCGACGGGAGAACAGCTGGCCTTCCTTGACGATCTGGCGCATCCGCTTCTCGAGCGCCTCGAGATCTTCCGGGGTGAACGGATCGGCGACCTCGAAGTCGTAATAGAAGCCGTCGGTGATAGGCGGGCCGATGCCGAGTTTGGCGTCGGGAAACAGCGCCTGCACGGCCTGGGCGAGGACGTGGGCGGCCGAATGGCGGATGACGCTGCGGCCGTCGTCGCTGTCGGCAGGCACCGGCGTGACGTCGACGTCGGCCTCAGGTACCCACGACAGGTCACGCAGCCGCCCGTCGGCGTCGCGGACGACGACCACGGCGTCAGGGACTCCCCTGGCCGGCAAGCCGGCGTCGCGTACCGCCTGGCCTGCGGTCGTCCCGGCAGCGACCCGGATCGGGGCTGCTGGGGCAGGGCTGGCGGGGGCGCTCATCGCGGGCTCTCCAAACTTTCGGGTGATCAGTGGTGCCTCGTGGTCAGGTCGCTGACCGCGACCATGCTATCGGGGCGAGCCCTCACACCCCGATACCAATCGGGCTATCCAGCCAGCTCGTACTCGATGTTCACCAATTCCCCCGCCCAGTCGACCGCGCCGAGCATCCACAGCGTGGCCAGCACGATCGCGGTGGTGAACACCGCACCCAGCGCCTGCACGCCGATGTGCTGCCGCTTGAACCAGGCCATCGCGGCGTCGTAGCGGATGCGCGCGTAGGCCAGCAGTTTGCGTGCCCAGTCGAATTCGGTTGCGAGGATGGCCAGGCCGATGAACACGATCGCCCAGCCCGGGCCCGGGTACGGGATGGCGAGGATGCCGACGCCGAGGACCAGCAGGCCGACCACGCCGACGACGATGCGATAGCCCAGGTTGACGACACGCCGCTCGCGCAACCGGTCGCGCCACCGCGCCCATCGTCGGGTGATCCCGTGGCTTTCGGTGTCGCGTCATGGCTGTCCGGGCCTCAGCTTGATGAACAGCGCGTGCGCTTCTGCCACCACGTCATCTCCGTCGAGGATCCTGCCGGAGACGAAGACCTTGCGATCTTCGATGGTGTCGATGCCGGCGTCGACCCGAAGCTTCCTTCTCCACCGGGGCGATCCTGCGGTAGTCGACGTGCAGGAACGCGGTGCGTTGCGCTCGGCTGCGGCTGAGCTTGAACGCGGTGAAACCGAGCAGCGAATCGAACAGCAGCGCCACCGCGCCGCCATGCGCCGCGCCGTTGCGGCCGAGGTGGTACCGGCGGAACTGGGCAACGCCGCCCACGCGGCCGTCCTCGGTGACGTACAGGTCCACCGGCACCTGCAGGATGTTCCCGCGGTTGGGCAGATCCATCCGGCGGCCCGACGGCGACGACCACTCGTCGGCGTCGTAGGGCGCGAGCAACTGCGATGCCTTCTCGAGCAGGTCGGCGGCTTCGGTGATCACGTCGTCGGGTGCGTTGGCGGCGCGGGCATGATCCTGGATGGCACGGACCGCTTCGACGAAGCGCCCGTAGTCCGGTCCGCCGTCGGTGGTGGGTTCGGGCGGATTGAATCCCCCGCCTGCATGTGCATCGACGGATTCATTGGCGCTCACCCGCTTACCGTATTGGTTGTCTCAACCGTCGGCTGCCCCGGCTTTGCTCAGCGTCTCGAACTCGGCGTCGGTGAGCTCGATTCCCGCCGCGGCGACGTTTTCCTCCAGGTGGGCGACCTTGGAGGTGCCGGGGATGGGCAGCATCACCGGTGAGCGCTTGAGCAGCCAGGCCAGCGCCAGCTGCGACGGTGTGGCGTCGTGGTCGGCGGCGATGCGCTGCAGCGGTCCGTCGGCCGCCGCGAGCGGGCCTGCGGCCAACGGGAACCACGGGATGAACGCGATGCCGCGGTTTCGCAGGCTTCGAGCACGGGTTCGGCGGTGCGGACCGTGAGGTTGTACATGTTCTGCACCGAGACGATCGTCGTGATCGAACGCGCGGCGTCGAGCTGTTCGGCGGTGACCTCGGACAGGCCGATGTGCCGGATCTTGCCCTCCTGCTGCAGCGCGACCAGCTCACCGATCTGATCCTCGAAGGGGAACTTGTCGTCGATGCGGTGCAGCTGGAACAGGTCGATGGTGTCCACGCCGAGGCGACGCAGGCTCATCTCGCACTCCTGGCGCAGATAGGCCGGGTAACCCAGAACCGGCCACTGGTCCGGACCGATGCGCAGCAGGCCCGCCTTCGTCGCGACGACGACCCCGTCGTAGGGGTGCAGCGCCTCACGGATCAGCTCCTCGGACACGTACGGGCCGTAGGAGTTCGCGGTGTCGATGAAGTCGACTCCGAGTTCCGCAGCCCGGCGCAGCACTCTGATGCATTCGTCGCGATCGGCAGGCGGGCCCCAGACACCCTTACCGGTCAGGCGCATCGCGCCGAAGCCGAGACGGTTGACAGTGAGGTCGCCACCAAGGGTCAAGGTCGAAGTCACGATGACGACGGTACCCCGACGATGACAAGCTGACATCCGTGAATCTGAGCGACCTGTCCGGCAAGGCTCTGACGTACTCCGAGGTGGGCGCAACCGCCGGGCCGATGCCCGACGGATACCACCATCTGCGCAAGTCGTCGGTGATCGGCCGTGGCCGTGACCGCTTCGATCAGGCTGCGGCACAAGGCATGCGCTGGGGGATGTTGCGCGGGGCGGGTCTGCGGGTGGAGGCCAATCACCCGGTCGCCAGGGTCGACGCCGAGGTGTTGGTACATCTCGGGCCGGTGGTTGCCCCGTGCCGGGTGGTCTACGTCGTCGACGAGCCCGACCGCCGCGGTTTCGCGTACGGGACGCTGCCCGGACATGCCGAGTCCGGTGAGGAGCTGTTCTTGGTTCGCTACGACCCGACGACCGAGGACGTCATCGCCGAGGTGGCTGCGTTTTCCAGGCACGCGACCTGGTGGAGCCGGCTGGGTTTTCCGGTGATCTCGCTGATGCAGCGACTGATCACCGACCGTTATCTGAGCGCACTGTGATCAGCCGGCTGTCGCTACGCCGCGCACAGTCGGTGCTGTACGCGGAGTTCTCCGCGATTCGGCGCCGAGATCCCGACTTCGATGCCGGGGAACTGACGATCTTCACGGTGCCCTTGCTGATCCGGGCGGTCGGCGTCCTGACGATCGGGGTGGTGCCGCTGCTGGTGGTCCGCAGCAGCGACGACACCGATTCGCTGGTGGTTCCGCTGATCGGGTCGCTGGCGTTGGATGATCTGCACGGCGGTACTGGCCTGGCTGATTTCGATCGTCATATCCGGGCTGGTGGTGATGATCCTGTATCGCACCGGTCCCGCCGCGTCGTCCCAGCTGGTGGTCCGCATCCTCACGGACTCGTTTCAGAGGATCAGTGACGCGTCGTCGCACCTGACCCTGCTCGCGTTGATCGCGGCTGGCCTTCGCGTTCATCGCCGAGTCGATCGGCTCGGCAGCCGACATCGTCGACGACCAGTCGGTGATGCTGGCCTGGCCACGGGCATTGCTCATCGCCTGCGTGTCCTGGACGGCGGCAACGGCATTCGGACCGTTCGAGATCACCCGCATGCTGACGATCCTGCTCAACGAATGGCTGCCGGCGTGGTCGACGGTGTCCCGCGCCAGCAGGTGATCGGCGAGCTGCTGCCTGCCGGTGCCGGGTGGTGGGCCGCGTTCGGGCCGCTGCCCCTGATCGCGCTGGTGTGGGTCATCGAGGCATGGCGACGCGACGGCTTCACCCATATGCGTGATTTCCTGCGGGGCGAGGACGCTGTCCCGATCACCCGGCTGGCCTGATCGGCAATATGAACGCGCCGGCAGGACCGCAGTGCTCGAACCGTGTACGCGTAGTCCACCCCTGAGGCGTCTCATCACGTCGAGGACGTCGTCGGTGGATGGTACGACTCAGACCTGACACCTGCTGGAATTCGGGATGCGGCGGCCTGTTCCCTTCCGACTTGCTCCGCGCCGGCGAACCGCGGACGCGATCGGCCAGTTCCGGGTGGTCACAGACGCGACATGGGCCATGCGTCAGCCATCTGCGGTGGTCAGCGGTAGCCTGAAGAACCAAATCGACGCTCGACCAAACGGACGGTGACGGTGAACGATCAAGCCGGCATGGAAGCGGCGCACCTGCGCGTCGCGGAGCTAGTGCAGGGGCTGCACAGCAGGCCTGACGCCGACTCCGTAACCGTGGTCGCAGAGCTTGCTGAACACGCCGCTGTGGAGATTCCAGGCGCGCAGTACGCAGGGATCACCCTCGCCCGCAACGGCAAGGAGGTCGACACTCCGGCGGCGACCCATCACTGGCCCCTGCTGCTCGACAAGGTCCAGCAGCGGCATCAGGAGGGCCCCTGCCTGACGGCGGCGTGGGAAGAGAAGACCGTCCACGTGGTCGATCTGGAGACTGACGAACGGTTCCCGAACTATCGGCGGGACGCGCTGGCCGAGACGCCCATCCGTTCGATCATGGCATTCCAGATGTTCATCGCCGGCGAGACGCTGGGTGCCCTGAACGTCTACTCCGAGCGACCCGGTGTATTCACCCCCGAGTCGCGCACCCTGGGGTTGATCTTTGCGGCGCACTCCTCGGTTGCATGGAACGCCGCGCGCCGCGACGAGCAGTTCCGGCGGGCGCTTTCCAGCCGAGACATCATCGGCCAGGCCAAGGGTATGATCATGGAGCGCTACAGCGTGGACGCGGTTCAGGCGTTCGACCTGCTGCGCAAGTTGTCGCAGGACTCGAATGTGCCGTTGATCAAGATCGCCACCGACCTGGTCGCCAGCGCACAGTCAGCAGCCGACTAGGTTTACCCAAATCCCCGGGCGGTCAGCCGCTTTCAGTGAAGGCTAGTCAGCTTCCTATCCCTGTTGGTGACGCCTCGTAGGCGTGAAAATGGGGTCGGGTCGCCTGCCGACGCCGTCGCTTCCTTGGGCTGTAGTGCCCGTTAGTCAGCTTGGTGCCGGGGCCCGACCTGGAAGGGTCACGTACTGTTGCTTCGAGCACGCCGGTCAGAATTTCGGTTCCCTTGACCGAGGCCCCCAGGCGTCCCACCCGATGGATTGATTCGAATTCGTTTGGAGGGCAAGACAAGTGGGTCAAAGAGTGAAGCGGAAACCGGCGCCGGTGGATAGGTCTGCACCGGAAGTGATTCCCGATGCCGAGCACGAGCTGGTGATCGAGCGGGTCGCGGCGGTCGATGTGGCCAAGGCGACGGGCAAGGTGTGCGTGCGACTGCCGGGAAAGGCCGGGCGCCGGTTCAGCCGGGTGTGGGACGTGCCCGCGCGCACCGGGTCCATTACCGAACTGGGCGAGCAGTTGGCCGAGTCGGGCATCGAGAAGGTCACCGTCGAGTCCACCTCGGATTACTGGCGGATCTGGTACTACCTGCTGGAGGCCGCGGGGCTGTCGGTGCAGCTGGTCAATGCCCGGGATGTGAAGAACGTCCCGGGCCGACCCAAGACCGACAAACTCGACGCTGTGTGGCTGGCCAAGTTGACCGAGAAAGGCCTGTTGCGCCCCTCGTTCGTGCCGCCGGCCGAGATCCGGCGGCTGCGCGACTACACCCGGCTGCGTGAAGATCTGACTCACGAGCGCACGCGTTACTGGCAGCGCCTGGAAAAGCTGCTCGAGGACGCGTCGATCAAGGTGTCGGTGGTGGCGTCGCGGCTGGACACCATGTCGGCGCGCGACATGATCGAGGCACTCATCGCCGGCGAACGGGACCCGCGGCGGCTGGCCGAGCTGGCCCGCGGAAAGATGAGGGCCAAACGCGCAGAATTGATCACCGCACTGGATGGGCGCTTCGATGACCATCATGGCGAGCTCGCCGGGCTGCTGCTGGCCCAGATCGACGCGCTGAGCGCCCAGATCAACACCCTCACCAGCCGGATCGAAGATCTGATCGCCGAGATGCCCGCGGCCGCCGCGGCCGCCGATGACGGTGGCGGTGGCGGCGAGGACACCGACATCACCGCACCCGGCACGGGCGACGGATCCGACGCCGGGTCGCCCCCATCTTGGGGCGCACCCGAACCGACCGGCGGGGCACCGGGTCGGATCGATCCGGCCGTCGAGGCCGGGTGCGCCCGGCTCAGCGCCATCGAGCGCCTCGACGAGATCACCGGCGTCGGCGAACACAACGCGCAGGTGATCATCGCCGAGATTGGGCTGGACATGAGCCGCTTCCCCACCCCCGGGCACCTGGTGGGGTGGGCCAAGCTGTGCCCGCGCACCATCCAATCCGGGCCCGTCACCCGCGGTGGGCGCACCGGCAAGGGCAACCCCTATCTCAAAGGCGCGCTCGGCCAGGCCGCCGCCGCGGCCGCACGCACCGACACCTTCCTGGGCCAGCGCTACCGCCGCATCGTCAAAAGACGCGGCAAGCTCAAAGCCCTCGTCGCGGTCGCCCGCTCCATCCTGGTCACCGTCTGGCACCTGCTCGCCTACCCCCTCGCCCGATTCCACGACCTCGGACCCGACTACCACGACAGCCGCATCAACATCGAACGCCGCACGCGCAACCACATCGCCCAACTCATCGCCCTGGGCTACCGCGTCACACTCGAACCCGCCGCCTGAACCCTCAACCACACACCGCCACAACACTATCCGGCTCCGCAAGCTCCGCCGGACGCTGCCGCGCATCTGGTCACCTTGGGTCATTTACCGGTCAGGCAGGTTGAGCGTTTTCGTCAACCATTCGAGGACGGGCGGTGCGACTTCGCCGACGGCCGACTCGGCGATGATCCAGTGCGGGAGCCCAGGGTGCACCTGATGCTCGGCGCGGTAGCGCCTCGCGATGCGCCGTGAGATCCATGGGGCCACATTGCGGTCCTGTCCGGCGCTGACGCAGAGCACCGGACAGGCCACCTCCGCGGCGTTGACCCGGGTGCAGGAGGCTCCCAGCGACATCTCGCGGAACACCCGCCCCGAATCCTTGACCAGGCGCGGGACCAATTCATCCTGCTCAGCGGCGGACAATGTGCTCAGTGGAACCTCACGCAGGGTCCGCTCGGACGGAAGGAACGCCCGCCCGCCCAGGATTCGCGGTAGCAGCGGGAACAGGTGCGGCAGGACCTTGACCTGCGGCCACAATGTTCCCGGCGGGACGGCAGCCAACAGCACCGTGGCGCGCGGCGAACGTGCGGCGGCGATCTTCTGGGCCAGAAGACCGCCCATGCTGTGGCCGATCACGATCGGCTGCCGATGCAACCGGTCGTAGGCGCTGACGGCCACCTGGAAGCAGTCCTGGATGCCCGTCGCCGCCAGCACCTCCTCCCGGGTCGGGTCCCGACCGGGCAGCGCCGGAGCGTGCACTTCGAAGCCCCGGGTCTCGAAATACCTGATCCACGGATCGACCAACGATGGCCGGCCAAAAACTCCGTGCAGGAAGAGGACGGGCGGCTTGGCGGTTTCTGCTCCCTCAGACCCCATTCGGCCAGTATGCCCCGGGTGCCATCGCTATTGGTGGTCCCAGCGGTCACGACGCTCCCCGA
Organism: uncultured Actinomycetota bacterium; assembly: GCA_963771335.1. Lineage (GTDB taxonomy): Bacteria > Actinomycetota > Actinomycetes > Mycobacteriales > Mycobacteriaceae > Mycobacterium. Next base: position 284,423 of record CAVYTD010000008.1, on the reverse strand, counting down.
GGGGATCCGTGCCGGTCACCAATGCCCTGGGGATGTCCGCGTTGACTGCAGGTGCGGCGGCCGGATCAGGTTGGGAGGCTGACCAATCGGTGCCCAGGCACAGCAGATCGGTCGGCACGGGGATCTCGTTGGGCAGCGGCACCGGCAGGCCGGGGATCGACGGAATGTTCAACGGCGGGGGCGCGATCAGATTGGACAGACCCGTCGCCGCCAGCGGGGTAAGCGGACTCGACGGGGCCGGTGCACCCACACCGACAGCTCCGGAAGCACCCGGCACCGGGGCCGCAGGCGGCGGAAGCACCCCGGCCACCGACGACGCGGTGTCCTGCACGCCGCGGATCACACCGGGAGGGGCCAGAAGGTCGCCGACCGTGAGCGAACTGCCAGGGATCCCTGGAATCGGCAGCGGCGGCGTGCCGGTGTGGACGCCCACCGGGGACGGCGGCACCGGCGGAATCGGCGGAATCGGGTTGTTGACCGCCGCGCTCGTCGAGGACGGCGGAACGGCCGGCGCAGGTGGCGTCACGCCCGGCACCGAAGTCCGCGCGGGGACACCGGGAACCGGCGGCTTCGGCGGCGTCACGGCTACACCTGGAACCGCAGCGCCTCCACCGGGGACCGGCGGGACGGGCGGTGCGGCCACCCCCGCCTCACCGAAGACCGGCGCGGCCGGTGCGGGCGGGAACTGCGGTGTTCCGCCGGGGACCGCTGCGGCGGCAGGCACCCCGGCAGCAGGCAGACCCGCAGCAAGCGGACCGGCGGGACCCACTCCACCCGCGGCAGCCTCCACCGGCGCACCTACAGCAGGCAGGCCCGCAGCAGGCAGGCCCGGCAGGTCCCGCAGGACCGACCCCACCCGCGGCAGCCTCCACCGGCGCACCACCACCGGACAAGCCGGCCGGAACGCCGATACCGGCGTCACCGACGGTCGCTGCATTCGGAACCGGCGACCCCGCAGGCGCGACGTTGGCAGAAACGGCCTCGACCGGTGACCCCCCGGCGGGCAGCCCCGATGGCGTCGCCGCGCCCTCGGCCGCATCGATCAGCGCGCCCGGAACCGGCGGAGAGGGCGGTGTGCCGTCCCCCGCAGGGGCTTCCAGAGGAGTCACAGGGGCCCGTGGCGCAGGCGGCGTCACCATACCCGCCTCACCTACGACCGGAGCACCCGAAACACCCGGAGCCGGCGGCGATCCGATTTCTATCGACGAACCCGCAGGCGCCGCAGGCACACCCGGAGCCGGCGGCGTCACCACACCCGCCTCACCTACGACCGGAACACCCGAAACACCCGGAGCCGGCGGCGATCCGATTTCTATCGACGAACCCGCAGGCGCCGCAGGCACACCCGGAGCCGGCGGCGTCACCACACCCGCCTCACCTACGACCGGAACACCCGAAACACCCGGAGCCGGCGGCGATCCGATTTCTATCGACGAACCCGCAGGCGCCGCAGGCACACCCGGAGCCGGCGGCGTCACCACACCCGCCTCACCTACGACCGGAACACCCGAAACACCCGGAGCCGGCGGCGATCCGATTTCTATCGACGAACCCGCAGGCGCCGCAGGCACACCCGGAGCCGGCGGCGTCACCACACCCGCCTCACCTACGACCGGAACACCCGAAACACCCGGAGCCGGCGGCGATCCGATTTCTATCGACGAACCCGCAGGCGTCGCAAGCGCTGGCGGTGCAGGAGGCGAGAAGGTCTCCACTGAGCTCGACGAAGGTGTCGCTGGAGCGGGAGGTGCGGGCGGCGAAAAGGTCTCGACGGTATTCCCGGCGGGCGTCGCAGGCACACCCGGAGACGGCGGCGTCACCGCACCCGAGGAACCCGCCACCGGAGCACCCGGCAAACCCGGAGCCGGAGGCGTCACCGCCTCAACCGAATTCACCACAGGCGCCCCCGGAACACCCGCAGCCCCAGGCGTCACCACACCGGCCTCACCGCCACCCGGCGCACCCGGCCCGGGTAGGGCTGAGGGAGCGGCATTTCCGGCAGCCGCCGCCACCGGGGCACCCGGCCCAGGAAGACCAGCAGGAGGCACCGCGCCGGACGCACCCTCGAACGGCGCCCCGGGAACCCCGGGACCGCCAGGACTCAGCGTTTCCGGCAGCCGCCGCCACCGGGGCACCCGGCCCAGGAAGACCAGCAGGAGGCACCGCGCCGGACGCACCCTCGAACGGCGCCCCGGGAACCCCGGGACCGCCAGGACTCACGTTTCCGGCAGCCGCCGCCACCGGCGCACCCGGCCCGGGTAGGGCTGAAGGAGCGGCATTTCCGGCAGCCGCCGCCACCGGGGCACCCGGCCCAGGAAGACCAGCACGAGGCACCGCGCCGGACGCACCCTCGAACGGCGCCCCGGGAACCCCGGGACCGCCAGGACTCGCGTTTCCGGCGGCGGCCGCAACCGGCGCACCCGGCGTCGGCGGACCCGGAGGCGTCAGCGCTCCCGCCTCACCCATAATTGGCGCACCCGGGACCGACGGGGCAAGAGGCACGGCCGCTCCGACCGGGACGGCTGCAGGAACACCGGGAACCGGCGGCGCGGGCGGCATCGCCACCCCGGCCTCACCGACGATCGGGGCGCCCGGGATGGGAGGCGCCGGCGGACCGACGTTGACCACGGGCGTACCGACTGACCCTCCCGGCACCGGGGGCAGCGGAGGAGTGCCTGCGCCACCCGAGTTCACGGCGGGCACACCGGGAGCCGGAGGCACAACAGGCGTCGTCCCCGACGAGGGGACCGACACCGACGCCGGCGGCCGCGGCGGCACTGGTGGGGTACCTCCACCAGTTGAGCTCGCCGCCGGAACCGCGGGCGAAGGCGGTACGGGAGGCGCAACGCCCGACGACGACGTCGACACGGACGCGGGCGGGCGCGGCGGAACCGGAGGCGCACCCGCAGAGGAGGAACTGGCCGGCGGCACCGCGACCGGAGGTGCAGGCTGCCCCGGGCCTCCGGTGAACGACGACGCCGCGCGCTGTAGCGACTGGGGGATGTCGCCCGGATTCGAGACGATTTGCTGCAGTATCCCCACACAGGGCACCCCGCCGCGTGTCGGGTCGGCGACAGCGACGGGGGTGAACAGTGGGGCACTCACGAACATCCCCGCGCTGCCCAGCATGACAACGACGATGCCCTTCTTGGTCCGTGACATGTGCTCCCAGTCCTTCTGTCCGTCGTACAAATTACATTCACGTAGTTACTGGGCTATCTGAACCGACAAATTCCGATTTCGCCGACACGACAATTCTGGTGTTATGCAACCGTTGCCAATGAGACGCGATCCTGTCACCGGAGCTTGGCTCTGAGCTGCACCAATACGGATAATTACGATATGGCGAGAAATGTGCTGGTCAGCATCTGGATCGAATGTTGTCTGGTTGCTCTTCGCGGCCCAGAGGTGCCAGTCACGGGTTGCTGTCCGTTCGGCGCCGCCCGCACGCGCAGTTGCCCGCCGGCATCCTCGGCGCGGCGCGGCAGGTGTGTCAGCCCGCAGCCAGGCCACGTCGTCTGGTTCCCCGCCCTTGGTTCGGTGGCCTGCCCGACCGGCCTTCGTCGGCTCCGACGGTCGCCATAGTGCGGTGGCATCAGGGTGGCGAACGGCGTTGCTGACTACCTAGGAAACCCGGCACACCGCCGCTCGTCGCGCTGGCGCCGCCTCCTGTCGACGCCTGACGTCGAAAGCGTTGCTGCACTTCGCCTCAAAGCGCCCGACCGATGGGCAGTCCGACAGCGACCCGCCATCAAGTCGAGTGCTTCGGCGCTGAAGTGCTGTCCACCAACAGTTTTCAGACACTCGTACCGCGCAGTCCACGCCGAAACCGACGCATTCCAGGCGACGGCACGGCCGATCGCGGCGTGCCCGAGGGTGCGCAAAGTGTCGTCGAGTTCTCGACCCCGCCACGACATCAAGGGTCGCGCCATCGGACCGGTGGTTGAGGACCATTGGCCCTGTCTGCGTGCGCGCGAGTCGAGCGATGCTGGTAATGCGCCAAACGGAGGTAACGATGCCCGCGACACAGGTTCGATCCGAGGTGATCGTCGATGCGCTACAGGTGGCCTGCAGGGCGCCGTCGCTGCACAACAGCCAGCCTTGGCGCTGGGTCGCCACCGACCACACCGTCGAGCTGTTCGCCGACCCGGCACGCTTGGTCCGGTCCACGGACGCCACCGGCCGCGAATCCCTGATCGGCTGCGGCGCTGTTCTCGACCATTTCCGGGTGGCAATGGCCGCGACCGGCTGGGACACCACCGTGACGCGTTTTCCCGACCACGCCGATCCCCTGCACCTCGCGACGATCGAGTTCACCGCGGCGACGGTCTCTGACGAGCACCGGCGCCGTGCCGATGCGATCCTGTTGCGGCGCACCGACCGGTTGCCGCTGGCCGCGCCACCGGACTGGGATCGACTGGCGGCCATCCTGGACCACAGCGTAGGGGCCGGCCCGGTTCGGGTGGACGTCATTGCCGATGAACTTCGGGGCCCCCTGGCCGAGGCCTCCCAATTCGCTGACGCGCTGCGCCTGTACGACTCTGCCTATCACATCGAACTGGCGTGGTGGACAGCTGATTTCGTTTCCAGTGATGGAATCCCGCACAGCTCGCTGATATCGGCGGCCGAAAGCGACCGGGTCGATGTCGGACGTACATTCCCCGTCGTCGCCCAACCCGAACGACGCAGCGAGGTGGGCGACGACCGCTCGGCCATCCTCGTGCTTTCCACTGAAGACGACACGGGAGACAGCGTAATACGCTGTGGTGAAGCACTTTCCGCGGTACTACTGGATGCCACCATGGCGGGGATGGCGACCTGCACGCTCACCCACGTCACCGAGGTGCCGACGGTTCGCGATCTCGTCGCCTCGCTCATCGACCGTGACGCCATTCCGCAGGTGCTGGTCCGGGTCGGCCTGGCACCCGCGTTGGACGCCACACCTCCCCCGACACCTCGCCGGCCGGTCGGCCACGTACTCCAAATGCACAGGGGGGAAACATGTTAGACCCAAGCCCGACACCCTGCATTCTGGTCGCGATCGACGGATCCCAATCCGCTGTCGACGCCGCGTTGTGGGCGATAGACGAAGCGGTCGAGCGCGACGTGCCCCTGCGGTTGGTGTACGTGACCGAACCGGCGGATCCGCAGGCAATAGACCCGCAGGATCACAGCCGCCGCATCGCCGAGGTGGCGGTGCGTCACGCCCTGACCGCGGTGGAGTCGACCGAGCGGCCCGTCAAAATCGAAGTCGAAATCCTGCAGGGACGTCCGGTGCAAGCACTGCTGGAGGCTGCCCGCTGCGCGGTGATGCTGTGCGTCGGCGCCCGTGGCCTCAAGCACGCCACGCAGGGCCGCATCGGCTCGACCGCGGCAGCCCTGTCGGCCGCAGCGCACTGCCCCGTGGCGATCGTGCGAACCCACCGTGCCCACAGCGGACCGAACCGCGCGGTGGTCATCGAAGTGGCCGACACACCAGCAGGCAGCGCGGTGTTGCGCCGCGGTTTCGAGGCCGCGCAGCGCCGGGGCGCTCCGGTCACCGTGCTGACGCCCGCCCGGATGTATGCCGACGTTGAAGCCCACTGGCAACGCCGGCTAGCTGAATGGCAACGCCTCTACCCCGATCTCGATATCACCTCGGTGAGCACCCAGGGCGACGGCCTGGATTACATCGCCGCACACGCGGGCTCGATTCAGCTCGTGGTCGTCGGCCGCGACCGGCCCGGTGGCATCGGCGCGCTCCTCGGCCCGCTCGGCAATACCGCCCTGCGCGACACAGACTGTTCAATACTGGTGTGTGAACCGCAGAACGCACTGTGAACGGTGCCGACACGTAGGGGCCAGGCCATGGTGAAGGTTTTCCTGGTGGACGACCATGAGGTCGTCCGGCGCGGCCTGATCGACCTACTCAGCACTGATCCCGAACTCGATGTCATCGGCGAAGCCGGTTCGGTAGCCGAAGCCCTGGCACGGATCCCGGCGCTGCATCCCGACGTGGCCGTTCTCGACGTCCGGCTCCCCGACGGCAATGGCATCGAACTATGCCGCGATCTACTCTCGCGGCTGCCAGACCTGCGCTGCCTGATGCTCACGTCGTTCACCTCCGACGAGGCGATGCTCGACGCGATCCTCGCCGGCGCCAGCGGATACGTGGTCAAAGACATCAAGGGCATGGAACTGGCCAGCGCCATCAAGGAGGTCGGCTCGGGCCGATCACTGCTCGACAACCGGGCCGCAGCGGCGTTGATGGCCAAGCTGCGTGGCGCGGGAGAGGACACTGATCCCCTCTCGGGTCTGACCGATCAGGAGCGGATTCTTCTCGATCTGCTGGGTGAAGGCCTGACCAACAAGCAGATCGCCGCGCAGATGTTCCTCGCCGAGAAAACGGTCAAGAACTACGTCTCGCGGCTGCTCGCCAAACTCGGAATGGAGCGCCGCACTCAGGCGGCGGTGTTCGTGTCCAAGCTCGACCGACAGCGTCGGCTCGGCCGCGAAGGCCCCGGCCCGGAATAGGGGTGCCCAAATAGCACCTCGCGCACTGACTAGCGTCAGCGGCGAGCCATCCAGCTGCACACCGACTTCCGACCGATCTCGGCGCGGAGTCGACGGCACCGGGTCGGCATTGCTGCTCCCACTTCCGGTCACATATCGCCCGCACTGAACTGGGCTTTCCCAGAAATCCCGGACAATATCCCACAAGATCAATCCCAATTTCGTTCATATCGGGAATCCGACCAAGCTGGCGTGTCGCGGCAGGGTCCGGCGACCGCTCACGGCAGGCCGGGCCGCCTATCATGATCCGTGGCAGGACGGTGAAGAGTCTGCCACCGAGGGCCAGTTCCGCGCCTCTGCCGGTGTTGCCGTTGCTGCCGCCCCGGCAGGTGCCGGGCACAAGGGCGGTCCGCTGGCCGACGTGCTGACCGACGAGCAGGTGGTGGTGCACCCGTTGCGCAACTTCACCTACGAATTGTGTTCCGGCGAAGAGTGTTTCCGGCAGCGGGCTGGCGGTGCGCTCCTACCCGGTGAGCGACGTCGTCGGAACCATCCGGATCGTAACCTAGGCGGTCGGGCTCAATTCGGGCGACAAGGAGCCCCCAAAGCGCGCTGTGATGGGCGCAACGGAGAATTCTGCCATCACATGGGATTTCCGGGTCCCTGACGTCGCCTCGGCGGCGGGGGCCTGGGTAGTCGTCACGTGGCTTCGATCCCATCTCGAAGGAGTTGCGTCCGAGGCTATTGCTCAATGGTTGATCTGGCACTATGTGCACGTTTGGCGGTGGTATCACCCACGACTGCAACCGATTCGCCGCATGGTGAGTTCGAGACTGGGCTAGATACCACCCACGTTGACTACCAGTACCCGATCATCCGCCCGGCCGCGACCGCCGTCAGCCAGCTGACGAGCGACACGCCACCCATGAGCGCCAGCCGCCGCGCCTCGGAGCGGGACAGATCGCGGGTGACGCCCGCCCTCCACGCCGCAGTGCGGCCCAGCGCGACGGTGTTCACGAGTCCCAGTCCGATTGCCGCGAACTTCACCAGCAGAAACGGGTTGTGCTCGTACTCGAGAGCATTGGCCGCGAGAAGGCAGACGCCGCTGGCTGCGGCGAGCGCGAAACCTGCCGTCGCCACGGGTGCGGCAGCGGTCGCAATCGATGGGAGCGGCGCACGGCGCCACACCCCCAGCAGCCTCAGATCGAGAATGAGCACGGCACCAAAGAGCGCTGCGACACCGAGGATGTGGATCAGGTTGACGACAGGATAGGTCCACGGTCCGGAGCCGCGCATGACCATGCCGAGCGCAGACGACTGCAGCCAGGCGAGCGCGTCATGCATGCGCGCGTGTCGTGGACCGGCCATGGCGGCGCGCGCCTAGAGGCGGCGCCGCTGGATCGGACGTCAATTGCGGTCGGGGTAGACGTTGAACACCTGTCCGTTCCACGTGAGGCGTTCTGTCTTGATTTCGAGCTTCGTCGCGTCGCGATGCCGGTGGCCGCTTGCGGTCACCTCGGCGCCAACAGGGATGACGCCCTCTGTCAGGCCGGCGCGCGCGGTACGCGGCGACGGGGCGAGCACCACCTCCCACACATCTTCACCGACCCTCATCGCCGCCATGCCATGCGGCCCGGCAAGGCTGACGGGCGCCTCGAGCGTGCCCGTGATCTCGAATTGCGCGTCCTGATACTCGCCCCATCCGTGATGGGCGCTCACAGGCGCCGCCAACACCACGGCCACGAGGACGACACCGGCGAGCATCGCGACCCAGCTGGAGTGTTTCCGCATCTCGGACCTCCCTAGCGCGATCGTACGCCCGCGCGCACCTTTGAAGTGACGCAGGAGAGGGGAGGGAGAACACGGCGACACGTGTCGGCGAAGCTCCTGCAGACCTCCAGCCTGAAGACCCCACGAGGTGTCACGCGGTTCGGCATCGTTCTCCGACCTGTTCGGCAAATGGTGCATCTACTCATGGGTCGGATCCATGCGTTCGAGCTCGTAGCCGCCTAACGGTTCGACGTTGACCTGACCGCGTATCGCTAACCGGGCCTGACTAACTTACGGGCTCGGCCGACCGACCTGTACGGCGCCGCTGCTCGACCCGCTCGGCGTGTTCGGTGAACGGAATCGGGTTGTCCGCCATGATCACTCCCTGGTCGTCAGGAGATTATTCGATGTCAGGAAACGGTACGGACGGGGCGGCTGGGCGGCCCGAGTAGCGCACTACCTGTTCTGCGCATCGGCCACCCGCCCACCCACGCACCCGAGTCGGTCCTTTGGGCGATGACCGCGGCCAGCACCCGCGGAACCGCGATTCGCATGTCTCACTTTTCTTGTCATAACTGACAATCGGAGGACCCCAAAGTGGACGATGACACGATTTTGAGAATCTGATATGGCTGTCTGGCGGCTCGATAAATCCGCACCGCTTCTTCAGAGTCGTTGTGCCATCCAGGATGCGGCGCACACCGGCAGTGAGGCATACACGACCCCTTCCTGAGTGGCCTACTTCGGTGACTCCCCGGCCGTGAGCCACACGGCCGTGTCCGGAGGCAGCTCCCGGTCGACACCCGGTGCCGACGACAGCGCCACCGACGCCACCGCCGGCAACGTCACATCGGTGTCGCCGGTGTTCACCCAGCACTGCGCGCCGCCGCGTTCGAACGCGGCGACGTCGGGGGCGACGTTCAGCCACTTGACGTCTCCGGCATCACGCCACAGCGAGGGACGCAAGTGCAGCGCCGCGCGGTAGAGGTTCAGCGTCGAATCGGGGTCGCGGTCCTGTGCCTCGACGCTGTGCTCGGCCCAGTGCCCCGGCTGGGGCAGCCACGTCACGGTGCCGTCGTCCGCGGCGAACCCGTACGGCGCGGCTGTCGCGGTCCACGGCAACGGAATACGGCAGCCGTCGCGGCCGACATCGGTGAAGCCGGACTGGGTCCACGTCGGATCCTGGCGCACCTCGTCGGGCAGGTCCTCGATCTCCTCGAGAGCCAGTTCCTCGCCCTGGTACACGTAGGCGGTACCCGGCAGCGCCAACTGCACGAGGGCGGCGGCGCGCGCCCGTCGGCGTCCCAGGGCGTGATCGGGGTCCTCGTCGGCCCAGCGCCCGCGCTCCCAGTCCGTTTCGATCAGATGGGTCGGCTGCGAGCGAGCGAACCGCGTCACCGTGCGGGTCACGTCGTGGTTGGACAGCACCCAGGTCGGCGGCGCACCGACCGTGGCCGCAGCGCCGATCGCGTCGTCGACCACGGCGCGCAGCAGCTCGGCGCGCCACGGCGTGCGCAGGAAGTCGAACTGAAACGCGGTGTGCAGCTCGTCGGGACGCAGATAGCGGGCCAGCCGCTCATTGCTGGGCACCCATGCTTCGGCAATGAAGATCCGTTCCGGCGAATAGCGGTCGGCGACCGAACGCCACCCTCGGTACACCTCGTGCACACCGTCCTGGTCCCAGGCCGGATGCCCGGCGTGGTGCTGAACGAGGGTCTGCGCCGGTGTCGGCGATGTCGCCCGTGTCGGGCAGTCCTGCTTCCTTGACCAGACCGTGCGCCACGTCGATACGGAAGCCGTCGACCCCACGGTCGAACCAGAACGCCAGGATGTCCTCGAATTCGCCGCGCACCTCGTCGTGATCCCAGTTGAGGTCCGGCTGACCGGGAGCAAACAGATGCAGATACCAGTCACCATCGGCGACCTGGGTCCATGCCGGTCCGCCGAACACGCTCTGCCAGTTGTTGGGGGGCAGGGCGCCGTCGGCGCCGTGACCCGGCCGGAAATGGTAGCGCTGCCGCGCGCCGGGCTCGTCGGCGAGCGCCGCGCGGAACCACGCATGCTCGTCGGAGGTGTGATTGGGCACGATGTCGAGCAGCACCCGGATGCCGAGTTCGTGTGCCTCGGCGATCAGCGCCTGCGCCTCGTCGAGGGTGCCGTAGGAAGGCTCGATGTCGCGGTAGTCGGCGACGTCGTATCCCGCGTCGGCCATCGGCGAGGGGTACCAGGGATTGATCCAGATGGCGTCGACACCCAGCCGCGCCAGATACGGCAGCCGCGCCCGCATGCCCGGGATGTCACCGATGCCGTCTCCGTTGCCGTCGGCGAAGCTGCGGATGTAGACCTGATAGACGACGGCGGTCTGCCACCAGGACGGAACTTCGGGGGTCACGGCGAGCTCCTCGTTGATGCGGGATTTGCGTAAACGTTTTCGCCACTAGAGTCGCTGCACTAGCCCGAAATGTCAACAGCCGATTTAAGGACGCAAATACTTACGTTGCGCTATCGTCGGTTTCGATGATCCCGAAACAGACGGTCAACATGACCGATGTGGCGCAGCGGTCGGGCGTCTCGATCGCGTCGGTGTCGCGCGCACTGCGGGGCGAACCCGGCGTCTCCCCCGCCACCCGGGAACGCATCCTGTCGGCCGCGCGCGAACTGGCCTACGTGGTGTCGCCAGAGGCATCGCACCTCTCGGGGGGAACCACCGGCCGCATCGGTGTCGTGGTGCCGCGCGTGGACGCGTGGTTCTATTCGACGATGCTGGCCGGGATCGCCGGCGAATTCGACACCGTCGGTGTGGATCTGGTGTTGTGTGCGCTGCCGGACTCGTCGACCCGGCACCGCTTCTTCGAGGCACTTCCGTTGCGGCGCAAGGTGGACGCGGTGATCGTCGTCTCGGTCCCACTGACCACCCGGGAGCACACCCGCCTCGACCAGCTCGGGCTGCCCACCGTGTTCGTCGGGGGCCACCACCCCGACGGGAATGAAGCATGGGTCGGCATCGACGACGAACTGGCCGCCCAGCAGGCCGTCGGGCATCTGCTGCGCATCGGGCACCGCGACATCGCGATGATCCAGGCCAATGACGGCGAAGGAACATCGTGGGCCACCGACGAGGCCCGGATCCGCGGATTTCACCAGCAGATCAGCGGTGCGGGCCTGGCCGACCCGGCCGTGGTGACCGTCGAATGGGGCATCGACGGCGGCGCCCGAGGCATGGAGATGCTGTTGAGCCGTCCGCAGCTCCCCACCGCGGTGTTCTGCCACTCCGACGAGATCGCCCTAGGCGCTCTGCGCACCCTGCGGAAGTCAGGAGTGGCTGTCCCACAGCAAATCTCGGTGATCGGGGTGGACGATGATCCGGCGGCCGATCTCAGCGACCTGACGACGGTCGCCCAACCCGTGCGCGAGCAGGGGCGGATCGCGGCACGGCAGGTGCTCGCGCGGCTCGACCCCGAGGCACCTGAGACAGCGCCGACGGTGACGACGCTGCCGACGCGGCTGGTCATCCGCGGCTCCACCGCCTCGCCGCGCTGACACCACTACCCCATCACGGATGTGAACTGTGACACACTCGTCGACGTACCGAATGAGCTGCCCGTGGCCCCCATCCGGACTCGGGCTTGTTGCTTCTTGGACGAGGACGTGATGAAACGAATTCTGTGGTTCGCCCCCGGGCGACGCCGCCGCACAATCGCGCTGGCCACCGCGCCCCTGGTCGCGGCAACATTGTTGTCCGGATGCGGCGGTAGCGGTGGACCCCCGACGCTGACCTGGTACGCCATGCCGGACAACGGTGGCGCCGCCACCCGGGCGCAGCAGTGCGCGGACGCCTCCGGGGGCGCGTACACAGGTCGACATCGAGACGCTCCCGGCCAACGCCACCGGCCAACGGGAGCAGATGGTGCGCCGCCTCGCGGCCCGCGACTCATCGATCGACGTCGTGAGCGTCGACGTCGTGTTCACCGCGGAGTTCGCCAACGCCGGATTCCTGCGCCCGTTCACCGGTGAGGAGAAGGCGCGCCTGACCGAAGGCATGCTGCCGGCACCTGTGGAGACCGGAATGTGGGACGACACCCTGTATGCGGCGCCGTTCAAATCCAACGCCCAGTTGCTGTGGTTCCGCAAGTCGGTGGCCGCCGCTGCGGGTGTCGACCCCACAAGTGAGAACTTCACCTGGGACGAGATGCTCAAAGCCGCTGTCGAACAAGACAAGACGATCGGCGAGCAGGGTGCCCGCTACGAGGGCTACATGGTGTGGATCAACGCGCTGGTGCTCTCCGCCGGCGGCGAGGTGATCGAAGAACGCCGAGGCGGGCCGCGATGCCACCCCGGCGCTCGACAGCCCCGCCGGGCTCAAGGCCGCGGAGATCATCGGCAACCTCGCCCGCTCGAGCGCCGCAGCGCCCGACCTGTCCAACGCGCAGGAAGAGAACGCCCGGGCCGACTTCCAGACCGACCAGGGCGGTTTCATGCTCAACTGGCCATACGTGCTCGCTGCGGCCCGCGAGCGCCGCCGAGGAGGGCACGCTGGACAAGGCCGTCGTCGATGACATCGGCTGGGCGCGCTACCCGCGGGTGTTCCCGGACCAACCCAGCGCGCCGCCGTTGGGCGGGGCGAACCTGGGGGTCGGCGCCTACTCAAATCACCAGGACCTGGCCGCCACAGCTCATCGAGTGCGTGAACGCACTACCGAAGGCCACGCAGTACATGCTCGACGAGAGTGAGCCGTCGCCGTATGCGGCGTCCTATGACGACCCTGAGGTTCGTGAGAAGTACGAGAACGCCGACCTGATCCGGGAGTCGATCGGCGACGGAGGACCCCGGCCGCTGAGCCCGTTCTACGTCGACATCGCCGGTGCGATCACCCAGACCTGGCATCCACCGGCGTCTGTCAACGCCGAAACCCCGGAGAGGACAGACCAATTCATGGCTGACGTGTTGGCGGGAAGGCGGCTGCTGTGACCGCACTTGAAACAACACCGCAGAATGCGCCTGTTCAGCAGTCCCCCGGCAAGGCCGTCGATCAGTGAGCGGGTCCGCGGGCGAACGCCGGCTGGGGATGTACCTGACGTTGCCGTCCTACCTGGTGATGATTCTGGTCACCGCGTACCCGCTGGGCTACGCACTGGTGTTGTCGCTGTACAACTTCCGGCTCACCGACCCGGAGGGACGCCGCTTCGTCGGGCTGAGCAACTACCTGGTGATCCTTACCGACCCGATCTGGTGGAACGACTTCGTGACCACGCTGGCCATCACCGTCGTCACCGTCGCCGTCGAACTGGTCGTCGGGTTCGGGTTCGCCTTCGTCATGCTGCGCATCGTCCGGGGTCGCGGCCCGCTGCGCACCGCGATCCTGATCCCCTACGGCATCGTCACCGTGGTGTCGGCGTTCATCTGGCGCTACGCATTCGCCATCGACGCGGGCTTCGTCAACCAGTGGCTCAACCTGGCCGACTTCGACTGGTTCGGAAACCGCTGGTCGGCGATCTTCGTCATCTGCCTGTCCGAGATCTGGAAGACCACGCCGTTCATCTCGCTGCTCCTGCTGGCCGGACTGGTGCAGGTACCCGAGGACATGCAGGAGGCGGCCAAGGTCGACGGGGCGACGGCGTGGCAGCGGCTGTGGAAGATCACGCTGCCGAACATGAAGGCCGCCATCATGGTCGCCCTGCTGTTCCGCACCCTCGACGCCTGGCGCATCTTCGACAACCCGTACGTCATGACCAATGGCGCGAACAACACCGAGACCATCTCGTTCCTGGCCTACCGTCAGAACGTCACGCTGGTGAACCTCGGTATGGGGTCGGCGGTGTCGGTGGTGCTGTTCTTCACCGTCGTGGTGATCGCGTGGATCTTCATCAAGGTGTTCAAGACCGACCTGTCCCAAGTCAGGGGTGAATAGTGACCAGCGCCAAGAGCACCCGGTGGTGGACGATCGCCGGCCTCGTCATCGTCGTCTACAGCTTCTTCCCGCTGCTGTGGATGATCAGCCTGGCCTTCAAGCCGCCGTCGGACATCGTCTCGGGCGAACCGCAGTTCCTGCCGACGCACCGTCACGTTCGACAACTTCGCCCAGATCTTCAGCAATCCCCTGTTCACCAGTGCGCTGATCAACTCGATCGGCATCGCGATCATCGCCACGCTCATCTCGGTCGTCATCGCGATGTTCGCGGCGTATGCGATTGCGCGCCTGGAGTTCCGCGGCAAGAAGGTGCTGCTGTCGCTCGCGCTGGGCATCGCGATGTTCCCGCAGGCGGCGCTGGTAGGGCCGCTGTTCGACATGTGGCGGGGGCTGGGGATCTACGACACCTGGATCGGGTTGATCATTCCGTACCTGACTTTCGCACTGCCGCTCTCGATCTGGACCATGTCGGCGTTCTTCCGGCAGATTCCGTGGGAGATGGAGCACGCCGCGCAGGTCGACGGCGCCACGGCCTGGCAGGCGTTCCGCTTGGTGATCGTGCCATTGGCGGCGCCGGGGGTGTTCACCACCGCGATCCTGACGTTCTTCTTCTGCTGGAACGACTTCCTGTTCGCCATCTCGTTGACGTCCACCGACAGTGCCCGCACCGTCCCCGCGGCGTTGGCGTTCTTCCAGGGAGCCTCGTACTTCGAGTCCCCGGTGCCCTACATCATGGCGGCTTCGGTGATCGTCACGATCCCCGTCGTCATCTTGGTTCTCGTTTTCCAGCGTCGCATCGTCGCCGGACTGACTTCCGGTGCAGTGAAGGGATAACTCATGGCAGCAATCACCATGCGCAACATCGTCAAGAAGTACGGTGACGGATTTCCCGCCGTCAACGACGTCAGCATCGACATCGCCGACGGCGAGTTCATGATCCTGGTCGGCCCGTCGGGTTGCGGGAAGTCCACCCTGCTGCGGATGATCGTCGGCCTCGAGGACATCACGTCGGGCGACATGCTGATCGGCGACACCCGGGTCAACGACAAGGCGCCCCGGGACCGCAACCTCGCGATGGTGTTCCAGAACTACGCGCTCTATCCGCACCTGACAGTGTTCGAGAACATCGCGTTCCCGCTTCGGTTGTCCGGCAAGCACTCCGACGAGGAGATCCGCAAGCTCGTCAAAGAAGCGGCGGACACCCTCGAGCTCGGCGAACACCTGGAGCGCAAGCCGGCGAACCTCTCCGGCGGGCAGCGCCAGCGGGTGGCGATGGGCCGGGCCATCGTGCGCCAGGCCGACGCGTTCCTGTTCGACGAGCCGCTCTCGAACCTCGACGCCAAGCTGCGCGGCCAGATGCGCACCGAGATCCTGCGGCTGCAGCGCCGCCTCGGCGTCACCACGGTGTACGTCACGCACGACCAGACCGAGGCCATGACACTCGGCGACCGGGTTGCGGTGCTGAAAAAGGGCATTCTGCAACAGATTGCCAGCCCGCGGGAACTCTACGACCAGCCGGTCAACCTGTTCGTCGCCGGATTCATCGGGTCTCCTCCGATGAACTTCGTGCCCGCCCGCGTCGACGGGGACAAGATCGAGCTGCCGTTCGCGACGATCCCGTTGCGCGACGAGTGGCGTGACGCGGTCGAGGACGGCAAGGTCTACATCGCCGGTATCCGGCCCGGCGCGTTCGAGGACGCCGAGTTCGTGGACGAAGGACAAGAAGTCCCGCGGCGTCACCTTCGACGTCACCATCGACGTCACCGAATGGTTGGGCAACGAGCAGTACGCGTTCGTGCCGTTCGAGGCGCCTGCCGACATCACCGCGCAGCTCGCCGAACTCGCAACCGAACTGGACAGCGAACAGATGCGAACCCAGATCTGCGTCGAGCTCGATCCGCTGAGCCGGGTACGCAACGGCGACAAGGCGACACTGTGGGTGGACGCTGAGCGGATGCACCTGTTCGATCCGCAATCCGGTGACAACCTCACGCGTAAACCCGACGAGCACTCGCGCGAGGAGCATGACGACAGAATCCAGCGGGCGCCACGCAGCGACCACCGGCTGAGGCGCGGACCCGGCACGGCGATGGCCGCTCCCGAGCTGCGGCTTCGGGCCCCGTGCCCGGGACTGCTGGCGCTGCCGTGGGACCGTCCACTCGCCGACTGGATGGTGCCCGAGGTTCCGCTGCGCGACATCGCGGTCGGACCCAGTCGGCACCTGGTGAAGTTCGTTGAGTCCGACGGCGAATTGTGGGCACTCAAGGAACTCCCGCCGCGGATCGCCGCGCGCGAATACGACGCCCTCAACCGGCTGGAGGAGATGGGCCTCAACTCGGTCCGGCCCGCCGGACTGGTGTTCCAGCCGGACTTCGACACCGCGCTCCTGCTGACCCGCTATCTCGTCGGCTCGTGGCAGTACCGGCGGCTGTTCATGCGGTTGCCGCCCGATGCTCCCAAGCACCGGGCCCGGTTGTTCGACGCCATGGCGACGCTGTTGGTCGAGCTGCATCGGCACGGCGTCTTCTGGGGTGACTGCTCGCTGGCCAACACCCTGTTCTCCCGCGACGGGCAGGTGCTGCAGGCGTTTCTGGTCGACGCCGAGACCAGCGAGATCCACCCGCGCCTGTCCGACGGGCAGCGCACCCACGACATCGACATCACGGTGGAGAACGTTGCGGCGGGACTGTTGGACGTGGCGGCGAGACTCGAAAAGCCGGAACTGGAAGCCGGATTCATCGCCGAAGCATTGGACATCAGACAGCGCTACCAGCGATTGTGGGGGCTGCTGCACGCCGAGCCGACGTTCGGTTTCGCCGACCGCTACCGGGTGGAGGGCACCATCCGCAAGCTCAACGAGCTCGGCTTCGCGGTCGACGAGGTGTCACTGCAGCCGGTCAAGGACGATACAGCCGGTGCCACCGATCATGTACGTCTGCATGTGGCGGTCGGCGACCGCCGCTATCACGCCACGCAGCTGCAGCGGCTGACCGGACTGGACGTCGGCGAGGGGCAGGCGCGCATCCTGCTCGGCGATCTGCACGCCTATCAGGGGCAGTTGTGTTGCGAGGCCGGTCACGACGTCGACGACCGCACCGCCGCGCAGCTGTGGGTGATGGAGGTGGCCACGCCGACGATGCACCGCGCGCACGTCGCCGTCGGCGGGACCGGCACCCCGATCCAGGCGTACTGCGACCTGCTCGAAGTACGATGGCTGCTCTCCGAGCAGGCCGGCCGCGACGTGGGCACCGAGCGGGCGTTGCAGGCGCTGGCGCGCCACGTCGTACCGTCGGAGTCGGCCGCTCAGCTATCGGTGGTCGAGACGCCCACCGAACCGTTCTCCGTGCTCGACGACGACGAGTAGCTCGGCAGACTCCGTCATTCGACGGCGAGCATCACCGTGGACGCATGGTGAAGCCTTCCGACAGTGAACCGTTGATACGGGTGTGTGAGGCCTATATTGCCCTTGGACATGGATAGATTAGGCTACTTCTGCCGCATCCGCGGATTCACACAACAGAGGAGATGCAGCGTGCCGGCGATTCGAGTGAAGGACGCGGCCGTGCTCCTCGGGGTCAGCGACGACACCGTGCGCCGCTGGATAGACGGTGGCAGCCTGCCATCGTTCAAGGACGAGTCCGGGCGCAAGGTGATCGCCGGAGACGAGCTCGCCCAGTTCGCCCGTGAGCATGCGGCACCGCCTCCCGATCCCCTCGGCGTCGCCAGTTCCGCACGGAACCGCTTCGTCGGCCTGGTCACGAAGGTGACCGCAGACAAGGTGATGAGCGAAGTGCAGATGCAGTGCGGCCCCTTCACCGTCGTCTCGCTGATGAGCACCGAGTCGGCCAAACAGCTCGGCCTCGAACCGGGTGTCATCGCTGTCGCAGTGGTCAAGGCCACGACCGTCATCGTCGAAACCCCAGGAGGAACCTCATGAGATCGATCGTCGGGATTGCCACGGGATTGAGTGTCACGGCGCTCGTGGTGGGTTGCTCGTCATCGCAGACCGACTCGGCCTCGACGACGAGCGCTGAGGCCTCGCCGACGTCGACCGCCATAACCGGTGACGTCACGGTGTTCGCGGCGGCCTCGCTCAAGTCGACGTTCACCGAACTCGGCACTCGCTTCGAGAAGGACAATCCCGGAACATCGGTGACGTTCAACTTCGCGGGCTCCTCTGATCTCGTCGCCCAGCTCACCCAGGGTGCGCCCGCCGACGTGTTCACCTCGGCCGACACGAACAACATGACCAAGGCGGTCGACGCCGGCCTGCTCACCAGCGATCCGGTCAACTTCGCCTCGAACACCCTGACCATCGTCACCCCGCCGGGAAACCCCAAGGGCATCGCCTCTTTCGCGGATCTGGCCAGCCCCGGTACCCAGGTGGTGGTGTGCGCACCCCAGGTGCCCTGCGGTTCGGCGACCGAGAAGGTCGAACAGGCCACCGGCGTGGCGCTGACTCCGGTGAGCGAGGAGTCCGCCGTCACCGACGTGCTCGGCAAGATCACCTCGGGGCAGGCCGACGCGGGACTCGTGTACGTCACCGATGCCAACGGTGCCGGCGACAAAGTCACTGCGATCCCGTTCCCCGAGTCCAGTGGCGCGGTGAACACCTACCCGATAGCCGTCCTGAAGGAATCGACGAACCCGGCCGCTGCACAGAAGTTCGTCGACCTCGTCACCGGCCCGCAGGGACAGGAAGTCTTGGCGGCAGCGGGCTTCGCCGCTCCGTGACCGCCCCGCGCCGTAACGGCGGGCTGATCCAGGTCGGGCTGCCTTCCTGGGTCTACCTTCCGGCGACGGTCGGTGCGCTGTTCGTGATCGTGCCGCTGGTGGCGATCCTGCTCAAGATCGACTGGGCACACTTCATCCCGCTGATCACCTCCGAATCCTCGGTCGCCGCACTGCTTTTGAGCCTCAAGACCGCCAGCGCCAGCACCGCGGTATGCGTGCTGCTCGGTGTCCCGATGGCGCTGGTTCTGGCCCGCGGCAGGTTCCCCGGCCAGTCCGCGCTGCGCGCGTCTGGTGCTGCTTCCGCTGGTGTTGCCGCCGGTGGTCGGCGGGATCGCGCTGCTCTACACCTTCGGCAGGCAGGGACTCCTGGGCCATCAGCTCGACCTGCTGGGCATCCGGATCGCCTTCTCCACCACCGCCGTGGTGCTCGCGCAGTCCTTCGTGTCGCTGCCCTTCCTGGTGGTCAGCCTCGAAGGCGCGCTGCGCTCGGCAGGATCGGGCTACGAACACATCGCCGCCACCCTCGGCGCCCGTCCCACCACCGTGCTGCGCACCGTGACGCTGCCGCTGGTGCTGCCCGGGCTGATGTCCGGCGCGGTGCTGGCGTTCGCCCGCTCGCTCGGTGAGTTCGGGGCGACGCTGACGTTCGCCGGCTCGCTGCAGGGTGTCACCCGGACGCTGCCACTGGAGATCTACCTGCAGCGCGAGACCGACGCCGACGCCGCCGTCGCACTGTCGCTGCTGCTCATCGTCGTCGCCGCGGTGATCGTCATCGCCTCGGCCAGCCGTCGCCTGACCGGACCGCTATGAGTGCCGTGCGCGTGCAGGCGCGACTGGAGCAGCGCGGCGTCGAGTTCGATGTCGCGCTCGACGCCGGCGAGGTGCTCGCCGTGCTGGGCGCCAACGGTGTCGGCAAGTCCACGCTGCTGCTGATGATCGCCGGCCTGCTGCGGCCCGACCAGGGGCGGATCGAGCTGGGTGGAACCGTCGTCACCGACACCAGCACCGGGACGTTCGTGCCCCCGCACGCGCGCGGTGTGGCGATGCTGTCCCAGCAGGCGATGCTGTTTCCGCACATGAGCGCCGCCGCCAACGTCGGCTACGCCCCGCGCTGCAAGGGCCAGTCACGATCGGCCGCGCGCGCCACAGCGCAGCGTTGGCTCGAGGCCGTCGACGCGGCAGATCTCGCCGACCGGCGCCCGGCCCAACTCTCGGGAGGCCAGGCTCAGCGCGTCGCCGTCGCCCGCGCGCTGGCCGCCGAACCGCGCCTGCTGCTGCTCGACGAACCGATGGCGGCCCTCGATGTGACGGCCGCCCCGGCGCTGCGCCGGCTGTTGCGCGACATACTGCGAGAAGGCGGCCGTACGGCGATCATCGTCACCCACGATCTCCTCGACGCGCTGGCCATCGCCGACAAGGTGATCGTCGTCGAGAACGGACGCGTGGTGGAAAGTGGGCCGGTCCGCAGAGTTCTCACCGCCCCACGCAGCGACTTCGCCGCCCGAATCGCGGGCATCAACCTCATTCCCGGAGTCATCTCCGAACCCGGGGTGATCCGAACCTCCTGGGGCACAGACATCTCCGGAATCGGGGACCTCGATCCCGGCGGTGCGGCGATCGCGTTGTTCCGGCCGGGCGCGGTGGCCGTACACCTCGAGCCGCCTCACGCCAGCCCCCGCAACGTCATCGCCGTGACGATCGCAGAACTCGACATTCACGGAACGACCGTTCGGATCAGAGGCGTCGAACAACCCGATAGTGGCACCGGGTTGGCGGCCGACATCACTGCCGCGTCGGCAGCCGATCTCGACCTGGAGCCCGGCCAGACCGTCTACTTCGTGGTGAAGGCGCAGGAGGTCGAGTTACATGCTGCGCTGCCCACGCGACGGACCGGCGATCGGTAGCTGACGGCGGGAATCGACGCCGCCGGACCCGGGCGCGCGTCTCGCCATCTGACTGCTGCGCGGCCACTTCGACGAGCCCGTGCATCAGGCATCTCGGCCGTTGCCTGGCACCGGATCTCATCGGGATGGGCGACTCAGAAAAATTGGCTGCCTCCGGGCCGGGCAGCTACCGCCTGGCTGAGCACCGCCACTACCTCGACGCCCTACTGCGGCAATTGGGCGTCACCGATCGGGTGGTGCTCGTCGGACACGACTGGGCCAGGGAGATTCCGATCGACGGCACGCCAGCCGATGTCGACGACCTTGTGCGCCGCAATGCCGCGTGGATGGCGACCGCGGGGGTGCCCAAGCTGTTCATCAACGGCGACCCAGGAGCCTTGTTGACCGCCGAGCTGCGGGAGGTTTGTCGTCGCTGGCCTCATCAGCGCGAGGTCACGGTGAGCGGTCTGCACTTCCTACCCGAGGACTCCCCCCACGCCATCGCCGACTCCCTCAACGAATGGGTGAGTGCCCTGCCCTGACGAGCCTCCGTTTAACGAGCACACCTCGGCGGGGTGTGATCGATGAGCGTTGAAGCTCGTAGCAGTCACGCCGGCGAGTGACTCGCCCACGGCCGTCGACATCGATGCCCACGACTTACATGCCAATGGGCTTACCTCCGCCGTCGAAGTTGTCCGCCCGTTAGAGGCTCTTGATGTCGACTGGTCGGCTCGGCACCATTGCCAGGACCGATTCGAGTTCGGTCTCAATAGCCGCGACGGGTTCGTCGCGACCGTCGATATCGACAGCGTCGTCGCCGAAGATTCCGACGGAGGGGCATCAAGGAACCTCCGTACCAATGACTCCGGTGATGTGGTGCCTTGGAACTCCTCGTCGCCGATCGCTTTCCCGCGCGTACGTGACCCAAAGGTAAGACATTCTCAGGTCTAGGTCCGTCGCCGCACTATCGCCGACACTCACTGGGCCCGCTACGCATTGTCAGCATTTGGACACCTCGCGTTCAGCTGAACAGCGCGCTCTGCGGGCATGCTGGGCTCATGCTTGAGCACAGTTTGAGTCGCAATCGACTCGGTCCGGGTCAGGGCCGCGCCCCGGACGGACGGCGGGTTCTGGACTTGGCGGAGGGAATCCTCATCGGCTTGCGCCGATATTCGGCCGAGGCGGCCTTCGGCGAGTTGGTCGCCGTGGCGCACCGGCACGACATCACGGTGTCGGCAGTTGCCTCAGCCTTGGTGGAGCTCGCGACCGGGGGTACCGACTCGTCGGACTTCCACCGTGTGGAGGTGGAGATCGCCCGACACCAGTGGGGCAGCACGCTGCTTTCGATAGCCGGGGCAACGAACGTCACCGTTAGGCGTTGAGCGCGAACCCGACCAGGTGACTCTCTGGGACGAGTCGGCACACTCGGGTGTCGCGTCGCTGTCGACCTGGTCGGTATCTTCGACGAGAACGCAAAAGATCGTGGCGTGGTCGCGTGTATGCAGGGCAGACCGCCGGGTGGCAAGGCTTATGCCCCGTGGCCTGCGAAGGCGCGGACTCGTTATTGCTCACATCTGCAACGGATGGACAAACGCTTCGCTGAGTGTCCACGGGTCAACGGCGGAACGGGACTAGCGTTCCACCGGTGAGCGCGCAATCACGCAGAGATCGAGCCATGCCTTGATGGCCGGAGACTTCGAACCAGCCGACGATCCGAACTTGGCACAGGCACGTCTATTGCTGGCGAGTCTCTGGGAGCATGTCGGTGACACTTCTCGCAAGATCGAAGACATCGAGGCACGTGTCCAGAGCATGACCCCGGGCACTGGCCCGCACGCGCAACACCGACGGCATGCGGAGATGCTTCGCCCGGAGCTGTACGAAACCCATAGGCTGATCGGTGGCCTTCACTGCCGGTTTCCGCACACGGCGGGGCGCACCGGCAGGGACGAAGCGGACTGAGCGGCGGATCTAGACTCCATCGCCGACCTACGTTGCGACCCATCGTGTCGTTACTGAGGCCGTACCGACCGCGGCACGCGGGAACCCTCGCCATCGTCGTACAGACTGCAGCAACTCCTCGGTGATCGCTCGCTGTGGCCCGGTCCTGACGAGGATGGGTACCAGCGACCACAACGAACATTTGCTGTCGCACAGGATCCCGCCGTTGTCCCCAGTGAGCGCATGTCCAATCGGCTACGCGGGCTTGACGCCGCCAAGCCGCAGCGTCACGCTAACTCAGTGATCGAGTTGAGCGAACAGCAGATCATCGACCAGCTGGCCCGGCGCCTGGCCGATAACCACACACAGGTGGAGCCGACCCGCGTCGCCCAGGTCGTGCACGAGCAGTACGCCCGCTTCGAAGGCCGACCCATCCGGGACTTCATTCCTCTGTTCGTCGAACGTCGCGCCGCAGCGGAATTGGTCAAGCTCGACGCTTGACGTCGCCGTCGCCGTCGCCGTCGAGAATCGGATTTCAGCGCCGCGACCATGCGGTCGATAGCCCGAATATCCTGCTCCGCCATGCGAACACACCGTCGGTAGTGACCGACCCCGCCGACGACACGGTCTGTCTTTTGACACGATCTGCCAACTCTGACACCAACTCAGCACGCTCACGTGACAAGAAAGAAAGTAAATCGCCTGCAGGGTGTCCGCAGGATCACCGCCGTCGCACTCAACGAGGACGCCGAGATCGCATCGGACGGCGACCTTCCGCGTGAAATAGCTTGCAGCACAACGAATGCCCTCTCTTCACGGTCCGCCCAGTCACACTACTCGTCGCCACTCCGCGGTCCACCGCGCCGCCGACCTGTTTCGGGCATCCGGTGTTCAACGCGCGGCTGCTGCAACGTGAACTGGGCAGCACGACCGGCAACGCCCGCGTCAGCTCGGCGGCGTGGTCAACGCCCACCGGTATGTCGATCCGCTCGTCGCGGCCGGGATCATCGACGCCTAAGCAGTACGCCCAGGTCGGCGCGCACACGCTAGAGAACACCGGCCATCGCCCACTCGGCGCCAGTGCGGCGTCTGGACACGGCCACATTCGGGGCCCGACGACGCGATTGCGGCGCGCAAACGAACTTCGGACTGGTGGACGCCGATTTGAAGGGCGCTCCACGGGTTTGATCGACCCCCGTTCGGGCATCCTGGGGCCAGGCGTATAGCCCGCGCCCCATTCAATGATCATTAGTTAGAGGTATACGCCGTGGTAGAAACGTTCGTGCAATCGACCGATGACGTCGTCGAGTTCCTTCGGGGACAGCACAACCAAATCAAGGACATGTTCGACGACGTGCTTCATGCGTCCGGATCGAAGGCGCGAGAGAAGGCCTTCGTCGACCTCCGGCAGTTGCTGGCGGTGCACGAGACGGCAGAAGAGATGGTGGTCCATCCGCGCGCACGGCGGGACATCGAAGGCGGTGACATCATCGTCGACACCCGATTGCAGGAGGAGCACGAGGCCAAAGAGCAGCTGTCCGCACTCGAGGACATGGACATCGACTCGCAAGAGTTCCTCGATGCCCTCATCCTGTTCAAAACCACAGTGATCGACCACGCTGAACGCGAGGAGACCGAGGAGTTCAATCGGCTTCAGCGCGACCTTGACCCGGACGAACTGAAGCGGATGGCGTCCGCGGTGCTAGCCGCTCAGGCCATCGCCCCGACCCGCCCGCACCCCGGCGTCGAATCGGCAACGCTCAATTTCGCTGTCGGCCCTTTCGCGTCGATGCTCGATCGGGCTCGCGACGCCATCTCTGCCGCGCTCAGGTAGGCCACCGAGCGGAGCAGCTATCGTGCAAAGCCCGCTGTACTGTGGGCCATGTCTTGAAGCCCACAGGGGCACAATGGCCCCCGGAGAAATCCGGGGGCCATTCATTTGGTGGCAAGGACGGATCCAAAACGCAACTTTTTTTGCGAGCCAGGCAGCGAACGCTCCAATCGGAGTGGTGGTGCGACCCGCTCCACGTCGGGATCGAGCAGGTGGTGGGAATCCGGACCCAACCACCGGCCGATGGAAATCGGCTGCCCGCATGGAATCCGTGACGCAGGGCGGGCCGCCGGGGTCGCGCTCTTGGGTCCTGCGACTGGGCTACTCACCCCTGTCGAGCCTCCCTCGAAGCTGGGCGTTCTCGGATTGCAGGGCTTCGAGTTGGCGGTGCAACGGTGCAAGGTGCGGTTCGAGTTCAGCGGCGGTAAACCGCTGGGTGATGTGTTGGGGGCAGTTCCAGTCGAACGCCTCCACTGTGACGAGGACGGCGCGCTCGACGTCGGCGTCGTAGGCGGGATCGACGAAGGTTCTCAGGAGCGCAGCGTCTTCCTCGGCGGTGACAACGCGGGCGTGGCCGAATAGCTTCAGTCGTCGCCGGTGAACGTAGTCCATCGCGATCAGAGCCACTCGATCATCACCCGCGAGGTTGCCCGTGCTGATGTACTGCAAATTGCCGCGGAAGTCGGCCCAGCCGATGGTGTGATCGTCGACAATGTGCAGGAAACCGGTTGGTCCGCCGTGGAATTGGACATAGGGCCACCGCGTTTCACTCACGGTGGCCAGGTAGAAGCTGTCTCGCTGCACGAGGAAGTCCTTCTCATCCTCGGTAAGCGAATCGATGCCTGGCACCGCGTTACCTTGAACTCGTTTGCGGTCATAGAACCCGTGACTGCCATGGCTGCGCTGAACGTCGCGGACTGCATCGGTAAAGGCAATGGATCCATAGTGCGTGCTCACCAGCATGTCCTTCCGAGGGTGCCGAGGTAGTGTCCGCGTGCTCGGTTCAGTTACCGAGGAACGCCAGAAGTTGGTGGTTGACGTCGTCAGCTGGCCGCCGCACCGAATACGGCGAAGGCGACGGCGACCTGATCGAGCACCTGCTCGACATTCTCGCTGCGGCAAAGACCGACCCGAGGTGACGGCTGCCAAGCGGCACTGATCAACTACGCGTTCCTGGCCCACGGCGTCGTCGACAGCGAGGAAGTCGGTCACGCCATGTCGGCATCCACCCAATAAAGCCTGCCAGCCAGAGGGCGGTGACTACCTGGTACCCCGTTGAGGCGTCACATGTACCGGCCGCCGGTTACTTCGGCCACGGTTCCCGTCATGTAGGACGATAGGTCTGAGGCGTAGAACAACGCGACGGAGGCGATTTCGTCCGGTTCGCCAGCCCGCCCCATGGGGACCTCGGCGAGTTTCTGCTCCCACACGTAGGCCGGCATGGCTTCGGTCATGGCGGTGCGGATCAGTCCTGGCTGGATTACGTTGACCCGGACACCAAGGTGTGCAACCTCTTTGGCGGCGGCTTTGGACAGTCCGACGATGCCGGCCTTGGCTGCGGAGTAGTTGGTCTGTCCGACGAAGCCGACCTTGCCGGAGATGGACGACATGTTGATGATCGACCCCCCGCCGGACTCCCGCATGATCCCCGCGGCGCGTCGGGTGCCGTTCCAGCAGCCCCGCAGGTGGACGGTGATGACGTCGTCGAACTGCTGCTCGGTCATCTTGCGCATGGTGGCATCCCGGGTGATACCGGCATTGTTCACCATGACGTGCACCGATCCGAATGCCGCGGTGGCGGCATCGAGCAGCCCCACCACGTCAGCATCGGAGGCGACGTCGCAGCCGACCCCGATTGCGTCGGCGCTCAGGGATGCGGCCGCTTCCTTGGCCTTGGCTTCGTCGAGGTCGCCGATGACGATCCGGGCGCCGTGCTGGGCGAACCGTTGGGCGATCGCCAGTCCGATGCCTTGGGCCCCTCCGGTGATGACGGCGGTACGTCCAGTGAGCATGTCAGATCCTTTCTCTAATGCGGCAGAGGTCGTCAATGTGGCAGAGGCTGAAGGTGTTCAGCCTGATGGGCAACGCCGGCTGAAAAGGCGTCATCGACAGCGGCCGCATCCAGCCCCGATTCGACCAGCAGCGAGTGAGTGTGTTGACCGAGTGCAGGCACGTCACCCATGGGCGCTTCTACGTCGGCGAATGTTGCTGGCGGCAATAAGGCTTCAGTGGGTGAATGCTCAGTGCCGATGGTGCGCCAGCGGTTTCGCTGCAGCAATTGTGGGTGATGCAGGACCTGGTCGAGGTTGTTGACCTGCGCGGCCGGCACCCCGGCGGTGCCCAGGCGGGCGTCCAGCTCGGCCGCCGTCCAGCGCCTGGTGTGCGAGGCGACGATGGCATCGCATTCGTGCCGGTTGCGGACGCGCGCGACGTTGGTGGCAAATCGTGGGTCGTCGGCCAACTCCGGTGCTCCGAAGACGTCGGTGACCAGCGCTCGCCAGCCCCGGTCGTTCTGCACCCCGATGAGGACTTCGCCGTCGCTGGTCGGATAGGCGTCGTAGGGGGCAATGGAGCTGTGGCTCAGGCCCATTCGCGGCGGCTGGGCGCCGGTGTGCATCTGGGTGTAGAGGGCGTGGCCCATCCATTCGACGGTGGCGTCGAGCATGGCGACGTCGATGGTGGCTCCTTCGCCGGTGCGGCAGCGTCGCAGCAGCGCGGCGAGGACCGCCTGCGCGGCGTACATGCCGGCGGCGATATCGGAGGTTGGTATGCCGGTCTTTACGGCTGTGTCAGGTGTGCCCGTGATCGAGACGAGGCCTGCTTCGGCCTGGATGAGCATGTCGTAGGCTTTGCGCTGTTCCAGCGGGCCGCCCCGGCCGAATCCCGACATGTTGACGACGATCAATTCACTTCTCGCGGAACGGAGTTCATCGGCGCCGAATCCCAGCCGATCGGCTGCACCGGGCGCGAGATTCTGCAGGAAGACGTCGGCCTGGTTGACGAGGCGCCGCACCACCTCGCGCCCCTGCGCACTCTTGAGGTCGACGGCAAGAGATTCCTTACCTCGATTGAGCCACACGAAGTGGGCCCCGGTGCCGTGCACGACGTGGTCGTAGCCGCGCGCGAGATCACCGCCGTCGACGCGTTCGACCTTGATGACGCGTGCCCCGAGGTCGGCGAGGTTACGGGTGGCGAGCGGTGCGGCGACGGCCTGTTCGATCGCGACCACCGTCATCCCCTCCAGTGGAAGGGTCACGCTCCGCTCCGCTGCGCTTGGCGGACCAGCCCTCCCCCGATGATCAGTCGCTGGATCTCGCTGGTGCCCTCGTACAGTCGCAGGAGCCGGACGTCTCGGAAGATCCGCTCGACCGCCACCTCGCGCATGTATCCGGACCCCCCGTGCACCTGGACTGCCAAATCGGCGACCTTGCCAACCATTTCAGTGCAGAACAGCTTCGCCGCCGATGGGGCGATGCGACGGTCCTCTCCCGTGACGTAGAGGCGCGCGGCCTCGCGTGCCATCGCACGTCCGGCGAGCACCCCCGTCTGCTGGTCGGCGATCATCGCCTGGACCAACTGGAAGTTCCCGATCGGCGTGCCGCCCTGCGTGGCGGTCGCCGCATAGGCGACCGATTCGTCGAGGGCGCGCTGCGCGCTGCCGACGGATAGCGCGGCAATGTGGATGCGGCCGCGAGCCAACGACGTCATCGCGGCCCGATAGCCGATGTCACCGTCGCCACCGACGAGCGCCTCGGACCCGACGCGCACATCTGAGAACGTGACATCGGCGGTGCGGGAGCCCTCCTGTCCCATCTTCGCGTCCTTGCTGCCGACACTGATGCCGGGAGCTTCGGCGGGCACCAGAAACACCGCGATGCCGGTGCTGGTGTCGGTCGCCGGTGCGGTGCGGGCGAACACGACGAACAGGCCCGCCTCGGTGGCGTTGGTGATGAACTGCTTGGTGCCGTTGATGATCCAGCCATCCCCGTCGGGCTTCGCAGTGGTCTTGAGGCCCGCCGGGTTGGACCCTGCACCGGGTTCGGTCAGCGCGAACGACGCCACGATGTCGCCGGAGGCGATGCCGGGTAGCCACTGGGCCTTCTGTTCATCGGTGCCGAACCCGACGAGGACCTGGCCGGCGATTCCGTTGTTGGTGCCGAACATCGAGCGCAGGGCCAGCGACGTGTAGCCGAGCTCCATGGCGACCTCGACGTCCTGGACCAGGTCGAGCCCCAGCCCGCCCCATTCCTGCGGGATGGCGTATCCGAACAGTCCCATCTCGGCCGCCTGCTTTCGCAGATCGGCCGGGATGGCGTCGGTGGTCATGATCTCCAACTCGCGCGGCATGACCTTGGTCCGCACGAAGACGGAGATCTGCTTGAGGACGTCGCTGAATACGTCGTCGGGGACGTCGGGATTGCCGCTGTACATGCAATCACTATCCCCGAGAGATTAGGGTTAGTCCAATACCTAATTCGCCGATATGTATTACCGTCAGAGGAATAATACGGAGGGTGGGCGCGATGGACATCAACCAGATCCGGGCCTTCTTGGCGGTAGCCGAGGAGCTGCATTTCGGTCGCGCCGCCGAGCGGCTGCATGTCGCCCAACCACCCCTGAGCAGGACGATCAAACAGCTGGAGCGCGAACTCGGGACGACGTTGTTCGATCGCAACACCCGATCGGTACGGCTGACGTCCTCGGGTCAGGCGCTGGTGGACCCGGCCAAGGAAGTACTCGACGCGCTTCGTCGCGCCAAGGCCGCGGTGGCTTCCGCCGATGACGGAGAGGTGGGCACGGTGCGCATCGCCTTCGCGGGCGTGTCGACCCACGGGCTGGTGGCCCGGCTCGCCAGAGCCGTGCGTTCGCAGCGGCCGGGCATCGTGCTGGAGATGTCCAGCCAGAACTTCGCGCAGCCGGCGATGAAGCGCCTCGTCGCCGGCGAAACCGACATCGCGCTGGGCCGCTGGGACGTCATCCCGGCCGACATCGACGCCCAGATCGTGATGCGTGACTCGCTGGTGGTGGCGGTTCCGGACACGCACGCACTGGCCGGCGCCCACCGGCTGTCGATATCCAAGCTGTCCTCAGACTCCTTTGTCACGCTCCCTCCGCATGAGGGGTCGGTGCTGCCCGACCGGTTGCGGCGACTGGCGCGTGCGAGCGGCTTCGTCCCCGACGTCGTCCAGATCGCGCCCGACACGCAGACGGCCTTGGCTCTGGTCAGTGCTGAGGTCGGCAGCCACCTGACGTTGGCGTCGGTGGCCGGCAACGTCGCCGACCCGCACGTGGTCTTCATCCCGCTCGACGAATCGGCGCCGGCCAGCAGTGACGTGCATCTGCGCGCGGCCTGGCGACGCGATGACAAAAGCCCCGCACTGCGCGCTGTCATTCACGAGCTGTTGACGCTCGACGAGGCTGCCGCGCAGACGGATTGACCGTTACAGCGAGTTTTCGCCGGTGTCCAAGCCGAGCTGGCGCAGCTTGCGGTACAGGGTCGTTCTGCCCATCCCCAGCAGTTCGGCGGCCTCGGATTTGTTGCCCGACGCGGCATCGAGTGCCTTGATGATCGCTTCCCGCTCGGCGGTTTCCAGGAGCGACAGCCGGCGCCGCGGAGGTGCTTGCTGAAGGTGGCGGGGAAGATGCCTGCGCTCGATCACGGACGACGGTACCTGCGTGACCAACGCCGACAAAGTCTCGACGAGCTCGGTCACGTTCCCCGGCCAGTTCCACTGCACGAACGACTGCAGCGCCGCGGGTGAGATGGTGTGCCTGCCGGTCGGATCCACTCGGTCGAGCACCTGTTTGACCAGACCGGGTATCCGCTCGGGGTTCGAAACCAACGGCTGCGTACCTGCCGCATAACCGATTTCGTCGAGAACGACGCGCACCTCGGGACAACAACGGTCACGGTCTACCGTGATGGCCAACGTGCTGGACCGTTGCCCCGCCGCAGCGGCGACCCGGTGCTGATTCACCAGCGTTGCCAGCTGATCGGCGTCCGCCTCATCGACGTTCTCGGCGCGCCTGAGCAGCACATCGGTTCCGCGGCCGAGCAGCCGGTGTGCGGCACTCCAATCGAACTGGCCGGCCTCGATGACGACGTGTTCAAACACGTTGCCGGACTGCCGGTCACCGTGCAGCGACTGGGCGATGGTGGACCGGCCCGACCCTGGAGGACCTTCGACGACAAGCACCGTGCGGACAGCCTCGGGCTGCACCGCCGCCTGCGGTCGAACCCCGGTCTTGGCAGCCAGGTCCACTGCCCCGCTGCTGACCTGCTCGAGATCGGCGAAGTGCAGCACGAAGTGCGCGCGCGGCCCGTCAAGGACCCGACGCGCGATGACCTCCACCATCGTGCCGTCGGGTTGCAGTCGCAACGTGTTCGACGCCGCCCAGTCGTGACTGTTCAGCAGTTCCCACAACATGAGATGCGAGGTGACGCCGATGTACGGCAGACCCGGGGTATTGGCCAGTATCGATTCGCTGTCCATCACCACCGTCGGGCGTTGAGAATTGGTGAAGCGGGTGAACGACATCGCCAGCGCAAGGTCCTGAGGGCGGGCGGAGCTACGCAGGCGCTCCTCGATCTGCTGGCCGATCTCGCGGGTCAGCGACAGCATCAGCGGGCTGGCGGATTCGATCGGCCCACCCAATGAGATCGATCCGATCACCGAACCCGACGGGGTGCAGACCGGAGCTGCCGCGCAGGCCAGGGTGGCCAACGCGTCGTTATAGTGCTGGCTGCCGGAGATGAGCAACGCCCGCTTCTCCACCATCGAGGTACCCAGGCCGTTGGTACCGATCGACTCCTCGGAGTAATCGAACCCCTCGGCAGCGTGAACGCTGTCCAGTCGCCGCCGCAGGGTGCCGTCGCTGGCGCGGCGGGACACGATCGCGCCCGCCCGGTCGCTGAGGAACAGGGTGGTTCCGGTGTCGGCCAGGTGGTTCTGCCATCGATCGAGCACCGGATCAGCGGCACGGCACAGGATCGAGTCGGTGTCGATTTCGGTGAAACGCTGACATGGGTTGGCGCTGTCGGCACTGATGCTGAGGGATCGCCGCCAGCTCCGGACGATGAGGTCGGGGACGACGCCGTCGGTGCGCACATCGCCCAGCAGTCCGACACGCATCAGTTCCTGCCGGGTCTGCCGAACCTCATCGGACATCGCCTGCTCCCTCACCGAGCCTCGCCTGCCAACCGTGCGCCGAAGCCCTTCGAAAGCCCAGTACATAATCCGTACCAAACTATTGCGCCTGAAGTATCAATCGCGGTCGAACGGTGCGGTGTGTGGTGTTCCAAATTGGAACAC
Organism: uncultured Actinomycetota bacterium; assembly: GCA_963771335.1. GTDB lineage: Bacteria > Actinomycetota > Actinomycetes > Mycobacteriales > Mycobacteriaceae > Mycobacterium. Next base: position 252,550 of record CAVYTD010000008.1, on the reverse strand, counting down.
CGCAGGTGGTGGTGCTTCCGGACACCATGGTGCCAGAAAGTGAACTGCACCACACCGGTGCCTAGGAACCAAGGAGCACTTACATGGCTGCAACCGGCACAGCGATTACCCGACGACTCGACGCTCTCGTCGTCGGCGCCGGATTCGGCGGAATCTACATGCTGCACAAGCTGCGCAACGAGTTCGGCCTGGACGCCGTGGCCATCGACAAAGCAGGCGGGGTCGGCGGCACCTGGTACTGGAATAAGTACCCGGGTGCGCTTTCGGACTCCGAGGGCTTCGTCTACCAGTACTCCTTCGACCGCGACCTCTACGCCCAGACCCCGTGGAAGACGAAGTACGTGCGGCAACCCGAGATCCTCCAGTACCTCAACAGCGTCGTGGACCGCTACGACCTGCGTGACCACATCTCCCTGGAGACCGCGATGATGGACGCATCGTTCGACGAGGTCACCGGCATCTGGACGGTGCACACCGACCGCGGCATCACCTTCGAGTGCCGCTTCCTGGTCAACGGGCTGGGGCTCTTGTCGGCCACCAACGTGCCCGACTTCCCGGGTATGGACGACTTCGAGGGGCGGTTGGTGCACACCGGCGCGTGGCCGGCGGACCTGGATCTGACGGGAAAGCGCGTCGGCGTGATCGGCAACGGCTCCACCGGCAACCAGGTCATCACCGCCATCGCGCCAATCGTCGGCCACTTGACCTCGTTCCAACGCACCCCGCAGTACAGCGTTCCGACCGGAAACTACGAACTGAGCCCGGCCGAATTGCAGGCGCACCGCGACGACTTCACCGCCAACTGGGACCAGGTCCACAGCTCCAGCGTCGCCATGGGTTTCGAGGAAAGTGCGGTCGAGACGTTCAGCGTGAGCGCCGAGGAGCGGGAACGCATCTTCGAAGCCGCCTGGAACAAGGGCGGCGGGTTCTGGTTCATGTTCGGCACGTTCTGTGACATCGCTACCAATGAGGCGGCGAACGAAGAGGCGGCCAGCTTCATCCGCCGCAAGATCGCTCAGATCGTCAAGGATCCGGAGACGCGGCGCAAGCTGATGCCCAGCGGTCTGCACGCCCGCCGACCGCTGTGCGACTCCGGCTATTACGAAACGTTCAACCGGCCCAACGTCTCGATGGTGAACCTGAAGGAAACTCCGATCACCCACCTGACCGAAAAGGGCATCGTCACCGAAGACGGCACGCTGCACGAACTCGACGTGCTGATCCTGGCCACCGGGTTCGACGCGGTCGACGGCAACTACAAGCGCGTCGACATCCAAGGCCGCAACGGACAAGGGCTGCGCGATCATTGGGCGGACGGACCCACCAGCTATCTCGGAGTGGCCACTACCGGCTTCCCGAACATGTTCATGATCCTGGGCCCCAACGGACCGTTCACCAACCTGCCGCCGACCATCGAGACGCAGGTCGAGTGGATCGCCGAAGCCATCCGGCACGTGTCGGACACCGACACCGGCTGGCTCGAAGTCCGGCCTGAGGTCGAGACGACGTGGACCGACACCTGCAGCGACATCGCCCACCAGACCCTCTTCCCCCGGGCGGCGTCCTGGATCTTCGGCGCCAACATTCCCGGCAAGAAGCGCACGGTGATGTTCTACCTCGGCGGCATGAAGGAGTACCGGTCCATCACCGCCGCGGAATCGGCCTCGGGCTATCCGAGTTTCCTGTCCAGCGCCGACGTGCTCGCGGAGGCGTGAGCACCGATGGGCAAGTACGCCACGATCAATCCCGCGACCGGGGAAGTCGTTCAAGGCTTCGAGACGATGTCCGACGCCGACGCCGACCACGCGCTCACCCGGGCGCACCAGGCGTACCTCGACTGGCGCAACATCGAGCTCAAGGAGCGCGCCGCCGTCCTAGGACGGGTCGCCGATCTGTTCCGGCAGAACGCCGCCGACCTCGCGGAGTTGACGACACTCGAGATGGGCAAGCCCATCACCCAGGCCAAGGGTGAAGTCGAACTGTCGGCGGCGATCTTCGACTATTACGCCACCAAGGGCCCCGATCTGCTGGCCGACGAAGTTCTCGATATCGCCGGCGCGGGCAGGGCCATCGTCCGCACCGCGCCGATCGGCCCGCTGCTCGGAATCATGCCCTGGAACTTCCCGTACTATCAGGCGGCGCGGTTCATCGCGCCGAATCTGTTGCTGGGCAACACCATCCTGCTCAAGCATGCGGCGATCTGCCCGCAGCAGGCATTGCGCCTGGCCGAACTACTGGACGCAGCCGGTGCCCCTGAAGGGGTCTACCAGAATGTCTTCGCCACCACCGAACAGGTGGCGACGATGATCGCCAGCCCGCTGCTGCAGGGTGTTTCGCTGACCGGCTCCGAGCGGGCCGGCAGCGCGGTCGGCGAGCTCGCCGGCCGCCACTTCAAGAAAGCCGTCCTGGAACTCGGCGGATCCGACCCGTTCATCGTGCTCCCCGGCGCCGATATCGGCAACGCGGTCTCGGCGGCGGTGGCGGGCAGATTCGGCAACGCGGGCCAGGTGTGCACCTCGTCCAAACGGATGATCGTGGACTCCTCGGTCTTCGACGAGTTCCTGGACGGGTTCGTCGCCAAGGCCGGCGAGTGGCGCCTCGGCGACCCGAGGAGCGCGGACACCCGCCTGGGGCCGATGGCGTCGCTGGCGGCCCGCGCCGATCTCGTCGACCAGGTGCAGGACGCGGTCGCCAAGGGCGCCAAGGTCCATCTCGGCGGCGAGGTGCCCGACGGGCCCGGGGCGTTCTATCCGGCGACGGTGCTCACCGGTGTCACGCCGCAGATGCGGGCCTTCCATGAGGAGCTGTTCGGGCCGGTAGCCGTTGTCTACCAGGTCGATTCGGTCGACGAGGCGATCACGCTGGCCAACGACTCCCCGTACGGCCTGGGCAGCGCGGTCTTCGCCGGTGACCTCGACCAGGCCGACGACGTCGCCAACCGGCTCGACGTGGGCATGGTCGGGCTCAACACCACCGTCAAGAGTGCCCCCGACCTGCCGTTCGGCGGAGTGAAGAACTCCGGTATCGGCCGCGAACTCGGCCGCTTCGGCCTCGACGAGTTCGCCAACAAGAAGCTCGTTCGGATCGTTTGAGCCACAGGAGAAATCATGCGCGCAGCAATGTACTACGGAAACCATAAGCTCGAGATCGAGGACATCCCCGAGCCGAGCGCCGGCGACGGCGAGGTCAAGGTCCGCGTCAGCCGCAACGGCATCTGCGGCACCGATCTGCACGAGTACTACGACGGGCCGATCTTCATTCCACCCGATCGGCCGCACCCGCTGACCGGTAAGGCGATGCCGCTGGTCCTCGGCCACGAGTTCTCCGGGACGGTGACCGAGGTCGGAGCCGGCGTCACCGATGTCGGCGAAGGCGATCGGGTCACGATCGAGCCGGTCTACCGATGCGGGCATTGCCGGCCGTGCAAGTCAGGCCGCTACAACCTGTGCACCTCGGTGGGCTTCCACGGCCTGATGGCCGACGGCGGCATGGCCGAATACACCGTGGTCCCGCAGAATCAGGTGTACCGGCTGCCTGACAGCATTCCGCTCGAGATGGGTGCCCTGGTCGAGCCGATGTCGGTGGCCTACCACGCAGCCGTCCTCGGCGAGGTCAACGACCAGAGCCGCGCCCTGATCTACGGAGCGGGCCCGATCGGCATCGGGCTGTGGTTCGCGCTGCGCGGCATGGGTTTAACCGAGATCGACGTCGTCGAGCCCTCGCCGACCCGCCGGACGTCGATCGAGGCGCTCGGCGCGCGCACGCTTGATCCGACTGCCGTCGACGTCCCCGAGCTGATCGCCGACCGCACCGACGGCGACGGGGTCGACGCCGCCTTCGACGCCGCGGGCGTGACGCCGGCCGTCGAGTCGGCGCTGGAGTGCGTCGGTGAGCGGCGCCCGCTGATCAGCGTCGCGATCTACGACAAACCGATCTCGACCCCATTGATCAATCTCGTTCTCCGCGAACGCCGCATCCAGGGCACGATCTGCTACACCGGCGACGACTACCGCGCCGTCATCGCGTTGATGGCCCAGGGCCACTACGACACCACCGGCTGGGTCGACACCATCCCGATGAGTGGCGTTCTCGAACAGGGCTTCGAGGAGCTACGCGCCGGACGAAAGATGAAACTCCTCGTCGACCCGACCGCCTGACCCACAACACCTTTCACCCATCCCAAAGGAGACATCATGACCGTCGCACACGTCACCGGCGCCGCTAGAGGCATCGGGAAAGCCATCGCCCTGCGCCTCGCCCAGGACGGCCACGATGTGGCCGTCTCCGACCTGCCGTCGATGAAAGACGAGCTCGCCGTCACCCGCAAGGAACTCGAAGGCCTCGGCGTCCGGGCCGCCGCCCTGACCGGCGACGTGTCCGATCCGGACTCGGTACGCCGGCTGGTCGCCGACACCGCATCCGAACTCGGATCACTCGACGTGTTCGTCGCCAACGCCGGAATCGCCCAGACCAAGGCGCTGCTCGACGTGACCCCCGAGGAGTACGACAAGGTGCACGCCGTCAACGGACGTGGGGTGTTCCTCTGTTACACCGAAGCCGCGCGGCAGATGATCAAGCAGGGCACCGGCGGCAAGATCATCGGCGCGTGCTCCATCGCAGGCCACAAGGGCTTCGGACTTCTCGGCGTGTACAGCTCGTCGAAGTTCGGGGTACGGGCGCTGACCCAGGCTGCGGCGCAGGAATGGGCGGAGCACGGCATCACCGTCAACGCGTACTGCCCCGGCATCGTCGACACCCACATGTGGGTCGAGGTCGATCGCGACCTGGGCGCGATCAACAACGTCGGCGAAGGCGAGTCGATGAAGGCGATGGCCCAGGGCATCACGCTGGGCCGCGTCTCCACCGGCGAGGACGTCGCCGCGTTCGTGTCCTACCTGGCAGGACCCGATTCCAACTACATGACCGGCCAATCCGTCCTCATCGACGGCGGCATGCTCTTCACCTAGACCGTTCCGACTGCACCTCACTCGTCTCAATCAAGGAGCATCATGACCAACACAGAACTCCCCGAGACCCCGACCTTCGGGCTCTGGTACGACTTCCGCAACCCGGCCGCAGTGGCAGCACACCGGCCGGCGAGCTCTACCGCCAATCCATCGACCAGGCGGTCTGGGCCGAACAACTCGGCTTCGGCTCAGTCTGGTTGAGCGAGCACCACTTCGCCGACGACGACTACGCATCGTCACCGCTGATGATGGCTGCGACCCTGGCAGCGCGGACGTCGACGATGCGGATCGGCACCAACATCATCGTCGCCGGGCTGCACAACCCGGTCCGCCTCGCCGAAGACGCCACCGCGCTGTCGCTGCTGTCCGGCAACCGATTCGAACTCGGCGTCGGACTCGGCTACCGCGAGCTCGAGTTCAGCGGCTTCGGTCGCAGCGTCAAGAACCGGCCCAGCCTCCTCGAGGACGCGATCGCCATCATCCGGCAGGCATGGACCGGCAGCGCCGAAGGCTATGAGGGCAAACGACTTTCGCTTCCCGCGCTGCCCGTCACCCCGGTACCCGAGGTCGCGCCGCGACTTCTGGTCGGCGCCCAGTCGCCCGTCGGTATCGACCGCGCCGCCCGCGCCGGTGACGGCGTCATCACGCTGTCCAACGACCACTGCCAGGTCTATCTCGACGCACTGGAACGCCATGGGCGCGACGTCACCGAAGGCCGCATCTACGCCAGCCAGTGGACGATCATCGCCGACGACCCCGAACGCGTCTGGGCGCAGGTCAGCGAGAACGTGCTCTACCAGATGAACAAGTACATCGAGTGGGGATCGTTCGAAGGGCCCGACCAACCGTCGCAGTACACCGAGCTCCCAGCAGGTGCTCGACAGCGGCGCGTACCGGCTCATGGATGCCTCGATGGCCGTCGACGAACTGGTCACACTGGCAGGCGAGTACCCGCAGATCCGCGACTTCCACTACTGGGCGCAATTCCCCGGCGAATCGGTCGAATCTGGTTCCGAACGCATCCAATACATGGCCGACCACGTCATCCCGGCCGTCACACGACGACTCGCCGGCCACGCCCAACCCGCGGCTGCGGCTCTGGGATGAGATGCCTCTGATGACTGACATCGTGATCTGCAACCCTCAGCTCCTCGGATTGTGCCTGGAAAAGGGAGCCCTTTGCGGGCGTAAAGCTCTGGGTCAGTAGATGTTCGACGGCCGGATCATGCCCTCGGCGAGATCCCCGAACCCGGGTGCCAGGATTGCTCCGGGTTGGCCGATGATCTCTTCCACGACGGCGGTTTCGGTGGTGATCAACAGGGCCGCGATGGATGCTGCGCTCTCCAGTGCCGCGCGCGTGACGGTGAACGGATCGATGATGCCCTCGTCGAACATGTCGCCGTACTCTCCGGTCAGGGCGTTGAAGCCGTGCCCAAGGGGCAGGTCGACGACGACGTCGACCACGTCGTCACCTTCGAAGCCGGCGTTGATCGCGATCCAACGCAGCGGCTCGGCCAGGGCGCGGCGTACCACGTCGCGACCGATGGCTTCGTCGCCGACCAACTCCAGCATGCTCAACGCCCGGTGCGCCTGGGCCAGCGCGGTGCCACCGCCGGAGACGATCCCTGCCTCCAGCGCGGCCCGGGTGGCGGCGAGGGCATCCTCGACCCGGAGCATGCGTTCCTTGAGCTCGACGCTGGTCGCGCCGCCGACGCGGATGACAGCGACGCGGCCGGTCAGTCGGGCGATACGGACGTCGAGTATGTCCTGGTCGGCGTCGAGCTTGGCCCGTTCGCGCTGAGCTTCGAGCTGGCTCACTCGGGCATCGACGAGGGTCTGCTCGCCGTGCGGGCCGACGATGGTGGTGTCGTTCTCGGTGGCGGTGAGCCGATCACACGACCCGAGGTGCTCGCGGGTGATCTCGCCGAGTTCGATGCCGGTGTCCTTGGCGATGACGTGCCCTCCCAGGGCCACCGCGAGGTCCTCGAGTTCAGCGACGCGACGATGCCCGAAGCCGGGCGCGCGCACCACGACCGACTGCATCGTCTTGTGCATGTTGCCGCCGACGAGCAGTTGCAGCGCCGGGCCGTCGACATCCTCCGCGATGACCACCAGCGGACGATCGGCGCGCTTGGCCACCTCGATGGTCGGCATGATCTCTTGAACTTGGCTGATCTTCTTGTTGGTCAACAGGATCAGCGGGTTGTCGAGCACGGCTTCCATGCGTTCGTGATCGGTGACCATGTATCCCGAGATGTATCCGTGGTCGAACCCGATGCCGTCGACGACGGCGACGTCCAACCCGGGGATATCGCTCTCGTCGGTGGTGACCACACCCGTGAGTCCGACGTGCTCGACGGCGCGGGAGATGACGTCGCCGATCGCTTCGTCGTCGCTGGCGGCCAATGAGGCGATGCGGTGTAGATCCTTGCCTTGGACCTGAACGCTGTTCTCGCGCAACGCTTCGACGACGACCGGGACGGCACGTTCGATGCCGCGGCGCACCCGCATCGGGTTGGCGCCGGCCTCGACCGAGCGCAACCCTTCCCGCACCATCGCCTGGGCCAGAACCGTGGCCGTAGTTGTGCCGTCACCGACCCGTCCGTTGGTCTTCATGGCCACTTCCTTGACCAACTGGGCGCCCATATTGGCGAACGGGTCGCGCAGTTGGATCTCCCTGGCGATCGTCACACCGTCGTTGGTGATGGTGGGGGGACCGGTCAGCTTCTCCAGGATGGCGTTGCGGCCCTTGGGACCGATGGTCACCTTGACGGCGTCGGCGAGTGCGTTGACACCCTGTTCGAGTCGTGCGCGGGCATCTGAGTTGAACCGCAATTCCTTGGCCATGGCCGTGAGTTCCTTTCGGGCGAGATGTGTTGGGTGAGTGTCAGGGGACGAGGATGGCGCGTCCGCGGACGTCGCCGTTGTCGAGATCGGTTCTGATATTCGTGATGACCGGGACGGCGCCCCCGGCCTCGTCGTCGGCGTAGCGGGTGGCCAGCAGTCCGCGACAGAAGTGCGCATTCCCTTCCATCGAGATCCGCACCGACTTGACGAACCGCAGCCGCAGCGGAACCGCCTCGAGCGGGATGGCCTTGCCCTCGTCGTCGACCAGCACCCGGCTGTTCGGACAGTTGCCCAAACCGATGGCGACCCGGCGGCGCAGCAGAGCGGCCTTCGGCTTGCCCTCGGGCAGGTCGCGCAGGGTGAGCCGCCCGATCCGCTCGACGTCCATCGGGGCCTGACGCAGCAGCGATCCGATGGCACGCTCCATCGCCGCGGCATGGGCCTTGCGCCAGAACACATCCCGCAGCTCGGTGAGACCCTCCTCCGCCTCGTCGCCGAACGTGCCCAGATAGCCGGCGTCCGCCGCGAGCCCGGCATTGATCTTCTCGCTGTCGTGATGATCATCGAGCAGCACCCGAATCTCCCCCGATCCCCCGAGTGCCCGCAGTGCATCGAGGGCATCGGAGGCCATCAGGTAGGCGAAGTTCGGTGAGCAGAATGCGGTCGGCAGCCGCAGATGGACGGTGACTCCGCCATCGTCGATGAACACCGACCGGACGAACCCGAGATCGGTGATGGGCTCATCGAGCTCGGGATCGGTGACCGTCGCGAGTGCGTCGAGGATCTCGGCTTCAGCGGAGAGCGCCGCGGAGGTCATATCGACACGCTCTCCTTGGCCCCCGCTGCCACCTCGGCACCGCCCTGACCGGCCGGCTGCGCGAGCTGAAGTTCGGCTGGGACGTCGATGTCGTACAACGTGGCGGCATTGAGTCCCAGAATCTTTCGCTTCTGATCGACGGTGATCGGCGCGTACTCGCCCAGCATGTCGTCGGGAATCTGGAAGTCGACGAACTTCTCGATCAGCCACTTGGGTGTCCAGAGTGCATAGTCACTGGAAAACAGGATCTTGTCCTCGCCGATCCAGTAGAGCAACTCGCCGATGATCTGGGCGAAGTAGCGGGGCCGGGTGTGGATGAAGGGAATCGCCACCGCGAGGCCACCGTAGACGTTGGACTCCTGGGTGGCGATCCAGCAGAAGTCCTCCAGCCGGGGTAAGCCGACGTGTTCGACGACGAAGTTCAACTCGAGGTAATCGGTGGCCACCTTGTCCACGTCGGCCACGTCGAAGGCATCACGATCCAACGGCCGGATCGTGGGCCCCTTGTGCACGTGAATGTTCTTGATACCCAGTTTGATGCACTCTTCGAGGTAGCGCCGTGACCACGCCTCGTCGAGCTTGTACCCGCGGGAGTCGCCGTGCCACTCGGCGGTGTAGAGCTTGACGCCCTTCAATCCGAACCGCCTGGCGTCGTCACGGAGTCGATCGAGGCCGGCCTCGCCGTTGCGGGGGTCGAAGTTGTGGTTGTAGGTGAGCTTGTCGGGGTGCCGTTGGGTGAGCGCGAACGCTTCCTCGGTCTGCCCGAAGCCCTTGTAGTAGAACTCGCCGAGCTGGGCCGGCTGGAAGATCGCGTGGTCCACGTAGCCGTCGTCGAAGAGATCCTTGATCAGCCGCTCGCCGCCCTGATAGAGGTACTCCTGGTAGCTCCACACCTCCGATTCCGGTGACAGGTTGCGGTGGTAGTCGTAGAAGCAGTCGATGAATTGCTTGCCGTGGATGTTGCGCTGGTTCTCCGGCCGGCCGTCCCACAGCGCGACGTGGGCGTCGACGACGAAGTAGCTGTTGCCGTCCTTGCGATACATGCGGTTCTCCCTCGCTTCGTGGCTGTTTGGTTGGTCAATCGCCTACCGCGCGGTGAGGTCGAAGCCGATGTATTCGGCGGCGTCCTCGGGGCTCGCGAACAGCATCGTCTTGTCATCGAGATGAACCATGCGCCCGTAGTGGGTCGAGCTGATCTCCTCGAAGATGGAGCCGTCGAATTCCTCACCGAGGGCTTCGGAGAGCTCGTCGTAGTCGAAGTCCAGCAGGCGGACCCCGTCGACCCGGATCATCGACGGATACTCGGTGAGCTGCACGCCCTCCTTCGCGCCCATGACTTCGGCCACGACCCGTCCGATGGGCGTGTTCATCAGGGTGACGCCGCACATGTTGGAGAACTCGGTCGCTGATCCGAACTGCATGCTCATTTGTCCAACTCCTCGGGGATGTCGAGCTCGATGCTTTCGAGCACGGAACGGAACTTTGCCTTCGCGGCGTGCAGGCTCGATGCGAACGTGACCGGTTTCTCGGCCGGTGTCGACCAGATCGGTTGCAGCGCATAGGAGGCCTGCAGGCAGCGGGGCACCCAGATGCCCAACCACTCACCGAACAGGGCCTTGTTTGTCTCACCGTGCTCGGGATCACGGGTCAGCAGCCGGAACAGGTTACGGGTGTAGTTCAGGTCGCGGTCGTAGTCGTGCTCTCCGGTACCGACGATGGTCGGGGTGATGTAGTCGCCGTTGCGGGCCGCGATCTGCATGACGAGCTCACTGCGGAACAGCGAGCCGACGAGTTGCTCGAAGACGATGTTGGTGGCGAACAGCAGTTGGCACCAATCCCCCACCGCAGTGAGCTGTTCGACCACTTCGCGGGTGGGCTGCCACTCCGACCCGTGCTGCCACGCCGCCCGGTGTGCGCTACCGTCGAACGCCTCCGACGCCTCGGACAGATCGAGGTTGAACAGGGCGAGATCCTGCGCGAAGCGCATCTTGTGCGCGGCGTTGACCGCCACCGCCGTGTTGATCATGTTCGTCGGACCCGACCGCTGGATTGACGTGAAAACGTGGAGTGCTAAACCATTTTCGGCGTGCATCCACGCTCCGACGTGGCGTTCGAGGAACGCCAACCAAGAAGAGTTCCAGCCGTCGTAGGCGCGGGCCCGCTTCGCGTTCTTCAGGCACAGTTCGACCTGGCGCACCACCGCCGAGTTGTTGCGGAAGATCGTCTGGTTCCACTCCTCGTTGGGATCCAGGAACGCGTGCCAGTTCGAGGATTTCGCCGCGGTCCAATCCTGCGGGTAGCCCCCGGGTCCGTCACCGAAGCCGTAGATCCAGCCCTGGGTCAGGTGGCGGTCCGGATCGGGTTGCACGTCGACGGTGACGTCTTCGTACATCGTGGCGCGCAGCTTGGCCGGCTTGAAGTAGGAGTAGTTGCGGCTCTTGGAGCTTGGGAAGACCTGCGCCCCGGCTTCGGAATCGGTGAACTCGATCTTCGGGAAACTGCGTTCCTTGGGCTTCTCGGGGGCGGACATGGGATTCCTCTCGGCTGGTCGAACAGGGCTAGGTGAACAGTGGGCTGGTGAAGCTGTCGTAGAAGATCTGGTCCTTGGGCACCGAGCTGTCGTCGAGGAAGACGAGCGCAGCCTCGACCATCGGCGGCGGGCCGCACAGGTACACCTCGGTCTTGCCGATGGCCGCTTCGTAGCGGGCGACGACGTCGGTGACCATGCCTTCCTCGACGGCGACCGAGTCCGGCACAGACCCGTCGGCCGATTCCGAGAGGCAGGCCACGAATTCGAAGTCGGTCAAACCCTTTCCGAGTTGCACGATGTCGTCGAGGTAGAACAGGTCGGCTGCGGTACGCGCCCCGTAGTAGAAGCGGACGGGGCGGGTGTTCTCGCTTTCGTTCATGTGGCGCAACAACGACAGGATCGGCGCCATCCCGGCGCCGCCACCGATGCACACCACCGGCAGCACGTGCCCTTCCTTCAGCGTGAACGACCCGTAGGGCCCGGTGAGCGCGAGCTGGTCGCCGGCGCTGATCTGACCGTCCAGGAGGGCCGAGAACTTGCCGCCGGGGTACTTCTTGATCAGGAACTCGACCTCGTCGGAGCTCGCCGTGGTCGCCATCGAGAACGACCGGTGTTCCTCGGTGCCGGGGATGTGCAGGTCGGCATACTGGCCGGGTTTGAACTCGAAGGTGGCGGGTTCGATGGGCGCAAGCCGCAGCGACACGATGTCGCGGGTCACCGGTTCGACCGCGACCACCCGGGTGCGCACGTCCTGGATCGGTATTCCGCCGAGGAGCTCGTCCTCGTCGAAGTTGAGGAGCTCGATGGTGCAGTCGCTGAACGCATGTGACCGGCACAGCAGGACGAAGCCTTCGTCGACCTCGGAGTCGTTGCACGCGAACGTCGAGTAGTTCTCCATCTGAATATCGCCGTCCAGCAGATAGGACTTGCAGGCCGAGCAGCGACCCTCACGGCAGCCGTGCATCAAGTGGATGCCTTGCCGGAAGGCGGCGTCGAGGATGTTCTCGTCCTCCCCGACCTCCATCTCGAGGTTGACGGGCTCGAAGTTGATCTTGTGCGAATCGGCCATGGCGGCGCCTCCTGGGCTGCGAACTGAGAGTGGTGGTGAACGGCGGGTGGCACCGCGTGGCCGCAGGTGCCACCCGCCGAGCGGTTAGGCGACCGGGACTCCGCCGGCGCGGTACGCGGCGATGTGCGCGTTCCGCTCGTCGTCGGTCATCTGATTGAGCAGGACGTTGGGGCTGTTGAACGTATTGCCCCGGACGTCGTCCAGCGTCCACATCTTGGACGGGTCCAGATTGAGGTGCGGTTGGCCGACCAGTGTCTTGCCGTCATCACGGACGTAACCGAGGTCGCTGACGATGTCGGCAAGATCCTTGCCGTGGTGCAGGGTCTCCCATTCGCGGAAACCGGTGAGCCGTCCCATGTTCGGCGTCGGCCTACCCTCGTACTCGTCGCGGAACGCCGTCGCGTCGGTCCAGTGGCAGGTCTCCGAGCAGTAGGTCCGCCACTGCCCGTCGACCTTGTCGACGATCATGTCCTCGCGGATGAGTGCCGGCACCATGCACGTCCAGCAGCGGTGCGGGTACTGGTAGCCGACGTCTTCGAAGGCGATCGGCTTGTTGCGGCCCGGGTAGGCCAGGCGGTTGTAGGCCTCCCACCACTTCCCGTACTCGGAGTACCATCCGGGGTACTTGGTCTCGAACCACTCGAAGTCGGTGTCGGTCATGGTGTCGATCCGCCAGTAGTTGACCGGCCAGCCGGTGGCGAAGAACCGTGCCACCTCGTGCACGTAGCCCTTCTCGGTGATGCGCTTCCACGCCTCCTCGACCAGGTCGTGCGGAATGGTCAGACCGTACTTCTCCAGCGGCAGCAGGTAACTGCGGTAGTAGTCGTCGTAGATCCAGCGCCGCCACATCTCGGCGTAGCTCTCCCTGTCCTTGCGCCGGTCCTTCGTGCCGTACTCGATGAACGTGCCGATCGCCGCGTCCACCACGCAGTGGTTGTTCCACCAGGCGTAGCGCAGATCGCGCTCCAGCAGTGGGCGGTTGCGTTCGTCGGCCAGCGCCATCAACAGGATCGAGTAGCCGTTGGAGATGTGGCGCGACTCGTCGGACTGCACCGAGTGGAACACCGTCGGCAGCAAGTAGTCGCCATTGGCAGCGGCCTCGTCGGGCATCGCCACGAAAAGCGTGTTGGTGAAGGCGGTTTCGGCGACGACGGTGAGGTAGATGTTGGCTGCGGTGATCGCGTCTCCGGTGATGAACCCCTCGCCGAACTGCCGGCCGATGGTGCCCGCGTAGTTGTTCGCGAACGCCTTTTCAGTCATGTCGAAACCGGCTGGGTCGATGTAATTGTTCATGTACAGCTTCTTGAGGTTCATCTGGATAGTCGAGTGCCGAACCTCGTCGATCATCTGCACCGCAAGGCCGTTGTGGATCTCCGGGTTGGGCACGGCGTCGATCGCCATCGGCATCGCCCTGGCCGCCGAGATCTCGGGGAACGGGATGATCGACAGGAACAGCTTCTGCCACTCCAGCCAGCGCTGCTGGACCTGACGGAACATGTTGCCGCGGATGGCGCCGTCCATGGCCCCGTAGACCCGGTTGTCCTTCTCTTCCTCCATCGGGAAGTAGGACCGCATGATCTGCTTGAGCGGATCTTTCTTCGGTGCCTTTTCGAACGTGTAGTCGGTGCCGAACCTGGTCGCCGGGGTGGCGAACGTCGGCTCCCATGTCAATTCGCTGATCTTCGCGTGCGCCTTGGTCAGGCTTTGCCTACTCAACGTGAGCCTCCTGATAGATGGGCCTTCATCCGCCGGGCTTGGGGACGATGCGTCATCGATGTAACCGTGTGGCGTGGCACACAGGCGTCTCAGTCTGAGACGAGGGTCACAATGCGCCGGCTTGCACGGACGCGCCCCGATGGCGGGCGCTGGGATTCTCAAATTGAGACGCCGCCGTCTTCGCACCTGCCTAAGCTGCGAGTTGCAGCCGTCCAGGACCGAGGTACAGCCACCATGGTCAAAGATGCCGACACAGCCGTCGGTGCCCGGCGCGCGAGAGAGCAGTTCCTCGCCGCGGGCGCGCTGAGTGCTGACGCCGTAGCGCCCGGCGTGCTCAGTTCGTGGCGCCGTTCCCGGGACCTGCATGTCCATCCCGATCGCGTCGAACTGCCCTACCTGCGCGACCCGGACACCGACACCCCCCTCACCCATGCGGCAGCACCGGTGCTTCGTCGGATCGCCGAGGATCTCTGCGAACAAGCGGTGAGCGTCGTCCTCACCTCTGCTGACGGTCTGGTCCTCGACCGGATCGCCCCCGATTCCAAGATCGAGCAGATGCTCGACGACGTCCGCCTCGCGAGGGGCTACAGCTATGCGGAGGAATTCGCGGGGACGAATGGCATCGGTACCGCTCTGGAGACCGGGCGGCCGGCATTCATTCAGGGCAGCGAGCATTACGTGGGGACACTGGGCCGACTCGCGTGCGCGGGCTCGCCGATCCGCGAACCGGTGACCCGCCGAATCCTCGGCGTGATCGACTTGACCTGCTGGGCGAGGCAGGCGGATCCGCTGCTCTTCGTCCTTGCCAAGAGCGCAGGTAGCCAGATCGAAGATCGCATCCGCGCGATGAACAACGAGACCGAGACCGCGTTGCTCGATGCCTACCTCAAGCAGAGTCGTCGCTACCCCGCGGGAGTGCTGGCGATCGGCGGCGACGTCGTCTTGATGAACCCCTACCTCCGGCAGGCACTTGACGCCGCCGACCAGACCGCCTTACTGGACCACGCCGCCGAGCTGACGCGGACGTCGTTCACGACGACGACGGTGGCCACCTTGCCAAGCGGGGCGTCAGTGAAGCTCTCGACCGCTGAACGAATCGCGGTCGGCGTGCGGAGTGACAGTGTGGTGTTCCATGTGTCGCTGCACGTCACCGAGAGTGCTCCGGTTCGCGGCGGCCAGCCCATCCCGCGGCTGGCGGGGCGTAGCAGCTCGTTTCGGCGGAGCTGCCAGCAGGTCGAACGCTGCTACCGCGACCGCGAATGGGTGGTGATCGAAGGCGAACGCGGTTCGGGGAGGACGCGTCTCGGCCAGGCGGTCGCGCAGTTCGTCACCCCGGAACGCACCATCCGCATTCTGCGTGTCGAATCCTTCACGACCGCAGAAGATTTCGTCGCCGAAGTGGAGGCAGAGACCGATTCTGACGATTTCGCGGTCATTGTCGCCAATGTCGACGAACTCGCCGACGACGTCCTGCAACCGCTGGCTGCCGTGTTGCAGATGCGGGCGGGCCGCGGCTGGATCGCCGCGACGACGAGCACAGAGCGCAGCTCACCCGTGGTGGACATGCTCGTCCTTCCCTTCTTCACCCACACCGTGACGGTGCCCGCGCTGCGCCACCGGATCGAAGACCTCGAAGAGCTCGTGCCGTTCCTGCTCAACGAGCTGACGCGCGGCGAGGCGCGGATGGATGGCGAGGCGATGCGGCAGCTCAACAAACTGCAATGGCCGGGCAATGTTGCTCAGCTGCGGAATGTGCTGAGCGAGACCGTCACCCGGCAGCGATCAGGCGTCATCGGTATCGACAAGCTCCCCGCCGAGTGTCGTTCGGTCACCCGGCGCAAGCTCACCCGCCTCGAGGCGATGGAGCGCGACGCCATCGTGCGCAGCCTCGCGGAAAACGACCGCAGCAAGGCCGACGCCGCCGAGGCATTGGGGATGTCACGCGCCACGATCTACCGCAAGATCAAGGAATTCGGCATCGACGTCTGACCGCACCAAACGCCGCTGCGGACTACGCCCACGACGCCGAGAGATCCATCAAGAGGGGGCTTTCCGCACAGAGGTGCTCTCGAAGATGTCTGACTGCGCGCTTCTATCGCGCGAGGACTGCGATGCTCGACGTTGATACGGCTGAGAATCCGCCGCAGCCGTCATGGTCAAGCGTTGGCGGAACTCTTCGAACCCGACTGGATCAACACCCTTTGTCGTCGTTGTGGCCTACCTGTTCACGGCTATTGCCCTGATAAGCGTCACCCCCTCAACCGGGATGGCCCTGGTGACGGCACTGGCACTGCTGCTGCTTGGCGCGGCGGCGTTGTTGGTACGACCTCACCGGGCTTCGTTTGCCTGGCTGCTTTCCCGACCCCACCCGCAGACCCTTATTCGACTAGTCGGAATTCTGACAGGCTTTCCGATCTTCGTCGGGCTGTCGCGGCGCGTCTTCCTCACCGTTGGGCTCGGAAACGAAGTGGCGCTGACCCTCTCGACGGTTACGGGCACCGTCATTGTCGGCCTGGCGGCGTACTACTTGAGCCAGCGCGAGCAGGCGCTAGTTGAGGCCAATGAATTGGATCGGGCTCTCCTGCGCGCCAACGCGGAAAGCATGCTCGATCCCGAGGTGTTGTTTGAGGCAGTCCGCGACCCCAGCGGGCGGGTGGTCGATGCCCTCTACCGCAGTGTCAACCACGCGGCATGTTCGCACCTCGGGCTGGCACCAACGGTTCGTGTCGGCTCCAACGCGCTGAACACGATGCCGAATCTCGAAAGTTCCGGGTTGCTGGCGCGATACGCCCAAAGCCTGGCGGACGGGAAGCCGGTGATACTCGACGATTTCACGTTTTGCGATGACGTCGAGGATTCACGCCGTTACGACCTCCGCGCACCCGAGCGGGTGCCGATCTGATCAGCGTCAGCTGGAGTGATGTCACCGAGCGCTTTCAATCCACCCAACGCATCGCGGTCTCCGAACAGAACTACCGCCTGCTCGCGGACAACGCCATCGATGTGGTCTGCCGGGTTAGGGATGCCAAGTTCGTCTGGATGTCGCCCTCCGCCGAAGCCGTGCTGGGTGCGCCACCGGAATATTGGCTGGGCCGAACAGCGATGGAGGTCCTGCCACCAGCGGATGCGTCGGGCCACGCCGCCGGACTGACACAAGTCACCAACGGAGGCGTGCTCAAGCAGCAAGCGCAAATCAGGTCGCTGGATGGCGTCACGCACTGGATCGACCTACGCACCAAGCCTTTTTGCGGCCCTGATGGTCGCCAAGATGGTGTGTTGGCTTCCTTCCATGTGATCGATGACGAAGTGGCCGCGCAGCAGGAGGCAGAGGACGCTCGAGAAAGGCAGGCCAGAGCCGACGAACGCTATCGCCGGTCGAGCGACAACGCCGCCATCGGCATGTGCCTGATTACCCCCGGATGGCCGCTTCTCAGCTGTCAACGATGCGCTGTGTGAGATGTTTGGTTATGTCGCTGAGACTTTGAAGCAAAAGGCTTGGCAGGAGTTGACCGCCCAGGACTACCGGGACGCGGACCTGAAGAACGTCAACGACGTTCTCGAAGGCCGCATTGACTCCTACCGGATGGTCAAGCAGTACATCCACGCCGATGGTCATCCGATCTGGGGTGACCTGTCGGTGAGTTGCATCCGCGACAAGGAGGGCAGGGTTGAGGACCTCATCGCGCAGATCACCGACATAACTGCAGAGGTTGAGACACGCCAGCAACTCCAACAGCAGAACGAGCGGAATCGCCTGCTGGCCAAACGCCTTCAGCGCCAGAGCGATCAGATGAAGACCGAACTGGTAAGCGCCGCCGCCTACATGTCCTCGATCATGCCGCGTGGCCTCGCCGGCGCAGTCCGCGTGTCATCGCGTTACCTGCCATCGCGGGAGCTCGGCGGCGACTGCTTCGACTACACCTGGATCGACGACGATCATCTTCTCGTCTACCTGATTGACGTGTCCGGACACGGTGTCGAACCCGCTCTGCTGTCAGTTTCCCTGCTTAACATGCTCCGCTCCGGATCGCTCTCCGCCGCAACGTTGTTGGCGCCCGAGACAGTGCTGGCTGAACTCAACCGCCTGTTTCAGATGCACCAGCAGAATGATCACTACTTCACCATGTGGTTAGGCGTCTACGAAGCGACCAGCCGCACGCTGCGTTATGCGAGCGCCGGCCACCCACCCGTCTTCGCCTTCGATTCTCCGACCGGAGAAGCAGCCGCATTGACCGAGTTGTCGCCGATTTCGGCGCCGGTGGGAATCTTCGAAGACACCGTCTTCACGTCGCTTACCTATCCGGTGCCGCCCGGGTGCCGGGTCCTGCTCTACAGCGATGGTGCGAACGAGCTTGCCCTCGCCGACGACCGACAGTTGACGTCGGAGGAGTTCAAGGGCGTATGTACCCAGGTGGCGAGTTCACCGAATTGGTCGCTTGATGAGCTCATCGAAGCGCTGCGGGACCTGTCCCCGTCGGGTGCCTTCGAGGACGACTGCTCGCTGATTCAGCTGACATTCGACTGAGGTGGCGATACGGCGATGGCGACACGCGATCGTCGAGCATCCGACAATATATGCCGCACCTGGTACGGCGGGCGGGATCCGCTACTGAGGCGAAGATCACAGGGCGAATATCACTGCGTCACGCCGTCACCGAGGGCAAACAGACGCCAGACACGGATATCCGGATAGGGCTGGGTCAGGCAGCAAGCCGACGGACCAACGTCCAGTGGTTGCCGTCGCTGTCGTGCAGATAGGAGAGGTCGTCCAGCACGCTGACGGCGATCGCCAACCCTCGGCCGCGCTCTGACATCTCGTCGGGCATGGTCGTCGCCGACAGGTCGACTCGCGCAGGACGGCCGTCATCGGTGTACGTGATGTGGATCTCGTCCGGCAACACCTGGACCTCCATGCTCAACCGCACCGGGTTGCCGCCCCCGGCGTGCTCGATGATGTTTGCGCCGATCTCGCCGGCGGCGAGATCGGTGTGCAACCGCACCAGTTCCGGAATGTCGTCGTGAGCTGACCAAAGATCGTCGAGCATGTTATGGATATCCTCGAGCGCCTGGGGGCCGGTGGTGATTTCGATGACCCAGCGCCGGTCAGGATCCGTCGCTGTCATCAAAGGCGCCTTCCGCGGACGGATGAACAGCCAGCACCCGGTTCAAGTTGGTCAGCTCGAGTACCGTGACGGCCTGGCGGTTGGGCGCGGCGAGGCGCAGATCCCCGCCGGCTTGTCGCGCGGCCTTGAGGCCGGAGATCAACGCACCCAACCCCGAAGAATCGATGAACGCGGTCCCGCTGAGGTCGACGACGACGCGGTTGGCTCCACTCTTGATGACGGTGTGCAATTCTTCGCGGAGCATCCGCGCCGCCGTCATATTGAGCCGCCCGGTCGGTGTGACTACGACGACACCGGACTCCATTGTGTGCTGGTCAAACTTACTCATCGCGTCCCTTCTGTTTGTTTGGCCGCGGGAGGAGCCGTCCGGACACCCCCGCTGAGAACGATCACGTCGAACAACAACCAGACCAGAGGGCCAGCAGTCGCAGCAACGGAGACCGGTGGGTGCCGGTTGGGGTATCCGGCAACTGATGTCTCACGGTAGAACGTCGCGACGGATGGCCACGATGGTGATGTCGTCCAACGTCGCCTTGGACGACGCCAGTGCCCGCGCCTGTGCACACAGGTCGTTCGGGATCAGCGTGTTGTGCAACGAATTTCAATGCTGCATCTAGATCCGCACCGTCGCCCACCAGGTCCAGCATGCCGTCGGAGGCGACCACCAGGCTGTCTCCGGGCTGGAGATTGGCGTCCTGCGTGATCCACTGGTCGTCGGAGAGCACCCCCAGGGGCAGGCCGTGACCGCTGAGCTGCTGCACCGTGCCGTCGCGACGAACCAGGACGGCGAATCCGTGTCCCGCGTCTACGTATCGCACCGAGCCGTCTTCGGTCGTCAACTTCAGGTGAAACAACGTCACAAAGCAGTGGGTGTTGTTGAGGTCGTCAACGATCTGCATCGACGCGACTTTGACGGCACCGGTGAGATCGGTCTCCCCGCCGTCGATCTCCACTGCGCGTGACCCACCGCGCAGCGCCGAGCGCACGACAGCGGTCAGTATCGCCGCGCCGAGGCCCTTACCCATCACATCGGCGACAGTGAACACCATCCCACCAGGTACCGGGTAATGGTCGTAAAAGTCACCGCCGACGGCATATGCGGGCAAGCACAACGCGCTGACGGTGTAGCCGGGCATGTCACCGAGGGTAGGCGGAAGTAGTTGGCGCTGAACGGTTGCGGCGCGCTCGACGTCGTCGGTGCTCTGTAACTCCCGCTGAGCCCAGGCGGCAAGCTCGGTAAACGTCTCTCGTTGCGCGCAACTCAGGCGCCGGGGCTTCGTGTCGTAGATGCAGAAGGTGCCGACAGCGTGCCCACCCGGTCCGTACAGCGGATGTCCGGCATAGAACCTGATACCGCCGTCGGCGCAGATCCCGGGCAATTCGCGGAAGGGAGATTCCCAAGTGTCTTCGAGGATCAAACTTGCGTCGCCCGGATTCTCGTATGCGCGAAGAATAGTTGCGGTGCATATTGTTTGAGGGCGCGGCACACTGCGGCTCACGTCCAATCCGTCAACCTGTTTGAACCATTGCCGGTCCCGATCGAGCAGCGATATCGCCGCCATCGGAACCTCGAACACTGACATCGCCATCCGTGTGATCGGCGCGAAGCGGTCCTCGGCAGGGGTATCGAGCATGTAGAGCTGCTCGACCGCGCGGCACCGCTCCTCCTCGACATCGGCGGGTAACTCGTACATCTGGCAGTGAGCCTCGGTATTCATGTACGCGCCCCGCAATCCTTTCGGCTGGCAAGCTTTCCGTTGCGCTCAATGGCCGTCGGGCCAGCAGAGGGTTCCCACGTGATGACGTGCCGGATGCCCCTGCTCACTGAGACCCTTAAGTTCGGCCACGTGCTGGACGGCACAGAAGCCCCTGTGCAGGATCACCCGACCACGTGCCCGACCGACAGCTGCGGACATGGCCGTGGGACTGTTTCCGGCAAACTGTCCGCACGCCGCAGTGCCGCCGTACCTGAGGTCGCGCCAACCCATCACGAGCAAAGAATAGCGCAATAATTCGTCGCCCGATGCCGATTGCGCAATGGGGTTGACACGTCGTTCGGGCAAACCGTTGATTGGATGACCGTTAACTTGCCACGCGGTCGCTGAAGCTCTGACCTCGTAAGTCAGCCATTGTCGCGGGGCGAAGTCGTTCGTCCGTTGCGGAGGTGACGCCGGACTTCCACCGCTCCGGCATGTGGCGAATACAATCTGCATTGTCAAGGTGGCAAAATGCCTTTATAACGCCCGCTATGAGCTGCTTATGCCGCTTGACGCAAACAGATGCTTCGAGTCCTTCGACGGCCGATCAACGAGGTTGCCGACACGTACCCCGTAGATCACGCCTGGAAGTCTCGCTCGAGTAACTGGCGTTCTTCGGGTGTACATCTCTTTGCTGTACCGCAGGACTGCTATGAGTCTGCAAATGACGTTGATCCAAGGTTCCTGTGGCGTGTTGCGAAAGCAGGAATAGCAGCGGGCGCGCCCCCGACATCCTGTCGCGGGCCGGGCACAGCACAATCGGGTCTCCGCAGTCGGAAGCCGGGCAAACGGTATTGTCCGGATCCAGCGGACACAGTGCCGCGCCCAACCGCTGACTCGGGCGCATGTTCTCAGCCCCCGTGCGCAGGATGCTCTGACGTGCCTGACCGCAATAATGAGCCATCCCGGCATGACCGGAGACTCTGACGTGCCCTTGGGTCCGCCGGCACGGCCGACGAAGTGTGCGACGGCAGAAGTGCGTCCTGCCCGGCGCTCCTGTCGACAGGCCGGCCGCCCCCATCTCATCGACTGTCGAATTCGTGTGCACTGTGCTTCCGTTTTCATCGAACTGCTCGCGACGCCTGACGCGTTCACCGCCTGCAACCTTACTTTACTCCGCCGTGCTCTCGGCCGCTTGATCTAACCGCCACTCCTCTCCAAGTCCCCTGCGAGTCTCGAGGCTCCGAGGCCGGCGCCCCGACCAGAGCGTGGTAGCGTGTGAGCGTCCGGGCAGCACCGCCGGCGGGTTGGTGATGACGATGTAGGTTACGCCGAAGTCCCACGGGCGGTTCAGCGCAGCGACGAAATCATGTCGCTGGTAATGACGAATTGCTTGGGGTCGTCGGAGGAGCGCCTGACCCTCTGGACGAATGAGGGAACTGAAACCGAGTTCCACCTTGTCGTTTCCAATGTCTGCGTTGAGCATCGACTGTGCCGCCACCGGGACATCGATGAACAGCGAGGCACACAGCAGTCCGGCTCCTACTTGTCGGGGAACCGAGTCCAGACGCCGCGATGCCCGGGCAGGTCCGTCGGTGTCCAACACATCAGGCGACGACAATCACCATGGGATCGCCGCTACGTAGTAGCGGAAGACCGAACGTCGTCCCGCTGTATCGCCCCAGCGGAGAACCCAGCGCGGCGCAAGTGAACAGCGGAGGGCGTCGACGTCTTGGTCAGTCTGCTCAGTGGGGCGGCGATGATGGCCGCGATCCGATGAAGGTGCAGGCGAAGCCGCAAGGAAGCTTCCCCGCCGAGCTAGCCGAACGCTACGGCTGGATCAACAGAACGCTGCCCGCCGAACAGTTACCCGAGTTTGTGTCGTCACTGGCGCGGCGCATCGCACTTTTTCGTCGGACGGAATCGCCGACGCAAAAAGAAGAGTCAACAGCATCGCACTGAGCGGCAGCAGCACCGCGGAGGACAGCCGACTGTTACCCGCACACCCTCTGCGCCGACACCGCTCGATTCAGGCGAACAAGTGCAACCCGAACCCGACCGGCTGCTCGACCAATTGGTGCTTTGGCCCCATTAGTCGACCTGGACAGCATCCCAAATATCATGCGGCTGGGATTTAACCTCTAACCTGCGACTATCTTTAGTTGTCCCGGCTGTATCGAACGCAGCGACCTTCCGCGTGTGAGATAGATTGCAGCACAATGGTTTTCCCTTTCTTACCGGTCAGAGCTTGCAGATTATGCGAATTGCCCTACACCGTTCTGAAAGTCTGGCCCCATGGAATTGGCCCTTGCTGGGCAGTTGAGACCAGGCCGTTGGTAGGTGGGTGCCGCCGCGACCGATACACCCACTTAACACGATAACTGGGTGAAGCCTCAGGAAATGGACCCGCTTGCCGGCACCGCCGTCGAGTACGAAACGCTGCACTGGGACATCTCACCCGCCGCATCATATGTGCGCGCGGCGCAGCGGCAGCAGGGAATCTATCGGGCGGCGGTTAGCGCAAACATCGCCGACCTGACTGTCAACCTTTCGTCCGACGTGCTCGCTGACGCCGAGGACGCCAGTCGCGAGGTCACCCGATTCGATGCCGAGCTCGGCGGTGAGATCGCGCCTTTTTCGTCGGTCTTGTTGCGCACCGAGTCTGCCGCCAGTTCCAACATCGAAAACCTGACGGCATCGGCACAGGCCATTGCCGAGGCCGAGCTGCCGAGGGCCAAGACGACGGCGAACGCCCAGGTCATCGTCGCCAACACTGCGGCGATGATCGCCGCGATCAACCTCGCGGACAACATCGACGCCTACGCGATCCTGGCGATGCACCAGGCGCTCATGCGCGACGTCGACCCGATATCCGCCGGCCGGTGGCGCGAAGAGCAAGTGTGGATCGGGGGTGGCACTCACGGTCCGCGCGGTGCCGTGTTTGTGCCACCGCACCACAACCGCGTTGAAGTAGCCATCGACGACTTGCTGCGCTTCGCGCAGCGCGACGATATCCCTGTCCTGCCTCAGATCTCGTTGGCACACGCGCAATTCGAGACGATCCACCCCTTCACCGACGGCAACGGTCGCACAGGCCGGGCACTAATCCAGGCGATGTTGCGCCACAAGGGATCGACGCGAAACGTCACCGTCCCGGTATCGGCTGGGCTGCTAACCGACACCGAGTCGTACTTCGCCGCGCTGACGGCATATCGCGACGGCGACCCCACCCCGATCGTGCGCCGTGTATCGGAGGCGGCTGTCGCGGCCGTCTTCAACGGCCGCGAGCTGGTTAGCGACCTGCGCGCCATCCGCGCAGAGTGGATCGACAAGATCACCGCACGCAGCGATTCAGCCGTGTGGCAGATTGGCGATCTTCTATTGCGCCGCCCAGTCATCAATACCTCACTGCTGACCGAGGAGTTGGGCATCGAGTCGAAGCACGCGCGCCGTTACCTTGAACCCTTGTCCAGGGCAGGCATCATTATCGAGACCAGCTCGGGCCCACGCAGCCGCGTCTGGCGCTCGCCAGAAGTCATCGCAGCACTCGACGCCTTTGCCGACCGCGCGCGCCGAGGCGGGCTGGGACGATGACGAAGGTTCGAGTAGCCAAGAGGGCCGATCTTGTCTTCTACGACATGAGCTCACCGGCTTTCACGCCGCACAACAAGCCCGAGTTGCACCTCGTCCACCCTGTCGCGTGATCACGAGTCGGCAGACCCCCCGGTGACCTGGATCGGTCACCGTCGTTCGCCTTGGTCGTTTCCGTCCGATCGCTGCGATCGCCACGGGTCTCGGCCGACGCGGAAGCGGATGACCGGATACTGGCCGAATGAATTTACTCGGTTGCACCCAACGCTGGCCTGACTCGGCAGTTGAGCTGGGCGTTTGTGGTGGTCCCGGCTGGTTTCGAACCAGCGACCTTCCGCGTGTGAGGCGGACGCTCTCCCACTGAGCTACGAGACCGTATTCCCGATTAATGGAACGAGGCAGAAGACTAACACGGTCGGCCGAGTCGACCAGAAGCCGTATTTGCCAAGACCGGTTTGCGCTGCCTGCCAACGGGCCCACAGGTATCTTTCGCGCTATGAAAGGCCTGCTCGCCGGCTGCGTCGCCTGTGCGCGTGGGCTGGGACGCCGGTCGCCGCCGCCGTCGAACAAGTCTTCTTCACTTCCCCGAGCGGGAACATCGGCTGCTTAATGGACCCGTGGAGCGTGCGCTGCGATATCCGTGACCCTAGCTGGTCACCACCACCGCGACCGGCGAACTGCCCTGAATTCGGTGACTACGCCCAGGATTACGGCCAGGGCATCGTGCTCAACGCCGACAGCGACGCAGGCCCGTCGTTCGCGTGCGCCAACGACTCCGTGCTCGGCTCGGGTCCCGCTGTCACCTACGGCCAGGACACGCAGCTGGATTCCATTCGCTGTCAGATCTGGCCGGACGGTGTCACCTGCAGTGACTTTATGAACGGCAAGGGTTTCTGGCTGTCCCGCGACGGCTACCGCTTCCTCTGAAAGGGACACGATGAATCGACTTCTGCCGGCGGCGGCCCTGGCCGCGGCGGCGGTGCTCGGCGCTCCAGTCGCCGCGGCCGACAGCATCGGGTTCACGTCCCCGAGTGGCAACATCGGCTGCATGTTGACCGACGACCTGCTGCGCTGCGACATCACCACGCGGGACTGGTCGCCTCCCCCGCGCCCCGCCGACTGCCCGGACGTCACGGGTTACGGCCAGGGCATCCTGATCCATCAGTACGGTCCCGCCCGGTTCGTGTGCGCCGGCGACACCACCATGGGCTTCGGCGACGTGTTGCCCTACGGCCAGTACCAGGCCGGTGGTGGCATGAGCTGCAACAGCGAGCCCTCGGGTATGCGGTGTTCCAACTCCGATGGCCACGGATTCACCATCTCCCGCCAGGCGTACACCCTCTTCTGATCGTCAGCCTCGATACGGGGGTAAGGGATTTGTGTACCCCTGAGTGGGTGGACTATCGTTCTGCATCGCGACGGGCGACGATCTCGCCCGTGGCGTGCGGATGTAGCGCAGTTGGTAGCGCATCACCTTGCCAAGGTGAGGGTCGCGGGTTCGAATCCCGTCATCCGCTCGAAGGTGCAATGGCATCAACCCCAGCGGTGGAGTGGCCGAGTGGTGAGGCAACGGCCTGCAAAGCCGTGCACACGGGTTCGATTCCCGTCTCCACCTCCGTTTTGTCCCGGCGCGATTAGCTCAGCGGGAGAGCGCTTCCCTGACACGGAAGAGGTCACTGGTTCAATCCCAGTATCGCGCACCAGCATTACCGCAGTTCAGAGGCTACTTACAGATCACCACAAGGGCCCGCAGGACCTCAATGGGACCTGACATCCGCTGCGCCGTCGCCGTCACGCGCGCTTACCGTCCCTGCCGCACTGCCCCTGAGGGCTCCCAGATGTGCCACGGCCGCCCGTATTCTGTGCACAGGCAAATGCCGATGGAGACGAGACCCGCTGCTCCCGCACCGCCCTGGGTCCATCAAGCCAGACCTTGTCGACGAAATCCGTTGCACTAGAACACGCGTGGTCGCGTTGCTGAAAACGCGGTGTCGTAGGTACCCGTCGACAACCGGGGCCGGGCGGCGTGAGTTGACCGGGAAGCGCTGAGCGGCCGTGGCCGGGACACCCCACGGCTACCATCTGTGACTGAACAGGGTGTTTGATCGCTAGACGTACATGCTGCGGTCTTCAACCGAGGGGCCGTCGATGGCGCACCACTTGCCTTGCCCGTTTCGCGTTCGCCGTGCGTTCCTGGTTGTACTGGTCGGCGCGCTTTTGCTTTCTTCGTGTTCCACGAGCTCGACCTCGCCGCGATCACAGCAGCCTCAGCCAGCCGGCGGAGGCCAGCTCACCCCCCTGCTCGATAGCACCCTTTCGGTCCCCCGCTGGTTCAGCGGCACCGACGGAAAAGCCCATCTGGTCTACGAGTTGCTGCTGACCAACGCGATCCCAGCGCCGGTCACCCTCAGTACGCTGGAGGTGCGGGATGCCGACTCCGGCGCGACGCTGATCCGACTGGCCGGCGACTCGCTGCTCGCCGCTACGTCGCTCGCCACCTCGCCGGACACGCCGGCTGTCGTTTTGCCGCCGGCGTCGGTCGGCATCGTCTGGCTGGACATCCCGCTCGGCGGCGCGGACGCAATCCCGGCGGCGATCGAACACAACCTGACCATCCAGCCACCCGCCGGCGTGCCCATACCCGACGCCGCCTTGACGTACACGGGGGCAGCGGTCGACGTCGATCGGCGGTCACCGGTCGTGCTCAGCCCCCCGCTGGCGGGCACCGGCTGGGCCGCCCTGGGCAGTTGTTGCGATGGGCCGCATCGCCGCGCGCTCTATCCCATCGACGGGCGCTGGTATCTGGCGCAGCGCTACGCGATCGACTTCAACCAGTTGGACTCCCAGAACCGACCGGGCACCGGCGATCCCACGCTGCCCACGAGTTTCCCCACCTTCGGTCAGCCGGTGAACGCGGTGGCCGACGGCACAGTCGCGGTCGCGGTGGACCGTTACCCGGATCTACGCGTGGGCCAGAGCCGCGAGGAACCCACACCGGACAACGCCGGCGGCAACCATGTGGTGCTCGACATCGGGGACGGGCGCTTTGCCGCATATGCGCACCTACAGGCCGGTAGCGTCGACGGTGAAACCGGGCGACCGGGTGCGGCGCGGCCAACGCATCGCCAACGCCGGCAGCTCGGGCACCTCAGGTGGCCCGCACCTTCATTTCCAGGTGACGAATCACCCTTCGGTCGTCGTCGCCGACGGAATGCCCTACGTATTCAACGCATTCGAGCTCACTGGACAAACCCCGCCTCTCGTCGACGTGCTGCCCTATTACGACACCCTGCAGCCGATCCCCATCAGCACCGAACGCACCGGAGCGCGCCGCGACGAACTCCCGCTCGGACGCGACGTCATTACATTCCCCGCTGTCGGTGGTTAGCGTCAGCATCTTCGATGCGCACCGAGCTGACATGAGGGCTTTCCTCGGTGGCGGGCCGGCTGATTGCCAGCGGCATTCAGGGTGCCAGGGTCAGGCCCGGCGCGGTCTGCATCCCCAGTGGCGGCTGCTGGGCCGCCTCGAAGACCTGCAGGTTGGGGACGCGTTGCGGCCGCACGCCGCCGACATTGCTCTTCGTGGTGGTGATCGTTCCGCCGCTGCAGGTGACAGTCTTCCCGTCAACCACCACAGACTGGCCGTCGTCGATCGGGATGTCGTAGCCGTCCTTGTCGGTGTAGTGGCATCCGCCATCACCGGCGCTACTGCCGGTGGGAAGCGCATGAGCGGTTGCCGGGGCCAGGGCGAAAACGGCCAGGGCGCCGAGGAGCGTTGCCGCGTAGTTCAAGCGGGACAGTTTGCTGGTGGTTGACTTGATCATTGGGGATTCCTTTTGTCGGTTGTTGAGGGAAATACTGCTGCCCAGGCAGCGCCCCCGTAATCGCCCACAAGCCAGAGTCCCCACGTGAGAAGTAAGGGTTTACTGTCCGCCAGGCAAGCCAGGCATCGAATCCCGGTCAATGCCTCGGCACGGTGCGAGCTGCGAGCGCCCGTCAGGCACGCGTGGCACGTGCCGGCGGCCGACGAATCCCTACTGCCACGCTGATCGTTACCGCTTTCGAAGCAGGTCCCTATGCGTTTATTAGGTCCTTCTCAGGTTGGGCCCATAGCTTCAAGGTCGGAACCGATCGACAACCGACAACCCCGATAAGCTCGGCCCGCCACCAACCCCCTGGGTGGCGGGCCGAGATCGTGTTTGCTGGTCCGGAAAGCTCACGGCGGCGCCGCCACATTCGATAATGTTCGCGGTACGCCAGCACGGTTCCGACGACCCAGGGTGGACATGATTCGCGAGATTCTCGTTGCGGCCGCGCATCGGCGCCGCCGCTGTGGGCTCAGCCCCGCCCGCGGTCGGCCAACCGGGACCTGGACTATCCCGATGAGCCCGGCCGCTATTCCACCGACGTGCCCGGCATGGTCTACGACGCCCACCTCACGGGGCCCTGCACCAACATGGAACTCTTCACTTTCGGGCGCGGCCCCGGTGGCGAAGCGCTGCAGTGCCGCTGGATTCCCAACCAGTGGCCGCCCATCTACACCGGGTTCTGGCAGTCGACCTACGCGCTGCACGGCGTCCAGGACATCGGCACGCCGTGCCCCAATCCGCAGGCTGCCGCGCAGGCTCCCGACGGCCGGCCGCTGCTGTGCCTCGGCGCTGAGGGTTGGCAGGCGGGATTCCTCACCAGCGCCGACGGCCGCTTCTTTCCGCGCTGACGCTCAGGAGCTGCGCAAGGTGCGGCTCGGTTCGGTGCCGAACACCTCTTTGTAGGCGCTGCTGAACCGGCCGGGATGACTGAACCCGCACCGGCCCGCGATCGACGTCACGGTGTCCTGCGCCGGGTCGGCCGATTTGAGTTCGCGATGGGCGCGCTCCAGCCTGATCCGTCGCAGATACTCCAACGGCGCCGTGTCCAAGTGCTCGCGGAACGCGTACTGGATCGCCCGCGGCGTCACGTCGGCCGCAGCCGCGATATCGCGGATGGTGATCTCGTACTCGGCGTTGTCGTGGATGAAGTCCAACGCGCGCCGCAGCATCCGTGGTTGCGTCGTCGTGGTCGTTCGGTCGTCTCCCCGCATTGCTGTATCGGGTTCCCAGACTTCGCGCACAGCGAAACCCCGAGTGATCCACGCCACTGCACTGCCTGACACCATCGATTCCATGACCGATCGCATCGAGGTTCCGCGCACGATTCCCGCACCTGCCGCCGACATCTTCGCCGTGCTGTGCGATCCCCAGGGCCACGTGGCCATCGACGCCACCGGCATGCTTCAGGACGCCGACGGCGAATCCGTCCGCGCGGCCGGCGACACCTTCGTCGTCCACATGGACCGCGAGGCGCTCAACGATTTTCCGCTGGGCCGCTACGACGTCACCGTGCAGATCAGCCAGTTCGAACAGGACGAATTGATCGCCTGGAAGATCCTGGGCCAGATCAAGCCGCAGATCGGCCATGTCTACGGCTACCGCCTGGAGCCGGCCGAACGAGGGCACGCTGGTCACGTCGTTCTACGACTGGTCCGACATCGACCAGCACTGGCGCGACGCCGACATCTTCCCCGTCGTCTCCGAGGGAGCCCTGCGCGCCACCCTCGGAATCCTCGACCGCACCGTTCGACGCGGCTACCCGCGCGGACTAGGCGTCAACCAACGGTTGACGAACACCGGCTCGTCAACCTACGGTTGACGAATGAGTGATCCCGCCAAGATCCGCACTCCCGTCCGCCTCGACGACCTCATCGACGTCATCAAACGGGTGCATGACGAACCGCTCGAACAACTGACCGACGCCATGCTGGCCGCCGAGGCGCTGGGCGAGGTGGCCGACCACCTCATCGGCCACTTCGTCGACCAGGCCCGCAGATCCGGCGCGTCGTGGACCGAGATCGGCCAGTGCATGGGCGTCACCAAACAGGCCGCCCAGAAGCGATTCGTCCCCAAGACCCCCACCGACGCCGCCGCCCTGGACCCCAACGCCGGCTTCAGCCGGTTCACCGAGCGAGCCCGCCGCGTCATCGTCGAAGCCCAGAACAAGGCCCACGAGGCCGGCAACCCCGAGATCACACCTGCGCACCTGATCCTGGGCCTGTTCGACGACCCGACCGGCCTGGCCGCACGTCTGGTCGCCGACCAGGGAATCGACGTCACCGCCATCGGCCGCACCATCACCCTGCCAGCCCGCGTCGAGAAGGTGCCCGCCCTGATCCCCTTCGACACGCACGCCAAGAAGGCACTCGAGCTGACGTTCCGCCAGGCTCTTCGGCTGGGCCACAACTACATCGGCACCGAACACCTGCTGCTCGCGCTCTACGAGGAAGAAGACGATGGCGGCACGTTGCACACGATCACCATCGACTGGGAGCGCTTCGAAGCGCGACCTGCTCGCCGCCCTGGCAGCGCTCACCCAGAACTGATCACGAAACCGACCTCACAATCGGGCCCGCGCAGGCGTCTTCTTGATGTGAAGGTGCAACCGTTCGAGGAAGTGGTGACCCGGCACGGCGCCACCGTGCTGCGGGTCTGTCGCGCGGTGCTCGGCCCCCTGAACGCCGCAGACGCCGAGGACGCCTGGTCGGACACCTTCCTGTCGGCCCTGCGGGCCTACCCCGACCTGCCCGCGGACGCGAACGTCGAGGCCTGGCTGGTGACCATCGCCCACCGGCGGGCCCTCGACGTCGGGCGCGCCCGCTCCCGGCGGCCCATCCCCACCGACACGCTGCCCGAGCGGGCCGACGCCGGCGCCGACCCCGCGGCCCGCGATCCGGACCTGTGGACAGCCCTGTACCGGCTGCCCGACAAGCAACGCCACGCCGTGGCCTACCACCACATCGCCGGACTCCCGTTCGCGGAGGTCGCCGTCATCCTCGGCAACTCCCCCGACGCCGCCCGCCGCGCTGCCGCCGACGGCATCAAAACCCTGCGCAAGCACTGGACAAAGGACCAATCATCATGAGCGACAACATTTTCGACGTCTCACTTCTCGACGAGGATGCCACCCTGGAACGCCTGCGTGAGCGCCTGAGCGCAACCGCCGAACCGGCCGGACTGCTCGACGTCGCCTACCGGACACTGGACACCCCCGTCGGCACTCTGCTGCTGGCGGCCACCCCCGTCGGCCTGGTCCGGGTGGCCTTCGACATCGAGGACCATGACACGGTGCTGGCCCGCCTCGCCGACCAGCTGAGCCCGCGCATCCTGCGCTCCCCCGCTCGCCTGGATCCCGTCGCCCGTCAGATCGACGAGTACTTCGCCAAGCGGCGCACCGACTTCGACGTGGCGGTCGACCTGAGCCTCACCGACGGGTTCCGCCGCAGCGTGATCGAGCACCTGCGCGACATCGACTACGGACGGCGGGAAAGCTACGCACAGGTCGCCGCCGCGATCGGGAGTCCCCGCGCCGTTCGCGCCGTCGGCTCTGCCTGCGCGCACAACCCGCTGCCCGTCGTCATCCCCTGTCACCGCGTGGTCCGCTCCGACGGCTCCACCGGCCAGTACGTCGGCGGCCCGCTGGCCAAGTCGGTCCTGCTCGACCTCGAAGCCGCGTGAGGGAATGAATCCCGCCGCGACGCGGTAGAACCTCGCATGAAGCTCAACGACGCCGCGCGCGACCTGATCGGCCAGGGTGCCGACGCCACCCTGGTCACCCTCAACGCCGACGGCAGCCCCCAGGTGACGCTCGTCTGGGTCGCACTCCAGTCCACACCCGACGGCGACGAGCTCGTCACCGCCCATCTGGCCGAGCACAAGAAGGTGCGCAATGTGCGTCGCGATCCCCGGGTCGCGGTCACGGTGCTCTCGCCCGGAGGGGTGGGCCAGGCGATGCGGCCCTACCTCGCGATCAACGGAACGGCCCGCATCGTCGAGGGCGGTGCCCCCGAGCTCCTCGCCGACCTCGCGCAGACCATGACCGCCCCTGGTACGCCCTTCCCGCCCGAGGACGCCCCCGCCGGTTACCTGACGCGGATCCGCATCGACAAGGTCGGCGGCATGGGTCCGTGGGTGGCCTGAGCGTTGGCCGCTGAGATCGGGCCGGCCCGCGCGTCTCGGCTGGCCGAGCTCGCCGACGTCGCCGCACGCACCTTCCCGCTGGCCTGTCCCCCGTCGGTCACCCCGCCCGACATCGCGGCGTTCGTCGCCGAGAACCTCACTCCCGCACGGTTCGGCGAGTACCTGACCGATCCTGATCGCATCGTGCTCACCGCGATCGACGACGGACGAATCGTGGCCTACGCCATGATGATTCGCGGTGTTCCCGATGACACTGAGGTCGCCCGCGCAGTCACCGCGCGCCCAGCCGTGGAGCTGTCGAAGATGTACGTGCTGCCCGAGTCCCACGGCGCCGGGGTCTCTGCGGCGCTGATGTCGGCCGCGCTGCGGCACGCCTCGACGCTGGGCGCGGCGTGCGTCTGGCTCGGCGTCAACCAGCAGAACCAGCGTGCGCAACGCTTCTACGCCAAACACGGCTTCACGATCACCGGAACCAAGACCTTCCGGCTCGGCACCCACACCGAGCAGGATTACGTGATGGTGCGCCCGGCCTGACCGGCGGCGGTCAACGCCAGCAGGCGCGAGGTCGCCCGCAGATACTTCTTGCGGAACCCGCCCGCGAGCATCTCGTCGCTGAAGACGGTGTCCAGCTTGGCCCCCGACGCGACCACCGGGATACCGGCGTCGTAGAGCCGGTCGGTCAGCGACACCAGCCGCAGCGCGACGTTCTGGTCGTCGATGGGGTGCACACCGGTGATGAACACCTGTGACACCCCTTCGATCAGCGTCAGATAGCGCGACGGATGCATCGTCGCCAGGTGCGCACACAGCGCGTCGAAGTCGTCGAGCGTCGCGCCCGGGACCGCCGAGGCGCGGTCGGCGACCGCGGCGTCGCTCAGCGGCTCCGGCGCGGGCGGCAGGTCGCGGTGGCGGTAATCCGGCCCCTCGATGCGCACCGTGGTGAACATCGCCGCCAGCGTGTTGATCTCCCGCAGGAAGTCCTGCGCGGCGAACCGGCCCTCACCCAGCTGCTCGGGCAGCGTGTTGGAGGTGGCCGCGACCGAGACGCCACGCTCGACGAGTTGGGACAGCAGCCGCGACACCAACGTGGTGTTGCCGGGGTCGTCGAGCTCGAACTCGTCGATGCAGACCAGCACGTAGTCGGAGAGCAACTCGATGCACTCGACGAACCCGAACACGCCCGCCAGCTGAGTGAGCTCACCGAACGTGGCGAACGCCCGCTTGGACTCGGAGGCCCCGCCCACCGCGTAGTACGACGACGCCAGCAGGTGCGTCTTGCCGACACCGAACCCGCCGTCGAGGTACACCCCCACCCCGGGCAGCACCTCACGCTTGCCGAACAGCTTCTTCTTGCCGGCCCGCCGCTGCACCGCCTGCTCGCAGAACCGCCGGCACGACTGCACCGCCGCGGCCTGCGACGGCTCCGCCGGATCCGGCGTGTAGGTGTCGAAGCTGACGTCGGCGAACGTGGGCGGCGGGATCAGCTGAGCGATCAGCCGCTCCGGCGTGACGCTGGGATGTCGATCGACCAGATGCGCGACATCGCTGGACCCGTGCATGCAGGCACCTTATCGGCGTGTTGTGATTCTGCGTATGTCCGCCGAGGGTGACGGGACGCAGTTCACACTGCTGGGCCGGATCGACGGGGTCGATCCGAGCGGGCTCACCGAGCGCTACGCCTATCCCGAGCCCGACCCCGACGCCCCGCGGTCGTGCTGGGTGCGGGGCAACATGATCGCCTCCGTCGACGGCGGCGCGACCAGCGCCGGCAAGTCCGGCGACCTGGGCGGCGACGGTGACCGCGCGCTGTTCGCCGGCGCTGCGCGAGCTCGCCGACGTGATCGTCGTCGGCGCGTCCACGGCGCGGGTGGAGAACTACTCGGGCGTCCAGTTCAGCGCCGCGCAACGCCTGGCACGTCAGCGCCGCGGGCAGGCCGAGGTACCGCCGATCGCCGTGCTGACCCGGTCGGGCCGGGTGACCGCGACGCGAAACTGTTCCACTCCACCGAGGTCGCACCGCTGATCCTGACCAGCGCCGACGCGGCCGACGACACCAGGCGGCGCCTCGGTGGGCTCGCCGAGGTCCTCGACGCCTCCGGCGCGGATACCGACTCGGTGGATCTGCGCACCGCGCTCGACCTGCTGGCCGAGCGGGGGCTGCTGCGCGTGCTCACCGAGGGCGGACCCGGCGTGCTCGGCATGTTCACCGAACAGGACGTGCTCGACGAGCTGTGCCTGACCGTCGCTCCGGTGCTCGTCGGTGGCGAGGCCGGACGCATCGTGACCGGACCCGCCGAGGTGCACACCACGATGCGGCTGCGCCATGCGCTCACCGACGACGACGGCTATCTCTACCTGCGCTACACCCGCCGCGGCCCGGCGCGCTCCGGCGCAGCTCAGTGATACCGGTCAGTACTGTGGTCGGCATGCGTCGTCTGCTCCGTGCTCCGAGCTTTCGAGGAGCCGTGCTGGCTGTCGCGGTTACCGTGTTTCTCGCCGGCTGTTCACCGGGCCTGGCCGCAAACCCGCGCTACGCCACCGACTCCGGGGCGGGCCCCCAGGGTGAGACGGAGACCAGCAAGCCGCCGGAAGGACCACCGGGCGTCGAGGCGCCGAAGAACGACCTGTCGTGGCGGGACTGCACGTCACGGATGTTCGACGAGGCAGCTGTCGATCCGATCCCCGGCGTCTCGCTGGACTGCGCCAGCTACGACGCCGACCTCGACACCATCAACGGTGCCACCGGAACCGTCAGCATCGGCGTGGTGCGCGCGCGATCCGCGCAGACTCCCGGCGACGCGGGGCCGCTCGTGATGACCACCGGGTCGGATCTGCCGTCGTCGGTTCAGCTGCCCGTGTGGCTGTCACGCGCCGGCGTCGACGTGTTGGCCAAACACCCCGTCGTGTCGGTGGACCGGCGCGGCATCGGCATGTCGGGCGCGCTGGACTGCCGCGACCTGTTCGACCGCCAGGAGATGTTCGAGCAGGCCCAGTTCCAGTCCGGCGACGACCCCGTCGCCAACCTCGGCGCGGTCACGATGACGGCCACGACGAGTTGCACCGATACCATCGCCCCCGGCGATTCGGCGTACGACAACTCCCACGCCGCCGAGGACATCGAGCGGCTGCGCACCACGTGGGACGTGCCCGCGCTGGCGCTGCTCGGCATCGGCAACGGCGCACAGGTGGCACTGGCCTACGCCGGGTCGCATCCGAGCAAGGTGGCCAGGCTGATCCTGGACTCGCCGCTGCCGCTGGGCATCTCCGCAGAGGCCGCCACCGAACAGCGCGTGAAGGGTGAGCAGGCAGCTCTCGAGGCGTGGGCCACCCAATGCCTGGCGACGAACTGCCCGCTGGGCGCCGATCCCAAGGGCGCGGTCGACTCGGTACTGGCCTCGGCGCGCGCGGGCGACGGGCCCGGCGGCGCGTCGGTGGCCGCTGTCGCCGACGCCATCTCCACCGCGCTGGCCTACCCGCGGGGCGATCGAGTGGACGCAGGCAACGAACTCGCCGTCGCGATCGCCGATGCCCGCTCCGGTGACACCAACCGACTGAACAACCTGATCAACCAGGCCGAGACGCTGCGCCAGACCGACGGCCAGTTCGTCAACACCTGCAGCGACGCCCTCAACCGGCCCACCCCCGACCGGGTCCGCGAACTCGTCGTCGCGTGGGACAAGCTGTACCCGCAGTTCGGCACGGTCGGCGCGCTCGACATGGTGAAGTGCCTGAACTGGCCCAGCGGCACGGCGCCGCAGGAACCCAAAGACCTCAAGATCCCGACGCTGCTGCTCGGCGTACAGAACAACCCCATCGTCGGCAACGAAGGCGTCGCGGCGGTCGCCGCCACCGCCATCAACGCCGGATCGTCCAACCGCCGCGTGATGTGGCAGGGCATCGGCCACGGCGCCGCCATCTACTCGCCGTGCGCGCTGCCCCCGGTGATCAATTACCTGGACTCCGGCCAGCTGCCGCCGACCGACACGTACTGCCCCGCCTGACACGGGTCATGTCGCGACGACCCTACCGCGGCCCGGCCGCTCGTTCGGGTACGGTGCCCACGTGCGTGATCTTGTCCTGGCTGCGTTCCGGCCTCGCACGTCCCCGCCGAGCACCGCGTCGGTGCTGCGCTCGATCCTGTGGCCGCTGGCGATCCTGACGGTCATCCATCGCAGTTATGTACTCGTCTTCAACCGCGCACATCACCGACGACTTCGCGCCCGTCTACCGCGCTGTCATCAACTTCAAATTCGGCTGGGACATCTACAACGAGCATTTCGAGCACGTCGACCCGCACTATCTCTATCCGCCCGGCGGCACCCTGATCATGGCGCCGTTGGGCTATCTGCCCGAAGTGGCCTCGCGGAACTGGTTCATCTTCTTCAACGCGGTGGCCATCGTGCTCGCGGCCTACTTCCTGCTGCGGCTGTTCGACTTCACGCTGACCTCGGTCGCCGCGCCCGCGCTGCTGCTGGCCTTGTTCTGCACCGAGAGCGTCACCAACACCCTGGTGTTCGGCAACATCAACGGCTGTCATGCTCCTGCTGGAGGTGCTGTTCTTCCGCTGGCTGCTCGACGGGAACCGTCAGCCACGAGTGGTGGGCGGGGGTCGCGATCGGCTTGACGCTGGTGGTCAAACCGCTGCTGGCTCCGCTGCTGTTGCTGCCGCTGCTCAACCGGCAGTGGCGCGCGTTGGTCACCGCGTTCGCCGTGCCGGTGGCGTTCAACCTCGCGGCCTGGCCGCTGATCAGCGACCCGATGAACTTCGTCACCCGCACCGTGCCCTACATCTTCTCCACCCGTGACTACTTCAACAGCTCGATCCTGGGCAACGGCATCTACTTCGGTCTCCCGATGTGGCTGATCATGTTGCTGCGCATTGTTTTCGCCGTTCTCGGCGCGGCGTCGCTGTGGCTGCTGTACCGCTACTACCGCACCCGCGACCCGCTGTTCTGGATGCTGACCTCCTCGGGTGTCCTGCTGGTGACGTCGTGGCTGGTGCTCTCCCTCGGCCAGGGCTACTACTCGATGATGCTGTTCCCGTTCCTGATGACGGTCGTGCTGCCGAACTCGGTGATCCGCAGCTGGGTCGCGTGGCTGGCCGTCTACGGATTCCTGACGATGGACCGCTGGCTGCTGTGGCAATTGCCGACCACCGGACGCGCGCTGGAATATTTGAAGATCACCTACGGCTGGTCGTTGCTGGCGATCGTGGTGTTCAGCGTGCTGCTGTTCCGCTATCTCGACGCCAAGGACGACGACCGCCTCGACGACGGCATCGACCCGCCATGGGTCAAGCAGCGCGCCACCGCCGGCGGGTAGCCTGAAGCCATGACTGCAGCAAGTTCCGAGTCGAATTCTGAGTCGGGTCCCAAGCTGGTGCTCAGCGACGATCAGTGGCGCGAGCGACTCAACCCGCAGGAGTTCGCCGTGCTGCGTCGGGCGGGCACCGAACGGCCGTTCACCGGAGAGTACACCGACACCAAGACCGAGGGTGTCTACGCGTGCCGCGCGTGTGGCGCCGAGTTGTTCCGCAGCACCGAGAAGTTCGAATCCCATTGCGGCTGGCCGTCTTTCTTCGATCCGGCCGACTCCGAGGCGGTGATCCTGCGCTCCGACGACTCGTTGGGAATGCGTCGCGTCGAGGTGCTGTGCGCCAACTGCCACAGCCACCTCGGGCACGTCTTCGAGGGCGAGGGCTATCCCGACGCCGACGGATCAGCGCTACTGCATCAACTCGATCTCGCTGCGCCTCGTGCCGTCAGGTTCGTAGCCCCGCGACCCGCCGCAGCCGCTTCTGCGATCTCCAGGAGTTCGAGGACGGCCGCCGGGGCAAGCGGTCGCGCTGTAATGGAAGCCCTGCGCGACCTCGCACCCGTATTCCGGCCAGCAGCGCGGCGGTTTCGGCGTTCTCGACGCCCTCTGCCACCGGCGTGACGCCCAGCGCGTGCGCGAGGTCGATCACCGCGCGCACGATTGCTGCAGACGCGGGATGCGTGAGTATCGGCGCGATGAATTCCTTGGCCAGCTTCACCTCGTCGACGGGGAACTCACGCAGATACCACAATGCCGAGTAGCCACTGCCGAAGTCGTCGATCGCGACCCGAATGCCTTTGTCGCGCAGCTTGTTGAACACCAGCCGGGCCCTACCCATGTTGTCCACCAGCAGGTCCTCGGTGATTTCCACCGTCAACGCCGACGGTGGCAATCCGCGTTGATCGAGGGCTCGCATGATCTGCCCGGGGAAGTCGGGATCGCTGATCGCCGGTGCGAACACATTGATGGCCACCGGAACGCCGACGCCCTTGTGCGTACCACTTCGCCGCGTCGTCCAGCGCCAGGTCGAGCACCACCGCCGTCAACGACGCCATCAGACCGTGCTGACGCACCAGCGGCAGGAACTGGTCGGGACCGAGCAGGCCACGCCGGGGATGGGGCCAACGGATCAGCGCCTCCAACCCGACGATCTCGATCGGTGCGATAGATCGAACTTGGGCTGGTAGACCACGCTCAGCCCGAAATGCTCGATGGCATGGCGCAGTTCCCCCAGCAGCCGCGCCGAACCGACCTCGCTCTCACCGCCAGTGCCGGAGGTGGCGAGAAGGGCGCCCTGGCAGCGGCCCGGATCGGTCTCCGGCGAGAACCTGACCAGCTGACTGGACCGAGATCGTTTGGCCGAGTACATCGCCACCTCGGCCCTTCTGAGGATTTCGCCCGCGGAGACGTCGACGTTGTCGGACGGCCGCGATCGCCAGCCCGACGCTGGGCCGCACCAACAGGTCCTGGCCGTCGATGACGAAAGGTCGGTCGAACGCCTCCACTACACGCTGCGCAACCATGCCCGACGCGTCGGTGTCGCCTTCCATCAACAGCGCGAACTCGTCGGCACCCAGCCTGGCTACCGTGTCGCCGCTGCGTGCAATTCCGACCAGCCGCTCCGATACCCGGACCAGCACGGCATCCCCTGCCGAGTGGCCGAGGCTGTCGTTGACGAGCTTGAAGTGGTCGAGATTCAGCACGACCACCGACACCGCCAACGGGTGACGCTGATGCAATTGCACTGCGTGGGCAAGCCGGTCCTGAAACAGCGTCCGGTTGGCAAGACCGGTGAGCGGATCGCGCAGCACCTGATCGGCGACCTCGATCAGCAGCCGGCGGTTCTCACCGATGACGAGGAATTGCCGGATCATCACGGCGAAAACGGTCATCGCCGCCGCAACGACGACCGGTCCGAGCCCCGCAATCAGCATCGGGGTGCAGATCGCGGTGGATACCAGCACCGGTACGTACGGCAGCCACGTACTGGTTCGGGAAGGCACCTGTGCAACCGCGTGCGGGTCGCCGCGGGACGGCGCGGGGACGGCGACAGCGGCCAGGCCTATAGCCAGGAACCCCCACGCCCACCCGATGGTGATGAGCTGGTGCTGATAGAAGCCGCCCACCGCGGCCAGGCAGACGAAGGCGCTGTCCGAGGCCGCGATGAACATCAGACCGGCGGTCACCAACGAGAGCTCCAGTCGCTTGGCCTTGGGCGCACGAACGAGGATCAACGCGGCAATCGTGATCAGCGCGATGTCGGCCACCGGATAAACGAGAGACGCCCCCAGCGGCAACGGGTCCGCGGCCCGCGCGGTGTACACCACGTTGAGCACGATCATCCATGCCGCACCCAAGAGCGCGGCGGCGGCGATGATGCCGTCGAGCAGCAGTCGCACTCGAGTGCCGGGCCAGTACGTGGACATGAGGAAGAACAGGCACAGCGCGGCGCCCACCAGGAACGTCGCATATCCTGCGTCCGCCCAGGACGGTAACGGTGACAGATCCGCGGCCACGTCGTAGTACCTCCAGAGCGCCGCCCCCGCCGCCCAGCCGCCCGCACCGATCGCCATGCTGATCCACGCCGCGCGCTCGCTCCCGCGCGTCCGGTGCGCCGCCAGCCCAGCGGAGCCGGCCGCAACCAACGGAAAGCCGACGAGCCCGAGGTCCTCGGCCGCGCGGATCCCGGACTGCCCACCCCAGCTGCACAACAGCCAGGCAGCGTACCCGGCGCCGGTGATCACGGCGCCCGCTGTTGCCCGCGACAGGTTCGGCATCGGCGCAGACTAGCAACTAATTGCTGTGTGCGGAGCCACATTTGCCAGATGTGCTGAACTGCACGGTGTCATGGCTCTGTACTGAGCAGATTACAAATCGTGACGGGGTAGTCAATTTTGCGAACGCGCGTCTCCATACGGGTCGCCGTGATGAAGCTCAGCAAACCTTCTATGGCAGTGAGGTGACGAGGCGTTCGACCGACACCCGAGGCCCGGTGAAAAAGGGGGTCTCCTCCCGCACGTGACGGCGAGCGTCGGTGGCGCGCAGGTCGCGCATCAGGTCGACGATGCGATGCAGCTCCGGAGCCTCGAACGCCAGCAGCCACTCGTAGTCGCCCAGCGCGAACGCGGGCACCGTGTTGGCCCGCACATCCTTGTAGCCGCGCGCTGCCATCCCGTGCTCGGCCAACATCCGTCGCCGCTCCTCGTCGGGCAGCAGATACCAGTCCAGAGACCGGACGAACGGGTAGACGCAGATGTAGGCCCCCGGCTCCTCGCCCGCCAGAAAGGCCGGGACATGGCTCTTGTTGAACTCGGCGGGCCGGTGCAGTGCCACGTTGCTCCACACCGGCGTCGAGGCCCGCCCCAGCGTCGTGGTGCGGCGGAAATCGGAGTAGGTCGACTGCAACGCCTCGACATTCTCGGCGTGCGTCCACATCATGAAGTCGGCGTCGGCGCGCATTCCGGCGATGTCGTACAGCCCGCGCAC
The DNA here is from genome assembly GCA_963771335.1 of uncultured Actinomycetota bacterium. GTDB lineage: Bacteria > Actinomycetota > Actinomycetes > Mycobacteriales > Mycobacteriaceae > Mycobacterium. The sequence continues at coordinate 211,382 of CAVYTD010000008.1, read as the reverse complement.
CACCACCCCGTTGTCCTCTTGGACCTTGAGGAACGTCTCGGTCTCGTCGACGACGGCTGCGCGCGCGTCGTCCTCATACGCCAGCGCGCCCTGCCGCACGGCGAACACCGAGAACATCAGGTAGCGGATGGTGGAGTTGAGGGCGTCGTAGTCGAGCTTGGCCATGCGCCCATCGTGCCATGGCGGTTTCTCCCGTCGCTTCGCTCGCCCAGGCCGTTCGTCCGGTCAGCTCCTGTCGACGACCAGTGCCGCCGCCGCTCGCGTCGCGGCCGCCACGCACGCAGGCACCCCGATGCCGTCGAGGTAGGCGCCCGCCACCGCCAACGTCGGCGGCAGCCCGGCCCGCACCTCGGCGGCCAGGTCGGTGTGCCCCGGTCCGTACTGCGGCAACGCGTCGATCCAGCGGGCGACGCGGTGATCCACCGGGTCGACCGAGATCCCGAACAGCGTCGCCAGGTCCTGCCCCGACCAGGTCAGCAGTTCGTCGTCCCCGATACTGCGCGCCACATCGTCACCGAACCTCCCGAATGACAGCCGGACCATCTCGGCGCTGCCGTGGCGCCCCCACTTGCGCGACGACAGCGTGACCGCCTTGGCGTGCAACCGTCCTCGGCCTGCGACCAGCACCCCGGACTGCTCGGGCAGCGGTGTCCCGCCGGGCAGTGCGAGCGCCACCACCGCCGCGGACGCCACCGGGATCTTGCGGGCCGCCGCCGCGCTGGACGGGGCGAGGTCGGCGATGAGCGCCGGCAGCCGCGGCGCCGGGCACCGCGAGCACGATCGCGTCGGCTGACCAGCGCGCGCCCTCGTCGTCGACCAGCTCCCATCCCCGCGCTGCCCGCTGCACAGTGCGCACCGCCACCTGCGCCCAGCGCAGCCCGGAGCGGCGCACCAGTTCGTCGACCAGCACCGTGTATCCGCCGTCCACCGCGCCGAACACCGAGCCCGGCACCGGCGGCGGTAGGGCCGCGCGGACCGCCTCGGTCAGGCTGCGGGCCCCGCGGTCCAGCGCCACCGCCACCGTCGGTGCCGCCGCGCGGATCCCGATCGTCGCCGCCGACCCGGCGTACACCCCGGACAGCAGCGGGTCGACCGAACGGATCACCACCTGCTCGCCGAAGCGGTCACCGACAAGATCGGCGACCGTCGGGTCGGCACCGGGACGCCAGCTGAACGCCCGTCGCGGTTCGTCGAGCATCCACCGGATCGTGGCGTCATCGACCAGACCGGCCAGCTCGGCGGGCTGCGACGGGATGCCGTTGACGGTGTCTTTGGGCAGCGGATGCAGCCGGCCCTCGCTGTAGATCAACGGACGTGCTCCGCTGGTGGCGATCTGCTTGCCCGCCAACCCCAACTCGGCGAGCAGCGCTGGCACCTCCGGCCTGCGCGCCACGAAGGCCTCGGCGCCGACGTCGAGCGGCTGCCCGCTGATCCGCTCCGTCCGCAGCACGCCGCCGAGCCGGTCGGCGGGATCCAGCACCGTGATCGACGCGTCCGGTCCGGCCGCCACCCGCAGCCGGTATGCCGCGACGAGACCCGAAATACCGCCGCCGACAACACAATATCGCGCAGCACCGCCGACTCTCACAGCTCGTGCACCAGGGCGACCGCGTCGGTGATCACCTCGGGATCGGTTCCGGGCAGCACCCCGTGACCGAGGTTGAAGACGTGCCCGGCGGCGCCGGCATCGACTGCCCGCCTGCCGTCCTCCACGACGGCGCGCACCGCGCGCTGCCGCCACCGGCCAGCCCGCCAACAGCACCACTGGATCGAGGTTTCCCTGAAGTGCGCAACCGCGCTGCACCCGCCCGGCGGCGTCGGTCAGTGACGTCCGCCAATCCACACCGACGACCGCGGGAACGCCGTGCCCGGAGACGGCCTCCGACATCGCGCCGAGCAGCTCCGCGGTGCCCACCCCGAAGTGCGTCATCGGCACCCCGTACCCGGCCAGCGACGCGAACACCCGGGCGCTGTGCGGCAACACATAGGCGCGGTAGTCGGCCAGCGACAGCGTGCCTGCCCAGGAGTCGAACAGCTGGATGGCGTCGACCCCGGCGTCGAGCTGGGTCCGCAGGAACGCGATCGTCACCTCGGTCAGCGCCGCCATCAGCGCGTGCCAGGTGCCCGATTCACCCAGCATCATCGCCTTGGTGCGCTCGTGGTTGCGGCTCGGCCCACCCTCGACGAGGTAGGACGCCAGCGTGAACGGAGCGCCCGCGAAGCCGATCAGCGGGACGTCGCCCAGCGCGGAGGTCAGTTGGGTGATCGCGGTGGCCACCGGAAGCACCTGCTCGGGGTCCAGCGGTGCGACCGCGCGCGACATCGTCGAGGGTGCGGATCGGGTGGTCGATCACCGGGCCGACGTCGGGAACGATGTCCAGCGCGATCCCCGCGGCCCGAAGCGGGACCACGATGTCGGAGAACAGGATCGCGGCGTCGACGCCGTGCCTGCGCACCGGCTGCAGCGTGATCTCGGTGATCAGGTCGGCGTCGAAACAGGCCTGCATCATCGTGTTCTTGGCCCGAAGTGCCCGGTACTCGGGCAGCGACCGTCCCGCCTGCCGCATCATCCATACCGGCACCCGGTGGGGTTTGCGGCCGGCGACAGCGGCCAGGTAGGGCGATTCGGGCAGCTCGCGGCGCGTATTCATCGCCTCCCATGCTGCCATGCCCGGCCGCTTCCAAATCGGCGCGCCTGCGCACAGACCTGGCCATATGGACTAGCGTCAGACGTCGTGACCACCGCCGAACCGGCTCAATTCCGCGAAGCGGTGGCGGCGATGAACGCCACCACCGTGCGCCCGGAGATCGAGCTGGGCCCGATCCGGCCGCCGCAACGGCTGGCGCCGTTCAGCTACGCGTTGGGCGCCGAGGTCAAGCACGCAGAGACGGCGATCATCCCGGAGCGCTCCGAAGGTGATGCGTTCGGTCGGCTCATCCTGCTGCACGACCCCGAGGGCGCGGAGGCCTGGGACGGCACGATGCGCCTGGTCGCCTACATCCAGGCCGATCTGGACTCCAGCGAGGCCGTCGACCCGCTGCTGCCCGAGGTGGCCTGGAGCTGGCTGGTCGACGCGCTCGAACAGCGGGCCGAGCACGTCACGGCACTGGGCGGGACCGTCACCGCCACCACCTCGGTCCGCTACGGAGACATCTCCGGGCCGCCCCGGGCGCACCAACTCGAGCTGCGCGCCTCCTGGACCGCGACGACGCTGGAGCTCGGCCCCCACGTCGAGGCCTTCTGCGAGGTGCTCGAGCACGCCGCCGGTCTGCCCCCCGACGGGGTGACCGACCTGAACTCCCGTACCCGCGCCTGACCGCATGTCCGAACCCGAAGTGGTCGGTTCCGCCATCGAACCTGCGGTACCTGCGGGGCCTGAAGTATCTGCAGTGTCGGGTGCCGAACCTGACGAGCTCGCGGGCCCGGCGCCCGAGCCGCTGTTGGCCCCCCGGGAGGGTGTGCCGGCGGTGTCGGTCAGCCGCAGCGAAATCAGCAGGGCGGCAGATCTTTTGGCGTCCGGTACCGGGCCGTTCGCGGTGGATGCCGAGCGGGCATCAGGATTCCGCTACTCCAACCGTGCCTATCTCGTGCAGATCCGCCGGGCCGGCGCGGGCACCGTCCTCATCGACCCCGTCCTTCACGGCGGGGACTCCCTCGAGGTCATGGCACCGGTCGCCGAGGTGCTGGCCACCGACGAGTGGGTGCTGCACGCCGCCGATCAGGACCTTCCGTGCCTGGCCGAGATCGGGATGCGCCCGACCGCGCTCTACGACACCGAACTGGCCGGCCGGCTCGCCAACTTCGATCGGGTCAACCTGGCCGCGATGGTGCAGCGGCTGCTCGGCCTGCAGCTGACGAAGGGTCACGGCGCCGCGGACTGGTCGAAGCGACCGCTGCCCGACGACTGGCTCAACTACGCCGCGCTGGACGTCGAGGTTCTCGGCGAACTACGCGATGCGATCGCCGCAGAACTCGAGGAACAGGGCAAGAGCGATTGGGCGAGACAGGAATTCGAGTTCCTGCGCACCTTCGAAGGCGCCCCGACCAGACGCGACCGCTGGCGCCGCACGTCGGGCATCCACAAGGTCCGCAACCCACGGACCCTGGCCGCGGTGCGCGAGCTGTGGACCACCCGCGACGAGATCGCCCGGCGCCGCGACATCGCGCCGGGCCGCATCCTGCCGGACAGCGCGATCATCAACGCCGCGACCGTCGACCCCGACACCGTGGAGAAGCTCACCGCCCTGCCGGTGTTCGGCGGATCCAAGCAACGGCGCAGCGCCCAGGTGTGGCTGGACGCGCTGGCCCGCGCCCGTGCCGCCACCGACCTGCCCAGCAATTCGGAAGCGTCCAACGGACCGCCGCCCGCGTCACGGTGGGCACGGCGAAAGCCGGAGGCCGCGGCGCGGCTCGAAGCGGCCAGAACCGGGTTGACCGAACTCGCGCAACGGCTTTCAGTTCCCGCGGAGAACCTGCTGTCTCCCGAGATTGTGCGACGGCTGTGCTGGGACTGGGAACCCGCCGGTGACACCGCGGCCGCCATCGACGGGTTCCTGCGCGAATCCTCGGCACGGCAGTGGCAGCGCGAACTCACCACGCCGGTGCTCACCGACGCGCTGTCTACCGCGGTCGCCCCGGACCCGTGACACGGTCGATGTGGGCGAGGAAGTGCGTCAGCACCCGAAGCTAGGTGTCTCTGCGCCGGAATTGCATTCCACGCGAACGTCACTCGATGTTTCGCGCGTGGAATGCAATTCCGGCGAGATTTTCGCACCCGCCGGGTCAGTCGAGGTGTTCGCTGACTTCCTGGTCACTCACCGAAGCGCCCAGCGCGGCCACCCATCCGGTGATCTGGCGGGCGATGTTCTGTTCGGTCAATCCGACCGCGGTGAGCACCTCGGCGCGCGAGGCGTGGGCGAAGAACTCCTGAGGCAATGCGGCGTCGCGGCACGGCACGTCGATCTCGGCGCGCCGCAACGCACCCGAAACCGCCGAACCCACCCCGCCGTGCTCACCGTTGTCCTCGAGGGTGACGACGAGCTTGTGACCGGTGGCCAGCACCGCGATCTCGGCCGGCACCGGCAGCACCCACCGTGGGTCGAGCACCGTCACCCCGATGCCCTGGTTGCGCAGCCGTTCGGCGACGGCCAGCGCCATCTTGGCGAAAGGTCCGACGGCGACCACGAGAACGTCGTCGGAGAGGCCGGCGGCCGGCAGCGCCAGCACGTCGACACCACCGCGTCGTTCGATCGCCGGAATATCCTCGCCGACATCGCCTTTCGGGAAACGGATGGCGGTGGGCCCGTCGTTGACCTCGACCGCCTCGCCGAGTTCCTCGTGCAACCGGGCGCCGTCGCGCGGCGCCGCGACACGCATGCCGGGCACGATGCCCAGGATGGACAGGTCCCACATGCCGTTGTGGCTCGCACCGTCGGGGCCGGTCACTCCCGAGCGGTCCAGGACCACCGTCACCGGCAGCTTGTGCAGCGCGACGTCCATCATCATCTGGTCGAACGCGCGGTTCAGGAACGTCGAGTAGACCGCGACCACCGGATGCATGCCGCCCATCGCCAGCCCTGCGGCCGACGTCATCGCGTGCTGCTCGGCGATGCCGACGTCGAAGAACCGGTCCGGGAATTGCTCCCGGAACGCGCTGAGCCCGGTGGGGCCGGGCATGGCGGCGGTGATCGCCACGATGTCGCGCCGCTTGGCCGCCAGCCGGATCAGCTCCTCGGAGAACGCCGACGTCCAGCCGGGGGCGGGCACCGAGGTGGCCAGACCAGTCTCCGGGTCGATGACGCCACAGGCGTGCATCTGGTCGTCTTCGTCGTTCTCGGCAGGGGCATAACCCATGCCCTTGCGGGTGACGACGTGCACGATCACCGGAGCGTTGAAGCCGCGAGCATGGCGCAACGCGCTCTCCACCGCGTGCTCGTCGTGACCGTCGATCGGGCCCACGTACTTCAGCCCCAGATCGGTGAACATCACCTGCGGGGACAGGGCGTCCTTGATGCCGGCCTTGATGCTGTGCATGCACTGGTAGCAGAACTCACCGATGACCGGCACGCCGCGCACCGCCTTGCGACCCTCGTCGAGCACCTTCTCGTAGCCCGGCTGCAGCCGCAGGCCGGCGAGGTGTTCGGCGAAGCCCCCGATCGTCGGCGCATAGCTGCGACCGTTGTCGTTGACGATGATCACCACCGGCCTGCGCGACGTGGCGATGTTGTTCAGCGCCTCCCAGCACATGCCGCCGGTCAGCGCACCGTCACCGACGACGGCGACGACGTGCCGGTTGCGGTGTCCGTTGAGCTCGAAGGCCTTCGCCAGGCCGTCGGCGTAGGACAGCGCGGCGCTCGCGTGGCTGGACTCGATCCAGTCGTGTTCACTCTCGGTCTGCGACGGGTAGCCCGACAGGCCGTCCTTCTTGCGCAGCGTCTCGAAATCCTGGCTGCGACCCGTGAGCATCTTGTGCACATAGGCCTGATGCCCCGTGTCGAACAGGATCGGATCGTGGGGCGAATCGAAGACGCGGTGCAGCGCCAACGTCAACTCCACGACGCCGAGGTTGGGTCCCAGATGGCCGCCGGTCGCCGCGACCTTGTGGATCAGGAAGTCGCGGATTTCGTAGGCCAGTTCGTTCAGCTGCGCCTGAGTCAGGTGCTGCAGATCGGCGGGACCGCGGATCTGTTCGAGCATTCCGCCAGTCTACGCACGGCCGTCGCCGTCAGTCCTGCTGAGTCCGGTAGATGTCGGGCACTCCGTCGTGGTCGTCATCGGCCGTCTCCACACGGTGAATGCGCCGGTAGGCGGCGTTTCTGGTGAGCAGTAGCAGGGACGCCAGAACTGCCGCCAACAGCGATCCGCACAACACGCCGACCTTCACCAATTCGTCACGATTGGACCCCGGTCCGTACGCGAGATCACCGATCAGCAGGGACACCGTGAAGCCGATCCCCGCCAGCATCGAAATGCCCACCACGTCGATCCACCGCAGTTCGTCGTCGAGATCGGCTCGTGTCGCCGCGGCCAGCACCCGCGTGACGAGAAAAATCCCGACGGGCTTGCCCACGACCAGCCCGAGCACGATGCCCAGGGTGATCGGGTCGGTGAAGGCCCGCGCCAGCCCGCTGGCGCCGCCCAGGCTGACGCCCGCCGCGAAGAACGCGAACACCGGTATCGCGATGCCTGCGGAGATCGGCCGCAGCCGGTGCTCGAAATGCGCGGCCATCCCCACCTGGCTCTCCGGGCCGGCCTCTGCACCGCGCCGGGTGGCCGAGCGGCGCACCGGGACCGCGAACCCCAACAGCACGCCGGCCACCGTGGCGTGCACCCCGGACTCGTGCATGAGCGCCCAGGTGGCCACGGCCAGCGGGATCAGCAGCCACCACGCCTGCACTCCGCGCTGCACGCACAGCGTGAACGCCGCCAGCGGCACCAGCGCCGCCGCCAGCGCGACGATGTTGATGTCGTCGGTGTAGAAGACCGCGATCACCGTGATGGCCAGCAAGTCGTCCACGACCGCCAGGGTCAACAGGAACGTGCGCAGCGCCGACGGCAGGTGCGTCGAGATCACCGCCAGGACGGCGACCGCGAAGGCGATGTCGGTGGCCGTCGGTATCGCCCAGCCCCGCATCGCACCGTCACCCACGCGCGCGGTCACCGCGACGAAGATCAGTGCGGGCACCACCATTCCGCCGACCGCCGCGGCGATCGGTAGCGCCGCCCGGCGGGGGTCGCGCAGGTCCCCGGCGACGAACTCACGCTTGAGTTCGAGGCCGACGACGAAGAAGAAGATGGCGAGCAAACCGTCGGCGGCCCAGGTGCCCATGGTGAGCGTCAAATGCATCCCGAACGGCTCGGCACCGATCCGCAGATCCCGCAACGAGAAGTAGCTCGGCGCCCATGGAGAATTCGCCCACACCAGCGCCGTACCGGCGGCGATGAGCAGGATGACCCCGCCGACGGTCTCCTTGCGCAGGATCTCGGAGATCCTGCTGGTCTCCGTCCACGAGCCGCGCGATAGCAGGGCGCTTCGGATTCGTCGTCCGCCCGGGTTGGATGTCACAGCCTTGCCTACGACCTGCGCAGCGCGGCGACGCACTCGACGTGGTGGGTCAACGGGAACGAGTCGAACACCTCCAGCTCGTCCACGACATAGCCGTGGCCACGGTAGAGCCCGATGTCGCGCGCGAAAGATGCTGCTTCACAACCGATATGAACGATCCGAGGTACCTCGGCAGCGGCCAGCATGTCGATCACCTCACGGCCTGCCCCGGCGCGGGGCGGGTCGAGCACAGCGACGTCGGCGCGCTGCCGCTGCCCGGCCAGCACCCGTCGCACCGACTCGGTGAGCACCGAGACACAACCGAGGTCGGCGAGCGCGGCGCGCGCCGCCCTGGATGCACCGCGCGAGGTGTCGACGGTAAGCACCCGGCCGGTGTCGCCCACGGCCTGCGCCAGAGCCGCCGCGAAAACGCCTGCCCCGCCATAGAGATCCCACGCGGTCATCCCCTCTTCGAGCTGGGCCCACTTGGCGACCAGCGAGCTGTACAGCCCCGGCGCGTCGCGGTGCGCCTGCCAGAACGCCGTCACCGGCACCCGCCAGCTCCGCTCCCCCACCCGCTGTACCGCCTCATAGCCACCTTCGGCCACCTCGGTCTTGCGGCCGCCCGCGGACGTCGGTTTGCGGCCGCCGCGGGTCCCCGCCACCACCACGTGACGAGCGCCGTCGTCATCGACCGCCACATGGACATGTGAGTCCACCGGCCAGTGCCTGTCCGCGATACCGGCGAGCATGCCCACGGGCAGTTGCGCACAGTCGAGCCGGTGCACGAGCTCGGAGCTGTGGTAGCGGTGAAATCCCGCGTTACCGTCAGCCGAGGTGTCGAGCCTCACCCGGGTCCGCCACCCCGTGGCGCCCACGTCACCCACCGGCTGAGCGGTGGCGTCCAGCTCGTCGCGCCACCGGTATCCACCAAGGCGCGCAAGCTGATTGGCCACGACCGAACCCTTGAGCCGGCGCACGGCCGCTGGTTCGGCAAAGGCGAGGTCACAGCACCCCGCCCCGTCGACCCCGGCGATCGGACATAGGGAGTCCACGCGGTCCGCGGAGGGCTCGAGCACCTCGATCACCTCGGCGTTCCAGTACGACCCCCGATCGGCGACTTTCCCAATCAGGCGGACCCGCACCGTCTCGCCGGGCAGTGCGTACCGCACGAACACCACCCGGCCGTCGTGGCGCGCCACACAGCTGCCCCCGTTGGCCGCGGCTCCGGTGGTCAGCGTGAGTTCGTCCGGCGCGATGTCCCCGCTCAATCCAGGAACCCCTTGCGAGCGTCCCCGGGAGCCGACTGCGGCTGCAGCTTCTTCAACCGCTCCGACGAAGACAGCTGCCACGGAACCGAAGTCACCATGACGTTGGGTTCGAACAGCAGCCGGCCCTTGAGCCGCAAGCGCACTCTGGTTGTGCAGAACCTGTTCCCACCAGTGCCCCACGACGTACTCGGGGATGAACACGGTGACCACGGTGCGCGGCGAGTCCTTGCCGACCCGTTTGACGTACTCCAGGACCGGGCGGGTGATCTCGCGGTACGGCGAGGCGATCACCTTCAGCGGCACGCTGATGTCACTGTCCTCCCATTTGTGCACCAGTTCGCGGGTTTCGGCGTCGTCCACGCTGACGGTGATGGCCTCCAGCACATCAGGCCGGGTGGCCCGCGCGTAGGCCAGCGCACGCAGGGTCGGAAGGTGCACGTTGGACACCAGCACGATCGCATGGTTGCGGCTGGGCAGGACGATGTCCTCGGCCTCGGCGGCACGCAGTTCGAGTTCGCGGCTGACCGACGCGTAGTGCTTGTGGATCAGCCTCATCATGCCGAACAGCGCACCCATCGCCAGGATCGCGATCCAGGCGCCGATCAGGAACTTGGTGACGACCACGATGATCAGCACGGTGCCGGTGCAGACGAAACCGATGGTGTTGATGACCCTGGAGCGGATCATCCGGCCGCGGGCAGTCGCATCGGTCTCGGTGCGCAGCAACCGGGTCCAGTGCCGGACCATGCCGATCTGACTCAGAGTGAACGACACGAACACCCCGACGATGTAGAGCTGGATCAGCGCGGTGACCTCGGCCTGGAATGCCACGATGAACGCGACGGCGCCGAAGGCCAGGAACAGGATTCCGTTGGAGAACGCCAGTCGGTCACCGCGGGTGTGCAGCTGGCGGGGTAGGTAACGGTCTTGGGCGAGAATGGATCCCAGCACCGGAAACCCGTTGAAGGCGGTGTTGGCGGCGAGCACCAGGATCAGCGCGGTGACGCCGGTGATCAGGTACAGGCCGATCGGGAAGTCGTGGAACACCGCGTCGGCCAGCTGCGCCACCAACGTCTTCTGCTGGTAATCGGCCGGCGCGCCGACCGAGTTGTTCGTGCGGTCGCTCGGCGATCTGCACGCCGGTCGCCTTGGCCAGCATGATGATCCCCATGAACAGCGTGATGGCGACGATGCCGAGCAGCAGCAGTGTGGTGGCGGCGTTGCGGGACTTGGGTTTCCGGAACGCCGGGACGCCGTTGCTGATCGCCTCGACACCGGTCAGCGCCGCGCTGCCCGACGAGAACGCCCGTGCGATCAGGAACACCAGCGCGAAGCCGAGGATCTCGCCGTGCTCGGAGTGCATCTCGAAGTCGGCGGATTCCGCGCGCAACGGGTGGCCGAGGACGTAGATCTGGAAGAACCCCCACGCCAACATGACGTACATGCCGATCATGAACGCGTATGTGGGAATCGCGAACGCGGTACCCGATTCGCGGATACCGCGCAGGTTCAACGACGCCAACACCAGGATCGCGACGACGGCGAACCACACCTTGTGTTGGTCGACGAACGGCACTGCCGACCCGATGTTCGACATCGCTGACGCCATCGACACCGCGACGGTCAGCACGTAGTCCACCAGCAACGCGCTGGCAACGGTGAGTCCGGCCGTGGGGCCGAGGTTCGTGGTGACCACCTCGTAGTCGCCGCCACCGGACGGGTAGGCATGCACGTTCTGCCGGTAGCTCGCGATCACGACGAGCATCACCGCCGCCACCGCCAGGCCGATCCAGGGCGCCATCGAGTAAGCGGCCAGACCCGCCACCGACAGCACCAGGAAGATCTCCTCGGGCGCGTAGGCCACCGAGGACAGCGCATCGGAGGCGAAGACCGGCAGGGCTATCCGCTTGGGCAGCAGGGTGTGCGCCAGGTTGTCACTGCGGAAAGGCCGGCCCAGCACCAGGCGCCGTGCGGCGGTAGAAAGCTTGGACACGAGTGCCAAGAGTAGGCCCCGACCCGCATAGCGGTAGCGTTCCGAGTGCGCAGGTTCTGCATCAGCAGTTTGGGTAAGCCTCGTCTGGCTCCGGCCGGAAAGGACCGTCAGGTGCGTGTAGTGGTGATGGGATGCGGCCGGGTAGGCGCATCCCTGTCGAACAGTCTCGCCAGGATCGGCCACGACGTCGCCGTGATCGATAAGGACGCCACGGCGTTTCACCGGCTGTCCCCCGACTTCCCCGGGCAACGGGTGCTCGGCATGGGGTTCGACCGCGACGTGTTGTTGCGGGCGGGCATCGAGGGCGCCGCGGCCTTCGCGGCCGTGTCCTCGGGCGACAACTCGAACATCATCTCCGCGCGGGTGGCCCGGGAGACGTTCGGCGTCACCCGCGTGGTCGCACGCATCTACGACGCCAAGCGCGCCGCCGTCTACGAGCGACTCGGGATCCCCACCGTGGCCACCGTGCCGTGGACGACCGACCGGCTGCTCAACGTGCTGACCCGCGAGACCGAGACCACCAAGTGGCGCGACCCGACCGGCAACGTCGGGGTCACCGAACTGGCCTGCACGAGGATTGGGTGGGGCGCCGGATCACGGACCTGGAGGCCGCCACCTCGGGACGGGTGTCGTTCCTGATCCGGTTCGGCGCGGGCACGCTGCCCGACGCCAAGACCGTCATCCAGGCCGGCGACCAGGTCTATCTGGCCGCCATCTCCGGGCACATCGCCGAGGCGCTGGCCATCGCGGCGTTGCCCCCCAGCGAGGACCCGGAGGCACGATGAAAGTCGCAATCGCCGGAGCCGGGGCCGTGGGCCGGTCCATCGCCCGCGAGCTCGTCGAATCCCACGACGTCACGCTGCTCGAGCGCAATCCGGACCACATCGACGTCGACGCCATTCCGGCGGCGCACTGGCGCCTCGGGGACGCGTGCGAGCTCAGCCTGCTCGAATCCATCAAGATCGAGGAGTTCGACGTGGTGATCGCCGCCACCGGCGACGACAAGGCCAACGTGGTGCTCAGCCTGCTGGCCAAGACGGAGTTCGCGGTGCCCCGGGTGGTGGCCCGAGTCAACGACCCCCGCAACGAATGGCTCTTCGACGAGGCCTGGGGCGTCGACGTCGCGGTATCCACCCCGCGCATGCTGGCCTCGCTGGTCGAGGAGGCGGTGTCGGTCGGCGATCTGGTGCGGCTCATGGAGTTCCGCAAGGGTCAGGCCAATCTGGTCGAGATCACGCTGCCCGACGACACCCCGTGGGGCGGTAAGCCGGTGAAGCGTCTCGATCTGCCCAGGGACGCGGCGCTGGTGACGATCCTGCGCGGACCGCGGGTCATCGTGCCCGGAGGGTGACGAACCTCTGGAAGGCGGCGATGAGCTGCTGTTCGTCGCGGTCAGCGCGGTCGAGGACGAGCTGCGCGAGCAGCTGCTGCGCCCACGTCAGCGCTGAGCGTCGGTGGTGCCGGCCGCCGGGTCGGCCGTGTCCTCGGCGGTCGTCTTCGGTCGGCATCGTGTCTCGGCGTCGTTCCCGTGGTGCTCGTGGACCGCCCGCTGCGCGGCCCTGATCGCCAAATAGGTCACCAGCGCGGCCACCGCGGTCAGCGGCCAGCCCATCGCGATCCGGGCGACACCCAACCATCCCGTCTGGTCGGCGTCGTAGAGGTGATGCTGCACCACGAATCGGGCGCTGAACACCGCCACCCACACCAGGGTCGCCACGTCGAAGGCCAGTACCGCGCGCCGCACGCCGCGCCAGCGCCGGTCATGGGTGTTCACCCAGCCCCAGATGTAGCCGACCACCGGGCGCCGGATGACGACCGAGACGGTGAACACCACGGCCCAGAACAACGACATCCAGATGCCGAGCAGGAAGTATCCCTTGGATGCCCCGACCAGATAGGCGATGAGCGCGCTGACTCCGACGCCGATGAATCCCGAGAGCGCCGGCTGCAGGGTGTCGCGGCGCAGCAGCCGCCATGCCAGGATCAGCGTGGCGACGGCGAGCGCGGCACCGATGGCGGGCATCAGCCCGAACGCCGACGAGACCGGCACGAAAACCACGATGGGCAGCGACGAGTAGATCAGCCCGCTGATGCCGCCCATCTGCTCGAGGACGGCCGCTCCGCGCGGTGGTGAGGTGTTGCCCGGTTCGGTGTCCGGGTCACTCACTTTTGAATCTCGTAGTGGGGGTTGTAGATCGCCTTGGCACCGTTGTCCAGCTTGCCGACCCGGCCGTGCACCTTGAGCGTGCGGCCGGATTCGATGCCGGGAATGCGACGCTGGCCCAACCACACCAGCGTCACCGAGTCGGTGCCGTCGAACAGTTCGGCCTTGACGCCACCGGCGCAGCCCTTGCCGTTGCACTCCACGCTGCGCAGGGTGCCGACCATCGTCACCTCTTGACCGCGCTGACAGTCGATCGCCTTCTGCGCGCCGGTGTTAGCGGCTTCGTCACTGAGCTCCTCGACGTCGCGTTGTTCCGGGTCTTCGGTCAACCGACGGGTGAGCCGCCGTAGATATCCCTCGGCCGTAGCCATGGCTTCTCCTGACCTTCTGTCAAACAACTGTGTTTACCCGGTGATCGCCACGTTAACCCTGTTGGTTCGGTTATGCCACGTCGGGGCGGCCCGCCGCGCCGGGGATTTCGCGACCGGGCACGATCGTGTGATGGCGGTCAATCTGCGCGGTGTCACCACCGTCCTGCTCCCCGGCACCGGATCCGACGACGACTTCGTCTACCGGGCCTTTTCCACCTCGCTGCACGAGGTCGGCGCGGTCGTCGTCACCCCGCCGCCGCAGCCGCACCGCCTGCTCGACGGGTACCGCGAGGAGCTCGACTGCGCTGCCCGCGCGGCTCACCCTCAGCCGATCGCGGTGGGCGGAGTGTCGATCGGCGCTGCGGTCTCAGCAGCGTGGGCGCTGTCACATCCCGGCCGGGTGGTCGCGGTGCTGGCCGCACTGCCTGCGTGGACCGGCGAGCCCGACGCGGCGCCCGCTGCGCTGGCCGCCCGCCATTCCGCGGAGTTGCTGCGCCGCGACGGCCTGGTGTCGGCCACGGTGCAGATGCAAGCGTCGAGCCCCAAATGGCTGGCCGAGGAACTGACCCGGTCATGGGTCGGGCAATGGCCGTCGTTGCCGGATGCGATGGACGAGGCGGCCGGCTACATCGCGCCGACCACCGGCGAATTCGAGGGACTTACCGTGCCGATGGGGGTGGTCTCGGCCACCGACGACCCGGTGCACCCGGTGGAGGTCGGCTTCGAGTGGGTGTCGGCCGCCCCGCGCGCGTCACTGCAGACGGTGACGCTCGATCAAATCGGGACCGACCCTGGGATCCTGGGGGCGCAGTGCCTGGCTGCTCTGTGGGACGCCGACGATCCGTCCCGCCCCACACGTCGCCCCTAACCCAAATCCCGCCGGAATTGCATTCCACGCGGTCTGAGCTCGGAATTTCGCACGCGGAATGCAATTCCGGCGCGGTCGGACGAGGTGCTAACCGCCGGTGATGGTGCGCAGTTGCTGCATCGCAGACCCCGCCGCGCCGCGCCGCGGCGCGGGCCGCTGTTGCGCCGGCGGCTGCTGTTCCTGCGGCTCGGGCGCAGTCGCAGACTGTCCCGTCGCGTCCCCCTGCTGCACGGCGCCCTGTTCGGTGGCGGCGCGCAGCTGGGCGGCCATCGGCTCGGGCAGCTGGATCGGCAACGGGGTGCGGACGGGCAGCGGGGTGTCGCCGCGGCGAACAACGGTGTCCGCCAGGGCCGCTCGCGCCTGTGCGGTCAGCGCGTCGACTCCCTCGTGAGGCGCGCTGACCACGCAGCGGATCATCCAGCGGTATCCGTCGACGCCGATGAAGCGCACCACGCCGGCATTCTCGGCACCGACGCCGACGACTTCGCGGCCCCACGGGCCGTCCTCGATGCTCACCCTGGGGGTGTCCTTGCGCAGCGACTCGGCCAGCTCCGCGGCGACTTCACGCCACAGGCCGGCGGATTTGGGTGCCGCGTACCCCGCGATCGTGAAGCGACCGTGGGCGGTCACCACCCAGATGGCACTGGGCACACCGGTGTTGCTCAGCTCGACCTGCACCTGCCCGGCATCAGGCATCGGGATCAACACCGAGCCCAGATCGAGCCTGGCCACCGTGGCGACCGACGGGTCGTCGAAGTCGTCGATGTCGAACGGACCGTCGAGTTCCTCGCCGGTTTCCGTTGGCGTCACCTCGGGTGTGTCGGAGCTGTCGGGGCGGTGTCGTCTCAGTGCCATGTCAGTCTTCTCAATGCCATATCAGTCTTTTCAGTGCCATTTTCACAAACTCGCATGTCCTCCGGAGGAACCGTGGCCGCCGTCGCCACGGGGTGTGTCGGCCAAACCGGCCTCGTCGAACGACGTCACCTCGACCAGCTCGGGTAATTCCACTCGCTGAACGAGCAACTGGGCTATCCGGTCTCCGCGACGGACGACGATCGGGGTCCGTGGGTCGAGGTTGATCAGGGACACCTTGAGCTCGCCGCGATAGCCCGCGTCGATGGTCCCGGGGCTGTTGACGATCGAAAGCCCTACTCGGGCAGCCAGACCCGAGCGCGGATGCACGAGGCCGACCATGCCGAACGGAATCGCCACCGCTACCCCCGTCGACACCAGCGCCCGCTCACCGGGCGCCAGTTCGACGTCCTGGGCGCTGAACAGGTCCACTCCCGCGTCCCCGTCGTGGGCCCGGCTGGGCAGCGGCAGGTCGCGATCCAGTCGCACTACCGCCAGAGAGGTGGACACGACGTCAGAGATTACTCTTGGCCGCGTGTCCGACACGCGCGCCACCACGCAAACCGTTCGCTATCGCGAACGGCTCCTGGTCCCGTGGTGGTGGTGGTTGCCCGGCCTGGGCATGGGCGCCCTGATCGCGCTCGAGGTGAACCAGGGCGTCAGAGGGCTGCCGAACTGGGTGCCGTTCGCCGTGCTGCTGCCGGTGGCGGCCGTGGTGCTTCTGTCGCTGGGCAGGACCGAGCTGCGCGTCATCAGCGGCGGCGGCGACACCGAAGTGTGGATCGGCGGCGCCCACCTGCCGGTGAAGGTCATCGCACGCTGCGCCGAAGTACCCCGCTCGGCCAAGTCTGCAGCGCTGGGCCGACAGCTCGATCCCGCCGCCTACGTGGTGCACCGGGCATGGGTCGGCCCGATGGTTCTCCTGGTTCTCGATGACCCCGACGATCCCACCCCGTACTGGTTGATCAGTGCCAGACACCCCGACAAAGTGCTCGCAGCGATCGCGACCTGACCTCAGGCTGCGCAATCGGTGCAGATCATCACGCCGTTCTTCTCACTGGCCAGACGGCTTCGGTGATGAACCAGAAAGCAGCTCGAGCAGGTGAACTCGTCGGCCTGCTTGGGAATCACCCGTACCGACAACTCCTCCCCGGAGAGGTCGGCGCCGGGCAGTTCGAAGGACTCCGCGGACTCGGATTCGTCGACGTCGACGACGGCGGACTGGGCTTCGTTACGTCGCGCCTTCAGTTCCTCGAGTGAGTCCTCGGAGACGTCGTCGGTCTCCGTACGCCGTGGGGCGTCGTAGTCAGTGGCCATGCCTGTCCCCTCAGTGAAGCTTATGCAGCAGTGCTTTGTACCAGCGTCGAACGCATCCGCCAAATTATTCGTGCCCGTATTGACACCGGTTCTAATGTGATTTGTGTCACACCGGGAGTCTTACCGGTCGGAGCACCCGGCCACGCTGGCCTTAGAGTGCACACCGTGGTCGCGCAAATCACAGACGGCACGGCGTTCGACAAACACGGACGTCCGTTCCGCCGCCGCAGTTTCCTCCCCGGGATCGTGTTGTTCGCATCCCTGGCGGTGGTTTCCGTGCTCGTCTGGGTGATCGCGCTGTCACGTCCGCCAGACGTCCGGGAGGCCGCGGTCTGCAACCCGCCGCCGGTGCCCGCGGAGGCCGGCGCGCCCAGACCTCAGCTGGGCGAGCAGGTGTCTCGCGCCGAGATGACCGACGTCACCCCCGCCAAGCTCGCCGACACCAGGATCCGGGTGCTCAACGCCAGCGGGCAGGGCGGCCAGGCCGCCGAGGTGGCGGGTGCGCTGCGCGATCTCGGTTTCGCCGAGCCCGAAGCCGCGAACGACCCGATCTACGAAACGGTGCGCCTGGGATGCCAGGGCCAGATCCGGTTCGGCCCGTCGGGTCGCGCCGCGGCGGCGTCCATCTGGCTGGTGGCCCCATGCACCGAACTCTTCCAGGATGGGCGCACCGACGACACCGTCGACCTGGCCCTGGGCACCGAGTTCACCGAGCTGAGCCACAGCGACGACATCGACGCGGTGCTCGCCAGCCTGCTGCCCGACGCCACCCAGCCGGCTGACCCCGCCCTGCTGTCCGAGATCCACAGCGGGACCTGTTGAGCAGTGGGATTCGTCCCCGGCACCACGGCGTCATACCGCGCCGCAGCGAGCCAACGCGTCGTCGAACGCCTCGCTGATTCCTGGCGCAGCCGCCACCACCAGCCCGGCGCCGTCAGCGGATCGTCGCACTCGCACCCGCGCGCCCGCCTCGGCGGCGATCAGTGCCCCGGCGGCCCAGTCCCACACGTGCAAGCCCTCCTCGTAGAAGGCGTCGAGCCTGCCCGCGGCGACCATGCACAGGTCCAACGCGCACGAACCGATCCGGCGCAGGTCACGCACCTCCGGCAGCAGCTTGGTCACGATCTCGCCCTGCCGTCTGCGGCGGTCGGGCTGATAGCTGAAGCCGGTCCCGACCAGAGCCATCGACAGCTCGGTGAGGGCGTTGGCGCGGAGCTCGCTGACGACACCGTCGCGCCGCCGCCGGGCGCCGTGGCCCAGTGCCGCCGAATACACGGCGTCGGCGGCAACGTCGGCGACGGCTCCGGCGACCGAGGCGCCGTCATGCTGCACCCCGACCGATACCGCGTACGCCTCGATCCCGTACAGGAAGTTCACCGTGCCGTCGATGGGGTCGAGTACCCACGTGAGCTGTCCGTCTTCCGCCCCGGACGGACCGCCTTGCTCTTCGCCGAGGATGCGTTCACCGGGTCGCAGTTCGGCGAGCCGGTCCCGCAACAGCCGCTCGGTCTCGGTGTCGACCACGGTGACCGGGTCGGTCGCGGTGCTCTTGAAGGACACCGCCTGCGCCGCCAATTCCGCGCGGGCGCTGCCTGCGCCCGCGCTGCCCGATCCGAAGATCTCGGTGCGGCGCCGCGTGACGAACGCCGCTGCTTCTGACGCCAGCTGCTCGGCCACCGAACGAAGCAGCGCGGGGTCGGTGTCGATCTCGGTCACGCGCCCATCGCAGCACATTCGTCGATGAATGGCGGTATGGGATGCGCGACTGGCCACATCAGAATTGGCGAGCCGATAGTGTGTGGAGCGCGCCTTAGCTGCCGCACGGCGGAGCCGTGCAGAAGACGTTAGTGGCCGCCGACCTGCGCAGAGGAGCTTCCATGACCGCCACCGATACATCTGCAACCGAAGCCAGCGCCGGAGAGCAGCGCCGCGGGTTCGGCATCGACGTCGGCGGCAGCGGTGTGAAGGGCGGCATTGTCGACCTTGGCACCGGTGCGCTGATCGGCGAGCGATACAAACTGCTCACCCCCCAGCCGTCCACACCCGAGGCGGTCGCCAAGACCATCGCCGAAGTCGTCGGGCACTTCGGCTGGGAGGGCCCGCTGGGGGTGACGTACCCGGGCGTGGTGACGGACGGGATCGTGCGCACGGCCGCCAACGTCGACAAGGGCTGGATCGGCGCCAACGTCCAGGAGGTGATCGGCGGGGCGCTGGGCGGCCGCCCGGTGACGGTGCTCAACGATGCCGACGCGGCCGGACTCGCCGAGGAGAAATTCGGCGCGGGCAAGGACAATACGGGCGTCATCGTGCTCCTGACGTTCGGCACCGGCATCGGTTCGGCCGTCATCCACAATGGCGTGCTGCTGCCGAACACCGAGTTCGGTCACCTCGAGGTCGGCGGCAAGGAGGCCGAACACCGGGCGGCGAGCTCGGTCAAGGACGCCAAGGAATGGAGCTACGAGCGCTGGACCGAGGAGGTGACGAAAGTGCTGGTGGCGATCGAGAACGCGATCTGGCCGGACCTGTTCATCGCCGGCGGGGGCATCAGCCGCAAAGCACACAAGTGGATTCCGCTGCTCAAGAACCGCACGCCGGTGGTCGCCGCGGCCCTGCAGAACACCGCGGGCATCGTCGGTGCCGCCATGGCGGCTGATGTCGACGTCACCGCTACCCACAAGTAACCCCCCCCGGCGGGTACGCGGGCGCGTCAAATTTGCCGCTCGGCGCATCGCGGCCCACACTGTCGTTACAATGGTTGACGGCGGCCGCCTACCGAGTAGCGGCAGATGTATCCCACCTCGAGACGACGCCGTGAGATCGACGCCGACATTCGACATAGCCGACACTTTTCGGTGGCGCACGTGTGCGCCACCGAACCCGCACGATTGAAAGGGTGTACGTGGCAGCGACAAAGGCAAGCCCGGCAACCGATGAGCCGGTGAAGCGCACCGCCACCAAAGCCCCCGCCAAGAAGGCAGCGCCGGCAATCGGCGAATGGATCGCCGCCCGCGAAGAAGGCCGTGAAGAGCCCGGCGGCGAAGACCGCGAAGCCGCGTGCGGCCAAGGAGGCCGACGCGCCGGCGACCCGCGGCCGCGCGAAGAAGGCCACCGCGCCCGCCACCGGGGCGGTGGACGACGACCTCGTCGCGACCGACGGCGCCGAAGACATCGTCGTCGAGCCCGTCGATGTCCTCGAGGTCGACGACGCCGAGATCGACCTCGAGGACATCGTCGTCGACGACACCGACGACGAAGCATCGGACGACACCGACGACGACGAGCCGACACCGACGACGAGGCATCGGAGGACGCTGAAGGCGCGGCCGCGGCCGCGCCCAAGGCGGCAGGCAAGCCCGCCAAGGGCGCCGATGCGGACGACGACATCGCCGAGCCCTCGGAGAAGGACAAAGCCTCCGGCGACTTCGTCTGGGACGAGGAGGAATCCGAGGCACTGCGGCAGGCCCGCAAGGACGCCGAGCTGACGGCCTCGGCGGACTCGGTACGCGCGTATCTCAAGCAGATCGGCAAGGTCGCGCTGCTCAACGCGGAGGAGGAGGTCGAGCTCGCCAAGCGCATCGAGGCCGGCCTGTACGCCACCCAGTTGATGACGGAGCTGACCGAGAAGGGCGAGAAGCTGCCCGCCGCTCAGCGCCGCGACATGATGTGGATCTGCCGCGACGGGGATCGCGCGAAAAACCATCTGCTGGAAGCGAACCTGCGCCTGGTGGTGTCGCTGGCCAAGCGCTACACCGGCCGCGGCATGGCGTTCCTGGACCTGATCCAGGAGGGCAACCTCGGCCTGATCCGCGCGGTCGAGAAGTTCGACTACACCAAGGGTTACAAGTTCTCCACGTACGCGACGTGGTGGATCCGCCAGGCCATCACCCGCGCGATGGCCGACCAGGCCCGCACGATCCGCATCCCGGTGCACATGGTCGAGGTGATCAACAAGCTGGGTCGCATCCAGCGGGAGCTGCTGCAGGACCTCGGACGCGAGCCCACGCCCGAAGAGCTCGCCAAGGAAATGGACATCACGCCGGAGAAGGTGCTGGAGATCCAGCAGTACGCGCGTGAGCCCATCTCGCTGGACCAGACCATCGGCGACGAAGGCGATTCGCAACTCGGTGACTTCATCGAGGACAGCGAAGCAGTGGTGGCCGTCGACGCGGTGTCGTTCACGCTGCTGCAGGATCAGCTGCAGTCGGTGCTGGAGACGCTCTCCGAGCGCGAAGCGGGTGTGGTCCGGCTGCGCTTCGGCCTGACCGACGGTCAGCCGCGCACACTCGACGAGATCGGCCAGGTCTACGGCGTGACGCGGGAGCGTATCCGCCAGATCGAGTCGAAGACGATGTCGAAGTTGCGCCATCCCAGCCGTTCGCAGGTGCTGCGCGACTACCTCGACTGAGCGGGGCCCGACAAACCCAAGGCACCCGACACTTCGGCCCCTCCGGGCTATCTACCCCTGATCCTGTTGGAAACGGTTCTGCCGCAACGGGCTTCGTCGTTCATCGGTCACATGCTCGACCCCGAGGATGCTGCACGTCGCGCGGCAAGGAGCGCACCTCTCTGCGGGACGACAGTGGATTAGCGCTTGCGCTCGCGGACCTTGTACGTCGAGGGCCAGGATTCGCGAGTCTCGTCGCCGACGAGCGGGATGCCCTTGCTGCCGATCCTGACGTCGTAGGCCTCCTTGCCCGCCCCGACCTCCCGGTTGGCGTGCTCGGTGGCCAGGTAGATCAGCTGATCGATCTCCGCCTCGGCGAACGCGACGAAGGTCGTCTTGCGGATCAGTTCCTCGGCGGCCGGTGCCATCCGCTCGGGCAGCACCCGGGTCAGCAGGGCGGCCACGCCCAGCAGCACGGACGGCACGACCCAGTAGCAGACGAAGGACAGCGGCGTATCGGTGTCCAGGATGGTCGCGTCGCCCTGCACGATCGGCGGGATCGCCGACGACGCCGTCATGCCGCCGAATGCGGCGATCCAGATCCACGTCAGCAGCGAGGTGATGCGGGCGAACGGTTCGCTTTCGACGACCTCTTTGGGTTGACCGACGACGGCGAACTCACGGACGAACGGCTTGCCGATCAGCGCACTGACCAACGCGGCAAGGAAGATTCCCGCAGTGCTCAGCGGCTGTATCCACCGCTCCATGAATTCCTGGCTCCCCAAGAAGGTGAGCACCGTCAGGACGAAAAATGTTGCGACGGCACCGATTTCCAGGGTGCGCCCAGGCGATCCGCTGCGTCGCGCGATGACGAACGCCGCAATCGCTGCCACGAACGCAACCAGCACCGCCGTGACGAACGGGACGTTGCCGACGAGTACCCAGTAGACGATCCACGGTGCGAAGCCAAACAGTATGCCCACGAGCGGTCAGTGTATTGAGTCACCGGCCGCCGACGTACGTTGGCATGGTGACCCAGCGCGTCAACCTGTCATCAGGCTCGGAATTCGAAGCCGCTGTCGGCTATTCGCGGGCGGTACGCACCGGCCCGCACGTCGTGGTGGCAGGCACCACGGCACCGGGCGACGGTCCGGCAGCCCAGACGCGGGAAGCGTTGCGCCGCATCGAGATCGCGCTGGGCCAGGTACAAGCGTCCATGGCCGACGTAGTGCGCACCCGCATCTTCGTCACCGACATCTCGTCGTGGCGCGACATCGGCGCCGTGCACGCCGAGGTGTTCGGCGATATCCGGCCGGCCGCCACGATGGTCCAAGTGTCGGCGCTGATCTCTGCCGACCTCGTCGTCGAGATCGAGGTCGACGCCTTCGTGGCGGAATGAGCTCAGCCCCCGGAGGGCGCGAACGCGCCCTCGGCATCGGGCAGGTATGCAGTGACGCTTATCACAGTCTCCACCGGTAAGGGTCCGTACAAATGTGGGAACACCATGCCATCGGGATCGCTTGGGGCCCCGGGCTCCCAGCGGACCGGAGAGGAGAGCCGTGCGGCATCGATGCGAAGCAGCACCAGGTCGGTTCGGCCGGCGTACAGCCGATTGGCCGCCAAATGGACCTGTTCCGGACTCGACAGGTGCACGAAGCCCACGGCATTTAAAGAGTCGGGCCGGTGCGCGCCGGACTGCTGGGCGGCCTGCCAATCCCCGACCGAGCACAAGTGAACGAGCACGTCGGCGGGCGGATCTGACGTGGTTTCCATACCTTGAGCCTCCAACTGTCGCAACACATAGGTCCGTGAGACACGACACACCCGTAAACCCTCGGGGAACAAGGCCGGAACCCCAAGCGTCTGACACAGTAGATGTACGTCGATACACCCTATGGAGGTGCCATGACCGCAACGCTGCACCAGTCCGGAATTAACCAAGGCTGACCGCTGCGACCGTTGTGGTGCCGCAGCCCGTGTACGGGCGAAGCTGCCGTCGGGTGCCGAACTGCTCTTCTGCCAGCATCACGCCAACGAGCACGAGGCGAAGCTGGTCGCGCTGGCGGCGGTCATCGAAATCAGCCCGCTGGAGCCTTAGCCTGGAATCGGCAATGCTGGACTGGTCATGACTGACCAGCCGAGCCGGCCGAAGCCGTCGCGCCACCACATCCGGCACATCGCCGTCCGAACGCTGACCAAGAGTTGGGACGATTCCATTTTCTCGGAGTCGGCTCAGGCTGCGTTCTGGTGCGCGCTATCGCTCCCTCCGCTGCTGCTGGGGATGTTGGGCAGCTTGGCCTACGTCGCGCCGCTGTTCGGGCCGGACACCCTGCCGGTGATCGAGAACCAGTTGATCGGCACGGCCGGGCGGTTCTTCTCGCCGAACGTGGTGGCCGAGATCATCGAGCCCACGGTGCGCGACATCGTCAAGGGCGCCCGCGGCGAGGTGGTGTCGTTTGGTTTCGTCATCTCGCTGTGGGCGGGTTCGTCGGCGATTTCGGCGTTCGTCGACTCGATCACCGAGGCTCACGACCAGACGCCGCTGCGCCACCCGGTGCGGCAGCGGTTCTTCGCGCTGGGGTTGTACGTGGTGATGCTGGTGGGCGCCATCGTCACCGCGCCGTTCCTCGCCTTGGGGCCGCGCAAGGTCGCCGAGTTCATCCCCGACAGTTGGGACAGGGTGCTGCAGTTCGGCTATTACCCGGTGCTCTTTTTCGGGCTGGTGGTGGCGGTGAACCTGCTGTATCGGGTGTCACTGCCCAAGCCGCTGCCCTCGCATCGGCTGCTGTTGGGCTCCGTGCTGGCCGCGCTGGTGTTCCTGATCGCGACGTCGGGGCTGCGCGTCTACCTGACCTGGATCACCAGCACCGGCTATACCTACGGCGCGCTGGCGACACCGATCGCGTTCCTGTTGTTCGCCTTCTTCCTCGGTTTCTCGATCATGATCGGCGCCGAACTGAACGCGTCCATCCAGGAAGAGTGGCCCGCACCGGACACCCACGCCAAACGATTCCGGTGGTGGCTCGAGGCGAAAGCCGAATCACTCAACGGCAGCCGGAGCTCATCTGCGGGCCCGGTCGATGCCGTCGCAGCACACCCGGCCGCGATCGCCGCACCCCCGGAGGCACCCACCGCCGCCAAGGGCGACGCCGCTACTTCTTGAGCTGCTCGTAGATCCGCTTGCAGTCCGGGCACACCGGCGAACCCGGCTTCGCCGATCGCGTCACCGGGAAAACCTCGCCACACAACGCGACGACGTGAGTTCCCATGACCGCACTCTCGGCGATTTTTTCCTTCTTCACGTAATGGAAGAACTTGGGGGTGTCAGCGTCAGTCCCGTCATCGACCTGCTCGTCGGTCTCGGTGCGCTCGATCGTCTGGGTTTTCATGGCCCCATTCTGCCTGGCAACAGTTCCGTAAGAAACGTGACCGGTCCACCCCGCCGCCGATGTGGAACAGTGGAGGAATGAAACAAGGCCAAGAGCTGAGTTTCGACGATGACGGTCGGCCCATCCTCATCACCAGGGCCGCCCCCGCCTACGAGGAACAGCACCGTGCGCGGGTACGCAAGTACCTCACGCTGATGTCGTTCCGCGTCCCGGCACTCATCCTCGCCGCGCTGGCCTACAGCGTCTGGGAGAACGGCCTGATCTCGTTGGGGATCCTGGTGCTATCGATCCCGTTGCCGTGGATCGCAGTTCTGATCGCCAACGACCGTCCGCCGAGGCGCGCCGAGGAACCCCGGCGCTATGAGTCGAAGCGACGCATTCCGCTTTTCCCCACTGCTGAGCGTCCCGCAATCGAGGGCACGCCGGCCGGTTCGCCGCCGCAGGACGCGGATGGTTCGCAGTACGGCGCGGACGATTCGCACGATTTCCGTGGCGATGTTCCCCGCTGAGCATCTTCTGGCTCACTTCTCAGCACATTCTCAGGTCGACCTCCGATAACCGCAGCTCAGAAGGTGTGAACCGGCGCAAAGTTGGGAACTCTTTGCGCGCGTAGGGCGTTGTAACCCATGAAAGTTCGACTTGATCCAGGAGGCCGTCATGGCAAATGCCACCAGTACCCGCATTGACCACGATCTGGACGCTCAGAGCCCAGCCGCGGATCTGGTGCGCGTGTATTTGAACGGCATTGGCAAGACCGCTTTGCTCACTGCGGCAGATGAGGTCGAACTCGCCAAGCGGATCGAAGCCGGTCTCTACGCCCAGCATTTGCTGGATACCCGTAAACGGTTGGGCGACAACCGCAAACGCGACCTCGCGGCCGTCGTCCGTGACGGTGAGGCGGCGCGCCGGCATCTGCTCGAAGCCAATTTGCGGCTGGTGGTGTCGCTGGCCAAGCGCTACACCGGGCGCGGCATGCCGCTGCTCGACCTGATCCAGGAGGGCAACCTGGGCCTCATCCGCGCGATGGAGAAGTTCGACTACGCCAAGGGTTTCAAGTTCTCCACCTACGCGACGTGGTGGATCCGCCAGGCGATCACCCGCGGAATGGCCGACCAGAGCCGCACCATCCGGCTCCCCGTCCATCTCGTCGAGCAGGTCAACAAGCTCGCCCGCATCAAGCGGGAGATGCACCAGAACCTGGGCCGCGACGCCACCGACGAGGAGCTGGCCGAGGAGTCCGGCATCCCTGCCGAGAAGATCGCCGACCTCCTCTCGCATAGCCGTGACCCAGTGAGCCTCGACATGCCTGTCGGCAGCGATGAAGAAGCGCCACTTGGTGACTTCATCGAAGACTCCGAGGCGATGTCTGCGGAGAACGCCGTGATCTCGGAGTTGCTGCACACCGACATCCGCTATGTCCTGACCACTCTCGACGAGCGCGAGCAGCAGGTCATCCGTCTGCGGTTCGGCCTGGACGACGGTCAGCCCCGCACGCTGGACCAGATCGGCAAGCTGTTCGGGCTCTCCCGCGAACGCGTGCGCCAGATCGAGCGCGAGGTGATGGCGAAGCTGCGCAACGGCGAGCGTGCCGACCGGTTGCGCTCGTACGCCAGCTGAGCGAATCCTCCACAGAAAGCCCGCCGGATCCCCGGCGGACTTTCTGGCGTCAGGGTCGGTGGGGGGCCGTGTCGCCATATGAAGCAGCGCTGTTCAGGTGGGTCGACCGGTAGACTCTGGACTGACGGAGGGTGTGCGAATGAACGATCTTGTCGATACCACCGAGATGTATCTGCGAACCATTTACGACCTCGAGGAAGAGGGCGTCATCCCGCTGCGTGCGCGGATCGCGGAACGTCTCGATCAAAGTGGACCCACCGTCAGCCAAACCGTGTCACGGATGGAGCGGGACGGACTCCTGCACGTCGCCGGCGACCGGCACCTCGAGTTGACCGACAAAGGGCGGTCCTTGGCCATTGCGGTGATGCGTAAGCACCGCCTCGCCGAGCGACTCCTCGTCGACGTCATCGGGCTGCCGTGGGAGGAAGTGCACGCCGAGGCGTGCCGCTGGGAGCACGTGATGAGCGAGGACGTCGAACGCCGGCTTGTCCAGGTGCTCAACAACCCCACCACGTCCCCGTTCGGGAACCCGATTCCTGGCCTGTCCGAGCTCGGCGTGGGTGACGACCTGATCAACGAAACCATCAATCTCGTCCGGCTGACCGAACTGCCCGCCGGTATGCCGGTCGCGGTGGTGGTGCGGCAGTTGACCGAGCACGTCCAGGGCGACGCCGAACTGATCGCCCGGCTCAAGGACGCCGGCGTGGTGCCCAATGCCCGCGTCACCGTCGAGGTCAACATCCACGGCGGCGTCATGATCGTCATCCCGGGCCACGAGCAGGTCGAGCTGCCACACGAGATGGCCCACACCGTCAAGGTCGAGAAGGTCTGACCGGGGCGCCACCGCAGGTTGGACCACGCAGGTTGGAGACTAACCGGCCCGGCGACCGAACAGCTGCCTCGGCGGTAGCCGCACCCCGAGCTGCTCGGCGAGGCGGTAGCCGGTGCGTGCCAGCTCGCGGATCTGTTCGGGTCGCATCCCCGACTGCAGTGCCGTGTCGAGCATGCCGGCCATCTTGTGCAGCGGCGCACATCTCAGCGCCGCATCCAGCGATATGCCCGCAAGCGGCCCGTCTCCCCGGGCGTAGGCGGAAAAGGCCAGCAGCACAAGCGCTTCCACTCGCCACGGTTCCGGCAGCCGGCGCGCCAAGTCGGCCCACAACGATTCGGCGGGCCCCGCATGGTCGCCGACAGCGAGGGCGTACAGAGTGTCGCGCACCCGCGGGTCGGTCAGCGCCAGTGCCAGCCGGGCCAGCTGGTCGTCGGCCGGCGGACGCCCGCTGCCGATCTGCTCGGCGCAGGCAAAGGCATGCTCGATGTCGTTTCGCGCCTGTGAATCCGGACGATCCGGATTGAGCGCACCGGCCTGCTCGATCACCTGCGCCAGCGCGGCGCTGCGTCCGGGATCGGTGACGGCGACCACGGCGACGAGCTCGGAGCGCCTGGTGTAGAGACGTCGGCCGTCCAGCACCGCAGCCGCCGCGATCGGCGATGCGGTCGGATCCTCGACCACGCCCGAGTTGCCGCACCCGTCCGCGCAAAACCACCGGCCTCCGGCCGCGACCTCGTCGACCACGTGCGCGGCGGACAGTTCGACGTCCCAGCGCGCCAGCTCGACCGCCAGATCGCGCGCCAGGTCGCGATATTCGTCGGCGCACATTCGGCAGGACGCGCCTTCGCCGTCGACGATCACCGCGATCGCGATCTCCGCTCTCGAGGCGGCCGCCAGTTCCGCGAGGTGACTCAGCGAGTCGCCGAGCTCATCATCGAGATCGGCACGCATGACGGCGCCCATCTCACCGTGGGCAGCGGTGACGAGCACCAGCGATTTCTCCGGCACGAAGCCGAGCACAGCGGGCAGCGCCGCAATGAGGACGCCGGGTCGGTCGAGCGGGGAATCGGGGCGATGTGGTGTGGACATACCGCAAACCTGGCAACAGCTGCCGACGGTGAGCGGCTGACGGCGGTTCCGCGGACCCGAACTGTGGATGGAATCGCGTTTGGGGATGAGTGATGACAGCGACCCGCTGGCAGTTGTTCACCTGGAGTTGACATCGGCCGACATGCGAGATGGCCCCAACCGGCGTAGACCTTGTGCAATGGGTTCCACACAGGAATACGACCTTGTCGTCATCGGGTCCGGCCCCGGCGGGCAGAAGGCCGCCATCGCCGCAGCGAAACTCGGCAAGTCCGTCGCCATCGTGGAACGCGGTCTGATGCTCGGTGGCGTGTGCGTCAACACCGGGACGATTCCGTCGAAGACGCTGCGCGAAGCCGTCGTCTATCTCACGGGCATGAGCCAGCGCGAGCTGTACGGCGCCAGCTACCGCGTCAAGGACAAGATCACCCCGGCCGACCTCCTCGCCCGCACCCAGCACGTCATCGGCAAGGAGATCGACGTCGTGCGCTCGCAACTGATGCGCAACCGCGTCGAGCTCTACGTCGGTCACGCCCGGTTCATCGATGAACACACCATCCACGTCGACGACCCCAACCGGGCCGAACGCATCACCGTCAGCGGCCGCTCCATCGTCATCGCCACCGGCACCAAGCCGGCCCGCCCGGCCGGCGTCGAGTTCGACGAGAACCGCGTACTGGACTCCGACGGCATCCTCGACCTGAAAACGATCCCGACATCGATGGTGGTCGTCGGCGCGGGCGTCATCGGCATCGAGTACGCGTCCATGTTCGCCGCGCTGGGCACCAAGGTCACCGTCGTCGAGAAGCGCCACAACATGCTGGAGTTCTGCGACCCCGAGATCATCGAGGCGCTGAAGTTCCATCTGCGCGACCTGGCCGTCACGTTCCGCTTCGGCGAGGAGGTCACCGCGGTCGACGTCGGGTCCGCAGGCACCGTGACGACGTTGGCCAGCGGCAAGCAGATCCCCGCCGAGACGGTCATGTACTCAGCGGGCCGCCAGGGCCAGACCGACCATCTGGACCTTCCGAACGCCGGTCTGGAGGCCGACAACCGTGGCCGGATCTTCGTCGACGACAACTATCAGACCAAGGTCGACCACATCTACGCGGTCGGCGACGTCATAGGCTTCCCGGCCCTGGCTGCGACGTCGATGGATCAGGGCAGGTTGGCCGCTTATCACGCGTTCGGCGAGCCATGCAAGGGCATGACGGAGCTCCAGCCGATCGGCATCTACTCGATACCCGAGGTGTCCTACGTGGGTGCCACCGAGGTGGATCTGACCAAGGACGCAGTGCCCTACGAGGTGGGGGTGTCGCGTTACCGCGAGTTGGCGCGCGGCCAGATCGCAGGCGATTCGTACGGCATGCTCAAACTGCTGGTCTCGACCGAGGACCTGCGCCTGCTCGGCGTACACATCTTCGGCACCAATGCCACCGAGATGGTGCACATCGGGCAGGCCGTGATGGGCTGCGGTGGCACCGTCGAGTACCTCGTCGACGCCGTCTTCAACTACCCGACCTTCTCCGAGGCCTACAAGGTCGCGGCGCTCGACGTGATGAACAAGCTGCGCGCGCTCAGCCAGTTCCGGTCCTGAGTGGTTTCCACCCGGCGCTAGCCACAGCCGTCGTCGAACACCGTCGGTACCTCGTCACCGGGCCCGCCCGCCTCGGCCCGGGCGAGCAACGCGGCCACCGCACCGTCGAACGGCGCCGAATACGACACCTCGTCGGCACAACCGCCGCCGTCGAGCCCACCGATCACGCCCGACACCACCGAACCGGTGATCCACGGCGCACCGGAGAAGCCGGCCACCAGGCCGCCGCAGCGAAGCACTGGAAACCCTTGCCTTGCAGGCTCTGTCGGCGCCCGACAGGTAGCTGGCCCGCCGCCGACACCCGCGGCGTAGCCGGTGACGGTGACGTCGGTTCCCGCGGCGGGCGTGGTGCCGAGTCGCAGTCCGCCGTCTGCGACCGCTTCCAGACCGTCTCCGTCGACGGTGCGCACCCGCGCGATCGCGTAATCGGCCAACGGATCCTGATCCCGCACCCACCGCGGATCCAGATAGACCGCCTCGATGCGCACACCGCCTTCAGGTGGGACACCACCGTCTTCGGGTGGCACACCACCGTCGAGACCTGGAACGAACCGGGCGTCGACGTCGCCGGCCAAGCAGTGCGCGGCGGTGAGGATCAAGTCTCCGGCCGGCGAAGCCAGGACCGCGCCGCTGCAGGTGTGCAGCGCTCCCCCGCCGAGGAACACCGCCCCGACCCGCGGGTCGGGTGCGACCGACTGCGCGGCAGGCATCGGTTGAGCGGGGTGCGCGGGCGTGCACGACGACACGGCCGCCGTCAACAGCACACCCGCCAGCGCGGAGCGAACGGCGGCGGAGATGCGCATGCCCATCGATTCTCCCCCGCTTCGCGATCCCAGGCAGAAAAGATGGGCCGCGCACGTGGAATGTCACATCGGCGTGTGCGTGTTCGAACTATTGGGTGAGGCCTGGTACACGACGTGGCGATCTCGCCCACGTGCGAGACACTAGAAGTTCACGGTACGCACGACATCACTGTCGCGACGCACCGCAAGGAGGCAAGAGATGGCTGACGACACAGGAAAGCCTGGTCAGCAGTACCAACCCGAGCAGACCGGGATGTACGAGCTCGAATTTCCCGCCCCGCAGCTCTCGGCTGCAGATGGCCGCGGACCGGTGCTGATCCACGCCCTGGAGGGCTTCTCAGACGCCGGCCGGGCGATCCGGCTGGCTGCGCAGCACCTCAAGAACACCCTCGACACCGAGCTGGTGGCCTCGTTCGCGATCGATGAACTGCTCGACTACCGGTCGCGGCGGCCGTTGATGACGTTCAAGACCGATCACTTCACCCACTACGACGAGCCCGAGCTGAACCTCTACGCGTTGCACGACAGCGTCGGGACACCGTTTCTGCTGCTCGCCGGCATGGAACCCGACCTGCGGTGGGAGCGCTTCATCACCGCGGTGCGGCTGCTGTCCGAGCGACTAGGGGTGCGCCGGGTGATCGGGCTCGGCGCCATTCCGATGGCCGTTCCGCACACCCGGCCGATCACGCTGACCGCGCACTCGAACGACAAGGAGCTCATCACCGACCATCAGCCCTGGGTGGGCGAGGTCCAAGTCCCCGGCAGTGTGTCGAACCTGCTCGAGTTCCGGATGGCCCAGCACGGCTACGAGGTCGTCGGGTTCACCGTGCACATCCCGCACTATCTGGCCCAGACCGACTACCCCTCCGCCGCCGAGACGCTGCTGTCCGAGGTTGCCCGGAGCGGTTCGCTGCAGATCCCGACCGCCGCGCTGACCCAGGCGGCGGCCGAGGTCCACGACAAGATCAACGAGCAGGTCGAGGCGAGTCCTGAGGTCGCTCAGGTGGTGGAGGCTCTGGAGCGCCAGTACGATGCGTTCGTTGCCGCTCAGGAGAACCGGTCCCTTCTGGCGCGTGACGAGGATTTGCCCAGCGGTGAGGAACTCGGTGCCGAGTTCGAGCGATTCCTCGCACAACAGGCCGGAGAGAAAGACGGGGACAGTCCCAGCGAAAGTCCCTAGGAACGTGTAGCTGCCATCCGTCCCGACGACGAAGTGGGCGACATGACCGTGACTAACGGGCTTGCAACGGTGACCAACGGGCTTGCACCATGACCGACCGCAAGCCGAACCTGCGATCAGTGCGGGAGCTGACCCCCACACTGAAGTTCCAGACGATCCACGGTTATCGCCGCGCGTTCCGGGTGGCCGGATCGGGTCCGGCGATCCTGCTGATCCACGGCATCGGCGACAACTCCACCACGTGGAGCACTGTGCAGACCAAGCTCGCGCAGCGCTTCACCGTCATCGCGCCCGACCTCCTCGGCCACGGTAAGTCCGACAAGCCACGCGCCGACTACTCGGTGGCTGCCTACGCCAACGGCATGCGTGATCTGCTCAGCGTCCTGGACATCGACAGCGTGACCGTGATCGGCCACTCCCTCGGGGGCGGGGTGGCGATGCAGTTCGCCTACCAGTTCCCACAACTGGTCGACCGACTGATTCTCGTCGGGGCGGGCGGCGTCACCAAGGAGGTGAACGTCGCGTTGCGGGTCGCGTCGCTGCCCATGGGCAGTGAGGCATTGGCCCTGCTACGGCTCCCGCTGGTGCTGCCCGCCTTGCAGGTCATCGGGCGGGTAGGCGGCCTGCTGTTCGGATCCACCGGCATGGGCCGCGACATCCCCAATATGCTGCGCATCCTCGAAGATCTGCCGGAGCCGACGGCCTCGGCGGCGTTCGCGCGCACGCTGCGTGCGGTGGTCGATTGGCGCGGCCAGGTGGTGACCATGCTCGACCGATGTTATTTGACGCAATCCGTTCCTGTGCAACTAATTTGGGGCAGCCGGGATGCGGTGATCCCGGTCAGCCATGCCGATATGGCGCATGCGGCGATGCCGGGATCGCAGCTGGAGATCTTCGAAGGCTCCGGACATTTCCCGTTCCATGACGACCCGGACCGCTTCATCGAGATCGTGCAGAGGTTCATCGACTCCACCGAACCTGCGGAGTACAACCCGGAGTACCTGCGGGGCCTGCTGCGCGCAGGCATCAGAGAGGGCGCCATCTCGGGCTCCGTCGACACCCGCGTCGCTGTGCTCGACGCCATGGGCGCCGACGAGCGCAGCGCAACCTGACCGGGCGCCGGCCACCACGTAGCATCGGCTCATGGCCATCGACGTGACAGTGTTGCGCGTATTCACTGACCAGGACGGCAGATTCGGTAACCCCCTCGGCGTGGTGGACGCTGCCGCCGTGGACCCGGCTGACCGGCAGCGTGTAGCCGCCGAATTGGGCTACAGCGAAACCGTATTCGTCACTCTCCCCGATGCGGGAAGAACCACCGCGCACGCTCACATCCACACCCCTACCACCGAACTCCCCTTCGCCGGGCACCCCACGGTGGGCGCATCCTGGTGGCTCAAGAAGCAAGGGACACCGGTCAACACACTGCAGGTACCCGCGGGCATCGTGCAGGTCAGATACACCGACGACCTGACATCGGTCAGCGCGCGCGCCGAGTGGGCGCCCGACTTCTCGATTCATGACCTCGCCACGGTCGACGACCTGTCAGCCACCGACCCCGACGAGTACTCCGACGACGTCGAGCACTACCTGTGGACCTGGCTCGACGAACCCGCGGGCACGATCCGATCCAGGATGTTCGCCCCACGCCTGGGGATCCGCGAGGACGAAGCCACGGGTGCGGCAGCGGTGCGCATCACCGAGTACCTCAGCCGTGACCTGACCATCGTGCAGGGTCAGGGATCGATCATCCAGACCACGTGGAGTGCCGAAGGCTGGGTGCAAGTTGCCGGGCGAGTGGCCGACGACGGGGCGCGTCAGATCGACTGAGCGGGCTCACTCTGGGCCGAAACGTCGCGGTGCGCGCGCAGCGCTTC
Source organism: uncultured Actinomycetota bacterium (assembly GCA_963771335.1). Taxonomy (GTDB): domain Bacteria; phylum Actinomycetota; class Actinomycetes; order Mycobacteriales; family Mycobacteriaceae; genus Mycobacterium. The sequence continues at coordinate 177,736 of CAVYTD010000008.1, read as the reverse complement.
GATCTCGCGCTCGAAGTCCTCGGCGGACGAGAATGACCGGTACACCGAGGCGAACCGCAGATAGGCCACCTCGTCGAGCTCGCGCAGGGGCCCAAGGATCGCCAGGCCGACTTCATGACTGGCCACCTCCGGAGAGCCAGTCGCCCGCACCGCATCCTCGACCTGCTGGGCCAGCAGATTGAGTGCGTCGTCGTCCACCTGGCGGCCCTGGCAGGCTCGGCGCACGCCTGTGATGACCTTCTCCCGACTGAACGGCTCGGTGACACCGCTGCGCTTCACCACGGCTAGCACCGCGGTCTCGACGGTCGTGAATCGCCGCCCGCATTCGGGGCACGACCTGCGCCGGCGAATCGCCTGCCCTTCGTCGGTCTCGCGGGAATCAACGACCCTCGAATCGGGGTGACGGCAGAACGGACAGTGCATCACCGCTCCTTCACCGCACCGACAGACAACCGCTTCGGACGTCTCCGAGCGTACCTGCGTGGCCCACGGACGGCCCGGCGCCGAACCTATTGGCGCATACCTCACGTTACGGCTCCTCAGAGTGCTTGAGCAGCAGGGTGTTTGGATCTGTTGCCGGGTTGCGATCAGCCGATGGGCGCGATGAGCGTCTGTCCCGCGTCCAGCGCCACCGACTCGAGTTCGTTCAGCTCGCGGATCCGCTCGACGACATCCCCGACTGGCGCATCGGGCGCCACCCGCTGCGCGACCTGCTGCAGCGACTCCCCTGCCTGCACCTGTACCACCGCCAGGCGAGCAGGCATTTCGGCTTCGCTGCCGACCACCCCGCCGAACTGAGCGACCAGACCGAGCCACAGGGTGATCGCGCCGGCGATCAGCGCCAACACCACGGTGGCCGCGGGTGTGATCGGACGCCGTCGATGCGATGCCCGCGAGACCAGCACGCCGGTTCCGCGGTAGCGCCCCGGCGCCCCGGCGGGCCGCTGCGCACGCGACCTGCGGCGCGGCGCCGCGACCGGCCGCGACCGTGGCCGGTCCACCACAGTGCCCCGTGTCCCGCCCCGCACGTCCTGCCGGAACTCGTCTTCGAACGCGTTCCAGGCCTCGCGAGTGTGGAGGATCGTCATCTGTCTGTCCTTTCGCTTCCGGTGGTTCTTCGCTCTTGTGTTCGAACATTACTCGATCATGTGTTCGATGAATAGAACACGTGATCGAACTGTTGCGAACGCTAACCCAGCCCACCGACATTCCGCTCCGGCCGACTTCCGCGCCCGACTCCGATCGGATCCCATTGCCGACACGCCTCGAACACATGTTTGATTCTCGGCGCGGTCCGGGTTACATTCGGCCCATGAGCGACGACATCAGCGAGACCCCGCGGCGTGTCCGGGAATCGGCCCTGACCGAGCGTCAGCGCACCATCCTCGACGTCATCCGCGCGTCGGTGACCACCCGCGGTTATCCGCCGAGCATCAGGGAGATCGGAGATGCGGTCGGGCTGACCTCGACGTCGTCGGTCGCCCACCAGTTGCGCACCCTCGAGCGCAAGGGCTTCCTACGCCGCGATCCCAACCGTCCCCGCGCGGTCGATGTGCGCAGTCCCGAAGATGTCGTCACGCCCGTCGTGACCACCGACGTGGCGGGCTCCGACGCGCTGCCGGAACCCACCTTCGTCCCTGTTCTCGGACGGATTGCGGCCGGTGGCCCCATCCTGGCCGAGGAAGCCGTCGAAGACGTGTTCCCATTACCGCGCGAACTCGTCGGCGAAGGCTCGCTGTTCCTGCTCAAAGTGGTCGGTGATTCCATGGTCGACGCCGCGATCTGCAACGGCGACTGGGTGGTCGTCAGGCAACAGAACGTCGCCGACAACGGCGACATCGTCGCGGCGATGATCGACGGCGAGGCCACCGTGAAGACATTCAAGCGGACGCGTGGTCAGGTCTGGCTGATGCCACACAATCCGGCGTTCGAGCCGATCCCCGGCAACGATGCCGCCGTGCTGGGCAAGGTCGTCACCGTCCTTCGCAAGATCTGACGCAGACCTCCGCGCCTAATCGCCTCGGACGAATCCGTTCGTGCGGGCCATCTCCTCACTGGAGAACCAGATTTCGGCAGGTGCCTCGTCGTAGTCGGCGCTTCCGGGTGCCCAGTACAGACCCGAGGCGGTGTCGGCCTTGATGGGGTAGCCCTCAGGCGCCTCGGTCGGATCTTCGAGCGGCAGGCGCAGGGCGGTGGCCGAGGGCGCCGGCTCATCGAAGTCGATCCGGGCGTGGCGGCCGGTCTCGGTCATCGGATCCCGGTCGAACGCGGCGACCACCGGTTCCCGGTCGGACACACCGTCAGGGGGCCCGGGGGCGGCCGGCGACTCGGGGTCGGGCGAGACGACCGCGTCATTCTCGGAGGCAACCTCGGTGACCGACGGAACCCGGGTCGGCGCGGTCACGGCGTCAAGGTCTTCGTGCCCGACAGCCGACGCACCGACCTCGTCCTCGGCCTCGTGCGGCGGTCCGGTCTGCACCGGCGCACCCCAGAAGCTGAGCGGCCCCGAGGGGAACTCGTCGGAGACCGCCGGGGCGGCTGGGGCGGCTGAAGACACCGAGCCGACATCCTTGCTGGCGTACCGGTCGGCGAGCAGTGCATTCTCGCGACCGTCCTCATCCTGGGGATCCTGCGGCTGCCCGCTCGTCAGCAAAGGTTCGTAAGCCTGACCGTCGTCGTGGGGCGGGGCGACATTGGGGCCGAATAGGTCGTCGTTGTCACCGCGGCGGCGATTGCGCACCGCGGCGAAGGCCACCAGGCCCACCACCAGCAGCACCGGCACGATGGCCAGCAGCCACCACGATGTCCACTTGAACCCTTTGTCGTTGCCGGTGTCCGATGCCTGTGCCGGCTTCGGCGGCGCCTCCGGTTCGGCCACCTCGAGGCCCGCCAACTGCGAAGCAAGATTGGTCGGTTCGGTGCTGAACTTCTTGGTCGCCGAGTTCCATGAGATGGCACCACCGCTGAACCGCTGGGTGATGTCATCGCCGTTCTCGGTCTGGTCTGCCACCGGAGCGCCGAGCTCGCCGGTGGCCCCGCCGAGCTTGTCCCATGCGGCGTTCATCGGGCCGCGGACGATTACCGCGCCGTGGTCGGGCGTCCAGAAGATCACCGGCTTGTCATCGGCGGCGAAGGTGCTCATCCGACTCGCCGGTGCCAGGCCGCCGTCCACCTCGCCGGTGATCGGAAACCCGAGATCGCCCTCCGGGCCGCCGACGCTCTCGTACTTGGCCAGCACCTGCCCGGTCACCACGTTCGCACCGGTGTCGGGGCTGTAGAAGATCTTGCCGTTGACGAAATCCTGGCCGAACCCGTCGGAGCCGATCGGGTAGGGCTCCCCGTCGGCAGCGCCCAACGGACCCAGCGGTCCCCCTGCCGCTCGCCGGGCGGCGTTGATCGCCGAGACGGGATCGTCGGGAATCGTCAGGTCCGTCAGCTGACCGGCCAGATCGGGCGGAACGGTGGTGAACGTCTTGGCGCGGGCGTCGTAGGACAGCTCGCCGCCGGTGAACTTCTGGGTGACGACCGCACCGTTGTAGGCCTCGTCCTCGGCGGGGACCCCGAGGACACCTGAGGACCCACCGAGCTTGTCCCACGCCGCGTTGATCGGCCCGCGAACCACCCTGGCCCCTGTTGCGGGGGTCCAGAAGATCACCGGGTTGTCCGCCGCGCTGAACGTGGTGTTGCGGCTCTCCGGTGCGCGCCCGGGTCCCTCGTCGATCGTGGGAAAGCCCAGATCGCTGTCGGCAGGACCGCCGAGCGACTCGTACTTCTCCAGGATCGCGCCCTGCATCAGGTGCGCGCCGGTGGCTGGGGTGAAGAACGCCTTGCCGGAAGCGAAGTTCTGCGCGAAGCCCGTGCCTGCCGGGTAGACGTCGCCCGACTTGGGGCCCAGCGGCCCGGTGTCACCACCGTTGGCCTGCCAGGCCGCGGTGATGGCGTCGTTGGCCTCGAGCTCAGGCTGCGCCGTGGCTGCCGGCGCCAACAGGAGCGCCGCAGCGACCCCCAGCAGCCCGATCGTCGCACGACCTACCACTCGGATGCGCAGCTTGGGCTGCCGGATCATTCGTCCTCCCCGCGGTCGGCGACAAGTTTGCTTCGACAAGCCCCTTCGAAACAACCTTCGAAAAGTCCTGCGAAACTACCGCGTCCGTTCACTTTGCGTCAGTGGACGTCGAATACCAAGGAACCTCGCCGATTCAACGGAAAGAATATGCAGCCACCGACTACCCGGACTACACGCCGAGGCTGCGGCCGATGATCTCCTTCATGATCTCCGATGTCCCCCCGTAGATGGTCTGCACCCGGGCGTCCAGATAGGCCCGCGCCACCGGATATTCGCGCATGTAGCCGTAGCCCCCGTGCAGTTGCAGGCAGCGGTCGATCAGGTGGACCTGCTTCTCGGTGGAATACAGCTTGGCCATGGCGGCCTGCTCGGCGGTCAGCCGGTCGTCGAGGTGCAGCCGGATGTACTCGTCGACCATCATGCGCACCGCGGTGGCCTCGGTCGCCAGTTCGGCCAGCATGAAGCGGCTGTTCTGGAAGCTACCGATCGGCTTTCCGAAAGCCTTGCGCTCCTTGGCGTACTCGACGGTCTGCTGGAGCACCGCCTCCATCGCCGCGGCGGCCATGATGGCGATCGAGATCCGTTCCTGCGGCAGGTTCTGCATCAGGTAGACGAAGCCCTGGCCCTCTTCGCCGAGCAGGTTGTCCACCGGCACCTTGACGTCGGTGAAGGACAGTTCGGCGGTGTCCTGGGCGTCCAGGCCGACCTTGTCGAGGTGCCGGCCGCGCTCGAAACCCGCCATCCCGCGCTCGACTACCAGCAGGGAGAACCCCAGCGCCCCTTTGTCGGGGTCGGTCTGGGCCACCACGATCACCAGGTCGGCGTGAATGCCGTTGGTGATGAACGTCTTGGAGCCGTTGAGGATGTAGTGGTCGCCGTCCCTGATCGCCCTTGTCTTGATGCCCTGCAGGTCACTACCGGTTCCCGGCTCGGTCATCGCGATCGCGGAGATCAGTTCGCCGGTACAGAAATTGGGCAGCCAGCGCTGCTTCTGCTCTTCGGTGCCCAGCCTGATCAGATAAGGCGCGGTGATGTCGTTGTGCAGGCTGAAACCCAGTCCGCTGAACCGCCCCGCGGTGACCTCCTCGGTGATGACGGTGTTGTACCGGAAGTCCGGCACGCCGCCGCCGCCGTACTCCTCGGGCACTGCCATGCCCAGGAAGCCCTGCTTACCGGCCTCCAGCCACACGCCGCGGTCGACGATCTTGTCCTTCTCCCACTGGTCGTGGAACGGCGCGACATGCCGGTCCAGGAAACCGCGGAACGACTCGCGGAACAGGTCGTGTTCGGGTTCGAACAGGGTGCGCTCGTAGGCGATCGTTGCCGTGGCTGCTGGCGAGGCTGCAGAGCCCATCGATGTCCTCCGTGGTTGGTACGGGCTGTTACCGCCCAAGGTACCCCATCCAACCGGATGGTTGGTCGAGGGCGATGGCGGTCCGCCCGGCGTCGTAGACTCCCGACATGGCCCTGGCCGCGTCTACAGCCCAGACCAGCCTGACGCACTGGGGGGCATTCACCGCCACGGTCGAGTCCGGCGAGGTGACGGCGGTGACACCGCTGGACGGAGACACCGATCCGTCTCCCGCGCTGGGCAATCTGCCCGGGTCGGTCCGGCACATCTCACGCATCACCTCGCCCGCCGTGCGGCGCGGCTGGCTCGACGACGGGCCAGGACCCACCACGCGGCGCGGTTGCGACGACTTCGTCGCCGTGTCGTGGGATGAGCTCACCGAGCTGCTGGCCACCGAACTGCGTCGCATCGTGGACACCCACGGCAACGAGGCGATCTACGGGGGATCGTACGGCTGGGCCAGCGCCGGCCGGTTCCACCACGCCCAGAGCCAGGTGCATCGATTCCTGAACTGCCTTGGTGGATATACGTTTTCGCGCCACTCCTACAGTCTCGGCGCAACAGGGGTGATCATGCCAAGGGTGGTGGGCACCCACGACGACCTGTTCCAGCGATCCACGCAGTGGGACGTCATCGTCGAACACACCGACCTGATGGTGTGTTTCGGTGGGTTGGCGCTGAAGAACACCGGCGTGAACCACGGCGGCACCACCGCCCACCCGGCCCGAGACGCGCTACGCCGGTTCCGGGGACGCGGCGGGCGGATCGTGTCGTTCTCCCCGCTGCGCGACGACGTCGACGGCCCGTGCGACTGGTATGCCCCGGTGCCCGGTACCGATGTGGCGATCATGCTGGCCCTGGCCCATGTGCTCGCCACCGAATCGCTGGCCGACCGCGAGTTCCTCGCCACCTACTGCGCCGGATACGACCGATTCGAGCGTTATCTGCTCGGCACCGACGACGGGGTGCCGAAGTCGCCGCAGTGGGCCGCGCCGATCTGCGGGCTGGCCGCAGACGACCTGACCGCGCTGGCCCGCCGGATGGCCGCCGCGCGAACGATAGTCACCGTCAGTTGGTCGTTGCAGCGGACCAGGCACGGTGAGCAGGCACCGTGGATGGGGCTGACGCTGGCCGCGATGCTGGGCCAAATCGGGCTTCCCGGAGGGGGATTCGGCCACGGCTACGGTTCGATGAACGAACCGGGTATGGCACCATTGCGGTGCGGGCTGCCGCGGCTGCCGCAGGGCGTCAACCCGGTGTCGGCGTTCATTCCCGTGGCGGCGGTCAGCGATATGCTGCTGCAACCCGGAGCACCGTTCGACTACAACGGCCTTCACCTCACCTATCCCGATGTCAAACTGGTGTACTGGGCCGGCGGCAACCCGTTTCACCACCATCAGAACATTCCCCGGTTGCGGCGGGCGCTGCGCAGGCCCGAAACCGTGGTGGTGCACGACCCGTACTGGACGGCGATGGCCAAGCACGCCGACATCGTGGTGCCGTCGACCACATCATTGGAACGCGACGATTTCTCCGGCTCCAAGAACGACCCCGTGCTGATGGCGATGCCGAAACTGACCGAGCCCTACGCCCAATCACAAGACGACTACCAGACATACGCCGCGCTCGCCGGCCGACTGGGTTTCGAAGGACAATTCACCGAGGGCCGCAGCGCCCGGCAATGGCTGTGTCACCTGTACGAGACATGGTCTACAACATTGGATTTCGAGGTGCCGCCCTTCGACGAGTTCTGGCGCGCCGGCCGGTTGAGGCTGCCGACCGAGGACGGCTTGACGCTGCTCGCCGACTTCCGGGCGGATCCGTCGACGCACCCGCTGGGCACCCCCAGCGGTCTGATCGAGATCTACTCCGCCGACATCGACGGTTTCGGCTATGACGACTGCGCGGGCCATCCGACTTGGTTCGAACCGACCGAATGGCTCGGTGGACCGCGCGCGGCGCATTATCCGCTGCACCTGTTGGCCAATCAGCCAGCCAGCAGACTGCACAGCCAACTCGACGGCGGTGCGGCCAGCCAGATGTCGAAAGTAGCTGGGCGAGAACCGATCCGGATGAACCCGTCGGATGCCGCAGGCACGCGGGCTGCTGGGCGGCGACGTAGTCCGGGTGTTCAACGATCGGGGCGCGTGCCTGGCCGGGGTGGTGCTCGACGGCGGAGTCCGTCCTCGGGTGGTGCAGCTGTCGACAGGGGCATGGTTCGATCCCGCGGATGCAGCCGACCCTGACGCCATGTGCGTGCACGGCAACCCCAATGTGCTCACCGACGATGTCGGCACGTCATCACTGGCCCGTGGCTGCACCGGCGCGCATGTCCTGGTGGAGGTGGAGAAGTTCAGGCGCGCCACCGCCGCCGGTGCGCGCCCATCAACCGCCGGTGATCAGGTAGCGCGGCGATCTACGAACCCGCCTGAGCGCGTCCACGCGCGCCGGCGCCGCGGGTGCCGCGCCGTCTGTTGCCGCCGTGCGCACCCCGGCGGAGCCCCCTCGACGGTGCTGATCGGCGCCGCGATCGTTTCTCGGTCCGGCCGTCTTCGGCACCGGGGCAACGGCTTTCGGTGCAGGCGTGCGGAACGGCGCGATCTCGCCGACCAGTGCATGCACCGGAGCCGAGTCGGCCGTGACTTCCTGGGGGCGCACGGTGATGCCTGCGCGCCGCAGCAGCTGCTGGGTGTCCCTGCGCTGCTCGGGAAGCACGACGGTGACGACGTCGCCGTCGCTGCCTGCCCGCGCGGTACGGCCCGACCGATGCAGGTAAGCCTTGTGCTCCATCGGCGGGTCGACGTGCACGACGAGTTCGACCCCGTCGACATGCACACCGCGCGCGGCGATGTCGGTCGCCACCAGCACCCGGGCGGTGCCGTTGGTGAACGCCGCCAGGTTGCGGTCGCGTGCGGGCTGCGACAGGTTGCCGTGCAGATCCACTGACGGCACACCGGAATCGGTGAGCTGCTTGGCCAGCTTGCGGGCCTGGTGCTTGGTACGCATGAACAGAATCCGGCGGCCGGTACCCGAAGCCAGTCGGTGCACCAGATCCTTCTTCTGCTGGACGCCCCCGACGTGGAACACGTGATGGGTCATCGCCGCGGGCGCGTCGTTGACCTCGTCGACCGAATGCAGCACCGGCTGACTCAGGAAGCGCTGGACCAGCTTGTCGACGCCGTTGTCCAGGGTGGCCGAGAACAGCAGCCGCTGCCCACCGGCAGGCGTCGCCGCCAGGATGCGGGTGACGCCGGGCAGGAAGCCGAGATCGGCCATGTGGTCGGCCTCGTCGAGCACTGTGGTGGTGACCTGGTCGAGGTGGACCAACTTCTGCCGCATCAGATCCTCGAGGCGCCCGGGGCAGGCCACGACGATGTCGACTCCGGACCGGAGCGCGCTGACCTGCTTGCTCTGTGACACGCCACCGAAGATCGTGGTGACGCGCAGGCCGGATGCGGTGGCCAGCGGCTCCAGCACGGCCGTGATCTGGGTGGCCAGTTCACGCGTGGGAGCCAGGACCAGACCCGACGGGTGCGAGGCCTGAGTGCGGCGGCCGGTAAGTGCCGCCACCAGTGGCAGCGAGAATGCCAGCGTCTTTCCGCTGCCGGTCTTTCCCCGGCCGAGCACGTCGCGACCGGCGAACGCGTCGGGCAGCGTGGCGGTCTGGATCGGGAACGGTTCGGTGATGCCGCGCTCGGTCAGTACGCGCACCAGCGGTGCGGGCACGCCGAGTTCGGCGAAGGATTGCGTGGTCATGTGTGTGTGCCTTTCCAGCCTGTTCGGGCAGCGTGTGCCCGGGCAACCGCGACGGAGTCCGTCCAGCGGGAGTGCGCACACAGTGGCGGTATCGCCGTAGTGGGTGGTCTTTCGCCGACGTTCCAAGTGGGGCGGGTGGGTACTCGAAGAGATTGAGATGAGTCGTCCGCAGTCGACGTTCGACCACGAGCGTACCGCACCACCGGCACAAGCGACCTATATTTCGTGGTCAGAACGTGGCGAACTCACCCAGGCCGGCGGCCAGCGAGATCGGTACGCGTGCCTTGATCCTGGTGCCGGAGGCGGTGTGCTCCATGGCATCCACCCGTCCGTCGGCATGGACGCGGCTGACGAGATCGCCTCGGCTGTAAGGGATTGTGACGTCGATCACTATGTCGCGAGGAGCGATCAGCTCGGCCATCCGCGCCTGAAGGCGATCCAGTCCCTCACCGGTGCGGGCCGATACGAACACCGCATCGGGCAGTGCCCGGCGCAGCTTCGCCAGCGCCAAGTCCCCCGCAGCGTCGATCTTGTTGACTACCAGCAGTTCTGGCGCCGTCTGACCGTCATGGGCCGAACCTGATGTCGCCGCCGGAGCGGCTCCGGCGAACACGTCCCTGGTGACCTGCCGCACCGCGTTGATCTGCGCGAGCGGGTTGGCGTCGGAACCGTCCACGATGTGCAGAAGCAGATCGGCGTCGACGACCTCCTCGAGGGTCGAGCGGAACGCCTCGACGAGCTGCGTCGGCAGGTGCCGCACGAACCCCACGGTGTCGGTCAGGACGAACTCCCGCCCATCGGCGAATTCGCCACGGCGAGTGGTCGGTTCGAGGGTGGCGAACAGCGCGTTCTCGACCAGCACGCCGGCGCCGGTCAGTGCGTTGAGCAGGCTGGATTTCCCGGCGTTCGTGTAGCCGACGATAGCCACGGAGGGCAGATCACTGGCCAGCCGCCGGCTGCGCTGCGTGTCACGGACCTGCTTCATGTCGCGAATTTCGCGGCGCAGCTTGGCCATTCGTTCCCGGATGCGGCGGCGATCGGTCTCGATCTTGGTCTCGCCGGGTCCGCGGGTACCCACCCCGCCGCCGCTGCCGCCCGCGCCGCCGCCCTGCCGCGACATCGACTCACCCCAGCCGCGCAGCCGGGGCAGCATGTACTCCATCTGGGCGTAGGCCACCTGCGCCTTGCCTTCCCGGCTGGTGGCGTGCTGGGCGAAGATGTCGAGGATCAGCGCGGTGCGGTCGATGACCTTGACCTTCACCACCTTCTCCAGGGCGTTCAGCTGGGCCGGGCTGAGCTCGCCGTCGCAGATGACGGTGTCGGCGCCGGTGGCCAGCACCACCTCGCGCAGCTCGGCGGCCTTGCCCGAACCGATGTAGGTCGAGGGGTCGGGCTTGTCGCGGCGCTGGATCAGCCCTTCGAGCACCTCGGAGCCCGCAGTCTCGGCCAATGCCGCCAGCTCGGCCAGGCTGTCGTCGGCGTCCGCGGCGGTGCCGTCGGTCCAGACGCCGACGAGTACGACCCGTTCGAGGCGAAGCTGGCGGTACTCGACCTGGGAGACGTCGGCGAGTTCGGTGGAAAGGCCGGCCACGCGGCGCAGTGCCACCCGGTCTTCGAGGGCGAGCTCGCCGGCGCTGGGGATGTTGGGTTCAGTCATGTACTTGGAGATGTTGCCCCTTCGGGGTGCGTTCGTGCATCTGATTTATTGCGTCCGCCACCACGCGTCGGACAGTTCGCCGTCGGCGACCAGGACCGAGGGGCCCCGCAGGTAGCCGGTGGCGTCGGTGATGGTCACTGCGACCTCACCACCGGGTATGCGCACCCTCAGGGCGCCGGTTGACGCCCCCTGGTATGCAAGAGCGGCGTACGCGGCGGCGACGGTTCCGGTCCCACAGGAACGCGTTTCTCCCACTCCCCGTTCATGGACCCGCATGGTCACTGCACCGTCGACCGGGGCGGTCAGCACTTCGACGTTGACCCCCTCGGGGAACTGCGCGGTGTCGAACGTGACGGGCGCGGCGACGTCGAGCGCAGCGAGCTCGTCGACGGTCAGGCCGGCATCCACGCAGGCCAAGTGGGGGTTGCCGACGTCGACGGCGATTCCCGCGAAGCGTCGCCCTCCGACCATCGCCTCGCCCGGCCCGAGCTGGTTGACCTTGCCCATCTCGACGCTGATGTCGGCTCGGGTGGCATCGACCGTGTGCAGTTCGACCGGCCGCGGACCGGCCAGCGAGCCGACGACGAAGTGGCGGCGGCGTTCCAGGCCCTCGGCCCACAGGTAGTGGGCGAACACCCGGACTCCGTTGCCGCACATCTGCGCCACCGAGCCGTCCGCGTTGCGGTAGTCCATGAACCAGTCGTCGGCGCTCACGCCTTCGGGAAGGTCGTCGAGCACCCCTGCGTCGCGGGCAGCACCGGCGACGGTGACGCGCAGCAACCCGTCCGAACCGAGTCCACGCCTGCGGTCGCAGAGCGCGGCCACCGCGGCGGGCGTCAGATCGATCGCGGCGGACAGGTCGGGCAACAGCACGAAGTCGTTCTCCGTGCCGTGTCCCTTAGCGAACTTCACGTGCTCAGGATACGTCGCGCCACAGCTGCAGTGCCCGCTCGACGTTCCCGGGTGCGGCTCCGTCGAGCCAGGTGACGCGGTGGTCGCGGCGGAACCACGACCGCTGTCGGCGCACATAGCGCCGGGTGCCGATGAACGTGAGCTCCCGCGCCGCCGAGCCGTCCCCGCCCGCGTCCAGCTCGGCGATCACCTGGGCGTAGCCCAGCGCCCGCGACGCGGTGACACCGTCGCGCAGACCACGGTCGAGCAGCGTCGCGACCTCGTCGACCAGCCCGTCGGCGAACATCTTGTCGGTCCGGCGGCGCAGCCTCTCGTCGAGAACAGCGGTGTCCCAATCCAATCCGATGATCGCGGTGTTCCAGCGCGGCGAGCCGATGCGGGGCGCCGACGCCGCGAACGGTTGACCCGTCAGCTCGACGACCTCCAGCGCCCGCACGATGCGACGGCCGTCGGTGGGCAGGATCGTCGTGGCGGCGGCCGCGTCGACGCGGGCCAGTTCCTGGTGCAGATCGGCGACGCCGACGTCGTCAAGGCGCCGCTCCCACCGGGCCCGCACCTGCGGGTCGGTGGCGGGGAACGACCACTCGTCGAGCAGGGACTGGATGTAGAGCATCGACCCGCCGACCACGATCGGCAGTGCCCCGCGGGCGGCGATCTCCTCGATGTCGGCGGCGGCGGCCTGCTGGTAGCGGGCGACGGTCGCGGTCTCGGTGACGTGCAGGACATCGAGTTGGTGGTGGGGAACGCCGCGGCGCTCGTCGAGCGTCAGTTTCGCGGTGCCGATGTCCATACCGCGGTAGAGCTGCATCGCGTCGGCGTTCACGACCTCGGCCGCGACCTCTGCGCTGAGTGTGTCTGCGACGGCCAGCGCCAGGTCCGACTTGCCGGTTCCGGTCGGGCCGACGATGGCCAGCGGGCGGGGCCCCGTCACGGGTGCCAGACGCCGACGAAGTAGCCGACGCCGTAGGGCGCGCCGCGATAGAGCTCCTCGGCCGATCGCGGCGCCGCGTCGATCAGCCCGGCCAGCACCTGGTAGGCGGTTCTACCGATGATGCCGTCGGGCAGGCGGGTCAGCGCCGCCCGGTCACCGGCCGCGAGGGCGTCGTCCAGGGCAGCCTGCACCGGGATCGAATCCGGGTCGTAGCCGCCAGGGGCAGGCGGGCTGAGGGTGTTGGCGCCGTCGGCCACGACGACGACCCCGACCCGCTCGGCGGTGCGATCGATCTCCGCGCGCATCCGGCGACCGAACGCCAGGGCGGCGCCGAGGTCGTGATCGCTGCGGTAGGCGCGCACCTCGGCGCTGGCCTGCGGCTGCGCGCGCCCGCGCAGCCATCCCGTGATCAGCGCGCACAGGGGCAACCGGGCGGGGTGACGGCCGTGGGCCTCCGGGGACAGTCCCACCCGGACGTCGGCGCCGTACCCGGCGAAGGTGCCGGCGGAGTCGGGGCCGGCGACTGTGTCCTCGTCCATGCCGGCGTCGCCGACGCCGACGCCGATCCACCGCGGTGGCAGCTTGGCCACCGCGGACAGCGCAGCGTCCCGCAGGTCCGCGGTCTCGGTGGCGGCCGCGGCGGCTAGTTCGGGGACCATGACGGGTGCCGACGGCACGATCGCGATTGCGCTCAGCACGCCACCAAACTAATCACACGGTCGGACTCCTCACGCGGCGGGATCGTGCCCCCTCAACGCGGGCTCGTCCCTCGCCGCTTGATCGTCGTCCGACATCACACGGTCGGACTCCACAACGCGGGCTCTCGGGTGGTGGCCTCCCCACGCGCCAGCGCCGCGGTCGCCGCGACCATCACCGCCACCGCGGCGATGAGGGTGAACCAGCCGGCGTCGCCTGGGCGCAGCGTCTCACCGAGAATCACGACGCCGAGCACGCACGCCACCATCGGCTCGGTCACGGTCATCGTCGGCAGCGACGCGGTCAACGCACCGGCACGAAACGACGCCTGCTGCATCGCGGTGCCCGCGACCGCGACCAGGGCCCACGCATACAGCTCCGGGGTGCGCAGCAGCTCCACCACACCGGCCCAGCTCGTCACGTCGAGACGGCCCACCACGGACTTGGTCAGCACCGCGAACAATCCCCACAGCGCGCCGGACACCACGGCGAGCAGCACCGCGCTGATCGGCCCGGACCACACCCTGGCGCCTATCAGGCACAACACCATAGCGGGCCCGAGCACGGCAGCCACCCCGAGCCACGTCTCCATCGATGCGCGCGACTCACCGGCGGTCGGATTCCCGACGGTCACGATGACGATCACCGCCCCGGCGAGCAGCACGGCCCACATCCACTCCCATCGGGTGACCTGCCGATGCGATTGCCTGGCACTGATCGGCAGCGCGAACAGCAGCGAGGTGACCAGCACGGCCTGCACCAGCAGCACCGAGCCCAGGCCCAGCGCCGCGGCCTGCAGCGCGAAGCCGGCCGCGGCCACGCCGCTGCCCAGCCACCACTGGCGGTCGCGCAGCAGGCTCAGGAAAAGGGTCAGGTGGCCGACGGGCTCGTCGGTCACGTCATGCGCGGAGCGTTGGTGGATCACATCCCCGACTGCGATGAAGAAAGCGGCGGCGAGGGCGAGCAGCGCGGCGATATCCGCTTTGGCCATCAACCACCTCCGGTGAGTGTTTCGCACCGAGCGTAGATACCAGGGACCCGAAGGCGTGGGCGCAGCGCCTCGCGACCTGTTTCAATGTCTGCTATACCGTTCGATCGCCTTCAACAGCTTTCGACGGAGAGTCAGCTAGTAGGCGCCGCGTTGCGCGGCAGGTGCGCGGATCTCCGCGCGGAGGGCATGAGGTGACGGACATGACGATCTCCGAGTCGGGCAGTCCCCAGGACGTCGAGCACAGCGCCCCGAAGCCGAAACCGGGGCCGGCGCGGCCAGGCCCGGGGTCGATGCGACCGGGGCCGGGTTCCATGCGACCGGGGCCGGGTCCCGCCGCACCCACCACAGCACCGGCAGTCAGCGCGGTTCCGTCAAGCGATCCCCACCGATTCGGACGCGTCGACCCCGACGGCACGGTGTGGCTCATCACGGCGTCCGGTGAGCGCACCATCGGGTCGTGGCAGGCGGGCGACACCGAAGCCGCCTACGAGCACTTCGGTCGACGCTTCGACGACCTGCACACCGAGGTCATGCTTCTCGAGCAGCGGCTGGCGTCCGGCTCCGGCGACGCCCGCAAGATCCGGTCTGCCGCGTCGGCGCTGGCTGAAAGCCTGCCCACGGCTCATGTGCTGGGTGACGTCGACTCCCTGGCGACCCGTCTGCAAGCGATCGTCGAGCACGCGGACAGCGCCACACAGGAGGAGAAGGCCAGGCGTGAAGAGGCCCGCGCCGAGCAGACGGCGCGCAAGGAGGCGCTCGCCGCCGAGGCCGAGGAACTGGCGAGCACCTCGGTGCAGTGGAAGACGGCCGGTGACCGGATGCGGGCCATCCTCGACGAGTGGAAGACCATCACCGGTCTGGACCGCAAGACCGACGACGCGTTGTGGAAGCGCTACTCGGCTGCGCGCGAGACGTTCAACCGGCGCCGCGGCTCGCACTTCGCCGAACTCGACCGGGAACGCGTCGGCGTCAAACAGGCCAAGGAATCGCTGTGCGTGCGTGCGGAGGAGCTGTGCGACTCCACCGACTGGGGTGCCACCTCGGCGACCTTCCGCGACCTGCTGGCCGAGTGGAAGGCGGCGGGTCGGGCTGCCAAGGACATCGACGACACGCTGTGGCACCGGTTCAAGGCCGCTCAGGACAAGTTCTTCTCCGCCCGCAATGCGGCGACCGCTGAACGCGACGCCGAGTTACACGCCAACGCCGAGGCCAAGGAGGCCCTTCTCGCCGAGGCCGAGAAGCTCGACACCTCCGACATGGACGCGGCGCGGGCGGCGCTGCGCGTCATCGGCGACAAGTGGGACGCGATCGGCAAGGTGCCGCGGGAACGCAGCCCGGACCTGGAGCGGCGGCTGCGCGTGGTCGAGAAGAAGATCCGCGACACACCGACCGGCGGGGTCGATCCCGAGGCAAAAGCCCGCGCAGACCAGTTCCGGGTGCGCGCCGAGCAGTTCGAACGTCAGGCGGAGAAGGCCGCGGCCGCCGGCCGCACCAAGGACGCTGACCAGGCACGGGCCAGCGCCGAGCAGTGGCGTCAGTGGGCCGACGCGGCCGCCGACGCGCTGACGAAGAAGCGCTAGGCCGGGTCAGGAGGTCGTCGGCCCGGTCGCCTCGTCGCCGCCGAAACCGTCGAGCAGGCCCTTGTGCTCGCGTTCAGATGCCGCGCGGCGACGCTGCTCTTCGGCTGCCAATTGCAGCGCGGTACGGGTCAGCACCACCCTGGCCCAGTTGTACGCGAGCAGAATCACGGCCAGCCATGCCAGGACCAGCCCGATACCGGGGCCGGGGTACGGCTCGGCAGCGGTCTGGCGTGACCACACCGCCAGCAGCCCGAGGAACGACGACACCGTCGAGCCGGCCAGCGCGATCCACGCCAGCGCCCACCGACGGGTCGCCAACGCCAGCATCGAGAAACCGACACCGAAGACCAGTGTGAACCAGGCGAACACCCTCGACGGCAACGCGATCCCGTTGCTGATCGCCGCATCCGAGCCGATCAGCACGTCCAATCCCCTCGCGCCGCCGGTGTGCGGCAGCACGAGCGTCGCCAACAGGACGAACACGAAGACCGCGATGGCCAACGCCCTTGCGCCGGGATCGATCTCGCGTGCAACACGCCACTCGGCGGCTTCGATGTCACCCTTGAAGTCGTCGAACTCCTGCTCGCCGCGCGATGCCGCGCTCACAGCGCACACCCGACGGCCGGAGCCGCGGGCGCAGGCACGCCGACTCCGGGCATGCCGAGCCCGACGCCGGTGCGGGGCTTCTGGCCCGCGGCGTGGGCGTCACCCGCGCGGGTGCGGCGGTGTTCGAGCAACCCGGCGTCGGCGATCAGGTGGTGTGGTGCGGCACCGGTGACGGTGGTGACGACGATGTCGCCGGGGCGAATCTGACCGGAGCCGCCGGGAGCGAAGTGCACCAGCCTGCCGTCGCGCGCCCGTCCCGACATGCGGGCGGTGCTGGCGTCCTTGCGCCCTTCGCCGGTGGCGACGAGTAGCTCGACGGTACGACCCATCTGCGCGGTGTTCTCCTCGAGCGAGATTCGCTCCTGGAGTTCGATCAACCGCTGATAGCGCTCGGACACAACCGCTTTGGGCGAGCTGGCCGTCCAGGTCAGCGGCCGGCGTGCCGGGCCGCTTCGAGTACTGGAAGGTGAACGCGCTGGAGAATCGGGCCGCGGCGACGACGTCGAGGGTGGCCTGGAAATCCTCTTCGGTCTCGCCGGGGAACCCGACGATCAGGTCGGTGGTGATCGCGGCATGCGGGATCGCGGTGCGGACGCGGTCGATGATGCCCAGGTAGCGGTCGGCGCGGTAGGACCGCCGCATCGCGCGCAGGATGCGGTCGGATCCGGACTGCAGCGGCATGTGCAGGGTCGGGCAGACGTTGGGCGTCTCGGCCATCGCGTCGATGACGTCGTCGGTGAACTCGGCGGGATGCGGGGAGGTGAAGCGCACCCGTTCCAGTCCATCGATGGTCCCGCAGGCGCGCAGCAGCTTGGCGAACGCGCCCCGGTCACGCGGTTGGTCAGGGTTGGCAAACGAGACGCCGTAGGCGTTGACGTTCTGTCCCAGCAGCGTGATCTCCAGAACCCCCTGGTCGACCAGGGACTGGACCTCGGCGAGCACGTCGCCTGGCCGGCGATCCACTTCCTTGCCCCGCAGCGCCGGGACGATGCAGAACGTGCACGTGTTGTTGCAGCCAACGGAGATGGAAACCCATGCGGCATAAGAAGATTCGCGGCTTGCCGGGAGTGCTGACGGGAATTCCCGCAGCGCCTCGGCGATTTCGACCTGCGCGACGCGGTTGTGACGGGCCCGGTCGAGCAGCGCGGGCAGCGATCCGATGTTGTGGGTGCCGAACACGACGTCGACCCACGGGGCCTTGCGCAGCACCGTGTCCCGGTCCTTCTGCGCCAGACATCCGCCGACGGCGATCTGCATGTTCGGATCGGCCTGCTTGCGCGGCGCGAGGTGACTGAGGTTGCCGTACAGCTTGTTGTCGGCGTTCTCCCGCACCGCGCAGGTATTGAACACCACGACGTCGGCGTCCGTGCCCGTCGTCGGCGCGCCGGTAGCCTGCCTCTTCGAGCAGGCCGGCGAGCCGTTCGGAATCGTGCACGTTCATCTGGCAGCCGTAGGTCCGGACCTGGAAGGTGCGCGTGGCGCGATCGGGGGCCGCCCCGCTCGCCTGCTGCGTCACCATGGAAGTCACCGTCCCATCCTACGGAGCGGGCACGGCCGCGCCCGAAATCGGCTCGGAAGCGCGCGCGGCGGCGATCGCCGAGTTCCAGGCAAGCTGACCGTTCCCTGGGTAAGGTCAGCTCCCATGGAGAGCGCTTCGGCCGTGCCGATGATCTCGATGAAGTCGGTCAACAAACACTTCGGCGACCTCCATGTCCTCAAGGACATCGACCTTGAGGTCGCCAAGGGGCAGGTCGTCGTCGTGCTGGGACCATCAGGATCCGGCAAGTCGACGTTGTGCCGCACCATCAACCGTTTGGAGACCATCGATTCGGGCACCATCGCGATCGACGGTGAGGTGCTGCCTGCGGAGGGTCGCAAGCTCGCGCAGCTGCGTTCCGACGTCGGCATGGTGTTCCAGTCGTTCAACCTGTTCGCGCACAAGACAATTGTCGAGAACGTGATGCTGGCGCCGCTGAAGGTACGCAAGGCGTCGAAGGCCGAAGCGCGTGAGAAGGCGATGGCCCTTCTCGAGCGGGTCGGCGTGGCCAACCAGGCCGACAAGTACCCGGCCCAGCTGTCCGGCGGTCAGCAGCAGCGGGTGGCGATCGCCCGGTCGCTGGCGATGAGCCCGAAGGTGATGCTGTTCGACGAACCGACCAGCGCGCTGGACCCGGAAATGATCAACGAGGTGCTCTCGGTGATGGTCGCGCTCGCGACCGAGGGCATGACGATGGTCGTGGTCACCCACGAGATGGGGTTCGCGCGTCGGGCCGCCAACCGCGTGGTGTTCATGTCCGACGGCGCCATCCTCGAGGACGCGGAACCCGTGCAGTTCTTCGACCATCCGCAGACCGACCGTGCCAAGGACTTTCTCGGCAAGATTCTGCACCATTGACGACCCCATCGATCACCACCCCCGCCCCGGCGAAAGGAACACCGAGAATGGCCCCCATGTCTCAGATGTCACTATCCAAACGCGTCATAGGTGCTCTCGCCCTGGCCGCAGCACTCCCCTTCGCCGCGACCGCGTGCGGCGGCGGTGACAGCGGTGGTGGAGGTGGTGGCGGCGGCGGCGGCGACACGATCGTCATCGGCACCAAGTTCGACCAGCCCGGCCTCGGGCTGAAGAACCCCGACGGAACGATGAGCGGCTTCGACGTCGACGTGGCGACCTACGTCGCGGGCGAGCTCGGCTACGCACCCGACAAGATCGAGTGGAAGGAATCGCCGTCGGCGCAGCGGGAGAACCTGATCGAGAACGGCCAGGTCAGCTTCATCGCGGCAACCTACTCGATCACCGACGCACGCAAGGAGAAGGTCGCCTTCGCCGGCCCGTACCTGATCACCGGGCAGAGCCTGCTGGTGCGGTCGGACAACACCGACATCACCGGAGCGGCGTCGCTGGAGAACAACAAGATCCTGTGCTCGGTGTCGGGTTCGACGCCGGCGCAGAAGATCAAGGACGAGTACCCCGGCGTGCAGCTGCAGCAGTACGACACCTACTCGGCGTGCATCGAGGCTCTCAAGAACGGCGCGGTGGACGCCGTCACGACCGACGAGGTCATCCTGGCCGGGTACGCCGCGCAGACCCCGGGCGCGTTCAAGATCGTCGGTGAGCCGTTCTCCGAGGAGCGCTACGGCATCGGCCTGAAGAAGGACGACACCGAGCTGCGCACCAAGATCAACGATGCGCTCAAGAAGATGGAAGACAGCGGCGCCTGGAAAGAGGCGTTCGACAAGAACCTCGGCCCCGCGGGCATCACCGCGCCTGCGCCTCCGCCGATCGACAGCTAGGGACCGCGTAGGCCACCAAGGGTCGCCAGTGGAGATTTTCACCGAGTACAGCGACCAGATCTTCGCTGCGTTCTGGACGACGATCCAGCTGACGGTGTTCTCGGCGATCGGTGCACTTGTGCTCGGCACGGTGCTGGCCGCGATGCGGCTGGCGCCGGTGCCGATGCTCAACTGGATCGGCACGAGCTACGTCAACATCGTGCGCAACACTCCCCTGACGCTGATCATCATCTTCTCCTCACTCGGACTGGCGCAGACCCTGGGCGTCACGATGGCCAACCGCCAGTCGCCGACGTTCATCGTCGACAGCAACTTCCGGCTGGCGGTGCTGGGGTTGACGGTCTACACGGCGGCATTCGTGTGTGAGACGGTCCGCTCGGGAGTGAACACGGTGCCACTGGGGCAGGCCGAAGCCGCCAGGTCCCTCGGCTTCAGCTTCGGACAGAACCTGGCGATTGTGCTGCTGCCGCAGGCGTTTCGTGCGGTCCTCATTCCGATGGGTTCGGTGCTGATCGCCCTCACCAAGAACACCACCATCGCCTCCGCGATCGGGGTGGCCGAGGCGGCACTTCTGATGAAGGAGATGATCGAGACCACGGCGGCAGTGTTATTTGTCGGCGGCATCTTCGCGCTCGGGTTCGTCATCCTGACACTGCCGCTGGGGCTGTTGTTCGGCTGGCTGGGCAAGCGGATGGCGGTTTCGCGGTGACGGCGCCGCATGGCGAGCAGACGCAAACTCGCACGCAGTGGCAGCCTACGACGCGAGTTTGCGTCTGCTCGGCGGGGAAGGTGCGGCCATGACCGGGGCATCGGTTCTGTTCGACGCGCCGGGCCCCCGCGCGCGGGTACGTAACCACGTGATCAGTGGGATCACCGTCGTCGTCGTTGCGGCGGTGGCGTGGGTCGTCTACTCGCGACTGGACGCCAAGGGGCAGCTGACCGTGGCGAAATGGGAGCCGTTCCTGACGGCGAACCTGTGGACCACCTACGTCCTGCCGGGCGTCCAGGGCACCCTCACGGCGGCCGCGGTGTCGATCGTGTTTGCGCTGGTGCTGGGCTTCCTGCTCGGTGTGGGCCGGCTGTCGACACACACCGGTATCCGCTGGGTGTCGTCGGTGATCGTCGAGTTCTTCCGTGCCGTTCCCGTGCTGATCATGATGATCTTCGCCTACTTCCTATACGCGAACTACGACATCTTCCCGTCCAAGCACCTGGCGCTCGCCGGGGTGATCACGGGACTGACGCTCTACAACGGGGCGGTCATCGCCGAGATCGTGCGGGCCGGTGTGAACGCGCTGCCACGTGGGCAGGGTGAGGCGGCCTCGGCGTTGGGGCTGACGTGGGGCCAGACGATGCGTTCGATCCTGCTGCCCCAGGCGGTCACGTCCATGCTGCCGGTGCTGATCTCGCAGGTGGTGGTGGTACTCAAGGACACGGCAATCGGCTACCAGATCACCTTTGTCGAGATGGTGCGCCAGGGCACCGCGGTGGGCTCCTCCTACGGCAATTACATCCCCGCCTTGATCGTCATCGCGCTGCTGATGATCACCGTCAACTTCGGGCTCTCGTGGTTCGCGACGTGGCTCGAAAGGCGGCTGAGACAGTCGAAGCGCGGCCCCGCCCCGCTGGAGGCGGGCGCTGTCGAGCAGGAGGGCGCTCCCGGCGCGAAGGTCGTGTGACCGTCGCGGTGCGCGCGGAAACCTGACATGACCCAAGCCCTGTACGCACTCGAGATTCTCCCCGAGTGGGCTCTGCGCGACATGGTCGACCTCATGGTGCGGCTGATAGAGGCCTGCGGCGCCGTGGTGATCATGATCGGCGCGATCGTGGCGATCGTGAAGTTCGCCGTTGCACTGAGCCGGCGCGACATCAACCAGTTCTCGGCGGTGCGACTGTCGTTGGCCCGATTCCTGGTGCTGGGCCTGGAGTTTCAGCTCGCCGCCGACGTGTTGCGGACGGCGATCTCACCGTCGTTCGAGGAGATCGGCAAGCTGGCGGCGATCGCCACCATTCGCACGGTCCTGAACTACTTCCTCAACCGCGAGATCGCCCAGGAACAGGCCGAGATCGAGCTGGCGGAGTCCCCGCGCCCGGCCTCCGAACCGCCTGCAGCACGATGAACCTCGTCGTCGGCGCGTCGTGGTGTTTCGGCATCGCCGGAATCCTGATCGGCATCGCCGCCCTCGCGGTGTTCCGCCAACCACTGCTCGCACTGCGGGCGATGCTGGATCTGTTCATCGCCGCGGGATTGCTCCGGTTGAGCGTCGACCTCTCATGGGCGGCGATCGCAGGCACTGTCACCGCGATCGCGATCCGGCGAATCCTCTCGGCAAGCCTGGCATCGGACTTCGACGCCGCACGGCGCAGGGCGCACGCAAGTTAGGACGCCAAGTCACGCCCCGACGAGCTCGCGGAGCTTGGCCTCCGACGGCGAGCCGGCGTCAGCGGTGTAGACGATCACGAAGAGCCCGGGGTCGGCCGGAAGGTGCATGGTCTCGTAGTTCACGGTGAGCGTGCCGACCGCGTCATGGTGAAAGCGCTTGGGGCCGTGCGTATGCTGGAACAACTGCCGATCGGCCCACAACCGCGCGAAGTCCGTTGACTTCGCCGACATTTCGGCAACGAGTTCGGACAGTCGCGTGTCCGCGGTGTCCTGTCCGCCTGCCACCCGCAGGATCGCCACCAACTGGGCGGCGATGTCAGGCCAGTCCGGGTAGACCTGCCGGGCGCCCGGATCGAGGAACATCCACCGGACCATGTTGCGCTCAGCCGACGGAATGGCATCGAAGTCGTGTATGAGCATCCTGGCCGCGCGGTTGGCGGCGAGCACCTCCAGCCGGGGCCCGTGCAGGATCGCCGGCGTCGGGTCCAGCGCCGAGATCATCGAGCGCAGCGCCGCCCGGACCCTCAGGGGTCGCTCGGCAGAAGCGTCGGTGAGGGCCTGAGTGAGGCCGCAAGGTGGCGTCGCTCCAATTCGTCGAGCCGCAGGGCTCCGCGACCGCATCGAGTACCTGATCGGAGACGTTCGTCGCGCGGCCCTGCTCGAGGCGCGCGTAATAGTCCGGGCTCACCCCCGCCAACATCGCCAATTCCTCGCGTCGCAGGCCTGTCACCGCGGCGCCCGTTGCGCGAGCCGGTCAGCCCGACATCGGCGGGCGTCAGCCGGGCGCGTCGTGACCGAAGGAACTCTCGAACCTCGTCCTGACGGGTCGTCATGCGGTCATTATCGCTGCACCCACCGCTCCACGTCACCGAGTCTGGTTCTGACAGACCTAGGTTCAGCGGAGCGCCACAACCGTGGTGGAACTCGTCTCGAACCGCGTTGTTCAGAGACGAAGCCCCATCCACGAAGGGGCCGCCGATGGAAGGATTCGACATGACAGTGTGGTTCATCACCGGGGCGTCACGCGGTTTCGGGCTGGAGATCACCAAGGAGGCGTTGTCCCGCGGCGACAGCGTGGTCGCGACAGCGCGGGATCCGCAGGCCGTGCTCGACGCGATCCCCGACGCCGGCGACCAGCTACTCGCGGTGGCGTTGGACGTCAGTGACCCGGCACAGATCGATGCCGCCGTTGACGCCGCGATCACGCGCTTCGGACGCATCGACGCGCTGATCAACAACGCCGGGCGCGGTTTGGTGGGAAGTGTCGAGGAAACCTCTGATGCCGAGGCGCGCGCGATCTTCGACGTCAACGTCTTCGGCCTGCTGGCGGTCACCAGGGCGGTACTGCCGCACATGCGGGCCGCGCGCTCGGGCCTGATCGTCAACTTGTCCTCGGTCGGTGGCTTCGTCGCGTGGCCGGGCTGGGGCGTGTACGCGGCGACGAAGTTCGCCGTCGAGGCACTGTCCGAGGCCATGACCCACGAATTGGCGCCGCTGGGCATCCGTTCGGTGGCGATCGAGCCCGGGCCGTTCCGGACCAACTTCCTGGACGGCACCAGCCTCGCGTTCGCCGGCACCGAGCTCGAGGACTACGCGAGCACCGCAGGTGCCGCCAGGACGTGGGCCACCGACACCAACTACGGCCAGGACGGTGACCCACTGAAGGCCGCGAAGATCATCGTCGACCTCGCCGATCGTGATGACCTGCCGGAGCGGATCCAATTGGGATCCAACGCCTTCGAGGATGTCGCCGCGAAGCTGGAGCGCACTGCCCGCGACCAGGCGACGTGGCGTTCGGTGAGTTTGTCGGCCGACTTCGACGGCTAGACCTTGCGGCGCTCCCGCTCGTTCGCCAGCTCCGTGGTCACGACGTCGAGCGCCAAGTTCTGGCTGTAGCCACGGCGGGCCAGCATCCCGACCAGCCGACGTGTCACCTTGTTCTCGGTGTCCCTGTCGGAGGGATCGCCGAGCTTCTCGCGGCGTAGCTTGTCACGGACCAGTTGTTCAGCCCGCACCCGTTCGGCTCCTGCATCGATGTCGGCCAGCGCCGCGGTGATCACCTCGTTGTCGAGACCCTTGGTGCGCAGCTCGGCAGCCAAGGCGCGCTTGCCTTTTCCGGCGCTGATCCGGCGTGATCGCACCCACTGTTCGGCGAAGTCCTCGTCGTCGACCAAACCGACCTGCGCCAGCCGGTCGAGCACCGCGCGCGCTGATGTCGTCGGGGTACCCACGCTTGGCTAGTTGCCCTGCTAGCTCGGCTCGGGTCCGCGCCCGCGCGGTGAGCAGGCGCAGGCACAGGGCCCGCGCCTGCTCCGCGCGCTTGGCGGACTCCTCGGTCGACTCCGGGCTAGAAGTCGACGGGAGCGGGAAGGACATCATCGCTCGAGTCATCAGTGACCACGGCGCCGATGCCGAGCTTCTCCTTGATCTTCTTCTCGATCTCGGCGCCAGTATCAGGGTTCTCGATCAGGAAGTTCCGGGCGTTCTCCTTGCCCTGGCCCAGCTGTTCACCTTCGTAGGTGAACCAGGAGCCGGACTTACGGACGAAGCCGTGCTCGACACCCATGTCGATGAGCGAGCCTTCCTTGCTGATGCCCTTGCCGTACAGGATGTCGAACTCGGCCTGTTTGAAGGGCGGCGCCACCTTGTTCTTGACGACCTTGCAGCGGGTTCGGTTACCCACCGCGTCGGTGCCGTCCTTGAGGGTCTCGATGCGGCGTACGTCCAGACGAACGGAGGCGTAGAACTTCAAAGCCTTACCGCCCGTGGTTGTTTCAGGTGAGTTGTGCACCATGACGCCGTCAGCGAAGTAGTTGTGTTGCCCTCTACCTCGATGTCGAAGCGATTCATCGACCGGGTGTGCGGCTTGACGTGAACATCGAGTACTCGCGCCGGCACCAACCGCTGGCTGGGCTCCATGAACTGCGGCGTCACCGCGCCGAGTCCACGGAACCGCGGCAGCAGCTTGTAGTCCATCGACGGTGCCATGTACGGCGCCACCAACTCCTGGAACTTGGCCGATGCCGCAGTGGAGAACACCAGCACTGACTTGCCCGCCGCACCCGCCGAGCGCAGCCGCACGTCGAGCCCATAGGTATCACGCAGATAGTCGCACAACCGAACCCGGGATCCCTCGGTCATCGCTTCCACGCAGATCTCGATGCGTCCGCTACCGCCCTCGGTGCGCCGCTGAAGTCCCTTGGACCGCACAGTGAACCCACCGTCGTCCATGTACCAGACCGCCAGCGCAAGCGGGGTCAGCGCCTTGAGGTATTCCTCGGACAGGAACTTCTTGCCGTCACCCAGGTACACCGCACGCCGCAACTCGCCCAGTTCGGGTAGTGGCGTTAAGTCCACGAACCGCGAACCCTTGTCGTTCTCCCGGACCGAATGCTTGATGTTGCCCAGCAGATCGACCTTCCACTGCAGATAGTCGACCTGCTTAGCGCCATGCCCCATGCGGAACCGAACCCCATTGCGGTCATGGCGATTTGGTGACAAGTTCCCGTCACCCATCAAGGAGCCCAGGATCACCTGGAACTGCTGCTCGCTGAGCAGATGCGGCTCGGATGCCATCACGCGGTCGCCGGCGATGATGTCGCCGGCTTCGGTCCAACCGGACGGTGTCCGGATCAGGTGATTCGGCGTGGCGGCGAACTGAGACTTGCCGTTGCCCCCGGACTTCGCGACGGTGAACTGGAGGAACTGCTCTGTTGGGCCGTTGTTGAACCAGTTCACCACCTTGCGGGGCACGATCCGGTCGGTGACCGGGTCATACGACAGCACCTCGACATCCATCTTGTTGTTGACGATCTTGCCGATCTTCTCGGTAGTGCCGTCGGCCAACTGGATTCTGGTGCCATAGGCAAAACATCCGAACATCACTCCGATTTTTTCGCGGAGCTGGTTGATGAAGATCGCGGTGGTGTTCGAGTTGCTCAGCGCACCAGTGATCTTGCGGAGTGCCTGGCTCATCAGCCGGGCCTGCAGGCCGACGTGGCTGTCACCCATCTCGCCCTCGATCTCCGCCCGCGGAACAAGCGCGGCGACGGAGTCGATGACCAGGATGTCCAGCGCACCGGACCGGATGAGCATGTCGGCGATCTCCAGCGCCTGCTCACCGGTGTCCGGCTGGGACACCAGCAGGGAGTCGGTGTCGACACCCAGCTTCTTGGCGTAGTCGGGATCGAGCGCGTGCTCGGCGTCGATGAACGCTGCGATGCCGCCGGCGGCCTGCGCGTTGGCGACGGCGTGCAGCGCGACGGTGGTCTTACCGGAGGATTCCGGGCCGTAGATCTCGACAACCCGGCCGCGCGGCAGACCGCCGATGCCCAGCGCGACGTCGAGGGCGATCGACCCGGTCGGGATGACCGATATCGGCTGGCGCACCTCGTCGCCGAGCCGCATCACCGAACCCTTGCCGTGGCTCTTCTCGATCTGAGCGAGGGCCAGCTCAAGAGCCTTCTCGCGGTCGGGCGCTTGCGCCATGGTGGTACCTCTTCCGGTAGTCGTTGTTGACCGGTTCTCGGTCGGTTGGCCGTGACGTTAGATCAGGGCACCGACAAGTCACTGCGTCGAACGATCCCCACAGTAGACGAACAGGTGTTCGATACAAGGAGACACGCCGACGGACTACTTTCTGAGCATGGCGACGCCGCAGGATGTCCGGATTCCGGCGAGCGGCGAGCCTGATGGGCGATGACTTGTGGGCCGGTTTGGTTTCCCAGTTTGCCGATGAGGCCTATGCGTCGGTGAAGGGGTACGTGCGTACCTACGTGATGCACCAGCAGCTGCTGGAGCATTTGCCGCCACCCCCAGCGTCGGTGCTGGACGTCGGCGGCGGCGCGGGCCATCAATCGTTTCCCCTGGCCCGAGCCGGCTACGACGTCACCCTGCTCGACCCGTCGTCGGCGATGCTGGACAAGGCTCGGCAGCGACTCCAGAGTCTGCCGGCTGAGGCCCACCGACGAATTCGCTTCGTGCAGGCCGACGGCGAGAACGCCGACGAGGCCGTCGGTGGCGAACGCTTCGCTGCCGTGTTGTGCCACGGCGTGCTCGGTTATCTCGAACAGCCTGAGCCGTTGGTCAACCAGCTGTGCCGGTGCGCCGCCGCAGGCGGCATCGTCTCGATCATGACCGGCAATGCCAGGGCGATGGCGGTGCGGCCTGCCTTGGAGCGGCGGTGGGACGACGCGCTGGCTGCCTTCGACTCCAGGCGCGAGATCGGGGTGCTGGGCGTGCCGGGCAGTGCCCACACGGTGGAGGAGCTGAGCGAGCTCATACAGAGCCACGGCGTGGAGCCACTGAGGTGGTACGGGGTATGGCTATTCGTCGACTGGCTCGAATTCGGTGGAGCCGAGTTGGACCCCAGCGATTCAGAGCAAGTAGCGGCGACGGCCGCCGTCGAACTCGAAGCCAGCCGAAGAGACCCCTACCGACAACTCAGCCGCGTCTTTCATCTCGTAGGACAAAAGCCCCACCCGACGGCCATCCCGCCCGGCAGAACCGACATTTAGCGGTACCTCACGACAACTCGCACCTGTCGAGCACGCACCGCCACCAGTACGTATTGGCCACACTCATCACTACGACGTCGTGGTCGTCGACGAGGGCGACCGTGACCGGAGCGTCAAGGCGCCAGTGCCATCACGCTCAGATTACCTACCTAGGGGTGTATCAGTACCCCCCTTAGGGGTGTTGAACTGATGTCAGTGTCGAGCAGCCGCCCGACCACCCGATCCCAGCGCACAGTCGGCGCTGAATCAGAAAGGCTCGCAGCCATGATCGGACTCATCATCAGCATTGTCGTCATCGGACTCATCGCCGGCGCTCTCGCGCGCCTGCTCGTACCGGGCAAGCAGAACTTGTCCGTCGCGATGACCATCGTCCTCGGGGTAGTCGGTTCATTCGTCGGCGGATTCCTCGGATACCTCCTCTTCCACAAGGACAGTGCGCAGGGGTTCTTCCAGCCGTCCGGACTCATCGGCTCGGTCATCGGTGCCGTCGTCGTTCTCGTGATCTGGCTCCGCGTCGGAGGACGACGCTCGGTGCATTCCAGGTAGAGCGCACTTGTGCACAACAAGGTCGACCTCGAACAAAATATCTGGGGTCGGCCTCTGTTGTTGTCAATTCAGACTGCCACGACACCGACGGCAACGTGCCCGCCCGTGCTATTCGTGCGTTGAGAGGGAGAAGTGTGAACAGCCAAAACAGTTATAGCGCACCGCGACTCGGTGACACTGCCGGCACCGTCTCGGCCCGCAGCAGCGGCTTCGCCATTGTGGAGAACTGGGTCGAGCGCAATGCGGTGTTGACAATCTCGGGCGACCTGGACATGCTCACCGCCCCCGCGCTGGCCGAAGCGATCGAGGCTGCTGCGCGAAAAGAGCCGGCTACGCTGATCGTGGATCTGTCCGGAGTGGCGTTTCTGGCCTCGGCGGGATTGGGCCTGATGATCACAGCGCACCGAAATATCGCACCACCAGCCCGATTTGGAGTCGTTGCCAACGGTCCTGCCACCAGTCGGCCGATGAAGTTGATCGGGATCGACACCGTCGTCGCCGTGTTTCGGACCCTCGAAGACGCGTTGAACGGCCTCGCTTGACACGCAGCGCTGCAGCGCACCTAACCGAACGCTGTGGACGCCCGGCCGGGCACCGGCCTATCGTGGGGCTCACCAGCCCAGAACGGGGCTCACCCGGCCAGAACGGGACTCACCCGCCCAGAACGAGACGACGATGCACGAGATGGCGATCACCCAGAGTGTTGTCGACGCGGTGTGCGAGCACGCCGCCGGCCGGCGGGTGCACAGCGTCAAACTAGAAGTCGGCGCTCTGTGCGCGATCGTTCCCGCTGCCATGGAGTTCTGTTTCGGCCTGGCGACCGAAGGGACGGTCGCTGACGGCGCAACACTGGACGTCGACGTCCGGCCCGGGGCCGCGCGGTGCCGCAGCTGCGCTGCGCGCTTCGAACTGAGCGACCCGATCCTGTTGTGCCCGTGCGGTAGTGCCGATGTCGAGGTGCTCGACGGTCGGGACCTGAGAATCCTCTCGATGGAAGTGAGCTGACCATGTGCGCAACCTGTGGCTGCGGCGGAGACGGTGCGGTCATCACGCTGGCCGGCCATGACAGCCACCACCACCCACATCCCCACGACCACGACCATCCGCACGACCACATCCAGACCCAGACCATCACCCTGGAGCAGAAGGTCCTGGCGAAGAACGACCTGGTCGCCGAGGAAAACCGCAGGTGGCTGGCCGAACGCAACATCCTGGCGCTCAACATGACGAGTTCGCCCGGCGCAGGCAAGACCACCCTTCTCGAACGCACCATCCGTGACCTCGGCGGACAGCAACCGATCGCCGTCATCGAGGGGGATCAGGAGACACTGCTCGACGCGAATCGCATCCGGGCCGCCGGCGCCCGCGCGGTGCAGATCAACACCGGAGCGGGCTGCCACCTCGATGCCGACATGGTGCGCCGGGCCCTCGACACGCTCGATCCCGAGCCGGGGTCGCTGCTGTTCATCGAGAACGTCGGCAACCTCGTCTGCCCTGCCATGTTCGACCTCGGCGAAAACAGCAAAGTCGTCGTGATCTCGGTGACCGAAGGCGCGGACAAGCCGCTGAAGTACCCCCACATGTTTGCCGCAGCAGGGTTGGTCATCATCAACAAGACGGATCTGTCGCCCTACGTGGACTTCGATCTTGAGGCGTGCGCCGGTTATGCACGATCACTGAACGCCGACGTCAATATATTGCCGCTTTCGGCGACAACTGGTGATCGTATCTCCGACTGGTACGACTGGATCGCGATTCTGGCAAACTGGCCCCGATTTGCACAGATGTCATCAACTTCCGTTGACAAGAGAAAGGCGCCGTAGTAGACCTCAAAGTTAGCGCCGCGCAAGTGGGCCGAAGGTCGACTCCATTGGCGCAGGGCTCCCCAGCCCGGAGCTCGGAAAGCTGTGGCGATGCCGACAGAGGCAGCAGTCAAAGCAGAACAGGCCTTGATCCACGTGTTGTGGATCAACGCCGGATTGAGTTGTGACGGTGATTCTGTGGCGTTGACTGCCGCCACCCAACCCAGCATCGAGGAGATCGCCTTGGGCGCTCTTCCCGGTCTGCCCAAGATCGCCGTGCATTGGCCCCTCATCGATTTCGAGTGCGGCCCCAATGGAGGTGCGGACGACTTCCTCGAATGGTTCTTCAAAGCAGACAGAGGCGAACTGGAACCGTTCGTGTTGGTCGTCGAAGGATCGATCCCCAACGAGCAGCTCCACAACGAAGGGTACTGGTGCGGTTTCGGCAACGACCCGGCAACCGGCCAACCGATGACGACCAGCGAGTGGCTCGACCGGCTCGCGCCCAAGGCGACCGCGATCGTCGCGGTCGGCACCTGCGCCACCTATGGCGGGATCCATGCGATGGCGGGCAATCCGACCGGAGCCATGGGCGTCCCCGACTATCTCGGGTGGGACTGGAAGAGCAAGGCCGGCATCCCCATCGTCTGTGTGCCCGGTTGCCCGATTCACCCGGACAACCTCTCGGAAACCCTGACGTACCTGCTGTACATGGCGACCGACCAGGCGCCGATGATTCCGCTGGACGACGCGTTGAGGCCGCAATGGTTGTTCAGTCAGACCGTTCACGAGGGATGTGACCGGGCCGGCTACTACGAGCAGGGTGACTTCGCCACCGAATACGGCTCGCCGAAATGCATTGTGAAGCTTGGCTGCTGGGGTCCAGTGGTCAAGTGCAACGTGCCCAAACGCGGCTGGATCAACGGCATCGGCGGTTGCCCGAACGTGGGCGGCATCTGCATCGGCTGCACCATGCCCGGCTTCCCGGACAAGTTCATGCCGTTCATGGACGAACCGCCGGGCGGCAAGGTGTCGACCACCGCATCCGGCATGTACGGCTCCGTCATCCGCAGCCTGCGCCACATCACCGGTAAGACCCTCGACAAAGAGCCGAAGTGGCGGCACCCCGGCCCCAGACTCGAATCCGGAGCGACCCGCACCTGGTAGGTGCGGGTCTCCCCGGATTCGCTCTCGGCGACACCTCGCGTGTCGAACCATCTTCTAGTGCAGCGCATCTCGATGAAAGAAGCAGAATCCGATGACAACGATCATCCCCGAGCCGTCCCTTGTGAAGCGTGATCCCGGCCAACTGGTGGAGATGGCGTGGGATCCCATCACCCGAATCGTCGGCAGCCTGGGCATCTACACGAAGATCGACTTCGAGAATCGGGAAGTCGTCGAGTGCCACAGCACGTCGTCGATCTTCCGCGGTTACTCGATCTTCATGAAGGGCAAGGATCCACGCGACGCCCACTTCATCACCAGCCGCATCTGCGGTATCTGCGGTGACAACCACGCCACCTGTTCCTGCTATACGCAGAACATGGCCTACGGTGTGCAGCCGCCGCGCGTCGCGGAATGGATCGTCAACCTCGGCGAGGCCGCGGAATACATGTTCGACCACAACATCTTTCAGGAGAACCTGGTCGGGGTCGACTATTGCGAGAAGATGGTCTCCGAGACCAATCCGAGCGTGCTGGCCAAGGCGGAGAACAGCCAGTCACCGCAGGCCGACATGCACGGATACCGGACCATCGCCGACATCATGCGGGCGCTCAACCCGTTCACCGGCGACTTCTACCGCGAGGCGCTGCAGGTCAGTCGGTGGACCCGGGAGATGTTCTGCCTGATGGAAGGGCGGCATGTTCATCCCTCGACGCTGTATCCCGGCGGTGTCGGCACGGTGGCGACCATCCAATTGATGACCGACTACATGACCCGGTTGATGCGCTACGTCGAGTTCATGAAGAAGGTCGTGCCGATGCACGACGACCTGTTCGACTTCTTCTATGAGGCACTGCCCGGCTACGACAAGGTGGGCCTGCGGCGCACCCTGCTCGGATGCTGGGGCTCGTTCCAGGACCCCGAGCACTGCAACTTCGCCTACAAGGACATGGAGAACTGGGGTCGCAAGATGTTCGTCACGCCCGGCGTGGTGGTCGACGGCAAGCTCGTCACCACGTCGCTGGTCGACATCAACCTCGGCATCCGGATCCTCTTGGGCAGTTCGTATTACGACGACTGGGGAGACCAGGAGATGTTCGTCAAGACCGATCCGCTGGGTAACCCGGTGGATCGGCGGCACCCCTGGAACCAGCACACCAACCCCAAGCCGCAGAAGCGTGACTTCGACGACAACTACAGCTGGGTGATGTCGCCGCGGTGGTTCGACGGCACCGACCATCTGGCACTGGACACCGGCGGCGGGCCGTTGGCCCGGTTGTGGTCCACCGCGCTGGCCGGTCTGGTCGACGTCGGCTACGTGAAGTCGACCGGTCACAGCGTGCAGATCAACCTGCCGAAGACCGCGTTGAAGGGTCCGGTCGAATTCGAGTGGAAGATCCCGCAGTACGGGAGCAACACCATCGAACGGAACCGCGCCCGCACCTACTTCCAGGCCTATGCCGCCGCCAGCGCGCTGCACTTCGCCGAGAAGGCCCTCGCGGAGATCCGAGCGGGCCGCACCAAGACCTGGGAGAAGTTCGACGTACCCGAGGAGGGCATCGGCTGCGGCTTCACCGAGGCGGTGCGCGGGGTGCTCTCGCACCACATGGTGATCCGCGACGGCAAGATCGCGAACTACCACCCCTATCCGCCGACGCCGTGGAACGCGAACCCACGCGACAGCTACGGCACACCGGGTCCTTACGAGGACGCGGTGCAGGGTCAGCCGATCTTCGAGGAGAACAGCCGGGAGAACTTCAAGGGTATCGACATCATGCGCACGGTACGAAGTTTCGATCCGTGTCTGCCGTGCGGGGTGCACATGTATTTGGGCGAGGGCAAGAGCCTGGATTTGCTGCACTCCCCGACACAGTCGGTCACCGGGGAATAGCGTATGGGCCCGTCTGGATCGTCACCCGTAGACGAATCCGCAACAGACGCGCAGTGGCGGACGGCGGGCGATCGGATACAGGCGCTGCTCGACGCAAGCGCCGCGGGCGGCGTCGTCGCCCGGGAACGCGCCGAGCAACTGGTCCGTGAGGTCACCGACCTCTACGGCGCCGGGCTGGAACGGCTGATGCTGCTCGCGGCGCGGGCAGCCCCGGAAGCGGCCGACGTGCTGGTCGCCGACGACCTCGTCGCCAGCCTGCTGCTGGTGCACGGCCTGCACCCCCATCCTGTGGAGCGCCGGATCTCCGACGCCTTGGACACCGTGCGACCCTATCTCGGCTCACACGGTGGCGACGTGCACCTGCTGGAGGTCACCGAGGACGGTGGAAACTACACCGCCCGTCTGCAATTCTCCGGTAGCTGCAAGAGCTGTCCGTCATCGGCGGTGACCCTGGAATTGGCCGTCGAGGACGCGGTACGGGCCGCCGCGCCCGAGATCTCGTCGATCGAAGTCGTTGCGCAGCAGCAAGAGTCGACGGCCACGATCATCCCGGCGGAATCGCTGCTGAATCGCGTCCACGCCGGTCGGCATGCCTGGCACCCGGTATCCGCCTTGGCCGAGCTGGCGCCTGGCGAAGTCGGCGGCTTCCGGGTCGCGGGGATGACGGTGCTGGCCTGCCGGGTCGGCGACGACGTGTACGCCTACCAGGACCGCTGCGGCGGCTGCGGCGAGTCCCTGGCCGGCGCGGTGCTGCACCGCCGGATGGCCACGGCCGATGTGGTGCTGCGGTGCCCCCGCTGCCATGCCCACTTCGACGTCGTGCACGCCGGCGCGTCGGTCGACGGAACCGTCGGCAGCGCAACGCATCTGGATCCGGTCCCGGTGCTGATGCGCGATGGCGTGCTGTCGATGGCGCTGCCCCGTTCAGCGGCCGAGAGCGTGGCCTGATGAGCTCCGGGAACGCCTACGACGTGCTGGCCCGCATCCGCGCGAACCGGACGGCGCCGAAGCCGGCTGGGGAATCGTGCGAGATGTGCGCCGAGCAGATCGCCGACGAGCACCAGCATGTGGTCAACGTCGAAGGCCGCCAACTGATGTGCGTCTGCCGGGGGTGCTATCTGCTGTTCACCGATCAGCACGCCACCCTGCGGTACCGCGCAGTCCCGGACCGCTATCTGGCGTTCCCCGGATTCGCGCTCGACCGCCGCCGGTGGGAGGCCCTGCAGATTCCGGTCGGGGTGGCGTTCTTCTTCCGCAACTCCCACCTCGGCCGCACGGTGGCGTTCTATCCCGGCCCGGCGGGGGCCACCGAATCCGAACTGGAACTGGAGTCCTGGAACGACCTCCGCGCCGCCGACCCGCGGGTGGACACGCTCGCCGACGACACCGAGGCGCTGTTGGTGCGGGTTCCCCCAGACGACCCAGAGGGGACCGAGCCTCCGGTCTGCCATCTGCTGCCGATCGACGCCTGTTACGAGTTCGTCGGCCGGTTGCGGATGCTGTGGCGCGGCTTCGACGGCGGGCAGGACGCGCACCGGTACATGAACGACTTCTTCGAGACCATCGCCGACCGCAGCAAGGTGGTCGCCCGATGACGGCACCGACGACCGAGGTGACCTTCGCCGTGCTGGACGTGGTGCCCGAACCGTACGCGGTCACGCCTATTCTCACCGCGCGGGTCGGCATCGCCGCGATCGGCGACGACCCGGTCCACGCGATCGCGCTGCGCTGCCAGGTGCGGATCGATCCGCTGCGGCGCAACTACTCCGACGCGGAGGCCGACGGCCTGACCGACCTGTTCGGCACCCGGGACCGCTGGGCCAGCACCCAGCACACCTTCCTGTGGCAGCACACCACGGCCATGGTGCAGGGTTTCAGCGGAGCCACCCAGGTCGACCTGCCGCTGGAGTGCACCTATGACTTCGAGGTGTCCTCCGCGAAGTATCTGCACGCCCTGCGCGACGGCACGGTGCCGCTGCAGTTCCTCTTCAGCGGGACGGTTTTCGTCCAGGGAACCCGCGGCTTCTCGGTCCAACAGGTGCCGTGGGACCGGGAGGACCGCCACGACATGCCGGTGTCGGTGTGGCGGAACCTGATCGAACAGCACTTTCCGAACACCGGCTGGCTGCGACTGAACCGCGACACCGTCGACGCGCTCGCCGGCTACCGGTCCGCGCACGGGCTGTTGTCGCACGACGAGGCCATCACGTCGCTGCTCGAACGGGCTAGCGAGGACGTGTCATGAGCACCGACTGGGACCGGGCCCGCGCGGTCGCCGACGCCGTGCTCTACGAGGGTTACCTGCTCTACCCTTACCGCGCGACCTCAGCCAAGAACCAGTCCCGCTGGCAGTTCGGGGTTCTCGGCCCGCAGGATGCCGAGCACAGCGGCATCGGTGAGAACGACACCCTGTCCGCCGACGTCCTTGTGCAACCGGGTGACGCGACGACGCTGTCGGTCGTGGTCCGCTTCCTTCAGTTGCAGCACCGGGCGGTCGAACGCGCCACCGGCGACGGTGGATTCGAGCCGGCGGACGAACTGGTCGCCGGTGACCGATCGTGGTTGACGTGGGATGAGGCCGTCGAGTGCGAGATCCCGTTCGGCCCGGTCACCCTCGCCGAACTCGAGGGCTCGCTGCGACTTCCGCTGGTGGCGCCCTCGGGCACCCAGATCGAGACCGTCGAGGGCGGTCGGCTCGTGCGGACCCGGCGCGAACTACGGGCCGAACTGACGTTGTCCGCCGAACCGGACGACGGATTGACCCGGGTGAGCGTGGCGGTGCGCAATGTCGCCCCGCCGGCCGCCGACAAGGACACCGCGATCGCCACGTCGCTGATCGGTACGCATGCGCTCACCGAAGTGCGTGGCGGCGAGTTCGTCTCGCTGCTCGAACCGTCACCCGAGGCCACCGACGCGGTGGCGCGGTGCCGACGCCACCGCTGCTTCCCGGTGCTGGCCGGGCCGGCCGACGCGCGCGACCTGATGCTGATCTCGCCGATCATCCTGTACGACCATCCGGAGATCGCAGAACAGAGCGAAGGCGCGCTGTACGACTCCTGCGAGATCGACGAGATCCTCACGCTGCGCATCATGACGATGACCGACGAAGAGAAAGCCCAGGCCCGAGCCACCGATCCGCTGGCCGCCCAGATCATCGACCGGTGCGACACGATGTCCCCCGAGGCACTGCTCAATCTGCATGGCGTACTGCGTGATCCGCATGCACAGAGTGGTCCGCACGCACGGGCTGACGCTCCGGGGCTGGTTCCCGAGATCCCCGATGGTGTCGACTGGTGGGATCCGACGGCAGACAACGCCGTCAATCCTGGAGTGGACGCCGTGCTGGTGAACGGAGTGCGGGTGAGTTGCGGCAGCCGCGTGCGGCTGCGGCCCACCCGGCGCGCCGACGCCCAGGATCTGTTCTACGCCGGCAAGGCCGCCCGGGTGACCTCGGTGCACGAAACCGTCGACGGGGAGACCCACATCGGGGTGGTGATCGAGGACGACCCGGCGGCTGACCTGCACGAATGGTATGGCCGCTACCTGTACTTCGCGCCTGACGAAGTCGAACCTCTCGAAACTCAGGATGTCAGCCCGGAAAGGAGTTCGACATGGAGGTAGTTGGCTGGACTGCCACGGCGGTGGTGGCGGTGGTCATCGTGTTGGCGGTGGCGCTGGGTGTGCGGTCGGTACCCGACGCCCAGCGGTACCTGAAGATGCGCCGGATGTAGCGGGGCGCAGACATCACGTCCACCACTCTGGTAGCCGGCATCGGCAACATCTTCCTCTCCGACGACGGATTCGGTCCTGAGGTGTTGCGTCGTGTCGCGCCGCTACTCACCGACCCGGCGGTCCGCGCAACCGATTACGGGATCCGGGGCATGCACCTGGCGTACGACCTGCTCGACGGATACGACGCCCTGGTGCTCGTCGATGCGCTGCCGGATCGTGGCGCGCCCGGCACCGTGCACGTGTTCGAGGCTGATCATGAAAGCCTCTCGGCAGCAACCGGTCTGGACGCCCACGCAATGGATCCGGCGGCGGTGTTCGCGAGCCTCACCGCACTCGGCGGCAGTCCGCCCTACACCGTGGTAGTCGGTTGCGAAGTCGGCTGTATCGAGGAGGGCATCGGACTTTCCGACGCGGTCGCGGCCGCGGTGCCCGACGCGGTGCGCGCCGTCGAGGACGTGGTGGCCGGACTGTCGGCACGCACAGCGGCGCCGGAGGGCTGAGGGATGTGCCTCGGGATCCCCGGACAGGTGCTGCACATGCTCGAGGGCTACGGCGGCCAACTCGCCCTCGTCGACGTCGCGGGCGAACCCCGCAAGGTCAACATCGGCATGCTGCCCGAAGAGACGTTCGAGGCCGGCGACTGGGTAGTCATCCACATGGGCTTCGTCGTCGAGAAGACCGACAAGGCGGGCGCAGACGCGGCGCTGGCCGGCCTGAAGCTGATGGGCAGCGGGGGCGAGGATCCGCCGTGACCGGCCGGTGCAGGCGGCGGATCTGGGTGCACGGTGTCGTGCAGGGCGTCGGCTTCCGGCCGTTCGTGTACACCACCGCCGCTGCCGCCGGCCTGTCCGGCTCGGTGCGCAACGACAGCTCGGGCGCCATCATCGAGGTCGAGGGCGAACGGGACCACATCGACGGCTTCCTCGACCGGCTGCGCGATGACCCTCCGCCGCTGGCGGTCATCGAAGCTGTTGAGGCTCAGGACATTCCGATCGTCGGCGGCACCGGCTTCCGGATCGTGGACACCTCCCGCTCAGACGGCGGCCGCACCCTGGTCTCCCCCGATGTGGCCATGTGCGCCGACTGCGAGTCCGAGCAACGCAACCCGGCCAACCGCCGGTACCGGCACGCGTTCGTCAACTGCACCAATTGCGGTCCGCGCTTCACGATCATCGCCGGGGTGCCCTATGACCGCGCCGCGACCACCATGGCGGACTTTCCGATGTGCGCGGACTGCGCGGACGAATACGCCGACCCGACCGACCGCCGGTTCCACGCCCAGCCGGTGTGCTGCCCGCACTGCGGCCCGACCCTGACCTACCTCGAGGGGCGCGGGCATCGGATCGGGGCCGAGGACGGGCTGCGACGCGCGCGGCAGCTGCTGCGCGACGGCGGCATCCTGGCGGTGAAGGGAATCGGCGGTTACCACCTCGCCTGCGACGCCGCGAACGACGACGCGGTGTCCGAACTGCGCCGCCGCAAACGCCGCGGCGACAAGCCTTTTGCGGTGATGGTCGCCGACCTGCCCGCGGCGCGCACCCTCTGCGGGCTCGACGAGAGCTCCGAACGGCTGCTATCGGGTCCGCAGCGACCGATAGTGCTGATGGCCCGGTCACCGTCGGCTCCGGTCGCCGATTCGGTGGCTCCGCACAACCCCGACCTGGGCGTGATGCTGGCCTACACCCCGCTGCACACCCTGCTGTTCGGGCTGCCCGACGACGAACCGGGACCGGCCGCCCTGGTGATGACGTCGGGCAACCTCGGCGGTGAGCCGATCTGCTACCGCGACGACGATGCGGTAGAACGACTTTCACACCTCGCCGACGGCTGGCTGATGCATGACCGGCCGATCCTGGTGCCGTGCGACGACTCGGTGGTGCGGCTGGTGAGCGGCTGCCGAACTCCCGATCCGCCGATCGCGCGGGTATGCACCACTGCCGGTCGCCCTGCCGGTGTCCGTGCCGCCGACGCTGGCGGTCGGCGCGGATCTGAAGAACACCATGGCCGTCGCCGAGGGCCGGTATGCGTGGCTGAGCCAGCACATCGGCGACATGGACGACCTCGCCACCCTGTCCGCGTTCGACTCCGCGGCAACGCATCTCGGTGCGCTGACGGGCGTGCACCCGGAGGTCTTCGTCGCCGACGCGCACCCGCGATACCGCTCGACATCATGGGCACATCGCAATGCCGGCGGCCGGCCGGTCCGCCCGGTGCAGCACCACCACGCCCACATCGCCGCGGTGATGGCCGAACACGGCCTGGACGGTTCCGAGCAGGTGCTCGGCTTCGCGTTCGACGGCACCGGTTACGGTCCCGACGGCGCGATCTGGGGCGGTGAGGTCCTGCTCGCCGACTACAAGGGCTTCCGGCGGATGGCCCAACTGAAGTACGTTTCCCTGCCGGGCGGGGACATCAGCGTGCTGCGGCCCTACCGGATGGCCATGTCGCACCTGTGGGCCGCGGGGGTGCCGTGGGCCGACGATCTGCCGCCGGTGCACGCCTGCCCGGCCGACGAACGCGCAGTGCTGCTGCACCAACTCGAGACCGGGCTGGGATGCGTGCCGACCTCCAGCATGGGCCGGCTTTTCGACGCCGTGTCCGCGCTGGCAGGCGTCCGCCAGGTGGTGGACTACGAAGCGCAGGCGGCCATCGAGCTTGAGGGCTTGTCCCGCAGCGCGGATCCCGGCGTGCTGCGATACCGCTTCGACGTCGACCTCACAGCCGACGCGACCGGCGCAGGTCGACCCCGCCGCCGCTGCTGTGCGCGGTCGTCGACGATGTGCGCAACGGTGTACCCGCGGGCGTGATCGGCGCCCGCTTCCACGCCGCGGTCGCCCGGCTGATCGTCGAACTCGCCGCCGAATGCGCGACGGGAACCAACACGGTCGCACTGTCGGGCGGAGTGTTCCAGAACGCGCTGCTTGCTGAGATCACGTTGACAGCGCTGCGCGACAACGGTTTCGAGGTCATCACCCATCGTCGGGTGCCGCCCAACGACGGCGGTATCGCGCTGGGGCAACTGATGGTCGGGAACTCGGGCTAGTAGGAAAGGGAGGACCGCTCATGTGTCTGGCAGTACCGGGGAAGATTCTGCGGATGGAGGACCGCGACGGCACGCTGATGTCCGTCGTCGATTTCGGCGGTGTCCAGAAGGACGTCTGCCTGCAGTACATCCCCGACGCCCGGGTGGGCGAATACGTGGTAGTGCATGTCGGTTTCGCGATTCAGCGTCTCGACGAGGAATCGGCGATCCAGACGCTGGCCGAGTTCGAGCGCCTCGGGGTGCTCAACGAGGAATTCGGCGACGGGTTCGAACTGGCCGCCCAGCAGGCGGGGCTGACCAATCCTGAGTCAGCTGTCAGTACCAACGGAGATTCCGGGGTGGCGCGATGAAGTATCTGGACGAGTTCAGCGATCCTGAACTGGCGGGCAAGCTGATCGACCAGATCCGGGCGGCCACCACCAAACGCTGGGCGATCATGGAAGTCTGCGGCGGACAAACCCATTCGATCATCCGGCACGGCATCGACCAGCTACTGCCCGACGAGATCGAGATGATCCACGGGCCGGGCTGCCCGGTGTGCGTGACACCGCTGGAGATCATCGACAAGGCGCTGGAGATCGCCTCCCGGCCCGACGTCATCTTCTGCTCATTCGGTGACATGCTGCGGGTTCCCGGCAGCGGGAAGGACCTGTTCCGGATCAAGAGCGAGGGCGGCGACGTGCGAGTGGTGTATTCGCCGCTGGACGCGCTCACCATCGCCAAGGACAATCCCGACAGGCAGGTGGTGTTCTTCGGGATCGGGTTCGAGACCACCGCCCCCGCCAACGCGATGACCGTGTACCAAGCCAAACGGCTTGGCATCAAGAACTTCTCGCTGCTGGTGTCGCACGTGCTCGTCCCGCCGGCCATCGCGGCGATCATGGAGTCGCCCACCTGCCGGGTGCAGGCGTTCCTGGCCGCCGGCCATGTCTGCTGCGTCATGGGAACCGGGGAATACCCGCCACTGTGCGACAAGTACGACATTCCGATCGTGGTGACCGGTTTCGAGCCGCTGGACATCCTCGAAGGCATCCGGCGCACCGTGCTGCAGTTGGAATCCGGCCGCCATGAGCTGGAGAACGCCTACCCGCGGGCGGTGCGCGCCGAAGGCAACGCCGCGGCCAAGGAGATGCTGCTGGACGTGTTCGAGGTGACCGACCGGGCCTGGCGCGGTATCGGGATGATCCCGTCGAGCGGTTGGCGGCTGTCCGCCGAATACCGCGATTACGACGCGGAGCACCGGTTCGCGGTGACCGATATCCACACCGAGGAATCCGCGGTGTGCCGTTCCGGAGAGGTGTTGCAGGGCTTGATCAAACCGCACGAGTGCTCGGCCTTCGGCACGCTGTGCACGCCGCGCAACCCGCTCGGCGCCACCATGGTCTCGTCCGAGGGCGCGTGCGCCGCCTACTACCTGTACCGGCGGCTGGAGGTGACGCATGCCTGAGGCGAACTCCGAAACCTCGGCTGCCGAGCCGGCGACCATCGACATGGAGGCCTGGGTGTGCCCCGCGCCGCTGCGCGACGCACCCAACATCCTGATGGGACATGGCGGCGGCGGGGCGATGTCCGCCGAGCTCATCGAGCACCTGTTCCTGCCCGCGTTCGGTTCGGCGGCGGATGCCAGGATGGGCGATTCCGCGGTGCTGCAGGTCGGCACCGAGAGGTTGGCCTTCTCGACCGACTCGTACGTGGTCAAGCCGCTGTTCTTCCCCGGCGGCAGCATCGGCGATCTGGCGGTCAACGGCACGGTGAACGATCTGGCGATGGCCGGTGCGCAGCCGATGGCGCTGTCCACCGCGTTCATCCTCGAGGAGGGCACCGCGCTGGCCGAGCTCGCGCGTGTCGCGCACGCCGTGGGTACCGCTGCGCTGGCGGCCGGGGTGAAGCTGGTGACCGGTGACACCAAGGTGGTCGACTCCGGTCACGGTGACGGCGTGTACATCAACACCGCAGGCATCGGGTTGGTGGACAAACGTGCCGACATCCGCCCGCAGCGGGCCCGCCCCGGCGACGTGGTGATCGTCAGCGGTGACATCGGCGTGCACGGGGTGGCGGTGATGAGCTGCCGCGAGGGCCTCGAGTTCGCCACCACCGTCGCCAGCGACAGCGCACCGCTGCACGGACTGGTGGCGGCGATGATCGACACCGGCGCTGACATCCACACCCTGCGCGACCCCACCAGGGGTGGTGTCGGAGCCACCTTGAATGAGATCGCGAAGGCAGCCGGCGTCGGAATCTCGTTGACCGAACGCTCTTTTCCCATTCCCGGTGACGTCCGCGATGCCTGCGGACTGTTGGGGCTCGATCCGCTCTACGTCGCCAACGAAGGCAAGTTGATCGCCTTCGTCGCGGCCCACGACGCCGATCGGGTGCTCGCCGCGATGCACGCCCATCCCTACGGTGGGCGCGCCGCGGTGATCGGTAACTGCGTCACCGAGCATCCGGGGATGGTGGTGGCACGCACCGCGCTCGGCGGCACCCGGGTGGTCGATCTACCTATCGGCGAACAACTTCCACGGATCTGCTGAATGACGGCGACCGACCGGCTGATCCATCCCGGCCACGCGTTGTTCGCCAGGTACGCCTTCCCGCCCAATGAACTCGGGTACTGCGGGCCGCCCGGCACCGGCGCCCTACCCGGGGGCGATGCCACCGACCTGGCCGACTACGCCCGCGAGTTCGACGGGGCCTGGCCGTATCTCAGCGCCATCGCCGACGCCGCCGGTCGGCCGGATCCACTCGACGAGCAGGTGGTGCGCAGTTACTGGGTGGGCG
The DNA here is from genome assembly GCA_963771335.1 of uncultured Actinomycetota bacterium. GTDB lineage: Bacteria > Actinomycetota > Actinomycetes > Mycobacteriales > Mycobacteriaceae > Mycobacterium. The sequence continues at coordinate 135,041 of CAVYTD010000008.1, read as the reverse complement.
GGCCGCTGCTGGATCACGTCGACCCATCGGCGCTGCTGGCCCGGCTCCGGGAGGCGTTCAGCGGGCAGGTCACCGGCCTGCTCGCCGACGTCCCCGCCGACATCCCGCCGCAAGTCCTGGCGAACCACAGTTTCCACGTCTTCGTGGTCTACCCGTGGGCACGATTCCTGGATCGCGACCCGCGCACACCGTTGAAGGTCATGCAGGACTGCAGGATTCGCTGGGGCGTCGTCGATGAGGTGCACGACGAGCATGCCGTGATCGTGTCCCGTCCGCTGGCCTTCGACTCCGGTGATCTCCGACTCGGCGAACCCGCGGCGGAGCGGGTGCGGTGGTGCCGGGACGGTGCCTCATTGGCGCCGGCGCCGCTACCCGGGCAGACGGTGTCGGCGCACTGGGACTGGATCTGCGGCGCCCTGTCCGGCGCGCAGGCAGCCGATCTGGAAGCCGCGACGCGGGCGACCCTGACGCTGGTGAACGCGGCGAGGCCGCGCGCGTAGACCGATTCACCACTGGTCGCGCGGGACGTCGAAGTCCACGCACAACGCCCGCCACACCTCGCGCGGATCGACACCGTCCTCGATGGCCTGGGCCCCGGTGCGCCCGCCCAGGCTCGACAGCACGTGGTCGACCAGCATCGACGAGGCCCGCACCGCACCGAACTGGCGCTCGACGAGCCCCGAGAATTCCGTCAGCCGCACACGCCCAACCTACGCCGACGGACCGAGAGCGTCATGGCACACCCGTACCGGATCGGCGACCTGCGCGGCGCTCGCCCCGGCCTGCCGCGCGGCGTCCCGGTAGCGCCCCGAGCCGAGCACTTCCCGCGTCGCAGCGGCCAGAGCCACCGCGGTCAGCGGTCGAACCAGCCGCGCGCTACCTTGGCGCACAACACGATTGGCGATCTCCCATTGGTCGCCACCGCCGGGGACGATCACCATGGGCACGCCGGCAAGCAGCGATTTCGCCACCGTCCCGTGGCCACCACCGCAGATCAACAGATCCGCCCGGGAGAGCAGTTCGTCCTGGCGTCCGAGTCCGACCACCGCCCACGGCGGAATCTGCCCCTCGGGCCCCTCGAGCCGCGACACCACCACCCGCGAACCCTCCGGCAGCACATCGCCGGGTACGAGAGTTTCCAGCGCCAGTTCCGTGAGCCCGATCGCTCCGGTATTCGCCGTCGACGGGGCCACCACCACCAGCGGTCCGTCGCCGGCGGGCAGTGGCAGCACCGAGGTCGTCGGCTCGAAATGCAGCGGACCCACCACGACGGCCTCCGCAGGCCAGTCCGGTCGCGGCACCTCCAGGGCGGGCAGCGTGGCGATCAGACGCCGCAGCGGCCCCGGATCCTGCGCGGGCAAGCCGATCCCGACGCGGGCCGCGGATCGCTGGCGCAGACCGGTGCGCCACGAGCGGGCACTCAGCGCCCGCATCACCGAGTCACGCAGCCTGCCGCGCAGTCCGGTACCGGGCGCCAGGCCGCTACCCAATGGCGGCAGGCCTTTCGACGGCCGGTAGAGCGGATGGGTGTTCAGCTCGATCCACGGCAGCCCGAGCAGGTCGGCGGCCAGACCACCGCAGGTGGTGATCGAATCCGAGATCACCAGATCAAGTGCCAGGTCGCCGAGTCGCTGCGTGTTCAGCACCGCCATGCGCGCGGCACGCTGATGGATCTTGGCCCCGGCATCGGCATCGTCGTCGGCCGCCGTCGGATCCAGCCCGTCCAACTCGACCGCGTCGATGCCTTCACCGCGGGCCACGTCGAGCCATTTCCTCCCGGTGAGCAGGGTCGGGATATCGCCGGCGGCCAGGAACTTCAGGCACAGCGCGATCGCCGGAAAGGCGTGTCCGGGATCGGGTCCGGCGACCACGGCGACGCGCATGCGGGCTACCCTGCCACAGGGTCCGCCGTTAGGCTCGGGCGATGACTGACGAGGTACTGCAGACGCCGCTCACGACGACAACAGCCAACGCGCGCACGGTGCAAGCGTTCTTGTTCGCCCTGGCCGACGAGGACTTCGACACCATGGCGTCGCTGGCAGCACCGGAGTTGGTCTGGCAGAACGTCGGCTTTCCGTCCATTCGCGGTCGCGACCGGATCATCAAGCTGTTGCGCAACGGTGAGGGCAAGTTCGGCTTCGAGGTGAAGTTCCACCGAATCGCCCAGGACGGCGTTGCGGTCCTGACCGAGCGCACCGACGCAGTGATCATCGGACCACTGCGCCTGCAGTTCTGGGTGTGTGGCACGTTCGAGGTGCGCGACGGCCGGGTCACCCTGTGGCGCGATTACTTCGATTCCTTCGAATTCCTCGTCAAGGCTCCGCTGCGGGCGGTGGCCGCGGCGGTGTTCCCGTCGCTGCGCCCGACATTCTGAACGCGGCGTTGCGGGCGGGGCCGCCCGCCGAGATCGACGAAAAGGCGGACTTCTCTCGCACTTTCACGCCCAAATGTCGGTCTGGGCGAAAAGAAGTCGGAGCCTAGGCCCCTTTGAGCCTGCCCAATTCGTCGAATGCCTGCGCCCAGCCCGTCAGTCGGTCGGTCGCCAGCACCAACTCATCGCGGAAACGCCGCTGCGACATCGGCGAGCTCGACATCGACCCCGAGTTCGCGGCCGACACCAATTGCGCTGCCGCGGAAACCATCTCGCTGTACTGGCGGGCGCCTCGGTCGAGTTGCGTCCTGAAGGCCGCAACGGTCGGCGCAAGGTGGGCACGCGACTGCGGGGCCGAGTTGATCGCCCGCTCCATCGACACCACCTCGGTGGCGGTGGCGGCCATCGTCGCCACTGTCTGGTCGGCGGCGACCCGGATTTCACGCAGTTCGTCTGCGGGCAGCATCCGGCCCCGCTCCATCACACCCAGAAGCGAGGACAGCCCGCGTTCGGAGGCCGCCAGCGCCGCCATGGGCTGACGGGCGGCCGACCCCCACGGCGGCAACCGCCGCGCTGCCCGGGTCCGCGGCGGCGGCAGCGGTTCGCCACGCAGCCAGCGGTAGCGCAGGAACGACAGGGTCGCCAGGAATGCGGCACCGACGGCGATCGGCGACGGAATGAACAGCGCCCAGACCGGCGTGCTCCACGACGCCAGCAGTGCGGTCACACCCACCCAGAACACCGCCGAGACGGTGAAGAACACGCCGAGTCGAAACGCCCAGCGGCGCTTGCGCAACAACTTCGCACGCGGATCGGCGGCCGCGTTCAGTTTCTGGGCCAGCATGTCCGACCACTCCGCGGCGGTGTCGACCCCGCGTTGCGCCAACGACCGCCACGCTTCCGGTCTGCTGCTCCGGGTACTCATCGGGAATCTCCGAAATCTCCAAAGTTACTGCGACAACGGGTTTTCCGGTGTCGGGTTCGGGGTGGCGGCCGGCGTTGCGGGTGCCTGGGCGGCGCCACCCGCAGGCAGCTGCTCCCCGCGCATCGACGCGCGGATCTGCTCGAGCCGCGAGTGACCGGCCATCTCGACGCTGGCCGACTGCACCTCGAGCATCCGGCCCTGCACCGAGTTCTGCGCCAGCTCGGCGGAGCCGATCGCGTTGGCGTAGCGCCGTTCGATCTTGTCGCGCACCTCGTCGAGGCTCGGCGTGTTGCCGGGCGCGGCGAGCTCGCTCATCGACCGCAGCGACGCGCTGACCTGCTCCTGCATCTTCGCCTGCTCGAGCTGGCTGAGCAGCTTGGTGCGCTCGGCGATTTTCTGCTGCAGCATCATCGCGTTCTGCTCGACCGCCTTCTTGGCCTGCCCGGCGGCCTGCAGCGCCTGATCGTGCAGACCCTTGAGGTCCTCGACGCTCTGCTCGGAGGTCACCAGCTGCGCGGCGAACGCCTCGGCGGCGTTGGTGTACTCGGTGGCCTTGGCGGCATCACCGGCGGCGGCGGCCTGATCGGCCAGCGTCAGCGCCTGACGGACGTTGACCTGCAGCTTCTCGATGTCGGCGAGCTGGCGGTTCAGCCGCATCTCCAGTTGGCGCTGGTTACCGATCACCTGGGCAGCCTGCTGGGTCAGCCCCTGGTGCTGCCGCTGAGCCTCTTCGATGGCCTGCTGGATCTGCACCTTCGGGTCGGCGTACTCGTCGACCTTCGAGCTGAACAGCGCCATGAGGTAGCGCCATGCCTTGCTGAACGGATTGGCCATCGGTTCGCTCCGCCTTCGTGTCTGGATGTGTGTCGAACTGTGTCAGCTGTTATGCGGAAGTGCCTTGAATACTGGAAGTGCCCTGCACCCAACTTATCGGTTCCGCGCAGATCACCACACCCCTGCTGGCCTTTTGCGCGGGGAGCCGGTCGGGCCGTCGGGATCAGGCCACCGCCATCGACACGACCTGCGGGATGACCACCTTGGTGGTGACGTCGATGCCAGCCGTCCCGGCCGGCGCTGAAGCCGTGGTGACCGTCGAGATCGCGGCTCGTGACTCCGCGAGCGCCAGGTCATCGCCGGCCTCCGACAGCACCCGCGACAGCGGGATGTCCAGGGCGCCACAAATGGCGCCGAGCAGCTCGCTGGAGGCTTCCTTGCGGCCGCGTTCCACCTCGGAGAGGTATCCCAGGCTGACGCGCGCCGAATCCGACACCTCACGCAGGGTCCGTCCCTGCTCGACCCGGGCGCGACGCAGCACGTCGCCGATCACCTCGCGCAGCAATGCCGTCATCGCGTTCTCCTGTTCGCTTGGCTATTCACCCCAACGCTCGGTGTCGCCGGGATGGTTCCCGAACCGCGCGGGTGATCCCGTACCGCCGACGAACGTTCAGTCTCGCTCGACGAGCAGGCGCAGCCTGCTGATCGCCGCGCGCACGGCCGCCAGCCGGATGTCCCAGCGCGTGCCCTCGCAGACCAGCCGGACCACGTCGGTGCCCACCGGCCCCGCCACCCCGAGGAACACCGTCCCGACGGGATGCCCGCCGTGCGGGTCGGGGCCGGCCACCCCGGTCAGACCGACGCCCCAGGTCGCGCCGCAACGCTGCATCGCGCCGACGGCCAGCGCCCGCGCTGTGGGTTCGGCGACAGGACCGACGTCGTCGAGCAGCTCGGGTGCCACGCCTGCCAGTGCGACCTTCGTCTCGACGGTGTAGGTCACCAGCCCGCCCCGCAGAACGACGCTGGCCCCCGGCACTCCGGCCAGCGTGGCGGCCAACAGTCCTGCGGTCAGCGACTCCGCGGTCGCGATGGTCTGGCCACACACCGTGAGGTCGGCGACCAGCGCGCGGGCGTCGTCATTGACCAGCGGGTCGTCCACGCGAATCCCTGACCGCCGAGACGAAGTAGTCGATGCCGGTGAGCACCGTCAGCACCACCGCGGCCAGCATGATCACCCAGGCTCCGGTCAGCCAGCCATCCGACAGCGGCAGCACGAACAAACCGATCGCGACCGCCTGGACCAGCGTCTTCAGCTTGCCGCCCCGGCTGGCCGGGATGATGCCGCGGCGCAGCACCGCCAGTCGCAGCACGGTCACACCGAGTTCGCGGACCAGGATCACCACGGTCACCCACCACGGCAGATCGCCCAGCACCGACAGGCCGATCAGCGCGGCCCCGATGAGCGCCTTGTCGGCGATCGGATCGGCCAAGGTGCCGAACTCGGTGACCATCCCATAGCTGCGGGCCAACGCCCCGTCGAATCGGTCGGTGATGACGGCTACCGCAAACACGATGAATGCGACTACCCGCCAATACGTTTCATGGCCGTCACCGACGAACAGAACCACGAGGAACACCGGAACCAGAACCAGGCGCACGCCGGTGAGGGCATTTGCGAGGTTGGCCACTCGAGCGCGCGGAACCACAGGATCGGTATGTGGTTGGCCCGGCACCGCCACAGAATACTGGTTGCCAGGACCGATACCCTTCGGTGTGTGAGCCCAGTTCCGGATGAGCCCGCCGGCCGGCTCGTCGTGCGGCGCGCCAGGACATCCGACGTGCCCGCCATCAAGGCCCTCGTCGACGTCTACTCCGGCAGGATCCTGCTCGAGAAGAACCTGGTGACGCTCTACGAAGCCGTGCAGGAGTTCTGGGTCGCCGAGCTGCACGGTGAACTGATCGGATGTGGCGCCCTCCACGTGCTGTGGTCGGACCTCGGGGAGGTCCGCACGGTGGCGGTGCACCCCAAGGTGCGGGGGCAGGGTGTCGGCCACGCGATCGTCGACCGACTGCTCTCGGTCGCGACCGAACTGCACCTGCAGCGCATCTTCGTGCTCACCTTCGAGGTGGAATTCTTCGGCGGGCACGGCTTCACGGAGATCGAGGGCACACCGGTCACCGCCGAGGTCTACGAGGAGATGTGCCGCTCTTACGACACCGGTGTGGCCGAGTTCCTCGACCTCTCCTACGTCAAGCCGAACATCCTGGGCAACACCCGGATGCTGTTGACGCTTTGAAGAAACGCAGAAACGCCCCGCCGGAATTGCATTCCACGCGGGCCTCACTCGGAGTTTCGCGCGTGGAATGCAGTTCCGGCGTCAACAGTCGGGGTCGGCGTTAGAAGTCGGGGTCGGCGTCGCCGCCAGACGCGTCACTCCCGCCGCGGATCAACGCCAGCGTGCCGGCGAGCTCGTCGGGCTTGACCAGCACCTCACGCGCCTTGGAGCCCTCCGACGGACCGACGATGCTGCGCGTCTCCATCAGGTCCATCAACCGACCGGCCTTGGCGAAGCCGACACGCAGCTTGCGCTGCAACATCGACGTGGACCCGAACTGGCTGGACACCACGAGCTCGACGGCCTGCAGGAACACGTCCATGTCGTCGCCGATGTCGGGGTCGACGTCGGTGCGCTCGCCGGTGGGCTTGGCGGTGGTGACACCCTCGGTGTACTCCGGCTCGGCCTGGTCCTTGCACGCGGCGACGACGGCGTAGATCTCCTCGTCACTGATGTAGGCGCCCTGGAAGCGGACCGGCTTGTTGGCCCCCATCGGCAGGAACAGCCCGTCGCCCATCCCGATCAGCTTCTCGGCGCCCTGCTGATCGAGGATGACGCGGCTGTCGGTCAGCGACGACGTCGCGAACGCCAGCCTGGACGGCACGTTGGTCTTGATCAGGCCGGTGACGACGTCGACCGACGGCCGCTGCGTCGCCAGGATCAGGTGGATGCCCGCCGCGCGCGCCTTCTGCGTGATCCGCACGATGGCGTCCTCGACGTCGCGTGGCGCGGTCATCATCAGGTCGGCGAGTTCGTCGACGATCGCGACGATGTACGGATACGGCTTGTAGACCCGCTCGCTGCCCAGCGGAGCGGTGATGACGCCGGACTTCACGTTCTTGTTGAAGTCGTCGATGTGACGGACCTTGTTGGCCTGCATGTCCTGGTAGCGCTGCTCCATCTCCTCGACCAGCCAGGCCAGCGCGGCCGCGGCCTTCTTGGGCTGCGTGACGATGGGCGTGATGAGGTGCGGAATGCCTTCGTAGGGCGTGAGTTCCACCATCTTCGGGTCGATCAGGATCATCCTGACCTCGTCGGGGGTGGCGCGCGACAGCAGCGACACCAGCATCGAGTTCACGAAGCTCGACTTGCCGGATCCGGTGGAACCGGCCACCAGCAGGTGCGGCATCTTGGCCAGGTTCGCCGAGATGAAGTCGCCCTCGATGTCTTTCCCGAGTGCGATCACCAACGGATGGTGGTCCCGGCGGGTGGACGGCGCGGTCAGCACGTCGGCCAGCCGGACCATCTCACGGTCGGTGTTCGGCACCTCGATGCCGACTGCCGACTTGCCGGGGATCGGCGCCAGCATGCGAACGCTCTCGGTGGCCACGGCGTAGGCGATGTTCTTCTGCAGCGCCGTGATCTTTTCGACCTTGACGCCGGGGCCCAGTTCGACCTCGTAGCGGGTGACCGTCGGCCCGCGCGTGCACCCGGTGACCGCGGCGTCGACCTTGAACTGGTCCAGAACCGAGCCGATGACCTCGACCATCTTGTCGTTTGCCGCGCTGCGCAGCTTCGGTGGATCACCCGCGGTGAGCAGGCTCAGCGACGGAAGCGTGTACGGGCCCTCCACCACCCTGTCCAACTCGATCGGCTGCCTGGGCTTCTTCTTGCGCGAGCGGGCGGCCGGTTCGGGGGTGGTCGGTGCGTCGTCCTCGATCGGGTAGTTGTCCATCGGCGTTCCGGTGGGCGCGGGTAGCGGCTGCGTGAGTTGAGTCGCCGACGGCCACGCCTGGGCCACGTCCTGTCCGTAGCCCGTCGGGTCGTCGTAGTAGCCGTCGGAGAAGTCCTCGGACTCCGTGGTGGCCCCGGAGTTCCCGTCGTCCGCGTCGTGCTCGTCGTACTGGTCATACTCGTCGCGCCACCGCGTGGAGAACATCGTCCGCAGCGTCGAGGGCACTTCGCGGATCGTCGTCCCGGTCACCAGCAGCAGCCCGAACAGCACACCGAGCAACAGCAGTGGCGCGGCGATCCACGCCGTCAGCCCGTCGGAAAGTGGGCCGCCGATCGCGAAGCCGAAGAAGCCGGCGGCATGCTGGCGCCCGACCGGATCCTGCGGCGACCCCGACCACAGATGCCACAGGCCGAGCGCGGGCAGCACGATCATCGCGGACCCCAGGATCAACCGCGGCCGCGATTCCGGGTCCGGCTCCGACCGCATCAGGCCGACGCCCAGCGCGGCGAGTGCGATGGGAACCAGCACCACGGCCGCGCCGATGAGCACACGCAGGAACGTGTCGATCCACTCGCCGACCGGTCGTGCGGCGTCGAACCACGAACTGGCGGCGACGACGACGGCCAGGCCCAGCAGTGCCAGCGCGATGCCGTCGCGGCGGTGTCCGGGTTCGAGTTCCCGCGCCCGGCCCACCGAGCGGGCAGTGCTGCCGGCCCCCTTGGCCACCATCAGCCAGCCCGCGCGTACCCCGCGACCGACCGCGGTGCCCGCAGCCGAAACCGCGGACGCATTGCGGCGGGCCGGCTTGCGTCGCGGCGCGGCTGGCCGCGACCCACCCCGTGAACTGGCCTTTGACCTGGTCGGACGGGCAGCAGATCGGGCCGCGGTCTTACTCGCCATGCCGGTAAGCCTAGTCGCATTCGCCTCAGATGCACCATCTGCCACACAGGTCACAGAAGGGTGTCGATTCGACCGAAATCCAGAACGCCGCCCAACTCGGCGAGCCGACCATCTTTCTCGCACTGCCGCGGGCGTAATAGGGTGGACACCTGTCCAACTCAGCGCCGAGATCGGAGCCCGCCACATGCCGATAACCGTCATCGCCACGCTGACCGCCAAGCCCGATTCCGTGGACGCCGTTCGGGACGCATGTAAGCAGGCGATCGAAGCGGTGCACAACGAGCCCGGCTGCGATCTGTACTCGCTGCACGAATCCGACAACACCTTCGTGTTCGTCGAGCAGTGGGCCGACGGTGACGCGCTGCAGGCACACAGTGCGGCACCGGCGGTGGCCACCCTGTTCGGCACCGTCGGCGAGCATCTCGACGGCGCAGCCGGACGTCAAGATGTTGCAGCCCGTGGTCGCGGGGGATCCAGCCAAGGGCCAGCTGCGACCGTAGTCTGCGCGATCATGGGTGAGCTCAGCCGGCAAGGTCGCATTCATCACCGGTGCCGCGCGGGGGCAGGGCCGCGCGCACGCGGTCAAGCTGGCGTCGGAGGGCGCCGACATCATCGCCCTCGATCTGTGCGACCAGATCGACTCGGTGCCCTATCCCCTGGCGACGCCCGACGACCTGGCCGCCACCGTCAAGCTCGTCGAGGAGACCGGCGCGCGCATCGTGGCCTGCCAGGCCGACGTACGGGACCGCGACGCGGTGAAGACCGCACTGCGCGAGGGAACCGAGAAACTCGGCAATCGCCTCGACATCGTGGTCGCCAACGCGGGGATCGCACCGATGGCGGCGGCCGACGCGTGGCAGGACGTCATCGACGTGAACCTCACCGGCGTCTACAACACTGTCGACGTCGCGATGAAGCCCATGATCAAATTCGGCAACGGCGGTGCGATCGTGTTGATCAGCTCGGTCGCCGGCCTGGTCGGGGTGGGTGCGCCGGTCGCGCGGCTCCGTCGGTTATGCGGCCGCCAAGCACGGCATCGTCGGGATCATGCGGGTGTACGCGAATTTCCTTGCCCAGTACAGCATTCGGGTCAACTCGGTGCATCCGGCCGGCGTGAACACCCCGATGATCGACAACGACTTCACCCGGTCCTGGCTGGACGGGATGGCGCAGCAGAGTCAGGGCGGTCCCGACATGGGCAACGCGTTGCCGGTGCAGGCGCTGGAACCCGAGGACATCGCCAACGCGGTGTTCTGGTTGGTGTCCGACGCCGCGCGTTACGTCACCGGCGTCACGCTGCCCGTCGACGCGGGGTACGTCAACAAACGATGACACCTCGAAATCCGGCAGCGCAGACGGCTTTCGGGCCCATCGTGCTGTCGGCCATCGAGCACCAGGAGCCGCCCGGCGCGTCGCCTGGTCGACGACGATCTGGCGGCGTCCTTCCTTCCCGCGCGCCTTCGGCTGCTGGTCGCGCTGACCCGCGTCGGCGCGCTACGCCGGGCTGCGGTGGCGGCCTCGGACCGGTCGGGGCCCGGATTGTGGGCCAGTATCGCCTGCCGCAAGCGCTACATCGACGAACGACTCTCCGATCCGGTCAATGAGTTCGACACCGTCGTGGTGCTGGGCGCTGGGCTGGACACCCGCGGCTACCGGATCGCCCGGCACAGCGATCTTCCGGTGTTCGAGGTCGACCAGCAGGTCAACGTCGAACGCAAATCCGCTGTCGTGCAACGGGTACTCGGCGCGGCACCCGCCTCGGTGCACCTGGTGCCGGTCGACTTCGAACGTGACGAGCTGATGTCCGTCCTGGGCGCGCACGGTTACCGGGCCGACGCGCGCACCTTCTTCATCTGGGAGGGCGTCACCCAGTACCTCACCCCGGAGGCGGTGCGCGCGACGCTCGCGCAGCTCAGCGACGCAGCGACCGGCAGCCGGCTCATCTTCACCTACATCCGGCAGGACTTCATCGACGGGACGCAGCGCTACGGCGCCGACGCGGTGTATCGACGGTTTCGGCAGCGCAGCCAGGTGTGGAAGTCGGGATTGGTGCCCGAGGAGGTCGGCGAGTTGCTGGCCGGGTTCGGTTGGCGGCTGGTCGAACAGGCGGGACCGAGCTACTACCGCGACACCTATATCCGTCCCACCGGGCGCACGCTTGTCTGCCTCCCCGATCGAGTGGACGGTGCTCGCCGAGCGGTGAGCCTAGATCTCGATGACCGTCGGCACGATCATCGGCTGCCTGCGGTAGGTCTCCCCCACCCACTTGCCGATCGCGCGACGCACCGCCTGTGCGATCCGTGTCGGATCGGTGATGTTCTGGGAGGCAAGCTTTTCCAGTTCCTCCTCGACCTTGCGGGCCGCCGGTTCCAGCGCTTTCGGATCCTCCGAGAACCCCCGGGCATGCAGATGCGCCGGGGCGGCCGGCTTGCCGGTGCCGCGACGCACGACCACCGTCACCGCGATGAACCCCGAGGACAGGATGAGCCTTTCACCCAGCGTGGCGTCACCGACGTCGCCCGTGATCAGCCCGTCGACGAACATTTTGCCGACGGTGACACCGCCCGGGATGCTCGCCCGGCCGGACACCAGGTCGACGCTGACACCGTTCTCCGCCAGCACGATGTTCTCCTCCGGCACCCCGGTACTGGCCGCCAAGGCGGCATTGGCGCGCATCATCCGCCACGTCCCGTGCACGGGCATCACGTTGCGTGGTCGCACTCCGTTGTAGAGGAACAGCAGCTCGCCGGCGTACGCATGACCCGAAACATGAACGCGTGCATGCTGATTGGTAACGACGCGGGCACCGATCTTGGCCAGCGAGTCGATCACGCCGAACACCGCTTCTTCGTTGCCCGGGATCAGCGACGACGACAGGATGATGAGGTCACCGTCGGTCAGGGTGATGCTGCGGTGCTCGCCGCGCGACATCCGCGACAACGCCGCCATCGGTTCGCCCTGGGTGCCGGTGGTGATGAGCACCACCCGGTCCGCCGGCATCATCTCCGCGGCGGCGATGTCGAGGACATCGTCGTCGGCGACGGTGAGATAGCCGAGGTCGCGGGCGATGCCCATGTTGCGCACCATCGACCGGCCGACGAAGGAAACTCGCCGCCCCAACGCCACGGCGGCGTCGATGATCTGTTGCACACGATCGACATTCGAGGCGAAGCACGCGACGATGACTCGACCTTCGGCGCCGCGCATCAGGCGGTGCAGTGCGGGACCGACCTCGCTCTCCGACGGCCCGACGCCGGGTATGCCCGAGTTCGTCGAATCACAGAGGAACAGGTCCACCCCGGCATCGCCGAGTCGCGACATGCCCGGCAGGTCCGTCGGCCTGCCGTCGAGCGGCAGCTGATCGAGCTTGATGTCGCCGGTGTGCAGCACGGTGCCCGCGCCGGTGTGGATTCCGATCGCCAGGCAGCCGGGGATGGAGTGGTTGACTGCGAAGTACTGGCACTCGAACACGCCGTGGGTGGATCGCCCACTCTCGGCCACCTCGACGAACACCGGTTTGATGCGGTGTTCGCGGCACTTCTCGGCAATCAGCGCGATGGTGAACTTCGACCCGACGATCGGGATGTCGGAGCGCAGCTTGAGCAGGAATGGGATCGCGCCGATGTGGTCTTCGTGGGCATGGGTGACCACCAGCGCTTCGACATCGTCGAGACGGTGCTCGATGTGGCGCAGATCGGGCAGGATCAGGTCCACACCGGGCTCGTCATGGGTGGGGAACAGTACGCCGCAGTCCACGATGAGGAGCCGGCCGAGGTGCTCGAAAACGGTCATGTTGCGCCCGATTTCGTTGATGCCGCCCAGAGCGGTCACCCGAAGGCCTCCCGGTGGCAGTGGCCCCGGCGGAATGAGTGCGGAATCCACTAGCGAAGCACCGCAGCCGCGGTCATGTCGGCGGCCAGCGCCTCGATCTGCTCATCGGTGGCCGGCACCTGGGGCAGCCTTGGATCACCGGCGTCGAAGCCCCGCAACCGCAGACCGGCCTTCGACCAGCGTGACACCACCCAGCCTGGACTGTGCGGCGTTCAGCGGCCCGAGGGTGACGCTGATCTTGCGCGCGGTCGCCACATCGCCGGAGGCGAAGGCCGACAACATGTCCCGCAACTGGCCGGCCGCGAAATGCCCCCACACGCTGATGAAGCCGACCGCGCCCACCGCCAGCCAGGGCAAATTCAGTGCGTCATCACCGGAGTAGTAGGCCAAGCCGGTCTCGGCGATGATCTGACCGCCGCCGTGCAGGTCTCCCTTGGCGTCCTTGATCGCGACGATGTTGGGATGGGATGCCAGCGCGCGAACGGTGTCCCACTCGATGGGCACCACGGACCGTGGCGGGATGTCGTAGAGGATCACCGGCAGGTTGGTTGCGTCGGCGACGGCGGTGAAGTGCGCGAGCAGCCCCGACTGGGACGGACGCGAGTAGTACGGGGTGACCACCAGCAGACCATGCGCCCCTTCGGCGGCGCACGCCTTGGCGAGGTGAACGCTGTGCGCGGTGTTGTAGGTGCCCGCACCCGCGATGATCCGCGCGCGGTCGCCGACGGCGTCGAGCACTGCTCGCAGCAGCGCGATCTTCTCGTCGTCAGTGGTGGTGGGCGATTCGCCGGTGGTCCCGGACAGCACCAGCCCATCACAGCCGGCGTCGACCAGTTGGGTGGCCAATCGGGCGGCGGCATCGGTATCCAGGGCGCCGTCGGGCTTGAACGGAGTAACCATCGCGGTCAACAGGGTGCCCAAACGGGCGGCGACGTCGAATCCGCTGGTGCTCACGGGCACCAAGATTACCTCGTCGGCTCTCCGCAAGACGAACGCATCGTCGGCTTAGACCTCGGTTGCCAGCGGGCTGGTCGCGACCTCCGTGTCATCAGCGAGCACGGTGATCTCGAAGTCGGAGAACACCTGAGGGGCGACACCGACGAGTTGGCGCAGGCATTCGATCGCCAACCGGCGGATCTCGACGTCGGCGTGCTCACTGGCTCTCATCGCGATGAAGTGGCGCCACGCCCGGTAGTTACCGGTGACCACGATTCGTGTCTCGGTGGCGTTCGGCAGGACCGCACGGGCGGCCTGGCGGGCCTGTTTGCGCCGCAACACAGCAGGGTTTCCTGCGACCTGGTCGCCGATGAACTTGGCCTCGAGCCGGGTGAGCAGCTCGGTGTAGGCAGCACGGCTGGCGTCCGCCGCGGCCGTGAAGATCTCCTGCAGCTCCGGATCGTCCTCGATACCCGGCGGCGCCACCACCTGGGAGTCGTGCTCGGGCACGTAGCGCTGTGACAGCTGCGAGTAGGAGAAGTGGCGGTGCCGAATCAGCTCATGGGTGCACGATCGCGAGATGCCGGTGATGTAGAACGACACCGAAGCGTGTTCGAGAACCGAGAAGTGCCCCACGTCGATGATGTGGCGGATGTAGGACGCGTTGGTTGCGGTGCGCGGATTGGGCTTCGACCAGCTCTGGTAGCACGCGCGGCCGGCGAACTCGACCAGGGCGGCGCCTCCGTCGGCGTCGGTGCTCCACGGCACATCCGGGGGCGCCGAGAACTCGGTCTTGGCAATCAGCTGCACACGCAGCGGCGCGATCTCGGCCACGCCAGGAGCCTAACGTGGAGGTGAGCGAACGGGTTGCGCGAGTTGGTCATCCGCGACTTCGCCGGGCGTGAGCGGGTCGAAATCGCACAGTCAGCGCTTCGGGGCGCGATCGACGTTAGGGTTGCCCATGACCGGCACCACCGTCGCCTCACGCCTGCTCGATGTCATCGAGCAGGACATCCTTCCGCTCACCGAGCGCGGCGTCGCGAGCGGCAACAAGGTGTTCGGCGCGGCGCTGCTGAACAAAGCGGACCTGTCGGTGGTGATCGCGGGCACGAACGACGAGACCGACAACCCGCTCTGGCACGGCGAGATCAACACCTTGCGGCAGTTCTATGAGATGCCCGACCGGCCCCCGACGCGGGATCTGCTGTTCCTGACCACCCACGAACCCTGCACGCTGTGCATGTCGGCCATCACCTGGGCAGGCTTCGACAACTACTACTACTTCTACAGTCACGAAGATTCGCGTGACAGCTTCGCGATCCCGCACGACCTGAAGATCCTCAAGGAGGTCTTCGGCCTCGAACCCGGTGGCTACCGGCGCACCAATGAGTTCTGGACGGCGTATGCGATCGGTGATCTGATCGACGCCGAGCCCGAGCCTTTGCGCACCCAGCTGAACGAACAGCGCGAACGCATCCGCAGCCGATACGACACGCTGTCGTCGCAGTATCAGCAATCCAAGGGCGACAACGATATTCCACTCAACTAGCTACCGAGTGCTCGCCGCAGCGCCGAGGTCAAATCCCCGCGCTCACCGACGCTGACATCATCAAGCCCCAGCCAGCCCGCCATCGACCGCAACTCCCCCGCCAACGCCGCCGCCACCCGCGAGCGGTCCCGCCCGTCCTCGGCAAACGCGCCGACCACCTGCAGCGCGCCTGCCGCCGGTCGGCCTTGAGGTCGACGCGGCCCACCAGATCCCCGTCGAGCAGGAACGGCCATACGTAGTAGCCGAACTGGCGTTTCTGGGCCGGGGTGTAGATCTCGATGCGGTAGTGAAATCCGAACAGTCGTTCGACCCTGGGCCGGAAGAAGATCAGCGGGTCGAACGGGCACAACAGCGCGGTCCCCCGGTCCCTGCGCGGCACGATCTGGCCCGCCCGCAGGTATGCCGGTGCGGTCCAGCCCTCGACGTCCACAAGCTCGAGCTCGCCCGCCGCCTGCAGATCGGCGATCGCCGGCTTCACCTGCCGGGCGCCGAGTCGGAAGTAGTCGCGGATGTCGGCCTCCGTGCCGATTCCGAGTGCCGTCGCCGCTCGTAGTGCGAGCTCGCGGATGGCGTCACCCTCGTCGATCCGGCGTTCGACGACCTCAGCGGGCAGCACCCTCTCGGTCAGGTCGTAGTGCCGCGCGAACCCGATCCGGGTGGCAGTCGTCAACGCCCCTGCCGCCCACAGCGCCTCGGCCACCCACTTGGTGTCGCTGCGGTCCCACATCTCCTTTTTCCCAGGCCCACGCGCCCTCCGCGGTTCGGACTCGAGGTGGGCTTCGATCTGCCCGGCGGTCGACGGGCCCAACGCGGCGACGGCGTCGATCACGTCGTCGGCGAGCTTGGCGTTCTTCTTGACGATCTCGGTTCCCCATCGACCGTGCTGGTACTCGCCGCATACGCCACCGCAGCAGCGGCCAGTCGTCGACGGCCATCAGCGCCGCCTCGTGCGCCCAGTACTCGACCAGCAGCCGCGGCGACCGCGCCGAATGACTCCAGGCCGCCCGGTCCAGGATGTCGCGGTCATACGGGCCGAGCCGGCTGAACACCGGTGCATAGTGCGCGCGCACCGCGACCGAAACCGAGTCCAGCTGCAACACCTGCAGCCGAGCGACCAACCGTTTCAGATGCGCCGCGCGTGACGGGACCCGCCGGCTTGGCCTCGTGGAAACCCTGGGCCGCAACCGCAACCCGCCGGGCCTGGGCAGCGGTGAGTTTCGTCGCCACCCGGTCATAGTGCCCGACGCTACCGACAAACGGTCCGGTATACCGGCCGCTACTGGCGTACGTAGCTGTAGAAGCGGTAGCGCAGCCCCGACGAACTGTCGTGCCAGTCCCCTTCGGTGCCGATCCACGAATCATCGAGGACCGGCGCCAGCGCGTCTTCGTCCTCCAAGCGCAGGTCGACATCCACCTCGGTGACCTCACATCGCGTCGCCAACGGCAACGCCAGCCCGTAGATCTGCGATCCGCCGATCACCCAGGCGTCGTCCAGTGGGGCATCCTCGAGGGACCCGACGACGTCCGCACCCTCAGCCGTGTAGCCGGCTTGCCGCGACACTACGACGTTTCTGCGGCCCGGCAGCGGCCGGAACTTCGCAGGCAGTGATTCCCAGGTCAAGCGGCCCATGATCACGGTGTGGTCCATGGTGAGTTCTTTGAAGCGGGCCATGTCCTCGGGCACCCGCCATGGGATCGCGTTGTCGCGGCCGATGACCCCGGAAGAGGACTGAGCCCAGATCAGATTCACCTTCATACAGCGACCGGCGCCTTGATCGCCGGATGCGGGTCATAGTTCTTGACGACGACGTCGTCGTAGGTGTAGTCGAAGATCGAATCGCGCGGCGCCAGAACCAGTTCCGGGTAGGGCCGAGGAGTGCGCGACAGCTGCTCGGTGACCTGTTCGACGTGGTTGTCGTAGATGTGGCAGTCCCCGCCGGTCCAGATGAACTCGCCGACCCCGAGGCCCGCCTGCGCGGCCATCATATGGGTGAGCAACGCGTAGCTGGCGATGTTGAACGGCACCCCCAGGAACAAGTCGGCGCTGCGTTGATAGAGCTGACAGCTCAATCGGCCGTCCGCCACATAGAACTGGAAGAACGCGTGGCACGGCGGCAGCGCCATCTGCGGAATCTCGCCCACATTCCACGCCGAGACGATGTTGCGTCGCGAGTCGGGGTCGGACTTCAGCAGCTCCAGCGCTGCGCTGATCTGGTCGATGTGCTCGCCGGACGGTGTCGGCCACGACCGCCACTGCACCCCGTACACCGGACCGAGATCACCTGTCGGAGAGGCCCATTCATCCCAGATGGTGACGCCGTGCTGCTGCAGCCAGCGGACGTTCGAGTCGCCCCGCAGGAACCACAGCAGCTCGTAGACGATGGACTTGGTGTGCACCTTCTTGGTGGTGATCAGCGGGAACCCGGCGTTGAGGTCGTAGCGCAGCTGATGGCCGAACAGACTGCGGGTTCCGGTGCCGGTGCGATCGGATTTCGGAATCCCGGTATCGAGCACCAGGCGCAGCAGATCCTCATAAGGCGTGTCGATCGGCACGCGCCCAGCTTACGTCCCGGGATCCGTAGTAGAACGGAACCATGCCGAGGATCAACGACACCGTGACCACCCCCGACGGCTCCTGCCCCGTCACCCTGCACACGCCGGACGGGGACGGACCCTGGCCCGGCATCGTCATGTACCCCGACGCGGGCGGAGCACGCCCGACGTTCCGCGCGATGGCCGACAAACTCGCAGGCCACGGCTACGCCGTTCTGGTGCCCGACACGTACTACCGCGACGGCGACTGGGCGCCGTTCAGCATGGCGACGGTGTTCGAGGACGAAGCCGAACGCGGCCGGCTGTACGCGATGATCTCCAAGGTGACGCCGGAGGTCATGGCCTCTGACGCCACCGCATTCTTCGACTACCTGTCGGGGCGGCCCGAGGTCAGCGGGGACTCGTTCGGCACCACCGGGTACTGCATGGGCGGCCGGACCTCCCTGGTGGTCGCCGGCCGAGTTCCCGGGCGGGTCGCGGCGGCGATGTCATTCCACGGCGGTGGCCTGGCCAGCGACGATCCCGGAAGCCCACACCTGCTCGCCGACAAGATGCGGGCGGCCGTCTATGTGGGCGCCGCGCAGAACGACCAGTCGTTCACCCGCGAGGACGGCGAGACCCTGGACAAGGCACTCACCGCGGCGGGCGTCGAGCACACCATCGAGTTCTACTCGGCCTTCCACGGATTCGCCGTTCCCGACAATGGGCCGTACGACGAAGCGTCCGCGCGGCGGCACTGGGAAGCGACGAAATCGTTCTTTTCCGCCCATCTGGGGTGAACCCGTTTTGCCCAGGCCGTCCCCGATGAGCGACCATGTACGCCGTGTACGACCAGACGTTCAGCGAATCGGGATCCGGCGACCGCGGGTTACGGATAGATCCGGTGCTCGCCCGCAGTTGGCTGCTGGTCAACGGCGCGCAGCACGAGCGCTTCCAGCCGGCGGCCGATTCCAGGGCCGACATCGTCGTCCTCGACATCGAGGACGCGGTGGCCCCGAAGGACAAGGAGACCGCCCGCGGGAACGTGACCCGCTGGCTGGCCGAGGGCAACAGCGACTGGGTACGCGTCAACGGGTTCGGAACCCAGTGGTGGGCAGGTGACCTCGAGATGCTGGCAGGCACGTCGGTCGGCGGCGTGATGCTCGCGATGGTCGAGTCGGTCGATCACGTCACCGAGACCGCCAAACGGCTGCCGAACGTGCTGATCGTCGCCCTCGTCGAGACCGCTCGCGGGTTGGAGCGGATCGCCGAAATCGCTTCCGCCAAGGGCACATTCCGCCTTGCGTTCGGTATCGGCGACTTCCGCCGCGACACCGGCTTCGGAGACAACCCGACGACCCTGGCGTATGCGCGATCCCGCTTCACGATCGCCGCCAAGGCGGCGCATCTCCCGAGCGCCATCGACGGTCCGACCGTGGGTTCCAGCGCGCTGCGGCTCAGTGAGGCGACGGCGGTCTCAGCCGAGTTCGGCATGACCGGCAAGATCTGCCTGACGCCGGATCAGTGCCCCACCATCAACGAGGGACTGTCCCCCTCGATTGACGAAATCAGTTGGGCCAAGGAGTTTTTCATCGAGTACGAGCGCGATGGCGGCGAGATCCGCAACGGCTCGGACCTGCCGCGCATCGCGCGTGCCAACAAGATCCTGGATCTGGCGCGCGCCTACGGGATCGAGCCGTCGGACTTCGGCGACGTCGACGACCCCGTCCACATCCCGGCACCGTCGGACACCTACCACTACTGATCGCGGCGCTACGAGGCGATGCGCCGGCGCGCCTTCAGATAGGTCGAGACGCCGCGCAGGATGCCGCGCGCAGCATAAACGCCGGTGATCACCGAGAACGCGATGAGCACCACGAACATGATCATCCAGTTGGCACGTTCATGGCTGACGTTCCACCAGGTGATAGTGAACAGGATCGCGCAGACGAACAGCACGATGTCTCGCCAGTTGCCCTCGTAGGAAACGGCGAGTTCGCGGATCTGGCGGTTCTTGTCAACGGCGGCGATCAGACTGTCGACGCGAAGGTCGATGACGCGCTGCAGTTCGGCACGGCGTTCGACCTGGTCGGCCGGAATGCGGTCGAGCAGATCCATGTCCTTGGCGATCGTGCCACGCACATCGGGGGTCTTGATGCCGCCCGCGGCGATACCCAGCAATGCACCACCGGCGATCGGTGCGCCCGCCATGGCGAGCTCGGCGATACCTGGCATGAGACTCCTTCGTCATTCCATCAACTGTGCAGCGACTGTCGCACCAAGGTTCCAGCATGCTTCGAGGCCGGTCTTGTCTGGCTTGCCGGATACTACGACGGTTTGGGCCGCCTGCTCCCAACCCAGCCCGTTCGTGATGGCGGCGACTGCCCGTTCGGCGCCCTCGGTGCCCTCGTTGCCGTGCAGGTACAAACCGAACGGCCTCCCCCGCGTCGAGTCCAGGCACGGGTAGTAGCAGACATCGAACGCGTGCTTCAGCGCACCGCTGATGTAGCCGAGGTTGGCCGGCGTGCCGAGCAGATACCCATCGGCCTCCAGCATGTCGGCGGCTGAGCAGGTGAGCGCCGCGCGCCGCAAGACATCCACGCCCTCGATCTCGGGGTCGGTCGCGCCGGACAGCACCGCCTCGAACATCTCCTGGCAGTGCGGAGACGGCGTGTGGTGGACGAGCAGCAGCGTCTTGCTCACGACTCCTCCATCTGGACAGCCTTCTTCATGGCCTCCCTGGCCCGCGAGCGATCACCGGCATAGTCGTACGCACGCGCCAATCGATACCAGCGCCGCCAGTTGTCGGGATCGGACTCCAGTTCCTCACGCACCGTGTCGAACAGCGCGTCGGCGGCGTCACGATTCGATGCGCCCGGACGGCATCCGGGGCAACTCGCTGACGTCGAGATCCATCCCCTCTTCCCGGGCCAGCCGCGCCAGGCGCTGGTGCGCCAGCCCGGCCTTCAGCGTCGCGACCATCACCCAGATCCCGATGACGGGCAGGATCAGAACGGCGGCGCCCAGCCCGATCGCGGCCGGCCGACCCGACGTGATGAAGACCAGTGCGGCGCGGCCCAGCATCACGAAGTAGACGATCAGCGCCACGCACATGAAGCCGATCAGCAGCTGGATGCGCAGTGCGCGCGCTCCGTCGCTCATGTCAGGTCGAGCAACGGCTCGATGCCGACTGTCAGCCCGGGGAACTCGCGGATCTTCCTGACGGCCAACAGCACACCCGGCACGAACGACGTGCGGTCGATGCTGTCGTGGCGGATCGTCAACGTCTCGCCCTGCGTGCCGAACAGCACCTCCTGGTGTGCGACCAGTCCGGCGAGCCGGACCGAATGCACCGGGATCCCGTCGACGTTCGCACCGCGGGCGCCCTCCAACCCGGTGCTGGTGGCATCGGGGTTGGGCGGCAACCCCTTTCGCGCCTCGGCGATCAGACGAGCGGTCCGGGCGGCCGTACCCGACGGGGCGTCGGCCTTATGCGGATGGTGCAACTCGATGACTTCCACGGACTCGAAGAACCGCGCCGCCTGCTTCGCGAAATGCATGGACAGCACCGCGCCGATCGCGAAGTTTGGCGCGATGAGCACTGCCACATCAGGTTTGGCCGCCAACCACGCGTTGACCTCGTCGATGCGCTCGTCGGTGAAGCCGGTGGTGCCGACGACCGCGTGGATCCCGTTGTCGATCAGGAACTTCAGGTTGTCCATCACCACGCTGGGGTGGGTGAAGTCGATGACGACGTCGGTGTCGGCGTCCACCAGCGCGGACAGCGGATCACCGGCGTCCACACCGGCGGAGAAAGTCAGATCATCCGCATCCTGCACGGCCGCCACCATGGTCGCGCCGACCTTGCCCTTGGCGCCCAGCACTCCGACTCGCATAGGCTAACCCTAACGTGCCGGCGAACGCTGTTCGGCCGCTGCCACTTTCGGCACTGAATTCACTTCTGTCACTTTGGTCTCTGTAGTCACATTCCGGCGTGTTTGTCGGACCTTCGAACTAGTGTTCGATACATGGGTGAGGTGTCCGAGCGCGGTCGAGGCGATCAAGTCGCAGCTCGCGATCCTGCATGAGGCGTGCGATGAGGTGTCCCATCGTGAGTTGGTCGGGCTGCTCGCGGAGCTGACCACGGTGCGCGGTCGGTCCCGGCGCTCGAGCACCGGGTGCTGAATCGGCTGGTGGCCGAGACCGAGCCGCACCGGTTGGGTGAGTCGTCGTGGACGAAGGTGCTCACGACCGCGTTGCGGGTCATCGGGCCGAGGACGCCAAACGTCGGCTGGACCAGGCGCAGGTGTTGGGTCCGCGGCGGGCGATGACCGGGGAACCGTTGGCGCCGCTGTGGGAGGCCACCGCCGCCGCCCAGGCCCGCGGCTTGCTCGGTGCCGAGCATGTGGCGGTGATCGCGAAGTTCCACAAGCATTTGCCGTCGCTGGGTCGATGTCGGTACCCGGGAGGCCGCCGACGCGCATCTGGCCGGACCTGGCGGCCGGGTTGGGTCCCGAGGAGCTGGACGAGGCGGCCGCGCAGTTGTTGATGATGATCGATCAGGACGGCCCCGAACCCTGCGAGAAGGAACAGGCCCGCACGCCGCGGCATCACCCTGGGCCCGCAGCAGCCCGACGGGTCGAGGTCGATCCGGGGCCGCCTGACGCCGAGGCCGGCGCGTACTGGGAAGCGATCCTGGCCAAAGAAGCCGCCCCCGGGGCCAACATTCCCGACGACGAGACCTGCCGCATGCCGACGAGAGCCGAACGTGCCGACGCCGACCGCCGAGCAGGCCCGAACCGATAGCCGCACTCCGGCGCAACGTAATCACGATGCGTTCAAAGCTGTCGGCCGCGCCGCCCTGTGTTCGGGGAGTTAGGCAAGCACAACGGGTTGCCGGTGACGGTGATCGCGTCGACCACTCTGCAGGATTTGGAGAAGGGTGCGGGGTTGGCGGTCACCGGGGGCGGTTCCCGGGTGTCGATCCCGACGCTGATCAAGATGGCCGCCGCGGGCGCCTACCACTACCTCTACATCTTCGACAAACACACCAAACAAGCGCTCTACCTCGGCCGGACCAAACGGTTGGCGTCCGCCGCGCAACGCATCGTGCTGCACGCGCGCGATCGGGGCTGCACACGGCCCGGCTGCACCGCCCGCGGCTACTTGCCAGGTCCATCACGCGGTCGCGGACTGGAAGAACGACGGCCAAACCAACATCGACGACCTGACCTTGGCCTGCGGACCCGACAACCGTCTGATCGAGAAGACCGGCTGGACCACCCGCAAAAACGCCCACGGCGACACCGAATGGATCCCCCCACCCGACCTCGACACCGGCCAAGCCAGGTCAACAACTACCACCACCCCGAACGCTACCTGCTACCCGAAGACGACAAAGATCCGTGACGACATGCCTAGGCTTCGTGGTGTGAACACCACGGTTCGGGCGCTTGCAGCTGCGTGCGCGCTGGTATCCGGCTGCGTACTGGCGGCGCCCGCCGGGGCAGCACCGATCGTCTATGGCAGCAACGGCGTGTTCGGTGTCAGCACCCAACCGCGCGAGGGCTGGGCGACCACGTACATTCCGCCGGGCCACTACCGCGTCGACCAGTCTCCGAGCATGCAGCCCTATCAGAGTCCTCCGGGTTTCTGGCTGCGGTGCAGCAACTTCCCTTGTGCGGGAACGTCTCCCGGTCAACATCATCACCACCGGCGGCGCGCTGCGCGACGCCCCGACGTTCGTCGACATCCTTCCCAGCGACGTAGCTGTCTCGCTGCACAACGTCACCCTGACGGTGGCATAGCTCAGACATGCGCGGCTACAAGATCTTGATCACCGGCCCCACAGGCCAGGTCGCCGCTCCCGTCGCTAAGGCGCTGGCGGCCGACAACGAGGTGTGGGGCATCGCCCGCTTCACCGACACGCGGCGCGGGACAGCCTGGAGAGTGCCGGCAATCCGTTGCGAGACAGTCAATCTCGCCGCTGGCGACTTCACCGGCATCCCCTCCGACTTCGACTACGTGCTCAACCTCGCGGTGGCCAAGAGCGGTAGGTGGGACAAGGACCTCGCCGCCAACGCGGAGTCCGTCGGACTCCTCATGGCCCACTGCGCCGACGCGAAGGCGTTCCTGCACTGCTCCTCTGCCGCCGTCTACGACCCGCCCGACGACGAGCCCCGCACCGAGACCACCGCGCTCGGCGACAACCACAAGTCGCTGTTCCCGACGTACTCCATCTCCAAGATCGCCGGCGAGGTGGTGCGCGGTCGATGGCACGCGCGCTGGGGTACCCACCATCATCGCGCGCCTCAACGTGCCCTACGGCGACAACGGCGGGTGGCCGTTCTACCACATGGAGATGCTGCTGGGCGGCGTCCCGATCCCGGTACCGCCCGGCGGACCGGCGCGCTACAACCCCATCCACGAGGACGACATCATCGCCACGCTGCCGAAGCTGCTCGATGCGGCGTCGGTGCCGGCGACCACGGTCAACTGGTGTGGCGAGCAGACAGTCAGCCTGCAGGAGTGGTGCTCGTACATCGGCTCGCTCGTCGGCCGGGAGCCGATGTTCGAGGAGAGCCCGCAGGCGCTGCGCGGTGGCCCCACTGACGCGACCCGATGCGCGAGCTCACCGGCGGCACGACCGTCGACTGGCGCGACGGGATACGACGGATGGTCGCGACATTCCATCCCGACCTCGTCGGCTGATCACGAGCGGCGCCCTGCAGAGGTCCGGGATCAAGCAGGATGCTCGGGGATGCTCACGCGACGCACCGCGCAGGTGCTCGAAGATCAGCGAGGTCTGCGTGCCCGCCACGTCGGCGTCGGCGTTGAGGTTCTCCACCACGAACGACCGCAGATCGTCGGTGTCGCGCGCGGCGACGTGCAGGATGAAGTCGTCGGCGCCGGCCAGGAAGTAGACGTCCATCACCTGCGGCTTGCGGCGGATCTGCTGGATGAAGTTGCGGATCTTGCCGCGCGCGTTGGATTGCAGGCTCACCGAGATCATCGCCTGCAGCGTCAGCCCGATCGCCGCCGGGTCGATGTCGGCGTAGAAACCGCGGATCACCCCGAGGTCCTGCAGCCGGCGCACCCGGCCGTGACACGTCGACGGGGCGATGCCGACGAGCTCGGCCAGCGCGCTGTTGGAGATGCGCGCGTCGGCGTGCAGCGCGGTCAGCATGCGCCGGTCGATGTCATCGAGCTCGACGGGCCGAACATCCTTCGGCGCCGCGGCCGAGCGCGGCCATCGATGTCGATGATTCTTCTGGCATATCGCGACTATTAGCGAATCTTCGTCGATGCTCATTGCCATCATGTCGAAGTTTCTTCACACTTTATGGCAACCAGCACGACGTCAAGGAGCGATCATGCGCGTCGGCATCCCGACCGAGATCAAGAACAACGAGTACCGCGTCGCCATCACCCCGGCCGGCGTCGCCGAACTGACCCGCCGCGGTCACGAGGTCCTCATCCAGGCCGGCGCCGGCGAAGGATCGGCCATCTCCGACCGCGACTTCAAGGCCGCCGGCGCGCAGATCGATCGACACCGCCGACGAGGTGTGGGCCGAGGCCGACCTGCTGCTCAAGGTCAAGGAACCGATCGAGGCCGAGTACGCGCCGCATGCGCAAGGGCCAGACGCTGTTCACCTACCTGCACCTGGCCGCGTCCAAGCCGTGCACCGACGCGCTGATGGCCTCCGGCACCACGTCGATCGCCTACGAGACCGTGCAGACCGCCGACGGCGCGCTGCCGCTGCTGGCGCCGATGAGCGAGGTCGCCGGCCGGCTCGCCGCACAGGTCGGCGCCTACCACCTGATGCGCACCCACGGCGGTCGCGGCGTGCTGATGGGCGGCGTCCCCGGCGTCGCCCCGGCCAAGGTCGTGGTCATCGGCGGCGGAATGGCCGGCGACAACGCCGCCGCCGTCGCCTGGGGCATGGGCGCGCACGTCACCGTGTTCGACCTCAACATCAACACGCTGCGCAAGATCGACGCCGAGTACGGCGGCGCCATCGAGACCCGCTACTCGTCGACGCCTGGAGCTCGAGGACGCGGTCAAGCAGGCCGACCTGGTGATCGGCGCCGTGCTGGTGCCCGGCGCCAAGGCGCCCAAGCTGGTCACCAATTCGACTGTCGCGCACATGAAGTCGGGCGCGGTGCTGGTCGACATCGCGATCGACCAGGGTGGCTGCTTCGAGGACTCGCGGCCCACCACCCACGACGACCCGACGTTCGCCGTGCACGACACGGTCTTCTACTGCGTGGCCAACATGCCCGGCGCGGTGCCGCGCACGTCGACGTTCGCACTGACCAACGCCACCATGCCCTACGTGCTCAAGCTCGCCGACAAGGGCTGGCAGGCCGCCTGCGCCGCCGATGCCGCGCTGGCCAAGGGACTCTCGACGCACGAGGGCGCGCTGCTCTCCGAGCAGGTGGCCGCCGACCTCGACCTGCCCTTCACCGATCCGGCGGACCTGCTGGCCTACGCCTCGAACACTTCCCCGTCCAGGTAAAACCACCGACGGGCTCTCACAGCGAACCGGGACCGCTCATGCAGCGTCCCGGTTCGTTGGCCTTCTGCTCGGTAGTGCGCGCGGAACTCGACCTCACCCGCTTCGTCGCCGGGTCCGCCCGCGACCCGGTCGACGATCTCCAGCCCGGTCCACACCAGCCGCGGCGTCGACGGTGACGCTGTCGGGGCGGGTGCGCGGGTGCCATGTCCGCCATAGGTAGTCGGAATCCCCGACCGCGTAGGCGCTGTAGCGCGACCGCATCAGCTCCTCGGCGGTCTCGCCTCCCGCTCGCCCGCGTGCAGCGGCAGGCAGCACCGCCGAACGGCTCACCGGTTCCACAAGGGCAGGGTCATCGGATCGCACCGTCACAGTGTGCCTGATTTTGACAGGTGTCAAGTACAGTCGGGCCATGCTTCGCTCACCGACGTCCTGCCCAACGCCCCGACCACCACGGCCGAGGCGCTGGCGCTGTTCGACTCCCGCCCCGCCGTCGAACCCGAGTTCATGATCGGCACCTGGCACGGCGCCGAGCTGCCGACCGACCATCCCCTCGACGGCATGCTGGCCGCCAGCGGCTGGTGGGGCAAGGCGTTCCTGAGCTCCGAAACCGTTCACCCGCTGCTGTTTCCCACCGGTGACGGCACCGCGCTGTGGCCGCTGAACCCCGCCTGGCCTTCACCGGCCTCGGTCTGGCCACCAAGATCCCGATGCTCAAACGGCAGAACTTCACGGGCACCATCGCCACGCTCAAGCCGGCGCTGAAGGCGCGCGGACCCAAAGCCCGGCTGCGCACCACGCGGTACCGCGGCGTGGACACCGCGACGATGCTCTACGACCAGTTGCCGATCAACGACGTTTTCCGGCAGCTCGACGACGACACCGTGCTCGGCGCAATGGATCTGCGCGGCATCAGGGCTCCGTACTTCTTCCTGCTACAGCGTGACGACTCGCTACCGCTGCAGTAGTTCGGCCACCGTCAGCGAAGTCAGCCCGCGATCGTCCGCAACGGCCTGCGGCAGCGACTTCTTCGACGGTGCGGGCCCGAGCACCGCGGCGCCGAACGGGCCGGGTCAGCAGTTGGCGCGCCACGGCGTTGACCTCGTCGAGGGTGACCGCGTCGATCTGCTCCAGCGTGTGCGCGATGCTGCGGTGCGCGCCGTAGTTCAGCTCGCTGCGGCCGATCCGGTGCATCCGCGACCCCGAGTCCTCCAGGCCGAGCACCAGACCACCGCGCAACGAGCCCTTGGCGATCCGGCATTCGGACTCGGTGATGCCGTCGCGGGCCACCTCGGCCAGCACGTCGGTCGTCACCCGCGACGACCTCGTCGAACCGCTCGGGCAGACACGCGGCGTACACCGACAGCGCACCGGTGTCGGAGAACGTGTCGACCGTCGAGTACACCGAGTACGCCAGCCCGCGCGTCTCCCGAATCTGTTGGAACAGACGCGAACTCAGTCCGCCGCCGAGAGCGGTGTTGAGCACCGACAGCGCCCAGCGGTGATCCCAGTGCCGGCCGGGCGTCCGCACGCCGAGGAACAGGTGGGTCTGCTCGCCGTCGCGGTTGACCAGCTGCAGCGTCGGCCGGCCCGGCACCCGGCCGGTGCCCTTGCGCGGCGCCACCGGGGTCGCGGCCCCGCACCAGCCGCGGACCGAAGTGCTCCCGCACCAGCGCGACGACCTCGTCGTGATCGATGTTGCCCGCCACCGCGACGACCATCCGCTCCGGGGTGTAGCGGCGCACGTGGAACGAGTGCAACTGCGCGCGGGTCATCGCCGAGATCGACTCGACGCTGCCGATCACCGGACGGCCCACCGGATGCTCGCCGAACATCGCCGACAGGAACACGTCGCCGAGGGTGTCCTCGGGATCGTCGTCGCGCATCGCGATCTCCTCGAGCACGACGTCCCGCTCGATCTCGACGTCGTCGGCGGCGCACCGGCCCCGCAGCACCACGTCGGCGACCAGGTCGACGGCCAGCGCCAGATCCGCGTCGAGCACGTGCGCGTAGTAGCAGGTGTGCTCGCGGGCGGTGAACGCGTTCAGCTCACCGCCGACCGCGTCGACCGCCTGGGCGATCTCGCACCGCGGTGCGCGTCGGCGTCGACTTGAACAGCAGGTGCTCGAGGAAGTGCGCGGCGCCGGCCACGCTGCGTCCCTCGTCGCGGGAGCCGACACCGACCCACACCCCGACCGACGCCGAGTGCACCGACGGGATGTACTCGGTGACCACCCGCAGGCCACCGGGCAGATCCGTGCGCCGCACCGCACGAGACGTGTCGTCGGTCGCGGCGCCCGCGGCGCAGCGACCCCGAGCTAGCTGCTGGCGGTCGCTGCATCGACCGGAGCAGGTGTCTCGGCCGGGCGCTTCGGCTGCGTCGTCTTCGGCGACGAGGACCAGCGAGATCTTGCCGCGGTTGTCGATGTCGGCGATCTCCACGCGCAGCTTGTCGCCGACCTTGACGACGTCCTCGACCTTGTTGATCCGCTTGCCGCGGCCCAGCTTGCGAGATGTGCACCAGGCCGTCGCGACCCGGCAGCAGCGACACGAACGCACCGAAATCGGTGGTCTTGACCACGGTTCCGAGGAACCGCTCGCCGATCTTGGGCAGCTGCGGGTTGGCGATGGCGTTGATCAGTCGATCGCGGCCTGCGCCGCCTCGCCGTTGGTGGCGCCGACGAACACGGTGCCGTCGTCCTCGATGGAGATCGACGCACCGGTCTGCTCGGTGATCGAGTTGATCATCTTGCCCTTGGGCCCGATGACCTCGCCGATCTTGTCGATCGGCACCTTGATCGTGGTGATGCGCGGCGCGTACGGGCTCATCTCGTCGGGCTCGTCGATGGCCTCGGCCATCACCTCGAGGATGGTGATCCGGGCGTCCTTGGCCTGGGCCAGCGCACCGGCCAGCACCTGCGACGGGATGCCGTCGAGCTTGGTGTCCAGCTGCAGCGCGGTGACGAAGTCCTTGGTGCCTGCGCACTTGAAGTCCATGTCGCCGAACGCGTCCTCGGCGCCGAGGATGTCGGTCAGCGTGACGAAGCGGCGCTCGGTCCACCACCCTCGACCTCGACGTCGTCGGACACCAGGCCCATCGCGATACCGGCGACCGGAGCCTTCAGCGGCACACCGGCGTTCAGCAGCGACAGCGTCGACGCACACACCGAGCCCATCGACGTCGAGCCGTTGGAGCTCAGCGCCTCCGACACCTGACGGATGGCGTACGGGAACTCCTCGACGCTCGGCAGCACCGGCATCAGGGCCCGCTCGGCGAGCGCGCCGTGGCCGATCTCGCGGCGCTTGGGCGAACCGACGCGACCGGTCTCACCGGTCGAGTACGGCGGGAAGTTGTAGTGGTGCATGTAGCGCTTGGACGTCTCCGGTCCCAGCGAGTCGATCTGCTGGGCCATCTTGACCATGTCCAGCGTGGTGACGCCCATGATCTGGGTCTCGCCGCGCTCGAACAGCGCGCTGCCGTGCGCCCGCGGGATGACGGCCACCTCGGCCGAGAGCGCGCGGATGTCGGTGATGCCGCGGCCGTCGATGCGGAAGTGGTCGGTCAGGATGCGCTGGCGGACCAGCTTCTTGGTCAGCGACCGGTACGCCGCGCCGATCTCCTTCTCGCGGCCGGCGTAGGTGTCGGCGAGCCGCTCGAGCACCTCGACCTTGATCTCGTCGGTGCGGTCGTCGCGCTCTTCCTTGCCCGCGATCGTCAGCGCCTTGGACAGCTCGTCGGTGGCCACCGAGGACACCGCGTAGAACACGTCGTCCTGGTAGTCGGGGAACACCGGGTAGTCGGCGGTCGGCTTGGCGGCGGCGTCGGCCAGCTCCTGCTGCGCGGTGCACAGCGCGGCGATGAACGGCTTGGCGGCCTCGAGGCCCTCGGCGACGACGGCCTCGGTCGGGGCGCCTGCGCCGCCGGCGATGAGCTCGATGACCTTGTCGGTGGCCTCGGCCTCGACCATCATGATCGCGCACGTCATCGCCGGCCTTGCGGCCCGCGACGACCATGTCGAACACGGCGCCCTCGAGCTGCTCGACGGTCGGGAACGCGACCCACTGGCCGTCGATCAGCGCGACGCGCACGCCGCCGACCGGGCCGGAGAACGGCAGGCCGGAGATCTGGGTGGACGCCGACGCGGCGTTGATCGCCAGCACGTCGTACAGATCCTTGGGATCCAGGCTCAGGATCGTGACGACGACCTGGATCTCGTTGCGCAGACCGGAGACGAACGTCGGGCGCAGCGGCCGGTCGATCAGGCGGCAGGTCAGGATCGCGTCGGTGGACGGGCGGCCCTCACGACGGAAGAACGAGCCGGGGATGCGGCCCGCGGCGTACATCCGCTCCTCGACGTCGATGGTCAGCGGGAAGAAGTCGAAATGGTCCTTCGGGGTCTTGCTGGCGGTGGTGGCCGACAGCAGCATGGTCTCGTCGTCGAGGTAGGCGACGACGGCGCCGGCGGCCTGCTGGGCCAGCCGGCCGGTCTCGAAACGGATGGTGCGGGTGCCGAAGCTCCCGTTGTCGATGACGGCGGTGGATTCGAACACGCCGTCGTCGATTTCAACTGCAGACATAGACGTCTGTACGGCCTCTCTGGGTCATTCAGCTGTTTCGCGTGATCACGCGCAATGATCACAGCTCGGATGCGAACACCTGAGACCGGCCCAGATGCGTCGACGGCCGTCGATCGAAGCGGCCGGAGTGTCAGTCCGGCAGCCACTACCGAAGACCGCCCGATCAGGCGGGTACCTGTCGTGACACGCGGGAACGGTGCCCGCGGATCTGCGCAGAACCGCACCCGGTTGTTCGCGCCATACGGCTGGCGAACGCACCCATCGTACATGCCGGTATGTGCGTATTCCGCTAATCCGGGGTGGCACGCGGACCGTTCACGCGACGTCCTCGACGCACACGGTGAAGCTGCGTTCGTCGTAGGCGTAGCCCACCCCGCTGGCGCACTGGTCGACGTTGGCCACCTTCTGCAGGATCTGGGTGGCGCGCTGCCGGTCGGGCAGTGAGGTGTCGGTGCAGTCCACCCGGACCGGATCCCTGCCGTTCTCCGGATCGATGCTCATGCAGCCGCCCACCACCCAGTCGATATCCATGCAGATGGTGGTGCTCGAGTCCGACGAACGCGCTGCGCGTCGAGTAGTAGGAGTCGACGTCGGTCGGGCACTGGTCGGTGCCGTCGGCGACCCGGAGATCGCCGAGACGACCTTGAAGTTCGAGTCGGGCGTGCCGCAGGCGTGCTTTGGTCGCCTCGGGCCGGTCGGGCGGACCGCCCATCTTCAGGCAGTCCCCGACCGACGATGTCAGCGGCGGCGGCCGACGAACACCCCGTCAGGCCCGCCAACCCGATGATCGTGGCCGACGCGGCCACGAACACCGTTCGCACGGGCAGGCAAGAGGCTCGGCGTCAGCGACGCAGGCCGAGGCGCTCGATCAGCGAGCGGTAGCGCGCGACGTCGACCTGCGGCGATGTACTTCAGCAGCCGGCGGCGGCGGCCGACCAGCAGCAGCAGCCCGCGGCGCGAGTGGTGATCGTGCTTGTGCAGCTTGAGGTGCTCGGTCAGGTCGGAGATCCGCTTGGTCAGCATCGCGACCTGCGCCTCCGGCGAACCGGTGTCGGTGTCGTGCAGGCCGTACTGGCCGAGGATCTCTTTTTTCTGTTCGGTGGTGAGCGCCACGAATACAACTCCATCAATTCGGTCCGCGAACATCGGGGATCCGATGAACTCTCCAGAAGGCACGGCCACCGCGAACTGCAGCACGCGCCGGGTCGGCAGGAAGTCTAGCAGCGGCAACGCTGCGCCGCGAATCGTCAGCGGCCAGCAGGGTCGGCGCAGGATGGTGCGGGCGCGTTCGGTGTCGCCGCCCATCGCGGTCACCAGGTCGTCCACCGAGTCGAACTTCTCCTGCCCGCGGATGCGCGCGACGAAGTCGACGGCGACGTGCTGGCCGTACAGGTCGGCGTCGGTGTCCAGGACGAACGCCTCCACGGTGCGGGTGCGCCCGGAGAACGTCGGGTTGGTGCCGACCGACACCGCGGCCTGATACCGCTCACCCGGGGTGACGGTGCCCGACGACGGGTCCGTGCCCCAGCACGGTGAACCAGGCGGCGTAGACGCCGTCGGCCGGGATCGCCGAGTACATCGGCGGCGCGACGTTGGCGGTCGGGATAACCCGAGCACCTTGCCGCGGCCGTCGCCGCGGACCACCACGCCCTCGACGCGGTGCGGCCGGCCCAGCGCCTCGGCCGCGGCGACCATGTCACCGGCGTCGACGCAGGACCGGATGTAGGTCGACGAGAACGTCACCGTCTCGTCGCTGGTGGTGCTCGGCGACCAGCGACATGCCGCTCCACCGCGAACCCGAACCGCTCGCCCGCCTTGCGCAGCAGGTCGACGTTGCCCGCCGCCTTCTTGCCGAAGGTGAAGTTCTCCCCGACCACGACCTCGACCACGTGCAGTCGTTCGACCAGCAGTTCGTGGATGTAGCGCTCGGGCGTGAGCTTCATGAAGTCGGAGGTGAACGGCATGACCAGGAAGACGTCGATGCCCATCTCCTCGACCAGTTCGGCGCGGCGGGTCAGCGTGGTCAGCTGCGCCGGATGGCTGCCGGGGAACACGACCTCCATCGGATGCGGGTCGAAGGTCATCAGCACCGTCGGGCACCCCGCGTGACCGGCCCGCCTTCACCGCATGGCTGATCAACTCTGGTGTCCGCGGTGGACACCGTCGAACACGCCGATGGTGACGACACATCGGCCCCAGTCTGTGGGGATCTCGTCCTGACCCCGCCAGCGCTGCACGCCGCCAGCCTACGGCGCGCCGCGCCGCGCGGCGCCGTCAGCATCCACCGGATCAGGTGATGATTGCCTAAACTTCTGTACTCGTGAGTCCTGACGGGAATCCCGCGCGACCTGACGACGGTCGCGCAGGACTACCTGAAGGTCATCTGGACCGCCCAGGAGTGGTCGCACGAGAAGGTCAGCACCAAATTGCTCGCCGAGCGCATCGGGGTGTCGGCGAGCACCGCGTCGGAGTCGATCCGCAAGCTCGCCGACCAGGGCCTCGTCGACCACGAGAAGTACGGCGCGGTGACGCTCACCGACGCGGGCCGGCGCGCCGCGCTGGCGATGGTGCGCCGGCACCGGCTGATGGAGACGTTCCTGGTGCAGCGAGCTCGGCTACGGCTGGGACGAGGTGCACGACGAGGCCGAGGTGCTCGAGCACGCGGTGTCCGACCGGCATGCTCGACCGCATCGACGCCAAGCTCGGCTACCCGACCCGCGATCCGCACGGCGATCCGATCCCGGCCGCCGACGGCCAGGTGCCCACGCCCGACCTGCCCGCCAGCTGTCGGTCTGCGCGGACGGCGAGGCCGGCACCGTCGCCCGCATCTCCGACGCCGACCCGGAGATGCTGCGGTACTTCGACACCGTCGGGATCAGCCTGGACTCCCGGCTGCGGGTGCGTCGCCCGCCGCGACTTCGCCGGGCATGATCTCGGTGGCCGTGGAGGGCGCCGACGCCGGCAGCGACGGACCCGAGACCACCGTCGATCTGGGAAGCCCTGCGGCAGAAGCGATCTGGGTTGTCGTCTAGCTCTGGTAGTCCGCACATGACGGCGCAAGCAGCCACTGGGTCATGGCCAAACTCGAGCTGTCCCGAACGTTGGCGCTATCGCCCGAGGAGGCCTGGGCGCACGCATCGGATCTGTCCACGCTGGGCGACTGGCTGTGCATGCACCAGGGCTGGCGATCCGAGCTGCCCGACGAACTCGAGGACGGCATCACGATCATCGGGGTGGCCGGCGCCAAGGGCATGCGCAATCGCGTCACGTGGACCATCCAGCAGGTGGACCCGCCGGCGGCGCTGGAGATCAGCGGCGACGGCGTCGGCGGCACGAGTACAAGCTGGCGATGAAGGTGTCGCCGACCAGAGCACGGCTGCGCGTTCAGCGTGCGGATCGACCTCGGTGGCGCTCCCGCTGTTCGGACCGATCGGCATCTGCCGCCGCACGCGCCGTCAAGGGCGACATCGAGCGGTCGATCAGAGAAGTTCGAGGAGCTCTACGTCGTGAGCTGCCGGCTGACGGTCAGGCGCTACAGCGTCGCCGGCCGGACGACCACCACGCGACTTTTCGTGCGCGGGCCCGCGTCTTCCAGCAGCGCGATGACCCGGCCGTCCGGCGCCGTCGCCGCATACACGCCGCTCGATGCCGGCGGGCGTCAGCGGGCGGCCGTGGCTGGCGTCCTCGGCCTCGGCGTCGGTGAGGTCGCGACGCGGAAACACCCGCAGGCACGCCTCGTCGAGGTAGTAAGACAAGCGCGGCGCCTCGGCGAGCTCCTCGAGGGTGCGGGCCTGCTCCAGCCCGAACCGCGCCGACCCGGGTGCGGCGCAGCGCGGTGAGGTGCCCGCCCACGCCGAGCGCGGCGCCGACGTCGCGGGCGAGCGCCCGGATGTAGGTGCCGCTCGAGCAGTCCACCTCGACGTCGACGTCGACGAGTCCGGCATCGCGTCGGACGTCGCAGCACCTCGAAGCGGTCGATGCGCACCCGGCGCGGCTTCAGTTCGACGGTCTGGCCCTCCCGCGCCAGCTTGGTAGGCCCGCTTGCCGTCGACCTTGATCGCGCTGACCGCCGACGGAATCTGGTCGATCTCGCCGCGCAGCGCGGCGATCGCTGCCTCGATCTGCGCGTCGGTCACCTGTGATGCCGAAACCGTCTGCAGCACTTCACCTTCGGCGTCCTCGGTGGACGTCGTCTGGCCGAGCCGGATCGTCGCGATACGACTTGTCGGTCGCCGTCAGCAGACCGAGGATCTTGGTGGCCCGCTCGATGCCGACCACGAGCACGCCGGTCGCCATCGGGTCCAGCGTGCCCGCGTGCCCGACCTTGCGGGTGCCGAACAGTCGCCGGCACCGGCCGACCACGTCGTGGCTCGTCATCCCGCCCGGCTTGTCGACGATGACAAGCCCGGCGGGTCGCGTCACAGCACGATCGCCGTCAGCGCCAGCCCGTCGCGGACCGACCACCGGCCCGCCAACGCCGTCAGCGGCGGTCCCGACTCGGCGGCCGGGTCGATCAGGATCTCGAGATGAACGTCCCGGCCTGCCCCGATGCGTCGACGTCGAACGTGATGTGCGCGTCCTCGAAGCCGAGCCACCGGTGCGTCAGCGGAAACCACGCCTTGTACGTCGCCTCCTTGGCGCAGAACAGCACTCGGTCCCAGTGCACGCCGTGCGGGCAACGCCTGCAGTTCGTGCCGCTCGACGGGAAGGCTGATCGCGTCGAGCACCCCGTTGGGCAGCACGTCGTGGGGTTCGGCGTCGATGCCCACCGACCGAACCTCGTCACGACGGCCGACAGCGGCGCCGCGGAAACCCTCACAGTGCGTGAGGCTGCCGACGACGCCGTCGGGCCAGCACGGTTCGCCCTTGTCCCCCTTGAGGATCGGCACCGGCTGCATCCCGAGGTCGACCAGCGCCTGGCGCGCGCAGTACCGCACGGTGATGAACTCGTTGCGGCGCTTGGCCACCGACCGGGCGATCAGCGGCTCCTCTTCGGGCAGCGGCGCGAGTTCCTTCGGGTCGGAGTACAACTCGGCAGCGGCCAGCGCATCCGACGAGCCCGGCAGCACCCCGGCGAGCAGAGTGGCGGAGATCATCGCCCGGCCGCTCCTGATCCGCTGCTGCATCTTCTCGGCGTGCTCGCGCATCTCCTGGGTGATCTGGAAATGCCCGCCGAACTCGTTGAGGTACCCGGGTGGGTACTTCGGGTCCGGCAGGATCTGCCGAAGCCAGCGATAAGGCCTGCGGCGCCGCCACTCCCGCGGATAGCCGACCGACACCTCCTCGAACCGCACGCCGTCGTACCACGTGGTGCGCGGGATGTGCAGATGGCCGTACACCGAGCAGATCGCGTTGTAGCGGGTGTGCCAGTCGGCGGTCGCGGTGGTGCCGCACCACAGCGAGAACTCGGGGTAGAACATCGCGTCGCAGGGTTCGCGCACCATCGGGAAGTGGTTGACCAGGACGGTCGGCATCATCCAGTCCAGGTCCTCGAGCCGCTTGCGGGTGTAGGCGACCCGGTCGCGGCACCACGCGTCGCGCGTGGCGTACGGCTCGGCCGACAGCAGGAACTCGTCGGTGCCGACGACGTTGCGTTCTCGCGCGCGATCGCCAGGCCCTCGGCCTTGGTGCCCGCGCCCTGCGGCAGGAACGAGTAGTCGTACAGCAGGAACATCGGCACGATCGTCGCCGGCCCGCCCTCCTCGGTCCACACCGGGTACGGGTGCTCGGGGGTGACGATGCCCATCTCGTCGCACATGTTGACCAGGTAGTCGTAGCGGGCCCTGCCGAAGATCTGCATCGGGTCGCGCTGGGTGGTCCACAGCTCGTGGTTGCCCGGTACCCAGATCACCTTGGCGAACCGCTTGCGCAGCAGATCCAGTGCCCAGCGGATCTCATCGGTGCGTTCAGCGACGTCGCCGGCGACGATCAGCCAGTCATCGGGCGAGGCCGGGTGCAGCGACTCGGTGACCGGCTTGTTGCCGGTGTGGCCCGTGTGGAGGTCACTGACCGCCCATAACGTCGGGCCGTCGTTCGTCACTGGTCACAACCCGTCAGCCTACTGGTGCCTCGCGCTGCCGACCTTCCGGCAACTAGAACATGTTCTAAGTTTCCACCCGGTGCCGCGCGGCCGCCCGTTACACTCCCGGCAGGGTCGGACGAACCGGTCGGGCCCGTGGATCGGAGCCGGCCACGAGATCAGGGGGTTCGATGGTCGCCAAGCTGCGACTGCTCTCGGCGCTGTGTGCGCTGGTCGCGGCGGTGGTCGTGGTCTGGCAGGCCAATCCGGCCGGCTCCCTGTCGGCCGAGCGCGTCGAGCTGCGGTCGACCGTCGCGCCGCTGACCGAACGTCGACCACGACGATCAAATCGCCGGTGATCGACCTCGTCGACCCCCGCCCGTTCGACCCGTGCAGCGACATCCCGCTCGACGTCGTGCAGCGCATCGGGCTGGCCTTCACGCCGCCGACGCCCGAGGACAGCCTGCGGTGCAAGTACGACGCCGGGAACTACCAGATGGCGGTCGAGGCGTTCGTCTGGCGAACCTACGAGCAGACCCTGCCCGCCGACGCGGTCGAACTCGACATCAACGGCCACCGCGCGGCGCAGTACTGGATCATGAAGCCCACCGACTGGAACAACCGCTAGTGGATCACCTGCATGGTCGCGTTCAAGACCAGCTACGGCGTGATCCAGCAGTCGCTGTTCTACTCGCCGATCTACTCCGAACCGGACGTGGACTGCATGCAGACCAACCTGCAGCGGGCGCACGAGCTGAGCCCGTACTACGTCTACTGAATCGGGCGGCAACCGCCCGCTTCCGTAGCCTCGGAGACGTGACCGCCGCCCCCGCCGACACCGCGTCCCGTCCGCAATCGCGGTTGCAGCAGGCCGTCCTGCGAACGCTCAGCGGGGTGCTGCAGCTGCCGCCGCCGACCACCGACTTCGCCGTCGATCGCCGACGTGCGGGTGCCGATGCGCGACGGCGTCGAGCTGGTCGCCGACCACTACGTGCCCCGACCACGCAGCCCGGCGGGCACGCTGCTGGTCCGCGGTCCCTACGGCCGCGGCTTGCCGTTCGCCGCGCTGTTCGGCGCGGTGTACGCAGCGCGCGGCTATCACGTGGTCATCCAGAGTGTGCGCGGCACGTTCGGCTCGGGCGGCGACTTCGACCCGTTCGTCAACGAGGTCGACGACGGCGCCGACACGGTCGCGTGGCTGCGCGACCAGCCGTGGTTCACCGGCACCTTCGCCACCATCGGGCTGTCCTACCTGGGGTTCACCCAGTGGGCGCTGCTGACCGATCCCCCGCCGGAGCTGAAGGCCGCGGTGATCACCGTCGGCCCGCACGATGTCAGCGGACCACGCTGGGGCACAGGGTCGTTCGGCCTCAACGACTTCCTGGGCTGGAGCGACCTGGTCGCCCGCCAGGAGGACCCGCGCAGGTTGCGCCTGCTGCTGCGGCAGCTCGGGCCCAGCGGCTGGTGAGCGCGGCATCGCTGGGCTTGCCGCTCGGCGAGTCCAGCCGGGCACTGCTC
Source organism: uncultured Actinomycetota bacterium (assembly GCA_963771335.1). Lineage (GTDB taxonomy): Bacteria > Actinomycetota > Actinomycetes > Mycobacteriales > Mycobacteriaceae > Mycobacterium. Next base: position 96,581 of record CAVYTD010000008.1, on the reverse strand, counting down.
GGCGACGGCGCCCCGTGGTTCGAGTCGTGGCTCGAGCACCCCGAGCCGACGACCCGTTCTGGACGAGGCTGCATCTTCGCGACGCGCTCGACCGCGTGGAGGTGCCGGTGCTGCTGCTCAGCGGCTGGCAGGACCTGTTCCTCGACCAGACCCTCGAGCAGTACCGGCATGCTGCGCAGCCGCGGGGTGCCCGACCGGACTGACGTCGGTCCGTGGACGCACAGCGCACATGATGACCAAGGCCGCGCCGACCGTGCTGCGCGGGAATCCTGGACTGGCTGGGCACCCACCTCGGCGGGTGCGCCGCGCGCAGCGGCCCGCGCCCGGTGCGCATCCACCTCGACGGTAACGGGGCTGGCTGGACCTGCCCGACTGGCCGCCCGCCGATGCCCGAGCATGTGCTCTACCTGCAGCCCGGCGGCCGGCTCGCCGGACGCACGGCGCCGCGCGACCCGGCGCCGTCCGGCGACGTTCGTCTACAACCCCGCCGACCCGACACCGACCGTCGGCGGCCGGCTGCTGTCCCCGACGGGCGGCTACCGCGACGACACCGCGCTGGCCCGGCGCGCCGACGTGCTGACCTTCACCGGCGCGCCGCTGGCCGCCGACCTCTACGTGGTCGGCGACGCCGGTGCTCGAGCTGGCGCACTCCTGCGACAACCCGCACAACGACCTGTTCGTGCGGATCAGCCGAGGTCGACGAGGACGGCCGCTCGCGCAATGTCAGCGACGGGTACCTGCGCGTCGGCACCCGACTCCGGCCCGGTGCGCATCGAACTCGACGCCGTCGCCGCACCGGTTCCCGGCGGGGTCGCGGATCCGGGTGCTGGTCGCCGGCGGGTCGCATCCGCGCTTCCCCGCAACCTGGGCACCGGCGAACCCGCGCCATCGCGACCGACGTTGCGACCGCCACGGCACACCGTGCACCTCGGTGACGGCGCACCCGGCTGATGTTGCCCGCGGGTCCGCGCACCGCCGTCAGCCGACTGAGCGCGCGGACCCGCGCGGCGATCTCCTGCAGCGTCGCCGTCGTCGTGCACCGGCGTCGCCCACTCGGCCGCACCGGCAGCTGCACCCAGCTGGCGCAGCCGCGGTAGTCGGGTGTGCGCGGCAGCCGCACCGGTTCGACCAGCGGCGCCGCCGACACCACCAGCACGGTCAGCCGGTGCCTGGGCCGGAAGTCCAGCCGGTCGGCGCGCACCGATTCCGCGGTCCAGATATGCAGCGGCGCAATCTCTTCCAGGTCCTCGGGACGTCGACCTCGACCGCGGCGACCACTCGCGCGCCGGCCCGCAGCACGACCTCGTCCTCGGTGCTGTCGGCGGCCGCGGGCTCGAGCAGTTCGCGGTGCTCGGGACGCACGCCGCTCGGCGTGGCTGTGCGCCACCGTCGGGAACAGCAGGAACCGCGAGGCGGCCGACCTCGAACCGCTTCTCGTGGATGCCGCCCTTGCGCAGCAGCACCGTCTGCCGGCCGTCGAGCAGCGCGTGCACCGCCGCGCTCCACTCCTTGAGCGCGGGCTGGGTCAGCGTTGCGGTCATCCGAGCCCGAGGCGCGCGCGGACCTCGGGGCGACGCAGCGGCGGAACGGTTTTCGGCGGCTGCCGGCGCGGCGGCAGCTCGGCCAGCAGCCGTGGTGGTCGCGGTGACCTCGGCGACAGCGGCCTCGAACGCGTCGACGTTGGCGCCCGACGGCCGGGTGATCCCGCTGACCTTGCGGACGTACTGGCGCGCGGCGGCCTCGATCTCCTCGGCGGTGGCGGCGGGTTCCAGACCTCGCAGCTCGGTGATGTTTCGGCACATGGCCTCCACGATAGGCGCGCAATCGGGTGCCGATACGGTGAGCGACGATGACGCCAACGCCACCGACGTCCTGCTCATCGACACCCGCGACCGGGTCCGCACGCTCACCCTGAATCGGCCCGGAGTCGCGCAACGCACTGTCGTCGGCGCTGCGCACGCGCGCTTCTTCGCGGCGCTGCGCGAGGCGGAGGCCGACGACGACGTCGACGTCGTCATCCTGACCGGCGCCGACCCGGTGTTCTGCGCCGGGCTGGACCTCAAGGAACTGGGCGACACCACCGAACTGCCCGACATCTCGCCGAAGTGGCCGCCGATGAGCAAGCCGGTGATCGGCGCGATCAACGGCGCCGCGGTGACCGGCGGTCTGGAGATCGCGCTGTACTGCGACATCCTGATCGCCTCCGAGCAGGCCCGCTTCGCCGACACCCACGCCCGGGTCGGGCTGATGCCGACCTGGGGGCTGTCGGTGCGGCTGCCGCAGAAGGTCGGCGTCGGGATGGCCCGCCGGATGAGCATGACCGGCGACTACCTGTCCGCCGAGGACGCGCTGCGCTCCGGGCTGGTCACCCAGGTTGTCCCGCACGGCGAGCTGCCCGCACGACCGCCCGCCGGATCGCGACGTCGATCGTCGGCAACAACCAGAAGGCGGTGCGGGCCCTGCTGGCGTCCTATCACCGCATCGACGACCGCAGAACAGCGCGGCGTTGTGGCATCGAGGCGGACGCGGCGCGCGAGTGGATGAAGAGCGCCAGCGGCGACGATATCGCCGAGCCAGCCGCAACGAGGTCATCGAGCGGGGCCGCGCCCAGGTGCGCTAGAGCGCGGGCAACACCAGCTCGCGGTACCGCTGCTTCATCGTCTCGATGACGGTGGCCCATCGGTGGCCCAGACGGTCTCGTTGAAGATCTCGACCTCGATGTCGCCGCGGTAGCCGGCGTCGCGCACCAGCGCGCTGATCGCAGCGAAGTCGATGAACCCGTCGCCCATCATGCCCGCGCGAGAGCAGCGGGTCGGCGGCCATCGGCACCAGCCAGTCGCACACCTGGTAGGAGCTGATCCGGCCCTCGCGCACCGGCGCGGCGACGCGACTCGGCAGCGCCGGGATCCCACCAGATGTGGAAGGTGTCGACGACGACGCCGACCGCCTCGGCCGGATGCGGCTCGGCCAGGTCAAGCGCCTGGCCCAGCGTCGAGATCACCGCCCGGTCGGCGCAGAACATCGGGTGCAGCGGCTCCAGCGCCAGCCGCACGCCGCGCTCGGCGGCATACGGGACCAGTTCGGCGAGCCGCTCCTCGACGCCGCGCGCGCGCACCGGCGCAGGTCGCGGTCGGGGATGCCGCCGACCACCATCACCAGCTCGCGGCGCGCCGAGCGTCGCGGCCTCGTCGATGGCGCGCCGGTTGTCGTCCAGCGCGGTCGCCGCGTCGCCGGTCCGGTCAGGAAGCCGCCGCGGCACAGGCTCGAGACCCGCAAGCCGGCGTCGCGCGACGATCTTCGCCGCGTTGTCGACACCGGCCTCGGCGACCCGGTCGCGCCACAGCCCGACCGCGCGGCAGTCCCGGCCGCGGCTGCGCCTCGACCGCCTCGCGCAGCGTCCAGCTCTTGGTCGTCATCGTGTTCAGCGACAGCCGCGTACGGTCGCGAGTCAGATGCTGCAGTCGAGTCATGACGACTCCGTTCACGCTCGAGGAACGATCCGCATCCGGTGCGCCGCCAGGTCGGGGTCGGCGAGCAGGCCGGCCTGGTCGGCGAGCACGAACAGCTGCGTCAGGTGTGCCGACCGATCGTCCGCGTGGCCAGGCCGCCGACCATCGCGAAGCCCGGCTGGTGGCCGTTGAGCCAGGACAGGAACGCGATCCCGGTCTTGTAGTAGTACGTCGGCGCCGCGAAGATGTGCCGGCCGAGCGCCCGGGTCGAGTCCAGGATCTGCTCGCGCGCCGGCGGCGTTGCCCGCGTCGAGTTCCTGCAGCGCGGTCGAGGCCGCCGGGTAGATCGCGGCGAAGATGCCGAGCAGCGCATCGGAATGCCCGTGCTCGTCGCCGATGATCAGCTCGGGATAGTTGAAGTCGTCGCCGGTGTACAGCCGGACGCCCGTCGGGCAGTGCGCCGCCGCAGCGCGATCTCGTGCGCCGCGTCGAGCAGCGACACCTTGACGCCGTCGATCTTGTCGGCGTGTGGCTCTCGATCAGCTCGCGGAATGTCGCGGTGGCCGCGGCGATGTCGGTCGACTGCCCCAGTAGCCGCGCAGCGCCGGGTCGAACATCGTCGCCGAGCCAGTGCAGGATCACCGGCTGGTCCACCTCGGCCAGCAGCGTCCGTAGTACACGGACAGGTAGTCCTCCGGCGAGGTGGCCACCTGCGCCAGTGCCCGCGAGGCCATCAGGATCACCTGCGGCACCGGCGTCGCGCACCACGTCGATCTGCTCGCGGTAGGCGTCGATGACTGCCGCCGAGGCCCGCGTGCTCCGCTCGGGCATGTCGGCGAGACCGAGCTGATCGGTGCCCGCACCGCAGGCCAGCAGCCCGCCGACGGCGGCCGCCTCGCGCCGCTGCGCGCGGATCAGCTCGCGCGTCGCCGGCCCAGTCCAGGCCCATGCCGCGCTGCGCGGTGTCCATCGCGTCGGCGACGCCGAGCCCGTAGGACCACAGCTCGTGGCGGTAGGCCAGCGTGGCGTCCCAGTCGAGGTCGGCCGGCGCGCCGGGCGTGTTGTCGCGCCAGACGCGCGCGGCACGACGTGGGCGGCCGCGTAGGCGATCCGGGAGGTGATCGGGCGCCGTCGGTCGCGTCCACGGCCCGGGCTGCGCCGAGTGACGTAGCGGCTCAGGCCGCCCGCCGACCGGCAGCGTGACGGACGCCGGTCGACGCCGTCGGCGGTCGGCGGTCACAGCGCGATCTCCGGGACCTCGAGGCGGCGGCCCTCGGCCGACTACGCAGGCCCAGCTCGGCCAGCTGCACGCCGCGCGCGGCCGACAGCAGCCCGTAGCGGTGCGGCCGTCCGGCCACGACGTCGCGCAGGAACTCCTCCCACTGCAGCTTGAAGCCGTTGTCGAGGTCGGCGTTCGCGGGGACCTCCAGCCACTGGTCGCGGAACGGTCTCGGTCACCGGCAGGTCGGGGTTCCACACCGGCTTCGGCGTGTGCGCCCGCTGCTGGGCGACACACTTGCGCAGGCCGGCGACGGCAGAGCCGTGCGTGCCGTCGATCTGGAACTCGACCAGCTCGTCGCGGTACACCCGCACCGCCCAGGACGAGTTGATCTGCGCGATGACGCCGCCCTCGATCTCGAAGATGCCGTACGCGGCGTCGTCGGCGGTGGCGGCGTAGGCCTTGCCCTGCTCGTCCCAGCGGGTCGGGATGTGGGTGACGCGCCTTCGCGGTGACGGCCTCGACCGGCCCGAGCAATGCCCTCCAGCACGTAGTTCCAGTGGCAGAACATGTCGACGGTGATGCCGCCGCCGTCCTCGGCGCGGTAGTTCCAGCTGGGCCGCTGGGCGGGCTGCCCGTCGCCCTCGAACACCCAGTAGCCGAACTCGCCGCGCAGCGACAGGATGCGACCGAAGAAGCCCTCGTCGACCAGCCGCCGCAGCTTCACCAGCCCGGGCAGGTACAGCTTGTCGTGCACGACGCCGGCGATGACGCCCGGCGTTCTCTGCCATCCGGGCCAGTTCGATTGCCTCGGCGAGCGTTTCGGCGGTCGGCTTCTCGGTGTAGACGTGCTTGCCCGCCTTGATCGCCGCCGGCGAGCGCCTCTACGCGCCGGGAGGTCACCTGCGCGTCGAAGTAGACGTCGACGCCGGCGTCGGCGATGCACCGCCGCGGCGTCGGTGGTCCATTCGCCGATGCCGTGCCGGGCGGCGAGCTCGGCGAGCTTGTCCTCGTTGCGGCCCGACCAGCATCGGCTCGACCTGCGACCCGGGTGCCGTCGGCGAGCAGCAGGCCGCCCTGTCGCGGAGCGGCAGGATCGAGCGCAGCAGGTGCTGGCGGTAGCCCATGCGCCCGGTCACGCCGTTCATGGCGATGCGCAGAGTCTTGCGAGGTGAAGCTCATCGAGGAGATGCCCTTACGTCGGACGCCGGCAGCGGAGATAGCCGCGGCCGGCGACGTGCGGTCGATTGACCTGCATCGCGTCGAAACTCGACGAGACGAATCCGCGATGTCAGCACTTCGGAATGCGCTTTCCACGGTAAGCTGTGCAATGCGCCGGGTCAACCCGCTGCGATCGCAACTGAGATTTCACGGGCAGGCGAGCGCGGCATGGCAGCGGTGACATTGCAGGACGTGGCCACGCGGGCCGGGGTCTCCCAGGCCACCGCCTCGCGAGTCCTCAACGGCTCCGCCCGAGTGCCCGGCGAGGGCGTCGCCGACCGTGTCAGCGCTGCGGCGCGCGAACTGGGCTACGTCGCCGAATGCGCAGGCCCAGGCGCTGGCCCGGGCGTCGACCGGACTTCTCGGCCTGATCGTGCACGACATCGCCGACCCGTACTTCTCGTCGATCGTCCGCGGTGTGCAGACCGCGGCCCGCGACTGCCGGCAAGCAGGTGCTGCTGGCCAGCACCGACCGCGACTTCGACATCGAACGGGAATCGGTGAGCACGTTCATCGCACACCGCGCCGACGCCATCGTGCTGGCGGGTTCCCGCCAGAGCGGACACCTCGACCGCGACCTGGAAGCGGAGTTCGGTCGCTACCGCGCGAACGGCGGCAGGGTGGTGGTGATCGGCCAGCCGCTGGCCTTCGGCGGCGCTGTGGAGCCCGAAAACCACTTCGCGGCAGGGCGAATTGGCCGACACTCTGGTGGCGGAGGGGCACACCCAGTTCGCGGTGATCGGCGGGCCCGGCAGCATCAGGACCGCTGTCGATCGGCGCAACGGCTTCGTCGAGGCGCTCGGCCGACGCAGCATCACGCCACTGGTCGAGGTTTCCGGCGACTTCACGCGCGACGGCGGCTACGCCGCGGCACTCCGGTTGGCGGCCGCTCTGCAGATTGCACCGCAGGCACCGGCCTGGAGCCGGTCTGTGTGTTCGCGGTGACCGACGTGATGGCGATCGGAGCGATCGCCGCGTGGCGCGAGATGGGATTGTCCGTGCCCGGCGACGTCGGCATCGCGGGCTTCGACGACATCCCGACGCTGCGCGACCACACCCCGAGCCTGACGACGGTGGCATTGCCGCTGGAAGACATCGGGCGCCACGCCGTTGCGCTGGCTCTTCGCACCGAGGTGGACGGCGAGGACCTGCGCGAACGTGTTCCCGGCCGGGTCGTGCTGCGCGACAGCACCCGGCTGTCCTGACGCATCCCCTCTGAATGCGCGGCAGCGATCCGGACCACCCTCACGTTGACAGTGTGCGCTAGGTCACGTTATCGTCGGAATCGCTTCGGAAAGCGCATTCCCAGATCGGGGCCATGTCCCCGTGACCCTGCGACCTTAGGACTGTTCATGGCGGTAACCACTTCGACCGGGGTACGCCCCCCAGGGTCCGGAGCCTCGGACCCCGGGAGCCCTGAATCCACTCCCAAGCACCGAAACCCCTTCCCTACCTTGGCGTTCTCGCCACGCCGCAGCTTCTCGGCACTGTGGCGGCCACTGGCCCTGGTCGTCGCGCTCCTGGCCGCGTGGTGGGCCGTCACCGAGGCCGAGCTGGTGGCGCCCTACATCCTCCCGTCGCCGATAGACACCTGGCGGACCGCTCAAGAGAACGCGGCCTATCTGGCCCAGAACACCTGGGTCACGGGATGGGAGACGGTGATCGGATTCCTGATCGCCGCCGCTGTCGGCGTGCTGGTCGCCGTGGTCATGGTCTACTCGCCCAGCCTGGAGAAGACGGTGTATCCACTGATCCTGTTCGCCCAGGTCATCCCCAAGATCGCGATCGCACCGCTGTTCATCGTCTGGCTGGGATTCGGGCCGACCCCGAAGATCCTGGTCGCTGTGCTGATGGCATTCTTCCCCATCGTCATCTCAGGCCTGGCGGGACTGAGGTCGGTTGATCCGGAGATCCTCGAGCTGACTTCGACCATGGGAGCCAGCCGGTTCAAGACGTTCATGAAGATCCGGTTCCCCGCCTCGCTGCCGCAGCTGATGTCCGGCCTCAAGGTGGCCGCCACCCTTGCCGTCACCGGAGCGGTGGTCGGTGAGTTCGTCGGCGCCAACGAAGGCCTGGGCTACGTCATCCTGCAGGCCAACGGCAACGTCGACACCGCGATGCTGTTCGCCGCGCTGATCATCATGTCGGCGCTGGGCATCGTGCTCTTCGCGATCATCGAGATCGCCGAGAAGCTCCTCATCCCGTGGCACTCGTCGCGCCGCGGCGCAACAGCCACCGCAGCCGTCAACGCCTGATCATTCCTCCCACACCGAAAACTGGAGACTTGCAATGAGATTCCCACTGAATGCCCGACAGGCACGCGCAACAGCAGCACTCGCCGCAGCGGCGACGCTGACGCTCGTAGGATGCGGCGGCGGCGACAGCGCCGACAATGCCGCACCCGCCGATGGGTCAGCCACCCCGGTGACGCTGATGCTCAACTGGTACCCGTACGGCGAACACGCGCCCTTCTATTACGGAGTGCAGGAAGGCATCTTCGCCAAGCACGGCATCGACCTGACAATCGACGCCGGCCAGGGATCCACCAAGACGGTCCAGGCCGTCGGATCCGAGCAGGCCGACTTCGGCTGGGCCGATGCGCCCGCGGTGCTGTCGAACATCGACAAGGGCGTCGAGGTCAAGAGCGCCGGAGTGTTCCTGCAGACCACCCCGTCAGCGGTTCAGGTATTCGCCGACTCCGGCATCGAGAACCCGTCAGACCTGGCGGGCCGCACCATCGCGGTGTCGGCAGGTGACGCGCCCACGACCACCTTCCCCATCTATCTCGACAAAGTCGGCATTCCCGCCGATCAGGTGACCCAGCAGAGCATGGACGCCGCGGGCAAGATGGCCGCAATGCTGTCCGGCCGCGTCGACGGGCTGATCGGATTCGCGCACGACCAAGGCCCGACCATCGCCAACAAGAGCGGCAAAGAGGTTCGCTACCTCAAGTATTCCGATGCCGGCCTGAACTTCTTCAGCAACGGCCTGATCGCCAACACCGCCACCATCGACGAGAACCCCGAACTGGTGCAGTCCATGCTCGACGCCACCAGCGAGGCATTCGCGACGGCCGTGGCGAATCCCCAGGCCGCTGTGGACGCCATGGCGGGCAAGGACCCGCAGATGCCGCCTGCCGAGGTGCTGCTGCAGCAGTGGGAGCAGACGATTCCGCTGCTGTCGACCCCGGCTACCGCTGACCAGGTTCCCGGCGCCAACGCCAAGGAGGACTGGGTGACCACCATCACGACGCTCACCGATGCCGGGCTACTCACGTCGGCCAAAGACCCCGCGGAGTACTGGGCCTCCTCATTCTCCCCGCAAGCCGACAAGTAGAGGACTTGAAGATGACCAGCGCGATCGTCGCCGCAACGCGAACCACCATGACCACGGACGCGATCACCATCGAGAACCTGAACGTGACCTTCTCCTCGAAGCGTGCCACCGTCAACGCGCTCGTCGACATCAACATGCAGGTCGCCGACGGCGAATTCGTCTCCATCGCCGGGCCATCGGGCTGCGGCAAGTCAACTCTACTCAAAGTTGTTGCCGGACTTACCGATTCAACCAGTGGAGAGGTACGCCTGCGCGGCAACAGCGTTCGCGGACCGCAACGTGAGATCGGCTATGTGTTCCAGCGGGCGGCCCTGCTGGAGTGGCGCTCGGTGCGCAAGAACATCCTGTTGCAGGCAGAGATGCGAGGGATGCCGCGCAAGGAAGCACAGAACCGCTGCGATTACCTGATCGAGATGACGGGGCTGAGCGGGTTCGAGAATGCACTGCCGCATGAGCTGTCCGGCGGTATGCAGCAACGGGTGTCGCTGTGTCGGGCACTGCTGCACCAACCCGGGGTACTGCTGATGGACGAGCCGTTCGGTGCGCTCGACGCGCTGACCCGCGAGAAGATGAACGTCGAACTGCACCGGATCTGGCGCGAGACGGGGACCACCGTGGTCTTGGTGACGCACTCCGTCGCCGAGGCGGTGTACCTGGCCAATCGGGTGGTTGTGATGAGCCCGCGGCCGGGACGCATCGTCGAGACGTTGGATGTGGACCTGCCCGCGGAACGCGATTACGCCGAGACGATGGAGCGCCCGGAGTTCATTCAGGTGGCCAACCGGGTGCGCGAGCTCCTCGGAAGTACCACCTCAGCGGACTGAAGCACTCCCCTCCCGCCGCCCTGCCGCCGATTCGCGGCGGGGCGGGTGTCCTAGGCTCCGATCGTGAACGAGGCACATCAATGCTGTGGCAGCGACGAGTGGCGCCAGATGATCCGCGACGTCATCCTGCCGTGGGCCATCGGTGACGAACAGCTGGGCGACGACGTCCTCGAGGTCGGGCCCGGCTACGGGGCCACCACCGATGTGTTGAGTACGGTTGTCGCACAACTCACCTCGGTGGAGATCGACGACGAGCTCGCGGCGATGCTGGTCGACCGTTTCGCGGATGTGCCGTCGGTGCAGATCGTCAACGCCGACGCGACCACGCTGGACTATCCCGACGCCCGCTTCACCGGCGCCGCCTGCGTCACGATGCTGCATCACGTCGAGCCGGCGCAGCGGCAGGATCAGTTGTTCGCCGAGATCGCCCGCGTGCTGCGACCGGGAGCCGTGCTGGTGGCCAGCGACAGTCTGGCCAGTGAACCGCTGGCCGACATGCACGACGGCGACACCTACAATCCCATCGATCCGGACACTCTGCCTGCACGCCTGACCGCCGCGGGTTTCCACGACGTCGAGGTGCGAACCAACCCGTTCGGCTGGGCCGCCGTCGCTCGCAGGAGCTGAGCGTCAGCGGGTGCCGGGCACCAGCCAGCGCCCCGAGACCACCCGCCAGCCGACGAACAGCAGCCGCAGCACCATGAACGTGCTCAGGCCCGACCAGATCCCCAGCAGTCCCCACCCGAACGCCAGCGACAGCCAGATCAACGGCAGGAAGCCGACCAGCGCGCTGACCAGCGTCGCGTTGCGCATGAACTTGGCGTCGCCTGCGCCGAGCAGCACCCCGTCGATCGCGAAAACGACTCCGGCGACCGGCAATTGGGCCACCAGGAACCACCATGGCACGCCGATCTCGTCGAGCACCGCGCGGTCGTCGGTGAAGACCGCCGGCAGCACCGAGGCACCCAGCGCGAACACCGCGGCCAGCAGCACACCGGCGACCGTCGAGAAGATCGTCACCCGCCACGCCACCGACTTCGCGTGGGCCAGCTGGCCCGCACCGAGCGCCGCACCGACCAGTGACTGCGCGGCGATGGCCAGCGAATCGAGCACCAGCGCAAGGAAACTCCACAGCTGCAGCACCACCTGGTGCGCGGCGACGGCGGCCGCGCCGAACCGGGCCGCGACGGCGCCCGCGGAGACGAAGCAGGCCTGGAACGCCAGGGTCCGCAGCACCAGGTCGCGGCCCATCACCACCTGCGCCCGCAGCACCGAGGGTCGCACCCGCAGCGGCACCTTCTCGACGAGCAGCGCCCGGCAGAACAGCGCCGCGGCCAGCCACTGCCCGACCACGTTGGCCACCGCCGAGCCGGGCAGCCCGAGCTCGCGGCGCGCCCAGCCAGCCGTACACCAGCAGCGGGCACAGCACCGCCGACACCGCGAAGCCCGACGACGACGTAGCGCAGCGGCCGGACGGTGTCCTGCACGCCGCGCATCCACCCGTTGCCCGCCGCGGCGATCAGGATCGCGGGCACCGCCAGGATGGCGATGCGCACCCACGGCAGCGCCGCGTCGGCGATCTCGCCGCCGGCGGCGAGCGCGGACACCAGCGGGCCCGCGGTCAGTTGGACGGCGACCACGATGGCGGTGCCGATGCCCAGCGCCAGCCAGGTGGCCTGCACGCCCTCTCCGACCGCCGCCGCGCCGGTCACCGGCGCCGTAGAACCGGGCCGCACGGGCCGTGGTGCCGTAGGACAGGAAGGTCAGCTGTGAGCTCAGCACGCCCAGGATCAGCGCGCCGATCGCCAGGCCCGGCCAGGCTCGAGCGCCCCGAGGCGGCCGACGACGGCCAGGTCGAACAGCAGATAGACGCGGTTCGGCGGCGAGCACTCCCAGCGCCGGGAAGGCCAGTGCGGCGATCGCGCCGGCTGGTCGCCGGCTGCGAGCGGCGTCAGCCAAGGGCTCGGCGCGCAGTGCCGCGACGACGTCGTCGGCGGTTCCGGTCGCCGAGTAGCCGGCGGCGAGCCGGTGACCGCCCCCGCCGAACGTGCTGGCGACCGACGCGAGGTCGACAGCGACTTCGAGCGCATCGACACCGACCAGCTGCCGCGGCTCGATCTCCTTGAACACCGCCGCCACCTCGGCCTGCTGGCGTGGTGCGGACGATGTCGACGATGCTCTCGACTTCCTCCGGCCGCGCGTCGACCCATTCCTCGTGGGTCGACCACGGCGTACACCAGGCCGCGCCCGCCGGCGGCGTCGGGCAACCAGCTGCGCCGATCCCAGCACCCGCGACAGCATCGGCAGCCAGGCGAACGGGTGGGTGTCGAGCAGGGTGCGGCTGATGGCGGCGTTGTCGACGCCCGAGTTCGACCAGCCGCGCCGCCAGCCGGTGCGCGCGGGCACTGGCCCACCGGAACGAACCGGTGTCGGTGGTCAGCCCCGCGTACAGGCAGTGCGCGACCCGCTTGTCGATCGGCTTGCCCCACGCGTCCAGGAGATCGGCGACCAGCATCGTCGTCGAGTCCGCGGACGGATCGACGTAGTTGGCGGTGCCGAACAGTTGGTTGGAGGCGTGGTGATCGATGACCAGCACGTGCGCGGTCGGGCTCGGCGAGATCGCGCAACGCACCGAGCCGGTTCACGCTGGGGATGTCCACGGTGACCACCAGGTCGGCGTCGCGACGCGAGCTCCTCGGGTGCCACCAGCAGATGCCCGCCCGGGCAGCGACTGCAGCGACTCGGGCAGCTCGGCGGGCGCGGCGAAGCTGACCTCGACATCCTTGCCGGCGTGCTCGAGCACCAGCGCCAGGGCCAGACCGGCGCCGATGGTGTCGGCGTCGGGGAACACGTGGCACACCACGCTGACCGAGTCCGCCGCCGACAGCAGCTCGGCGGCACGCGCGGGCATCGACGCGCGCGCCCGTTACCGAGGGCGTCAGTCGTCGAGTCTGTCGCGGTCACCGGTGTCCTCAGCGTCCGGCCTGTCCGTGCTCCCCTGCGGCCCCCCGCTGGCCTCGTCCTCCGCCCCCGGCTTACACGGTACGGGTCGGCGTCGCCGGCGTGCTTGGCACCCTGCCGAACTCCGGCCAAATCCTCATCCGCCGCCCGCGCACGAGCCAGCAGTTCCTCCATGTGCGCCGAGGTCTCCGGCACCTTGTCCAGCACGAACGCCAGCGTCGGGGTGAAGCGCACGCCGGTGGCGGCGCCGACCTTGCTCCGCAGCGTGCCCTTGGCCCGCTCCAGTGCCGCCGCCGCACCCGCGTAGTCGGGTTCGTCCTGCAGCGTCTCGCCGCGAACCGTGTAGTACAGCGTGGCGTCGTGCAGGTCTCCGGTGACCTTCGTGTCCGTGATGGTCACGAAGGCCAGCGGGGGATCCTTGATCTCGAACTCGATGGCCGTGGCGACGACCGTGCCGATGCGCTTGGACAGCCGGCGTGCGCGGCCGACGTCAACCACTGATATCGACGCGTCTACACACGTGCCTTCTCGACCAGCTCGTAGGCCTCGATGACGTCGCCTTCCTTGATGTCGGAGTACGTCAGCGTCAGACCACACTCGTACCCGTCGCGCACCTCGGTGACGTCGTCCTTCTCCCGCTTGCAGCGACGAGATGGTGACGGTCTCGGCGACCACCACGTTGTCGCGCAGCAGCCGGGCCTTGGCGTTGCGCCGGATGATGCCCGAGGTGACCAGGCAGCCGGCGATGTTGCCGACCTTCGACGACCGGAAGATCGCGCGGATCTCGGCGCGGCCGAGCTCCTTCTCCTCGTAGACCGGCTTGAGCATGCCCTTGAGCGCGCTCTGGATCTCGTCGATGGCCTGGTAGATCACCGAGTAGTACCGGATGTCGACGCCTTCGCGGTTGGCCAGCTCGGTGGCCTTGCCCTCGGCTCGGACGTTGAACCCGATGATGATCGCGTTCGAGGCCGACGCCAGGTTGACGTTGGTCTCGGTGACACCACCGACACCGCGGTCGATGACGCGCAGTTCGACCTCGTCGTCGATCTCGATGCCCAGCAGGGCCTCTTCCAGCGCCTCGACGGTGCCGGAGTTGTCGCCCTTGAGGATCAGGTTGAGCTGACTGGTCTCCTTGAGCGCCGCATCCAGATCGTCCAGGCTGATGCGCTTGCGGGTGCGTGCGGCCAGCGCGTTGCGCTTGCGCGCGCTGCGCCGGTCGGCGATCTGGCGGGCGATCCGGTCCTCGTCGACGACCAGCAGGTTGTCACCCGCGCCTGGCACCGACGTGAAGCCGATGACCTGCACCGGCCGCGACGGCAGCGCCTCGGCGACGTCTTCGCCGTGCTCGTCGACCATGCGCCGAACGCGGCCGTAGGCGTCGCCGGCGACGATCGAGTCGCCGACCCGCAGCGTTCCGCGCTGGATCAGCACGGTGGCCACCGGGCCGCGGCCGCGGTCCAGGTGCGCCTCGATGGCCACACCCTGGGCCTCCATGTCCGGGTTGGCCCGCAGGTCCAGCGCGGCGTCGGCGGTCAGCAGCACCGCTTCGAGCAGCGCGTCGATGTTGGTGCCCTGCTTGGCCGAGATGTCGACGAACATGGTGTCGCCGCCGAACTCCTCGGCCACCAGGCCGTATTCGGTGAGCTGCGCCCGGATCTGCTGGCCGGGTCCGCGCCTTCCTTGTCGATCTTGTTGACCGCGACCACGATCGGCACATCGGCCGCCTGCGCGTGGTTGATCGCCTCCACCGTCTGCGGCATGACGCCGTCGTCGGCGGCGACCACCAGGATCGCGATGTCGGTGGCCTTCGCGCCACGGGCACGCATGGCGGTGAACGCCTCGTGACCCGGGGTGTCGATGAAGGTGACCAGCCGCTCGTTGCCGTCCAGTTCGGTGAGGACCTGGTAGGCGCCGATGTGCTGGGTGATGCCGCCGGCCTCGCCCTCGCGGACGTTGGCCTTGCGGATGGTGTCCAGCAGTCGGGTCTTGCCGTGGTCGACGTGACCCATGACGGTGACCACCGGCGGACGGATCTCCAGATCGTCTTCGCCGCCCTCGTCCTCGCCGTAGGTGAGGTCGAAGGATTCCAGCAGCTCGCGGTCCTCGTCCTCGGGCGACACGACCTGCACGACGTAGTTCATCTCGCCGCCGAGCAGTTCGAGGGTCTCGTCACCGACCGACTGCGTGGCGGTGACCATCTCGCCGAGGTTGAACAGCGCCTGCACCAGCGCGGCCGGGTTGGCGTCGATCTTCTCGGCGAAGTCCACCAGCGATGCGCCGCGGGCCAGCCGGATGGTCTCGCCGTTGCCGTGCGGCAACCGCACGCCACCGACGACCGGCGCCTGCATGTTCTCGTATTCGGCGCGTTTCGCCCGCTTCGACTTACGGCCGCGACTTGGGCTGCACCGCCGGGACGACCGAATGCACCCGCCGCGCCGCCGCGCTGACCGGGACGGCCACCGCCGCCGCCACCGCCACCGCCGGGACGACCGCGGAAACCACCGCCGCCGCCTGCGGGCGCGCCGCCACCAGCGCCGCCGGGGCCACCTGCGCCGCCGCCGCGGTAGTTACCGCCGCCACGCGCCGCCGGGACGACCACCGGCACTTGCTGCCGGGGCCGCGGCCGCCGGGGCCGGGCCGAGGTCCACCGCCCGGACGAGGTCCACCGCCGGGACCCGGCCGCGCGCCCTGCGGACGGGGCGGCATGTTGCCGGGGGTGACGCCGGGCCGGGGGCCGCCGCCGGGCGCGGGACGCGGGCCACCCGGGCGCGGGCCTGGGGCCCTGGGGCCGCGGAGCCGGCCGCTCGACCGGCTGCTGGGACGAGAACGGGTTGTTACCGACACGCGGGGTCCGCGCGGCGGGCTTGGGAGCGCCACCGGGAATCGGGCCCGGACGCGGACCCGGGGTCGGGGCGGGACCCGGCCTGGCCGGTGGTGCGGGCGGCGCTGCGGCCGCGGGCGGCGCTGCGGCCGCGGGCGGCGCTGCGGCCGCGGGCGGCGCTGCGGCCGCGGGCGGCGTGCGCCGCGGGCGCGGTGCAGCCGCGGGCGGCGCAGGTGCAGCAGCCGCGGCGGGCGGCGCGGTCTCCTGAACTACCGGGGGCGCCGCCGGCTTGGGGCCCGGCCGACTCTCGGGCGCAGCGGGCCTGACGGCTGCACCGTTGCCGGTGCTCTTGACCTTCTCGCCTGCGGATTTCGCTCCACCGAACGACTCGCGACAACGGCGCGCGACGGGCGCTTCGACCGTGGACGACGCGGATTTGACGAATTCGCCCTGTTCATTCAGTCGGGCGAGAACTTCCTTGCTGGTGACACCGAGTTCTTTAGCCAACTCGTGCACGCGGGCCTTACCTGCCACTACATCTCCTGTCTAGGAGGCGACAGCAGTAGGCCGCGCCTCGGGTTTAGCTATGACGCATGGTCATCGAGACTTCACGGTGTGCTCATGTTCTTCGCTACCTGTTCTGTTGCCGGGTGAGACGAGCGCGCCCGAGTCCGGGAAACGCTCTCGCACCGCGGTGATGTCCGGGGTACCGGTGATCCGCAACGCTCGGCCGAACGCTCGCCGGCGAATTGCGACTTGAAGACACTCGGGATCGGGATGCAGCCAGGCACCACGCCCCGGGAGCGTTCTCGCTGTGTCAACGGTAACGGCACTGGAGCCATTCCCAGTCTCGTTCACGATGTCGACAGCGACAACCCGAAGCAATTCGACAGCCAGCGCTCGTTTCCGGCATCCGATGCAGGTCCGCACCGGCCCGCCCGAAGGTGCGACAGTGCTTCTCTGCGTCCGAGCCGATGTCTCGCGCTGGATCACAGCTGAGTCTACCGTCACCGCGGTGCCGAAAAGAAAATCGGTACGACGTACACCCCGTCAGCGGTCGCCGACCGCGCGGTGGGCGGCGTCCGGCCTGGGCCCGGGCCGACCCGACGGCCGCCCGGCCGGCTGTCCGCCGACGCGTCGTCACTGCGGATGTCGATACGCCAGCCGGTCAGCCGGGCCGCCAGCCGGGCGTTCTGCCCTTCCTTGCCGATCGCCAGCGACAACTGGAAGTCCGGAACGATCACCCGCGCCGCCCGCGCCGCTTCGTCGATCACCGACACCGACACCACCTTGGCCGGGGACAGCGCGTTGGCCACGAACCGGGCGGGGTCCTCGTCGTAGTCGATGATGTCGATCTTCTCGCCGGACAACTCGCTCATCACGTTGCGCACCCGCTGCCCCATCGGTCCGATGCAGGCGCCCTTGGCATTGAGACCCGGCACGCGGGACGTGACGGCGATCTTGGACCGGTGGCCGGCCTCCCTGGCCACCGCGACGATCTCGACCGAGCCGTCGGCGATCTCGGGGACCTCCAGCGCGAACAGCTTGCGCACCAGGTTGGGATGCGTGCGCGACAACGTGATCAGCGGTTCGCGCGCGCCGCGGGTGACACCGACGACGTAGCAGCGCAACCGGTCGCCGTGTTCGTAGCTTTCGCCGGGCACCTGTTCGGCGGCGGGGATGACGCCCTCGGATCCTTTGGTCTCGCTGCCCATCCGGACCACCACGAGGCCGCGGGCGTTGGCGCGCGCGTCGCGCTGGATGACACCGGCGACGATGTCGCCCTCGCGCGCCGCGAACTCGCCGTAGTTCTTCTCGTTCTCGGCATCCCGCAACCGCTGCAGGATCACCTGGCGCGCGGTGGTGGCCGCGATCCGACCGAAACCCTCAGGGGTGTCGTCCCATTCGTGCAACACGTTGCCGTCGGCGTCGGTCTCGCGGGCGAGCACCTTCACGACGCCGGTCTTGCGGTCGATGTCGATGCGGGCGTCGGCCTCGTGACCTTCGGTGTGCCGATACGCAGTCAGCAGTGCGGATTTGATGGTGTCGACCACGACGTCGACGGTGATTCCCTTATCGGCCTCGATCGCGTGCAGGGCCGCCATGTCGATGTTCACGCGCGGGCCTCCTTTCCAGATTGGCCGGCCAGTTCCAGCTCATGCTGATTCGGCGGCGAAAACTCGACCTGGACAACAGCTTTGGCGACTGCGTCGAGCGCGACTTCGCGAATTGCGAGTGCGCCGCGGGCACCTTCGCGAACCACCAGGCACACCGTTCCATCCCGGGTCTCGCCCAGCCGCCCGGTCATCGTCGATCCGTCGGACAGCGCCATCTGCACCTTGCGTCCACGATTGCGGCGGAAGTGCTTCTCCGTCGTCAACGGCCGCTCCACGCCCGGCGAGGTGACCTCGAGGACATATGCGGCGGTATCGAGTTCGTCGAGCAGTTCCGAGGCCACCCGGGACAGCTGCGCGATCGAGTCGAGATCCAGGCCGCCGTCGCCGTCGGTGACCACCGTGATCCGGGGCGGCCGCGCCGAAGCGACGATCACCACGTCTTCGATGTCGAATCCGGCGCGCGCGAACTCCCCGTCGAGCAGATCGATCACCTGTCGTTGCGACGGTAATCCCGTAGACCGCTCCGCCACGGCGAGCTCCTCGTCTTGAGTTGTCCGGACTACGGGTCGCAGGAACTTTCGCGAGGACGTTCGTCCCGGTACCCGACACTCCACGATACGCCAGCGTCGTCAACGCAAACGACGAAAAGCGGTCACCACCGGGTCCGACACCCAACTCGGCGCCGCGGGCGCCGCCGCGGCAATGGCAGGATGTTGCTCGTGCCGAGCCGCCCGCCGACCGTCAGCCGAAGACGCGTGCTCGTCGGGGCTGCCGCTCTCGCGGTGCTCGGCGTGACGTCGGTGACGACGGTGGCCTGCGGCACCGCCCCGCCCCCGCCCGACCTCGACGACCTGACGACCGCCCTCGACCGCGCCAGGGCCGACAGTCGGCTGGCCACCGATGCCGCCGCGGCCTCTCGCGGGTCCGCCGTGGACGCGCTGACCGCGATTGCCGCCGAACGCTCGGCGCACGCCGAGGCGCTGTCCGAGGAGATCGTGCGGATGACCGGCCATGCCGCCCCGACCACCAGCCGTGACCGCCAGCGCCACCACCTCGGCGGCGGCTACGTCGGCTCCTGGGCCCGACCCCACCGCCGACGACGTGATCGGCGCGCTGCGGGCGTCCGCCGACAGCGCCACGCAGGCCGCCGCGGCGCTGACCGGCTATCGCGCCGGACTTCTCGGATCGATCGCCGCGGCGTGCACGGCCGCCTACACCGTGGCGCTGACCCCGGCGGCAGGCGTGCGATGACCTCGCCCGCGCCCGATGCGACACCGACGCGCCCGAGCGACGCCGCCGACGGTGCGTTGTTCGACGCGATCGCCACCGAGCACGCCACCATCTACGGGTACGGGATCGTGTCCGCGCATTCCAAGCCCGAGGTCAACTACCTGGTGTCCGAAGCCATGGCCGAGCACCGGACCAGGCGTGAAGCGGCGATCGTGATGCTCGAGGAGCACGGAGTCGACGTCCCGCTGCCCGCGGCGGGCTATCGGCTGCCGATGGAGGTCGACACTCCCACCGAAGCCGTCAACCTCGCCGTGACGATGGAGCAGGACGCGGCCACCGCATGGCGGGCCGTCGTCGAGCAGGCGACCGATCAGACCGTGCGCGCGTTCGGCGTCACCGCGCTGACGGAAAGTGCTGTCACGGCCGCACGGTGGCGCAGCGTCCGCGGCGACACCGCGATCACCGTCGCGTTTCCCGGCGGCACCGAATAGTTCTGGCTCAGCCGATAGCCGCCACAATGGCTGCGCTGATCTCCGAGGCCGCGGGTCCCGCCGGGATCTCCCGCTTCTCGCCGCTGAGCCGGTCGCGCAGCTCGACCACCCCGTCGGCCCACCCGCGTCCCACCACGACGATCCACGGCACCCCGAGCAGCTCGGCGTCCTTGAACTTCACCCCGGGGGACGCCTTGCGGTCGTCGAGCAGCACCTCGGCGCCGAGCCGGTCGAGATCGGCGGCCAACTCTTCTGCGCCGGAACGGGCCTCGGCGTCCTTGTTCGCGATCACCACGTGCACGTCGAACGGCGACACCGCCGCAGGCCAGCGCAGCCCGAGCTCGTCGTGATGCTGCTCGGCGATCACCGCCACCAGCCGCGACACCCCGATGCCGTAGGAGCCCATCGTCAGCCGCACCGGCTTGCCGTTCTCGCCGAGCACATCGGCGGAGAACGCATCGGCGTACTTGCGGCCGAGCTGGAAGACGTGCCCGATCTCGATGCCGCGCGCGGCCACCAGCGGCCCCCTGCCGTCGGGCGAGGGGTCCCCTTCGCGGACCTCGGCGGCCTCGATGGTGCCGTCTGCGGTGAAGTCGCGGCCCGCGACCAGCCCGACGACGTGCCGGCCGGGCTCGTCGGCGCCGGTGATCCACGACGTGCCATCGACGATCCGGGGGTCGACGAGGTAGCGAACCCCGTTGGCCAGCAAGCCCTTCGGGCCGATATACCCCTTCACGAGGAACGGGTGCTTGGCGAAGTCGGCGTCGTCGGCCATCGCGAACTCGGCCGGTTCCAGCGCGGCGCCGAGGCGTTTGTCGTCGACCTCGCGGTCGCCGGGCACGCCGATCGCGAGCAGCTCCCATTCGCCGCCGGGCTGGCGCACCTTCAGCAGCACGTTCTTGAGGGTGTCCGCGGCGGTGACCTGCCGGCCCGAGACCGGCGCCGTTGGCCCAGTCGACCAGGGTGGCGATCGTCGGGGTGTCAGGTGTGTGGTGCACGACGGCGTTCGGGAAGTCCGTCGGTCGGCAGCGCTTCGGGCACCGCGGTGATCACGGCTTCGACGTTGGCGGCGTACCCGGATTCCAGGCACCGCACGTAGGTGTCCTCGCCGACCTCGCTCTCGGCCAGGAACTCCTCGGACGCGCTGCCGCCCATCGCCCCCGACACCGCCGACACGATGACGTAGCGCACCGCGAGCCGTTCGAAGATCTTCTGGTAGGCCTCGCGGTGTGCGTGATAGGCGTTCTTGAGCCCGTCGTCGTCGACGTCGAACGAGTACGAGTCCTTCATGATGAACTCGCGGCCACGCAGGATGCCCGCCCGGGGCCGCGCCTCGTCGCGGTACTTCGTCTGGATCTGATAAAGCCGCAGCGGGAAGTCCTTGTAGGAGGAGTACTCGCCCTTCACCGTCAGCGTGAAGAACTCCTCGTGCGTCGGCCCCAGCATGTAGTCGTTGCCGCGGCGGTCCTTCAGCCGGAAGACGCCGTCGCCGTACTCCGTCCACCGGTTCGTCGTCTCGTACGGGCCACGCGGCAGCAGCGCGGGGAACAGGATCTCCTGTCCCCCAATGGCATTCATCTCCTTGCGGACGATGGCCTCGATCTTGCGCAGCACCTTCAGCCCCAGCGGCAGCCAGCTGTAGAGCCCGGGTCCGATCGGCCGGACATAGCCGGCCCGGATCAGCAGTTTGTGGCTGGGCACCTCGGCGTCGGCCGGGTCCTCTCGCAGGGTGCGCAGGAACAGCTCGGACATGCGGGTGATCACAGCCGACAACCTTACTGACCGCCGCCGCTACAGTTCGCCCGCCTCCACCGCCTCGCGGGTGTGCTGCGCGGTGGCGATCTGGCGTGCCGAGAACCCGATGCACAGCGCGGCGGCACCGACCAGCACGGAGACCGCCGCGACCCACAGCAGCGAGTACGTGTAGCCGGCATCCAACGCGTCGAGCTGAGCCGACGTCATGTCGGTCACCGAACCGGTGGTTCCGCCGAGGTACAGCGTGCGTGAGGTCTGCACGGCCATGATGACGACCAGCACCATCGGGCCGCCCAGGTTCTGCACCATCAGCGTGATCGACGACACCGGGCCGATCTCGCGCGGGCCGACGTCGGCGACCGCGCACAGCGGCAGGATCACCGAGATCACGCCGATGCCGAAGCCGCCGACCAGCAGCGGCGCGAGCAGGTCGGGGAAGTACGGGACGCCGCGGTTGAGGGTGGAGCCGTACAGCATCGCGGCCGGCACCAGCAGCCCCGCGCCGAGGATCACCC
This sequence comes from uncultured Actinomycetota bacterium, assembly GCA_963771335.1. Taxonomy (GTDB): domain Bacteria; phylum Actinomycetota; class Actinomycetes; order Mycobacteriales; family Mycobacteriaceae; genus Mycobacterium. The sequence goes on along the minus strand of CAVYTD010000008.1, from coordinate 74,642 downwards.
ACCGCGGCGCGACGTGCGGGGCGACCCGCGCCGCGACGATCGTGCCCGCGCCGAGCGCCACCGCGAACGGGATGAAGCAGACGCCGGCCTTGAGCGCGGAGTAGCCCATGACGTCCTGGACGTACAGGCCGATCATCACCGTCGCGCTCAGCATCACCCCGCCGGCGAAGAACAGCGAGATGAACGTCGCCACCCGGTTGCGGTTGTCGAACACCGACAGCGGGACGATGGGATGGTCCGCGGTGCGCTCCACGACGAGGAAGCCGACGAAGAACAGCGCCGAGGCGATGCCCGCGCCGATCAAGGACGGGTCCCCCCAGCCCCGCACCGGACCCTGCGTGAACAGCAGCACCGCCGAGGTACAGCCCAGGGTGGCCAGCAGTGCCCCGGTGACGTCGAGCTTCAGCCGCTCGTGGTGCGTCTCGGCCAGCCGCATCACCGCGATGGCGATGATCACGATGCCGATCGGCACGTTGATGAGGAACGCCAGCCGCCACGACACGACGGTGAGCGCCCCGCCGAGGACCAGACCGAGCACCGAACCGGTGGCCTGCATCGCCGCCGACACCGCCAGCGCCCGGTTACGCGCGTGACCCACGCTGTAGGTCACCGCGATCAGCGCCAGACCGGTGGGCGCGGCCACCGCCGCGCCGGTCCCCTGCACCGCGCGTGCCACGATCAGCGTGATCTCGTCGGTGGCCAGGCCGCACACCAGTGAGGCGATGGTGAATGTCCCCACCCCCGACAGGAACGCGCGCTTGTGCCCTATCGCGTCGCCGATGCGACCGCCGAGCAGCAGCAGCCCGCCGAAGGCCAGAACGTAGGCGGTGATGACCCAGCTCTTGCCTGCATCGGAGAGGTCCAGCTCGGCCTGCATCCGGGGAAGCGCGACGATGACGATCGTGCCGTCCAGCGTCGACATCAGCTGCATGCCCGTGATCGCGATGATCGCGATGCCCAGCACCGAGGATGTCAGCGGTGCCGGTGCGTCGTCGGAGCCGCCGGCAGACATCGGTAGCCACCCTACCCAGGCGTGGAAATCGGGCGCGCGAACGCACCGTCGCCGCCGCTGCGCGCGCCCGATCCGCCGTTAAAGCTCTCCGGCGTCGATCGCGTCCTTGACTTCCTGGGCGTGCGCCACCTGCTCGGCGGTGTAGCCGATGAACAGTGCGGCGCCGCCGACGATGACCGCGACCGCGGCCACCCACAACAAGCCGTACGAGTAACCCTGGTCGAGCGCGTGCAGCTGCGCGGCGTTCATGTCCTTCACCGGGCCCGTGATGCCGCCCAGATACAGCGTGCGCGACGTGATGACCGCCTGGATGATGGCCAGCACGACGGGTCCGCCGAGGCTCTGCAGCATCAGCGCGATGGCCGACACCGGACCGATCTGGTCGAACCCGACACCGGCGATCGCCGACACGGTCAGGGGCACCACGATCATGCCGATGCCGAAGCCGCCGATCGTGATGGGCAGCACCAGGTTCGGGAAGTACGGGATGCCGGCGTCGAGCGTGGAGCCGTAGATCATCGCGGCGAGCACCAGCACGCCGCCCGCGATCACCAGGAGCCGCGGCGGGAACTTCGACACCAGCGCCGACGACAGGCCGAGGCCGATGCCGAGCGCGATGACGAACGGGATGAAGCCGATTCCAGCGCGCAACGCGCTGTAACCCAGAATGTCCTGGACATACAGGCCGATCAGCACGGTCAGCGTGAACATCACGCCGCCGGCGAGGAAGATCGCGGCGAACGTGGCGACCCGATTGCGGTCACCGAACAGCTCGAACGGGACGACGGGGTTCTCGGCCGTGCGTTCGACGACGAGGAATGCGCCCAGAGATGCCAGCGCGACGATGCCGGAGCCGATCGTGACCGTCGACAACCAGCCCTGCTCGGGACCCATCGAGAAGGCGAACACCGCGGCCGTGCAGCCCAGCGTGGCCAGCAACGCGCCCGCGGCGTCGAGCTTGAGCCGCTCCTTGTTGGTCTCCCGCAGCGTCTTGCGGGCCAGGTGGATCATGATCAGGCCGATCGGCACGTTCACCATGAACGCCCACCGCCAGGACACCTCGGTAAGGGCTCCGCCGACTACCAGTCCCATGACCGAGCCGACGCCCGTCATCGCCGCGAACACCGCCGTGGCCGCGTTGCGTGCCGGACCCTTGGGGAACGTCGTCGCGATCAGAGCGAGACCGGTCGGGGAGGCGATGGCGGCGCCGACGCCCTGCAGCAGCCGGGCGACCACCAGCGTGGTTTCGTCCCAGGCGATGCCGCACAGGATCGAGGCGATGGTGAAGAGCGCGACACCGCCGATGAACGTGCGCTTGCGGCCGACGGTGTCGCCGAGGCGCCCACCGAGCAGCATCAGTCCGCCGAACGTCAGGACGTAGGCGGTGATGACCCAGCTGCGGCCGGCGTCGGACAGGCCTAGCTCGTCCTGGATCTTCGGCAGTGCCACGATCGCCACGGTGCTGTCCATCGTGGCCAGTAACTGCATGCCACCGATCGCGATGACCGCGGCGATGAAGCGGCGCGAAGGAAGCCAGGCCGGAGCCCTACTGGATCGCTGTGCGGCAGCCTCCGCGGACCCGGGCTCGCCAGCGGGAAATGCTCGATTCGAGCCCCGCTGCCTGTTGCCTTCGGCGTCACGTCGGATGGCGGCACGCTCTGCGTCATTGAGAGCCGTCATAACGAGTTACCTTACAGTACTCTTAAGAATCCTTTAGCTGCCGAAGCCCGCGACCGCCCCGATCACGATGATCGCAGGGGGTCGGATGCCCTCAGAACGAATCCGCTCCGGCGCTTCGGAGAGTGTGGACCGCAGGGTCCGCTGCGACGACGTGGTGCCGTGCTGGACCACCAGCACGGGGGTATCCGCAGGTCGGCCGCCTTCGAGCAGTACTTTGGCGAACAGCTCGATCCGCTCGACGGCCATCAGCAGCACGATCGTGCCGTGCATCGCGGCCAGCGCATCCCAATTCACTAACGATTCGGGATGCTCGGGCGCAAGATGGCCGCTGACCACCACGAACTCGTGGGTGATGGCCCGGTGGGTGACCGGAACTCCGGCAAGTGCCGGAACCGCTATGGCACTGGTCACACCGGGTACCACGGTCACCGGAATCCCCGCATCCGCGCACGCGATGACCTCTTCGTAGCCCCGCGCGAACACGAAAGGATCGCCGCCCTTGAGCCGCACGACGAACTTGCCCGCCTTGGCCCGGTCGATGAGCACGTCGTTGATCGCGTCCTGCGCCATCGCCCGGCCGTAGGGGATCTTCGCGGCGTCGATCACCTCCACGTCCGGCGACAACTCGGCGAGAAGCTCCTGCGGCGCCAGCCGGTCGGCGACGACGACATCGGCATGGGCCAGCAGTCGCCGGCCGCGCACCGTGATCAGTTCGGCGTCGCCGGGTCCCCCACCGACCAGCGCGACGCCGCCGCGAACCACTCCGGGGACCTCGGCCGCGATGAGTCCCTGCTGAAGCGCCTCGTGGATCGCCGAGCGGATAGCGGCCGAGCGGCGGTGTTCCCCACCGGCCAGCACGCCCACCGAAAGACCTTCGTAGTCGAAAGACGCGGGCGTGACGGCTGTGCCTTCGCGCGCCACGTCGGCGCGTACGCAGAACACGTGCCTGCTCTCGGCTTCCGCGACGACGGCAGCGTTGACGTCGGGGTCGTCTGTGGCCGCGATCACATACCAGGCGCCTTCCAGGTCGCCGTCGCGATATTCGCGCAATTGCAAGGAGATTCCGACCTCCTGCTGACTCAAGGCCTCGACGGCCGGGGTGGCGCTGGCGGTGATGACGTGCACGTCGGCACCGCTGGAGACCAGAAGCGGCAGGCGCCGCTGCGCGACCGTGCCGCCGCCCACCACGATGACCTTCTTGCCCGCCAGAAGCAGGCCGACCAGGTAGGCGTTCTCGGTCACCGGGCGAGCTTAAAGCGAGTCGACGCGGCGGCGACGAAGCGAGCGATCGCCTGGGGGTGGGCGGCGGGATGGGTGTGCAGATAGCCGGCATGGACGCCGCCCTGCACGACGCCGTCCTCGACGGCCCGGCCCGCCCGGCCCCGGTAACGCCACGCCGGCTGGGGGTGACCGGCGAAACGCACCGTGGTGCGGTGGAATTCGTGGCCGACCACCCGGTCGCCGACGGCGTGCAGCGAGGAATCCGCGACCGCGACCGCGTCGCGGTACCCCAGTGTCAGGGTGTCGGTGAACGACGCCGACCCCGTCAGCACCCCGCACATCGGGTGCCCGTCGAGGTCGTCGACCAGATAGGTCAGTCCCGCGCATTCGGCGTGCACCGGTGCACCGCGCGCCGCCAGCGCGTTGATCTGCCCGCGCACCACATCGTTGGCCGACAGCTCGGTGCCGAACTGCTCGGGGAACCCCCCCGGCAGCACCAGCGCGGCCGCGCCGACCGGCAACGGGTCGTGCAGCGGGTCGAAGTCCACGACATGCGCGCCGGCGGCACGCAGCAGCTCGCCGTGTTCGGCGTAGCCGAAGCTGAATGCCTTGCCCGCGGCCAGCGCGACCGTCACCGGGGCGGCGACGGGTTCGGAGGACGAGGGCGGCTCCGGTGTCCAGGGCTCGTCGGCGACGTGGCTCGCTGCGATCGACATGACCGCGTGCAGGTCGACATGGCGGGCGACCAACGCGGTCATCGCCTCGATGGCGGCGCAGGCCCGGCGACCGTGCTCCACCGCGGTGATGAGCCCGAGGTGCCGCGACGGCACCGTGAGTTCGGCGGCGCGGGGAATCGACCCGAGCACGGCCACCCCGGCCTGTTCACACCCCTGGCGCAGCACCTCGTCGTGGCGCGCTGACCCGACACGGTTGAGGATCACCCCGGCCAGGCGCACGCTGTGGTCGAAGGTGGCGAAGCCGTGCAGCAGGGCCGCGACGCTGTGACTCTGGCCGCGCGCATCGACGACGAGTATCACCGGCGCCCCGAGCAGCGCGGCGACGTGCGCGGTGGAGCCCCGCGCGGCGGCGCCGGCCGGAGCGACGTCACTTATACGTCCGTCGAACAGCCCCATGACGCCCTCGACGACGGCGATATCGGCGTCATCGCTGCCGTGCCGGTACAGCGGACCGATCAGCGCGTCACCGACGAGGACCGGGTCGAGATTGCGACCGGGCCGGCCCGCGGCCAGCGCGTGATAACCCGGATCGATGAAGTCCGGGCCGACCTTGAACGGCCCGACGCGGCGACCAGCCTGCCGCAGCGCGCCGATCAGACCCGTGGCAATGGTGGTCTTTCCGCTGCCCGACGCCGGCGCGGCGATCACCACAGCCGGCGTGCTCACGCCACGCCCTTCTGGTCGTGGTTCGCTGCACGCTCACCACTCGATACCCTTCTGCCCCTTGCGGCCGGCATCCATCGGGTGCTTCACCTTGGTCATCTCGGTGACCAGGTCCGCGACGTCCAGCAACGCCGGGGGGGCATCGCGCCCGGTGATCACCACGTGCTGGTTTCCCGGACGCGAGCGGAGCACCTGCACTACCTCGTCTATGTCCACCCACCCCCACTTGAGCGGATAGGTGAACTCGTCGAGGACATAGAAGTCGTGGCGCTGCTCGGCCAGCCGGCGGGCGATCTCGGCCCACCCGTCGGCGGCCGCGGCGGCGTGGTCGATCTCGGTTCCGGCTTTGCGTGACCACGACCAGCCAGCGCCCATCTTGTGCCATTCGACCGGTCCGCCGACGCCGCGCTCGTCGTGGACACGCCCCAGCTCGCGCAGCGCGACCTCCTCCCCGACCTTCCATTTGGCGCTCTTGACGAACTGGAACACCGCGACGTCGAAGCCCTGATTCCAGGCGCGCAGAGCCATCCCGAACGCCGCGGTGGACTTGCCCTTGCCCGGGCCGGTGTGCACGGCCAGCAGCGGAGCGTTACGTCGCGCCCGGGTGGTCAACCCGTCGCGGGGAACCGTCAGCGGTTGACCCTGAGGCATCAGAGCAGCACCCCTTCCACAACTCTCAGGCGGCGCCCTGGTCGGCCTGGACCTTCACCAGGGCGGTCAGACTGTCGGCCCTGAGCTGATCCAGCCGCACCGACGGTGCCTTCAGATGCGCGGCCAGATCGTCCGCCAAATCCAGACGTACATACGATGTTTCGCAGTCGACGACGATTGCTGCCGCACCTTCGGCGACGAGCCTGGCCGCCGCGGTGCGCGCGCGGCCGAGCGGGTCGGGCCCACCGGTCGCGCGACCGTCGGTGAGCACCACCACCAGGCTGCGGCGCGCCCGGTCCCGGGCCCGCTCCCGCACCACCAGGTCGCGGGCAGCCAACAAGCCCTGCGCCAGCGGCGTTTTGCCGCCGGTGTCGAAGCGCGCCAGCCGGCGGCTGGCGATGTACGCCGACGAGGTCGGGGGCAGCAGCACCCGGGCGTCCTGCTGCCGGAAGGTGATCACCGCGACCTTGTCCCTGCGCTGGTAGGCGTCACGGAGCAGCGACAGCGTGGCACCGCTGACCGCCGACATGCGGTCACGGGCGGCCATCGAACCCGAGGCGTCGACCACGAAGATCACCAGGTTTCCCTCACGGCCTTCGCGCACCGCACGTCGCACGTCTTCGGGGGCGGGACGCAGCCGGCCCGGCCCGGCCTGCCGTTCCGCTGCCGCCAGCAGCGTCGCGAACACGTGCACGCCGTGTCCGGCGTCGGGTTCGGTGGCCGCGGACACCACGGTGCCGGTGCGGTTGCGTGCGCGCGATCGCCTCCCGGGCGCGCCCTCACCGACCCCGGGGACGACGAGCGCCTTGGTGCGAAACGCCGCCGACGGCGGCGCACTCGCCCGAGTCGAGCCCCCCGATATCCCTGAATTCTGTTGCGCACCTTGGCTTTCAGTGGTTCCATCCGGTGCGGACTCGCCGCCGCCCGGCGGGTCCGGCTCGGGTTCGGGTTCGGTCGTCGGCCGACTCGCCTGCCTGTTCCATCGCGTCGTCGAGTCGGCCCGGATCCAGACCCGGGTCATCGAACGGGTCGCGGCGGCGACGGTGCGGCAGCGCGAGTTCGGCGGCCACCCGGATGTCCTCCTCGTCGACGCGTTACCTCGCCACGCCATGCGGCATGGGCCACAGCGGTGCGCGCGACCACCAGGTCGGCACGCATCCCGTCGACGTCGAAGGCCGCGCACAACGCCGCTATGCGCCGTAACTCCTTGTCGGGCAACACCACATCGGGCAGGACTGCACGGGCCTCGGCGATCCGGGCCGCCAGTTCGGCATCGGCTTCGGCGTACCGCCCGGCGAACCCGGCCGGATCGGCCTCGTAGGCGAGACGCGCACGGATCACCTCGGCCCGCACGTCCACGTCACGGGAGGCCGCCACGTCGACGGTGAGCCCGAACCGGTCGAGCAGCTGCGGGCGCAACTCACCCTCTTCGGGGTTCATGGTGCCGATCAGCACGAACCGGGCGTCGTGGCTGTGGGACACGCCATCGCGTTCGATGTGCACCCGGCCCATCGCGGCGGCGTCCAGCAGCACGTCCACCAGATGGTCGTGCAGCAGGTTCACCTCGTCGACGTACAGCACGCCGCCGTGCGCCCGGGCGAGCAGCCCCGGGGAGAACGCGTGTTCGCCGTCCCGCAACACCTTCTGCAGGTCCAGCGATCCGACAACCCGGTCCTCGGTGGCGCCGATCGGCAGTTCTACGAGGTGCCCGTTGTCACCGCCGGAAGCGGCGATCAGCACGTGCGCCAGACCGCGGACGGTCGTCGACTTGGCGGTACCCTTCTCGCCGCGGATCAGCACTCCGCCGATATCGGGTCGTACCGCGCACAGCACCAGCGCCAGCCGCAGCCGGTCGTGGCCCACCACGGCGCTGAACGGATAGATCGGCAGAGGCGGAGTCCGTCGACGGAATGGACATAGTCACGGCTTCACCATCGGTACGTGCGGGATTCCGTCGTCGAGGAACTCGTCGCCGTCGCGGACGAACCCGTGCCTGCGGTACATCTCCTCGAGGTAGGTCTGCGCATTGATGTGGCACGGATAGTCGCCCACCTCCGCCAGTGCGGCCTGCAGCAGCCGGGCGGTGTGGCCGTGGCCGCGGTCGCTGCGTTTGGTGCAGACCCGGCCGATCCGGAAGGCCTTCTGGCCGGCGGGATGTTCCTCCATCAGCCGCAACGTGGAGATGACTTGTCCTTCAGGGCTTTCCAGCCAGAAATGGCGTGTCTCGGCGAGCAGGTCACGGCCGTCCAGTTCGGGGTACGGGGTGGCCTGCTCGACGACGAACACCTCGACGCGCAGCTTGAGCAGCTCATAGAGCGTCGCGGCGTCCAGATCCTTGGCCCAGCTGCGGCGTAGCGCGACCGTCATGCGCCAGCCGTCGTCAAACGGACGCCGCGGTCGGGGAATGCTCCGTGCCTGCGGTCGACTCGTCGCCGGCGGTGGCCGGGACGCCGCTGGCGGGCTTGTCCAGCTTGAGGACCTTGGTGCCGCGCGCCCACACTTCCTCGAACAGCGCAGGCTCGCCGGACAATTCGGTGCCCAGCGACGGCACCATCTCCTTGAGCTTGGGCAGCCACCCCTGGTAGCGGTCGGCGAAGCAGCGCTGCATGACGTCGAACATCGCAGGTACCGCGGTCGACGCACCGGGCGAGGCACCGAGCAGGCCGGCGATGCTGCCGTCGGCGGCCGACAACACGGTGGTGCCGAACTCCAGCACGCCACCCTTGCCCTTCGCCTTGCGGATCACCTGTACGCGCTGCCCTGCGATGTCGAGCTCCCAATCGGAATCGACTGCGCCGGGCGCGAATTCACGCAGCGCTCCACCCGGGCGGGCTCGCTGAGCAGCAGCTGGCCGATCAGGTACTTCACCAGACCCACCTCGGTGAGCCCCACACCCAGCATCGACACCAGGTTGTTCGGCTTGACCGACAGCGGCAGGTCGGTGACCTTGCCCTGCTTGAGGAACTTCGGCGACCAGCCCGCGAACGGGCCCGAACAGCAGCCACGACTTGCCGTTGATCACGCGGGTGTCCAGGTGCGGCACCGACATCGGCGGGGCGCCGAGCGGCGGCAGCCCGTACACCTTGGCCTGGTGCGCGGCGGTCAGCTCCGGATTGCCGCTGCGAAGCCACTGGCCGCCGACCGGGAAACCGCCGAAGCCCTTGACCTCCTTGATGCCCGCCTTCTGCAGCAGCGGCAGTGCGCCGCCGCCGGCGCCGACGAAGACGAACTTGGCGTTGAATTTGCGGGTCCCGCCGGTGCGCCGGTTGACGACCTTGACCGTCCAGGTGCCGTCGGACTCCTTGCTCAGGTCGCGCGACCTCGTGGCCGAACAGGGTGGCCATTCCCTGCTGGGCGCCGAACCCGATCAGCTGCCGCGACAGCGAACCGAAGTCGACGTCGGTGCCGTCCTGGGTCCAGTTCAGCCCCACCGGGTCGGAGAAGTCGCGCTTGTCGGCCATCAGCGGCAGCCGCCGGCTGAACTCGTCGCGATCGTCGATGAACTCCATCGAGGCGAACAGCGGGTTGCTGACCAGTGCCTCGTGGCGGCGTCGCAGGTAGTCGACGTTGTCGGCGCCGCTGCACGAAGCTCACGTGCGGGATCGGGTTGAGGAAGCTCCGTACGTCGGGGAGCACGCCGTTCTCGACGGCATAGCGTCCAGAACTGCCGCGACACCTGGAACTGCTCGTTGACGTGCACGGCCTTGGTGATGTCGATCGAGCCGTCAGGGCGCGCCGGGGTGTAGTTCAACTCACACAGTGCCGAATGGCCGGTGCCCGCGTTGTTCCACGGGTCGCTGCTCTCCGCGGCGGCGCCGTCGAGGCGCTCCACCAACGTCATCGACATGCCCGGCTCCACCAAACGCAGCAACGCACTGAGCGTGGCGCTCATGATGCCCGCACCTACCAGCAGGACGTCGGTCTTCTCTGGTTCAGACACCTTGTTCGTTGGTCCTTCGTGGTCGCGGCCCGTAGCATCACGGCTTACCGGTGTTCAGGTTATCCCGCCGCGGTCGGCAACAGGGTGCCGACCACCGCCCACGCCGCTCCGCGACGCTGCCACCCGGCGTTAGGGTGGCTGTCGTGTCTGGATGGGAGCCCGACGTGCTGCCCGGATACTGGCAGTGCACGTTCGCCCTGGGCCCCGATCCGGACGGCGAGGGCGACCTCGAGGCGACGCTGGTGCGCCGCGGTGAGCCCGATCCCTCGGCCGGCCGCGCAGTGCTGATGGTGCACGGGTTCACCGACTACTTCTTCAACACCGAGGTCGCGGACCACTTCGCGGCCCGCGGATTCGCGTTCTACGCACTCGACCTGCACAAATGCGGACGCTCGCACCGCGACGGCCAGACCCCGCACTTCACCACGAACCTGGCCCGCTACGACGTCGAACTGGAGCGGGCCGCTGGACGTCGATCGCGGCGGTGTCGCCGGCGCGGGTGCTGGTCTGCGGACACTCGGCGGGCGGACTGGTGGTGTCGCTGTGGCTGGACCGGCTGCGCCGCCGCGGGGAGACCGCCCGCAAGGGTGTCGACGGGTCTGATCCTCAACAGTCCCGTGGCTGGACCTGCAGGGCCCCGCGATCCTGCGGACCCCGCCGACGTCCGCGGCGCTGCTGGCGCTGGGGCGGCTGCGCAAGCGGGCGGTGGTGCGCCGGCCGACCGAGGGCGGCTACGGCGCCACGCTGCACCGCGACTACCACGGTGACTTCGACTACGACCTGACCTGGAAACCGATCGGCGGTTTCCCGGTCACGTTCGGCTGGATCCACGCGATCAGACGCGGGCAGGCGAGGCTGCACCGCGGTCTGGACGTCGGCGTCCCGAACCTGATCCTGCGCTCGGACCGCAGTGTCCGCGAAGTCACCGACCCCTCCGAAATCGAGCGCATCCAGCGCGGAGACGCTGTCCTCGATGTCGCGCAGATCGCCCGCTGGGCGGGCTGCATCGGCAACCGCACCACGATCGTGCCCATCGCCGACGCCAAGCACGACGTGTTCCTGTCGGTGCGCGAGCCCCGGCAACAGGCCTACGCCGAGCTGGACCGCTGGCTGGACTGGTACCTCGACGAAAAGGAACACCCATGACCGACTTCGACATCGCGATCATCGGCACCGGATCGGGCAACTCGATCCTCGACGAACGCTATGCCGACAAGCGGGTGGCCGATCTGCGAGCAGGGCGTCTTCGGCGGAACCTGCCTCAACGTCGGCTGCATCCCGACCAAGATGTTCGTCTACGCCGCCGAGGTCGCCCAGAGTGCGGGTGACTCAGCGCGATACGGCGTCGACGCCCACGTCGACGGGGTGCGGTGGGGCGACATCGTCTCGCGGGTCTTCGGACGCATCGATCCGATCGCCATGGGCGGCGAGAACTACCGGCGGTCGTCGCCGAACGTCACGGTGTTCGGCTCGCCACACCCGCTTCGCCGCGGCGCTGCCGGACGGCGGCTACGCGTTGCGCACCGACGACGGCGACGAGTTCACCGCCGATCAGGTGGTGATCGCCGCCGGTTCGCGCGCGATCGTCCCGGACGAGATCGCCGCCTCGGGGGCGCCGTATCACACCAGCGACACGATCATGCGGATCGCCGACGTGCCCGAGCATCTGGTGATCGTCGGGGGCGGTTTCGTCGCCTGCGAGTTCGCGCACGTGTTCTCGGCGCTGGGCAGCCGGGTGACGTTGATGATCCGCGGCTCGACGCTGCTGCGCGGCCACGGACGACACGATCTGCGAGCGGTTCACCGACATCGCCTCCAAGAAATGGGAAGTGCTGCAGCCATCATTCGGCGACCGCAGTGCGCCGCGACGGCGCCGGCGTCGAGGTCGAATGCGACGACGGGTTCAGCGTGCGCGGCGACGTGCTGCTGGTCGCGACCGGCCGCAGGCCCAACGGCGACCAGCTCGACGCCCACCTGGCGGGGGTCGAGGTCGGCCGACGGACGGGTCGTGGTCGACGAGTTCCAGCGGACCACAGCGCGAAGCGTCTTCGCCCTCGGCGACGTGTCATCGCCGTACCAGCTCAAGCACGTCGCCAACCACGAGGCGCGGGTGGTCAAGCACAACCTGCTGCAGGACTGGGACGACACCGGATCGCTGATGCCGTGCCAACCACCGCTACGTGCCGTCCGCGGTGTTCACCGATCCGCAGATCGCCTCCGTCGGGCTGACCGAGAACCAGGCTCGCGCAGCAGGGTTACCGCATCAGGTCCAAGGTGCAGGACTACGGCGACGTGGCCTACGGCTGGGCGATGGAGGACACCACCGGCATCGCCAAGCTGATCGTCGACGACGACACCGGCATGATCCTCGGCGCGCACATCATGGGCCACCAGGCCTCGTCGATCATCCAGCCGCTCATCCAGGCGATGAGCTTCGACCTGCACGCGCAGGACGTGGCACGCGGGCAGTACTGGATTCATCCGGCGTTGCCCGAGGTGATCGAGAACGCGCTGCTGGCGCTGTGCGGCGAGCCGCCGTGGCCACCGTCGCGCCGCCACTGACACTCCCTCCGCCGGAATTGCATTCCACGCGGTCGCGCTCATTTTCGCGCGTGGAATGCAATTCCGGCGACAAGGGTGTCAGGAGTGGACGGTGAAGCCCCAGGGCAGCTCGAGGCGGTGAGCGGCAAGCAGTTCGGCATCGGAGAGCACGTCGTCCACCGCCCCGTCGGCGACGATCACCCCGCCGTCCATCACGATGGCGCGGTCGCATAGCTGCGCGGCGTACGGCAGATCGTGGGTGACGATCAACATCGTGGCGTCCAGATCCAACAGTGTCTGGGCGAGTTCACGGCGGGCCACCGGATCGAGGTTCGCCGACGGTTCGTCGAGGACCAGAACTTCAGGCTCGCAGGCCAATACGGTGGCCAGCGCAGCGCGGCGCCGCTGACCGCCCGACATGTGCGCGGGACTGCGGGTGGCCAACTCGGCCATCGACACCACCGTCGAGCGCTCGCGCCACCCGGGCCTCCAACTCGGCGCCCTGCACCCCGAAGTTGGCTGGGCCGAACGCGACATCCTGGGCCAGGGTCGGCATGAACAGCTGGTCGTCGGGATCCTGGAACACCAGACCGACGCGACGTCGGATGTCGCGAAGGGTGTTGCGCGACAACGCTGTTCCGCCGATCTCGATGGTGCCCTCTGATGCGGTCAGCACACCGTTGAGGTGCAGCATCAGCGTCGTCTTGCCCGCACCGTTGGGCCCGAGCAAGGCGACGCGCTCGCCCGGTGCAACGTCGAGATCGATCCCGTCCAGAGCAACATGCCCGTCTGGATACGTATAGCGCAGACCCCGGACCCGCACCGCCGGTGTGGTCATCGCAGCACCCAGGATCCGGCCGCCACCAGCACGGCGGCCGACGCGGGCAGCAACGCCAGCAGCCACTGCCTCGACGAGGCCGGCGCGGCGCATCCGGCACCGACCGCCAACTGCGGGACCCGCCCGTCGAAGCCACGGGAGAGCATCGCCAGGTACACCCGCTCGCCGCGTTCATAGGAGCGCAGGAACAGCGACCCGACTCCTTTCGCGGTCGCGCCCACCTGATGCAGCATCCGCGGCGAGTCACCACGCGAGATCCGCGCCATCCGCATCCGGCGGGCCTCCGCGGTGAGGACGTCGATGTAGCGGATCATCAACGTCAGCACCGACACGAACACGGCAGGCACTCGCAGCCTGCTCAGCGCCACCGGCAACTCCCGCGCGGTGGTCGTCGACGCGACGGTCAGCGACGCGGCGACGCCGAGCGTGCCCTTGATCGACGATGCCCCACGCCGCATACAGACCACTCACCGACAACTGCAGGCCGGCGACACTCGACCCTCTCCCCGCCCTCGGCGAACGGCAGCAGCAGCGCGAGCACGACGAACGGCGCCTCGATCAACATCCTCGGCAGCATCCAGAGCAGCGGGATCCGCGCCACCCACCAGGTGGCGATCAGGATCAACGCATAGATACCGAACGGCCAGAACAGCTCTCGAGGGGTGGCGACCACCGCCAGGACAAACAGCACCAGGCCGACGATCTTCACCTCCGCCGGGAGGCGGTGCACCGGCGAATCGCCGTCGCGGTAGAGCGGATGTGCGTGTCCGCCACCCACCGTCAGTCCCCGACTGTCGACTTGGGTTTCGCCCGCGATCGCGAGATCAGCCAGAAGGCACCACCGGCGACGACGACGGTGACGACGACGCCGACGATGCCTGCCAACCCGCCGGTGCCGTCCTTGCCCGCGATGGCGTAGTCGGCCAGCGGGGAGGCCGCCATCGCGTGGTCGCGGGCATGCTGAGCGATGCAGTCGCCGCGCAGTTCCTCGCCGTCGACGGTCTCGACGACCTCGCACCCTTTCAGCGTCGCCGAGTCCAGGCCGTCCGGGCTCGAGCTCGCGAAGTAGGAGACCCCGCCGGCGATCAGCAACGTGACGACGGCGAATCCGATCCAGAACCGCCAGCGGCGCCGCGTCGTCCCGGTCATGCCGCCGCCCCCACTCGCGCGCGGTTGGTCCGCAGAAGGTGGACGAGGTCCGGGCGGGCCCTGACGACTGCCATCACCGTCAGGGCGGTGATGATGCCCTCACCGATCCCGATCAGGACGTGGGTGCCGAGCATGTAGGCGGCCACGGTGCCCAGCGAGGTGGACGCCGCTCCACCGAGCGCGTACTCGAGGACGAAACCCATCGAGGCGCAGGCGGTTCCGATGACCGCAGAGGCGAAGGCGATCACGCCCACGACGCGTACCGCAACGTCACCGCGCCCTCGACGGGCGACTCGGTACAGCAGAACCGCCGACGAGTACCCTGCGGCGACGCCGATGACCGCCATGTTCGTGATGTTGGTCCCCAGGGCCGTGACACCGCCGTCGGCGAAGAGGAGGGCCTGGACCACCAAGACGATGGAGACGCAGAGCGCCCCGGTGTACGGCCCGACGAGGATAGCGGCGAGCGCGCCACCGAGCAGGTGGCCGCTGACGCCGGGAAGAATCGGGAAGTTGACCATCTGGACGGCGAAGATGAACGCCGCGACGAGGCCCGCCAGCGGTACGGTCCGCTCATCCAGCTCGGTGCGCGCCTTCCAGACGCAGATGCTCAGCGCGATCATGGCGATCACGCCGAACATCACCGATGTCTGCGCGTTGACGATGCCGTCGCTCATGTGCATGGCGACATGTTGGACGCTCACACGTCGAGACTATTCGGCCATCTGATCATCTGTCCAGCTGATCAGATGAGCAGTCTTCACCCTGCCCGAACGGGCAGGGTGCTATGGCCGGATCCGCTCGCCTGCGGGGTCGTACAGCGGACGCAGTGACACGCTGATCGGGTAGAGCGCTCCCCCGACACTGATCTGGTAGCTACCACTGCGGACCCAGTCGGCGTCGATCGCGGCGTCGTCCGTCGCGCGCAGGTAGCCCAGTCCCACACAGGATCCGGTCGCCTGGCCCCAGGCCGCGGACGTCGCTTGACCGGCCACCGCGCCGTCCCGCAGAATCAGTTCGCCACCCCAGAGCATCGGTTCGGGTGAGCCGACCTTGAACCCGACCAGTTTGCGCCGGGGGCCCTCGGCCCTGGCCTGCTCAACGGCATCACGGCCAAGGAATGCGATGTCGGTCTTCAGCTTGCACGCGAACAGCAGGCCTGCCTCCACCGGGTTCTCGCCGGGCGAGAGCTCCCGGCCGAAGGCCCGGTAGCCCTTCTCCAGACGCAACGATTCGATCGCGTAGTACCCGCCGCGCGCGACACCGTGAGGCTCCCCGGCAGCCATCAGGTCCTCGTAGACGCCCACGGCGAATTCGGCGGGAACGTAGAGTTCCCAACCCAGTTCACCGACGTAGGTGATGCGGGTGGCGCGCACGGTGGCATACCCGAGCGACAGCATCCGGCTGGTGCCGAATGCGAACGCGTCGTCCGTCAGGTCGTCGTTCGTCAACGCGGTCAGCAGCGCGCGGGATTTCGGACCCATCACGCCGAACACCGCGTAGGCCGAGGTCACGTCGACCAGTGCGACGTTCGCATCGTCGGGCAGGTTCTTGGCGACGTGGTCCTTGTCGCGCTCGGTGGTGGCGGCGCTGCTCACCACCAGGTACTCGTCGGCTCCGGTCCGGGTCACGGTGACGTCGGATTCGTAGGTGCCCCGCGCGTTGAGCATTCCCGTGTAGACCGACCTGCCGACCTCGACGCCGACGTCGGCGGTGCACAGCCATTGCAGTGCGGCCTCGGCGTCACGGCCGACCATCAGGTACTTCGAGAACGACGTCTGGTCGAATACCGTGACGCCCGTTCGGGTGCTGGCCTGCTCGGCGGCCGACCACTCCAGCCAGTTCGGTTTGCCCCAGGTGTAGTCGATCACCGGGTCGGATCCCGGCGGGGCGAAGAAGTTGGCGCGCTCCCACCCCATCCTGCTGCCGAAGTTGGCGCCGGCAGCATCGAGCAGGTGATGCACCGGCGAGCGCCGGAACGGCCGTGCGGTCTTCATTTCCCGGTTGGGCCAAGGGATTTCGTAGTGAATGCCGAGCACCTCGGCGACCCTGTCGTGCAGCCAACGGTTGTTGCCGTTGAACGGCGCGAACCGGCGGATGTCCACACCGGTCAGGTCGGTGGTCGGCGTGCCGTTGACGATCCACTCCGCCAGCGCCCGGCCGGCGCCACCGGCGGTGGCAATGCCGACCGAGTTGAATCCGGCCCCGACGAAGAAGTTCCGGCATTCGGGCGCCTCACCCAGGATGAACTGGTTGTCGGGCGTGAAGCTCTCGGGCCCGTTGTAGAACTTCTTGATGCCCGTCGTCTCGAGCGCCGGGATGCGCAGCAGCGCGCTGTTCATCAGGACCTCGAAGTGCTCCCAATCCTCGTCCAGCAGCTGGAACTCGAACGGATAGGGGATCGCGTCGGGCGACACCCACGGTTTGGCCTCGGGCTCGAACCCGCCGATGACCAGACCGCCCACCTCTTCCTTGAAGTAGGTGTAGCCATCGGGGTCACGCAGGATCGGCAGATCGGTGTGCACGCCGTCGATGTCCTCGGTGACGACATAGAAGTGCTCGGCCGAGTGCAGCGGGACGTTGGCGCCCACCATCGCGGCGAGCTGTTTGGCCCACTGTCCCCCGCAGTTCACGACGATCTCGGCCTCGATGTCACCGGCGTCGGTGCGCACCCCGCGCACAGCCCGGTCACGGACGAGGACGTCGAGGACGCGGATCTTCTCGACGATCCGGCAGCCCCGCAGTCGTGCGCCCTTGGCCAGGGCGAAGGTCAGGTCGGTGGGGTTGGCCTTGCCGTCGGCCGGCAGCCAGATGGCTCCGACCAGGTCGTCGACCCGCATCACCGGATAGTGCCCGAGGGCCTGTTCGGGAGTGAGCAGTTCGCAGTCCAGGTCGAAGGCTGCCGCGGTGGCCGCGGTGCGGCGCAACTGCACCATCCGGTCCTCGGTGCGCGCGACCGTGACACCCCCGCATTGCTTGTAGCCGGCCGAGAGTCCGGTCTGCGCTTCGAGTTCGGAGTACAACGTGGTCGAGTACTGCACCAGGCGGGTCATGCCTTCGGTGGCCCTGAGCTGTCCGACGAGCCCGGCGGCATGCCAGGTGGTTCCGCAGGACAGTTGACCCTGCTCCAGCAGCACGACGTCGGTGACGCCGAGCTTGGTCAGGTGGTAGGCGACGCTGGTGCCGATCACCCCGCCCCCGACGACGACGACGCGGGCCCGTTCGGGCAGGGGCTTGGCTTGCGCTGCTGGATGGGCCGAAGTCATGGTTTCCTCAGGTTGGGTATCTCAGTCGGAGGCGGCGACGTCGTCGAGCAGTCGGGGGAAGTCGGGGCCCCGGAACTCGGCGACCGCGGCCTCGTAACGCTCCATCGCCCAATCCCAGAAGTCGAATTCGATTGCGCTGGAACCGTTCTGGATACATCCCCACAGCGTCCATCCGTACCTGGCGACGATTCCCTGCAGATGTGCCCGCGCGATCTTGTGCCGCAGCCGGCGTCCGTAGTAGCTCGTCACGAGCTCGTCGAGCTGATCGAGTGACAGGCCGCACTCGCTCCAGATGTTGCCCAACTCGAAGCACGGGTCGTTGTTGCCGGAGTACTCGTAGTCGATCAGCCACATCCGGTCGCCGTCCTCGATGAAGTTGCCGGCGAGCAGGTCGTTGTTGCAGGGCACGGTGGTCTGATCGGTGGCGGTGAGCACCCGCTCGGCCGCGGCGAACGCCTCCGCGTGGTCGAAGTAGTCCGCCGGGATTCGGAGTCCGTGCTGCCGGGTGGTCTCCAGATACGCCGGCTGCCGTTCGAACATGTCGAACCGGCCCAGGAACCGCGGGCCCTCGTGCAGCGTCCGGCACGCCCGGGCCGCCTTGGCGATTACCCCGTCACGCTGAAAGTCTTCGTTGGACAAAGTTTTTCCGTTGAGGTATCCGAGCAGCAGCACCCCGAGATCCGGGCGGTAGTCGAGCACCGGCGCTGCCACCCCGGCCTGTTCGGCAGCCACGCTGTTGAAGTGCTCCCGATCGCGATCGATCCCGAGCAGGTTGCGGCTGGTGTCCACACAGCGGGCCACATAAATGCCATCCGGGGTGGTGATCTTCACGTTGCGATTCGTCAGGCCGCCGGACAGTTCTTCGAGCTGCCTGGGCCGACCGGCGAGCAGCGGCATCTGGTCGAACAGGACGTCGAGCTGTTCGTCGGTGAGCCAGGATGACATCGGTGATCCTCAGCGCTGCAGTGGTTTCAGTGGATCACCCATGCCGTGCACCGATCCAGTGCAGAAGGTCGTGCACGATCTCGTCCTCGAGCCGATAGGCCACCGAACGGCCCGAGCGGGTGTTGTTCACCCAGCCCTGCTGGCGCAGGACCCGAAGGGCCTGCGACACCGCGTTCTCGGATCTGCCCAGCGCAGCCGCGAGATCGCTGACACAGATTCCCGGTGCCCGGTGCAGGCAGAGCAGGATCTCGAGGCGGTGCGGATCGGACAGCAGGTCGAACCGCTGCGCCCATCCGGACGTGTCGACCTCAGCCATGGCCGAGGACGCCCGCTCGACCAACTGCTCATCCTCCACGGTTGTAATCTAGACGTCGGCCTCGATTTCGCCCACGCCTGGCCGATCGGCGGCGACGGTGCGATTACCGGGTGAAAGCGTGGGAGATGTGAATCTTCCAGCTGCCATCGGCTTGGCGCCGAAACACGTCCACGCCGTCCTCCACGGTCGTCTCCAAGACCTGGCCTGATCCGTCCCGGACGGTCAATGTCCAGATCAGGCGCACGACAGCCAGATCCCCGTCGACGATGACGTCGTTGATGTCGGGCGCGGCGTAGCTGAAGTTCGCACTCGTGTCATCGAACAACTGCCGCATCTGGTCGCAGAATTCGTCGTGGTTGCGGTCGGGACTATCCGGATAGCTCAACACCACATCGTCGGCGAAGAGCCCGCACACTGGATCGAGGCGTTCGGAGTTGAAGTCGACCGGCCATTGCCGCAGCGCGTCCTCGATCGCCGCCCGATCCGCGTCGGCGTCGTGGCGGCCGCCGTCGGGCGGGCTGCAGCCGGTGAGCAGCACGAACGCTACAGCGGGGGCGGCCAGGTGGCTGCGCATGGTCAGATCGTCCCGCATCGCTGGCCGGGCGCCTGCCGGAATGACCGACGTCAGTCGAGGAATCCGTGCAGCAGCGCCGCCGAGCCCCAGACGTGTGCCGTCATCGTCTTCGCAGCGCTGTCGGCGTCGCCGGCGAGGATGGCCATCACGATCGCCTCGTGCTGCTCGTCGGAGTGCGCGATGTTGCGCGGGAGTAGCGGGATGCGGTCGAGCAACTCGTTGAGCCGCATCCGATTCTGCGCCACCAGCGGCATCAGCGACGGCACCCCCGCCGCTTCGGCGATCGCCAGGTGCAGCCGGGAGTCCAGCCGCCGGTAATCCTCGGGGTCGGCGCCGCGCACATCGGTCAGCCGGCTCCACAGCGCCTCCCGCTCGGTCGCGGTGAGCGTCCGGGCCGCCGCCATCCGCGCAGCACCCACCTCGAGGATCTCCCGCAGGCTCAGCGCGTCGTCGATGTCGGCGCGACCGAACCGGACCTCGTCGGCGTTCGGCGTGGGGAGCGCCTCGGCCAGGAACGTGCCCCCGTAGCGGCCGCGGCGAGAGACCAGATACCCGGCGTCGGCCAGGGATTTGATCGCCTCCCGCACGGTGTCGCGGCTGACGCCCAGCCGCGCGGCCAATTCCCTTTCGGGCGGCAATGATTCACCCGGCTGCAGGACACCGAGCCGGATCGTCTGCAGCAGCCTCTCGACCGTGTCCTCGAAAGCGTTCAGCGGCCGCACCGGACGGAGCAGCGCGTCACTGGCGGCGCTGCCCTCGCTGGGGTCGGTTGCGGCTGTCATCTGCGGGGTGCCGTCTACAGCGGTGTCACGTAGTGGCCGCTGATGCCGCCGTCGACGAGAAAGGTCGATGCAGTGATGAACGACGCGTCATCGCTGGCCAGGAAGGCCACTGCAGCCGCGAGTTCCTCCGGTTCGGCGAATCGACCGACCGGCACATGCACGAGCCGCCGCGCCGCACGCTCGGGATCCTTGGCGAACAACTCCTGCAGCAGAGGCGTGTTCACGGGTCCCGGGCAGAGCGCGTTGACCCGGATCCCCTGGCGGGCGTATTGCACGCCGAGTTCGCGCGACATCGCCAGCACCCCGCCCTTGGAGGCGGTGTAGGAGATCTGCGACGTCGCCGACCCCATCACCGCGACGAACGACGCGGTGTTGACGATCGACCCCTTCTGCGCGGGCACCATGTGGCGCAGAGCCGCCTTGCAGCAGAAGAACACCGACTTGAGGTTGATGTCCTGCACCCGGTCCCACGCGTCGATGCCGGTGTTCTCGATCAGGTCGTCCTCAGGTGGGCTGATGCCCGCGTTGTTGAAGGCGATGTCGACGCCTCCATGGACCTCGACGGCGGTGTCGAACAAGTGGTCCACCGCAACCGGATCCGAGACGTCGACCTGCACGAAAGTCACGTTGAGGTCGTTCGCGACGCTCTTGCCCGTGGTGGGGTCGACGTCCCCGATGACGACGATCGCGCCTTCGGATTGCATCCGCTTGGCAGTCGCCAGACCGATGCCGCTCGCACCCCCGGTGATCACGGCGACCTTGTCCTTCAGTCGCTCGGTCAGATCCATCAGTTGACCTCCTGGACGGCGAAGAAGACGTTCTTCGTCTCGGTGAACGACAGTGGGGCGTCGGGACCGAGCTCACGGCCGAGCCCGGACTGTTTGAAGCCGCCGAACGGCGTGCTGTAGCGGACCGACGAGTGCGAGTTGACCGACAGATTGCCGGATTCCACCGCCCGCGATACCCGCAGGGCCCTGGAGATGTTCTCGGTCCAGATCGATCCGGACAGCCCGTAGACGGTGTCGTTGGCCAACGCGATGGCGTCGGCTTCGTCCTCGAACGGCAACACCGTGACGACGGGCCCGAAGATCTCCTCGATGACGGTGCGGTCGTCACGCTGCGGTGTCAGCACGGTCGGGGGGAACCAGAAGCCGGGGCCGACCGGTGCATCCCCACGGAACGCCACAGGTGAATCGTCGGACACGAACGCGGACACCGAGTTCCAGTGCGCCCTGGACACCAGCGGACCCATCTCGGTGTCACCGGCCTGGGGATCTCCGACGACAACACCTTTGACCGCGGGTTCGAACAGCTCCATGAACTTGTCGTAGACGTTGCGCTGCACCAGGATCCGGCTTCGCGCACAGCAGTCCTGTCCGGCGTTGTCGAAGACTCCGTACGGTGCGGTCGCGGCGGCCCGCTCCAGGTCGCAGTCGTCGAAGACGATGTTGGCACTCTTGCCGCCCAGCTCCAGGGTGACCCGCTTGACCTGTGCCGCAGCACCTGCCATCACCCGCGTGCCCACCTCGGTGGAGCCGGTGAACACGATCTTGCGGACGTCGGGATGGCTGACGAATCGCTCCCCGACCACCGACCCCTTGCCGGGAAGCACCTGGAACAGGTCGGCGGGTAGGCCCGCCTCCACGGCGAGCTCGCCGAGCCGGATCGTCGTCAGCGGGGTCCACTCGGCGGGCTTGACCAGCACCGCGTTGCCCGCCGCGAGCGCCGGGGCGAAGCCCCACGAGGCGATGGTCATCGGGAAGTTCCACGGGGTGATGACGCCGACCACCCCGAGTGGCTCGTTGAAGGTGACGTCCAAGCCGCCCGCAACCGGAATCTGCTTGCCGGACAGTCGTTCCGGCGTCGCGGAGTAGTACTGCAGGACGTCGCGGACGTGCCCTGCCTCCCACCGCGCATTGCCGATCGGATGGCCGGAGTTGGCGACCTCGAGAGCGGCGAGCTCCTCGACGTGCGTGTCCACCACCGCTGCGAACGAGCGCAGCGCCGCGGCCCGATCGGCCGGGGCCTGTCGGGCCCAATCCCGCTGGGCGGCCTTGGCGCGCGCCACCGCGTCGTCGACCCCGGCCTCGTCGGTCTGTTCGACGAGCGCGCAGCAGCTCCTCGGTCGCGGGATTGATCACTTCACTGGCGGTCATCTGCTCACTTTCCGGGTCTTCTGAGTCGCATAGCCTCGCTGCGGCGCCGACCAGTCCCGCGAACAGCCGAAGGTCGTCGAGCCGTTCCTCGGGATGCCACTGCACCGCCACCACCCAGCTGTGCGGGTGTCGCGCCGGATCGAGCTCGACCGCCTCGATCACCCCGTCGGCGTCGGAGGCGCTCACGATCAGGCCGTCCCCGAGCTCGATCGATGGCCTGGTGGTGGTAGCACTGGGCCTCGGTGGTCGGACCGACCAGGGCCTGCGACCCGGGTGCCGGGCACCGTCGCGATCGACGACGTGCTGAACACCGCGTTGCCCTGCTGGTGGCCGGTGTGGCCGACGACGTCGGGAAGATGCTGGTGCAGCGTGCCCCCGAGCGCGACGTTGAGCACCTGCGCGCCCCGGCAGATACCCAGCACCGGCATGCCCCGTCGCACCGCGCCCTGCAGCAGCGCGAACTCGAAGGCGTCACGCGTCCGGCTGTCGGTGACGGGCTCGTCGGTGGCAGGGTGCACGCGGACTGCCGTAGGCGGCGGGGTCGACGTCGCGCCCGCCGGTGATGACCAGAGCCGTCGATGCCGTCGAGCACGCGCTCGGCGACGCCGGCGTCCACGGGTTGCGGCGGCAGCAGCACCGAGATGCCGCCGGCCTGTCCGACCCCCTCGAAGTAGATGGCGGGCAGGAAGCTGGCCCGGACGTCCCACACGCCGGTCTGGGCCCGCTGCAGATAGGTGGTCAGCCCGATCACCGGGCGCACATCACGGCGAGCAGACGCAAACTCGCCCGATTCGGCCGGATTCTGGGCGATTTCATGTCTGCTCGCGCCAGGACTAGAGCCGTTCGAAGCCACGCACCCGCTCCCAATCTGTGACCGCGGCATTGAACGCCTTGAGCTCGACGCGTGCGTTGTTGAGGTAATGGTCGACGACGTCGTCGCCGAACGCGTCGCGCGCGACCTGCGAATTGTCGAACAGCTCGACGGCTTCGGCCAGCGTCGTCGGCAGGCGTTCGGCGCCGCTGGTGTAGGCGTTGCCCTGCAATGCTTCCGGTAGTTCGAGCTCCTGATCGATGCCGTGCAGGCCGCCTGCGATCAGCGCCGAAACCGCCAGGTACTGGTTGACGTCCCCGCCGGCGGCCCGACACTCCATCCGCATGCCGTGACCGTGGCCGACCACCCGCAGGGCGCAGGTGCGGTTGTCGATCCCCCAGGCGACCGCGGTCGGCGCAAAGCTTCCGTCGACGAAACGCTTGTAGGAGTTGATGTTCGGCGCGTAGAACAATGTCAGCTCGCGAAGCGTCGCCAGCTGGCCGGCGACGAAGCTGCGGAACATCGCCGACATACCCAGCTCGTCGTCGTCGTCGGCGAATACCGCCGAACCGTCCTCACCGCGAAACGAGATGTGAATGTGACAGCTGTTACCTTCGCGCTCATCGAATTTCGCCATGAACGTCAGGCTCTTGCCGTGCTGGTCGGCGATCTCTTTCGCGCCGTTCTTGTAGATCGTGTGGTTGTCACAGATGACCAGCGCGTCGTCGTACCGGAACCCGATCTCCTGCTGGCCCAGGTTGCACTCACCCTTGACGCCCTCGCAGTACAGCCCCGCGCCTTCCATCCCGGTCCTGATGTCGCGCAGCAACGGCTCCATCCTGGTCGAGGCCAGCATCGCATAGTCGATGTTGTAATCGGTGGCCGGCGTCAGGTCGCGGTAGCCGGATTTCCAGGCGTCGCGGAAGGTGTCGTCGAAGACCATGAACTCGAGTTCGGTGGCCGCAACAGCGCCCATGTCCCGCTCGGCGAGCCGGTCGAGCTGGGTGCGCAGGATGCCGCGCGGCGCCTGCTTCACCGGCTTGCCGTCCGTCCAGGACAGATCGGCCATCACCATCGCGGTGCCCGGCAGCCACGGCAGCAGCCGCAGGGTGGAGAAGTCCGGGGTCATCACCATGTCGCCGTAGCCGGTCTCCCAGCTGGAGATCGCGTATCCGTCGACGGTGTTCATGTCGACGTCGACCGCGAGGAGGTAGTTGCAGCATTCGGCGCCGTGCTCGGCGACGTCCTCGACGAACAGCCGGGCGGAGATCCGCTTACCGGTGAGCCTGCCCTGCATGTCGCAGAAGGCGACGATCACCGTGTCGATGTCGCCGGCGGCGACCTGTCGTTCGAGATCGGCCTTCGACAACATGCCCCGTGTACTCATCAGCAGGCCCTGACCTTTCTTGGCATCCCGGGTGAAACCGACCTTTAGCGGGTGCCTGAGCAGCAGCCCGCAGTTACAGTTCCCCAAACTGCCATGTTCAAAGGTAGGACACCAGACCAATAGACGATTATTGTCCCGTTGCAGCCAGCGTTCCCCCACGCCGCGCTGAAATCTCACAGAGGAGGTCCGCCGTGCCCGAGGGCCACGAACTTTTAGACGACGACGAGAGACATCTCGCCAGCCTCGGGTACACGCAGGAACTGTCCCGCAACTGGTCCGGGTTCAGCAACTTCGCGATCTCGTTCTCGATCATCTCGATCCTGGCGGGCTGCTTCACCTCGTTCGGCCTCGGCTGGAACAACGGCGGGCCTGCGGCGATCGCGTGGGGCTGGCCGATCGTATCGGTGTTCATCCTGATCATCGGGCTGTGCATGTCCGAGCTGGTGTCCGCCTACCCGACCTCCGGCGGGATCTATTGGTGGGCAGCCAAACTCGGCGGCCCGAAGGCCGGCTTCTACACCGGCTGGCTGAATCTGATCGGCCTGATCGCCATCCTGGCGTCGGTGGCCTACGGCTGTGCGACGTTCCTGGACCTGACTCTGGGCACGTTCAGTGAGACGTGGTTGGAGGGCTACAGCCTGACCAGGACGTTCCTCCTGTTCGTGATCATCCTGGCGGCGTCGGCATTGATCAACATCTTCTCGTCGCACCTGCTGGCCGTCATCAACAACGTCTCGGTGTGGTGGCACGTCGCGGGTGCGGCGGCGGTGATCCTCATCCTGTTGCTCCTCCCCGAGCAGCACGCGAGCTTCGGCGACGTGTTCGCGAGAACCATCAACAACAGCGGAATGTTCGGCGGCGAGACGTCCGGCATCGGCTTCCTGCTGTTCGTGCTGCCGATCTCGGCGATCCTGACGCAGTACACCATCACCGGCTACGACGCGTCGGCTCACCTGTCGGAGGAGACCAAGAGTGCGGCTGACGGCGCGGCCAAAGGCATCTGGCGGTCCATCTTCTACTCGGCGATCGGCGGCTGGATCCTGCTGTTGACGTTCCTGTTCGCCGTGAACGACGCGGACGCGGTATCCGCGGGCGGCGGCGCGGTGGTCGGGATCTTCAACCAGGCGCTGGACTCGCAGTGGGTGGCGATCATCCTGCTGATCTCGACGGCCGGTCAGTTCTTCTGCACCACGGCGTGCCAGACGAGTTCGTCGCGCATGCTGTTCGCGTTCAGCCGGGACCGCGCGGTGCCGGGCCACCAGTTGTGGTCGAAGGTGAGCAAGAACAAGATCCCCGCCAACGGCGTCATCGTCACGGCGACGCTCGCCGCGGTCATCACGCTGCCCGCGATCGTCGAGGTCGACATCAACGGCGCTCCGGTGCCGGTGGCGTTCTTCGCGGTCGTGTCGATCGGCGTTGTGGGCCTCTACCTGTGCTTCGCAGTGCCGATCTTCCTGCGCTGGCGACTGGGCGACGACTTCCAGGTGGGCAAGTGGAACCTGCGCGGCCACCACAAGTGGATGGCGCCGGTCGCGGTCATCGAGATCGTCGTCACCTCGATCATCGCGATGTTCCCGACGTCGTCGGGCGGCGTGCCCTGGGGTGATGCCTTCGAATGGAAGTACGTCAACTACACGCCGTTGCTGGTCGGTGGCGTCCTGATCCTGCTGTATATCTACTGGCACGTGTCGGTGAAGCACTGGTTCACCGGCCCCATCAAGCAGGTCACCCTCGAGGGCGACGAGTTGAGGGGCGTGTCCTGATCCGACCAGCCGTCATGCCTGTGACGAGCGTCTCGATCTAGGGGGCGGCGGGTTGGACCCCGTCCTCCCGGGGTAATTAGCGACGGCGCCGGGCCCTGTCGCGCGGCCGTGAACAGCCCGGATGGGAAGCGCCGACACAGAGTAGGGTCGAACAGGTGTGTGGAGTCACCGGCGAGGTACGTCTCGACGGCAGAACCCCAGATATCAGCGCCGTCGCAGCGATGGCCGAGGTCATGGTTCCCCGCGGGCCGGATTCCGCGGGCGTGTGGTCCCAGGGCAGAGTGGCCCTCGGGCACCGGCGCCTGAAGATCATCGATCTCTCCGAGGCCGGTGCGCAGCCGATGGTCGATTCCGACCTCGGGTTGTCGGTGGCCTGGAACGGCTGCATCTACAACTACGAAGCAGCTGCGTGACGAACTCTGCGGCCACGGCTACCGCTTCTTCTCCCATAGCGACACCGAGGTGCTGCTGAAGGGTTACCACCATTGGGGCGACCGTTTCGTCGACCATCTCAAAGGGATGTTCGCCTTCGCCATCGTCGAGCGCGACAGCGGACGGGTGCTGTTGGGCCGCGACCGCCTCGGCATCAAGCCGCTGTACCTCACCGAGAACGCCGACCGGATCCGGTTCGCGTCCTCGCTGCCGGCGCTTCTGGCCGGCGGTGGCAGGGACAACTCGATAGACACCCGGATCGACCAGGTGGCCCTGCACCACTACCTGACGTTCCATTCGGTCGTGCCGCCGCCGCGCACGATCCTGCGCGGCGTCAGCAAGGTCCCGCCCGCCTCCCTCGTGGCGATCGAGCCCGACGGCACACGTACCACCACGACATACTGGGAGCCCGACTTCACCCGTCGCGACGACCGCTCCGATTGGTCCGAAAAGGACTGGGAGGAAGCGGTTCTCGAGTCGCTGCGGGTCGCCGTCAAGCGGCGGCTGGTGGCCGACGTGCCGGTGGGCTGCCTGTTGTCGGGCGGTGTCGACTCCAGCCTGATCGTGGGGTTGCTCGCCGAAGCGGGCCAGCACGGGCTGAAGACGTTCTCGATCGGCTTCGAGTCGGTCGGCGGCGTCGCCGGTGACGAGTTCCGCTACTCCGACATCATCGCCGAGAGGTTCGCAACCGACCACCACCAGATCCGGATCGGCACCGACCGGATGCTGCCCGCCCTCGACGGGGCGATCGCCGCGATGAGCGAGCCGATGGTCAGCCATGACTGCGTGGCGTTCTATCTGCTCAGCCAGGAAGTCGCCAAGCACGTCAAGGTCGTGCAGTCAGGACAGGGCGCCGACGAGGTGTTCGCCGGCTACCACTGGTACCCGCCGATGGGTGAGCCGGCCGCGGCGTCGGTGGCGGGTTCGGTGGCCGGCTACCGGGCGGCCTTCTTCGATCGGGACCATTCGGCGTACTCGGCGCTGGTGTCTCCTGCCGTCGCGACCGCCGATGACCCCAGCGAGCTTTTCGTCGCCGAGCACTTCGCCCGCGCCGGCGCGCAGACCGGTGTCGACCGGGCGCTGCGCCTGGATTCGACCGTGATGCTGGTCGACGACCCGGTCAAGCGGGTCGACAATATGACGATGGCGTGGGGCCTGGAGGGCCGGGTACCGTTCCTCGACCATGAGCTCGTCGAGCTGGCCGCTACCTGTCCCCCGCACTTCAAGACCGCCTATGAGGGCAAGGGCGTGCTCAAGCAGGCCGCCCGCCAGGTGATCCCCGCCGACGTGATCGACCGGCCGAAGGGCTACTTCCCGGTGCCCGCCCTCACCCATCTGGAGGGGCCCTACCTGGATCTGGTCCGCGATGCGTTGTACGCGCCCGCGGCCAAGGAACGTGGGCTGTTCCGCCCGGAGGCCGTGGAGCGGCTGCTGGCCGACCCCAACGGGAAGCTGACACCCCTTCGCGGCAACGAGCTGTGGCAGATCGCACTGCTCGAGCTGTGGCTGCAGCGGCACGGCATCGACGGACCGGCCGCGTGAGCAACACCGATCCCGAGCAGGACCATCCCGAGGCGATCACACTCGCCCTCCATGAGGCCTCACCGCCGCACCTGGTGGATGCGATGGCCGATGATGTGGTGCTCGAACTCGGTTGGGGCAGGCTCATTTTCGGGCAGACGTTCGCGGACCCGGAGCAGCTGGCAGCGGTGCTGCGCCAGGAGGGCCACGGCCGCCGCGACATCTGCATCTACGCGCGCGAACCCCATGTCCTGGTGTCCAAGGCGCCCGCCGAGTTGTTCATCGACCCGAGCCACACGTATCGGCTGCGGTTCTCCGAGAGCGAGGACACCGGGCCCGTGCAGAGCGGGTTCAGCGTGCGCACAGTGCAGAGCCGCGAGGACGTCGACGCGATGAACCGCGTCTATACGCGCTGCGGGATGGTGCCCGCGCCCATCGACGACATCTGGGACAACCTCACCCATCAGCCGTCTGTCGATTACCTCGTCGCCGTGCGTGACGACGACGGCGCCGTGCTGGGCACCGTGACCGGCGTCGACCACGTCGCGCTGTTCTCCGATCCCGAGAACGGCTCGAGCCTATGGACGCTGGCCGTGGACCCGACGGCGGGCATTCCCGGTGTGGGCGCCGCGTTGACCCGCAAGCTCGGCGCCGTCTATCGGGACCGGGACCGCGCCTACATGGATCTCTCGGTGTCGCACGACAACAACGCCGCGATCGCACTGTACGAGAAGCTGGGGTTCGCCCGTGTGCCGGTGATGGCGGTGAAACGCAAGAACGCCATCAACGAGCCGCTCTTCACCCATCCACCGGAAACCGTCGACGATCTCAACCCCTACGCGCGGATCATCGCCGACGAGGCCATCCGGCGCGGGATCTGGGTGGAGGTCCTCGATGCCGAGGCCGGTGAGATGCGGTTGTCGCACGGCGGGCGCAGCGTCATCACCCGTGAATCGTTGTCCGAATACACCTCCGCGGTGGCGATGAGCCGCTGCGACGACAAGCGCCACACCCGACGGCTCGTCTCCGATGCCGGCATCGCTGTGCCGAGGGGCCGGCTGGCCACGTTCGACGACGCGGACCACGAATTCCTCGCCGAGGTGGGCGACATCGTCGTCAAGCCCACCCGCGGTGAACAGGGCAAGGGAATCACGGTCGGGGTCGACGGCCCCGACGAGCTGGACGCTGCGCTGGCCCGGGCGCGGGAGCAGCACCCCGAGGTCCTCCTCGAACAGCGCGCCCAGGGCGACGATCTGCGACTCGTGGTGATCGACGGCAAGGTGGTCGCCGCGGCGCTGCGGGTGCCCGCCGAGGTCATCGGCACCGGACGCCACACCATCAGCGAGCTGATCGAGGCACAGAGCCGGCGGCGCGCGGCCGCCACCGGCGGCGAGTCACGCATCCCGATGGACGCCGTCACCGAGACGACGGTGAAGGAGGCCGGGTTCTCGTTCGACGACGTCCTCGACGAAGGAGTGCGTCTCCGGGTTCGTCGGACGGCCAACCTGCACCAGGGCGGAACCATCCACGACGTGACCGCGTCCGTGCATCCGGAATTGCGATCGGTGGCCGTCGCCGCCGCCCAGGCGATCGGCATTCCGGTGACGGGAATCGACCTGCTGGTCCCCGACGTCACCCGACCGGAATATGCGTTCATCGAAGCCAACGAACGCCCCGGCCTGGCCAACCACGAGCCCCAGCCCACCGCAAAGGCGTTCGTGGACTTCCTGTTCCCCGGTCAGCCGGGTCTGCCGCAGGCGTGGACGCCGGACGAGGTCGAGCGCACCGAGTCGGCCTAGTGTCGCGTGATTTTGATTGATTCACGTTCAGTTCTGCTGCCGAGGAGGTCGTCGGCGCTTTTCATCCGGGTGAACGGTTCGACGCGGTCCTTGTAGGCGTCGATGTAGGTGCTGATCGTCGCAATGCGAGAACCCGGTCCGCTCCGCAATATCACCAGTCATTTGTCTCAACCCACCAACCGCAACCGAATCAACGACACGCGACCCTGCGTGACCCAATCCGTCGGTTGGCACTTGGCGGGCATGCGGCACCAAGTGTCTCGCCGAGCCAACCCGCGACGAGCCGTCGTCGCGCAGCGGACGGGCGTGCTGCCGAGGCGGTTCACCTCAAGTGCGAGGGGAAGCGTGCTGTACCCACCGTTCCGGCACTGTATGCGGCCTCGCCTCATGTTTAGGCAACGTGCGCGAAGTTCGCCAAAAGTCAATTGTCGGTGTCGAAAGAAACGATCGTGTAGAGAGTCCTGATTTGCTAGTTTGGCTTGACAATTAACGATTGAATGGATCAATACCTCTTTTCAATCGTTTTTGCTGCGCCGTTCCGTTTGCCTCCGGACCTGGAAAGCGGATGGCTGGTGTTTGCGAACAAGCGGAGGATGAGCCACCGCCGCGAACCTACTCGTTTTTCTAGACTTTGATGTAATCCTCACTAGCGAACAGTAGAGTGAGCGGCGGCATATCTTGTCCAGAAGTGGGGGGAAGTTATGAACTCGGTGATACCGCGCGACCCTGGCTGGAAGCGCCCCGCAGGTGACCAGCCGTCGCCGCCCGCGCAGGCCACTGGTGCGCAGCCAACGCGCCCGAAGAGTCTCGATACCGCTGTAGCTGCGTTGATGCGGTCGTCGGAGAACCCTCACGCCGCGTGTCGGCCGAAGCCGAGCCGGAGGGTAACCACCGTGTATGGCAAATACATTGGCCGCGTAGGCGCCCTGGCGGTCGCGCTCGGCATCGGCGGTGCCATAGCCACCACCCCGGGAGTGGCGTGGGCCGACGACACCGCCTCGGAGTCAAACTCGTCAGCGACCTCTCGGTCGAGCCTTCCGAGCCGATGAGTCGGATAGCTCCGCAGATAAGTCAGACACATCGAATCCGTCGGAGATCACCACGACCCGCGAATCCGGTGCGACCGTTCGTAGGTCACGCGGCCAGCACACCTCGGGCACAACCGGTGCCAACTCGTCCACCGATGACGACACGCCTGCGGGCACGAGATCAAGACAGGTCCGACGACCGGCCGCCACGAATTCCCTGACCCCTTCGACCAGGGCCGGCGCCACCGCCCTGCGACCGCGATCATCGGGTGGGACATCCGTCCCCACGGATGGCCAGGCGGCCGACCAGCCCAATCAGCCACCTACGACCACGTTCACATCGAGATCGTCGACGTCGAATGCGCCGCAGCTGATCGAGACGGCGATCACGCCTGCCGACACACCCACGAGCAAGCCCGCCGAGTTGATCGTTGTGGCGCTGGGGTCGTTACTGGCCCCCGGTCCCCAAGACCCGCCAGAATCGCCGGCGTTGTTGGCCGTGCTGGCGTGGGCACGTCGACAGTCCATCCGAGAACTCGCCGATCAAACCACGGCACCAAGCTCGATGCAGACAGCTCAAACTGCCGCGGTAGCATCTCCGGCAGACGGGGAAGTTTCACCGGCGGGGGGCAATCCTCTCGAAGTATCCGCGCAGTCCGATGCCGACGTGCAGGTAATCGCGGTGGTAGCCGCCGCGGAGCCGGCCGCGACGCCACTGCCGGCGCCCTGGGTCGGCGTTGATATCGGCGGACCGGCTCAGGCCGGATCCTCTTCATATGCCAATGGCGTTTTCACCGTCAATGGCTCCGGTCATCGACATCTGGGGAAGCCGCGACCAATTCCACTTCGTGCATCAGACGTTGACCGGCGACGGTCAGATCATCGCCCGGGTCACGGCTCGAGGAAAAAACCGACCCCTGGGCCAAAGCCGGTGTCATGATCAAACAGTCGGCGACAGCCGGGGCGCCGTATGCCCTGTTGGCCGTCACACCGGCTAACGGGATCGCCTTCCAGTCCGGGTTCAACAAGAAAACCCAAGCTCGCGCGATCGCGCCACCCAACGCCTGGCTCAAGCTGACCCGCACCGGCAACACCATCACCGGTTACACCTCGACCGACGGGCAGACCTGGACGCAGGTCGGATCGACCACCGTGGCCCTCGATAGCACCGCGGAGATCGGCTTGTTCGTCACCGCGCGCACCCGCTGGTGGCGCCCAGCGGCAAAGCGAGTCAACACCTCCACATTCGACAACGTCGCGGTCACCGCCGGGGTGATACCCCCGTCAATCTTCTTCGAAGATGCCAGCCCGAGGATCGGTGAGGCGGGCGGGACCGTGATGGTACCCATCGTCCGCACGGGCGATCTGACGCGAACGTCGACCGTTGAGTACGGAATTACCTCCGATACCGCAACCGCCGGGCTGGACTATGTCGGCGGAAACGGAACGGTAACGATGGGCGTGGGTGTAGCACGCGTCTTCATCCCCGTGCAAATTCTCAACGATAACCTGTCAGAGCCGACTGAGACATTTGTCGTCTCAATCATCAATGTCGATAGCGGTTCGTCAATACTTTTCCCGCGAACAGCGCGCGTGAACATACTGGATGACGAAAACCCTGTCGACGACCCCATATCACCACCGCTGACGTCGAATTACACCGTCACGCAGCAAGTCGTTGCTTCAGGACTCAATCTACCGTTGGCGTTTGAATTTGCGCCGCAAAATCCCTCGCTGATATATGTCGCTGAGAAAAATGGCGCAATCAAACTATTCAATGTGGTTACCGGTACTCAATCTACTTTTATCGACATAAGTTCGAAAGTAAACAGCAATCAGGATCGCGGCCTGCTGGACATCGCGTTGCATCCCGACTTTGGTCAGCCGGTTCAGCCCGGTCAGCCCGAGCATAATTACGTCTATGCGTTCTATGTCGTCGATCCCCCCGGTACCGCAGGCAAGGCTGGGAATGCGGGACCGGACGGCGCCGGAAACCGCTTTGCCTATCTTGTGCGTTTCACCGCCGATGCGGCGACCAATTACACGACGGCGGTTCCCGGCAGCGAAGTCATTTTGCTCGGCGGTGCCGGGCGGACGCTTGAGGACATCAGCGGAGCGGGAGCCGTCGACAGCACCAGCGACTTGAACCAGCCAGAATCCGGCTTCAACGCCCAGACAGGGGAATACGTCGACGACTACATCAAGGTCGATTCGCGCAGTCACGCCGGCGGATCGCTGGCGTTCGGCCCCGACGGCGCTCTCTATGTCTCTATCGGGGACGGCGCGTCCTTCAACGGAACGGACCCGCGCGCTGTCAGTGTTCAGAAGGTAGACAGTCTGTCCGGCAAGATCCTGCGCATCGACCCGTTGACTGGCCTGGGACTACCCGACAACCCGTTTGTCGAGCCCGGCGCCGATCTCAGCACCAACCGTTCCAAGGTCTACCAGTCAGGCCTGAGAAATCCGTTTTCCATCGGGTTCGCCCAGGATGGGCGCCTTCTCATTGCGAATACAGGCTGGTTCAGTTGGGAGGAGATCGAGAGTGGCCCAGCTGGAGCAAACTTTGGCTGGCCGTATTTCGAAGGCGGTGATAATGGCGTAATTCGGCCGGCACCGGGATATCAGAGCCTCCGACGCGACGATGCGCGCGACTTTCCCAGCGCCGCCGAATTCTATGCGGAGGTCGCGAGTGGGGCCATCACGATAACACCCGCGTATCGCGCATTTGCTCACGACGAGAACACACCGGGCTATCAGCTCGAGTGCTATCGTAGGCGTCGGCGCCCCATACTCGGGATCGCGATACGCAGCCGAACTTCAGAATGACCTCTTCTTTACCAATATTAACGACGGCGAGGTGTTCGTCGTCGATGCCAACGATCGCAGCAGTGTGAGATATCTTATACCGCAGCGAAGTTACCCCCGTCGCATTTATCCAGGGACCCGACGGGTACATGTACGTCGCGAACCTCGCTCGGCACGATTGCCAGATTGCTTATTAGTGCCAATTGAGGTGTAGACCCAATTCAGAGCTCCTCCGAATACGCTGACGCCGCAGGAGCGAGCGTGATCGGCGCGCGACAGGCGTTGACCAGGTTCGACGGGTGCGTGCGGCGTCGGCGACGAGGCCGATCGTGCGGGCCGCTGATGGCGGCGGTTCGACGCCGACGGCCACACGTGCGAAGGTACTGAAATGGTGTAGCGGTAGCCCGAGCATCCCAACGGCGCGCTGGCTGAACAAGAAAAACTAAGGCTCACAGTGCATTTCACGCCGCCAGCGCCGAACCCTTCAACCTGGATCAAAACCGTCGACGAACTCCTCGGCAAATCCAAACGTGAATCAATCAAGAACACGCGACACCAGAGGCGTGACGCGTCACCAGGTGCTGGTGCGCATCACGATCTCGGCGGCCAGTTGCGCGGTCGAGTCGGCCGCGTTGCGCCTGCCCAGCAGCTCGACCACCCGGTACTCGCCGTAGATGTATCGCTGGCTGGCCTTGGCGACCGCGCGTGCCGCCGGGGTGCTGACCAGCGCGGTGGTGTTCAACTCGACCGGCGGGCAGTGCTCGTCGCGGATCACCCCGGCGAGATCGGCCACCCGCGGATGCCCGCGATCGATCACCACCAGCCCGATGAAGCGGTCGAGCCGCGTCGCGGCGAATTCCCACGCCAACTCCGCGCCGTGCCGGTCACCGACCAGTAGCGCCCAGCGGACGTCGAGCGAGTCGAGGATGGCGATCACCGACTTCGCGGTCAGCCGCGGATCGGGGCCGATGACAACGGTCTTCAGCGACGCCGTGTGCAGACGCTGGCACACCGCTTCGTAGGCGGCGGGCGTTTGGTGAGCCGCGCCGAGCAACACCACGACGGATCCCTTCTCCGGGCCGGCGACCTCGACGGGAATGCCGAAGCCGTCGACGGTGATCGTGGGAGAGGGCATTTCGTCAAACTACAGGCAGCAGCGAAGTCCGCGGGCGGCTTTTCATGCTCTTAACCGCAAACGGTCAAACGGCCTCCGCGCGTTCGGCCTGTTTGTCGGTGATCTCCAGAAAAGTCTGCGGGAGCGTGCCTTTGACGGCGACGGACGGATCCGTCGTGGGGAAGGCGATCCCGAACACCGCCATCGATCCCACGTTCTCGAAGGAGAAGTACACGCTGCTCTGCGCGCCGTTGAGGTTCATCGTCTGCTGATAGACCAGCGCATCTCCGCGTGGAGTCGGCAGCCTCGTCGTGGTCACCGGGATGCCGGGATCCGAAGGATCGAAGTACGTCTCGTACTCGGCGCACCGTTCGGCGGTGGCGGCCAACCGCTCGATATTCGAGCGACCATGTCAACACCGTGATGACCATCCGCGCGCCGTCATAGGCGACCATGTACTCGGCTGCGCTGCCCGGCCCCCGCTCGGCGTTCTGCGCGATGTCGCGGGTCAACCCGTCCGTACAACCTTCGGGCGTCGAGAGCATCGGCGGCGGTGCGCCGGCGCCGTCGCCTTGACCGGCATCCTTGACGATGCGCTGGTAGCGCACCCCTGGCGGAAAGTCCGCCTCGGTGAGCACCGCGCGCTCGAGCCTGGCGCCGGGCCACGCCGCGGTGCCGGTGACCACCTGCGAACATCCGGCGAGGACCGCCGGGATGAGGGTTGCCGCGACGGCCGTTGCCACCTGCCGCCTGGTCATCCCTTCAGGCTACTCACGGCGCTCGCCTCACAGCGCAGTGAGAATCTCCGCGCCGGTACCGGTGACCACCAGGGTGTGCTCGAACTGGGCTGTCCACTTCTTGTCCTTGGTGGCGACGGTCCAGTCGTCGTCCCAAATCTCGTAATCCAGCGTCCCGAGGTTGATCATCGGTTCGATCGTGAACGTCATGCCCGGTTCGATCACGGTCTGAACGGACGGCTGGTCGTAGTGCAGCACCACCAGCCCGTTGTGGAATGTGGTGCCGATGCCGTGGCCGGTGAAGTCGCGAACCACGTTGTAACCGAACCGGTTTGCGTAGGCCTCGATGACACGGCCGACGACCGAGAGCGCCCTGCCGGGTTTGACCGCCTTGATCGCCCGCATGGTGGCCTCATGGGTGCGCTCCACCAACAGCCGATGTTCCTCGGAGACGTCGCCCGCCAAGAACGTCGCGTTGGTGTCGCCGTGCACACCGTCGATGTAGGCGGTGACGTCGATGTTCACGATGTCGCCGTCCTCGACCACGGTGGAGTCCGGGATTCCGTGACAGATGATCTCGTTCAGCGACGTGCAGCACGACTTCGGAAATCCCTTGTAGCCCAGCGTCGACGGGTACGCGCCGTGATCGACCATGTACTCGTGGGCCACCCGGTCGAGCTCGTCGGTCGTCACCCCGGGCCTGACGGCCTTGCCCGCCTCGGCGAGCGCGCCGGCGGCGATCCGGCCGGCCACCCGCATCTTCTCGATCACCTCGGGCGGCTGCACCCAGGGCTCGGCTGCCCTCGCGTGCGGTCGGCCGTCCCACGTACTCGGGTCGGGCGATCGACTTGGGTACCGGCAACGTCGGTGACACCACGCCGGGACGAAGGGCGGTCCGTACTGACATGACGCCAGACTAACGGGAGAATGGCACTCTCGTAGATGGAGAATGATGCTAGCGTTCCGCGCATGCAGGTCACCCCGGGACACTTGTTCAGTCAACTGGACTTCCGTGACATCGAGGAGTCCGACGAACGCCTGGTTCTCGAATTGGACAACCGTCCCGACCTGGTGAACAGGCGCGGCGCACTGCAGGGCGGACTCGTCGCGACGCTGATCGACATCGCCGCCGGGCGACTGGCCGACCGGCACGTCGGCCCCGGCCAGGATGTCACGACGGCGGACATGACCGTCCACTTCCTGGCCCCGATTCTCGAGGGACCCGCCCGCGCCGAGGCCACCGTGGTGCGCGCGGGGCGGCGCCTGTCGGTCATCGCAGTGGACGTCACCGACGCCGCCCGCGGCCGGCTCGCGGCGCGGGCCACCCTGAGCTTCGCGGTCCTGGACCCGCGCTGAGCCGAAGGCGAACAATCGACCCTGAGCCGAAGGCGAACAATCGACCCTGAGCCGAAGGCGAACAATCGACCCTGACCGTCAGCCGATGCTGGTCGTTGCCAGCGCGGCGCGCACCCGCGACGGCAACGAACCACCGTGGATCAGCCAGTCGTCCAGGGCGATCCGGATGGAGGCCATCGCCAACGCCCCCAGCAGCCGCGGCCGCGGATCGTCGGGGGCGAGCTCGGCGAAGCGTGGCGCGACCAGATCGGCGATCGCATCCTCGTAGCGAAGGTAGATCTGCAACGTCCACGCGCTGAATACCGGCGATGACCGAGTCAACGTGGCCAGCTCACGGACCTGATCGCTGATCGCATCGAAGCCGTCACCGAGATCGTCGAACGCCTCGACGACCGCACGGTCGGCCGACAACCCCGGCGGTTGGGCCGCGATCGCGTCGGTGATGAGGTCCAGCCAGTGGGTGGTCATCCCCTCGGCGACCGCGTCCTCCTTCGCGCTGAAGTACCGGAAGAAAGTGGCGCGGCCGATGTCCGCGGCGGCGGCGATCTGTTCCACTGTGGCGCCCGCAAGTCCGTGAGCGGCCACGGTCCGGGCCGCGGCGGCCGCGATCCGGGCCCGCGTCGCTCGCTGCTTGCGGACGGTCAGGCTTTCGCGCGATTTGTCTCCTGAGACGACGTCCATGGTGAGACTATGTCTCATCATGGACGGCAAGCTCAACGAAAACGCACAGGCGACGCTGGAATCCTGGCGGTTCGTCCAACAGATGCTCGCCGACCTCACGACCACGGTGACCGACGACGCGACGGACGAGCGGGAACTGCTGGAAGGGCTGCGCGTCCTGGCCAAGGTGACCGCGCTGTGCACGGAGCTGTCCGTCGAGGCCGACCCGGAACGTCCGCATTTCTTCGACATGTGCAGCGACACCCGGATGATCGGCGGCCCCAATCCCGACGGCAGATATCTGCTGGCCATGATCCGCGGTGACCGCACCTACCGCGTCACCGGAAAGCGTGGCAGCACCGCCTATCTCGGGTTCCAGGTGCTGGCGGGCACCGGCCTGACGCCCCGCCGCATGGCGGCCTATGTCAGCGACACCGAGCTAGCCTGCGACTCCGGCTCATTCGCGCTGGTGCTGTCAGCTGCCGAACCGCCGTCCGAAATCCTCGGCGATGCGCAGTGGGTCGCGATCCCGACGGACGCGTCGGCGATCGTGGTGCGTGAGTACATCGGCGACCCAGACGCCGAGCAGCCCGCCTCGATGGTCATCGAGTGCCTCGACGGCGAAGCGCTGCAACCGATTTCCGATGCTGCGGCGGCCGAGGCGTTCACTGCGATGGCGTGGACCATCGTCAAGCTGATCACGCTGCACCGCACCATCAAGCCTGAACTGCTCACCCAGCCCAACACCCTGGTGACGGCAGCGGCCGCCGAACTGGGCGGCGCGGACACCACCCCCGACAACCTGTACATGATGGGTACGTTCGCGTTGGCGCCCGACGAATCGCTGGTGCTCGAGTTCGCGCCGCCCGACACCCGCTACTGGAACGTCACCCTGGAGAACATCTGGCACGAATGTCTCGAACCACGGCACCGGCACAGCTCCGTCACC
Source organism: uncultured Actinomycetota bacterium (assembly GCA_963771335.1). GTDB lineage: Bacteria > Actinomycetota > Actinomycetes > Mycobacteriales > Mycobacteriaceae > Mycobacterium. The sequence goes on along the minus strand of CAVYTD010000008.1, from coordinate 35,809 downwards.
GACAAAGGGATCCGTCCGGACAACGCCGGGATCGTGCGGATCGCCATCGGCGCCAAAGACTTCGGTCATGGGCATTGGCTGGACACCGGTGGCAGGCACCGCGGCTTCGTCATCCTGCGATGGCTCGACAGACCTGATCCGCCTGAGGTGCATACGACGGTCCGCCGCGGCGGACCCGCCTCGTGATCACCGATCGGCTTCAATCCCGACCGGCTCGTCGAGCAGGCGTGCGAGGTCGCGGGCAGCGACGACTTCGGCGATGACGACACCTGGCGCGACGGGCTGCACCGACTGTGCGACGGACTGATCAACGAGGCGGGACTCAACGCCCTCGGGGTCGAGATCGCCGCGATGGACGTCGTCCGTCCGCTCACCAGCCGGCTTCAGATCGTCAACTGGCGCAAGCAGCATGCCGAGGTCGCCGCCCAGCCGGTGGTGCAGCCCATCTTCATCGTGGGCCAGCCACGGTCGGGGACGACGATCCTGTTCGACCTGCTGGCCCAGGATCCCGCGCTGCGCCCGCCGTTGACGTGGGAGGTCGACAACCCCTACCCGCTGCCGCGGCCCGAGACCTACGACACCGATCCCCGGATCGCCGAAACGCAGGCCAGCATCGAGATGTCGGAGCACATCGTCCCCGGCCTGCTGGCGCACCATCCGATGGGGGCACGTGGTCGGCCAGGAGTGCGTGCGCATCACGGCGGGCCAGTTCTGCAGCATGATCTTCTCGGTGCAGTACCGCCTGCCGAGTTACTACCGCTGGCTGCTGCACGACGCCGATCACGGGCCGGCGTATCGCTATCACCGGATGTTCCTGCAGCACCTGCAGTCCGCCGTCGCCGGGCAGTGGCTTCTGAAGTCGCCCGCACATCTGTGGCAGCTCGACAAACTGGTGGCCGAATACCCGGACGCGCTGATCGTGCAGACCCACCGCGACCCGCTCAACGTCATCTCGTCGATCAGCGCGCTCACCCACCACCTGCGCCGGCTGGCCTCCGACGACTCGTCCATCGCCGAGTGCGCGGCGCAGTCGTGCGAGGAGATCGTCGTCGGCCTCACCGCGGCATGATGCTGCGCGACTCCGCCGCGCTCGCCCAGCAGCGGGTGATCGATGTGCAGTTCGCCGATTTCATGCGCGATCCGTTCGTCACCGTCCGCACCCTCTACGGTGCGCTCGGCCGGGACCTGGAACCCGTCGCCGAGCAGCGGATGCGGGAGTTCCTCGCCGCCCACCCCGGGGACCGCGGGGGCAACAGGTACTGCTGGGCCGACACCGGTTTGGACGCCGCGCAGGTGCGCGAGCAGGTGCGCGGGTATCAGCAGCGCTTCGGGGTGCCCGACGAGCCGATCAGGTAGTCCGCGGCGGCGGGCCGCTAGGTTGTCCGCAGCGGGCGCGGGAACCGGAACGACTTGCGCGGGCCGCGGATGTCCACCGAACCGCACACCACCTTGCCGGTCAGGATGACGTGCGGGCTGCCCTCGGCGGGGGCGTCCCTGCGGTGGTCGTGGGCGCTGCCCACGTTGACCTCGACGTCGTCGATGGAGGCGCTCGCCCCGTCGGGCAGCCGCAGATCCAGGCCGCCGAACTTCATGTCGAGCTCGATGACGACGATGGGGCCGGCGAACCGCGCACGCGTCAGGTCCAACTCCACCGAACCCATGCGGCGGTGCAGCGCCAGCCGGCTCGGCACCACCCATTCGCCCTGGCGCTTCAGTGACCCGAGCACGCCGCGCAGTTCGACGCGGTCGGCCGCGGAGGTGACGATCGCGCCGGGGCCGGGCAGGTCGCCGACCAGGGTGTCGAGATCGGAGCGCAACCGGGCCCGCGACACCATCGCCGAGCGTTCCTCGAACTCCTCGATGTCGATCAGCCCGAGGGCGACCGCGTTGTGCAGCCGGCGCAGCGTGCCGTTGCGGTCGGCGTCGGAGATCCTCATCTCGACCGCGTCGGCGGAAAAGTGGTTGATATCGGTCATGGCGACGTCCACGGTACCGCCGTCAGCTGCCCAAACCGCGCGCAGTCGCTGTGATCCCGGCGATCCTCAGGCCAGATAGCCCGGCGGCAATTCGTCGAGCATGCCCTTGAGCATCCGCACGGCGTACTCCGAACTGCCGCCGCCGACGATCAGCGCCGAGAACGCCATGTCGCCGCGGTACCCGGCGAACCACGAGTGCGAGCCACCGGCGAACTCGGCCTCGCCGGTCTTGCCGCGCACGTCGCCGGCCCCTGCAGGTCCTTGGCGGTGCCGTTGGTGACGACCAGACGCATCATCGGGCGCAGACTGTCCACCACGCTCGCCGAGATGGGCTCGCCCCCACCGGTGATCTGCGTTTCGCGACCCTCGATGAGTTGGGGCACCGGGGTATGGCCCGCGGCGACGGTCGCGGCGGCCAGCGCCATCCCGAACGGGCTGACCAGCACCTTGCCCTGACCGAACCCGTCCTCGGTGCGTTCGGTGAGGTTCACCGTCGGCGGCACCGATCCGCTGACGGTGTCGATGCCCGCGATGTGGTAGTCCGGCCCGATGCCGTACTGCGCGGCGGACTGGGTGAGGCCGCGCGGCGGCATCCGGCTGGCGAGTTCGGCGAAGGTGGTGTTGCACGAACTGGCGAACGCCCGCGACATCGGCACCGTGCCGAGATCGAATCCACCGTAGTTGGGCACCGTGCGGTGGCCGATGTCCATCTGTCCCGGGCATCCGAGAAGTGTGTTGGGCGTGGCCATGTCGCGTTCGATCGCCGCGCCCGCGGTGACGATCTTGAACGTCGATCCCGGCGGGAACAGTCCCATGGTGGCGAGCGGGCCCTCGCGATCGGCGGCCGCGTTCTGCGCGACGGCCAGGATCTCTCCGGTCGACGGCTTGATGACGACGATCATCGCCTGATTGCCCGCGGTGTTGACGGCGTGTTGCGCGGCGTTCTGGATCGAGCGGTCCAGGCTGATGGTCACCGACGGCGCCGGCTGGCCGGGCACCTCGTGCAGGACGTCGATGTCGACGCCGTTCTGGTTGACGGTGACGATCCGCCACCCGGAGGTGCCGTCGAGTTCCTCGGCGACGGCGTTCTTGACCTGGTTGACCAGCGCGGGCGCGAAATCGTCGTCGGTGGGCACCATTTCGGGCTGTGGGGTGATGACCACACCGGGCAGGGCACCGATGGCTCCTACGACCGCGTCGTGGTCGGCTTGCCGCAGCGTGATCAGGCTCAGCGCGCCCGGCGTTCGAGCTGGCAAGCTCGGCGATGCGCTGCGGATCCAGGGTGTTGTCGAACCGGTGCAGCGCGCCGGCGACGGCCCGCGCGGTGGGCATCAGCTCGGCGCCTGCGGCCTTGGCATCCAGCGCGAAGTGGTAGCGGTAGCCGGGCACCAGGACGTCGGTGCCGCCGCGTTCGTTGACCGAGGCGCGCGGCGGCGCGTCGGCGCGCAGTGCGAGGGTCTGGTTCTCCCCCAGCCTCGGGTGCACGCCGGTGGCGCTCCAGCGGACCTCCCAGCGACCCTCGTCACGGACCATGTTGAGCTGTCCGTCGTAGGTCCAGGTGCGGTCCTTGGGTAGGTGCCAGGTGTAGCGATAGGCGATGCTGCCGGTGTCCTCGGCGTACTTCGAGCTCAGGATCTGCGCATCCAGCCCGGTGGCCTGCAGACCGGCCCACGCCTCGTTGAGCACCGCCCGCGCGGCTTCCGGGTGGTCGCTGAGCTCGGCCGCCGCCGCGGTGTCACCGACGGCCAGCGCGGCGAAGAACTCCTCGGCCGCGGGCTCGGGTCCGTTGGGCCGGGGGGTGCAGGCGCCGAGCGTGACGACCAGCGCGGCCACCGCGGCCAGGCCGGCCATACGTGTTGCTGATGAGAACAGTGTTGCCATTGGGGCTGATGTTAGGAAGTAACGATCCGATTTCGGCGCAGGCGCACCGCGATGTTCACGCCGAATCGGATTTTGGCGCGCAAGTGTCGAGGAGACGTCGCAGAATCGATTTCGGCGATGCGCTCGACGCAGCGCTGCGCGTGGAACCGGCCGGAATCCAGCGATCAGATCCCGGCGGCCGGCGTCCGCACGACCAGCGGCACCGCCGGGAAGTAGGCGGCCATCTCCGAGCGTGACGTGCGCAGCGCCGCTGTGCCGTAGCCCTGCTTGCGGTGATGCGGGGTGGATCCAGATCCGGACCTCGACCTCGCCGTCGGCACAGCTCGCCGAACACCATGCCGACCTTCGTCGAGCCGACCTCGGCCACCAGCCAGGCCGCCTCCTCGGCGGCGACCCGTGCGACCGCGTCGCGAATCTCGTCGCTGAGATCGCCTGCGGGCGCGGCCGTGCCGTCACCCGCCGAACGCATGTCATCGGTCCGTGCGGCGAAGATGTCCCGGTCCTGTCGGCGGCGAACGGCCGCAACATCATTCGGCGCGCGGATCCGCCGGGCTGCTCGGCGTGAGGTGAACGTCAGCTCCTGGCTGGTGAGGTTCTCCAGCTCGGCAGCGATCCTGCGGCGCGACACCTTGGTGAGCCGGTCGAACGACAACCTCAGGACCGCTTCGGCCGCCGCCGCGGACGTGTCCAGCAGGTCGGCGATCGCTTCGATGGCCGCGTCGTAGTCATCGGAGGCGACGACGGCGTCGAGCACCTCGTGTCTGCGGGCGAGCGCGTGCACGAGCGCGTCGGCGATAACCCGCTCGCCGGCGTGTCGTGCTCGGTCATGTCCGCAAGCGAGGTGTAGACGGAGTCGGTCGAGCAGTTCAGTCCAGCAGCACGGTGGCGAACGATCGCCACCTCGCTGAACCCGATCCGCGCGTAGGTCGCCCGGGCCACGGTGTTGAAGCTGTTGACGTACAGGCTCGCGATGCGGCCGCTGCCCACGACGGCGGCGGCCACCGCGGCGGTTCCGGCGGTCCCGATGCCGCGCCCGCGCCAGTCCGGGTGCACCCACACGCCCTGGATCTGGCCGACCGCGGGCGACTGCGAGCCGACCTCGGCCTTGAACACCACCTGACCGCGCTCGAACCGGGCCCACGCCCGGCCGGCGGCGATCAGCCCGGCGACCCGGCGCCGGTAGCCCCGGCCGCCGTCGCCGGCGCGGGGGTCGATGCCGACCTCGCCGATGAACATGTCGATGGCCGCGACGAGGTAGGCGTCGAGTTCGTCCATGCGGACCGGCCGGACCGCGGGGTCGATCGCGCACAGCGGGGGCGGTGCTCAGCGCCATCAGCGGCTGGTGCGCACGCACGTCGCGGGCGGGGCCCCAGACGTGTTCGAGGCGCTGCCACATGCGGCAGCGACCAGTTCGGCGCGGCCGACCAGGGACGAACATCGGCGGGCCTGGCTCATCGCCTTGTCGGCGAACGCGTTCAGATCGCCGACAGCTCGCCGCGCAGCGGGATCAGGTTGGCGCCGGCGAAGCACAGCGATTCGTTCGGCCCGCCGCCGTGTCCACAGTTCGCCGCCGATCGCCGGCGGGTTCGATGCCGTGCTCGGCGACGCGGGAGGCGACCATGCAGGACGCGACCGGATCGTCGTCGAGAACCTGCGCGGACCGCTGCCATATCGCGGATGTCGCGCACCACCGACACCCTTCGCTCGTCAACGAGGCGAAAAAGCGGAGGAGCCGACATCTGGACTCTTTCTGCGACTAACCCTGAGCAGCGGGCCCCGCACCGCCGGGGACCGGCTTCAGCTTACGGTCACGACAGGCGAACCGCTGGCATCCTCAGCACCCGTCGCCCTTCCATCTTCCTCGGCGATCCGCATCGCCTCCTCGATGAGCGTCTCGACGATCAGCGCCTCGGGCACGGTCTTGATGACCTCGCCCTTGACGAAGATCTGCCCCTTGCCGTTGCCGGACGCGACACCGAGGTCGGCCTCGCGGGCCTCACCGGGACCGTTGACGACACAGCCCATCACCGCGACCCGCAGCGGCACCTCCATGCCCTCCAGACCGGCGGTCACCTCGTTGGCCAGCGTGTAGACGTCGACCTGGGCGCGCCCGCACGACGGGCACGACACGATCTCCAGCCCGCGCGGGCGCAGGTTCAGCGACTCCAGGATCTGGTTGCCGACCTTGATCTCCTCGACCGGCGGCGCGGACAGCGACACCCGGATGGTGTCGCCGATGCCCTTGGACAGCAGCGCACCGAACGCGACCGCCGACTTGATGGTGCCCTGGAACGCCGGCCCGGCCTCGGTGACGCCCGAGGTGCAGCGGGTAGTCGCACTTGCGCGGCCAGCTGCTCGTAGGCCGCGACCATGATGACGGGGTCGTTGTGCTTGACGCTGATCTTGATGTCGCCGAAGCCGTGCTCCTCGAACAGCGAGGCCTCCCACAGCGCCGACTCGACCAGCGCCTCGGGCGTGGCCTTGCCGTACTTCTGCATCAAGCGCGGGTCCAGCGACCCGGCGTTGACACCGATGCGGATCGGGATGCCCGCGTCCGCCGCCGCCTTGGCGACCTCCTTGACCCGGCCGTCGAACTCCTTGATGTTGCCCGGGTTCACGCGCACGGCGGCGCAACCCGCATCGATGGCGGCGAAGATGTACTTGGGCTGGAAGTGGATGTCGGCGATCACCGGGATCTTCGCCTTCTTCGCGATGATCGGGCAGCGCGTCGGCGTCCTCCTGCCGCGGGCAGGCCACCCGGACGATGTCGCAGCCCGACGCGGTCAGCTCGGCGATCTGCTGCAGCGTCGCGTTGATGTCGTGGGTCTTGGTGGTGCACATCGACTGCACCGAGATCGGGATAGTCGCTGCCGACGCCGACGTCGCCGACCATGAGCTGGCGGGTCTTGCGGCGCGGCGCGAGGATCGGCGCGGGCGGCGCGGGCATCCCCAGTCCGATGGACGTGGTCATGGAAGTCTCCTATTGGAAAAGCCTGATCGGGTTGACCATGTCGGCGGTGACGGTCAGCAGCATGTAACCGACCACGATCACGAGCACGACGTAGGTGGCGGGCATCAGCTTGATGTAGTCGACGGGCGCCGGCGGCCACCATGCCGCGCGCCGTCCGGAACATGTTGCGGAGCTTCTCGTACACGGCGATCGCGATGTGCCCGCCGTCGAGCGGCAGCAGCGGGACCAGGTTGAACGCGCCGAGGAAGAAGTTCAGCTGGGCGAGGAAGAACCAGAACGCCACCCAGAGCCCGTGCTCGACGGTCTCGCCGCCGATGACGCTGGCGCCGACGACGCTGATCGGCGTCTCGGGGTCGCGTTCGCCGCCGCCGATGGAGTGCACCAGCGCGCCGACCTTGGTCGGGATCTTGGCCAGCGACTTGCCGATCTCCACGGCGAGGTCGCCGGTGAACGCGAACGTGCCGGGCACCGCCGAGAGCGGGTTGTACTGCGTCGGACCGAACTGGGCGGCGGCGATGCCGATGGCGCCGACCGTCGGCCATGCTCGTCACCCTCGCCGGTGAGCCGCTGGCTCTGCGCGACGTTGACGACGGTGCTGGTCTGTTCACCGTCGCGCTCGTAGACGACCGCCGTGGGACCGGACGCCTTCTGCAGCGCCGCCCTGGCCTCGTCGAAGGTACCGACCGACGTGTCGCCGACCTTGACGATCACGTCACCGGCCCGGATGCCCGCTCCGCGGCCGGGCCCGGGCCGGTGCACTCGGCGACCTCGTCCTTGCTGATCTGCGCTGCGACACAACCGGTCTCGCCGACGACGGCGGTGGTGGGCGGATGCAGGTTGGGCAGGCCCCAGATGATCGCGATCACGTAGATCAGCACCAGGCCGATGACGAAGTTCATGCCGGGCCCGGCGGCCAGCACCGCGACGCGCTTCCACGTCTTCTGCCTGTACATCGCGTGGGTCGCTCGTCGGGGTGAGTTCCTCGACCGCCGTCATGCCCGCGATGTCGCAGAAGCCGCCCAGCGGGACCGCCTTGACGCCGTACTCGGTCTCCCCAGCCTGTTGGGCCTGCGGGTGGACCACAGCGTGGGACCGAAGCCGACGAAGTAGCGGCGCACCTTCATCCCGGTCGCCCGCGCGACCCACATGTGACCGCACTCGTGCAGCGCCACCGACAGCAGGATGGCGAGGGCGAAGAGCACGATGCCGAGCGCGAACATCATGTGGTGGCCAGTCCTATCTGCTGAATCCCGTGGTACCTGCGTGATCGTGCTCGACGGTGCGCCGGGCCCGGTCGCGGGCCCAATCCTGCGCGTCGAGTACGTCCTCCACGGTAGCTGGTTCGGCCGACCACTGGTCGGCAGCGCGCAGCACGCGCAGAGATGGTTCGCACGATCGCGGGGAACGGGATGCGGCCGTCGAGGAACGCCGCTGCGGCTTCTTCGTTGGCGGCGTTGTAGACCGCGGTCAGGCATCCGCCGCCCCGGCCGGCTTCGCGGGCCAGGTCGACGGCCGGGAAGACGTCGCTGTCCAGCGGTTCGAACTCCCAGGTCGACGCCGTGGTGAAATCGCATGCCGACGCGGCGCCGGCGACCCGGGCGGGCCAGCCCAGCGCGAGCGCGATCGGCAGTTTCATGTCGGGCGGGCTGGCCTGCGCCAGCGTCGAGCCGTCGGTGAACGTCACCATCGAGTGCACGATCGACTGCGGGTGCACCACGACGTCGATGCGGTCGTAGTCGACGCCGAACAGCAGGTGGGTCTCGATCAGTTCGAGGCCCTTGTTGACCAGGGACGCCGAGTTCAGGGTGTTCATCGGCCCCATCGACCAGGTGGGATGCGCGCCGGCCTGCTCGGGTGTGACGTGCTCGAGCCGCTCGGCGGTCCAGCCGCGGAACGGGCCCCCCGACGCGGTCAGCACCAGCTTGGCGACCTCGTCGGCGCTGCCGCCGCGCAGGCACTGCGCCAGCGCGGAGTGCTCGGAGTCGACCGGGCACGATCTGCCCGGGGCGCCGCCGCCTTGACCACCAGCGGGCCGCCCGCGACGAGCGACTCCTTGTTGGCCAGCGCGAGCCGGGCACCGGTGGCCAGCGCCGCCAGCGTCGGCTCCAGGCCGAGCGCACCGACCAGCGCGTTGAGCACCACGTCTCGCTTCGGCGGTCCTGCGACCAGCCGGGTGACGGCGTCCGGCCCCGCGTAGCGTGACGTCGCCGATCACGGCGGCCGCAGCGGATCGGCGACCGCGATGTTCGACACACCGGTCTCGCGCACGCTGCCGGGCCAGCAGGTCGAGGTTGCCGCCGCCGGCGGCGAGTCCGACGACCTCGAAGCGGTCGGGGTTGGCGGCGATGACGTCGAGCGCCTGGGTACCGACCGATCCGGTGCTGCCCAGGATCAGCACCCGCAGCCTGTCGCACTGCCACCAGATCGGTCACCAGTTCATTGTGCCCGGGCGTCATGGCCTTTCCGCAAGTAGCAGGAGGCGCCAGCGATGTGACGGACACCCGAACGAGGAAGGCGTCGCAATCGTGACACGAATGTGACGGATGCGCTGGTGACCCATCCCACCCGCGCAGGGAACCGAATCCCGGTCGTAGAGGACGGGCAACGGAGTCCGTCCGCGACGGAATGGGAAGTGATGAACACAGTTCACCGAAAGTCGGCTGCAGTGGCAGGCCTCGCCGCGGTCGCGATCTTTGGCGCAGCGGCGTGTTCCAGTGACAGCAGCACCGAGGCGTCGGAAACGTCCGCCACGTCGTCGGCGGCTGCGGAGACCACCACTTCGGCGGCCCCGGCAACGACCAGCGCGGCGGCCGCCCCTGCGGCCGACCTCATCGGCACGGGGTGCGCCGCGTACGCCGAGCAGGTGCCCGTCAGGTCCCGGTTCGGTGGCGGGCATGGCAGCGGACCCGGTGACCGTCGCGGCATCGAACAATCCGATGCTCAAGACCTTGACCCAGGCGCTGTCGGGTCAGCTCAACCCGAACGTCAACCTGGTCGACACGCTCGACGGCGGTGAGTTCACCGTGTTCGCGCCGACCGACGACGCGTTCGCCAAGATCGATCCAGCCACGATCGAGACGCTCAAGACCGACTCCGATCTGCTGACCAGCATCCTGACCTATCACGTAGTGCCCGGTCAGGCCGGCCCGGACGCAGGTCGCCGGCGAGCACGCGACGGTTCAGGGCGCGACGCTGAACGTCGTCGGCGCGGGCAACGACCTCAAGGTCAACGACGCCGGCCTGGTGTGCGGCGGAGTCAAGACCGCCAACGCGACGGTCTACATGATCGATACCGTGCTGATGCCACCGGCAAGCTAGCGCACAGCTTACGCAGATCCCCGACACGTCGCGGCGTGCCGGGGATTCTGCCTGTCGATGTCCGATCGGCCGCGGACCGACTCCATATGGCCCATCCAAAACCGGTGCGGTGGATAGCAACTGAACAACAATGCTGATATTCGTCGAATTCCCGATGCTCTTCTTCGCCGGAAACCCAAGGCCCCCGAATCTATTCGAAGAAAAGGCGGTACGAAACCCATCCGCTTCGAGATCAGCGTCGAATAGCACAGGTAAACGTCAATACGCAGTGGCCGTCACACCCGGCCGATGCAGTGAAGGGAAGTCAAAGATATGACGATGAACGCAAAAGCATTGGCAGGGGCGGGGTTAGCGGTGGCCGCGACAATCGGTCTCTCGCTCGGGACAGCCACCACGGCGAGTGCAGAACTCGCGGGACCGGGGTGCGCGGCTTACGCCGAGCAGGTGCCCATGGGCCCAGGCTCAGTGCAGGGCATGGCGATGGCACCCGTCGCCGTCGCGGCGTCGAACAACCCGCTACTGACAACCCTCACCAAAGCTGTTTCGGGACAACTCAATCCGCAGGTGAATCTGGTGGACACCCTCAATGGTGGTCAGTTCACCATATTCGCACCGACCGACGAGGCGTTCGCCAAAATCGATCCCGCGACCATCGAGCAACTCAAGACAGACGCTCCGCTGCTCACCAATATCCTTACCTACCATGTGGTTCCGGGACAGGTCAGCCCGGCGCATGTGGTCGGCACCCATAAGACGGTGCAGGGCGGCGACGTCACTGTCACCGGCAACCCGACCGCGCTCAAGGTCAACAACGCGTCCGTGGCTTGCGGTGGTGTGCAGACCGCCAACGCGACGGTGTACCTGATCGACACGGTGCTGATGCCGCCGGCCGCCTGACGCGCCACGTCTCGATGACGGAGGATCCCCCGCATCCTCCCGCGGCCATGCGGGGGATTCCTCGTCGCGGCGTGTCGTTCAGGTATCTCTGATGGATCCGCTTCGGGCGGACGGGTCGGCGGTCGCCTCGATCTTGACGACCTTGCCGTCGCGGATCGTCAACACCACCACGGCGAACAACCTGCCGCGCTCGAACGCAAGCAGCACGGATTCCCCCGGCGGCCCACCCACCACGACGACCCCGGGACCCAGATAGCGCAACAGGTTGGCCGCGACGTCGTGCGGGCCGTGGTTCACCTGCGGCGGTGGCGCCGGGTCGGCCAGCACGGTGCCCACACCCCACACGGCCGGGTCGAGGACCGCTGCGAGCGCCTGCAGGTCCCCGTTGGCGCATGCGGTGATGAACTGCTCGGTGATTCGCTGATGTTCCTCGGGAGCGACGTCACGGAGGCGACGGCGCCGGGTCTTCGGTCCGCCCCGGGGTCGCCTCGGCGAATTTCGCTCTCGCGCGGCGGGCGAGTTGCCTGCACGTTCCGGCCGGTCGCCCGACAGCCTGGGCGATCTCGTCGAACGGGATTGCGAAGACGTCGTGCAGGACGAACGCGACCCGTTCCCCCGGGCTCAGCCTGCGCAGCACCTCGAGCAGTGCATGGCTGACCTCGTCGTCGAGCGTCACGCGGTCGGCGGGATCGGGCGCCGGTGAGACGGCGTCCTGTTCGGGCGACCAGAACTGTCTCCAGCCGCACCCGCGCCGACCTCAGCTGATCCAGGCACAGCCGCCCGGCAACCACGACAAGCCAACCCCGAACGTCGTCGATGTCGGCGGGCTTCGTCCGGGACAACCGCAGAAAGGCTTCCTGCGCAATGTCTTCGGCTTCATTGACATCGCCGAGCATCTGGTAGGCGAGGTTGATCAGGTACGGCCGGTGGCGCCGCCAGGCCGCGACGATGCCCTCCGTCGGTTCTGTCACGGATCTACGACGGATCAGCGGGGCGAAAAGTTACCCGATGCGTCGCATCCACCCGTGGTAACTTTCGCGGCGGTCGCTCCGTCCTTGATGCATGAACACGATTCTCGTCACGGGAGCCACCGGCAACATCGGCCGCCCCCTCGTCACGTTGCTCGCGGACGCGGGCCTGCGCGTACGGGCAGTCACCCGCGATCCCGCCCGAGCCGCCCTGCCCGCCGGCGTCGAGGCCGTCGAATCGGCCGTCGAGGGCGTCGCTGGTAGCTGGGCAGTATTCCTGAACTCGCGCGCCCTGCAGGACGACCTCGGCGCCACCGTCGAGGCCGCGCGGGCAGGCCGGGGTCAAGCGCCTCGTCGCGCTGTCGGCCATCAACGCCGACGACGCCTTCGCGCTGCAACCGTCCCGGGTGCGCGGTGACCGGAACAAAGAGGTCGAGGAACTCGCCATCGGATCGGGGCTGGAATGGGTCAGTCTGCGCCCGACGGTGTTCGCGTCGAACTTCGCCGGGATGTGGGGTCCGCAACTGCGCGCAGGTGACGTCGTCGGCGGGCCGTACGCCTCGGCCTCCGCCGCGCCGATCGCCGACGCCGACATCGCTGCCGTGGCCGCCGCGGCACTGCTCGACGACGACCTGGTCGGGCGCCGGATTCCGCTGCACCGGCCCGGAGGCGCTCACCAACGCCGACCTCGTGGAGACGATCGGCGCGGTGCTCGGTCGAACGTTGACGTACCACGAACTGCCGGCCGAAGCGGTGCGACAGCGGTTCCTGGCCATTGGTTTTCACGCCGACTTCGCCGACGCGTACCTGGTCCTTCTCGGCAAGACGGTGTCCGAGCCCGCGCTCGTCACCGACGAGGTGGAGAAGATCCTGGGTCGCCCCGCCAGCACCTTCGCCCAGTGGGTATTTCATCACCGCGATCTGTTCACCGATCATTAAGGAGTCAAGCGATGTCGAACGCCACCACCGGTCCGAAACCACCCCGGTGGCTCAAGCGGATGAACAGTCTCGTTCTCGCCATGCAACACCTCGGCGTTCCCGCCGGACCGTCCCAGGTGCTCACGGTCCCCGGCCGGAAGTCCGGCAAGCCGCGCAGCACGCCGATGACGCCGTTCGATCACAACGGCGCGCTCTACACCGTGGCCGGCTATCCGGGCGCCGACTGGGCGGCCAACGCCCGCGCGGCGGGCGTCGGCACGCTGGCCCGCGGTCGGCGCGTCCGCCGGGTCCGGATCGTCGAACTGTCCGCCGAAGACTCCCGGCCCGTGCTGCGGGCATTCGCGGTCAAGGTCCCCGTCGGCGTCGGCTTCGCGAAGCGCAGCGGGCTCGTCGTCGACGGCACCCCGGACGAATTCGAGGCCCTGGCAGGCCGGTTGGCGGTGTTCCGATTCGACCCGGCATGAGTGACACGAATCCATCAACCGGGCGGGAAGTGCGCGATCCAGTGCCGGGCGATGTCGACGCGACGGGCGATCCACACGTCGTCGTGGGACTGCACGTGGTCGAGGAAGCGTTCGAGCGCGGCGGTCCTTGCCGGCCGGCCGGCGATCCGGCAGTGCAGGCCGATCGACAGCATCTTCGGCGCACCTGCCGCGCCCTCGGCATACAGCACGTCGAACGCGTCGCGTAGGTGCGTGAAGAACTCGTCGCCGCTGGGGAAACCGCCGGCGATCGCGAACCGCATGTCGTTGGTGTCGAGCGTGTACGGCACGACCAGGTGGTCGACTCCGGCGACCCGCGTCCAGTACGGCAGGTCGTCGGCATAGGAGTCCGAGTCGTAGAGGAAACCGCCGTGCTCGACGAGCAGCCGCCGGGTCTGCGGCGAGTCGCGCCCGGTGTACCAGCCCAGCGGCGCTTCCCCGGTCACCTCCGTCATCAACTCCACCGCTTCGGCGAGGTGCGCGCGCTCCACGTCCGGCTCGACGAGTTGATAGCTGATCCAGCGCAGACCGTGGCAGGCGATCTCGTCGCCGCGCCGCTGGAACGCCGCGACCGCCTCCGGGTTGCGTGCGAGCGCCATCGCCACGCCGAAGATCGTCAGCGGCAGGCCACGACGGTCGAACGCCCGCAGCACCCGCCACAGCCCGGCCCGCGAACCGTACTCGTACAGCGATTCCATGCTCATGTGACGGTTCGGAAACGGCTGGGCGGCAATGATTTCGGAGAGGAAAGTCTCCGATGCCGCGTCGCCGTGCATGACGTTGTTCTCGGCGCCCTCTTCGTAGTTGAGCACGAACTGCACCGCGAGCTTGGCGTCCCGCGGCCAGCGCGGGTGGGGTGGGTGCGGGCCGTAGCCGACCATGTCCCGCGGATAGCTGTCGGCAGGCCCCAGGGTCATGCACGCATTCTGGCAGGACTGCCGCCCAGGTGTTCACCGTGGCGATGATCGTCTCGGCGGACTGCTCGATGGGCCGGCAGAAACGCTCGCGGACCGCTGCCTGCGCCGGCCCGGGAACGCCGTACCCGACCACACTGTTTCGCTATCCGAGATTGCGGGCAGGATCAATGCCATGCCCGCCGTACTGTGGTTCCGCCGCGATCTGCGCCTGTCGGACCTGCCCGCTCTGCTGGCCGCCTCTGAAAGCGACGGTGCCGACACCGAGGTGCTGGCCTGTTACGTCCTGGATCCGCGGTTGAAAGCCTCGGCAGGCCCCCGCCGGTTGCAGTACCTGTACGACGCGCTGCGCGAGCTCCAGGACGCGCTCGACGGACGGCTGCTGGTCACCCGAGGTCACCCCAGGATCCGAATACCGGCGCTGGCCAAGGCGATTGGCGCAACATCGGTACACGTGTCGCAGGACTTCTCGCCCTTCGGGCGGCGCCGCGACGAGCAGGTCCGCGACGCTCTGGGGGACGTGGAACTCGTGGCGACGGGGTCGCCGTATCTGGTGTCGCCGGGCCGGGTCAGCAAGGGTGACGGCACCCCCTACAAGGTGTTCACCCCGTTCTTCGATGCCTGGCGCAAGCACGGCTGGCGGTCGCCGGCCGAGTCCGGGCCGGGCTCGGCACGCTGGATCGATCCGGCCGATGTGCCCGGAAGCCCCGATATCGCCGAGATCCCGGACGCCGGGGTGGATCTCGAACTGCCCGCCGGAGAGCAGGCTGCGCGGCGGCAGTGGGAGCAGTTCACCCGCACCGGGCTTGCCGGTTACGCCGACGACCGCAACCGCCCGGACCGCGACGGCATCAGCCGGATGTCGGCGCACCTGAAGTTCGGCGCCATCCATCCGCGCACCCTGGCCGCGGAGCTGGGACGAGGCAAGGGCGCGCAGGCATACCTGCGGGAACTGGCGTTCCGCGACTTTTACGCCGCCGTGCTGCACGAGTGGCCGGACAGCGCGTGGTGGAACTGGAATTCCGCCTTCGACCGCATCGAGGTCGACGAGGGTAGCGACGCCGAGCAGGCGTTCGAGGCCTGGAAGGCCGGACGCACCGGTTTCCCGATCGTCGACGCCGGGATGCGCCAGCTGGCCGGGACCGGTTTCATGCACAACCGGGTGCGGATGATCGTGGCGTCGTTTCTGGTCAAGGACCTGCACCTGCCATGGCAGTGGGGTGCCCGCTGGTTCCTCGACCAGTTGGTGGACGGCGATATGGCCAGCAACCAGCACGGATGGCAGTGGGCGGCCGGGTGCGGCACCGACGCCGCGCCGTACTTCCGGGTGTTCAATCCGACCACCCAGGGCGCGAAGTTCGATCCGTCGGGCGCTTATGTCCGTCGTTGGGTGCCCGAGCTTGCCGGCCTGGACGACGCAGTCGACGTGCACAAGCTGGACGGCAACCGCCCCGGCGACTATCCGGATCCCATCGTCGACCACGCCAACGAACGCGCGGAGGCGCTGCGGCGGTACGGGGCGCTGAAGTAGGCGGCGGCTACTTCAGGGTGAGCCCCCGTCCAGCGGTAAAGCCACCCCGGTGAGATGGCGGCCTGCCGGTGTTGGCGGTGATGTCGCGGCCCTGATGGCCGGCCGCGGGCAGGATGCCCGCATTGGCGAGCACGAAATCGATGCGGCCGAACTCCGCGACACCACGGGCGACCGTCTCGGCCAGTCGGTCGGCGAGTCGCGGACGTCGCCGCGCTCGGCGCCTTCTTCGGCGAACCGGACGGCGTGGGCCCGCCCCCTGACCCCGGGCCGCGCCGGTGACGAAGACGACTTTGTCGCTGAAGACACCGGAAAAGCCGGGTGTTCCTTGTGCTGCCATGCCCGGCGACCCTACTGTGCTCGTCCTTGGCGCCCGGCTCTCCCGACCGACCGTCGTAGACCTGTGTCAGAATGACGTCAACCAAGCCGCCCGATCGTGGAGGAGCAGCCGTGGCAAGCACCGAGGTGGAACGGCACACGGGCGTCGACGTCGAGGACGTGCCGTCCGCGGAGTGGGGCTGGTCGAAGGAGAATCCCCGGCTCAAGCAGATCGGTGGGCTGCTGGTGGCGTTCTTCCTGCTGATGATGCTGCACGGCAACCACACGGGGCATGTCGAGGACTACTTCCTGATCGGTTTCGCGCTGTTCGTCCTCGGGTTTGTCGCGCGCAGCTGGTACGTCGGCCGCAACAGCACCACCCGTTAGGTCCGCGCGGTCAGACCGAGTGCAGCCTGCGGAACGACTGGCCGCGCATCCGGAACAGCGTCTCGGTCGGCGCGACGATGCCGGTGTCGCCCGCATCGATCCCGGCGGCCAGAAGTGCTTGCGCCTTGAACGCCCTGGCCGCCGTGCTCAGCGGATGCGCCGCCGGCTCGAGGCCCTGGCCGGTGTCGGCAGATCCGCGCCAGACGGTGACCTCGCTCAGACCCTGAGTCGCCACCCGCATCACGTCATCGCGGACGCCCGCGTCCCGGGCCAGGAGCTCGGCGCCGACAGCGAGCGCTCCACCAAGCGGGAGCCTGCGGAGCACCGCTGCGACATCGGTGTCGAGGTCCTGGGCAGCGACGCCAAGGATGGACAGCGGACGCGGGTCCCAGGGCCGCGCGAATGGGCGGTCGAGAAAGCCGCTGAGAATGACACTGACGTCCCAGCCGGCCCGCGCCCGGTCACAGAGGAATCCCCCGGCGGACTCGACGACCTCGCCCACCCCGCCGGCGAGCACGATCAGCCGGTAGCGGTGCAGGCGATCGTTACCGGTGCACTCATCGCGTGCGACGGTGTCGTCGCCGGCGCTGAACCGTCGCGAGGCCATCAGAGTCCGTCCCGCATCACCGACGGGCCGGGCTCGGGACCAGGTCGGCGCCATCCGGCGGATACCAGAGCGCGGAGCTGACGAACTCTTCGACAGCCGGTTCGGGCCCGGCCACACCCGTTGACAACAGCGCCCGCGCCTTGAACGCCCGTGCGGCAGCGCTGAGCCGGTGTCGCACCCGGCCGAATCGGCGGTCCGCGGCGAACAACCCGGACTCACCCCACACCGTGACTTCGGCCCTTCCGCCGTCGACCGCGCGAAACACCTCGCGGCGCAGCGGCTCGTCGTGACTCAACACGCTCGCGTCGACGGCGAGCGCGGCCGGGCGCTGCAGCCCCAGAACACCGGACCCACCCGCCCGGACGCGATCGCAGAGCCACCCACCGGCCGCGCCGACGACGCCCTCGACGTCGGCGGCGACCACCGTCATGTCGTAGGTGAGCAGCCTCTCCCCCGCGACCCGTACACCAGAATCCTTGCGTTCGGCCGGTGCGAGATCGTCCATCTCGAACGTGCGAGCAGTCATCGGGTGCCGCCACACACCAGAGCCGAGATCGTCATCAAACCACCCTTCAGCGCCAGTCGTGGCGCACCCTAGACAGCGTGACACTTATTCGTACATCTGTAAAGACCAGGTTGTATCGAGCCGACGTCGCAACGGTGGCAGTCGCAGCGAAACAACCATCCGGGCAACAGTTTCCGCGGGATCGCCGAAGCGCGCGGCGGTGAGGTGGCGGGCGCTAGTTCGCGTGGGCCAGCGGTAACGCCGTCTCGACGGGGGTGAGTTCGCCGGGCAGACCCGCGGCCCGCCGGATCTCGACGAACGATTCGATCAGCGCATCAGTGGCCTCGTGCGGGTCGGCGAGGGTGCGGTCGTCGGTCAGCACCGAGATGGAGAGCTGATCGACATAGCTCCACACGGTGATGTTCATCCCGCTGCCCGCGACGATCGGCCCGACCGAGTAGATCTCGTCGACGGTCGCGCCTTCGATGACGCCACGTTCCCGCGGTCCCGGCACGTTGGAGATCGTCAGGTTCATCACGCTGGCGGATTCCACCCGCCGCGCCTGCCTGCGGAAGATGCCCGGCGTCACCGCGGGCGGTAGGTAGGCCAGCCAGGACGGGATCAGGGTCGGCCCGAGAAGGTGGTGGTTCTCCTTGGCGATCGCCGTCGACGTCGCGGTGAGCCTGACCCGCTCCAGCGGATCATCGACATGCACGGGCAATGACGGTGTCATGTAACTGAACTCGTTGCCGACCAACCGATGCGGTGAGGTGTTGAAGCTGATCGGGACGCCGGCGATCATCGGAGAGTCGGCCTTGTTGTCGTAGCGCAGCAGAAGCCGGCGCAGCGCGCCGGCGGCCGTCGCGAGCACGACGTCGTTGAGGGTGACGCCGAGATGCTGGGCCGCCTCCTTGACGTCGGCCAGCGCCAGCGGCGCGGTCGCGAAGCGCCGTCCCGGGGAGACGACGTGGTTGATGAACGTCGCGGGCGGTGCGAAGTTGCGCGCCAGGTCGGGATTGCGCCCACGCTCCTTGCCCCTCCGGCGCACCCGCGAGACGCCGGTGGCGGTCTCGTTCATCAGCCGCGGCAGCCGGCGAACCAGCCGCAGATGATCTCGCCCGGCGGCCTTGAGCAGGCCGGCAGGCGTCCTCGAATCGGCGGCGACCGCGGCCAGCTGCCCGCCCACCTCCGGCTCGTTCGGTTGCAGCGCCATGGCCAGCTGGTTGGCGGAGGCGACACCGTCGGCCAGCACGTGATGGACCTTGTGGATGACGGCGATGCGGTTGTCCGCCAAGCCCTCGGCGATGTACATCTCCCACAGCGGATGATCGCGGTGCAGCGGCGTACTGGCGATCTCCCCGATCAGCTGGTCGAGTTCGCGGCGCCCGCCGGGGGCCGCCACCCGCGCACGCCGCAGGTGGTAGTCGAGGTCGAGCTCGGCGTTCTGCACCCACATCGGGTGATGGAGCTTCAGCGGAATGTCGATGAGCTGATAACGCAGTGGGGCCAGCGCGTGCAGTCGCGACCCAGCGACCGTCCGGAACAGGTCGAAGTCGTAGCCCTCGACGTTCGACACATCGAGCACGCCGATCTTCAGGGTGTGCATGTGGATCTCGGGGGTCTCGCTGTACAGCATCATGGCGTCCACGCCGTTGAGCCGCTTCACCGTCACCCCGTTCGCTCGAAACCACCCCGACCCGCCGCCGGCGGAGGCCCTGACCGGTGACCCCCATTCCACAGGGTTCGGCCGAGCAGATGTCGCCTTCGCCCAAACTGGCACCACTTGTTTTCCAGAAACTCAACCGACCGCGATCGCGGCACGAAGAGTTGCCCGTGACATCTCCGGCTGACTTTGTAAACTTTGACTCTCGCGGCCGCACAGCGGGAGGTGAGGAAACCGTGAAGTTCTGCGCGAAAACGATTGCCAGAAGGAGTCTTCGATGAGCCTGGTCGCCGGAAGCGGTCCACTGAGCGGCGACCGCGCCGGTCAGCTCAGCCCGCCGGTCGCCGACGCCGTCGTCTACATCGAGCCGCACCCGCGGCGCGTTCAGGCGATCCGCGACGGACGCACGGTGATCGACACCGAACGCGCGCTGATGGTGCATCGCCACGGGCACGCGCTGAGCTACGCGTTCGCCGCCGACGAGATCGGTGACCTGCCGGGAGTCCCGGTACCGGAGGCTCCGGGTTTCGTCGTGGTGCCGTGGACGGAGGTGGACAGCTGGTTCGAGGAGGGCCGGCGACTGGTGCACTACCCGCCCAACCCGTACCACCGGGTGGACTGCCGCCCGACCACACGCAGACTGCGCGTCGACGTGTCAGGCACGACCCTGGTCGACACCGTCGACACGGTGATCCTGTTCGAGACGGCGCTGAAGCCCCGGCTCTACGTCAGCCCGTCGCTAGTGCGCACCGACCTGCTGAGCCGATCGGCGACGACCAGCTACTGCAACTACAAGGGCTACGCGACCTACTGGAGTGTCGCGGTCGGGGACATCGTCGTCGAGGACGTGGCGTGGAGCTACCGGGATCCACTGCCCGAGAGCATGCCGATCAGGGGCATGTTGAGCTTCGACGAGACCAAGGCCGACGTGCTCGCCGAGATGCCCGACTCCGCGAGCCACTCCGACTGTGGGTGCCGGCCACCAGGGTTGTGACCGGGATCACACACGTCGAGACCTCGATGGCTACGGGTTGTCAGTGGGCGCGGCACCGACAATGCTGCTTGTCATGACGCGCTGGTTTGCATTGGAGACGGCCGACGCCGGGTTCCTCGACTCCGCCCCGCATGTGTTCCGGTACGAAAAGCATTACGGCGCAACCCCCCAACAGGTGTGGGAGTCGCTGCAGTCCGACGAGTCGCTGACGGCGTGGGGTAAGACCGTTGCCTCGCTGACCTGGACGTCGCCGCGACCTTTCGGGGTGGGCACCACCCGGGAAGTGGGAACCGCTGGGACCAGGATGCATGAACGCTTCTTCCGGTGGGACGAGGGCTCGGGGTATTCGTTCTACGCCTACGAGGCGAATGTCCCGCTGTTCCGGCGGTTCGCCGAGGATTACCGGGTGGAACCCGACGGCGCCGGCACCCGGTTCACCTGGGTGGTGGCCATCGAGCCGATTGGCGCACTGCGGTTGCCGTTCAAGGCGCTCGCCCCGGTGGTCAAGGCGGGGTTCGGGCGGCTGGCCTCCGACGGGCAGAAGTACTTCGCCGCCCGGTAGTTCCTTTGCGCCGGAATTGCATTCCACGCGGGCTTCGATCGCAATCTCGCGCGCGGAACGCAATTCCGGCGGTAGGTTCGCCCGTGTGTCGACGCTGAGGAACCGCCAGATCCTGTTGCGCCGCCGCCCCCGCGGGCTGGTCCAGCCCGAGGACACCGAATTGGTGACGGTGAATGCTCCCGAACCCGCCGACGGCGAGGCGTTGGTGCGCACCACGTACGTGGGCATCGACGCCGCGGTGAGGACATGGCTGGACGACCAGCCCAGCTATCTGCCGCCGGTCCAGTTGGGTGAGTGCATCCGGGCGGCCGGCATCGGCGAGGTCGTGCAATCCCGGTGTGACGCCTACTCCGTCGGCGATGTCGTGACCACGCTGACGGGGTTCCAGGAGTACACGCTCGTGCGCGACGACCTGTTCACCACCCCGGTGCCAGGACCCGGGGACCAGGTCGACCAGCGGGCGGTGATGTCGCTATACGGGCCAACCGGCGCGACAGCCTATTTCGGCATGACCGGAATCGGCCGCCCCCAGCCCGGCGAGACGGTGGTGGTCTCGGCAGCCGGGGGCGCGACCGGTTCGGTGGCGGGGCAGATCGCCAAGATCGCCGGCGCGCGCGTGGTCGGCATCGCCGGCGGACCGCACAAGTGCCGCGCGGTGGTCGAGGATTTCGGGTTCGATGCGTGCATCGACTACCGCGAGGGCGGGCTGCCGGCGGCGCTCAAGGAGCATTGCCCGCGAGGCATCGACGTGTACTTCGACAACGTCGGCGGGCCGATCCTGGACGCGGTGCTCGGCCGGCTGGCGCCCAAGGCGCGCGTCGTGCTCTGCGGCGTCATCTCCAGCTACCTCACCGGCGATCATCCCGGGCCCGCGAACTACGTGAACCTGCTCGCGAAAACCGCACTGATGCAGGGGTTCAACGCCCTCGACGAGTGGGGCCGCTTCGACGGGGCGTTCGCCGCGCTGCGCCGGTGGGACGACGAGGGTCTGCTCGTGCATCGCGAGCACATCTTCGAGGGCATCGAGTCGTGCGTCGACGCGCTCAACGGCCTGTTCACCGGCGCCAACATCGGCAAGACGCTGGTGTGGCTCAGCGACTGACGCGAATCTGGCGCGCATAGCGACTGTGACGGTCGCTCAACGCGCCGAGCCACACGCGATGACCGTGGCGCCGAAGCGCTCGATCGTCTCCAGGGCGTGCGCCAGGCTGTCGCCCGGTACCCCCACCTGAACCCAGGTCACCCCGACTTCCTCGAGGTCGGCCACGCCGTCCAGGAACGCGTCGGCGTCGAAGGCGTCGTCACCCGGGCTGCCGCCGGCGTCGTTGGTGAACACGATGTCGACGCCCGAGGGATCACGTCCGGCGTCCTCGAGGCGACGGCGCAGATCATCGATTCCGGCAGCGAGGTGCTCGACCGAGTCGAGCGCGGCGGTGCGGGCGGTCTGCGCCAGCACGGCGGGAGCCCGGAACGGGCACCAGCCCTGGCCGTACGCCGCCACCCGGGCACGCGCTGCCGAGGTGTTGCCACCGATCCAGATCGGCGGGTGCGGGCTGCTGACCGGTCTGGGGTGCGCGGTGATCCCCCGTGCGCTGAAGTGCCTGCCCTCGAATGTGTAGTCGTCGGTGGTCCAGATTCCCCTCATCACCTCGAGCGCCTCCTCGAAGAGTGCGGCCCGCTCGTCGAAATCAACTCCGAGAGCGAAGAATTCGCCTTTGAGGTAGCCCACGCCGACCGCCAGCGTGAAGCGACCGTCCGAGAGCAGGTCCAGCGTCGCCCCTGCCTTGGCTACCACGAAAGGGTTGCGGTAGGGAAGCACGACGATGTTCGGGATCAGCCGCAGCGTCGTGGTGTGGGCCGCGGCATAGCTCATCGCGACGAAGGGATCGAGCGCGTCGTGCCCGCCCGAGTCGAGCCAGCGCTGCGACGGCGCCGGGTGATCGGTGAACCCGAATCCGCCGAACCCGGCGGCCTCGGCGGCGGCGGCGACCTGTGCAATGCCCGTGCCGGTCGCGAGCTCGGGGTTGTAGGGGTGACTGTGCATCGGATGGGTGATCGTGAACTGCATGCTCAGCCCTCCTGACTCGACGTGGACGAACAGGTTAGAGCTGCCTTCTCCATTTCAGAGAATGTCGTTACCATGCAGGCGGCGGAAAGTACAGCACCGCGAATACGAAAGGTGGGGCAACGGTGATGAGCAGGCCCGAGATCGGCGTCTACCTGCCCCAGATGGGTTTCTCGTTCGACGACGTCCTGCATCGCACCCGGCGCTGCGAGGCCCTCGGGATCGACTCCCTGTGGCTCTACGACCACCTGTACGGCCCGGGGATGCCCGACTACCCGTCGATGGAGGCGTGGACCCTGGCCACTGCTCTGCTGGCCCGTACCGAGCGGATCCGTGTCGGGCACATGGTGCTGTGCAACCAGTTTCGTCACCCCGTCATGCTGGCGAAGATGGCGACCACGCTCGATCAGATCTCGGGTGGCCGGTTGTCGCTCGGGATCGGCAGCGGTTCGATCGAGGACGAGCATCGTCGCGCCGGCCTGAACTGGCTCACCTTCGCCGAGCGGTCTGCGCAACTGGGCGAGACGCTGGAAATCCTGCACCAGGCTTTCGCCGATGAGCGAATCGTCTTCTCCGGAAGGCACTTCACCGTCTCGGACATGCCGATCAAGCCGGGCGCGGTTCAGAAGCCCCGGCCACCGATCGTGGTGGGCGGCGTCGGTGAGAAGTTCACGCTGCCGCTGGTGGCGCGCTACGCCGACGTCTGGAATGTACCCACCTACGCGCTGGGTGAGATCGAACAGAAGCTGTCCGCGCTCCGGTCCATCTGCGAGGACATCGGCCGGGATCCTGAGACCATCGTGCTGTCGATCGAAGCGGTGATGGCACTCGCCCCGGATGAAGCGACGCTGCCGACAGTACGCAGCCTCGCCGAAAAGCGCTTCGGGGCATCGGGATTCGGCCTGCACGAGGCGGGGCTGATCGGCACCGCACCGGCGGTGGTGGACCGCTTGGGCGAGCTGATCGGGATGGGCTTCGCTCAGATCGTGCTGTTCACCCACGACCGCTGCTCGGATCAGACCCTGGAACTGCTGGCCGAAGACGTCATCGCCCACCTCTAGCCGCGCTGCGTCGCCGGTCGCGCATACTGGGGCCTGCCCAGGCCGAGCGCATGTTGGGCAATCATGTTGCGGAACACCTCGAGCGTGCCGCCGTAGATCCCGGCGGGTGACGCCAGCCGGAACAGGTACTCCGCACCGACCGTTCCCACCGGCAGGCTCGACGCAGTGCCCATGATGTCCATCAGCTCCGGGGTGAGGTCGCGCAGTGTCTGCGCGATGGCGACGCGGCCGTACATCTCCGGTGTGCTCAAAGTGGCCTCCAGCCGCGCGACGGCGCGGCCCAGCCGGTATCCGACGGACTCATCGGCGATTCGGGCGTCGCCGGCGACGCGGTCCACCGCGACGGCGAGCAGTAGGGCGTGCTCGCTCATGGCCGCGATTTTGAACAGGCCTTTGGAAGAAGCTGAGTCGTCCCGCTCGACCGTGCCGTGCTCGGCGTTCAGCGCCTCCCTGAGCACGGCCCAGCCGCCATTGACGGGGCCCACCCGATATCTGTCGTCGATGCGGACGTCGCTGTAGAAGGTGATGTTGGTGCGGTCGCCGTCGACGGTGCGGATCGGCTGGATCTCGACGCCCGGCGCGTCGAGGGGGACGAGGAACATCGTGAGGCTCTGATGCTTGGCAGCTGAGGGATCGGTGTTGGTGATCAGGAAGACATACTGGGCGTGATGGGCATTGGATGTGAACATCTTGGAGCCGTTGATGATCCAGCCCGCTTCATCGCGAACCGCGCGGGTCTTGCACGTCGCGATGTCCGACCCGCCTTCGGGTTCGGTGTAGCCCAGGCACAGCCGGTAATGGCCCGACACCACTTTGGCGAGCACCTCATCCTTGAGTTCTGCCGACCCGAACTGGTTCACGGCGGTGGCGACCATGACCGTGGTGCCCCAGTGGAACCACGGCGTGTGCGCCCGGCCGATCTCCAGTTCCCAGATGCGGCGCTGCACCGCACTGAAGCCGCCGTCCGTTTCGGGCAGAAAGTCGCGTTCGAGGTATCCCGCGGAACCGAGGGTCAGATGGACGACCTCGTCGAAGTTGTCTCCGGTCTCCCGGTCGCGGCGGATGACGTCGTCGGTCACCACGGAGGCCAGAAGCCGCCGCAGTTCGACCTGGAAGGCCCGATCGTCGTCGGACAGCTCTACCTCGGAGAAGTCCATCTCAGCAGCGTGACATTTTCACGATATTTTGTAAAGGTGGTGTGCGAACAGACAGAAGGGCGGCACCACGTGGGAATCGTGACGACGACGTCGGAGACGGCATTCACTCAATCTGCCGAAGAGATCTACGACTTCGTGACCAACCCGGTCAACTGGACGAAGACGTACCCGGGCAGCGCGCACGTCGGCAAGGTTCCCGAGAAGCTGCCGCTCGAGGTCGGCGATACCTGGACCGAGTCCGGCCCGGACGGGATCCGCATCTTCACCTGGCACCTCGCGATCGCGATGCGCCCGAAGCTGTGGATGTTCAACTCGGTGGGCAACCTCGGCCACGGCAGCGACGGTCAGGGCGGTATGCCGGGCCGGATCACGGTGCAGTACAAGTTCACCCGACCCGGTGAAGGCATCACGTTGTTCAGCCGCACCATGACCGTCGAGGCCTTCAAGGACTCACCCTTGCCCGACGGGTTTTTCCGCACGGTCAATCCCGCCAACATCGACGCCTACCACACGGCCATCGCCCGCGAACTGCAGCTAGCGCAGCAGCGCGCGTCGTAGCGCGGCCCCCTGGATCTCGAAGAGTTGGCTGCTCGTCTCCCACTCCGGGACCAGCGAGTCGAACCCGTGGCAGGTGCCGGGGAACACATGCAGTTCGGTGGTGACACCGGCCCACATGAGTCGCAGCGCATAGTCGATCGCTTCGTCGCGCAACGGATCGAGCTCCGAACAGGTGATCAATGTGCTTGGCAGGGTGTCCAACTCGTCGCTGCGGGCCGGTACCGCGTCGACGAGCGGCGGGTCTCCCGCGCAATAGTGATGCCACATCCACCGGGTGGCCGGGCCGTCGAATCCCGGCGTGGTGGTGAACTCCTCCTTCGACGGTGTCGGCCTGTCGTCGAGCACGGGTTGGTGCAGCATCTGCAGGACGACCCGTGGCGTCGTTCCCTGCCCGGCGCGCTGGGCCAGCCCGGCGGCCAAGGCTGCTCCCGCGCTACTGCCGGCCACCGCGAGTGCGCCGCCGTCGATGCCCAGTTCCGCGGCGCTGCCCGCCGCCCACTCGAGAACTGCAAGCGCATCGTCCAATGCCGCGGGAAAAGGGTTTTCGGGCGCCAAACGGTAGTCCACCGAGATCACCGCGCAGCGGCCGCGGCGGGCGAGTTCGACGCATTGACGGTGATCGGTCTCCAGATTCCCGAGCACGAAAGCGCCTGCGTGGCAGTAGATGACCGCCGGTGACGGGGGCGGCCCGCCGCGGTAGATCCGGACCGTGACGACGCGGCCCGCCTCGACGCGGACGTCGCGTTGCTCGATGTCGAGACCCACCGTGTCGACGGTCATCGCAGTGTCGGCACGCCGCTGGTTCAGCGAATCCCGGACTGCGCCCAGTACCGCAGGTGAGAGGTCAGTGCGGGCCGCGGCGAGGTGCCGCAGGGCCGGATCGAGGCGTTGGGCGATATCGCGTGCCTGGGGAAGTTCCGGGATCGCCACGGCGGCCTACCTTTTGACCGCAGTCTGGGCACCCACCTGGATGACCGGGCCACTGCTCGGTGCTTCGAAGGTGTAATCACCGGGCCTGAACCACCGGGTGAGTCCCCAGAAGTCCCGGGCGCTGCGCGGCCACTGGGTGACCACCCGGCCGTTGGGTGCGCGGAAGTAGTTGCTGCACCGGGTCAGCCACACGGTTCCCTGCATCCACGTGTCGATCTTGGCCAGGAAGCGCGTCATCACCTCGGGGCGCACCTCGATGTAGGGCTTGTCCTTGCGGCGCAGGTACTTCAGCGCCCGCACGATGTAGTGCGCCTGCGCCTCCAGCATGAAGATGACGCTGTTGGAGCCGACGTTGGTGTTCGGCCCGTACAGCATGAAGAAGTTGGGATATCCAGGCACGGTCATGCCCAGATAGGCGAACGCCCCGTCGCGCCAGGTGTCGCGCAGCGCCTTGCCGTCGGCTCCCCGGACGTCGATCTGGCCCAGGTAGTCCGCGGCCGCATACCCGGTGGCGCACAGCACCAGGTCGACGTCCAGTTCGGTGCCGTCCTCGGTGACCAGGGACCTCGACCGCAACGTATGCGCCGGACTGGACACCACCTCGACATGCGCCTGGCTCAACGCCTGCAGGTAGTCGGTGGCGAACACCAGCCGTTTGCACCCGAACGGGTGCTCCGGAGTCAACTTGCTCCGGAGTTCCTCGTCGGCGATCCTGGCCTCCAGGGCGCGCAGCGCGACGCCCTTGAACTCCTGGGTCTTGTCGCTGCCGTTCTCGATGACCGAGATGTTCGACTCGCTGCGCAGCCACAGCCTGGTCCGGTAGATCTTCTTGGCCAGGGGGACATGGGAGAACAGCCACTTTTCGCGTTCGGTGTAGGGCCGGTCCGGCTTCGGCAGCACCCACGTCGGCGAGCGCTGCACCGAGTAGACCTTCGAAGCCACCTTTGCAACTTCCGGAACCAGTTGCGCCGCAGTGGAACCCGTACCGAGGACCGCCACCCGGGCGTCCCGCAGATCCACCGAGTGGTCCCAGCGCGCGGTGTGCATGACCGTCCCGGCGAACGGCTCCTCCTCGATCAGGTCCGGCATCACCGGCTGGGTGAACATCCCGATCGCCGACACCACGATGTCGAAGGTGTGCTCCTCACCGGCCGCGGTGGTCAACCGCCATGTCCTGGTGGCGGAGTCCCAGCTGGCCGAGACGATCTCGGTGTTCAGCTTCAGGTTGGCCTGCAGCCGGTAGCGCCGGGCGCACCGTTCGAAGTACTCGAGGATCTCCTGCTGCCCGGACCACAGCCGCGACCAGTGCGGGTTGAGGTCGAAGGAGTACGAGTACAGGTGCGACTTCACGTCGCAGGCCAGACCCGGGTAGGTGTTGATCCGCCACGTGCCGCCGACGCCGTCCTCGCGGTCGAAGATCGTGAAGTCATGGAAGCCGGCCTTGCGCAGGAAGATTCCCAGCGCCAGGCCGCCGGGCCGGCCCGATGATGCCCACCGAGAGCGTCTTCGCCATGGCGGTCGTCATCCAATCTGCAGGGACTGCCCACCGTCGACGATGAGCTCCGATCCGGTGATGAAGGATGGCGTGCTCGGAGACCAGGAACGCCACCGCGTCGGCGATCTCCACGGGCTTGCCGATGCGGCCCATCAACGCTGCGCGGCGAGCCGGGACTGGGTGGCCTCGTCGAGCATCGGGGTCTCGACCGGGCCCGGGGAACACGGCTTGACCCGGATCCCGGCGGGCGCCGAGTTCGACGGCCGCGACCTGGGTCAGACCCCGCAGCGCCCATTTCGACGACCCGTAGGCGCCGTGGTTCGGGAACGGCCGGATGGCTCCGGTGCTGCAGGTGTTCACGATCGGCCGCGCAGTCGGCGCCGCGCAGATGCGGCAGCGCGGCCTGGATGCCGAGGAACGGACCGAGGCAGTTGACCCGCCAGCTGCCCTCGAACCCGGCCGGCCGTCTCGTCGGCCAGCGGGGCGCGGTGCAGCACACCGGCGTTGTTGACCAGCGTGCTCAGCGCGCCGAACCGGTCGAGCACCGTGCGCGACCGCCGTCGTGCCCACTGCTCGCCGAGGTCACGTCCAGCGTCACCGCGATCGCGCGGTCGCCGCCGAGTTCGTCGACGCATCTCCGCCACCTCGTCGGCGAGCAGATCGCACGCCGCGACGTGGAAGCCGTCCTCGAGCAGCCGGGCGGCGATCGCCGCGCCCTGCCCGCGGGCTGCGCCGGTGACGAGCGCGACGCGGTCGCCGGCCATCAGTAGTACCCCCTTGCCGGTTGCCGGAACTGCCTGTGCGTGGTTGATGCGCCGAGCGCCTCGGCGAGGTGGGCGGCCGCGCCGCGGCGCAGCGCCTGCGACTCCGAGGCCAGGGTGATCATCCGGAATCCCAGCTGTGCCGTGGTGTTTCCGATGCGTTCCGGTGTTGGCGTGGATGCCGGCTGATCAAGCCCGCCGACGGCGGCGATGTGCTGGATGCGCAGCATCGCGTCGCGGACACTCCTGCTGGGTCCACGCGTCGGTCGGGCCGTGCCCCAGTGGAGATCGCCAGATCGGCGGGCCCGACGTAGATGCCGGTCAGCCCGTCGACGGCGCAGATCTCGTCGATTGCGGCCAGCCCCCGCGCGGTCTCGACCATCGCGAACACCGAGACCCGCGCCTGCAGCGCTGCGGGGTCGATGCCCATGCTCGCCCGCAGCGGCCCGAAGCTGCGCACCCCGGCGGGTGCGTACCGGGTCGCGGCGACCGCCGCCGCGGCCTGCTCTGCGGACTCGATCATCGCGACGATGACGCCGTCGGCGCCGGCGTCGAGCACCCTGCCGATGGGGGCGGCGTCGGCGTGTCGGCAGGCGCACCGCGGTGGCGATCGGGACGTGCTCGAGCCTGCGCAGCATCAGGGCGACGTCGGCATCGCCGAGATAGCCGTGCTGGACGTCGAATCCGACGTAGTCGTAGCCGGCCTGGGCGAACTCCTCGGGACCCGAGGACGGTCGGGCCCACCACCCAGCCGCCCCACACCTGCGCCTTGGTGGCCAGCGCGTCCTGGAGTCTGCTGGCCGTCATCAGGGCACGATCGCGATCTTGATCCGGCCGGGGACCGGTCGGCAGGCCAGCTCGAACGCGGCCTGCACCTCGTCGGCGCGGAAGGTGTGGGTCAGGTAGCGGTCCAGCAGACCGGGATGCTCGCGGGCGAACGCGTCGGCCCGGTCGAGTACCCGCCGCCGGTCCAGTGTCACACCGGACTTTCAGGGTCAGGTTGTTGCGCAGCATGGTGCGCATGCTGATCGGGTAGGAATCGTCGTCGGGCACGCCGAAATAGAACACCGTGCCACCGAACGCGGCGGCCTCCACCGCATGGCCCAGGGTCGCGACCTGATGTCCGACCGCCTCGATCACGATGTCGGGCTTGGCATCCGGCGGGAGGTGGCTCACCCAGCGGTCGCTGGTCGCGCGGACCACGGTGTCCACCCCGAAGGCGGGGCCGATGTCGTCGCGGTCCACCGGGTCGACGCCGGTGACGTGTGCGGCGCCCGCCGTCTTGGCGACATAGGAGAACAGCAGGCCGATCGAACCCTGGCCGAGGACCGCGACGTGGCGTCCGGTCAGGTCGGGCAGCTGCTCGACGGCGTAGAGCACGCAGGCCAGCGGCTGCAGCCCGACGGCCTGCTCGGGGCTCAGCGCGGGGTCGTAGGCGGACCAGCCCGTTCGCCGTCGGCGACGACCTGTTCCATCAGCCCGTCGAAACCGGATGCCCATCCCACGACGCGGTCACCCGGGTGGTGGCTCGGGTGGCGGCTGGCGATCACCTCACCGACGATCTCGTGGATCGGGAAGCCGTCCTTCTCCGCCGCACGGGCGCCGGTGTCGCCGGGCAGCCTGCCCTTGGCGCCGCGGAAGCCGGGCAGATCGCTACCGCAGATGCCGCGGCCAGGAACCGCAGCAGCACCTGGCCGTCGCCGAGCGATTCCGGCGAGAATGCGCAGCACGTCGGTTTTCTCGAAGGTGAACGGCGCGACGAGACGGTAGGACCACACCTCAGACCTCCACCGGGATCTCAACGGGGATGTTGTTCCAGCCCCATTGGAAGCTCGACGGCGGCCGCGATGCGGCGTCGGCGTCGACGCGGAAGTCGGGCACCCGCTTGAGCCATTCGGTCACCATGATCGCGATCTCCAGCCGCGCGAGGTGGGCTCCGAGGCAGAAGTGCTGGCCGCGTCCGAACGCCAGCAGCCGCGGAATCGGCCGGTTCCAGATGAACTCGTCCGGGTCGGCGTACTCGCGCTCGTCCCGGTTGGCCGAGGCGAGCAGTGAGATGATCCGCTGGCCCGGTTCGATCGTGGTGTCGTGCAGGGTGAACGGCCTGCGCAGCGTCCGCGCGAACCACTGCGCGGGCGCGCAGTAGCGGATCATCTCCTCGCGCGCGACGGGAACCGTTGGCGTCCATGTCGGCGCGCACCGCGGCGAGTTGATCGGGCCGCCGCGACAGCTCCCACAGACCATGCGCGACGATCTTGGGCACGGTCTCGGTGCCGCCGATGAAGACACCGAGCATCTGCACGGCGGCCTCGATGTCGTTCAGCGCCGATCCGTCCGGCAGCCGGTAGGCGAGCAGGTTGTCGACGATCGGCAGGTCACCGCCACCGCCGGCCCGCCTGCGCTGCACGACCGGAACCAGGTATTCCAGGTAGCCGGGCCGGGCGTTGGCCACCTCCACACCGCTGCCCGGCTGGGCCAGGCTGCCCGCGTTGACGGTGGCGAGCACGTCGGCAGCGAGATCGCTTGGCAGACCGACGAGTTCACACACCACCGAGGCGGCGACGATGCCGCCGTACTCCTGGGTCAGATCGAATGTGCCGCGCGGCAACAGTTCGTCGAGACGCTCGTTGGCCAGCGTGCGGATCCGGTCGGCGAGCTTCGAGACGGACTTGGGCCGGAACGGTGCCGCGGTGCAGCGGCGGACCTCGTCGTACATCGGTGCGTCGAAATTCGCGTGGAACGGCATCGGATGCAGCGGCGGATCGGGCACCGGGCCGTCGTTGTGGTCGGCGAGCACGGTCGCGGCAGGCAGCGTCCCCTCGGAGGCGACGAACGTTCCGTCGTTGACCTCCAACACGTTCCAGATGTCGGCGAAGCGCGACAGCGCGTAGGTGTCCCACTTCTCGAGGTAGTACACCGGGTGCTGGTCGCGCAGCACCCGGTAGAACGGCAGCGGGTCGGCCATCACCGCCGGATCGAAGGGGTCGTAGGTGAAGTCCTGTGACCGGCTATCGGACGGTCTGCAGTGGTCATTTCGCGCTCACTGAAGCGGGGACGGGGGCAGGGCGGCCAGGATCGAATCCTCCCAGCCGTCACGCAGGGCGGGGGCGACGCTCATCCACGTGACGATCTCGGCGGGTGGATTGTCCTTCCATGACGGATAGTGGTTCTCGAAGCAGTCCCAGTTCCCCTCGAGCGCCCAGTAGTGGATGACCTCGTTGAACCGGAACGTCGTGATGAACGAGCCGAGCCAGCGCTTGCCGGTGGATTCCGACCAGGGCACGTAGAGCCGCTCGAGTTCGCGGATGTAGTCGTCCTGGCGCCCCGGCTTGGTCTGCATGATCTCCTGGATCACCAGTCCGGCCTTGAAATCCGAATCCTGCAAGCTGGGCCAGCGTCTTGTTGCTGCGCCCGGCGTACATGATCCGGCCTTCGCCACTGGCCCCGATGTCGCGCAGGAACATCGCCCACTTCCCGGCGGCGGCCTCGTGGCTGCCGCCACGCGCCTGCGCGCGGCCGATGCGGGCGTAGTCGGCGAACGCGTCGATCTCCCAGATGACCGTGACCTGCGGCCAGTGCCCGTTGTACGGCGTGGACTCCCACATCGCGAACAGCCTGGCGCCGAGCTCGCTCATCATCGGGTGGTAGCCGGCGCTGAACTCGGACACGAAGTCCTCGCTGCGTGCCGATCCCAGATCGATCGTCTCGTGCAGGTAGAGCAGGGTGTGGCTGTGATACTTCTTCATGTTCACGGCATGCACATCCCGTCACCGGCGGTCGCACCAAGGCTGCTGGTGGTTGACAGTGACACCCAGCGAGCGTGACACTTGTCGCGTGTTTTGTAAAGCCTCCTCGCGCTCCGCAGTAGAGCTCCGTCGGGTCCCGGCCCGATGACTCCCACACTCCTGGCCAACGGCTTCTGCTTCGGCGAAGGGCCGCGCTGGTTCGAGGGCCTGGTGTGGTTCTCCGACATGCTCGGCGAGGCGGTGCACACCGTGACCCTCAGCGGCGAGATGAGCACGCTGGCACTGCCGGGCCACTCGCCGTCCGGGCTGGGATTCCGGCCCGACGGGACGTTGCTGATCGTGTCCACCGAGTCCAACCAGGTGCTCGGTTACGACGGCGAGAGAATCAGCACGGTCGCCGACCTGTCCGAGTTGGTGCCCGCCGACCTCGGTGACATGGTGGTCGATCGGCACGGCTGCGCCTACGTCGGCTCGCAGGCGCGCGCAGGTGGGGTGATCGTGCGCATCGATACCGACGCCGCACGCCACCGTCGTGGCCGGCGACCTCGACTTCCCCAACGGTATGGCGATCACCCCCGACGGTGCGGCCCTGATCGTCGCCGAGTCCACCGGTCGAAGGTTGACCGAATTCGCCATCGCTGCGGACGGATCCCTTTGCGACCGGAGAGTTTTCGCCGAAGAGTTGGACGGGCCGCCGGACGGGATCTGCCTCGACGACGCCGGCGGGGTCTGGGCGGCGATGACGCTGGCTCATCGGTTCGAGCGGATCGTCGCCGATGGCGGCAAAGGCAGAGTGACCGACCGGATCGACATGGGTGAGCGGACCGCCATCGCCTGTGCCCTGGGCGGGCCGGAAGGACGGACGCTGTTCTTGCTGTCGTCCACCGATGCCTATCCCGAGCGTCTGGTCGGGACGAAGCTCTCCCGCCTGGATGCCACGATGGTCGATGTCCCTGCAGCCGGGCCGCTCTGAACTGCCCTGCAGGTCGAGATGTCGGATTCCTATTACGAGTTGGTCGACGGCGACGACGCTCGCGGCGAGCGTTTCGTTGCAACCGATTTCGTCCGCAGCACCTGGTCTGCGGCCATCCAGCACGCCGCCCCGGTGTCGGCGCTGCTGGTCCGTGGACTGCAGCGCTGCGACACACGCGACGACACCAGGCTGAGCCGCGTGCTGATCGACCTGCTCGGTCCGGTGCCCGCAGAAGGCGATCTGTGGGTACGCGCGCAGCGGCAGCGCTCAGGCAAGCAGATCGAGTTGGTCAGCGCCGAGATGCTGGCGCTGGGCCCCGGACGGCGAGCCCCGGCCGGTGGCCCGGGCCAGCGGGTGGCGGTTGCAGACGCTCGACACCGCCGCGATCATGCACGCCCCGGCGGCCCCGTTGCGCCCGGTCGCCGACGCGTGGGGCCGGGACCTGAAGAAGGACTGGGACCGCAACTACGTCCACAGCCTGGACTGGCGTTGGCTGACCAAGCCGATGAGCGACGGTCCCGGCGAGTCGTGGATCAAGCCGGAGGTCGATCTGGTCAAAGGCGAGTCGATGACGCCGCTGGAGCGGTTGTTCGCGGTCGCCGACGATGCCAACGGGATCGGCACCAGGCTCGACATCCGCAAGTGGACATTCCTCAACACCGACCTGGCGGTGCACGTGCACCGGATACCCGACGGCGCGTGGATCGGGATCCGCGCCGAAACCAACTACGGCCCCGACGGGATCGGGACGACGATCGGCACGCTGTTCGACGAGAGTGGCGCGGTCGGCGCCATCCAGCAGTCGGTGCTCGTCCGCCCGAGACCCGTGAAATAGTCTCCGCGAAATAGCATTCCTGGTCGCTACGAGGCCCGAATCACAGCCCGGAATGCTATTTCGCGGAACTGGGGGTCAGTCGATCAGCGTCAGCGCGGCGGCGGGGCATTGGGTGACGGCCTGCGCCATCCGGTCGCGGTCGGATTCGGGCCGCTCGGCGTCGCGGATCACCACCGTGCCGTCGTCCTGCACCTCGAACACCTCTTCGGCGATGGATTCGGAGATGCCGTGTCCGGTGCACTTGGCCAGATCGACTTCGACCTTCATGGCACCTCCGATCGCACTGTGCCCACGTGCGTCCAACGATGGAGCTGCACACATTTAGCGTGACACTTAGCCGGTAATTTGTAAAGCTGTCGGATGCAGCAACTGGTATCGGGCGAACGGCAGAGGCCGCCGTACGAAGCCAGCCCGGCCGGCCCGGACAATTCGACCCGGCAGGTCATCGTCGAGAAGCAACTGTCCTATCCGGGCTGCGCATGGTCGACATCGAACCCGATCAGGTCGTCAAGCGGATGGCGCGGGTACTACCGCTGATGCGGGAGCGCCTGGAGCGCCTGTGCACGGGGCCCGACGCCAGCCTGTCGGCCGCGACCGCGGTTCGGGTGGCGATGTCACAGTACGTGGTGCGCAGCGACGTCAACGACGACTTCCTGGCCCAGTTGCGCCACGCCGCGCGCGTCAAACACCATGCGCCGTCATCAGTCGCGTGCGGCGAGATCGCCCACCGCTGAAACGATTTCGGCTCCGCCGGCATGGCCACC
The DNA here is from genome assembly GCA_963771335.1 of uncultured Actinomycetota bacterium. Taxonomy (GTDB): domain Bacteria; phylum Actinomycetota; class Actinomycetes; order Mycobacteriales; family Mycobacteriaceae; genus Mycobacterium. The sequence goes on along the minus strand of CAVYTD010000008.1, from coordinate 554 downwards.
ATCGACCATGCGATCAGCTCGACCGCGTTGGCCGCCCGCGCACGGGCGGTCGCGAACCGCTCGTCGGCCAGCCAGCCCAGACGTTGGACGGCACCGCACAGCGCGGGCCAGTGTCGGTCACCCTGCAGCCCGACGAGCCAGAACCGCCGCCCGTCCCCCGCCGTGTAGTTGTTCATGCAGGGGTTGGCCATCGATTCGCGCTGCCCGATCGAGATCGAGTGGCCGGTGAGCAGGAAACTGATCGTGTACGCGCCCTGCCGGTACAGCGACGTCGTCACCAACTGCCCCCCGTTACCTCCCCGCGCGACCAGTCCCGCACAGACCGCCCCCGCGAGCGTCATTCCGGCCATCTGGTCGCCCATCCCGCCCCGCAGGAACGGCGGCGCGTCGCCCGGCCGGGTCAGCAGGTGCGCCAGCCCGCCCGCGCCCAGAACGCGGCGACGTCGTAGCCGGCGCGGTCCGCATCGGGCCCGCGATTCCGTACCCCGTGATCAAGCCGTAGACCAGGCGCGGGTTGCCCGCGGCGACCGCCCCGAAGTCCAGGCCGATGCGAA
>CAVYTD010000007.1:0-305194 GCA_963771335.1 uncultured Actinomycetota bacterium | reverse complement strand
CATGGGACGCAAACCCGCGCACTGGACCCGCGTCGACCGCCACTACGAACGAATCCGCATCGACATGCAAACGCTGTTCACCGATCTCGCCCTCGAAACTCCGCTAGCCGCTTGAGGATTCGGCACCAGCCAACCATTCCACATCACCAACAAATTGTCGGAAGTCGATCCTCAAGCGGCTAGTGATGATGGCGTGTCACGAACCCCCAGCCCGTGCCAGGAGGATAACGAGTGCCGTCGAAGCCGTTCGGATAATCCGGCACTGCGTTCCGGGTCGATTCCCGATCGTTGAGGATGAATAACAAATGACTTCCGGCGCCATCTTCGAACGCCGTAGCGTGCGTGTAGTGCCAACTAAAACGCTTCATCGCCAACATCGGACCGACACTCGACGGCGTGCGAACTACTTGACCCCAGTAAATAGGGGTAGCACGCTTCCGCTGGTCACCGTGGTGCGTGGTCGGTCTGCGGCCGGGAGGACGTGCGCAGCCGCGTAGGTCGTTCAGCATCGCGCATAACGTGTGGTCTCAAACTGGTCCCCACGGTCAATTATGATCCACCGGCAGCCACGGACCCCGTGCTCTGGCTCGAGGCGAGTATTTGAGCCGGTGCTGTCACTCCTCCTCGACGAAGGCGGCGAGGTCGTCGGACGGTGACCCCGCACTGCCAGGAGTGGGCAGACGCCTTGACCAAGCATGATAGGGGCATCTTGAGGGCTGTAGGAGGCGTAGTTGAGGGGCCCGCTGTCGTCGCGGTTGTCGTCAGAACTGTCGTCATTTGACAACGAGATTCAGCGACCGGCTCGCCTACTCCTACTGGATTGACCCACTCAAAAGCTGGGTCATCGAGCAACCGCACGTGCCGCCAGTTCCGGCGGGGAATCGACACATTCGCCAGGATGGCCGTGATGCCGATTCCGCCGGCGGTGAACAGGTATCGCGGTGACCCGCCGAGCGCAATGTTGTTGCGGGGTTTGCACAACTGGACGTGGATCGAGCTGCCACGGCCGTCCAGGTGCTTCTACTTCCGACGTAGCTTTTTCAGTCGGCGACTTACTCTCCTGGCGACCGGCGTACTCTCGGCGATTGGCATAGCGGTCGTCGGAACTGATTTCGTGTTGGGGCGCGGCCGGCTGCGAATAGAAAGTTTCGTGCCGTCCAGAACTGGCGTGTTGACGGGCGCTGGGGTGCCAGCTTGGATAAAAAGTTCCGGATGTCGAATCGCGGCTATCTCGTCGGCGAAAGCTGTTCCGTTCTGGGGTCTTTGGAGAGGGTCCTTACGAAGGGCCTTCGCGATAAGAGCTTGGACGCGTTCGCCGACTTCGTCTGGGAGCGGGTCGGGTTCGTGTTCGATATGGCTCGTGGCAACGGCGATCGGCCCTTTCCCGGTAAACAGCCTTCTACCAGTGACCATCTCGTACCCGACAACCGCGAGAGAGTAGACGTCGCTGGCTGGGGTCGCACCGTCGCCGCTGGCTTGTTCAGGCGATAAGTACAGCGCCGTTCCCATAACGATTCCGGCATGCGTCAACGTAGCTTCGCTCAGGATTCGTACTATTCCGAAGTCGGTGAGCTTGGCGGTGCCGTCCTTCGTGACCAGGATGTTGCTTGGTTTGATGTCGCGATGTATGACCCCGGCGGCGTGCGCGTGCCCGAGTGCGCGCGCGGTGGCTTCCAGAATCTCCAGGGCTCGTCCCAGCGGCAACTTTCCGGATCTTTGTATGACGGCGTCGAGGGCCTCGCCGCGAACAAACTCAGTTGCCAAGTAGGTGATCGTCCGGCCGGGTAGCAGGACGTTGTCTGCGAAGTGGCCGTAATTGACGAAGCGCACGATCCCGGGATGATCGAAGGAGGCGACAGTGTCGGCCTCACGGCGGAATCGCGCCTGCGTAATCAGGTCTTCGGCGACCTCATCCCGCAAGATCTTGAGGGCGACGAGTTCCTTGGTCTGGAGGTCTTTTGCCTCCCAAACCCAGCCGGTCCCGCCGACCCCGATCAGACGTTTGAGCCTGAAGCGGTCGGCGATCGTGAACCCAGCCACCAGCGCCATGGCAGGAGCATCCTTCCGGCCGGACGAATAACGGCGATCCGCCGTATCAGCGAGTGAGAGGGTTGATTTCAACCGTACCGCAGTAGGGGGGCGGTAGAGATGGCTGCGAACCTCGAAACTGCGGCGTTGTCATCGACGGCAATTCGTTTCGTGTGCACGGGTGTGGCACCTCGCTTGTGCTCGAGCAGATCGGCGGGCGCCCCGGCGGCATCTGTCGCACCGATGTGCTGGGCTAGAGCGTTTCGCGGCGCCGACGAAGTCGTCGGCGCCGCGAATCCGACTCAGCGACGTATGCCGACGTGGATCTCCCCGGTCGTCACGACCTCTTCCAGCGCCTCGAGGGACCGGCCCCGTGTCTCGGGCACCTGTGTCCAGACGAACAGAAGCGCTCCCACGCCGATGGCCGCGAACAGGAAGAACGACCCGGTGATGCCGATTCCCTCGACGAGGGACGGGAAGTACAGCGCGAGGAATCCGTTGGTGATCCAGCCGAAGAAGACCGCGATCCCGATCCCGAGGCCGCGCATGTGCAGCGGGAAGATCTCCGCCAGCCACACCCACACGGCGATGTTGAGGAAGGTCTGCATCGACAGCACGAACCCCACGACCAGGATGAGGATCACGTACGGCCGAATAGGGTTCCCCGCCGGCAGCAGCATTGACGCAACACCGACCAGGCAGTGGAGGTCGTGGTGAGCGAGAGTCCGATGAGGAAGGTCTTGCGCCGGTCCAGTCTGTCCATGTTGCGAAGCGCGATGATCCCGCCGACCACGGCGACAAAGCCGAATGCGATGTTGGCGAGCATGGCCTGTTGCTCGTCGAACCCCGATTCCTCCAGGACTCGCGTGCCGTAGTACATGATCGAGTTGATGCCGGTGAGCTGCTGGGTCATGCTGACCCCGATGCCGATGAGGATGATGCGTTTAAGCCACCTGTTTGTCAGGATGGCCTTCATGCCGATGACGTGCTCCGCCTTCTCTTCCTCGGCAATGAGTTCCACCTGACCGTGTTCGGCGATGGCGCGGTCCTCGGAACGGATAGTCTTCAGTATCGCGAGCGCTTCGTCGTGGCGGCCCTTCTCGACCAGCCAACGCGGCGACTCCGGCATCCGCAGCATGCCGACGAACAGCGCGACGGCGGGCAACGCACAGACCCCGAACATGAAGCGCCAGATGCCGTCGACGTGACCCCACACGGTGCCGATGATCGCGTTGCACAAGAAGGCAAGAAACTGACCGGAGACGATCGCTAACTCGTTGCGCCCGGTGATCGATCCGCGGATCTCGTAGGGTGCCAGCTCCGCGAGGTATACCGGGACCACTGTGGAGGCACCCCCGACCGCGAGCCCGAGAATGATTCGGCCGGTCACCAGGACAGCGAAGCCGGTCGCCGAGAACGTGCCGGGCTCGGGCCCGGCCGGTGAGAAGACGACAAACAGGACGCCGACGAAGAACAGCACCGCCAGCAGCAGGATCGTCTTCCGACGCCCGATGGCGTCGGAGAGCTTCCCCCCGACGAGCGCACCGACGGCGGCGGCGAATATCAGCGAGCTGATCACAACACCCAGCTGCAGCAGGGAGAGCCCAAGCTCCTGGGCCATCGGCCCTTCCGCGCCGTTGGCGACACCCGTGTCGTAGCCGAACAGCAGGCCGCCGAGACAGGCCACGATCGAGATGAGGCCGAGCCGCTTGCGGTGGGGGCCATCGGTCAAATGTGGCAGCTTGGCGTCGGCCGCCGACGCCGCATGTGTAGTCATGCCAGTCATGCGTGGATTCCTTTGTTCTGCTGCGGTGACCGCCGGTCCCGCAGGGGCGCACCCAGGGAGGGTGACCAACATCACAGATCATTTAACGCGCCAACGCCATTTGTCAACACAATCGGACAAACCAGCTCAAATTGGCCCGTGGCACGATGACCGTGCAGGAGCCCCCTACACCGCGTTCGCCGCGCACGGGGACACCTGTGACCTAGGACGATGTCGCGCGCTGTGGGTGTCTTCCGCACACTCGTTTTCGTTGCTTTCTCGGTGTGGCTGGTGTCAGCGACGAAACGAGACGTGCGATCTTCGACACGGCCGGCCGACTCGGATACCGGCACGACGCCGTCCCCACGGACCTGGCCGCCAAGGGCCGGTCCACCGTCGGTCTGTACCTACTCGACTTTCGGAACGAAGTGTTCACCGACGCCTTCAGGGGAGTGCGACATTCCCTTGATAGCAGTAGAGAAAGTTCTCACAACCCCGAGAAATCCGAGGCTGTTGGGAGTTCGCCACGGAAGCCGGCGTTCTGATCGGCTGCCCGGTCGTCCCAGAGTCGCTAAATGTTCTTGGATGTGGATGGAACACGAACCAACGAGCGGCCACGCCGGCGGAAGTCGAACAGCTCTTGATGCACCAACGAACTGCTCCTGTCCCCTGGCCCTGCGATTTGACCGGCGGCGGCTGCAGGCAAGGCCGCGGCTGCGCTGCGCTTGGCCTAATCGCTAGCGAGTTTCTTCATCCTGCATTCGCTCGCTGCCACTTGCTCGCTGAACAATCTTGCGCCCGGGCCTTGCCCTCCCGCGGCCCCCGTGTCGGTCGAAATGTCGGTTGCCAGAACGCAAAACAAACAGGCGATCCACGCCGACCAACCGAGAAAGGTCACCATGACGGAAACCGCCGCTGAAGGCTTTCGGTGAGGCCGCGCGATTGACAGCCGGGCTTGTCCACATAATCGAAGACGACCCGGATGCTGTCGAGCGCCTCCTGCGTGCGGCGGGCCACGGGCCGCAGCACTTCGAGCACGCGGTGTCGAGCCTGCGGTCCCAGCGCGAGAGCGACGCGCTGTACGCCGAGGCCGAAAAGGTCTATGTGGAAGCAGGGTTTCACTGTCCTGGAGGACCGGCCGCGCTGGAACGATTTCTCGGCAATCCGCCTGGACTACCTGCGCACCGCCGACGACGAGAAGGTGTCTGACGACATCGAGAAGCAACCGGCGCACTGGGCGATCTACCTCACCGAGGACTACGGGTACTTCGACGCCGAAACCGGTGAACCCGTCGATGACGGGGATGTCGACGACGACACCCGCGACGACGCGGAGGCCGAGGCCGCTGAGGGGCTGCGCCACTACTCCACCGTGACCGAGAAGACCGTCATCGTGCCGGAGTGGTACTGCCTCGACTACGTGGCGGCTGGCCTACAGCTCGGGCCGTCGCTGCGCGATCGGCACCCGAGCACTGTGTCCAGCGAGACCGGGACCGGCGACGACAGCCCCGAAGCGATCGCCGAGCGCCAGGCGCAGCAGGAGGAGGCCGAGCGTCGGGAACGCCGCAAGGTGCTGGTCCTCAACCGAATGGGACAGGCCGCTGAGTCGGTGCGACGCGAATACGTCACCAAGCTCTTGCTCCGAAAGACCGCCCCCAAGGGAGCGGCCACCTTCGTGGCCCACTGCCTGATGCGCGACTCCTTCATCCTGAACCAGAATCACGGTTCCGCGATCACGGCCGAGCTGCTCGGGCTCAAGAACGATCGAGAGGTCCGCGCCCTGGTGAGCGACCTCGGCACCAACATCGACGCACGGGCTCAGGTCATCGCCCTGGCGATCGTCCTCGGAGCGCTGGAGGCGCACCGAGAAGAGCGCCTGGCGCAACGCGCGCTCGGGTCTTGTCGGTTCTCAGGGACCATGTCGAAATGCCACCTCCTCCACCTGCGGCGTTGCTGAGTTCTCATCGAAATGTCGGGCGCGCTTCTGTCATCTTCGTGTCGGATCCGATAACCGTACGGTTGTGCCGAACGAGCGCACTCACCACTACGGGTCTCAATCCGCCGAGGCATAAGGTAGCGACCGTCCCGGTTCGGCCCATCGCGCCTTCTGCCAGCACTCGCGTATCCGTCCGATCGGAGGCGGAGATGGTCAGCGCAGGACCGGATCCGTTCCCGGCGTGAGGAAATGATCGACGTCGCTCAACGTCGGACTCGATTCCCAGTCGCCGGGCGTCATGCACAGCAGTGCGCCGCAGGCGTTGGCACGCTGGAGTCTTTCCGGAAGTTCGAGGTGCTGGAGCAATCCGCTGAGATATCCCGCCACGAAGGCGTCACCAGCGCCGACGGTGTCGACGACATCGACGGTGAATCCGGGACCCTCGATGACCTCGCCGCCCCGGTAGACGGCAGCTCCGTCGGCCCCCTTCTTCAGCACGACTTCGCGGCAGCCCCCGCCGAGCAAGCGTGCGGCGGCCTCGCCTGCGTCGCAGTCGGGGTAGAGCAACTCCAGTTCCTCAATTCCGCCGAAGACCAGGTCGGCGTTCTCGGCGATCTTGCGCAGCACCGGACCCGCGACATCAGGTGGTGCCAGTGTTGACCGGTAGTTGACGTCGAAGCTCACCTGGACGCCGGTGGACTTGGCGCGCCCGATGGCCGCCAGGATGCAGTCCCGTGCGGTGTCGGACAGCAGCGCGGTGATACCCGAGACATGCAGGACCTCAACCTCTTCAACCCAGTTGGGCGGCAGATCATCGGGGTGCAGACGCGAGCCGGCCGAGCCTGCGCGGTAATAGAACACCACGGTCGAACTCACCGTCGGGCGCTCCTTGAGCATCAGGCCGGTCGAGGCGTCGGGATCCACGACTGCGTGGACTTCTACGCCTTCGGCCCGGATCTCGCGGGTGACTCGCTCACCGAGCGGATCGTCGCCGACCCGGCCCAGCCACTTGGTGTCGATACCCAAGCGGCGCAACCCGATTGCCACGTTGCTCTCCGCACCGCCGATCCCGAGAACCAAGTCCGAAATATGGCGCAGCGAACCGATGTCCCGGCTTCTCATCAACGCCATGGTCTCGCCGACGGTCGCCACCCGGGCGCTCACGTCGTCGCCTGACTGCACGCCGCCACGAACGCTGTCGTCCGGTCCCGCAGCGCGTCCAGGTCTCCGCCCCGGAATGCGTCGCCCAGGAGCGGCCCACCGACGCTGACCGCCGCCGCGCCCGCCTGCAGCCACGCCTCGGCGCCCGCGAGGTCGACACCACCGGACGGCACCGCCGCGATACCGGGGAACGGTCCGCGCAGATCTTTCAGGTAGCCGGGGCCAACCTGGTTGGCGGGGAAGATCTTCACCGCGGCGGCACCTGCGCTCCAGGCAGCGAACAACTCGGTTGGGGTCAACCCACCGGGAACGATCGGCACTGCGGCGCGGTTGGCCGCATCGACGAGCGCGGGATCGGTGATGGGGGTGACCAGATAGTGCGCGCCGGCATCGACCGCGGCCGCCAACTGCTCGCCGTTGGTGACGGTGCCGACTCCGATGTCGGCGTCCCGTCCGAACTGGGCGATCAGTCGGGGCAGTCGGGCAATGGTGCCGGGTGTCGTCAGGGTCAGTTCGACGCTTCGGATCCCGGCGGCGACCAGCACCTCGAGCACCCGGTCGTAGCCGGCGGCCTCCGGTGCCCGTACCACCACGATGAGCCTGGCCGCGGCGGTGCGCTCGGGAATCTGCAGCCGGGTCCCCGCAGGGCTGGTTGTCAGCGTGTCACCAGTCATGGACGGTCCCATCTTGCAGCCGATTCACCGGCAGGTAGGCGGATGTGAATTCGAATGCCCCGGCTGCCTTTTCGTCGAGTTCGACGCCGAGGCCCGGTGTCTCCCCGGGATGCAGGAAACCCCGGTCGAACGTGTACGACGTATGGAACACCTCGAGCGTGGTCTCGCTGTGCGGCATGTATTCCTGGATCCCGAAATTGTGGATGGCCAGGTCGAGGTGCAGGGCCGCGGCCATTCCCACCGGGGAGACGTCGGTGGGTCCGTGGATGCCGGATTTGATGCCGTAGATACCGGCGAAGTCCAGCAATTTCTTCATACCACTGATCCCGCCGGTGTGGGTGACGGCGGAGCGCACGTAGTCGATCAACCGTTCGGTGATCAGTGTCTGGTAGTCGTAGACCGAGTTGAACACCTCGCCGATGGCCAGCGGTGTGGTCGAGTGCTGGCGCACCAGCCGCAGCGCCGCCTGATCCTCACCGGGAGTGCAGTCCTCCAGCCAGAAGAGGTCGTAGGGCTCAACGTCTTTGGCGAATCGGGCCGCCTCGATGGGGGTCATCCGGTGATGCCCGTCGTGTAAGACCCGCACGTCTGTTCCGAAGTCTTCGCGGATCTGCGAGAAGATCCCGGGCATGTGCGACAGGTACGCCCGGGTATCCCAGATCTCTTCGATCGGGGCGGTGGCCGCACTGCCGTCGGCCGCGCGGTGGGCCGGTTCGTAGTCGTAGCGAGCGCCGGGCTTGTTGGTGGCGACACCGTAGATCTGTCCGAGTCCGGGCACGCCGGTCTGCACTCGCACGGCGGTGTAGCCGGCGTCGATGTAGCCGCTGATGGCGTCTTTGAGGGCGGCGTAGTCGGGGCCTGAGGCGTGACCGTACACCCGAATGTGGTCGCGACTCGCACCACCGAGCAGCTGGTAGAGCGGCACACCTGCCTTCTTGGCCTTGATGTCCCACAACGCCATATCGACTGCGGCGATAGCGGCCATCGTGACAGGCCCGCGCCGCCAGTAGGCGCCTCGGTACAGGTACTGCCAGGTGTCCTCGATGCGGTCTTCGTCGCGGCCGATCAGCGTTGATGCCAGGTGCTCGGACAGGTAGGCGGCAACTGCGAGTTCCCGGCCGTTGAGCGTCGCGTCGCCCCATCCGACCACCCCGTCGCTGGTGACGATCTTGAGGGTGACGAAGTTGCGCCCGGGGCTGCAGACGTTGACGTCGATTTTCTCGATGGTCATGGATTTCTTTCTCCGTGGCAGTCGGCTTTTCGCGTTGTCACATTGCGGGGAGCGGGTCGGTCAGGTCGCGTCCGGTCCAGTCCTTGGCCCAGATAGCGACGATCAGTGCCGCCAGTGAGTACAGACCGAGCATCACGATGATCGGAATGGGGCTTCCGGTTGCGGCGGCTACCCACGCGGCGACGAAGACCGGGCCGAGTCCGGTGGCGATCACGGCGGCCATCTCGCGGACGACGGCGGTGTAGGTGTAGCGGTTGCGGGCGCCGAAGATCTCCGGGATCGAGCAGTTTTCGAGCGACGCCGGGCTGAGCACCGCGACGTTGTGCAGGACGATGTACCCGATGAACATCCAGAGCAGTTCCTTGGACTCGATGGCATACATGGCAGGCAGGATGACGACCAGTGCCGCCGACATCACGATGATGTACATCCGGCGCCGACCGAACCGGTCGCCCAGCCAACCGACCAGCGGGATGGTGAGGAATCCGACCAGTGACGACGCGATGACGATGTTGGCACTCATGCCCTTCTGCAATGCGAGCGTCAACGTCATGAACGAGATCAAGTAGGTCTGGATCAGACCCGAGTTGCCTGCCTGACCGAACCGCAGGAAGAACGCCACCAGTACGGCTTTGACGGGCTTGCGCTGAATCGCTTCCAACGTGCGTACCTCTTCGCCGTGCTCGGCCTTCTCGATGATCTCGTCACGCGACAGCACGCGCCCGTCCACGATGTCCTCGCGCTCCTCGAATACCGGACTTTCCTTGAGGTTGAACCGAACCCAGACTGCGAAGATCATGACGACGGCGCTGGCGAGGAAGGGGATGCGCCAACCCCAGGCGATGAGGTCGCCCTCGACCATGACGGCCAGCAGGAGGGCCCAGATCGCCGAGGCGAACAGGGTGCCGCAGTTGGTGCCCAACCCGACCAGGGACGCGATGAACCCGCGCCGGCGGGCCGGTGCGTATTCGGCCAACATGACCCCCGCGCCGCTGATCTCGGCGCCGGCGCCGAATCCTTGCAGCAGCCGCAGGGCCACCAGCAGGATCGGCGCGAGGATGCCCACCTGAGCGTAGGTCGGCAGTGCACCGATCAACGTGGTCGCGGCGCCCATCAAAGCAATCGTGTAGAACAGCACTTTGCGTCGTCCGATGCGGTCGCCGAGCCGGCCGAAGAAGATGGCCCCCAGCGGTCGGGCGACGTACCCCACCCCGTAGGTGGCCATCGACAGGACGACTGCCATTCCGGCGTCCTCGCCGGAGAAGAACAGCTGGCTGAATACCAGTGCCGCGGCCAGTGAGTACAGCTGGAAGTCCATGAATTCCAGTGCGGTGCCCAGCCATCCGGATACCGCGGCGCGGATCAGGTCGCCCACGCTGCGCTCGGCGGTCGGCGGATTGGCGTCCGTCCGGGTGTCGGGTTTGTTTGTGGTCATCATTTTCCTCGCGATGTGTAGTGGTAGCCGGGCTTCGGAACGATCAGAGTTGGAGCAGGACTTTCGCCGAGGCGGATGCGTCTCGGGCTACGGCGAAGGCGTCGACCGCGTCGGCAGCAGGGACGACGTGGGAGATGACTGCGTCGAGACGGTCGGTGGCCGCGAGCATCGCGATGGCGTTGTCAATCTCGGTGGAGAAGCGGAATGCGCCGAGCAGGCTGAGTTCTTTGGACAGCATCGGGGCAAGGTTGACGCCGATCTCGGCGTTGGGGAGGGTGCCGACCTGCACGACAATTCCGGCCCGGCGCGCGGCACGGATGGCTTGGTTGACGGAGACGCCGACGCCGGAACATTCGAACACCACGTCGTAGGACTCGTCGTCGATCGTGTCGCGGCCGACGAGGACGGGTTCGGTGGCCCCCAACGTGACCGCGCGTGCCAGGGGTTCAGGCCGCAGATCGCTGACCCCGATCTCCGTGGCACCGGCGTCGACGGCGGCTGCGACGACAAGCAGACCGATCGGGCCCGCGCCGATCACCAGCACGCGCTTTCCGGTTACGTCGCCGGCCAACCTCACAGCGTGCATAGCCACCGCGAGTGGCTCGGCCAGCGCTGCCCGTTGCAGTGAAAGGCCGTCAGGCAAGGCACGGATCATGTGGTTTTCCACGATCAGCAATTCGGCGGCGCCGCCCTGGCGGTGCGGGAAGGTGGCGGCGCTGCCGAGGTAGTCCCCGCCGGGGCACAGGTGCGGGCGGTCCTGCAATCCGGGCATCGGCGTGCCGTAGCGCGCGGGGTGCACCGTCACCGGGGAACCCGTGGGATACCGCCCGGACGGGTCGAAGTCGACCACCGCCGACAACTCGTGGCCGGGTGTGAAGGGTTCGCGAACCACGTTCTCGCCGTTGGCTCCGTGGAAGTAGTAATGCAGATCCGACCCGCAGATGCCGACGAAGCCGACACGCAGTCGCACTTCGCCGTCGCGCGGTTCCGGGACGGAGCGATCCTCCCAGCGGATGTCCTCTTTACCGTGGATTGCCAGTGCTTTCATGACACTTCCCTGCTGTAGGTGACTGCTTGTGCGGCTTCGCGTGCAGCGGAACGGATTCCGCTGTGGACGATGGTGGCGACGAGTTCGACGACCCTCTCTTCGAAAGCGGCGTGCGCGACGAGATCGTCGGGGAGCAGCCCGCTGCGCAGCACCGCCAGGACGTGGTCGCGCACCCCGGACGTGCCCGCAGTTGCTCGCGCGAGTTGATCTCGTGCGGGTTCGCGGACTTCGGCGGCGTACGGGCCGGGATCAAATCCCGAGGGCGGAGCCACGGTGGCGATCCACCCGGCGATCGTCAATGCCAACAGATGCGGAACCCGGCCGCCGCTCAGCGCGATCAGGGCGGGCTCCGGGACGCGCTGCAGGAGTTTGACCGAACCGTCGGTGCCGACCTGTGAAGTCCGGTGGCCAAGCGCGGCATTGGCCCAGCGATGCGACAGCGACTCGAGATAGTCGTCCACATCGAACCCGTGCGGCAAGGCGATTGTCGGCAGATATTCGCCTGCAATGCAGGTTCGTACAGCGTCGCGGACGAAGTCCTGCGCCCACGCGTCGGCGATGGTGGCCTGCCCATCGAGGATCCCGAGGTAGGCGATAAGGGAATGCGATCCGTTGAGTAGTCGGAGTTTGACGAGTTCGTAGGCCTCGACTTCGTCGCTCATCACGGCCCCGACGCGATCCCACGCGGGCCTCCCCGCGGCGAAGTGATCCTCGAGTACCCACATGGTGAAGTCCTCGGCCGGCACCGGGCACCGGTCGTCGACACCGATCAATTCACCGACGTCGGCGATGGTTGCCGCGGTAGTGGCCGGCACGATCCTGTCCACCATGGAGTTCGGGAAGGCGACGTGGTGCGCGACAAAGTTGAGCACATCGTCGGTTGCCGCGCTGGCCTGCAGGAATTCGTTCAGCACCGCCCGCGTCGAGTTCCCGTTGGACTGCAGGTTGTCACAGGACAGCACGGTGATCGGAGCGCCGTGTGCAGCACGAACTGCCAATCCCCTGGCGATGAGTCCGATCGTGCTACGGGGATGAGCAGGGTTCGCGAGGTCTGCGCGCACATCCGGGAGATCGACGTCGAGGGTGCCGTTGCGAGGAGAGCGGCAGTATCCGACTTCGCTCACGGTCAGACTCAGGATCCGGTGTTCGGGTGAGGCGACGGCCGAGATGAAGGCTTCTGGTTCCTCTGCCAGCACGCCGAGGCCGCGGTGGACGTCGACGACGCCGGCGCTGCGTCCGGTGTCGGAGAATTCGAGGACCGAGTAGCGGTTGTCCTGCGCAGTCATGGCCGCAACGACGTCGCGTGAGCGATTGGCGAATCCGTAGATACCCCAGTCGCCGGGGACGGCGGCGAGGGCGAGGGCGGTGTAGACGCCGGCATGGGCACGGTGGAAATTGCCCAGCCCAAGATGAACGATGCCCGCGGCGGCGCCGGCCGAGGCGCCGAGCAGGGAGCCAGGCGGAGTTGTCTGACGTGACAGTCGTTGCATCCGTGCGCTCCTGAGTCCTGGCCGTTTCGCGTTGCGTTCCGTATTATGAACCGCATGTATCGCAATGTGAACCAGCCTGGCAGTTACCTTCGCGCGTGTCAAGGGTCACTTTGGTTCGTGTGCGAAGCTCTGCAGCACACACAGAACAGGAGGGCGCACTGATCGTGGACGGACGTACTGAGCCCCCGGTGGGCAGCGTCGATAAGGCGCTGGCATTGATCGAGCTCCTCGCCGAAGCCGGACCCGACGGTATGGCCCTGAGAGAAGTGGTCGAGGCCAGCGGGCTCAACAAGGCCTCCGCGCACCGCACCCTGCAGGCCCTGCAGCATCGCGGCTTCGCCGAACAAGGCACTGATCAGCGCTATCGATTGGGTTCGCGCCCAGCCCTTTTGGTGGAACGGTTCCTCCGCGAGGAGAACTTGCCGACCTTATTCCGTCCCGCTTTGGTCTCCATCTGTCAAGAAGTCCAGGAGTTGGTGCACCTCGGCATCCTCGAAGGGCGCAACGTGCTCTATTTAGACAAGGTGGAACCAGACCGCACACTTCGCGTGTGGTCCCGGGTCGGCCGTCAGGTCAGTGTCCTGACAACCGCCCTAGGCCGTGCGATGGTCGCCGGCGAAGGCACACCCGACTCACTGCTATCGGCCTACACGTCTGACGCCGACGCGTCGGTAGCAGAGAGCTTTCGTCGTGCAGTCACCGAGGCGCAACTGCACGGATACGCCACGGAACGCGAGGAGAACGAAGCAGGAATCTGCTGCGTAGGCGTGGCACTGCGCAGACCGACCGGCCGCCCAGTCGCAGTAAGCATCACCGGACCCAGCACTCGAATGGGCGGCAGGCGACTCGACGAACTCGGCCGGAGGCTACGCGAGATACTCCAAGAATCTGCACCTGCAGCCTTCACAGTGACGCCTCTTGAGCAGTCGGCGCCGGGTTGAGGCTGCGGCCTTGGTCCGACGCTGTTCAAGAGGCCGTCCAGGAAGGATGACATTGGGACAGCGTCGAGTTCTGTAGTTCCCCTGGCGCAGAGTGCTTTTCGCCGCGACGATAATCGAAGGCTACTGATAGGTGATGCATTCGGTCTCGATTCTGATCGGGTCCGCGTCGTGGATCAGCGGTGCGCCGCCAGCCGACGGGCACGACCGGCCGGCCCTCTGCCTCGTCTGTACCCGTTGTGCGCGGCGGGCCTATGTCAGCGCGGTGGGCTGGTACCGCCTCTTTATCAATGGCTCTGATCTGTTCTCAACCAAAGGTTCGGCGGCAAGGTCGATCTGCGCATACCCGATGCCGACCGGCTGGCGGGCAAGCGTCAATCCGATTCCGAGACGCCGATGTTGTCGAGCCTCGCGTCGCCTGATTGCCGAGCAGACGGCATCATCAGCACCGGGTCCGATCTGGTCCGGGCGCCCCGTGAACGCCGCCTTGCCGGGAGCCAGTAACAGGACCTGGTTGAAAACATCCAAATGGGTCAACGAGCGGGCGACCACAAGGACGACGCGGGCCGCGTCGGCGAGGTCGCGCAGCAAAGCATGACCAGCAGGTCCATGGCGGCGGGGTCCAAACCCGAGGTCGGTTCGTCGAGAATTGACAACGACGGATCGGTGAGCATTTATGGGCTGGCCGGTCAGAATTTCCAGCGAGGGCACGCGGCGTCCCGTTGTGAAGTTGCCGTTGCGGCTGCAGTTATCGATGGCATCCCATCTCCTGCGTTCATCGACTCGACGAATCAGCTGTGCCTGCGGCACTCGGGGATTCACGATGCGTACCTCGACGCGGATCCGCGCCTATCGCCACGTCGTTGCCCGCGGTGAAGGTGCGGACCGCCCCGCCGTACCGAACGGTCAGTACCGGCGTGGCGGGTCAGCTCATTCTGGTTTCGACGGCGTGGTCGACCTGGACCGACGCACGCCGTCCGAGGACCGCGGCATGAGCGTCACGATTGCGTTGACTCGGCCCACGGCGATGATCGGCGGTGGGCGACGCGAGTCGAGCGCACGCAACGCACTGTCCGCGACGAATTCTGGTGTGTGAACGCCAAAATCGCTCGCCGGTGCGTCAGTGCCGGAGACCTCGAAGAACTCCGTCCGGGTGGCAGCGCCAAGACTCGCAGCCCGGTCCTCAGCGAGCGGCCAGACGGCGCAGGCCCTCGGGCCTGGCGCAAGCTTACCAATGTCGTCGTCAGCAACGGTGCACCTAGGAAGTAGGCGACTCGATTCAGAATGGGCCCACAACGACTTTGTGTCTCGGTGGAGTCAGGACGGATCAAACTCGCCTGCCTGCGGAGCGCGAAATATGATGTTGACAAAGCAATCCGAAGCCTGCCCGTCACTAGGGCGACCACGCGTCACCTCAACTACGGCAACAGAAGGAACCCGTCATACGAACCGATTGGGTGTGTCGACGACGCGGACACTGGGCAGCGGCATCCTGCAATCCGCCACCGAGTAGATCCGGGACCCGATGTTCCGCTACCTCTATCACGCAATGGACATACCATTTCTCATCTTTATGTCGGATTCGACATCGTCCGACATTTGAGAAAACCGACACGCAGATTGACAACCGACAGGGTGGATGGGGGTATCAGGCGATTCCCGGCAACACGGCCGGTGTGGTTGACATCGATAGAATATTGTCGTACCCATAAGACATGATCGCGATTCTGTCTCAGAACTCGCCTGTGCAGTTCCAGCTCGCCGACGCCGCCACCTGGCGTGACCCCTGGCCGATGTACCGCGCGCTGCGCGATCACGACCCGGTCCACCACGTCATCCCGGATGACAAGCCCGAGCACGACTACTACGTGCTGTCGCGGCACGCCGACATCTTCGCCGCCGCGCGCGACCACCGGACCTTCTCGTCGGCGCAGGGCCTGACGGTCAACTACGGCGAACTGGACCTCATCGGGCTCGCCGACAATCCGCCGATGGTCATGCAGGACCCGCCCGTGCACACCGAGTTCCGGAAGCTCGTGTCCCGCGGCTTCACCCCCCGCCAGGTGGAAGCGGTCGAGCCCAAGGTCCGCGAATACGTGTCGAGAACGATGGAGCGCATCCGCGGCCAACGGCGGCGGCGACATCGTCGCCGAACTGTTCAAGCCGCTGCCGTCGATGGTCGTCGCGCACTACCTCGGGGTTCCCGAGGAGGATCGCGGCCAGTTCGACGGCTGGACCGACGCGATCGTCGCCGCCAACACCGCAGAAGGCGGCATCGGCGGAGCCCTGGAGACACTCGGCGACGCGCTCGGCGGGATGATGGCGTACTTCACCGCGCTGATCGAGCGCCGTACGCGCGAAGCCCCGGAAGATCCAGTTGACACCGTTTCGCACCTGGTCGCCGCGGGCGTCGGCGCCGACGGCGACATCGCGGGTGTGCTGTCGATCCTGGCGTTCACGTTCACGATGGTCACCGGCGGCAACGACACCACCACCGGCATGCTGGGCGGCGCGGTGCAACTGCTGCACCAGCGACCCGACCAACGCCGTCGCTGGCCGAGAACCCGGAGCTGATCCCCGATTCCGTCGACGAGTTCCTCCGACTCACGTCACCGGTACAGATGTTGGGCCGCACCGTGACCCGCGACGTGACGATCGGCGACGTCACCATTCCCGAAGGACGCCGGGCGATGTTCCTGTACGGATCGGGCAACCGGGACGAACGCCAGTACGGCGACGACGCAGGCGAACTCGACGTCACCCGCAGGCCACGCAACATCCTGACCTTCAGCCACGGCGCGCACCACTGCCTCGGCGCCGCGGCGGCCCGCATGCAATCCCGGGTGGCACTGACCGAACTGTTGACCCGGATCCCGGATTTCGAGGTCGACGAGTCCGGAATCGTCTGGGCCGGGGGCAGTTACGTGCGACGGCCGCTGTCGGTGCCCTTCACGGTGACGACCTGATGGCGGGCGACTGGCTGGCATCGCGCCGCACCGAGGTGGCCGCCGACCGCATCCTGGACGCGGCAGGCGAGCTGTTCGTCGAGAAGGAGGCGGCGTCGGTCGGCATGCACGAGATCGCCTCGGCTGCAGGATGTTCGCGCGCCACGCTGTACCGCTACTTCGAGAACCGCGACGCCCTCTACACCGCCTATGTGCATCGGGAGAGCTACCGGCTCTACCGCGAGATGACCGACCAGATCATGTCGGTCGTCGATCCGCGGGAGCGGCTGATCGAGGGCATGCTCTCCTCGCTGCGCAATGTCCGCGAAAGCCCGGCGCTGGCATCGTGGTTCGCGACCACGCAACGGCCGATCGGTGGCGAGATGGCCGAACAGTCCCAGGTGATCAAGGCGCTCACCGAGGCGTTCGTGATCTCCCTCGGACCCGACGAGCCGGACCTGGTCGAGCACCGGGCGCGCTGGCTGGTCCGGGTGATGACGTCACTGCTGGTGTTTCCCGGCCACGACGAAGCCGACGAACGCAGCATGCTCGATGAGTTCGTCGTCCCGACCGTGCTGCCGGCTCAGCAGGCCGATCAGGTCACCTAGTCGCCGGTCAGGCGACCCAATAGGCCTGCGCCTTGATGGCCTTGCGCGGGCATCTTGTAGTCCTCGCGGAACAGCTTGGCGACCGCGCGGGTGGTGCGGTTGTCGCAGGCCACCCAGCCGAAATGGTCGGAGGCGTCGAACGCCGCCGCCTGCACCGCCTGCACCAGCGACTCGCCGGCGTTCTTGCGGTCGACCCACGTCACGTCGGTGCCGCGCACGCACGGGCAGCTGCTTGTCGTCGTCGTGGCCTGCCTCGAGGTAGACCTGAGCCGGCGCGTCACCGATCGCGTCGAGCAGCGAGTTGATCGCAGGCAGCGACGCCGTGTCGCCGACGATGACGTAGCCGGCCGGCTGCGGTTCGGGCAGCGCGAAGTTGCTGCCCAGCACCGTCGCCTCGATCGTGTCGCCGGGCTCGGCCTGCTGCGCCCACCGGGAGGCGACGCCGTCGTGCAGCGCGAACTCGATATCCACGGTGTCATTGGCCGGATCCGGGTTGACCAGCGTGTAGCCGCGCTGATGCAGCTTGGCCCCATCGGCGAACCACATCCGGATCCACATGGTCGGATGCAGCGCCCGGTCGGCCAGCAGGCCGCCTGCTCGAAAGCTCAGCCGCAGGTAGTGCGAACTCAGCTGATTCTTTGCGGTGACGGTCAGTTCGTAGTCGCCCGCGCGCAGCAGCTTGAGCACCGCGCCCGCGAACCCGCGCGACGGCTTCGTGTCCGGCATGGCCCCTCGATCGTTGGTCGTGATTAGTTAGGCGAGCGTAACCTAACTTCGCCGGGGCGGGTGTAGTCCCTTACGACCGGACCCGGGTGAACCGGTGCAACAACCAGGCCAGCGGGATGGTCACCACCAGCGTCCCCGCGAACAGCAGCCAGGCCGAGCCGGTGTAGATGGGCTGGTGCACAACCTCCACCATCACCAGCTCCATCGTGATCAGGTGAATCAGGAAGATCTCGTAGGAGATCTCACCGAGGAACACCATCGGCCGGCTGGACATCACCCGCGCGTACAGGCCGTTCGGCTGCCCGCCCACCCCCCGGTGGCCCCGCAGGGCCAGCGGCGCGACGACGAGCGTGGCGATCGCGGCGTAGAACGCGGTCTTGATCAACGCCTCGCGCAGCCCGGCGGGTGAAGTCGTCGGCTCTCCGGCGATCGGCGTCGACACGATGAAATAGCTCACGATCGCCAGCGGAACGCAGGCGACCGCGTAGGCGCGCACCCCCAACGGCTGCAGCGCCGCCAGCACCATCCCCCCGACGAACCACGTCAGGTAGCTCGGCAGCCACAGCCGCGCACCGTCAGGCAGCCAATCGGTGGTGTGCACCAGGATCAGCCACGCCGGCGACACCAGTGCCAGCACCGCCCAGCCCAGCCAGCAGACACCCCGGCCGCCAACGGCGTCGGCACAGCAGCACCATCAAGAGGTATGCCATGAATGGCAACGCCACATAGAACGCGACCTCGACCGCCAGGCTCCACATCTGGGTAAGGCCTTGGTGCAGAAACGAATACATGTAGTCGTCGGTGTAGATCTGGGTCAGCGTCAGGTTGCGGAACAGCCCCTCCCAGGTGTGTCCGGGGTTGGGACCGGCCATCCGGAAGTGGTACAGCAGATAGGCCACGACGACGGTGACCGCATAGGCCGGCATGATGCGGCGCACCCGGTGCCACGCGTAGCGGCGCAGCGACGGCGGCGCAGCGGCTTCGGAGTCGGGCCGCCGACGACCATCTGCCTGGGCAGCGGCCTTCACCCAGGGCGCGAACAACAGGAAGCCCGACAGCACGAAGAAGATCGGCACGCCGATCTCCACCCGCGAGTACACCAGGCCCGACGTACCCCTGCGGGTACTTGCCCGTTGTGTAGGCGGCGTGGGTCAGCACCACCAGCAGCGCTGCGACCGCGCGGATCCCGGTGAGCGAGTCAACACGTCCGGTCGCGGTTGCCGACTCCAAACCGCCCTGCGCAGCGAATCTGTGGGATACGGTCATCGGGGCCAGGCGCCTCAATAGGGCTTGCGGTGCCCCTTGGGCCCGCGTTCGGGTTCGAGGTGGATCAACTGTCCCTGGATCCTGGTGTGCTCCAGCTTTTTCAGCGTCTCCTTGGACAGCTTCGCCGGCAGTTCCACGAGCGAGTGATCCGGCTTGATGGAGATGTGGCCGAAGTCGCTGCGGTGAAGACCGCCCTCGTTGGCGATCGCGCCCACGATCGCCCCGGGCATGACCTTGTGCCGTTTACCGACGGCGATGCGGTACGTCGCGAGATCACCGCGGACCTCGCGGCGGTTGCGCGGCGCCCCGTCGTCACGCGGGGGACGGTCGGCCCGTTCCTTGCGCTTCTCCGGCGGTGGCTCCGTCATCAGGAACTCCGCACCATCGCGACTCTGCAGGGCCAGCGCCGCGGCGATGTCGGCCATCGGCACGTCGTGGTCGCGCTCGTAACCCTCGATCAGCCTGCGGAACAGGTCGATTCCCGGCGCGGCCAGCGCCGTCGTGATCGATTCGCGGAACTTCTCGACACGCTGCGCGTTGACGTCGTCGACCGAGGGCAACTGAGATTCGACGAGCTTCTGCCGTGCCACCCGCTCGATCGAGTTGAGCAGATGTCGCTCCCGCGGCGTGACGAACAGCAACGCTGTCCCGGACCTGCCCGCGCGGCCGGTGCGGCCGATGCGGTGGACATAGGACTCCGGGTCGTGCGGAATGTCGTAGTTCAGCACGTGTGAGATGCGGTCGACGTCGAGTCCGCGCGCCGCGACGTCGGTGGCGATGAGGATGTCGAGCTTTCCGTCCTTGAGCGACGCGATGGTCCGCTCGCGCACCGCCTGCGGGATGTCGCCGTTGATGGCCGCCGCGGAAAACCCTCGGGCGCGCAGCTTCTCGGCGACCTCCTCGGTGGCCTGCTTGGTGCGGACGAACACGATCATCGCCTCGAACGGCTCGACCTCGAGCAGCCGGGTGAGCGCGTCCATCTTCCGATGCCCGGATACCTGGATGTAGCGCTGCGAGATGTTGTCCGCGGTCGCGGTCTTGGATTCGACCTTCACCTGGACCGGGTCGTGCAGGTACTTGTTGGTGATCTTGCGGATGGCCGGCGGCATGGTCGCCGAGAACAACGCGACCTGCTTGTACTCGGGAGTGCCTTCGAGGATGCGTTCGACGTCCTCGGCGAAGCCCATCTGCAGCATCTCGTCGGCCTCGTCGAGCACCAGGTAGTCGAGGTGCGAGAGGTCGAGAGTGCCCTTCTCGAGGTGGTCGATGACCCGGCCCGGGGTTCCGACGACGACCTGGGCGCCACGCCTGAGCCCGGCCATCTGCGGCCCGTACGGGGAGCCGCCGTAGATCGGCAGCACGTTCACCGGCAGATGCGCGCCGTACCGGCTGAACGCCTCAGCGACCTGCAGTGCGAGCTCGCGGGTCGGCGCGAGAACCAGCGCCTGGGTGATGCGGCTTGCGGTGTCGATCTTGGACAGGATCGGGATCGCGAAGGCCGCTGTCTTCCCGGTTCCGGTCTGCGCGAGGCCGACGACGTCGGAGCCTGCCAGCATGGCCGGGATGGTTGCCGCCTGGATGGGCGAGGGTGACTCGTAGCCGACGTCGACGACGGCCTGCAGCACCGAGGGGTGGATCTGCAGGTCAGCAAAGCCCAGGTCGCCGCTCTCGGGCTCCGTGTTCGAAGACGTCATCGTGGTGGGAGTCTAGTGCCAGTCGCAGGAATTTCCCGCCGCGCGCCTTCATGGACGGCGATGGCGGTGACGGTACCGTGCGCACTTGTGAAGTGCGCAGTCGCCATCGGCATCCATATTGCCGTGGTGGCGCTGGCTGTCGCGGGGTGCGGCTCGGGTGACTCGACGGCGTCCAAGACACCGGGACCGACCGTTGAGTCGACGCCTTCCGGCACGCCCGCTCCCCCGGCACCGCCGCCGACCGTCACCGGCCCCCTGCCCGGTCCCCCAGCGGCCGACGACCCGTGCGCGACGGACCTGGCCGCTCCTGAGATCGCCCAGGCGGTGTCCGAGCTGCCCCGCGACCCGCGAAGCAACCAGGGCTGGAATCCCGAGCCGCTGGCAGGCAACTACAACGAGTGCGCGCAACTGTCTGCGGTGATCATCAAGGCCAACACGAACTCGGAGAACCCGAACACCCGCGCGCTGCTGTTCCACCGGGGCAAGTTCATCCCGACGGGCGTGCCCGACACCTTCGGCTTCAACGGGTTGGACAGCGCGGCGACCACCGGTGACACCGTCGCGCTCCAGTACACCGGCGGCGTGCCCGGGCTGGACAGTGTGGTGAAGTTCCGCTGGAACGGCAGTGGTGTGGAGCTGATCGGCAACACCCCCGGCTGAGTCCCCGCGGTATGGGGGAGGCGACGACTAACGCGGTCGGGTTGGTATGTCGGCTTGCTGACCTACAGTGGGCGCTGTGTTCGTCCTCGACGGTGCGGTGGTCTACAGCGCATCCGATCTCGCCGCCGCGGCGCGGTGCGAGTATGCGTTGCTGCGGGCCTTCGACGCCAAACTCGGTTGGGGCCCGACGGTGTCCGCCGATGACGAACTCCTCGCCCGCACTGTCGAATCTGGGCGATGAGCACGAGCGGCGCCACCTCGACGAACTGCGTTCGGCGGTAGCCGACGAGACGGGCCGCAACGTCGTCGTCATCGGCAAACCTCGGTACACCTTCGCCGGCCTGACCGCGGCAGCCGATGCCACCCACGACGCCGTGCAGCGGCGGGCACCCGCGATCTTCCAGGCCGCGATGTTCGACGGCCGCTTCGTCGGCTTCGCCGACTTCCTGGTTCTCGACGGTGCGCAGTACCGGCTACGGGATACCAAGCTCGCGCGCTCGGTGAAGGTCGAGGCGCTGCTGCAGCTCGCGGCATACGCCGACACCCTGGCCCGTGGAGGCATCCCGGTGGCGCCCGAGGTCGAACTCCTACTCGGTGACGGCGCGGTGGCGAGCTACCCCGTCGACGAACTGCTTCCGGTGTACGGGCCGCGCCGGGATGCGCTACAGCGCCTGCTCGACGGGCATCTGGCCGGCGGCAGGGCGGTGGCGTGGGAGGACGAGGGCGTCCGGGCCTGCTTCCGCTGTGCCGAATGCGAGACACAGGTCCGCGCGCACGACGACCTGCTGCTGGTCGCCGGCATGCGGGTCAGCCAGCGCGCCCGGCTGATCGACGCGGGCATCGCCACCGTGCACGACCTGGCCGGGCACACCGGCCCGGTGCCCGAACTGTCCACCCGGGCGGTCACCGCGCTGACCGCGCAGGCACGGCTGCAGGTGGCC
This sequence comes from uncultured Actinomycetota bacterium, assembly GCA_963771335.1. GTDB lineage: Bacteria > Actinomycetota > Actinomycetes > Mycobacteriales > Mycobacteriaceae > Mycobacterium. The sequence goes on along the minus strand of CAVYTD010000007.1, from coordinate 282,648 downwards.
GACCGGGCGGACGGCAAACCGCCCTATGACGTCGTCGACCCGCAGCCGCTGATGGTGTTGCCCGATGCCGACAAGGGCGATCTGTTCTTCGACTTCGAGGGTGACCCGCTGTGGACGGTCGACGGCCGGGAGTGGGGGCTGGAATACCTGTGGGGGGTGCTCACGGTCGGCGACGAGTTCCACCCGTTCTGGGCGCACGACCGCCCCGGCGAACGGCAGGCGCTGATCGACTTCCTCGCCATGGTGCGCAAGCGGCGGCGGCGGTTTCCCGGCATGCACATCTACCACTACGCGGCCTACGAGAAAAGCACGTTGCTGCGACTGGCCGGCCGCTACGGCGTCGGCGAGGACGAGGTCGACGCACTGCTGCGCGAGGGGATTCTCGTCGACCTTTATCCCTTGGTGCGCAAAAGCATTCGGGTCGGGGCCGAGAATTACAGCATCAAGTCGCTCGAGCCTCTCTACATGGGCAACGAGCTGCGCAGCGGCGGCGTGACCACCGCCACCGCGTCGATCACCGAATACGCCCGTTACTGCGCGCTGCGGGAGGGCGGGAGTATCGACGACGCCGCAACGGTGCTCAAGGAAATCGAGGAATACAACCGCTACGACTGCCGGTCGACGCGGCGGCTGCGCGACTGGCTGGTGGCGCGGGCCATCGAGTCCGGGGTACCGCCGCGCGGCCCCGTTCCGGTGAAAGGCGACACCACACCGGACGCGGCCGGCGTCGACCTACCCGACCATGTCGAGAAAAAGCTGTTGAAGTTCGCCGGTGACGGCACCGAAGCACGCACCCCGGAGCAGACCGCGGTCGCAATGATCTGGGCCGCCAAGGGTTTTCACAAGCGTGAGGACAAGCCATTCTGGTGGGGCCACTTCGACCGGGTCAACAATCCCGTCGGCGAATGGGCCGACAACACCGACGTCTTCGTCGCCGAGAAAGTAATCGTCGCCGTGGACTGGCATCAGCCGCCCAAGGCCCGCAAACCACAGCGGCACGTGAAGCTCTTCGGCGAGGTGGCCAACGGCGCACTGGTGAGCACCATGTACGCGCTCTACGATCCGCCGTCGCCCGCGGGCCTGGCCGACGACCCGGATCGCCGCGGGTTCGGCACGGTGAGCGTGCTGGAGTGCGACAACCCGGAGGCGCCCACCGAGGTCCTGGTGTGCGAGCGCCAACCCAAGGGCGGCGACCTCCACACCCAGCTTCCCTTCGCGCTCACCCCAGGCCCGCCGATCGGCACCAAGCCGCTGCAGGACTCCATCGCCGCGACCGCGGCTGCCGTCGCCGACGCCCTGCCGACACTGCGCGCCGACGCGATGACCGACCTCCTGTTGCGCCGACCGCCGCGCACCCTCACCGGCAATCCGTTGCCCCGCGGCGACGACGCGGCGACGGCGATCACCTGCGCGCTGCTCGACCTCGACACGTCCTATCTGGCGGTGCACGGACCGCCCGGCACCGGCAAGACCTTCACTTCGGCACAGGTGATCGCCACGCTCGTCAACACCCACCGTTGGCGTATCGGCGTGGTCGCGCAATCACACGCCGTCGTCGAGAACCTATTCGGCGACGTGATCCGGGCAGGCGTGCAAAGAGCACGGGTGGCCAAGAAGCTCAACACCGTCAACACCGGCTGGACCGAGATCGCCAACCCGGAGTTCGCCGGCTTCATCGCCGAGAACGACGGGTGCGTCATCGGCGGTACGGCGTGGGATTTCTCCAGCGACACCAAGATTCCGCGGGAAAGCCTCGATCTGCTGGTCGTCGAGGAGGCCGGTCAGTTCAGCCTCGCCAACACGATCGCGGTGTCGCGCGCGGCGCGTAATCTGCTGCTGCTCGGCGACCCCCAGCAGCTGCCACAGGTCAGCCAGGGCACCCACCCCGAGCCTGTCGACGGCTCCGCCCTCGCGTGGCTCGTCGACGGACACAACACGCTGCCGGCCGAACGCGGTTACTTCCTGGACCGGTCATACCGCATGCATCCCGACGTGTGCCGGGCCGTGTCGCGGCTGTCCTACGACGGCAGGCTGCACTCGCACGAAGCAGTGACCAGCGCGCGTCGACTCGACGGCGTCGCGCCAGGGGTGCGGACGCTGACCGTCGACCACGACGGCAACGCGACGGAGAGCCCCGAGGAGGCGGCGGCGATCGTCGAGGTGATCGAAAGCCTGCTGGGCACGGCGTGGACCGACGAGCAGCGCACCCGGCCACTGGCCCAGAACGACGTGCTGGTGGTCACCCCGTACAACGCTCAGGTCGTGCAGGTCCGTCGCCGGCTGGACGCGGCGGGGCTCACCGACGTGCGCGCGGGCACCGTCGACAAGTTCCAGGGACAGCAGGCACCGATGGTGTTCGTCTCCATGACGGCGTCGTCGATCGACGACGTGCCCCGCGGAATCGCGTTCCTGCTCAACAGGAACCGGCTCAACGTCGCCGTGAGCCGGGCCAAATACCTCGCCGTGATCGTGCGTTCGGCGCAACTGACCGACTATCTGCCCGGCACGCCGGACCGCCTGGTGGAGTTGGGGGCGTTCCTGGCACTTTGCACAACATGACCCCTTGCCCAACATGACACGTTGCCCAACATGACACGTTGCCCAAACCATGTAGCGCGCGACCGGCTATTTGAACCGCGCGGTCCTGTTCGGCTGACGTCACCGACCCCGTAGCGTGTCCCTGCGATGGGAATCGAAGCGGACTACCTCGTCGTCGGTGCGGGCGCCATGGGGATGGCGTTCGTCGACACGCTGCTGACCGAGACCGACGCGACGGTCGTCCTCATCGACGAGAACCACCAGCCCGGCGGTCACTGGAACTCCGTGTATCCGTTTGTGCGGCTGCACCAGCCGTCGGCGTACTACGGCGTCAACTCCCACCCTCTCGGCAACGAGGACTCCATCGACGCGGCCGGCTGGAACGAAGGTTTCTTCGAGCTCGCGACCGGCCACGAGGTCTGCGCGTACTACGACCAGGTCATGCGCCACCAGCTGCTGCCCACCGGTCGGCTGTCCTATTTCCCGTCGGCCCGATACCTGGGTGACAACGTGTTTCGCACCCTCGACGGCGCCGAGCGCACCGTGACCGTGCGGCGGCGGGTGGTCGATGCGACCTACCTGCTGACCGTGGTCCAGTCGATGAGATCTGGGCCGCCGTTTGCCGTCGCCGACGGGGTAGATGTGGTCACCCCGAACGACCTGCCCCGGCGGGCCGCCGGCCGGCAGCACTACACGATCGTGGGCGGCGGCAAGACGGGGATGGACAGCTGTCTCTGGCTGCTGCGCAACGGCGTCCCTGCCGAGCGGCTGCGCTGGATCATGCCGCGTGACTCCTGGCTGCTCAACCGTGCCAACATCCAGCCGGGGCCGCAGTTCGTCAAACAGCTTCGCAACTCGGTCAGCACCCGGATGGTGGCGATCGCGGAGGCCACCACACTGGACGATCTGTTCACCCGGCTGGAGGCCGACCAGAACCTGCTGCGCCTCGACCCGACAGTGTCGCCGTCGATGTACCACTGCGCCATCGTGTCGCTCGGCGAGCTGGAGCAGCTGCGCCTCGTCGACGACGTGGTCCGGATGGGGCATGTCGACCGCGTGGAACACGATCAGTTGGTGTTGGCACAGGGCGCGATTCCGGTTCCGGTGCCGTCGCTGTACGTGGACTGCACGACGCCGGGTCTCCCGCGTCCCCCGTCGGTGCCGGTGTTCGACGGCGACCGGATCACGCTGCAGAGTGTGCGGGGATGCCAGCAGGTGTTCAGCGCGGCATTCATTGCCCACGTCGAGGCGGCCTACGGCGACTCCGCTCAGGACGATGGCACCCGCAACGCCCTTTGCGAACCGATTCCGCACCCCGATGCGCCGCTCGATTGGCTGCGGATCTTGTTGTCGGACAATCGCGCTCAGATACGCTGGGTACAACACGCCGAGCTGTTGGACTGGCTGAAGTCGTCTCGCCTCAACGTGTTGCGTGATCTGTTCCCGCGGTTCCCGGACAAACCGCGGGTGCGCGAGAAGGCGATCGGCGCGCTCACGGTGGCACTGACCAGGACCAACGAGCGGCTGGCCGCGTTCATGGACGCCGCCGACTGACTCAGTCCGCTTCCCGCGCGTGCCTACCGCGGGCACCGGGCTCACCCTGCCTGCCGGCTTCGGGGGCGTCGACCTGAAACCCGTTGTGCGCGTAACCGATCGACTCCGAGCGCGACGTCGGTTCCGCCATCAGCTGATCGAGGATGATGCGCCATTCCCGGGGCGGTTTCTCGGGTTCCGGCGCGCTGACCGGGTCGAGCATGTCGGTGTCGAGGACGGCCTCCTGAGCAACCCTCGCGGGCGCGCCCGGCCGCGGTTCGGGGTCATCCCAGTGCACGACGTACTCGACGTACGCGTCGTCGTCGACGAAATCCCCGTCGTCCCAGTCTTGACGGTCGCCGGCGTCGTGCGGCGCGTCGGCGCTGCGAGGGGCCGCCACCCGGGCGTTCCCGAAGCCCAGCAGGAACAGCGCAGCGACGACACCGAGCAGAGCGATGGACGCAGGCAACAGCATTGCCTGCGACATCGCCGCGGCGAACGGCGCATGCAGGAAGGCCGGCAGCTGGGTGACCGATCCTTCGGTCTGCGGCGCCGCATCCCCCGCGCCCGGCATCTCGGCGGACAGCCGGGACACCATGAACGCGGCCATGCCTGCGCTGCCGAGCACCGACCCCACCTGACGAGTGGTGTTGTAGACGCCGGAGCCCGCGCCCGCCAGCTGCGCAGGCAGGTTCCTGGTGGCGGTGGCGGCCAGCGGCGACCAGATGAACGCCATGCCGACCCCCATGGCCGTCAGCGGAAGCACGAGGCGCCAGATCGGCGTCGTGGGCGTCATCTCGATCGACAGCCAGGTCAGCCCGATCGCCATCACTGAGAAGCCGAACCCGACCACCGGCCGCGGGTGCGCGCGGTCGACGATCCTGCCGACGAACGGCGCGAGTACCCCGGTCGCGATGGCCATCGGCGCGGTCAGCAGGGCGGCGCGCGTCGGGGACAGCCCACACACCGCCTGGGCGTAGAACATCAGCGGCAGGATCATCGCCGTGACGACGAACCCGATGGTCGCCACGCCGAGATTGGACATGGAGAAGTCGCGGTCGCGGAAAACGATGAGCGGGATGAGCGGCTCGCCGGGGTTGGCCGACTGCCAGTAGAGGAACGCCGCCATGATCGCGATCCCGATGGCGATGGCCGCCCAGATCCACGGTGCCCAGTCGTGTGACTGGCCTTCCTGCAGCGCGAACACGATCAAGAACATCCCGACGGCCGACAGCAGCACGCCGGGCAGGTCGAAACCGCGCTTCTGAGTGGGCAGCACCGGCACCAGCCAGGCCGCCGCCACCAGGCCGATGACGCCGATGGGCACGTTGACGATGAAGATCCACTGCCACCCCAGGTGCTCCACCAGAACCCCGCCCGCCAGAGGACCCACGAGGGTCGCCACCCCCGCGGTGGCGCCCCAGACGCTCATCGCGACACCGCGGCGATGCGCCGGGAACGTCCTGGTGATCACCGCCAGAGTCTGCGGCGTCAGCAGGGCGGCACCGACGCCCTGGACCACCCTGGCGGCGACCAGCATGCCGATGCTGTCGGACAGCCCGCACCACAGTGACGCCACCGTGAACACCGCGAGGCCGAGGAGATAGATGTTCTTGGGCCCATACCTGTCGCCCAGGCCGCCGCACACCAGCAGCGGCACCGCGTAGGCCAGCAGGTAAGCGCTGGTCACCCAGATAACCGCGTCGTAGCCGGCGTTCAGGTTCGACATGATCGCCGGATTGGCGACGGAGACGATCGTCGCGTCGACGAGGATCATGAAGAAACCGATGAGCAGCGCCCACAGCGCGTGCCACGGGTTGGCGGCCCGGCGCGGTGTCACGGTTTCGATCATGGCGGGGCTCTGCAGTCTTACGAGGGGAAGCGGTCGGTGAGGTATCCGGCTGTCAGCGTGGCGAGCAAGGGGACGGCCCGACGCTACACGGATCGGCGAGACTCCCGACAAGTCCAGGAACCGGGCCGGTGGCCGTCACGCAGGCTCGGCGACGGCTTCAGCGGTGACAATGTCGGCTGCGGCGGACCTGTGCGCGCCGGTCAGCAGCAGGGCTATCAGCGCGATGACCACGCCGGTCGACATCACCACCGCCATGGCGACCTCGTCGTTGCCGAGGACGCCGACGACCGGCGCGACCGCCGCGCCGAGCCCGAACTGTGCCGCACCCAACACCGCGGCCGCGGTGCCCGCGGCATCGGGGTGACGGGTCAGCGCGACCGCAGGGGCATTCGGGATCACCAGGCCCATCGCGGCCAGGATGGCCCAGACCGGCACCACGAAGCCGACCAGGCCGCCGATGTGGGCGGCCGCCAGAGCCACGAAAACGCCCCCGGACAGGGACGCCGCGACCAGCGCCCACATCATGATCTGCTGGGGCGAGAACCGTCGCAGCAGCACCACATTGCATTGGGTGGAACCGATCAACGCGATGGCCCCGGCCCCGAACACCAGCGCGAAGGCAGTCTGGTCGAGCCCATAGCGGCCCTGCAGCACGAATGAGGCGCCCGCGATGTAGGCGAACAGACCCGACATTCCCAACGCGGCGATGAGCACGAGGATGACGAACCGGACGTCGCGTAGCAGTTCCAGATATGTCGCGGCGATACCCCCGACCTTCAGGGGACGCCGATGGTCAGGCGGCAGCGTTTCGGGCAGCGCAAAGATGGCCATCACCAGCAGCGCACCGGCGAGCACCACCAGCGCGGCGAAAACCCAGTGCCAGGACGCGTGCAGCAGCACCGCCGCCCCGAGCGAGGGGGCCAGCACCGGGGCCACGCCGAGCACCAGCATCAGCCGCGACATCACCGTGGCCGCGGCGTTGTCCTTGAAGAGGTCGCCGACGACCGCGATGGCCACGACCATCGCCGCCGCCGCGCCGAAGCCCTGCAGGCCACGGGCGATGCCGAGCAAGGCGATGTTCGGCGCGAACAAGCACAGCAGCGAAGCGAGCATGTGCAGCACGATGCCGGCGATCATCGGTTTGCGCCGCCCCAGGGAATCCGACAGCGGACCGACGACCAGCTGACCCAGTGCCAGGCCCGCGAGGGTGCCGGTCAACGTCAGCTGGACCACCGACGACGACACCGACAGGTCGTCGGCGATCTTCGGCAGAGCGGGGAGGTACATATCGATGGTCAGCGGGCCGAGCGCAACCAGCAGCCCCAGGACGACGATCATCCGGGTGCGGCTCGGTTGCTTCACATCCACGTCGAGCGATACTGCCATGCAATTGGTTAGCGTCGCTATCCGATTATTTCTTCCCCAGATCCCGAACAGTGACCGCGATCACGTTCGGGCACGGTGGGTAGGCCGCTGTTCGTTCGACAACCGTTAGCCTGGGGGTATCCGTCGCCAGGCGTTTCAAAAGGGAGGGGCCACCGATGAGTGCCCGATCACGCGCGAACAGCCAGTTGCCTGCAGTCCCAGACGAGGATCCCAGCGCCGCGGCGAAGATCCTCTCCCAGATCATCGAACGCGGCGCTCGCGTCCAGGGGCCGGCGGTCAAGGCGTACGTCGAACGGCTGCGCGAGCACCACCCCACCGCCACCCCCGCCGACATCATCGAGAAGCTGGACAAGCAGTACCTGGCCGCGGTGATCGCCAGCGGTGCGGCCGTCGGGTCCGCCGCAGCGTTCCCCGGTATCGGCACGCTGGTCGCCATGTCGGCGGTCGCGGGCGAGACCGTCGTGTTCCTGGAGGCGACGGCGGTCTACGTGCTCGCGGTCGCCGAGGTGCACGGCATCCCCGCCGAGCACCGCGAGCGTCGCCGCACCCTGGTGCTGGCGGTACTCGTCGGTGACGACAGCAAGCATGCCGTCGCCGACCTCCTCGGCCCCGGCCGTACCAGCGGGGCGTGGCTGGCCGACGGCGCCGCGTCACTGCCGCTGCCCGCGGTGTCGCAGCTGAACTCCCGGCTGCTGCGCTACTTCGTCAAGCGCTACACCCTCAAGCGTGGCGCCATTGCCTTCGGCAAGCTGCTGCCGGTCGGCATCGGGGCGGTCGTCGGCGGAGTGGGTAACCGGATGATGGGCAAAAAGATCGTCGCCCATGCCCACAAAGCTTTCGGCAACCCGCCGGCGCGGTGGCCGTCGCCGCTGCACCTGTTGCCCGCACCGCCTCCTTGATCACTGCCGGACTTCCGCTCGTCGGAACTTTTCGGCAGCTCGACCAACCGATGGCTACGCTTTTTCGCGACCGCAATGACCATAACCACGTTGCCTGGTCCGGTCGGCGGCTGAAGCGCTAGCCTTTATACGGCGGAAATGCAGGACGACCGCACATAGGGGTTGGATTGGTTGGCCGGCTGCCGCTCGGCAGTGGGTCGAAGCGAAGAATTGAGGCGAATAGCAGCCGTGAGTTCACCTTCACCATTCGGTCAGAACGAGTGGTTGGTCGAAGAGATGTACCGCAAGTTCCGCGAGGATCCCTCGTCGGTCGACCCCAGTTGGCACGAGTTCCTCGTCGACTACTCCCCCGAGCCCACCAACGACGTCGCCCCGAAGGGTAACGGCAGACCCGCCGCCAGCCCGACCACCGCACCCGTACCCGCGCCTGCTCCGCCGCCGAAGGCCGCAAGCAGCAACGGCGGCGCCAAGGCCAAGGACGCCGCGTCCAGCACCCCGGCAGTGAACGCCGACAAGCCCGCCACCGAGGAGGCCGCCGAGAAGGCCCCCGGGAAGGCAGAAGCCACGACGGCCGAGGCACCTGCGAAGAGCAAGCCCATCCCGGTCGCGCAACAGAACGGCGAGACCCAGGTGCTCCGCGGCGCCGCGGCGGCCGTGGTGAAGAACATGTCCGCGTCTTTGGACGTGCCGACCGCCACCAGCGTGCGCGCCATCCCGGCCAAGGCGATGATCGACAACCGGATCGTCATCAACAACCACCTCAAGCGCACCCGTGGCGGCAAGATCTCGTTCACCCACCTGCTGGGCTACGCGATCGTGCAGGCGGTCAAGAAGTTCCCGAACATGAACCGGCACTTCGCCGAGGTCGACGGCAAGCCGAACACGGTCACACCGGCGCACACGAATCTGGGCCTGGCGATCGACCTGCAGGGCAAGGACGGCAAGCGGCAGCTGGTCGTCGCGGCGATCAAGAAAACCGAAGCCATGAGCTTCGGCCAGTTCATCGCGGCCTACGAGGACATCGTGCGCCGGGCCCGCGACGGCAAACTCACCGCCGAAGACTTTGCCGGCGTGACGATCTCGCTGACCAACCCCGGCACCATCGGCACCGTGCACTCGGTGCCGCGGCTGATGCAGGGACAGGGCGCGATCGTCGGCGCCGGCGCCATGGAGTACCCGGCCGAGTTCCAGGGCGCCAGCGAGGAACGCATCTGCGAACTCGGTGTCGGCAAGCTCATCACGCTGACGTCGACCTACGACCACCGCATCATCCAGGGCGCCGAGTCCGGTGACTTCCTGCGCACGATCCACCAGTTGCTGCTCGACGACGAGTTCTACGACGAGATCTTCCGCGAACTCGGGATCCCCTATGAGCCGGTGCGCTGGCGCATCGACAACCCGGATTCCATCGACGACAAGAACGCCCGCGTCATCGAGCTGATCGCGGCCTACCGCAACCGCGGTCACCTGATGGCCGACATCGACCCGCTGCGGCTGGACAACACCCGGTTCCGCAGCCACCCCGATCTCGACGTCAACACCCACGGGCTGACGCTGTGGGATCTGGACCGCGAGTTCAAGGTCAACGGCTTCGCCGGCCAGACGCACAAGAAACTGCGCGACATCCTCGGCCTGCTGCGGGATGCGTACTGCCGCCATGTCGGCGTCGAGTACACCCACATCCTGGAGCCCGAGCAGCAGGTATGGCTGCAGGACCGGATCGAGGTCAAGCACGAAAAGCCCACCGTCGCCGAGCAGAAGTACATTCTGTCCAAGCTCAATGCGGCCGAGGCGTTCGAGACCTTCCTGGCGACCAAATACGTGGGCCAGAAACGGTTCTCGCTGGAAGGCGCTGAGACCGTCATCCCGATGATGGACGCCGCGATCGACCAGGCCGCCGAACACGGTCTCGACGAGGTCGTCGTCGGGATGCCGCACCGCGGCCGGCTCAACGTGCTGGCCAACATCGTCGGCAAGCCGTACTCCCAGATCTTCACCGAGTTCGAGGGCAACCTGAACCCGTCGCAGGCGCACGGTTCCGGCGACGTCAAGTACCACCTCGGAGCGACCGGCACCTACATCCAGATGTTCGGCGAGAACGACATCGACGTGTCACTGGTCGCCAATCCCAGCCACCTCGAGGCGGTCGACCCGGTGCTCGAGGGTCTGGTCCGCGCCAAGCAGGACCTCCTCGACAAGGGGAACGGACCCGACGGGTTCACCGTGGTGCCGATGATGCTGCACGGCGACGCCGCGTTCGCCGGTCAGGGTGTGGTCGCCGAGGTGCTGAACCTGGCGCTGCTGCGTGGGTATCGCACCGGCGGAACGATTCACATCATCGTCAACAACCAGATCGGGTTCACCACCTCGCCGGTCGACTCGCGTTCCTCGGAGTACTGCACCGACGTCGCCAAGATGATCGGCGCGCCGATCTTCCACGTCAACGGCGACGACCCGGAAGCCTGCGTGTGGGTGGCCAAACTGGCGATGGACTTCCGGCAGAAGTTCAAGAAGGACGTCGTCATCGACATGCTGTGTTACCGCCGGCGTGGCCACAACGAGGGCGACGACCCGTCGATGACGCAGCCCGAGATGTACGACGTCATCGACACCAAGCGCGGTGTGCGCAAGACCTACACCGAGTCTCTGATCGGCCGCGGCGACATCTCGATGAAAGAGGCCGAGGACGCCCTGCGGGACTACCAGGGCCAGCTCGAGCGGGTCTTCAACGAGGTGCGCGAACTCGAGAAGCACGCGATCGAGCCGAGCCACTCGGTGGAGTCCGACCAGATGTTGCCTGCCGGGATGAGCACCGCGGTCGACAAGTCTCTGCTGGCGCGCATCGGTGACGCGCACCTGGCGTACGGCGAGAACTTCAACGTCCATCCCCGCGTCAAACCGGTCCTCGAGAAGCGCCGGGAGATGGCCTACGAAGGCAAGGTCGACTGGGCCTTCGCCGAACTGCTGGCGCTGGGCTCCTTCCTGGCGGAAGGCAAGACGATCCGGTTCACCGGGCAGGACACCCGGCGCGGCACGTTCACCCAGCGCCACTCGGTGATCATCGACCGCAAGACGGGCAAGGAGTTCACCCCGCTGGACCTGCTGACGGTCGACGCCGACGGCAACCCGACCGGCGGCAAGTTCATGGCCTACGACTCCGCGCTGTCGGAGTTCGCCGCGGTCGGCTTCGAATACGGCTACTCGGTGGGCAACCCCGACGCGCTGGTGCTGTGGGAGGCCCAGTTCGGCGACTTCGTCAACGGCGCGCAGCCGATCATCGACGAGTTCATCAGCTCCGGCGAGGCCAAGTGGGGACAGCTCTCCGACGTGGTGCTGCTGCTGCCGCACGGCCACGAGGGCCAGGGACCCGACCACACCTCGGGTCGTATCGAACGATTCCTGCTGCTGTGGGCCGAGGGATCGATGACGATCGCGGTGCCGTCGACGCCGGCGAACTACTTCCACCTGCTGCGCCGCCACGGGCGCGACGGGATTCAGCGACCGCTCATCGTCTTCACCCCGAAGTCGATGCTGCGCAATAAGGCGGCCGTCAGCGACATCCGCGATTTCACCGAGCAGAAATTCCGGTCGGTGCTCGAGGAGCCCACCTACACCGACGGCACGGGCGACCGCTCCAAGGTGAAGCGGGTCCTGCTGACCAGCGGCAAGATCTATTACGAGCTGGCGGCGCGCAAGAACAAGGAAGACCGCGACGACGTGGCGATCATCCGGATCGAGCAGTTGGCTCCGCTGCCCAAGCGGCGGCTGGCCGCGACGCTCGACGAGTACCCCAATGCCACCGAGTACCGCTGGGTGCAAGAGGAGCCGGCGAACCAGGGTGCCTGGCCGACGCTCGGGTTGACGATGCCCGAGATGTTGCCGAAGCTCGTCGGCATCAAGCGCATCTCGCGGCGGGCCATGTCGGCGCCGTCGTCGGGTTCCTCGAAGGTGCACGCAGTCGAGCAGCAGGAGATCATCGACGAGGCGTTCAGCTGATCCCACGACGGATCAGCCGAGGTCACTGACCGAAGAAGGAGAACGGCTGGCCGTCGGTCAGCGCGACGACGGCCTGCGGGCAGAAGATCTGGATCGCCAGGCCGGTGAACATCGTCGCCGGCCCGAGCGGTCGACCGAGCTCGTCGGCGACGCGGGCGGCGACATCGACGGCGTTCTGTCCGGGTTCGGCCAGCATCGGGCACACGGATTGCCCGACCCGCACCGCGGTCGCCGGGTCGATGTCGCCGAGACGGTAGTGGTCGAGGGCTCCCAGGAAGACTTCGACGCCGGTGTCTGCCTGCGCCGGCGTCGCGAACGCCGCCGCCGCCACCACAGCGGCCGACGCGACCAGCGATGCGACGGCCGGGTAGATGAACTTCATGACCCTATTGTCGTCCGCGGCGCCTCGGCTATTACTCGAAGGGCGGCCACGGCGGTCCATGCCCGGTGGCCCTGACATACACGGGACCCCGGGTACCGGTTAACCTCGACACGAGTCAACCGAGACGAGGGAGTGGATATGCAGGGCTTCGCCGGAAAGGTGGCCGTCGTGACCGGCGCCGGCTCGGGCATCGGTCAGGCGTTGGCGATCGAGCTGGGACGCTCCGGCGCCCTGGTGGCGATCAGCGACATCGACGCCGAGGGACTTGCCGCCACCGAAGAGCGCCTGAAGGCAATCGGCGCCCAGGTGAAGGCCGACCGCCTCGACGTCACCGAACGCGAAGCGTTTCAGCTGTACGCCGACGGCGTCGCCGAGCACTTCGGCAAGGTCAACCAGATTTACAACAACGCAGGCATCGCCTTCACCGGTGACATCGAGATCACGCAGTACAAAGACATCGAAAGGGTGATGGACGTCGACTTCTGGGGCGTCGTCAACGGCACCAAGTCGTTCCTGCCGTACCTGATCGCCTCCGGCGACGGACATGTCGTGAACGTCTCGAGCGTGTTCGGCCTGTTCGCGGTGCCCGGCCAGGCCGCCTACAACGCCGCGAAGTTTGCGACGCGTGGCTTCACCGAGGCCTTGCGCCAGGAGATGTCGCTGGCCAACCACCCGGTGAAGGTGACCTGTGTGCATCCCGGCGGCATCAAGACCGCGATCGCACGCAACGGCACCGTCGCCGACGGCCTGGACGCCGAAGCGCTCGCCAAGACCTTCGACAAGAAGCTCGCCAGCACCACACCGGAGAAGGCGGCCAAGATCATCCTCGACGGGGTGCGCAGGAACAAGGCCAGGGTGCTGGTGGGCAACGACGCGAAGATGTTCGAGATCGTCATCCGCGCGATCGGCGCGAACTATCAGTCACTGTTCCCCAGAGTCGTCGCGAGGCTGGCGCCGCCGGCGCACTGAATCGAGCCACCGGCCCGGTCGCGGCTGCCAGACTGTCTCGATGAGCGGATTCGCGGGCAAGGTGGCTGCCGTCACCGGCGCCGGATCGGGCATCGGGCAGGCACTTGCCACCGAACTGGCGCGGCGCGGCGCGATCCTGGCGATCAGCGACGTGGACGCCGACGGTCTGGCACGCACCGAGCGCCAGATCCGTGACATCGGTGCACACGTCAGATCAGACCGGCTCGACGTGACCGAACGGGAAGCCGTGCTGTCCTACGCCGACTCGCTTGCCGGGCACTTCGGGAAGGTCAACCACATCTACAACAACGCGGGCATCGCGTATTTCGGCGATGTCGAAGTCACCGCGTTCAAAGACATCGAGCGCGTCATGGATGTCGACTACTGGGGCGTCGTCAACGGCACCAAGGCATTCCTGCCCCACCTGATCGCCTCCGGCGACGGACACGTCGTCAACATCTCGAGCATGTACGGGCTGTTCGCGGTCCAGGGGCAGAGTGCGTACAACTCCGCCAAGTTCGCGGTGCGCGGGTTCACCGAAGCGCTCCGCCAGGAGATGATCGTCGCCAGGCACCCAGTGAAGGTCACCTGCGTGCACCCCGGGTACATCAAGACACCGCTCATCCAAAACTCAACCGCCGCCACCGGTTTGGACAAAAACGCGCTGGGCGCGATCTTCGACAAGGTCGCGATCACCAGTCCGCAACGCACGGCCAAGACCATCCTTCGGGCGGTCGCGGCAAACAAGGCGCGAGTACTGCCGGGGGCCGACGCCAAACTGTTCGACGCGATCGTGCGAGTGGCCGGTTCGGGCTACATGCGGGTGTTCGTTCCGATGAACAGGCGCCTGCTGCCGCCGAGCCGCTAGCCAGGTGTCAGTTGCCGACGCCGAGCGGGTGGGCGTCGAGCCACTGCCCGGCCACCAGGCCGGGGTCGGTGCCCTCGGCGACCTGCCGGCGCATATCGGCCAGCGACCCGGTATCCAGCACACCGGCGATCTCGTTGAGCGCGAGCACCTGAGACTCGGTGAGCTCGTTGCGCCGGTAGAGCGGCACCAGGTTCTCGGCACGGATCAGCGACGTCTTGTCCGACAGCACCAACACCTCCGACGGCACGTCCGGAGCGGCGGTCGTCGTCCATGCCACGTCGACCTGACCGGACCGCAGCGCCGCGAACAGCGTTGCAGCGTCCGGGAATTCACGCGCCGTGGGAAGCGTGCAGGTACCGACGGACGACGGAGGTGGGGTGCCCGCCACCGCACCGACCGACACGTCCTCGCACCGGCGGACCATCGCCATCACGTCACGGCCACCCCAGTCCCCGGCGGTTTTCTCGGTGACCGCGACGGCGGGTTTATCCTCCGCCGAGGTGGTGTAATCGCCGGCGGCGACGCCCTCGGGCAACGCCGAAACCAGCGTGCGGTACACCTGCACGTCAGATCGGGCCGGCGCGTCGGGATCGAACCGTTGCAGCAGACGTCCGGTGAAACCGGGCGCGACGCGGATCTGCCCCGAGTCCAGCTGACCGAGCGGGTCGTGATCCGACCGAACGTGAGCGGGGTTGCCGTAGAACCGCAGGGCCGCCGCATAGAGATGGGCCGCCAGCTCGGACTCCGGATCGGACGTCGCCCCGACCGGGATCGAAGGTGCCGGGTCCTGCCCACCGCAACCCGCGGCGACCAGCACGGCGACCAACAGGGACGCCAGGCGGCCCGGGATGCGCGTTCGCCTCAGCCGCTTGATTCCTCGGACGCCGCGGCCACCGCCGCCGCCACTGCGGGGCCCACCCGCGGGTCCAGCGCGCTCGGGACGATGTGGTCGACGGCCAGGTCGTCACCCACCACGGAGAAGATCGCCTCTGCGGCCGCCACCTTCATCTTCTCGGTGATGCGGCGCGCGCCCGCGTCCAACGCCCCGCGGAACACACCGGGAAACGCCAGCACGTTGTTGATCTGGTTCGGGAAATCGCTGCGGCCGGTGGCCACCACCGCGGCGTACTTGCGCGCCACGTCGGGGTGGATCTCGGGGTCGGGGTTGGACATCGCGAACACGATGCCGCCGGGCGTCATGGTCGCGATCAGTTCCTCCGGCACCAGCCCGGCCGAGACCCCCATGAACACGTCGGCACCCGTGAGCGCTTCGGCAAGGCCACCGGTGAGTCCACGGGGGTTGGTCCTGGTCGCCAGCTCGGCCTTGAACGGGTTGAGGTCGTTGCGGCCGGTGTGGACGATGCCTTTGCTGTCGATCACGATGATGTCGCCGATGCCCTTGGCCAGCAAGATGTTCGCACACGCGATGCCGGCGGCTCCGGCGCCGGAGATGACGATCTTCAGGTTGTGCATGTCACGGTCGAGCACCTTGCTGGCGCCCAGCAACGCGGCCAGCACCACAATGGCCGTGCCGTGCTGGTCGTCGTGCATGACCGGGCAGTCCAGCGCCTCGATGACGCGCCGCTCGATCTCGAAGCACCGCGGCGCCGAGATGTCCTCGAGGTTCACCGCCCCGAATGTCGGGCGCAGTCGCACGATCGTCTCGACGATTTCGTCGGGGTCGTTGGTGTCGAGCACGATGGGGATCGAGTCGAGCCCGCCGAAAGCCTTGAACAGCGCGCTCTTGCCCTCCATCACCGGCAGTGAGGCCGCGGCCCCGATGTCACCGAGGCCGAGCACGGCGCTGCCGTCGCTGATCACGGCCACCAGTCGGTTGGCCCATGTGTAGCGCTTCGCCAGGGTGGCGTCGGCGGCGATCGCACGGCTGACCTGCGCCACCCCGGGGGTGTACGCGATCGACAGTGCCCGCTGAGTATCCAGTGGTGATTTCAGTTCGACCGAGAGCTTGCCGCCCTCATGGGCCGCGAAGATCTCGTTGTCGTCGATGACAACCTGGGGTGTGCGCACCACTGACGAGCGCTCGCGCGAGGAGTCGACAACACTTTCCGCCACGGCGTCAGGGTACTTCACGACCTCCCCCGTCCGGCACCCCCAATGGACGCGCAGCTTCCCGCCTGCATTCCGCCGGGTGGCAGCTTCGACGCGTAGCATTTTGCTGGTCTCTGAAGGCGGGCCGTCCGCTGGCTTCTGCAGCCCCGAGGGAGGTAACGCGCATGGCGTCGTTCCGCGCACTGCCACCGTCCCTACTGCGCCCGGGATCGAGGCCGAGACCATCGGGCCCCGATCCGGATGCCAAGAGCATCCACGTCCCCGTCGCCCGGGCGATGGTCGACTGCGGCGTCTACTGCGACGGCACCCGACTGCCTGGCAAGTACACCCACGCCGCCGCGTTGAACAAAGTGCACGAGATCGAAGCCGAAGGCAGGGACGCGTTCGTCTGGATCGGGCTGCACGAACCCGACGAGCACCAGATGCAGGCCGTGGCCGATGTGTTCTGCCTGCACGAGCTCGCGGTCGAGGACGCGGTGCACGCCCACCAGCGGCCAAAGCTCGAGCGTTACGACAACACCCTGTTCTTGGTGCTGAAGACGGTCAAGTACGTCGAGCACGAGTCGATGGCCAAGGCGCGCGAGATCGTGGAGACCGGCGAGATCATGATCTTCGTCGGACCCGACTTCGTTGTCACTGTGCGCCACGGCGAACACGGCGGGCTGGCCGGTGTGCGCAAACGCCTGGAAGCGTCCCCTACGGCGCTCAAGCTCGGCCCTTACTCGGTGATGCACGCGATCGCCGACGCCATCGTGGACACCTACCTCGACGTCACCGATCTCATCGAGACCGACATCGACAGCATGGAAGAGGACATCTTCTCCCCGCTGGCGCAGACCAACATCGAATGCATCTATCTGCTCAAGCGTGAGGTCGTCGAACTACGCCGGGCCGTCAGCCCATTGGCGACCGACCTGCAGCGGATCGGCACCGATCACAACGACATCATCAACGTCGAGATCCGTCGGTACATGCGCGATGTCCTGGACCACACCATCAAGGCCGCTGAGCGCATCGCCAGCTTCGACGAGCTGCTGAGCTCCCTGGTGCAGGCCGCGCTCGGCAAGGTCGCCATGCAGCAGAACGTGGACATGCGCAAGATCTCCGCGTGGGTGGCCATCGCGGCGGTACCCACCGCGATGGCGGGCATCTACGGCATGAACTTCGACAACATGCCCGAACTGCACTGGACGTACGGCTACCCGGCGGTGCTGCTGCTGATGACGACCGTGTGCATGCTGCTGCACCGAACGTTCCGGCACAACAACTGGCTCTGAGCTGGCTTCCGCCGGAATTGCATTCCGCGCGGTCTGAGCTCGCACTTTCGCGCGTGGAATGCAATTCCGGCGGCATGTGGGCCGTCGCTCAGGCCGGACTTGCGGCCCGCCGCCGTGGGTCCGCGGTATCGACCCCATCCTGGACCCACGCCTCCCTCATCGCATCGGCGCCCTTGAGGCGCACCCAGGCCGCCTCCGTCGCCGTGATCGGGACCGCCGACAGCACGGTCACCGGCGACAGCGGGTCCGGTAGCACGACGTCGTCGATGTCGCTGCGCCCCAACAGGTATGCCGTGAACGGCGCGCCCTGCCACAGCGGAGTCTCCAGGTCGACGAGGGCGTCGGGTCCCAGGATCAGTCCCTCGACGGCGGGAGCGGCGGCGACCACCGCCACCGAACGCACCAGTCCGGTGGGCGAGGGACCGCGCAGGGCGACGACCACCTCGGCCCGGGGACCGCGCACCGGATCGGTGACCAACTCCGCAGGATCGACCATCGGGTGGCGCGAACAGCCAACCGAAACATACTGCACTGCTGAGGCATTGGGGTCATTCGACGCCCCGAACCGGACGACCTCGATACGCTCAGAACCCAGGAACGTGACGCTGGCCTCGTCGGGCTCCACGGTGATCCCGATCCGCGTGAAATGGTCACGCAGGTGCGCGCGAACCCGGGTGAGGACGTCGCTCAATCGGGGACCGCCGCCGTGCCGTCGGGATAACTCGTGGTCACCCTGTCCCTAGCGATCTCAGCCATCGAGGGCAAACCGTAGGGCCACAGGTGCACGATGCGCAACATCTTCGCATCGCATCCGGGGTGGGCTCAGATCGTCAAGCGTGCAAGAAGATCCCGGCCACGCTCGGCGCTCTGCGGGTCGCACAGCACGTCGTAGCGTCCGGCGACCAGTTGCATCGTCGAGCTGAAATCCCTTGTGCCCCGTGCCATCGCGTACGGGATCGCGGTAGTGATCAGACCGAAGAAGACGCCCGCGACCAGGCCGGTGATCAGCGAACTCCACGGGTTGGGGCTGAAGAAGCCCAGGATCAGGCCGATGAACAGGCCCAGCCAGGCGCCGGTGAGGACGCCGCCGCCGAGCACCTTGGGCCAGCTCAACCTTCCGGTGACCCGCTCGACCTGCATCAGGTCCACGCCGACGATGGTCACGTGTTCGACGGGGAACTGTTGGTCGGACAGGTAATCCACGGCGCGCTGGGCTTCGGCGTAGGTCGGGTAGGACCCGATCGGCCACCCCTTGGGAGGAGTGGGCAGGCCGACCGGGCGGCCACGTCCCCTGGCGGAAACGCCGGATGCCGTGCCGGGATTCTGTCCAGGCTGAAACGGGCTGGTCATGGTCCTTGAACTCCTTCGATCAACGCTTGTCCCCCGGTCAACGCTGCGGGCCCGCCAAAGGTGCCCGGACTCGCGCTCACTCTGTCTAGCTGGGCTTCCCGCACATTGCGCTAGGTTGATCAGCATGACAAATTCGGACGACGACGCAGGCCGAATCGAATCCTCCGATTCCACCGCCGGCGGGTCCGAGCCGTCCACGGGCGGCTACGAAGCGCCCCCGATCGAGCAGTCACCGAGTTCGTCGACTGCGCCGCCCGAACCGCCGGCGTATACGCCGCCGCCGGCGTACAACCCGCCGCCGGCCTACAACCCACCGGCCGACTACAACCCACCGGCCTCCGGTTACGAGGCCCCTCCTCCGGTTACGAAGCCCCGGCCTACACCCCGGGGGCCGGTTACCCGCCGCCCGGCGGCTTCCCGCCGCCCGACTATCCGCCGCCGCCTGCCGGCTATCCGCCGCCCTATCCGGATCCGGGATCGTCGCCCTATCCGAACCCGGGATATGGTGCGCCGTCGTACCCGCCGCCGTACGGGGCCTATCCGCCGCCGCCCCCCGGATACCCGGGCGCCGAGTACGGATACGGCGCTCCCGTCCAGCAAGGCACCAACTCGATGGCAATCGCATCGCTGGTCGCGTCGGTCGTCGGCCTGTGCTGCGGTCTGGGCTCGATCATCGGCATCGTGCTCGGCGTCATAGCGCTCAACCAGATCAAGGAGACGCGACAGGCCGGCCACGGTCTGGCCATCGCGGGCATCGTCGTGGGTGGCGTGACGCTGTTGATCAGTTCTGCGTGGATCCTGACGGCCATCAGCTCCTGACTGCGCGGAGACCGGCATGACCACACCCGGCCCGGAGCAGCCGCCGGACGGGTTCGGGCCACCGCCCCTGGACTATCCGGCGGACGTCGGGCTGCCGCCGCCGGTGTATCCGCCGCCCTATCCCGGCCACCCGAATGCCGGTTACTACCAGCCCTATCCGATGTACCCGCCGGCGAAGCCGCCGGGCACCAACGGCAAGGCCCTCGCCGCTCTGTTGACCTCACTGGCTGGTCTGGTCTGCTGCGGCCTGCCCTCGATCGTCGGGCTGGTGCTGGGGATCATCGCGATCCGGGAAACCAAGCGCACCGGACAGGACGGCTTCGGGCTGGCCGTCGCCGCCGTGGCCATCAGCGCGCTCGTGATGATCGGCTCTCTGCTCTACCTGCTGGTGACGTTTGTGCTGTACTCCGGCAACTGGCAGTGGGCGCCCTGACCCTGAGTGGCTAAGCGGGCGGGTGGAACGACTCCCCGGCGCGTTGCATGCCCGCGGCTCGGCCCTTGCCGGCGATCACGAGTGCCATCTTGCGGCTCGCTTCGTCGATCATCTCGTCGCCGAGCATCGCGGCGCCCCGGGCACCGCCCGCCCCGGAGGTGTGCCACTCGTAGGCCTCCAGGATCAGCTCCGCGTGGTCGTAGGCCTCCTGGCGGGGGCTGAAGATCTCGTTGCCCGCTTCGATCTGATCGGGGTGCAGTACCCATTTGCCGTCGTAACCCAGAGCCGCCGACCGGCCCGCGACCCGGCGGAAGGCGTCGGTGTCGCGGACCTTCAGGAACGGCCCGTCGATGGCGGCGATGCCGTTGGCGCGCGCGGCGACGAGAATCCGCATCAGCACATGGTGATAGGCGTCGCCGACGTCGTATCCCTCCGGCTGCTCACCCACCTCCAGCGTGCGCATGTTCAGGCTCGCCATCAGATCGGCGGGGCCGAGCACCAGGGCCTGCACACGCGGACCGGCGGCGATCGCGTCGATGTTGGTCAGGCCCCTGGCGTCCTCGATCTGTGCCTCGATGCCGATGCGCCCCACCGGCAGACCATGGGTGGTCTCCAGCTGACCGAGGAGCAGATCCAGCGCGTGCACGTGCGACACGTCGGACACCTTGGGCAGCACCACGATGTCCAGTGACGCGCCCGCTCCTGCGACCACGTCGATGATGTCGGCGTGGGTCCACGGCGTCGTCCAGTCGTTGACGCGCACGCCACGAAGCTGACCCGCCCAGCCGGGTTCGCCGAGAGCGGCCGCGACCTGTGCGCGCGCAAGGGCTTTCGCTCCCGGGGCGACGGCGTCCTCGAGATCGAGGAACACCTCGTCGGCCGGCAGTGTCTTGGCCTTCTGGATCATCTTGGCGCTGCTGCCCGGCACGGAAAGGCAGGTCCGCCGGGGTCGATACCGGTTTTCCACAAGAACACTCTCTACTCTTTCAACCATGGCGTCGGTCAACAGGGTCTACGCGGCCCGGCTCGCGGGAATGGTGGTGCTCGGCCCCGATGGCGAATCCATCGGCCGGGTCCGCGACGTGGTCATCGGAATCAGCATCGTGCGCCAACAACCGCGGGTTCTCGGCTTGGTCTGCGAGTTGCTCAGCCGGAGAAGGATATTCGTCCCCATCCTGCGCGTCACGGCGATCGAGCCCGGCGCGGTCACCCTGTCCACCGGGAATGTGTCGCTGCGCCGCTTCTCGCAACGGCCCGGCGAGGTCCTGGTGCTGGGGCAGGTGCTGGAGACCCGGGTGCGAGTGGAAGACCCGGAACTGAGCCAGCTGGCGGGGGTCGACGTCGTCGTCGTGGATCTCGGCATCGAGCAGACCCGCACCCGCGACTGGATGGTCACCAGGGTCGCGGTCCGGCCGCAGCGCCGACTTGGCCGTCGCAGCAATGTGTACGCCGTCGACTGGCAGCACGTGCACGGTCTCACGCCGTCCGGCCTCGCCATGCCCGATCAGGGCGTGGCCCAACTGCTCGAGCAGTTCCAGGGGCAACGCGCCGTCGAGGTCGCCGACGCCATCCGGGAGCTGCCTGCCAAGCGCCGCCACGAGGTGGTCAACGCGCTGGACGACGAAAGACTCGCCGACATCCTGCAGGAACTGCCCGAGGACGAACAGGTGCAGCTGCTGCGGCAGCTGAAGACCGACCGCGCCGCCGACGTGCTCGAGGCGATGGACCCCGACGACGCCGCCGACCTACTGGGGACGATGACGCCGGCGGATGCCGAGCAGTTCCTGCGCCGGATGGACCCGGAGGATTCCGAGGACGTCCGCCGCCTGCTGAGTCACTCCCCGAACACCGCAGGCGGCCTGATGACCTCGGAGCCGGTGGTGCTCGCACCGGACACCACCGTCGCCGAAGCCCTTGCGCGGGTGCGTGATCCGGATCTCACACCGGCGCTGGTGTCGCTGGTCTTCGTGGTGCGCCCGCCTACCGCCACCCCCACCGGGCGCTATCTGGGGTGCGTGCACCTGCAGCGCCTGCTGCGCGAACCTCCCGCCGCTCTGGTCAGCGGGATCGTCGACAAGGACCTGCCCAGCCTGCGGCCGGAGGACTCGCTCGGCGCGCTCACCCGCTATTTCGCGGCCTACAACCTGGTGTGTGGACCGGTGGTGGACGACGAGAACCACCTGGTCGGCGCGGTCTCCGTCGACGACGTGCTCGACCACCTGCTGCCTGACGACTGGCGCGAACGTGAAGCCGAACTGGAGATCGTCACCGGCGAGAGGACGACATGAGCGAATCGTCGGCCCGGCAGCGCCTCGACACGCCCAAGGTCTCCCGGTCGTTCGCTCCCCGCCTGGACGTGGAGGCGGTCGGCCGGGTCAGCGAACGCATCGCGCGGTTCCTCGGCACGGGTCGCTACCTGGCGATCCAGACGATGCTCGTGATCGTCTGGGTGCTGCTCAACCTCGGCGCCTTCGCCTGGCAGTGGGACCCCTACCCGTTCATCCTGCTGAACCTCGCGTTCTCCACGCAGGCCGCCTACGCCGCGCCCCTGATCCTGCTCGCCCAGAACAGGCAGGAGAACCGCGACCGCGTCGCCCTCGAGGAGGACCGCAGGCGCGCCGAGCAGACCAAGGCCGACACCGAGTACCTGGCCCGCGAACTGGCATCGCTGCGCCTTGCCGTCGGCGAAGTCGCCACCCGCGACTACCTGCGCCGCGAACTGGAAGAAATTCGCGACCTGATCGCCGACCTTCGCCCACCCGCCGGCCCCGGGGCCGGCGAACCGAGCAAACAGGACAGAGACCGCCGTTCCAAGAAGAACGGATGAGACGGCTGTGGCCAATGCTGTTACAGCATCGTTGCCATATAGGTATGGTGACTTGGTTCACAGGCGATCACACAGCTAGGACGGTTGAGTGCACATAGGGGGAGGACCCGCCCTCGGAGCAGCAAGGCGTCGTGCTGGGCGATTTGTCCGGATGCCGGCCTTCGGTGTGGCCGCCGTGCTCACTCCCCTGGTGCTTGCCGGCGCGGTCGGCGCGTCCGCCCCGTCGATCAACGCACCGACCCGTGATCCCGCGGTGATGCCGTTGGCCGCCGTGGAGTCCTCATCGAGCGAACATTCCGGCGCGTCGGTGGTGGCCGTCGCCAAGACGCCGACACCGTTCCACATCGCCGCCAGCAACTCGTCCGCACCGCCACCCGCAGCTGTGGTGAATTCGCCTGGGGCACTTCGCATTCCATCGATGGCACTGGCGGCGTACCGCAACGCCGAGAGCATGATGGCGGCGGCGTACCCCGGCTGCGGGGTGAGCTGGAACCTACTTGCCGGGATCGGCCGCGTCGAATCGATGCACGCCTACGGCGGCGCCACGGATTCGAGCGGCACCGCGGTGCGGCCGATCTACGGGCCCACGCTGGACGGCACGCTGCCCGGCAACGAGGTCATCGTGCAGAGCCGCAACGCCGACCGGGTGACCTACGCCAGGGCGCTGGGGCCGATGCAGTTCCTGCCGGGCACCTGGTCGCGGTACGCCTCCGATGGCGACGGCGACGGCAAGGCCGACGTGCAGAACGTCTACGACGCTTCGCTCGCCGCGGGCCGCTACCTGTGCAGCGGCGGCTTGAACCTGCGCAACCAGGCAGGCGTGATGGCCGCGATCCTGCGCTACAACAACTCGATGGCCTACGCCCGCAATGTCCTGAGCTGGGCGGCGTCGTACGCGACGGGGGCCGTTCCCGTCGACCTGCCACCGATCAACGGGTCCGTCCCGGCGCTGGGCCCCGCGCTGGGCGACAACCATCTCGACCGTCCCGAGGGACTCGGACCGGGACTTCCGGTGAACGCCACCGGCCTGCCTGCCAACGACCCGCTGTCGCTGTTGCCGCTGATGGGGCGGACCGATGCGGCCAGCCAGATCTCTACCAACGTGCCGGGATTCGCACCCGGCCAGTCCCTCGGCCCGCTTCCCGGACCCGCGACCGCCCTCGCACAGGCACCGCCGCAACCGGTGACCCCGCCACCGCCGGCATGGCTGCCGCCGTGGGTGCAGCCGCAACAGCAGCCGCGGTGCGCGGTGTTCTGCATCCAGAGCACTGTCCCGCCGGCCGCGCCGCCCGAGCTGCTACCGCCCGCAGCGCCGGTGGCCCAGCCGCTTCTTCCGCCGGGGCCGCCGCTCGCCGCGCCGCCTCCGGGAGCCCCGCTGCTGCCCGGCCCGCCTGTCGGCGCGTTCCCGCCCGCACCGGGCCCCGCGCCCGGTCCGGCGGGCTGAGCACCGCGGTCTCGCGCCATTCGAGCCGTCACCGGTCTGCGGCCTAGACTCGCAGATGATGTCTCCAACTCCGACTGACCTCGAATCCTCGGTGCGTGCTGCGCTGGCCAAGGTGATCGACCCCGAACTGCGTCGGCCGATCACCGAGGTCGGCATGGTCAAGAACGTCACTGTCGAACCCGGCGGTTCCGTGCATGTCGAGATCTACCTGACCATCTCCGCGTGCCCGAAGAAGACCGAGATCTCCGAGCGGGTCACCCGGGCCGTCAGCGACGTTCCCGGCACCGGTGCGGTGAGAGTCAGCCTCGACGTCATGAACGACGAACAACGTGCCGAACTGCGCAAGCTGCTGCGCGGTGATTCGCGTGAACCGGTGATCCCCTTCGCCCAGCCCGGCTCGCTGACCCGCGTCTACGCCGTTGCGTCCGGCAAGGGCGGCGTCGGCAAGTCCAGCGTCACCGTGAACCTGGCCGCCGCGATGGCCGCACGCGGGCTGTCGGTCGGCCTTCTCGACGCCGACATCTACGGCCATTCGGTGCCGCGGATGATGGGAACCACCGATCGGCCCACCCAGGTCGACTCGATGATCCTCCCGCCCGTCGCCCACGACGTGCGGGTCATCTCCATCGCGATGTTCACCCAGGGCAACACGCCGGTGGTGTGGCGCGGGCCGATGCTGCACCGCGCGCTTCAGCAGTTCCTCGCGGATGTGTACTGGGGCGACCTCGATGTGCTGCTGCTGGACCTGCCGCCCGGCACCGGCGACATCGCGATCTCGGTGTCGCAGCTGATCCCCGGCGCGGAGATCCTGGTCGTCACGACGCCGCAGTTGGCCGCCGCCGAGGTCGCCGAGCGTGCGGGCGCGATAGCGCTGCAGACCAGGCAGCGCATCGTCGGCGTGGTGGAGAACATGGCAGGGCTGGTGCTGCCCGACGGCACGACCATGCAGATCTTCGGGGAAGGCGGCGGCCGCAAGGTCGCCGAGAACCTGTCGCGGGCCGTCGGCGCTGACGTGCCCCTGCTGGGCCAGGTGCCGCTCGACCCCGCGCTGGTCTCGGCGGGCGATTCCGGGGTTCCGCTGGTGCTGTCAGCCCCGGACTCCGCGGCAGGCAAGGAGTTGCGCAGCATCGCTGACGCGTTGTCGAGCCGCAAGCGCGGTCTGGCCGGCATGTCGCTCGGTCTGGACCCCGCGGGCCGCTAGCGCCCGCGCCGCCGGAATTGCATTCCACGCGGTCCTCTCGCGAAGTTCCGCGCGTGGAATGCAATTCCGGCGCGAGGTGGCGCCCGAGGTGGCGCGAGGAACTATGTGGCGTCGGTGTCGAACGGTGTCGACGCCGACGGCTCGGGCTGCTTGGCGACGGGCGTGCCGGGACCGACCTCGGCTGGGCCCGACGCCGACTGCGGCTTCTCCGATGGCCGCTGCGACTGTGTCGGTCGTGTTGGTGCTGTCGAACTTGCCCGTGAAGATCGAGTCGTCGCCGTCGAGCAGATGCTTGGTCAGCGCCGCGCGCGGCGTCATGCCTCTGAGCTTCTGCAGCTCGGACAGCGGTTCTCGCAGGTCATCGAACTCGGGGCCGAGGTCCTCGCGGAGCTGGCTGGTGGCGCCGCTGATGTAGTCGCGCGCTTGGCGCACCGCGCCGGACGTCCACCGGATAGCCCCGGGAAGCCGTTCCGGTCCGAGGATTACCAACCCGGCGATCACCAGGACGATCATCTCGCCCCAACCGACGTTGGCGAACATCGGCTACGTGCTGTTGTCGGGGCCGGGTGTCACCGTGAGTGTGACGCGACGGCCGTCGCGCACCACCTCGATGGGGGCCGGCTCGCCGATCTTGAGCTGACGCACGGCCACGACGAACTCGTCGGCATCGGCGACCTCGCGGTCGCCCACCTTCACGACGACGTCGTTCTCGACGATGCCTGCCCGCTCGGCGGGGCCGCCCTGCGTCACGTTGGCGATCTGGGCACCCTTGGAGACGTCGTTGCTCACCGAGCGTGCCGTCAGACCCAGGGTGGGATGGGCGACCTTGCCACTCTGGATCAGCGTTTCGACGACCTGCTTGACCTCGTTGACCGGAATCGCGAACCCGAGGCCGCTGGCGCTGTCGGACAACGACTTGCCTGCGGTGTTGATGCCGATCACCTCGGAACTCATGTTGATCAGTGGCCCGCCCGAGTTGCCGTGGTTGATCGACGCATCGGTCTGCACCCCGTCGATCACGGTGTCGGTGTCCGAGCCGTCACCTGACAGCGGTACCGGGCGGTGCAGCGCGCTGATGATGCCGTGCGTCACCGTGCTGCGAAGCCCCAGCGGCGCGCCCGCGGCAATCACCTCTTCGCCGACCTGGAGCTTCTCCGAGTCACCCATCCGCGCGACGGCCAGGTTGTCGACGTTGTCGACCTTCAGCACCGCGAGGTCGGTCTTGGGATCGCGGCCCACCAGGTTGGCGGGAACCTCCTTGCCGTCGTTGAACACCACCGCCATCTTGTACTGGCTGGGGTTGGTGGCGGCCTCGGAGATCACGTGGTTGTTGGTGACGATGTAGCCGCGGCCGTCGACGACGACACCGGACCCCTGAGAACCCTCGGTGTCGCTGGTCGCCTCGATCGTGACCACCGAATCAGCCACCGCGGCAGCGACTTTGGCGAACTGCCCGAGAGGCTGCTCGGGGTTGTCGCTGGTCTCCAGCGTCACCTTCGACGTGGTGAACGCCTGGACGACCTCGGCGGTCTTGCGGCCCACCAGGCCACCGGCGACACCGATGACCAGCGCGACGATGCCGAGCACCGCGAGCGCGACGTAGGACACCTTGCCGCCGAACAGCACATCGCGCACGCCCAGCTTTCCGACGACGGCGGTCGTCGGCGCCTGCGCGGTCGGCGCGAACGCCGGCGAACCCAACGCGGCGGCGGAGCCTGGATTGCGCCACGGGTCGTCGGGTTCGTCGGCACCCTTTTCGCGTTCCGCGTCGAGCGCGCCCGCGTCGGTGGGATGTCGCTGCAGTGAGTCGCCGCCGGCGCCGGGACGGGCGAACGCCTCGGCCAGCACGGGGTCGGGGGCCTGGTCCTTCGGGGTGTACTCGCCCTGATCGCGGTACTGGCCGACACCCGTGAAGGATCCGCCCACACCGTCGGGCCTGCCGAATGCACGCTTGGACGCCGGATCGACAGGCGGACGCGATACGGGGCGCGGCTCGAGGCGCTCCCGACCGGTCTGGTCCAGATTGGTCACCCGTTCATCACCCTCTATCAGGGCGCCAGCAATCGCCGACGCACATCGATGATCGAATTTGCATCCACCCTACCGACGCTTGCGACGGGCGCGCTGCACACCATCAGCGAGCTGCGGCGCTTCAGGTGGTTCCGGAACTTCGTCCGGAGCGTGGTGCGGGATCTGGGACAACAGGCCCAGCAAAGAACTCGGCATCGCCACCGGACAGGAATCCCGCAGCGCGGTCCGCGCTTGACGCTGAGCGTCGACCTCGAGCGCGCAGTCGGGGCACAGCGACAGATGGTGGGCGGCGCGCAGATGAGCGGTCATGCTCAGCTCGCCGTCGACGAATGCGGCGACGGCCTCAGTCGACAGATGCTCGGTGGAACCGAACTGCCGCGGACCGACCGGCGCGTCGCTCTGCGAGGCGAACTGCGAGGGGAGCCAGGAGAAGGCGCGACGGAATGCATGTCCGGGATCGAACACCACCCAGCTCCTCTCGGCTCATTGTCATGTCGTATCGACGGGGCTACTTCGAATGTAGCGCGGCATGCGGTCCGGCAATGCGCGAACGTCAGGCCGACCTGGCCGCGTCGCGGAAACCGTCCGTCGTGCCCGCGTCCGAATGGCGTGCCAGATGATCACGAAGCGCCTGGCGGCCGCGGTGGATGCGGCTGCGCACGGTGCCCAGCTTGACGCCGAGAGTCGCCCCGATCTCCTCGTAGGACAGACCTTCGATGTCGCACAACACCACCGCGGCGCGGAACTCCGGCGGCAGCGAATCCAGCGCGGCCTGAAGGTCGGGACCCAGACGCGAGTCGTGATAGATCTGCTCGGGGTTCGGTTCGTCCGCAGGCACCCGGTCGTAATCCTCGGGCAGCGCTTCCATGCGGATGCGCCCGCGACGGCGGACCATGTCGAGGAACAAGTTGGTTGTGATGCGGTGTAACCAGCCTTCGAACGTGCCGGGCTGGTAGTTCTGCACCGAGCGGAACACGCGGATGAACGTTTCCTGGGTCAGGTCCTCCGCGTCGTGCTGACTGCCGGACAGGCGGTAGGCCAGGCGGTACACCCGGTCGGCGTGCTGGCGGACCAATTCGTCCCAGCTGGGCATCGCCGCCTTGTCGCCGGTGGCGTCGAACACCGCGGTGCCGGTCAACTCGTCGGCAGGCTCCACCCACTCGGCATCGGTGTACTGCTCGAGGTGTGCCATGGACACAGGTGCGACAACGGGGCCCCCCGGGCCGCCCGGTTGAGTGATGGTCGTCGGATCCTCCAGGTCGTGACGGCAGCGGTCATCGGTTGACGACCGCTCGATATCGACAACACCGCGCGGTATGGCTTTCTTCCCCGAAGGGAGCTCGGGCCGCGGGAGGTCGCTGCGTGCGCAGAAAGCGCCGTCTGTCATGCGATCACCGTCTCCCGCGCGGGTGTGCCAAGCATATGAGCTGACTGAACATTTCCTGAGAAAGATCGCTACCCATTTTTCCACCAGCAAAAACAGTGCTCACGGCCGCGGGATCATTGGGACTCGGGCCGGGCGTGTCGCGGTACCGGTGACCGGTGCTTCGCTCTACGCTGCGGGGCATGGCCAGCACCGACGAGCCCGAAGCTCGCTCCGGCGATTCCGGGGCCACGGCGAGTCCGGCCGAGGCGATCGTCAACGCATGCCGAGCACTCGATCTCCGAGGACGCCATCGTCGCCGCGGCCAGAGAGCGAGCGGTGGACATCGGCGCGGGCGCGGTGACCCCCGCCGTCGGCGCGCTGCTCTGCGTCCTCGCGAAGCTGACCGGCGCAAAGGCGGTTGTCGAGGTCGGAACCGGCGCGGGAGTCAGCGGGCTGTGGCTGCTGTCGGGGATGCGCGACGACGGGGTGTTGACGACGATCGACGTCGAACCGGAACACCAGCGCATCGCCAAGCAGGCCTTCGCCGAAGCCGGCGTTGGCCCCGGGCGCACCCGGCTGATCAGCGGCCGCGCCCAGGACGTCCTCACCCGGCTGGCCGATGATTCCTATGACCTGGTGTTCATCGACGCCGACCCGGTCGACCAACCGCAGTTCGTGGTCGAGGGCGTCCGACTGCTGCGCGCGGGTGGCGCGATCGTGGTGCATCGCGCCGCGCTGGGTGGGCGGGCCGGCGACGCGTCCGCCAATGACAGCGAGGTCAGCGCGGTGCGTGAGGCGGCACGGCTGATCGCCGAGGATGAGCGGCTGACGCCGGTGCTGATCCCGTTGGGCGACGGACTTCTCGCCGCCGCCCGCGACTGACCTTCTTCCGCAGCGTCGCCGGCGAACGGACCGGCTGATCCTGACGGTTTCTTTACGGCTTCGACCCTTGACGGTGTACTAAACAGGCGTTTAGCGTACTAAACATGCGTTCAGTGGAAGATCTCACCGCCACCGCCCGAATCAGGGACGCGGCGATCGACCTGTTCGGCCGCGACGGGTTCGCAGTCGGCGTGCGGGCGATCGCGACGGCGGCCGGGGTGAGCCCCGGACTGGTCATCCACCACTTCGGCTCCAAGGAGGGGTTGCGCAAGGCGTGCGACGACTTCATCGCCGAGACCATCCGCGCCAGCAAGTCCGAGACCATCCAGAGCGCCGACCCCGCAACGTGGTTCGCGCAGATGGCCGAGATCGAGGATTACGCGCCGATGATGGCGTACCTGGTGCGCAGCCTGCAGGCCGGCGGGGATCTCGCGAAGATGCTGTGGCGCAACATGATCGACAATGCCGAGCAGTACATCGAAGAAGGTGTGCGCGCAGGGACCCTCAAGCCGAGCCAGGACCCCAAGGGCCGCGCACGCTTCCTGGCGATGGCCGGCGGCGGCGGCTTCCTGCTCTATCTGCAGATGCACGACGACCCGACGAATCTCCGTGCCGTGCTTCACGACTACAGCGAGGACATGGTGTTGCCCGCCCTCGAGCTGTACACCAACGGCCTGATGGCCGACTCGACCATGTACGACGCCTTCCTCGCGCAACGCAGGCAAGGCATTCCGCTCACCACGTCCGCGGAGCAACCCAACACAGGAAAGGACACCGACCGACCATGAATGCCGACTCCACCATCGAGGTCCGCAACCTGACGAAGAACTTCGGCTCGGTGCGCGCCCTCGACGGTCTCGACCTGACCGTCGCCGAGGGCGAGGTCCACGGCTTCCTCGGGCCCAACGGAGCGGGAAAGTCGACGACGATCCGCATCCTCCTCGGCCTGGTACGCGCCGACGCGGGAACCGTGCGACTGCTCGGCGGTGACCCGTGGGCCGATGCGGTGCCGTTGCACCGCCAACTCGCCTACGTGCCAGGCGATGTGACGCTGTGGCCCACGCTCACCGGTGGCGAGACGATCGACCTGCTGGCCCGCATGCGCGGCGGGATCGACGAGGAGCGCCGCGCCGAACTCATCGAACGGTTCAGCCTCGACCCCACCAAGAAGGCGCGCACCTACTCCAAGGGCAACCGGCAGAAGGTCTCGCTGGTCTCCGCGTTCTCGTCACACGCCCGACTGCTGCTGCTCGACGAACCGAGCAGCGGACTCGATCCACTGATGGAGAACGTCTTTCAGCAGTGTGTCGGCGAGGCCCGGGACCGCGGCGTCACCGTGCTGCTGTCCAGCCATATCCTCGCCGAGACGGAGGCCCTGTGTGACCGGGTCACCATCATCCGGGCGGGCCGAACCGTCGAGAGCGGCACGCTGGACTCGATGCGTCACCTGTCCCGCACCTCGATCAAGGCCGAGATGATCGGCGAACCAGGCGATCTCGCCGGGATACCCGGTGTCGAAGACGTCAGCATCGAGGGCCACACGCTTCGCGCCCAAGTCGACGGCGAGAGCCTCGCCGAGGTGATCAAGGTGCTCGGCGACGCGGGCGTGCGCAGCCTCGTCAGCCAACCGCCGACCCTGGAGGAACTCTTCCTGCGGCACTACGGCGCCAAAGAGGGCGAGCTGGAGCAGGTGAACGCATGAGCACCGTGATGGACCGCCCGCACCGGCCCGCGCACCAGGCGCCCGCACGATCCTCGAGCCTCTCGGGAACCGTTGGGCTGCTTCGGCTCTACCTACGCCGTGACCGCATCGTGTTACCACTGTGGGTGTTGCTGCTGTCGATCCCGCTGTCCACGGTGTACGTAGGCAGCACCGAGGCCGTCTACCCGACCGATGCGGACCGTTCGTCGTTCGCCGCGTCGATCATGGCCAGCCCCGCACAGCGGGCGCTCTACGGGCAGATCTACAACGACAGCGTCGGCGCGGTGGGGATCTGGAAGGCCGGCATGTTCCACGTGCTGATCGCGGTGGCGGTCATCCTCACGGTCATCCGGCACACCCGCGCCGACGAGGAGACCGGCCGCTCAGAACTCATCGACTCCACCGCCGTCGGCCGCGCCGCCGGCCTGACCGCAGCCCTGCTCCTCGCGGGTGGGGCTTCGGTCCTGACCGGTGTCATCGCCACCGCGGGTCTGCTGACCCTCGACATCCCCGCAGCCGGTTCGGTGGCGTTCGGTGCCGCGCTTGCCTGCTCCGGCCTGGTGTTCACCGCGGTGGCAGCCGTCACGCGCGCAGGTGTCGCCGAGCGCCCGATTCGCGCGAGGCGCCGCGTTCAGCGTGCTCGCGGCGGCGTTCACGCTGCGCGCGGTCGGCGACGCCGGGACACGTGCGGAGTTCCTGAACTGGCTGTCCCCGGCTGGGCTGGTCGCTGCAGGTCCGCCCCTTCGCGGGCGACAGGTTCGCGGTACTGGGGCTCCACCTCGCCCTCACCGCGGGACTCGTCGCCGTCGCCTACCTCCTCCTGGCACGCCGCGACCTCGGGGCCGGGTTGATCGCCGAACGCCCCGGCCCGCCGCGGGCCGGGGCGGGCCTACGCGGCGCCACCATGCTGGCGTGGCGGCTCGACCGTGGCGCGCTGGTGCTGTGGACGGTCGGTTTGAGCCTCTACGGCCTGATCATCGGCAGCATCGTCAACGGCATCGGCGACGAGATCGGCGACAGCCAGGTCGCCCGTGACGTCGTGACGCGCCTGGGCGGTGGCGATGCCATGGAGCAGGCCTTCATCGCGGTCGCGTTCAGCATGCTCGGCATGGTCGCCGCGGCGTTCGCGATCTCTCTGACCCTGCGGCTGCATCAGGAGGAATCCACCCAGCATGCGGAGGCGGTGCTCGCGGGTGCGGTGAGTCGCAGTCGTTGGCTGGCAAGCCATCTGGTGTTCGCGATCGGCGGTTCGGCCGTCGCGTTGCTGATCGCCGGCCTCGTCACCGGGGTGACGTACGGCGCCAGCGCAGGCGACGTCGCCGGCAAGTTGCCGACCGTGCTCGGAACCGTGGCCGTACAGCTGCCCGCGGTGTGGTTGCCGGCCGCCGTGACGGTGGCCCTGTTCGGCCTACTGCCGCGGTTCACGCCGGTCGCCTGGGGCGTGCTGGTCGCGTTCATCGCCGTGTTTCTGCTCGGCTCGCTGTCCAACTCACCCCAGTGGCTGCTCGACCTCGAACCCTTCACCCATATTCCTCACGTAGGCACCGGCGAGTTCACCGCGGTGCCGCTGTTCTGGCTGGTCGCCCTCGATTCGGCGCTGATCACGTTGGGCGTCATCGCCTTTCGACGCCGCGACCTACGGTGAGGAGGCCGTCGTGAAGATCGCATTACAGACCGCCGCAACCGTCGTGGCTGGACTGCTGTTCTTCGGGGTCGTCTTGTTGGTGCCCGCAGGGACGTTAGGCTACTGGCAGGCGTGGGTCTTCATCGCGCTGTTCTCGATCACCACGATGATTCCCAGCATCTACCTCGCCGTGCACAATCCGGCCGCCTTGCAACGCCGGATGAATGCGGGCCCCACCGCGGAAACCCGTCCCGCGCAACGAATCATCATCTCGGCCATCGTGCTGACGGTGGTGGCGATGTTCGTCGTGAGCGCGCTCGATCACCGGTTCGGCTGGTCGAGGGTGCCCCTGCCCGTCATCGTTCTCGGCGAAGTCCTGGTGGTCGTTGGGCTCGCCGGCGCGCAGCTCGTGGTCGTGCAGAACGACTACGCGTCGGCCAACATCACCGTCGAGGCAGACCAGCCGCTGGTGTCCACCGGCCTCTATGGCGTCGTGCGGCACCCGATGTACCTCGGCGCGTTGATCATGATGGTCGGCACTCCCCTGGCGCTTGGACTCGCTGTGGGGACTTGCTCGTCGTGGTCGTCGCGCTGCCGGTGCTGGCCGCCCGCATTCTCGACGAGGAGAAGATGCTCGCCGAGGAACTCGCCGGCTACCGCGAGTACACGACGCAGGTCCGATCACGGCTGCTGCCCGGGGTGTGGTGAGGCACCGACTCGGGCGACCCCGCCGCATACTGATGCCATGGAGCTGCTCACCGGCCTCGGGCTGGCCACCGCGGCAGGGTTGAACGCCTACATCCCGCTGCTGGCGCTGGGCCTGCTGTCGCGGTTCACCGATCTGGTGTCGCTGCCGGCCGGTTACGCCTGGCTGGAGAACGGCTGGGTGCTGGCGATCGTCGCGATCCTGCTGGCCGTCGAGATCATCGCCGACAAAGTCCCCGCCCTCGACAGCGTCAACGACACGATCCAGACCTTCGTCCGCCCCACCGCCGGCGGCATCGTCTTCGGCTCCGGCACCGCCGCGCAGACCTCGGCGGTCACCGACCCCGGCGCGTTCGCGCAGTCGGGTCAGTGGATTCCGGTGGCCATCGGCGTCGTCGTCGCGCTGGTGGTGTCGCTGACGAAATCGACGGTCCGGCCGGCGGCCAACGTCGCGACAGCAGGGATGGCTGCCCCCGTGCTGAGCACCGTCGAGGACGTCACCAGCGTCGTGCTCGTGTTCCTGGCCATCCTGCTGCCCGCGCTGGTGTTGGTCGTGGCGGTCGCGCTGGTGTGGGCGGCCATCAGCCTGATTCGCCGACGACGGCGCCCGCGGGCCGCGCAGGCCTGATGCGCTAGACCCAGACGCCCTTACCGACGGCGACCACCCCGCCGGAGCTGATCGTGAACCGCTCGCGGTCCTTGTCGAGATCCACCCCGACCATCTCGCCGGGGCCGACCACGACGTTCTTGTCCAGGATCGCGTGACGAACCACCGCGCCCCGCCCGACGCGGGCACCGGGCATGATCACGCTGCCCTCCACGATCGCCCCGTCATCGACGACCACATTCGACGACAGCACGGAATTGCGCACCGAGGCAGCCGAAATGATGCTGCCGGCCCCGACCACGGACTCCTGGGCCGATCCGCCCCTGACGAACTTGGCCGGCGCCAGGTTCTCCGAGCTGCCACGGATGGGCCAGCGCTTGTTGTACAGGTTGAACACCGGATGCACCGAGACCAGATCCATGTGTGCGTCGTAGAAGGCGTCCAGCGTTCCGACGTCACGCCAGTAGCCGTGGTCGCGTTCGGTGGCGCCGGGCACCTCATTGGCGTTGAAGTCGTAGACCGAGGCCATCCCGTCGGACACCAGTTGGGGAATGATGTCGCCGCCCATGTCGTGGTCGGAGTCGTCGTTCTCGGCATCGGCGCGGATCGTGTCGATCAGCACCTTGGTGGTGAAGATGTAGTTGCCCATCGACACGAACGTCTGCTCGGGGTCGTCAGGGGTGCCCGGCGGGTCGGCCGGCTTCTCGATGAACGACCGGATGCGGCCGGAGTCGTCGGCGTCGATGCAGCCGAATGCGCTGGCCTCGGCGCGCGGCGCCCGGATGCCCGCGACCGTCGCGCCGGCGCCGCTCTCGATGTGCTGCTGGAGCATCTGCTCGGGATCCATCCGGTACACGTGGTCGGCACCGAAGATCACGATGTATTCGGGGTCCTCGTCGTAGATCAGGTTCATCGACTGGTAAATGGCGTCGGCCGAACCGGTGTACCACCGCGGGCCGAGCCGCTGCTGGGCCGGAACCGGCGTGATGTACTCCCCGGCAAGCCCCGACAACCGCCAGTTCTGCGAAATGTGACGGTCCAGCGAATGCGATTTGTATTGGGTGAGAACACAGATCCGCAGGAACCGGGCGTTGACGAAGTTCGAGAGCACGAAATCGATGAGCCGGTAGGCGCCGCCGAAGGGAACCGCGGGCTTGGCGCGGTCAGCCGTCAATGGGTACAGCCGCTTGCCCTCTCCGCCGGCCAGGACGATGCCCAACACATGTGGCGCTTCCCTCATACTGCAAACCTATCGGCACCCCGAGGACCGCGGCTAGGCATTCGCGCTTTTGGCGGCGCGATGAGCGCCTGCGCGAAGAGCATGAAGGACGCGGTGAGCGCCCGCGCGAAGAGCAGAGGGCGCGGCGAGTTCTCGGGCTGGTTCAAGACAATTGGTGATGCGGCACGACGCGCCGCGAATTTGGTTACGGTCAGAGCATGCGGGTGGCGATGATGACTCGGGAATACCCACCGGAGGTCTACGGTGGTGCTGGCGTTCACGTCACGGAACTCGTCGCGCAGTTGCGACACCTGTGCGAGGTCGACGTGCACTGCATGGGCGCGCTACGGCCGGGGGCGACGGTCGCCCAACCGGATCCCGCCCTGCAGGACGCGAACCCGGCGCTGACGACACTGTCCGCGGACCTCAACATGGTCAACTCCGCCGCCGACGCCACCGTCGTGCACTCGCACACCTGGTACGCCGGGATGGCCGGGCACCTGGCCGCGCTGCTCTACGGGGTGCCGCACGTTCTCACCGCGCACTCGCTGGAACCGATGCGGCCGTGGAAGGCCGAGCAACTCGGCGGCGGCTACCGCATCTCGTCGTGGGTGGAGAAGACGGCTGTCGAGGCCGCCGATGCGGTGATCGCGGTCAGCTCCGGGATGCGTGACGACGTCCTGCGCGCCTATCCGACCCTGGATCCCCACCGGGTGCACGTCGTCAAGAACGGCATCGATACCGAGGTGTGGCATCCGGCGCAACCCACGGCCGGGGACTCCGTCCTCGAGGACCTCGGCGTCGACGCCTCGCGGCCGATCGTCGCGTTCGTCGGCAGGATCACCCGGCAGAAGGGCGTGGCCCACCTGGTGGCCGCGGCCCACCACTTCGCGCCAGACGTCCAGCTGGTGCTGTGCGCCGGCGCCCCGGACACCCCGGAGATCGCCGCGGAGGTGGCCTCGGCGGTGCAGGAGCTGTCCGAGGCACGCACCGGGGTGTTCTGGGTGCGCGAGATGCTACAGACCAACAAGATCCGCGAAATCCTCTCGGCAGCAACAACTTTCGTGTGCCCGTCGGTGTACGAGCCGCTGGGAATCGTGAACCTGGAAGCGATGGCCTGCGAGACGGCGGTGGTGGCGTCCGATGTCGGCGGAATTCCCGAGGTGGTCGCCGATCAGCGGACGGGACTGCTCGTGCACTACGACCCCAACG
Source organism: uncultured Actinomycetota bacterium (assembly GCA_963771335.1). Taxonomy (GTDB): domain Bacteria; phylum Actinomycetota; class Actinomycetes; order Mycobacteriales; family Mycobacteriaceae; genus Mycobacterium. The sequence goes on along the minus strand of CAVYTD010000007.1, from coordinate 245,456 downwards.
ACACCGCGTCCTTCGAGCGCGAACTCGCCTACGCGGTCAACTCGCTGGTCGCCGACCCGGAGAAGGCCCGCCAGTTCGGGGTGGCCGGTCGGCAGCGGTGCATCGACGAGTTCTCCTGGTCGCGCATCGCCGAGCAGACGGTGGAGATCTATCGCAAGGTCACGTCGTAGCTCGTCAGCGAAACAGCAACGAACGGTCGCGGTGGGCCGCGACCGTTCGTGTGGATACAGCTAGCTGGTGACGCCCTTGAGTTCGTCGCCCAGTGCGGCGGCCTCATCGGGGGTGAGTTCGACGACGAGCCGGCCACCACCTTCCAGTGGTACCCGCATCACGATGCCGCGCCCCTCCTTGGTTGCTTCCAGTGGACCGTCGCCGGTCCGGGGCTTCATCGCCGCCATCGAGTGCTCCCTCCGCGTGGGCGTGCCCGTTAGGGCCCGGTCTGTCCGAACGAGCCGGTGCTGCGCCCACCAATCGAGAACACTGACAGCACTCGGCCCTGAACTGCTACAAACCCCCATTGTTCCCTATCCGAGCCGCGTCGTGTGCAAAGACCCGGCTAAGGCGAGGCGGAGGGCCGTTCCGGGTGCTGATTCGGGGACGCGCCGACTCACCGCTACGGCGGCGTCCGCGGTCTCTTATGCGCCTCGACGAAGTGACCGCGGGGAATCGCGGTGACGTCGGGCGGCACGGCGGGGGCATGCCATCGACCCAATCTGTGGCCCGGTCCCGCAATATTTGTCACGCTGCTGGACCACCCGAGATCCTCGACCAGTGCACCCGGCGCATCGGTGCCGAAAAGCCACGGCGAGCCCTGCTCGGCCATGGATTGCCGCAGCGCCGCGATGAACGGCGCCTCCCGCAGCGTCTTGCCGACCACGGCGTACAGCAGGACCGACCCGGGCGCCGACAGCGCGTCGACGCGCGCGCAGCGGTCGTCGCGTGCGGATTCCTTGGCGCGTATGGCCGCAACGAGAACAGCTGTGCGGGCCACCGGATCACTCGGACAGTCGCGGAACCCAGCAGTTGCTGACGTGGTCATCGACCATTCCGGTGGCCTGCATCAGCGCGTACGCCGTTGTCGGTCCGACGAATCGGAAACCGCGGCGTTTGAGTTCCTTGGCCATCGCCTTGGATTCAGCCGTCACCGGCTCGACATCGGCGAGATCGGCGGGCCTGGCGCGAGTGATCCGATCCGGCGGCGCGAACGACCACAGCAGCTCGCCCAGGTCGACGCCGTCGTCGGCCAGGTCGGCGACGGTCCGCGCGTTGGAGATCGTCGCCTCGATCTTGGACCGGTTGCGCACGATCCCCGGGTCGGCCATCAGTCGATCGACGTCACGTTCGGTGTAGCGCGCGATACGCTCGACGTCGAACCCGGCGAACGCGGAACGGAAGTTGTCCCGCTTACGCAGGATGATCAGCCAGGACAGCCCGCTCTGGAAGGCCTCGAGGCTCACCCGCTCGAACAGTGCCGTCGAACCGTGCAGGGGGCGGCCCCACTCGTTGTCGTGGTAATCGCGGTACAGCTCGAAATCGTCTGGCGACAGCCGTGATTGGTCGATCCATCCGCATCGGATCCGGCGATCGGCGGCGGCGGCGGTCACGAGTCGTCCCGGGCGTTGTCGAACGGAAGTGCGTGTGCGCCCTCGACGGCGTGCTCGACCGCGGGTTCGTCCAGCCCGTAGGCGGCACGGACAGTAGCCAGCTCCCCGCGAAGCAGGTCGAGTTCCCTGTCCGAGTCGGTCGAGCACCCAGTCGACCTCACTGGTCTTGTAGCCGCGCAGGGTCTGGGTGAACTTGACCGCATCGATGTCGGCTCCGGTGACACCCGAGGCGGGCAGCACGGTCGCCGTGGTGGCGCGCGGCAGCGGGGGCAGCACCTCGCCGCGGCCGAAGAGCAGGCTGCCGACGGCGAACAGTACGATCCCGACCAACACGAGCACGACGAGGTACAGGAGTACGAGGGTCACACCTCGATAGTGCCCGAAGGCTCAGACACCAGCGACCCCTCACCCCCGCCGGAATTGCATTCCATGCGGGCTTCGCTCGCGGAATGCGCGTGGAATGCAATTCCGGCGGGCGGTGTCAGCGTGGGCGCAGCGTGAGCATCGGCGGCCGGTCCTCCAGGGACACCGTCGAGGTGCGCGGGGTGTAGTCCTCACCGTCGGCGAAGAACTGGGTGAGGCCGACGCCGGAGTCCGCGATCCCGCAGCGGGACAGCAGGGTGGCGATGACCTGCCTGCTCATCGCCGCCAATTCCGTCAGCGGCCGGTTGCGGTGGGTACGCACCCCGAGGTTGACCTGCGCGATGCCGTCGAGGCCCAACCGGTCGTAAGCGTCGACGAGCAGCCCGATCTCCACGCCATAACCGGGGGCGAACGGCACCGCGGTCAGCAACTCCCGCGTACCGGCGTATTCGCCGCCGAGCGGCTGGTAAATGCACGAAAGCTCCGGCCGCAGGGCCGCAAGCAGCGGGCGCGCCACCAGCTCGGTGACCCGGCCGCCGCCGTTGGCGTCCTCGCTGCCGCTGACCTTGAGCGGCCGCCGGTAGAAGCCCTTGACCAGATGCACGCCGTCCTGGGTGAGCAACGGGCCCAGCAGCTTGGGCACGAACATCGGATCAGGATCGAGCAGGTCGGAGTCCACGAAGGCGACGATGTCGCCGGTGGCGACGGCCAGCGAGCGCCACAGCACCTCGCCCTTGCCGGGCTGCGGTGCGACCTCCGGCAGCGCGACTTCGCGGCTGATCACCCGGGCGCCCGCGGCGAGCGCACGGATCTCGGTGTCGTCGGTCGAGCCCGAGTCGAGCACGATCAGCTCGTCGACGAGCCCGCCCAGAAGCGGGGTGATGGTCTCGACGACCCCGGCGACGGTCTCCTCCTCGTTCAGCGCGGGCAGCACCACCGACACCGTCCGGCCCTTCTTGGCGGCTTCGAGTTCGGCAACGGTCCAGGCGGGCCTGGACCAGCTGTGGTCGGTCAGCCAGCGGTGTCCGGCCACGGCGTCGGTGGCGAGCAGATCAGGTCCTCGGTCGGATAACACAGTCATGCCAATCCCCTCACCGTGCGAGTCGGCGGCCGCGCGCCCTGGATCGACGCGACCATTTCGAGTACGCGTCGTGTGGGCCCGACCTCGTGCACCCGGAACATCGCAGCCCCGTCGGCGGCGGCCAGCGCGGTGGCCGCCAGGGTGCCCTCCAAGCGTCCTGTCAGGTCCACACCCAGAGTTTCCCCGACGAAGTCCTTGTTGCTGAGCGCCATCAGGACCGGCCATCCAGTGTTTACAAGGTCTTTTACGTGGCGCAACAAACTAAGGCCGTGGTAAGTGTTCTTGCCGAAATCGTGCGTCGGATCGATCAAAATGCCGTCCCGGCGCACGCCGAGCGCGGCCGCGCGCTCCGCGGCCGCGGTCACCTCGGCGATGACATCGTCGACCACACCGCGCTCGGAGACGCCGTAGTTGACCCGGAACGGGCGGGTGCGCGGCACCGCACCGCCGGTGTGCGAACACACCAGACCGGCCCCGAACTCGGCGGCGACACCCGCAAGGTCGGGGTCTGCTCCGCCCCACGTGTCGTTGATCAGATCGGCGCCGGCGGCGCAGGCCTGCTTGGCCACCTCGGCACGCCAGGTGTCGACGCTGATCAGCTGGTCGGGAAAGGTGTCGCGTAACCACTCGATGAACGGCACGACGCGGGTGATCTCCTCCGCCGACGTCCACGGTGCTGCCCGGCCCGGCCTTCACGCCGCCGACGTCGACGATGTCGGCACCCTCGCCGACCACCCGGTGCGCCGCCTGCTTGGCGGCTTCGTCGGTGAACGTCGCGCCACGGTCGTAGAACGAGTCCGGTGTGCGGTTGACGATCGCCATGATCAGCGCGCGGTCCCCGGCCACCGGGCGCCCCAGAAACGTCGACTGCACGCCTCCAGGCTACGGGCCTGCGAAAAGTGGCGGATTCGGCGCGTTTACCGTCCGCAACGGTCGGTTGACGCGCCCGATCCGCCGCTACTTGGGCTTCTTGCCGTCCTTCACCTCGGCGAGGTACTCGTCGTAGAACGGAACGTAGCCCTCGTCCTTACCGGACAGCACGTAGATCGGGTCCTCGACCTTGACGTCGTCGTCGTCGCCCTCACCGCTGCTGCCGCCGTAGCCCTCCTTGCGCAGGTCGACCTTCTGGCTCTTGAACGTCGAGGTGTGCGCGAGTTCCTCGACCACCCGGACGAACAGCGGGACCGCGTAGCCGGGCAGCTTGTCGTAGACCGCCTTGGCCAGCGCCTTGCCGTCGAAGTCCTGGCCGTCCTTGAGCTGGATCGCCACCATGCCCGCCCGGCCGCCCGTGTCGGGCACCTCGACTCCGTAGACGGTGGCTTCCTCGATCTGCGGGTCGGTGGCGACCGCGGCCTCCACCTCGGTGGTGGCGACGTTCTCGCCCTTCCAGCGGAACGTGTCGCCGAGCCGGTCGGTGAACGCCGCGTGTCCGAAGCCCTGCGAGCGCATCAGGTCGCCGGTGTTGAACCACACGTCGCCCTCCTTGAAGGCGTCGCGAACCAGCTTCTTCTCGGTGGCCTCCTTGTCGGTGTAGCCGTCGAACGGCTGGAAGTTGCTCACCTTCGACAGCAGCAGACCGGGCTCGCCGTTGGCGACCTTGCGCACCCGGCCGTTCTTGTCGCGAACCGGATCGCCGGACTCGTCGTACTCGACGAACGCCACCGGGGTCGGGCAGATGCCGGTGGTCTTGTCGACGTTGAGCACGTTGACGAACGCGGTGTTGCCCTCGGAGGCGGCGTAGAACTCGCAGACCCGGTCGATGCCGAAGCGCTGGGTGAAGTCGTCCCAGATGGCCGGCCGCAGTCCGTTGCCTGCGATGACGCGCACCCGGTGCTTGCGGTCGGTGTCCTTGGGCGGCTGGCTGAGCAGGTACGTGCAGACCTCGCCGATGTAGACGAACGCGGTGGCGTCGTAGCGGATGACGTCGTCCCAGAACTTCGACGCCGAGAACGACTTGCCCAGCGCCAGCGTGGCGCCGGAGTTCAGCACCGACGACAGCGCCACCGTCAGCGCGTTGTTGTGGTAGAGCGGCAGGCAGCAGTACAGCGTGTCGTTGCTGTTCAGGCGCATGCCCAGGCCGCCGAAGCCGGCCAGCGCCCGCAACCAGCGGTAGTGCGTCATCACGCTGGCCTTGGGCATCCCGGTGGTGCCCGAGGTGAAGATGTAGAACGCCTTGTCCTTGGCCAGCACGGCCGAGGTGGTGGCCGGGTTCGTCGTGGGCGCGGTCTCGGCGAGCCGCATGAGCTCGTCGAGGGTCATCAGGCCGTCGGTGTCGGCGCCGGACTCGGTGATGTGCTCCACGAACTCGGTGTCGGAGACGACGACCGAGGCGGACAGCAGTCCGAGGCTGTGCTTGAGCACGTCGTCCCGCTGGTTGTAGTTCAGCATCCCCGAGATCGCGCCGCACTTGACCGCCGCCAGCATCAGCAGCACGGGTTCAGGTGAGTTGCGCAGCATGATGCCGACGACGTCACCGTGGCCGACACCCCGGGCGGCCAGCACCGCGGCGTAGCGGTTGACGGTCTCGTTGGCTTCGCCGTAGGTGATTTCACGGTCCTCGAACTTGAGGAACAATTTGTCGGCGTATCGGGCGGCGCGGTCCTGGAAGACCTTGCCGATGGACGTCTTGGCCGACGGGCGGGCGAGGAACCCGGTGACCACGCCGCGCACGATGACCGGCGCATCCTTCAGCAGACCGGGCACCTGGCTGGCGATGTCGAGCAACCCGACGCTGCTTCGGGTCCCGGATTTCTGGTCGGTCATGGCGACGTTGTTCCTCCGCTGTGTCGGTGTGTCAGTCACCCTAGCGCCGGGCGACAGTGGTCAATCGAGCGGTGCGCAGGCGGCCAAAGCGGTATCGACGTCGTCGACGACGACGAGACGCCGCAGCGCGTCCTCGGCGACGTATCCGCGTTCCGACCAGCCCGCGCAGCCAGTCCAGCAACCCCTCGTAGTGCCCGAACGGGTCGAGCATCACGATCGGCTTCGAGTGCATACCCAGATAGCCCGCTGTCCAGGCTTCGAAGAATTCCTCGAGCGTGCCGATGCCGCCGGGCAGCGCGATGAACGCGTCGGCGCGGTCCTCCATCACCTGCTTGCGTTCCCGCATGGTGTCGGTGACCACGAGTTCGTCGGCCTCGGTGTCGGCGACCTCGCGGTGCACGAGCGCCTTCGGAATGACCCCGACGGTGTACCCGCCGTGCGCCCGCGCGGCGCCGGCCACCGCGCCCATCGCCGAGACGTTGCCGCCGCCGGACACCAGCGTCCACCCCCTGTCGGCGATGGCGTGCCCGAGCCGGGTGGCCAGGTCCAGTAGCTCGGGGTGTGTCGGGCCCGACGCGCAGTAGACGCAGACAGCCCACTCACGCTCGCGGTCTCGGGGTCACTTCTGCAGACACGAGCACAAACGTAGCCATAGACTCCGGCGGTGCCTGTGCCTCTGCCGGTACCCGTCTCTGTCCACTGGGTGACCGCACCCCACGAACCCACCCTCGAACAGCTTGAACAGGGCGTGCGCACAGGGGTCGGGGCGGTGCTGATCGGTCCCGCAGGTGTCGGCAAGACGACGCTGGCACGCGAGGCAGCCGAGCGGCTGGGCGCGGATTTCGCGCGGTCGACTGGATTCGCGCGACTGCGTCGGGGGCGGCCGTTCCGTTCGCGGCGTTCGAGCGGCTGCTCGACGTCCCCCAGCTGGGCAAGACCGCCGTCGGTACTGCGCGCCGCGCGGGAATCACTCGGCGACGGACGTCTGCTGGTCGTCGACGACGCGCACCTGCTGGACTCGCTGTCCGCGGCGCTGGTCTACCAACTGGCGGTCAGCCGCGCGGTGCGGATGCTGGTCACCGCCACCGTCGACAGAGCGCGGATGCCCCCCGAGATCGCGGCGTTGTGGCGGGACGGACTGCTGACGCGGATCGACCTGTCACCGCCGGGCCACGACGACAGCCGGCTGCGGTGCGCAGGTCGACGAGTTCGTCGGACACCCTGCCTGCGGCATCGCACCGGATACTGGAGTACCTGGCCGTCGCCGACCCGTTGCCCCTGGCCGACGCGGTGGCGCTGGCCGGTGCCGACGCGGTCCACGAGGCGGTGCGCACCGGGGCGGTTGTCGTGGACGACGACCGATTGCGCCCGGCGCATCCGTTGTTCGTCGACGCGGTGCGCGGCGCGCTCGGCGGACCGGACCTTCGCCGGCTGCGCACCGCGCTGGTGGAGCGGCTCTCGGCATCAGGCGGTGACGGTGTCGTGGGGCGGCTGCGCCGGGCCGTCCTGGCGATCGGCAGCGACCGTCCGCAACCGGTGCCCGACGCTTGCGCCGCCGCCCAGGAAGCGCTGCGGCTGGGGGATCTGGAGCTCAGCGAACGGCTCGGACAGGCCGCACTCGGCGCGGGAGCCCGACCTGGCCACCCGGCTCACCGTCGGATACGCGCTGGCGTGGCAGGGCCGCGGCAGGGAAGCCGACGCGGTGCTCGCGGACATCGACCCGGCGGCACTGACCGAAGACGAGCTGATGGCCTGGGCACTGCCCACGGCGGCCAACCAGTTCTGGATGCTGTCCGAACCCGAGCGCGCGACGGCGTTCCTGCGATCCACTCGCGGCAAGGTGTCCTCCCCCGCGGCTCTGACGACACTGGACGCACTGTCGGCGACATTCACGATGAACGCCGGAAACCTCAGCCGCGCAAAGGACATCGCCGACGAGGTGCTGGCGTCGCCGACCGCCGACGACACCGCGATCGGCTGGGCGGCATCGGCTGCCGCGCTGAGCTCGGCACGGATGGGCCGCTTCGACGACGTCGACGCGCTGGCCGAACAGGCCCTGTCCGCGGGGCAGCCGGGCTTGCTGCGCTTCACCAGTGGGTTCGGCCAGACGACGGCGCTGCTGATGACGGGCGACCCGGAACGGGCGCTCGCGTTGGCCCAGCGGCTCACCGATTTCGCGCAGCGGCAACAGCCGGGCCGCGCCGATCGGCGAGGTTCTGGTGGCCGACGTGCTGATCGCCACCGGCGAACTGCACCGCGCGGTGCCGCTGCTGCGAGGTGCGGCGACGACGTTGGCTCCGACGGGGTATTCGTGGGGGCCGCTGGCGTGGATGCTGCTGGCGCAGGCGCTGGGCCGGCTCGGAGAGCCGGTCGAGGCGGCAAAAGCGTTGGGACGCGCCGAATCCCGGCACGGACTGAAGTCGATGCTGTTTGCACCGGAGCTGGCGCTGGCCAGAGCGTGGACGATGGCGTCGCGAGGTGACGCGCACGGCGCCGTCGCCGCTGCCCGGGATGCGGTCAAGGCTGCCGAGCGCGGCGCTCAGAGCGCGGTTGCGCTGCGCGCCGCGGCGGACGCGGTCCGGCTCGGGGATCCGCGGGCGCGTCGACACGCTGGCCCGGCTGTGCGGTGCGGTGGATTGCGCGTTCGGCCGGGCGGCACTGTCAGCCGCACGGGGCCAAGCCTGAACCTGGGTTGCCCGCGGTCCAGGATTGGTGCACGGGCGCCCCGAACGGCAGCCTTAGAATCGTCGGCAAAGGCAGGGAGGTAGGCGATGGTCGAACCGCTCTCGGTCAACACCGACGGTGTGCGCTCCCTCGGCGACATCCACACAGGTGTCGCCACCGACTTGGCCTCTCTCACTGCCGCCGCACCCGGATCAGCAGAGATCGCCACGTCTCACGGGACCATCGCGGACGGCGTCGATACCGCGTTGGCCACCGCGCTCGGGTCCCGTTCGGGGTCGATGACCATGACCCGGACCAGTGCCGAGACCATCTCTGAACTCCTGCACCAGGCCGCCACGGCCTATGAACGCGGCGACCGGCAGGGCGCGGAGGCGATCCGAGCGGCGGCCGATGCGCTCGCACGTGACCAGACGCCTGCTGACAAGGGGTCCGCGGCCGGTGCGGCGACCGCTGCGGGCCCTACGGGTCCGGCGGGCGGCACCGATGCGATCGGTCAGGCCGTCGGACAGCTGGGCCATGGGCAGCTGGGCCAGCTGGTGCTCCGCTGGCAGCGCTCGCCCAACCTCTGCAGCAGCTCCCCCAACAGGTCATGCAGGGAATCCTGCAGATGGCCCAGAGCGCAACGCAGTCAACGGGTTCCGACAAGACGCCCACACCAGGGTCGGATCAGGGCCCGCAACCCGAGGACCGTGGCCCGAAAGAGCACCCGCCGTCGGAGCCTGGTTCCGGTGACCACGCGCCTGCGCCGGTCGATGAACAGGCCGCACCCGGTGCGCCGTCGGGTACCGGCGCTGCGCCCGTGGCCCCGGGTGGCCAGCCGGAGCCGGCACCCACCCGACCGGCGATCGACTAGCGTTCGGCCAGCCTGCCATCCGCAAGGTGCAGAACACGATTCACGCCGATCTCCTCGAGGAAGCCGGCGTCGTGGCTCACGACGATGAACGCTCCCCGGTAGGCCATGAGCGCATTCTCCAGCTGCGCGACGCTGACGAGGTCGAGGTTGTTGGTCGGTTCGTCGAGCAGCAACAGTTGCGGTGCCGGCTCGGCGAGACAGCGCGCACGCCAGCGTTGCGCGCAGTCGCTCACCTCCGGACAGCGTGCGCACCGACCGGTCGACGTCCTCGCCGCGAAACAGGAACTGCGCCAACAGGTGCCTGCGCCGCGTCACGGACAGACTCGGCGCTGACGTCGCGAGGTTCTCGGCGACGGTCCTCTCGTCGTCGAGCAGATCCAGGCGCTGCGACAGGTAGGCCACCCGCCCGTCGGCCACCAGGATCGTGCCGCCGTCGGGTTCGATCTCGCCCAGCAGCGCCCGCAGTAGCGTCGTCTTGCCCGCTCCGTTGGGACCGGTCAACGCGATGCGTTCGGGTCCACGCACCACCAGATCCGCGTCGGCGACCAGCTCACGGCCGTCACGCGTGATCCGTAATCCCTTGACGTCCAACACCGTCCGGCCCGCCGGAACCGATGTATCGGGCAGGTCGACCACCAGTGCGTCGTCGTCACGCAGAGTGTTCTCAGCGTCCTCGAGACGCGCTCTCGCGCCGTCGACGCGCTTGGCGTGCACGTCGTCGGTACGGCCTGCCGACTCCTGAGCTCTGCGTTTCATCGCACCCGCGATGATCTTGGGTAGCCCGGCATCCTTGATGGTGCGCTTGGCGGTACCCGCCCGTCGGGCGGCCCTCTCACGAGACTGCTGACGCTGACGCTTCTCCCGCTTGAGTTGTTGCTCAGCGCTTCGAACGGCACCCTCCGCTGCACGCTGCGCCTCACCGACAGCGTCCTGATAGGCGCTGAAATTGCCTCCGTAGAAGACGATCTCACCGCGATACAGCTCAGCGATCCGGTCCATCCGGTCCAGCAGCACGCGGTCGTGGCTGACCAGCAGCAGGCAGCCTTGGAAATCGTCGAGCGCGGCATAGAGCCGGTGCCGAGCATCGCTGTCGAGGTTGTTGGTCGGCTCGTCGAGCAGCAGGACATCGGGGACCCCCAACAGCTCCCGGGCCACCCCGAGGGCGACCACCTCGCCACCCGACAGCGTGTGCAGCGACCGATCGAGCGCGATGTGACCGAGGCCGAGGCGATCCAGTTGGGCGCGGGTGCGCCCCTCGACATCCCAGTCCTCGCCGATCGCGGCGAACACGGCCTCACTGGAATCGCCTGCGGCCAGCGCATCGAGCGCCTCGAGCGTCGACGCCACCCCCAGCAACTGGGCGACGCTGCGGTCATCGAGCAGCGGCAACGTCTGGGGCAGGTAGCCGAGCGTGCCCTCGACCGTCACCGACCCCGCGGTGGGGTGCAGGTCACCGGCGATCAACCGCAACAGCGTGCTCTTGCCCGCGCCGTTGGGTGCGACCAGCCCGGTGCGTCCGGCGCCGACCGCCAACGACAGGTCGGTGAACAGCGGTGTGTCGTCGGGCCACGAGAACGACAGGTGGGAGCAGACGACCGAGGACATCGCCGATAGAGAAGTAGACATCCGAGAGATCTTTCGTGCGGCGGGCCACCAGACGGCCCGCGGATGCGAAAAGGACGTGGCCGGGATCTACCCGGTGATGTCGTCTCCCAGCATGCTGTCCAGGGTATCCACCGCGTCAACCGGTTAAGTACCGCCGCAGCATGTCGGTGACCGCAGCGATCTGTTCGACCTCGACGTGTTCGTCGGTGCGGTGCGCCAGGTTGGGGTCGCCGGGTCCGTAGTTGACGGCGGGAACCCCCAGGGCGGCGAATCGTGAGACGTCGGTCCAGCCGTATTTCGCGCGGACCTGCCCGCCGGCGGCGTCGACGAGAGCGGCCGCGGCGGGCCGGGAAAGACCCGGCAACGCACCGGCCGCCGAATCGGTGAGGTCGATGCCGACATCGAGACCGTCGAAGACCTCGACCACGTGCGCGTAGGCCTGCTCGACGGTGCGGTCCGGGGCGAAGCGGAAGTTCACGGTCACCGTCGCGGCGTCGGGGATGACGTTTCCTGCGATGCCACCGTCGATGCGGACCGCCGAAAGCCCTTCGCGGTACCCACAGCCGTCGATGTCCACGCGGCGTGCCCGATACTGCGTCAGCCTGGCCAGCACGTCGCCGAGCTTGTGAACAGCGTTGTCGCCCAACCACGATCGCGCGGAGTGCGCTCGGGTGCCTGCGGCGCTGATCACCACGCGCAGGGTGCCCTGACAACCGGCTTCGATGTATCCGCCTGACGGCTCACCGAGGATCGCGACGTCGGCGTCGAGCCAGTCGGGCAGCTCCCGCTCGATGCGGCCGAGCCCGTTGGCCGACGCCTCGATCTCCTCGCAGTCATACATCACCAGGGTGATGTCGTGGGCGGGGTCGGTGACGGTGGCCGCGAGATGCAGGAACACCGCGTCCCCCGACTTCATGTCCGAGGTTCCGCAGCCGTGCAGCACTCCGCCGACGAGCCGGCTGGGTACGTTGTCGGCCGCGGGCACGGTATCGGTATGGCCGGCGAGCAGCACCCGTGACGGCTTGCCGAGGTTGGTGCGGGCGAGCACCGCGTCGCCGTTGCGGATGACTTCGAAACCGGTGGTCTGCGCGCGCAGCGCGGCCTCGATCTCGTCGGCGATGCGCTGCTCGTGCCGCGACTCGCTGGGGATGTCCACCAGCGCCGCGGTCAGCGCGGCGGGGTCACCGTGTAGGTCCAGCACAACTGACCACGTTAGCCGGTCACCAGGTCACCGCCGCACCGTGTCGCATGCTCATGTCAGATAGCGGCGGGTCCGGCGGCCGCCGATGGCGGTCAATATCTCGTAGTCGATGGTGCCGGCCAGTTGCGCCCAGTCCAACGCGGTCGGCTCACCCCCAGACCCGGTGCCGAACAGCACGGCCCGGTCGCCTTCCCGCACCCCGGAACCGTCCTGGCCCAGATCGATGACGAACTGGTCCATGCAGATTCTGCCGATGTTGCGGTGCCGGCGTCCGTCGATCCACACCTCAAGCCGATTGGAGGCGACTCGCGGCACGCCGTCGGCGTAGCCGCACGCCACGACGCCGATGACGGTCTCGTCGCGGCGCGGTCCACGTGTGGTTGTACGAGATACCCTGCCCCGCAGCGACCTTTTTGACCTGAGCGATCTCCGCCGTCAGCGTCATCGCCGGAACAAGCCCGAAATCGCCACGGTCCGGCACCGGGGTGCGGCCGTACACGGCGATGCCGGTTCGCACCATGTCCCGCGACAGGTCGGGCCGGGTCAGTGCGGCCGCCGAGTTCGACACGTGCGCCACGCGAGGTGGTGCGCCCGCGCGCCGGAGTTCGTCGACGCAAGCGTCCAACAGGACCGCCTGGCTGGAATTGAGTGGATGGTCGGGTTCATCGCCCCGGGCCAGGTGTGTCATGGCGGTCTGGAGCGAGACCGCCTCGGAAGCCGAGTATTTCACCAGGGCATCGCGTAATTCCGGCCACTCGTCGGGGGCGACGCCGCTGCGCCCCAGCCCGGTGTCCACCTTGACACCGACCTTCGCCGTGCGCCCCAGTGCATCGGCAGCCGCAACGACCGCCGACAGTTGGCGCGGCGACGATACGACCACTTCCACATCGGCTCGAACCGCGGCAGCGAAATCGGTTGCCGGCGTGTGCAACCAGGCGATGAGCGGTCCGGCGATCCCGCCGTCCCGCAGTACGACGGCCTCGTCGACCGTGGCGACGCCGATCCCGGCGGCACCGGCCCGCAGTGCCGCGCGGGCCACCGGAATCGCGCCGTGGCCGTAGCCGTCGGCCTTCACGACGGCCAGCACCTCGGTGCCGGATCGCCCACGCAGAACGCCGATGTTGTGGGCGATGGCCGCCAGGTCGACGACGGCTTCGACGGCGGCCACGGTCAGTACTGGATGGCTTCGATCAGCGGTGACGGCTCGTCCATCAACGCCCAGAAGCGGTCCCGGATCGCCACCGTCAGCGGCCCCGGCGTGCCGTCGCCGATCTTCTCCCCGTCGAGCGTGTTGATCGGGGTGACACCACCGGCGGTCGTCACGGCCATCAATTCGTCGGCGTCGTACAACTCGTGGCTGGTGACATCGCGCAGCGTGGCCTCGATGCCCATCTGGCCGGCAAGCTCGAAGACCGTCTTGCGGGTGATGCCCGGCAACGCATTTCGTGACGGCGATGCCAGCTTGCCGTCCTTGACGATGCACACGTTGAAGCCGGGGCCCTCGGCTACGCAGCTGTCGGAGTCCAACAGGATCGCCGTGCGTGCGCCGCGGTCCTTGGCTTCGAAGCTCGCGGCGGTCAAGTCACCCCACTGGTAGTTCTTGATGGTCGGGTCGACGGTGTTGCGGCCGGCGCGGCGGACGTGGCGCGGCACGATCGCCGTGGTGCCGAAGATCTGCTCCTGGGGTGGGAACGCCCACAGGTACGGGATCGCGTAGATGTAGACCTGATGGGTGAGCTTGGACAAGTCCTTCTCGCCCTTGCGCTTTCCGTACCCGCGGGTGACGGTCAGGTTGACGAACGACTCGCGTAGCTGCGACAACGAGACGCACTTCTTGGTGATCTCCGCCAGCTCGTCCTTGCTCATGCCCGCGTCCAGGCGAAGCTTGCGGGCGCCGTCGAGCAGCCGGTCGAGGTGGTCGCCGAGCCGGAAGATGTTGCCGTGCCACACATGCGCAACGGTGTACGTGACATCGGAGTGGCCGAAGCCGGTGTCGAAGATCGAGATCCTGGCGTCCGATGCGGGGATGAACTCGCCCTCGATCCACGCCACTCCGCCCGCGTACGGGCTGGAGGTGTCGAGTTCGTAGTCGCTGTACTGGATCACCGAGCCGGGCGGGGTGTCCTCGCGGATGGCCGCCGGGCTCGACGGCGACGAGGTTGCTGGTCCCCAGCGTTGTGGTGGTCATGGTGCTTCCCTTCAGAAGAAGTTGTGATTCAAGCGTTTTCAGGAGAGGTGAGTCTTGGCGAAGTCGGGTCCCGCTTCACCGCGGCTCAGCCGACCGCGTAGCCCGGTGGCCGCCCAGATCGCCGGCGAGCACGACGAGGCCGAGGAACACCCATTTGTTGCCTGCGAACTGGGGCAGCAGGATCAGCGCCGCACACACCAGGGAGAACACGATCAGGCCGACAACGTAGATCGGCATGCGAGCACGGCCCAGGTCGAAAGTACCCGGTTCTGCGGCGGGAATGGTTCCCCGGCGGTGACCGATGATCAGGGCGACAGTCTGCAGCACGTAGGTGGCGAAGACGGCCAGTGCCGACAGGCCGAGGATGAGGAAGAAGGCCTGCTCGCTGACCAGGGCCAAGAGCAGCAGCGCCGTCGAGAAGCCGAACAGACCGAGCACGGCGTAGGTGGGGGTGCGGTTGCTCGGAGAAACGTGCCGCCAGACATGGGAGAACGGCAGCATGTTGTCGCGGGCCATCGAGTAGGTCAGTCGCGTCGCGACCAGGATGTTGGCCAGGATGCACGCCATCACGTTGGTGAGTGCGACGGCGACAACGATTTTCGTGATCACCGGGCCGACCTGCTGGGTGATTATCTCCTCGATGGGGGCCGCGCTGTTGGCCGCGACGGCGTCAACATCTTTGATGGCCAGCACGTAGACGACATACATCCCGAACTCGATGACAATCGAGGCTGTCAACGCGTAGAACATCGTGCGGGGAATGACCGTCCGGGCATTCACGGTCTCCTCGGCGACGTCGGCACTGGCTTCCACACCGATCAAACCGAAGAACGGTCCGAGCGAAGCCGCCAGCCACGCCAGGATGTACGGGTTGCTGCCCTCCGAGGTCCCGCCGGTGAACAGCACCGAGAAGGACTGATGATTCTCCGGCGCGGAGAAGGCGACGATCGCCACCAGGATCGTCGCCCCGATGGTGATCACGAACTCCAGGCTGACGCCGATGTTGTTGACCATCGTGGCGAACCGCACGCCGTAGAGGTTGACGAGCATGCACACGGCCATCACTCCGATGGCGACGAGAATCTGGACGGTTTGAGTCATGCCCCAGCCGAACAGGCCGCCGAGGTAACCCGAAAGGATGAATCCCACACCGGTCATGCCGCAGATCCATCCGGCGAGGGCCATGACACCGGTGAACCAGGCGAGGATGGAGCCGTGGATTCGGCTGGTCCACTGATATGCGTAGCCGGCCAGTGGGATCTTCGCGGTGAGGTCGGCGGCGATCACGACCCAGATGAGGAACACCGCCGCGGCGAGCAGCAGCGTCCACACGAAGGGGGCGCCCGCAGTGAAGTACCCGGCGCCGAAACCGGTGAACACCGCGGTCGTCGCACTGATGGTGGCGAAACCGATGGCGAAGGAGGCGAGCCTGCCGACCGAACGATCGAGTTTCTGGGTATAGCCGAACTGTTCGAGGTTGGCGTCCTCGTCGTTTGCCGGGAGCGGCACTTTTGCGTCGGTGGCGGGTACGACGTCTGTCATGGATTCTCCAGCGCAGTTGGGTAGTGGTGCTGTTAGGAAACCCGACTACTGCGATACCGCGGAAGTTCCGAAAAATGATCTACCGATAAATCGAAGTTATCAATGGGTCTTTGATCGCCCTCAGTAATAAGTGGCGGGATGTTCACGCGCACCACCGTCCGCGGCGACGTCCGCTGAGCCGTCTCCTGGGCCCTCCCCGGCGCTCCACTGTTCGCGGACGTGGGCGATCAACGCCGCAGACTCCGGGTTCAGCGTCGCCGGGTTCCACGCCAGTGCCGTGTAGTTGCGCGGACGGTCGACGATCGGAACGTACGCGATGCCCTGGCGGTCGTACAGCCGGGCGCTCGCCTCGCTGGTGAAGCTGATGCCCAGTCCCCGAGCGATGGTGGTGGTCTCCTCTTCATATGTCGCCGCCACCGCGGCGATGGTCGGCGGCTTGCCGCCTCTGGCGTCCATCGCCATCCAGTAGTCCCGCCACCGGCCCGCGCTGGCAGGTGCGACGACGATGGGGTCGTCGAGTAACTCGGCGATCGACAGTTCGGAGCGGTGCGCCAGGCGATGATCGCGGGGCAGGCAGGCGACCCAGCTCTCGGCGTCGAGGATGAACATCCGGTGGTCGGGTAGATCGACGGGCGGCCTGATGATCGCCACTTCCGTGGCGCGGTCGGCGAGACCGGCTGTCGGATCGGAAAAATCGAATTCGCGTGTTTCCAAGGAGATTTCGGGATGCGCCGCTTCGAAGTGACGCACCAGCCGGAACAGCAGGTCGGCACCGGTGCCGATCAGGTAGCCCAGCTTGATCCGGCGGCGATGCGCCGCGAGCACGACGAGGTCGTCGATGGCTGCGTCGACGCCGTGCAGCGCATCTCGTACCTTCGGCAACCAGACCCGGCCGAGCTCGGTCAGCGCCACCTCACGCGTGCTGCGGGTGAACAGCGTGACGCCCACCTGGTGCTCGAGCTGTTTGATCGCTGTCGACAACGCCGGTTGGGTGATGAACAACTTCTCCGCCGCACGCCGGTAGTTCAGCTCCTCGCCGAGAACGGCGAAGTATCGCAGCTGGCGCAACGTCACGTCGCCGGTCGTGGCTCGCCTCCTGCCTGGTCGGGACCCCGTGAAGCGATGCTAGGCGCACCGGTAGCGTGGAGCACCGTGACTGGAGCTTCGGGTATCGGATTGGCGACGATCGCGGCCGACGGCACGGTTCTCGACACGTGGTTCCCGGCACCCGAGCTGATCGGGGAAGGTGACGCGGGAGATGTTGCCGGAACCGTCCGCCTCTCGGTGGCCGAGGTGCCCGACGACCTTGCCGCCTTGGTGGGTCGCGACGAGGACCGCGACGTCGACATCGTGCTGGTGCGCACCGTGATCGCCTCGCTGGCGGACGAGGCGGTCGACGCCTACGACGCGTACCTGCGACTGCACCTGCTGTCGCACCGCCTGGTCGCGCCGCACGGACTGAACGCCGACGGCCTGTTCGGGGTGCTCACCAACGTGGTGTGGACCAACCACGGCCCCTGCTCGATCGACGGCTTCGAGTTCGTCAGGGCGCGGCTGCGCCGGCGGGGCCAGGTCACCGTCTACGGAGTCGACAAGTTCCCGAGGATGGTCGACTACGTCGTTCCCTCCGGGGTACGGATCGCCGACGCGGACCGGGTCCGGCTGGGCGCGCACCTCGCGTCGGGCACCACGGTGATGCACGAGGGGTTCGTCAACTTCAACGCGGGGACTCTGGGCAGCTCCATGGTCGAGGGACGTATCTCGGCCGGTGTGGTCGTCGACGACGGCTCCGACGTCGGCGGGGGTGCCTCGATCATGGGCACGTTGTCCGGTGGCGGTACGCAGGTCATCGCGGTGGGCAAGCGCTGCCTGCTGGGCGCCAATGCCGGACTGGGCATTTCGCTCGGCGATGACTGCGTCATCGAGGCGGGGCTCTACGTCACCGCAGGAACCAAGGTCACTGTCATTGATGGTGGCCAGACGGCAACTACCGTCAAGGCGCGGGATCTCTCGGGCGCCGACAACCTGTTGTTTCGCCGCAACTCGGTGACCGGGGCGGTCGAAGTCGTCAAGCGCGACGGCACCGGAATCACCCTCAACGAAGCCCTGCACGCCAACTGATTCCTGGCGCGACGGCGCGTTGCACGCCGACACGGCGACCCGGCGTTGAATCTGGCATGGTGCGCGCTCGCGCGGAACGACTGACGTTCCCTGTCAAATGCGCTGCCGCTCAGCCCAATCAGCCAATCCGGCAGCGCAAGTGACGTGGTCCATGGCCAGGGTGACGGCACCGTGAAGCGGTCCATCCTCGCCGTGCTGGGCGTCGCGCACCGGCGGCGGGACGTCTTTACGAAAGGCCATCAGGCCGTCGCGGTACGCCGAGTCGAAGGCGTCGGCCGCCGTTTCCCGGAGTAACGCGGCGACGCCGCCCAGGGTGACGACGTCCGGGTCGTGCAGGTTCACCAGGCCGCCGATACCGCGGCCCAGCGATGCCGCCACAGCGTCGAAGGCCCGCCGGGTCGCGGCATCCCGCTTGCCGGCGAGAAGGTCGTGGACATAGCCGACAGGGTCCTCAGGTGGGGAATCTCCTCGATGTCGCGCCAGTGCGCGGCCGTCGACGGTGAGATCCCAGCAGCCGCGCGCACCGCATGGGCAGACCAGCGCTGGGTCGCCGAAGGGAATGTGGCCGTACTCCCCCGCCGCGCCGTGCGCGCCGGCGACCGGCTCGCCATTGACCACCAAGGTGCCGCCGATGCCTTCGGCCACGAGAAGGTGCAGCGCGGTCGTAGCCGAGCGGGCGGCCCCGGTGCGGGCTTCGGCCAGTCCTGACAGGGTCGCGTCGTTTCCGAGCAGCAGGCGGACGCCGGCGCGATCCGGGATCTTCGCGGTCAGCACTGACAGGTCGACGTCGTGCCAGCCCCTCGACGTGAACTGGACCAGCTTGGCGCCACTGATGGTCCCGGCGACCGAAATCGCTATTGCCCTGAGCCGCTTCGCTTTCCGCCGATAGATTGTGCCGATCGCAGCCGCCAGCGCAGATAGCACGACATCCAGGTCTTCGCCCGCGCAGCCGGCCTGGGCCACCACCTGCGGTAGGCCGTCGATGCCCGCCAACGCCAGTCGCCAGTCCGCCGCACGCAGATCAGCGGCGAGGACCAGGGGTCCGTCGCCATGGGGGCCGAGCACCGTCGTCGGCCTGCCGCGTCCCTGCGCTGGTGCGGGTGTCTCGTCGAGCAGTCGCGACTGCCGCATGCGGGCGACCAGGTCGGTGGCGCTGCCGCTGCCGATGCCGAGACGCTGCGCCGCGGTCGCCCGGGTGATCCCCGGCTCAGATCGCACCACGCCGAGGAGTTGAGCAGCGCCCAGCCAGCGCGCCTGTGCGGCCGGTCCCAGATCCTGCACCATCGCCGAAGTATCTCACTTGAATACACTCGCCTACCGAGTATATTGATGTTCCATGACGCTGGCCGCCGAACGCGTTCCGACATCAGGACTTCGAGGGAGCCTGCCGGGACTGCTGTCGCTAGCGCTGGCGTCGTGCCTTGCCGTCACCACCGAGATGTTGCCGGTAGGGCTGCTCCCGGATATCGGTGCGGCATTCGCGGTCCCCGATTCCGTCACCGGCCTGCTGGTCGGCCTGTACGCCGTGATGGTCGCCGTGCTCGCGGTCCCCCTGACCGTGGTCACCTCCCGGTTCGCCCGCAAGCCCCTGCTACTGACGACCCTTGCCGGCTATGCACTGAGCAACACGCTGGTGGCCGCTGCGCCGATATTCGCCGTCATGGCCGTGGGACGGACCGTCGGTGGCGTGACGCACGCCCTGTTCTTCTCGCTGGTGATCGGATACGCCCCACGGCTGGTAACGCGGGAACACGTCGGCCGCGCGCTGGCGCTCGCCGGCAGCGGCGCCTCCGCCGGCTTCGTTGTCGGGGTGCCGCTGTTGACGTCGCTGGGGACCGCCGCAGGGTGGCGGGTGCCCTTCACGGTGCTGGCTGTGCTGTCGGTACTCACGTTCGCTCTCGTCGCGATGTTGCTGCCGCAGGTGAATCCCGGCCCGGCGTCCCACGGTCCCGGGGGTGGCGCCCGCGGTCAACTCGTCGCGGTGTTGACCTCGAACATGCTGGTCTTTCTCGGACATTTCACCGTGTACACGTTCATCAGCGTGTTGCTGCTCGCCAGCGGAATCAGCCCGGCGCTCATCGGGCCCGTCCTGCTGGCGTGCGGTGCCTGCGGGCTTCTCGGTTTGTGGTACGCCGGCCGCGGTCTCGACCGAAACCCGAGGCGCACTGCCGTGGTCGTACTGGCGGTGGCCCTGGGCGCCGTTGTCCTCCTCGGCGGCACGTGGCCGACTCTCGTGGCGGTGCTCATCGCGACTGCGGTGTGGAGTACCGCATTCGGGGGTGTTCCGTCGATCTACCAGACATGCGCGGTGCGCACCCATGCGATGCCGCCCGAACGTGCCGGGGCGTGGATCAACGCGACTGCCAACGTCGGCATCGCAGGTGGCTCCGCGGTTGGTGCCGGTCTGCTCCAGACAGCGGGACTGTCGTCCCTGCCGTGGGTGGGGGCTTCGCTGATCGGTCTCGGGCTGGCCGTGGTCGCGCTGTCTCGCAACGCATTTCCGCTACAGCCGTGACGGTTCACCCCGCGGCGTTGGGCCGCAGCGGCGGACAGTTACCGGCCGCGTCGGCGGCGAGTTCGAAGTGCCAGATCTCGTTGGCGTAGATCTGGCACAGCCCGAATCGGCTGCCGCCGGCGATGAGCCACCTGTCCGCTTCGACCGGACCGATGTCGATCGCCTGCCCCATGACGTGCTTGGACACGTCGGGCGTCGCGACGAACTGCGCGGCGGCGTCGACGCTGCCGTATGTGCGGACCGCATCGTCGAACAGCCTCTGCTGAAAGCCTTTCGACCGCCAGCCTGAGGTCACCAGCAGGCCGACCCCCTGGGCTTCAGCGGTGCGGGCGGCTTCCTGCACGGCTTGAAGCAGCGCCGGATCCAGTTGGGAGAGAATGGGATTGGCATTGTCGAACGGTGAGAGCATGACACCGTCGGGCAGCCAGCCACCGGTGGTGTCGACGGCTGCCGCACCGATCGTCAGGGTGTCGCCGGGGGGCACCGGCTGCTCCGGAGCCGGCGGCACGACGATGCTGGTCTGCACCAGCGCGACCTCCGGTGAGTGACCGCACGCCGTGAGCGCGAGCACACCGAGCGCGCCGCCGATCGCCGCGAGCGCGCGCAAAATGCCAGTTTTGCCCGGCATGTCGAGGGCAGAAACGCTCCCTGGCGGGGAAAAGCGAGTCACTCCCCGGCCGCCAGGATGCAGAACTCGTTGCCCTCGGGATCGGCGAGCACCACCCAACTCTCGTCACCCTGACCGATATCGACGTGCCGGGCGCCCAGCGCGATCACCCGCGCCACCTCGGCGTCCTGATCGTCGGGGGTGAAGTCGAAGTGGATGCGGTTCTTGACCACCTTGGCGTCGGGCACCGCCACGAAGAGCCAGTCCAAGCCGGCACCTTCGGGGGCGCGCAGTGCGACGTCGCCGTCCTCCGTATCCTCCGCAGGCCAGCCCAGCACAGCGGACCACCACGACGCCAGCGCATGGGTATCGGCGGCGTCAATGCAGATCTCGGAGAATCTCAAACCCATTGCACCAGTTCCTTCTTGAGGACCTTGCCCATCCCGTTGCGGGGCAGGCTGTCGACCAGCCTGACCACCCGCGGCCGCTTGTGCACCGAGAGTTGCTGTGCCACATATTCGATCAGCTCGTCCGGCGAGGCGTCACCGACCACGAACGCGACGATGCGCTGACCCAGATCGTCGTCCGGCGCGCCGATCACCGCGACCTCGCGCACCCCGGCATGCCCCAACAGCACGGTCTCGATCTCGCCGGCACCCACCCGGAAGCCGCCGGTCTTGATCAGATCGACCGATTCGCGCCCCACGATCCGGTGCATACCGTCACCGTCGATGACGGCGACATCGCCGGTCTGGTACCAACCGTCGGTTCCGAGCACCTGCGCGGTGGCGTCGGGACGGTTGAGGTAGCCGTCGAACATCGTCGGGCTCTGAACATGAAGCTGCCCGATGGTTTCCCCGTCGTGCGGCGCGTCGCCGCCGGCTTCGGAGGTCAACCGGGTCTGCACCCCGGCGAGGGGCAACCCGACCCAGCCCGGTCGGCGCTCGCCTGCCGCGAGGGTGCTCAGCGTGATCAAAGATTCGGTGCTGCCGTAATGCTCGACGGCCTGGTGCCCGCTCAGGGCGCTGAGCCCGTCGAACACCGGGACCGGCAGCGGCGGGCCGCCCGAGACGAGCAGCCGGGCGGGGGCCAGTGCCCGCGCCGCGGCGCGGTCGTCGACGATCCGCGACCACACCGTCGGCACCCCGAAGAACAACGATCCCCCGACCTCCGACGCCGCCCGAGCATAGGCCTCGGGACTGGGTTTGCCGGTGTGCACGAAGCGGTTTCCGATGCGCAGCGATCCCAGCAGCCCCAGCACCAGACCGTGCACGTGGTACAGCGGCAGCCCGTGCACCAGGGTGTCCTCCGCCGTCCACTGCCAGGCCTCGACGAGCATGTCGATGTCGGCGGCGATCGCGCGCCGGCTCACCACCACGCCTTTGGGCAACCCGGTGGTGCCGGAGGTGTAGATGATCAGCGCGGTGGCGTCCGGCGACGGTTCGGCATAGCGATGCCACGAGCGGGCGTGCAACCGGACGGGGATGTGCGGCAGATCGTCCGCGCCGTCGGCGGCTACGTCTTCTCTGGGCTTCTCTCCCAGCCACGCCTGCGCGCCGGAGTCGGTGAGGATATGGCGCCGCTCGGCCGCGCCGACGCCGGCGGGCACCGGCACCACCGGCACCCCGGCGATCAGACAACCCGCGATGGCGAGCACGGTCGCGGGCGTCGGCGTGGCCAGCACCGCCACCCGGCTCGCAGCGGCGACACGTTCGGCCACCGATGTCGCCGCACCGACCAGGTCGCTGCGACTCAACGTCGTCCCGTCGATGCGCACCGCGTCACCGATGTCGGCTCCGGCGGCGACGGCCGCGGGGTTCAGGGAGGCCAGCAGCACGAAGTCCGAGGCTACTCCCCGCATACTGGGCCGGTGGATTCGATCCGGGCCGTGGGGTCGCGTGAGGTGTACCGGAACAACTGGCTGACGATCCGCGAGGACGACATCCGCAGGCCCGACGGCAGCAGCGGGATCTACGCGGTGGTCGACAAACCGACGTATGCGCTGGTGATTCCCCAAGACGGTGACCGCTTCCACCTGGTCGAACAGTTCCGGTATCCACTGGGGCTGCGGCGCTGGGAGTTCCCGCAGGGCACCGCGCCGGACCGAGCGCATCTCGACCCCGCCGAGCTCGCCGCCCGCGAACTGCGGGAGGAGACCGGGCTGCGCGCCGAATCGTTGACCGAGATCGGGGTTCTCGACGTCGCGCCCGGGATGAGCAGCCAGCGCGGTCGGGTGTTCCTCGCCACCGGGATCACGGAGGGCCCGCATGACCGCGAGCATGAGGAACAGGACATGCGCAGCGCATGGTTCAGCCGCGCCGACGTCGAGGACATGATCCGCGGCGGCGTCATCACCGATGCTCAGTCGATCGCGGCGTGGACGCTGATGGCGCTGGCCGTGCGTTAGAAGACCGTCGATCTCCCCAGCTGTTCCCACGCGGCGAGCTCGGCTTTGGCAGCGTCGAGCACCTCACCGATCCCATCGACGGCGTCGTTGCCCAACGCGAGTCGCAGGGGCGCGTGCTCGGCATCGAGCACCTGCAGAATCGCGGCCGCCGCCTTCGACGGGTCGCCCGGCTGCTTTCCGTCGTCTTCAGGCATCCCGGTGCGCACCGGACCGATCTGGTCGTCATACGCCGCGATGGGCTGCGAGATCAGCAAGCTGCCCGCGCCGTTGAAGGACGTGCGGAAGGCGCCCGGCTCGACGATGAGCACCCGGACCCCGAACCGCTGGACTTCCTTGGCCAGCGCTTCCGACCAGCCCTCGAGGGCGAACTTGGTGGCCGAGTAAGCGCCGACGGCGGGAAACGAGAACCGGCCACCCATGCTGCTCATCTGGACGACGGCGCCGGACCGGCGTTCCCGCATCCCCGGCAGCACCGCCCGCGTCAGCGCGGCCGGCCCGAAGAAATGCAGGTCCATCAGCTCGCGCAACTCGCTGTCGGTGGTCTCCTCGGCCGCTCCGATCGCACCGCGCCCGGCGTTGTTCACCAGAACATCCACCCGCCCGTGACGATCGAGTACCTCACCGACCGCCGAGTCGATGCTGTCCGCGTCGGTGACGTCGAGCGCGAGGGCTTCGGCCCGTCCGGGCGCCGCGGACAACAGGTCCTCCAGGGCGGCGGTGCGGCGAGCTGCTGCGACGACGGTGTCCCCGGCCGCGAGCGCCGCCTCAGCGATTGCACGTCCGAAACCCGAACTGGCGCCGGTGATGAGCCACACGCGTGGCTGAGAGATTGTCATGATTCAGGTATCCCGCAGCAACGCATCCCTGTCCAATACACATTCCACCCGGTGCGATAAACATCGCTTATAGTCCGGCCATGGAGCTGCGCGAGCTGCGCTATCTGATCGCCATCGAGAAGGCAGGCAATCTCACCCGGGCTGCCCAGGCCCTCCACCTCAGCCAGCCCGCGCTGTCCTACGCGCTGCGCAAGCTCGAGAACGAACTGGAAGTGCCGCTGTTCGACCGCCGCGCTACCGGCCTGACTCCCACCGCAGCCGGCGTCGACGTCCTGGCAGCCGCCAAACGCGCTGTGCGAGAAGCGGATCGGATCATCGAGGTGTCCCGGGCGCATGCCGCGGGCATGCGCGGCGTGCTCCGCATCGGATTCGAGGCCACCGGCGCGGGCGAATTGGACACCAGGGCGCGCACCCAGTTCAGTCGGACGCATCCGCAGGTACAGGTGCAGCTCAAGCGGTACGACTGGGGCGGTGAGGTGACGGCCCTCCGGGACGGAGACGTCGACGCCGCCTTCATCTGGCTGCCGGCCGACACCCGTGGAATGCACGTCGAAGTGGTGCATACCGAGCGCCGGATCGTCGCGGTGTCCCCGGCACACCGCCTGTCCGGACGCCGATCGATATCGATCCACGACATTCGCGACGATCCGTTGATGTGGACGCGGAGCGCACCCCGGGACTGGGTGAATTGGTGGGCGGTCAATCCGCGTCCGGACGGTTGCGAGCCCGTCTGGGGACCGACGAACGACAACGTCGAGGAGATGCTCGAACAGGTCGCCGAGGGCCGGGCGGTGTGCATCGTCCCCGAGAGCATGGCCACCTACTACGGTCGCCCGGACCTTCGCTGGGTACCGATAGCGGACATCGAACCGTTGCAGGTGGCGCTGGGGTGGATGATTCCGCCACCGCCACTGGTGGCCGAGTTCGCGGCGGCCGTGCGCGACCTCACCCTGGCGTGAGGTGCGTTCCGCCCGAACGTCATTCGGTCATCTGCTCGTCGCGTCCGCGGCGCTCGCGGACGCCGATACCAACCCGTGATGCAACCGTGGCCCAACCCGGCCCGAGAATCACCGTGTCGATCGGGCACGTTGACGGTGCGGGCATTTAGGTTTCTACTGCCACACTCATACCACCGTGAGGGAACCATGTCTGCCCGTCGGGCGCGCAGCGCATTTGCATCCGCGACTTTCGTTGCGGTCGCGGGTGTTTGCACCCTAGCCACCGCAGACGCGGCGCCACCGGACTGGAGCGGTCCCTACACGGTGGTGACCTTCGCATCCAGCAAGCTCGGCACCAGTATCGCCGCCCGCCAGCCGGAGCCCGACTTCAGCGGCCGGTACACGTTCACCACGTCCTGCGCAGGCACCTGCGTGGCCACCGCCTCCGACGGCCCGGCGCCGAGCAACCCCACCATCCCGCAGCCCACCCGCTACACGTGGGACGGCCAGCAGTGGGTGCTCAACTACACCTGGCAGTGGGAGTGCTTCCGCGGCGGCGACGTGCCCCGCGAGTACGCCGCGGCCCGCTCGCTGGTGTTCTACGCACCCACGTCTGACGGATCGATGTTCGGGTCGTGGCGCACCGAGATCCTCGAAGGCATCTGCAAGGGCACCGTCATCATGCCCGTCGCGGCCTATCCGGTGTAACCCCACCGTCACAGCGACGGAAAGCTCCCGAAACTGACGGCTTCAAAGATTGGGCCACGGCCCGGTGCCATTCGGCGCGGGCGCCGCACGGAGGCGGGAGCGGAGTTTTCAGATGGCCACACTGACGAGAATCCTGAATCAGGGCAAGCCGAGCACGCGAGCCGTGGACGAGGTGCCACCGCTCAAGCGGTTGCTGCCACTGGGCATCCAGCATGTGCTCGCCATGTACGCCGGTGCGGTCGCGGTGCCGCTGATCGTCGGCGGCGCGATGGTGGGCGCGGGGCAGCTGGAGCAATCCGACATCGTGCACTTGATCATGGCCGACCTTTTCGTGGCCGGGATCGCGACCATCATCCAGGCTGTCGGATTCTGGCGGTTCGGCGTCCGGTTGCCGTTGATGCAGGGCGTGACGTTCGCCGCGGTCGGGCCGATGATCACCATCGGCGTGAACCACGGGGTCACCACGATCTACGGGTCGGTGATCGCCTGCGGGCTGTTCATGATGTTGCTCGCCCCGGTGTTCGGCAAGCTGATCAGATTCTTCCCGCCGCTGGTCACCGGCACGATCATCCTGATCATCGGGGTCTCGTTGATGCGGGTGGCCGCCGGCTGGTTCGGCGGCGGCACCGCCGCAGGCGCAGACTTCGGCGCACCCGCGGCCATCGGCATGGGCTTCTTCACCCTCTTCATGATCATCGCCATCGAGAGGTTCGCACCGGAGAGCCTGCGGCGGGTGTCGATCCTGCTCGGGCTCGTCATCGGAACGATCGTGGCGATCCCGTTCGGCATGACCAACTGGGACCACATGGGCGACTACAAGTGGGTCGGCATCGTCACGCCGTTCCAGTTCGGGGTGCCGACCTTCGAGATCAGCTCGATCCTCGCC
This sequence comes from uncultured Actinomycetota bacterium, assembly GCA_963771335.1. Taxonomy (GTDB): domain Bacteria; phylum Actinomycetota; class Actinomycetes; order Mycobacteriales; family Mycobacteriaceae; genus Mycobacterium. Next base: position 218,553 of record CAVYTD010000007.1, on the reverse strand, counting down.
CTGCTCATCGTCGCGATCGTGATCATGACCGAGACGACGGGCGACATCGTGGCGGTCGGCGAGATCGTCGACGAGAAGATCACCCCGCAGAAGCTGGCCGACGGTCTGCGCGCCGACGGATTGGGCACCGTCATCGGCGGGGTCTTCAACACGTTCCCGTACACGGCGTTCGCCCAGAACGTCGGCCTCGTCGCGATCACCGGGGTGCGCACCCGCCACGTCGCGACCGTCGCGGGCATCATCCTGGTCCTGCTCGGACTGCTGCCCAAGATGGCTGCGGTCGTCGAGGGAATTCCGCTGCCGGTGCTCGGCGGGGCCGGCGTGGCGCTGTTCGGCATGGTCGCGGCCAGCGGCGTCCGCACGTTGACGAAGGTGAAGTTCACCAACACCAACATCCTGGTCGTGGCGATCTCGGTCGGCGTGGCCATGTTGACCGAGGCCAAGCTGTACTACACCGACCGGTCCCTGTCGGATTCACCGGTCAACGTTTCGCTCGACCTGTACCACCAGTTCCCCGACTGGTTCCAGACGATTTTCCACTCCGGCATCTCCGCTGGCGCCATCACCGCGATTGTGCTGAACCTGTTGCTGAACACCGGAACTCACGGCCAGGAGCAGGACGGTGATCTGGCAGCGCACGATGCGCCGCGCGGCGCGTTACCCGATCCGCTGGACGCACTGCGGGCCGCGGATCCGTCGACGCCGCCGGACGACCTGGAGGATCTCGCGCAGAAACGGCCCGAGCTGCACACCATCATCGTCACCAATCCCGCGACGTATGTGTCGACGTGCGACTGGATCAAAGAGCAGGGCAACCCGCAGGTCGACCAGGTGTACCAGAAATGGGACGAGGTGACCGAGGGCAGGTTCTCGAAACGCAACCGGGAGTAGCCCGCTGCGTGCTGTCCACGTCGCCGAGCGCACCACAGCGGTTCGCAGTACGCACTACGTTGGCATCGTCAACTCGAGATCGGCCTCGGGACCAGGTGTCCCACCCAGTGCGCCGACGAGGCGCTCGCGCGCCCGGCTGAGGTGAATGTCCAGCAGCGCGGCCGCGCCCGCCCCGTCGCCGGAACCGACGAGGTCGAGGAGCCCGTCGTGCTCGGCCAGGATCATCTTGGTGTCGAGGAGATGCCGGCCCTGCACCTGAGCCATGCAGAGGGTGACCTCCGAGGCCAGCGAACGATACAACCGACTGATGCGCACACTGCCAACCCCGTCGATCAGCGCGGTGTGAAAAGCCATGTCGGGCTTGACAACCGCGAAAGCCGAGTCGTCGGCGGTGGCCCTGATCGCGTCGTTGGCCGCGCGGGTGCCGTCGGGCACCAACCGCTTGACGGCCAACTGGCGCAGCACCGCTGATTCGATGGTCGCCCTGGTGCGGTAGATGTCGCGGACGTCGTCAGGACCGAGTCGCCGGACCCGTGCGGTCTTGTGGTTGGGCCGCTCGAGCAACATGTCGCCGACCAACTTCTCGATGGCGGCCTTGGCGGTCGGTCGCGCCACGTCGAAGCGCGTGGCCACATCGGTCTCGGTCAGCGCGGTACCCGGCAGCAGATCACCACCCAGGATGGCGTCGCGCAGGTTGTCGGCGATGGCGTCGACGACGGACACCACCCGGATTCCGCTGGGCATCCAACCACCATACGGAGAAATCAGCAGGCAGGTCTACTTGGTAATCATGTGTACTTGCTAGACAATCGTGGTGAGGTGTGTCACGATCGTGACACCAGTCCAACCCTCATCACCAAGAAGGACGCCCGATGGCCCAGTTTCAGCAGATCCTCGACCCCGCGGCGGGGTCCCTCGTGTTCTCCGCGGTTATCGCCGCCATCCCCCTGACATCGCTGTTCGTGATGCTCGGCGTCCTACGCTGGCCGGCGCACCGTTCGGCGCTGGTCAGCCTGGCGATGTCGGCCGTGCTGGCGGTCGCCGTCTGGCGGATGCCGGTGCCTCAGGCCGCCAGCGCGACCTTGGAGGGGGCGCTCTACGGCGTCTTCCCGATTCTGTGGATCCTGATCAACGCCATCTGGTTGTACCGCCTCACCGAGGTCACCGGCTGGTTCGCGGTGCTCGGCGAGAAGATCCGGTCGATCTCCGACGACCAACGAGTCCAAGCCATTCTGATCGCGTTCTGCTTCGGCGCGCTGCTCGAGTCACTGGCCGGGTTCGGCGCGCCGGTGGCGATCTCCGCAGCGATGCTGATGGCCGCCGGGATGAAGCCCGTGAAAGCGGCGGTGGTGTCCCTGCTGGCCAACACCGCGCCGGTGGCGTTCGGGGCGATGGCCGCGCCGATCATCACCCTGAGTTCGGTGACCGGACTGGACCTGCATACGCTGTCGCAGATGGCCGGGCGCCAGACCCCCTTCGTCGCGGTATTCGTGCCGTTCATCCTGGTGTTCCTGGTCGACGGACGTCGGGGGCTGCGGGAGACCTGGGCGGTGGCCCTTGTCGCCGGCGTGACTTTCGGCCTGGCGCAGTTCGTCACGTCGAACTTCATCGCCGTGGAGATCACGGACATCGTCGCCGCTGTGGTGACCGTTGCGGCAGTCCTGGTGGCAGTCCGGGTCCTCAAACCGTCGGGAGCTTCCGTACCAACGGAAATCGATGCACCCGAGAGCAATGCGGGACCGACGCCGACTGACCGGGGCACCACCGTTGTCCGCGAGGCCGGTACCGCGGCACCGACGAAGCGCTCGACCCTCGGCGCGCTCGCACCGTATCTGATCATCATCGGCGTGTTCAGCATCAGCCAGTTGCCCGGCGTCAAGCCGTGGCTGGCTGCCCACGGCACCTGGATCTTCCACTGGCCGGGGCTCGACGTCGTCGACGCCGCCGGAAAGCCGCTGTCCGCGCAGACCTTCAAGCTCGACCACATCAAGGCGACCGGCACCCTGCTGCTGCTGTCCGGGCTGCTCGTGATGGGCATGTACCGGATCTCGCCACGCGAGGCGGTGCGCGTCTACCGGGACACCCTGGTCACCCTGCGGTTCACCATCGTGACGGTGTCCGCCGTGCTGGCTCTGGCATTCGTGATGAACCTCTCGGGGCAGACCCAGAGCCTGGGCTTCGCACTGGCCTCCGCCGGCGGGCTGTTCGCATTGCTATCCCCGCTCATCGGCTGGATCGGGGTGGCCATCACCGGGTCGGACACCTCGTCGAACTCGCTGTTCGGCCTCCTGCAGGCCACCGCCGCGGACCAGGCCGGGTTGAGCCAGGTTCTGATGGCGGCGACCAACTCCTCGGCCGGTGTCCTGGGCAAGATGCTCTCGCCGCAGAACCTCGCGGTCGCGGCCGCAGCCGTCGGCATGGTAGGTCGCGAAGGCGAGATCTTCCGCAAGCTCATCGGCTGGAGCCTCGGAATGCTGGCCGTGTTCACCATTTTCGTCTACCTGCAGTCCACCGATGTGCTTGGCTGGATGGTGCCCTGACATGACCGCGCACACGAAGAGCACAGACAATCCCGCCGACACCGGCGCGCTGACCCGGGCGCTCATCACCGCCACCGGCGATGCCGCCCGGGTGAGCATCAGGGCGCTGGACCGCCACGCCGCGGCGCACGACGCGTCGCACTTCCTACTGACTCCGCGCGTCGTCGTGACAGCGCGCGACGCGGCAGAGGTCGGGCGACTGTTCGCCGTCAGCGCCCGGCACGGGGTGCCGTTGACGCTGCGCTCGGGCGGCACCAGCCTGTCGGGTCAAGCGGTCAGCGACGGCATCCTCGTCGACGTCCGCAAGGGTTTCCGCACCATCAGGGTGCTCGATGGGGGCGCCCGGATCCGAACCCAGCCCGGGGTGACGGTCCGCCGCCTCAACGCCGAGCTGGCACCCTACGGCCGCAAGATCGGGCCCGACCCCGCCAGCGAGACAGCATGCACCATCGGCGGGGTGGTCGCCAACAACTCCAGTGGCATGGCCTGCGGCACCATCGAGAACACCTACCGCACATTGGATTCCATGGTGGTGGTGCTCCCGTCCGGCACCGTGGTGGACACCGGCGCCGCCGACGCGGACGCACGCCTGGCCCATGACGAGCCCGAGATCTTCGCGGGGCTGCTGCGGTTGCGCGACCGGGTCCGCGCCCATCCGGGGTCGGTAGCCACGGTCCGTCGGCAGTTCGCGATGAAGAACACGATGGGCTACGGGCTCAATGCGTTCCTCGATTTCGACCCACCGAGCCAGATCCTGGCGCACCTGGTCGTCGGCAGCGAAGGGACGCTGGGCTTCGTCGCCGAGGTGACGCTCAGGACGGTGCCGGTGCGTGCGCACACCGCCACCACGCTTCTGGTCTTCGACGATCTCGGTGCCGCCAACCGCGCTCTACCCGCGCTGGTGGAAACCGGTGCCGCCACTGTGGAACTGATGGATTCTCGCTCCCTGCGGGTCGGGCAGCAGCTGCCCGATACGCCGCCGCAGGTCGCCGCGATCGACGTGGTCGCCCAGGCTGCGCTGCTGGTCGAATACCAATCCACCGACGGCGGCGAACTCGACGCGCTGACCGCGGCAGCGGCCAGGGTGCTGACGAACCTCGGGCTGCGCCACCCGCCCGTACTGACCCGTGAGCCGGCGGCGGCGGCCCGGCTCTGGAAACTCCGCAAGGGCCTCTACGCCTCGGTCGCCGGCGCCCGGGAGTCGGGGACCACGGCCCTGCTCGAAGACGTCGTGGTGCCCGTTGACCTGCTGGCCGACACCTGCTCAGCGCTTGGCGAGCTGTTCGATCGTTACCAGTACCGCGACTCGGTCATCTTCGGGCACGCGAAGGACGGCAACATCCACTTCCTGCTCACCGACCGGTTCGGCGACGACGAATCCCTGGGCCGGTATGCGGATTTTACCGAGCACATGGTGGATCTGGTACTCGGACACGGTGGTTCCCTCAAAGCCGAGCATGGCACCGGCCGGGTGATGGCACCGTATGTCCGCCGCCAGTACGGCGACGAACTCTACGACGTCATGGTCGCGGTGAAGAAGCTGATCGATCCTTCCGGCCTGCTGAACCCCGGCGTCCTGCTCGACGACGACCCCGACGCACACCTGCGCCACATCAAGGTGACCCCCACCGTCGAAGCGGAGGTGGATCGCTGCGTGGAGTGTGGGTACTGCGAACCGGTATGCCCCAGCAGCGATCTCACGTTGACGCCCCGCCAGCGGATCGTGGTGCGCCGGGCCATCGCCTCCGCCGGGCTCAGCGGGGACCGCGAGCTGGCCGCCGAACTGTCCGAGGCCTACGACTACGCCGGCGTGCAGACCTGCGCCGTCGACGGCATGTGCGGCACCGCCTGTCCCGTGCTGATCAACACCGGCGATCTGGTCCGCAGGCTGCGCCAGGAGGACCGCGGTCGGCTGGCCGACAAGGGTTGGGCGGTGGCGGCCAAACACTGGGCCGGCGCGAGCCGGGCCGCAGGTGCGGCGTTGACCACCGCAGCGGTGGTACCTGCGGCACTGCCCGTCACCGCGAGCCGGGCCGCCCGCGCGGTCGCGGGCACCGACGTGGTGCCGCAATGGTCAGCCGACCTGCCGCCGGGTGGACACCCCAGGCGCCGCCCCACTCCCCCCACCCGACCCGACGTGGTCTACCTGCCGGCCTGCGTCAACGCGATGTTCGGCGGCGCCGGGGACTCCGCCGGAGTCCAGGATGGCTTCGAAAAGCTCTGCGCACTCGCGGGTCTCACGCTGACGGTGCCCGACGGCATCGACTCACTGTGCTGTGGCACGCCCTGGTCGTCCAAGGGTATGGCGACCGGCTACCGCACGATGAGCGAGCGGACCACCGCCGCCGTGCTACGGGCCAGCCGCGACGGCGCGTTGCCGGTGGTGTGTGACGCGTCGAGTTGCACCGAGGGTCTGGTCAAGATGCTACGGAAGTCAGCTCCACACGTCCGGGTCATCGACGCCGTGACCCTGATCCGCGAGCGGGTGTTGCCGCTGCTCGGCGACCTGCCTCGGCTGCCCTCGGTAACGGTGCATCCCACCTGCTCGTCGTCGCAGCTGGGGGTCACCGAGGATCTGTTGGCCATCGCCCGCAAAATCGCCGAGGACGTCGTGGTTCCCACCGACTGGGGCTGCTGCGGCTTCGCCGGGGATCGGGGCATGCTCCATCCGGAGTTGACGGCGGCCGCCACTTCGCGGCAGGCAGTTCAGGTTCGCGCTCATCCGACGTCCGCGCACGCCTCGTGCAACCGCACCTGCGAGATGGCGATGACACGAGCGACGGGTTCGACCTATCGCCACATCGTCGAGATTCTCGCCGACGTCGCGGCGGGAGCGCTCAGCGCTGGCGCTCGGCCAGGGCCCGCAGGAAGAACGTGAGGTTGGCGGGCCGCTCGGCGAGCCGTCGGACGAAGTAGCCGTACCACTGGGTGCCGAACGGCACGTAAACGCGCACGTGGTTGCCCTCTTCGGCCAGCCGGCGCTGCTCCGCGTCGCGAATGCCGTAGAGCATCTGGTACTCGAAATCGTCTGCACTGCGCCCATTCTCGCGGACCAACGCGGGGACGGCACCGATGATCGTCGGGATCGTGTGAGGCCACCATCGGATAGCCGGTGCCACCCATCAGCACGCCGAGACACCGCAGGTACGAGTCGGTGACGTCGTCGCGATCGCGATAGGCGACCGACGCCGGCTCGTCGTAAGCCCCCTTGCACAACCGGATTCGCGCTCCGGACGCGGCGAACTCGATGCAGTCGCCGTGGGTCCGTTTGAGGTAGGCCTGCAACACGGTACCGACCCAATCGAAGTCGGCACGCAACTGCCGCACGATCGACAGGGTCGAGTCGGTGGTGGTGTGGTCCTCGGCGTCGACGGTCACCCACACCCCGGCGCGTTGCGCGCGTTCGCAGATGGCGCGGGCGTTCTCCAGCGCGATCTTCTCGCCGTCGCGTGGCAGCGCCTGCCCCAGCGCGGACAGCTTGAGCGACACCTCCAGCGGGCGTACCGCGGACGGCACTTCGTCACGGGCCGAGAGGGCCTCCAGCAGATGCAGATAGGCCTCGACGGTGGCGTTCGCCGCGTCGGCGTCGGTGACGTCCTCGCCGAGATAGTCTGTCGACACCAGGCGTCGCGAATCCCGAAGCCGATCAACCGAATTCATCACATCGGCGACGCTCTCGCCCGGTACGAAGCGGTGCACCACCGCTCGGGTCGCCGGCAGCCGCTCGGCGGTCCGTCGCAGACCTTCCTGCCTGGCCGGCTGCCAGGATCACCGGGCGGGCGAAGCGCTGAAAAGCACCCATGACTCACGCCTCCATGTGGGGATAGGAGTGGTCGGTCGCCGGCACGAACGTCTCCTTGATCGACCGGGCCGACGTCCAGCGCAGCAGGTTCAGCGGGGAACCGGCCTTGTCGTTGGTACCCGAGGCCCGCGACCCGCCGAACGGCTGTTGCCCGACCACCGCGCCGGTGGGCTTGTCGTTGACGTAGAAGTTGCCCGCCGCGTGGCGCAGTCGCTGCTGGGCCTGCAGCACCGCAGAGCGGTCGTCGGCGATCACCGCGCCGGTCAGTGCGTACCGCGCGCCGGCGTCGACGACGTCGAGGATGCGCCCGTAGTCCTCGTCGGGGTAGACGTGCACGGCCAGGATCGGGCCGAAATACTCGGTGGAGAACGCCTCGTCGGTCGGATCGTCGGACAGCAGCACCGTCGGTCGCACGAAATAGCCTTCGCTGTCGTCGTATTCGCCGCCGACCGCGACCGTCACGTTGGCTGCGCTCTTGGCCCGTTCGATGGCCGTGACGTTCTTGGCGAAGGACCGCTCGTCGATCAACGCTCCGCCGAAGTTGCTGAGATCCGTGACGTCGCCGTAGCGCAGCGCCTCGGTGGCGCCGAGGAAGTCGTCACCCATCTGCTGCCACACCGAGCGCGCGACGAAGGCACGCGACGCGGCCGAACACTTCTGCCCCTGATAGTCGAACGCACCACGGATCAGGGCGGTGCGCAACACGTCTGGGCGCGCCGAGGGGTGAGCGACCACGAAGTCCTTGCCGCCGGTCTCGCCGACCAGCCGCGGGTAGGTGTCGTAGCGGTCGATGTGGGAGCCGACCTCGCGCCACAGATGCTGGAAGGTGGGGGTCGAACCGGTGAAGTGGATGCCGGCCAGCCGCCGGTCGGCGAGCACCACGTCGGAGACCGCCTGCCCGTCGCCGGTCAGAAGGTTGATCACGCCGGCGGGCAGTCCCGCCGCCTCCAGCAACTGCATCGTCAGATACGCCGCGAACGTCTGCGTGGGCGAGGGCTTCCACACCACCGTGTTGCCCATCAACGCGGCGGCGGTGGGCAGGTTGCCCGCGATGGCGGTGAAGTTGAAGGGCGTGATCGCGTAGACGAAGCCTTCCAGCGGCCGGTGGTCGGTGCGGTTCCAGACGCCGGACGAGCTGACGGGCTGCTCGGCGAGGATCTGGCGCGCGAACGCGACGTTGAAGCGCCAGAAGTCGACGAGTTCGCACGCCGCGTCGATCTCGGCCTGATAGGCGGTCTTGGACTGACCCAGCATCGTCGCCGCCGCGAGCTTCTCCCGCCACGGACCGGCCAGCAGGTCGGCGGCTCGCAGGAACACCGCTGCGCGCTCGTCGAACGGGGTGGCCTCCCACGCCGCCTTGGCCGCCATGGCCGCCTCGACCGCGGCCGTCGCGTCGCCGTGGTCGGCGTTGGTGAAGGTGCCCAGCCGCGCGGCGTGCCGGTGCGGCTGAACCACATCGACGCGGGCACCGGCGCCCATCCGGTGCTCGCCACCGATGACGTGAGGTAATTCGATGGCATCGCCCGCGAGGCTGGTCAGCGCGTGGGTGAGTCGGGTGCGTTCCGGTGATCCGGGGGCGTATTCGTGGACCGGCTCGTTCTGCGGCAGGGGTACGTCGGTGATCGCGTCCATGCAGCAAGGATGCCTGTTCTGCGGCGCGATATCCGATAGCTGATCGGACAAGGCCTGGCACACTAGATAGTCCAAACAGACAAAGGAGTAGTGATGGCGGTGACGCCGGCGGGCCTGGGGCTCGGCCAGCTGCTGCTCGCGTTGGACCGCACGATGGTCACGCTGGTGGAGGCGCCGCGCGGACTGGACATGCCGGTGACCTCGGTGGCGCTCGTCGATGCCGATGACGTCCGGCTGGGTCTGGCGGTCGGTCCCGGGTCGGCCGACATGTTCTTCCTGCTCGGAGTGTCCGACGCCGACGCCGTCGACTGGCTCGAACGGCACACGGGGCGACCTGCGGCGATCTTCGTCAAGGAACCCACCCCGACCGCGGTCGCGCGCGCCGTCTCGTTGGGCACCGCGGTCGTCGCCGTCGAACCCCGGGCCCGCTGGGAGCACCTGTACCGCCTGGTCAACTACGCACTCGACCATCACGGCGACCGCAGCGACCCGCTGCGCGACTCCGGCACCGACCTGTTCGGGCTGGCCCAATCGATCGCCGACCGCACCCGCGGCATGATCTGCATCGAGGACGCGGACAGCCACATGCTGGCCTACTCGGCCTCCAGCGATGAAGCCGACGAACTGCGGCGGCTGACGATCCTGGGCCGCGCCGGGACCTCCCGAGCACCTGGAGTGGATCGGGCAGTGGGGCATCTTCGACGCCCTGCGCTCCGGTGCGGAGGTGGTCCGCGTCGACGAACGTCCCGAGCTGGGGCTTCGGCCCCGCCTGGCCGTCGGTGTGCACCTCGCGCCGACCGATGCGCGCCTCGCCCCTGGCTTCGCCGGAACCATCTGGCTCCAGCAGGGGTCGACGCCGCTGGCCGACGACACCGAGGAGATCCTGCGGGGCGGGGCAGTGCTGGCGGCCCGGATCATGTCGCGGCTGGCGGCCGCGCCGTCGCAACATGCCGCGCGGGTGCAGCAACTACTCGGCCTGATGGGTGGCGACACCGACGATGTCGGCGCGCTGGCCCGCGAGCTCGGCATTCCCGCCGACGCCCGCGCCGCGATCGTCGGGTTCCGCGGGCTCGGCGCAGCAGTGCCGTCCGACGTGATCGCGTTGAGCGCCAGCGCGTTTCGTGCCGACTCCCAGGTGGTCTCCACTGGCGATCGGGTCTACGTGGTGCTTCCGAAGATCGGCGCGGCGGCGGCGGTCACGTCGTGGGCTCGCGGCGTCGTCGCCGCATTGCGCCGCGAGCTCGGCCTCGACGTCCGTGCCGTGACGGCCGCGCCGCTGACCGGACTGGCCGGCGCGGCGACCGCGCGCACCGAAGTGGACCGGGTGTTCGACAGCGCCGAACGTCACCCCTCCGCCATCGGCCAGGTCACGTCGCTGGACGAGGCGCGCACGGCGGTGCTGCTCGACGAGATCGTCTCGCACGTCGCGGCCGAACCGCGGTTGGTGGACCCGCGGGTGCGCGAGCTGACCGCACAGGACCCGATGCTGGCGCATACCCTGCGGGCCTACCTCGACGGGTTCGGTGACATCGCCGCGATCGCGCGGCGGCTGCATGTCCACCCCAACACCGTGCGCTACCGCGTTCGCCGGATCGAGAAGCTACTCGCGACCTCATTGGACGACGCCGACGAACGACTGGTGCTCGCCCTCGGACTGCGCGCCACCGAGCGTTAGCGATCGGCCGCCGAAACTCACAAATGGGTGCGGAAGTACGAGTGAAACAGCCCATTTCGTCGATCTCGATGCGACAGCTGCTGCAGCGCCACTACGCGACGCCTCCCCGGCCAGCGCCTCGCCGAAATCGACAAAACGTCAGGATCTAGTCGGCTTTCTCCGCCCAATCGTCGGTTTGGGCGTCAACGGGCCAGGCGTTGCGCCGCGGAGGCGATACGTTCGTCGGTGGCCGTCAACGCCACCCGCACGTGTTGGCCGCCGCGCGGCCCGTAGAACTCCCCGGGTGCGACGAGGATGCCGCGCTGCGCGAACCACGCGACGGCGTCGCGGCACGGTTCGCCGCGGGTCGCCCACAGATAGAGCCCGGCCTCGGAATCATCGACGGTGAAACCGGCGGACCGCAGCGCAGGCAGCAGAGCGTTGCGCCGCTGGCCGTACCGTTCGCGCTGCGCCTGTTCGTGCGCGTCGTCGTCGAGTGCCGCCACCATCGCCGCCTGCACCGGGCTGGGCACCATCATGCCCGCGTGCTTGCGCACCGCCAGGAGTTCGGCCACCACAGCGGGATCGCCTGCGACGAAACCCGCCCGGTAGCCGGCCAGCGACGACGTCTTCGACAGCGAATGCACGGCCAGCAGGCCGGTGTGGTCGCCGTCGCACACCTCCGGGTGCAGTACCGACAGTGGTGCGGCCTCCCAGCCGAGGCCGAGGTAGCACTCGTCGGAGGCGATGAGCACTCCCCGTTCACGGCCCCATCCGACGACCTTGCGCAGGTGGTCGACACCGAGCACCTTGCCGGTCGGATTGCTCGGCGAGTTCAGGTACACCAGGGCCGGCGACCCGGGCCCGAGCTGGGTCAGTGAGTCCGCCCGAAGCACCGCGGCCCCGGCGAGCAGGGCACCCACCTCGTAGGTCGGGTACGCCAGCTCCGGAACCACCGACCGTGTCGGCGGCGCCGAGGCCGAGCAGCGTCGGCAGCCACGCGATCAGCTCCTTGGTGCCGATCACCGGGAGGACCGCGTCCGGCGACAGGCCGGTGATCGCGTATCTGCGGTGCAGCGCGGCGACGGCCGCCTCCCGCAACGCGGGCGTCCCCGCGGTGGTGGGATACCCGGGTGCAGCGCTGGCGGCGGCGAGCGCGTCGCGGATCACCAGGGCTACCTCGTCCACGGGCGTCCCGACCGACAGGTCGACGATGCCGTCGGGGTGTGCCCTCGCGATCGCGGTCGCGTCGGCCAGGGTGTCCCACGGGAACACCGGAAGCGACGCCGACTTCAGCGGCCGGCGGGTGGCCTCAGGCACCTGCTGCGCCGTGGGACTCAGTCCTCACCCTGCGGGGGCATGTCCTTGACCACCTGCGGGTCGTTGTCGGTCTGGCCGACCTTCGACGCCCCGCCAGGCGATCCCAGTTCCGCGAAGAAGTCGGCGTTGATCTGTGTGTAGCTGCTCCACTGATCGGGAACGTCGTCCTCGTAGTAGATGGCTTCGACCGGGCACACCGGTTCACAGGCGCCACAGTCCACGCACTCGTCCGGGTGGATGTACAGCATGCGGGCGCCCTCGTAGATGCAGTCGACAGGGCACTCCTCGATACATGCCTTGTCTTTGACGTCGACGCAGGGTTCGGCGATCGTGTACGTCACTAACTTCTCCTCGAGTCCTCTCGAACTTTCTGGCGGTGGGCTGCTGTCTAGCCAGAGCTCAGTGTGCTACCGCGACCAGCCTCAGCAAGTATCCTTGCCGTTTCCTGGACGCGTGTCTCAGTGTGCCCTAACTTTCGCACCACCCGGTTAGGGGTTGCGCGTGGTTACAGATACTAAACGTCGCATATACGGGTCGCCTAGTGCCACCCGCTATGCGCCTGAGTGCAGTGCAACTAGTTGCATATGAACCGCGGTCATGCCTACGCTGCGCCGGTGGCCCTTCCGCACGCCATCCTGGTCTCGCTCTGCGAGCAGTCGAGTTCGGGATATGACCTGGCCCGCCGCTTCGACCGGTCGATCGGCTTCTTCTGGGCCGCGACCCACCAGCAGATCTACCGCACCCTGCGCGCGATGGAACATGACGGCTGGGTGCACGTCGCCGAGGTGGCCCAACACGGCCGACCCGACAAGAAGGTCTACACGCGTCTCCGTCGCCGGCCGTGCCGAACTCGCACGCTGGATCGCCGCTCCCCTGGCGGGCCGGGCGGCAGAAGCGGGACGGTGTCCGACATCCGGACGCGGGACCTCGCGGTCAAGATCCGCGGCGCCGCACACGGCGACATCGACGCACTGCGCGCCCAGGTCGGGTCGCTGCGCTCCGAACGCGCCGAGCTGCTGGACGCCTACCGGGGGTTCGAGAAGAGCCAGTTCCCGGATCCGGCCGCCGTGACCGGCACCGACCTGCATCAATACCTGGTGCTGCGCGGTGGCATCCGCGCCGAGGAGAGCGCCGTCGAATGGCTCGACGAGGTGTCGGCCGCCACTGGGGGGTGACACGTGAGCAACGCCATACCCCCATCTGTTGTCGCCGTTGGACCTCGGCTTCACCACGCTGCGCAACCGGGTGGTGATGGGGTCGATGCACACCGGCCTCGAGGACCGCGCCCGGGACACCGATCGGCTCGCCGAGTACTTCGCCGAGCGCGCCCGCGGCGGTGTCGGCCTGATCATCACCGGCGGCTACGCCCCCAACCGCACCGGTTGGCTGCTTCCGTTCGCCGCACAGATGACCTCGTCGTCGGACGCCCGCAGGCACCGCCGCGATCACCGCGGCGGCCCACGATGGCGGCGCCAAGATCCTGCTGCAGATCCTGCACGCGGGACGCTATGCGTTCCACCCGTTCTCGGTCAGTGCGTCGTCGATCAAGGCCCCGACCAACCCGTTCCGGCCTCGCGCGCTGCGCGACGTCGACGGCACCATCGACGACTTCGCCCGCAGCGCCGTGCTGGCCAGGGACGCGGGCTACGACGGCGTCGAGATCATGGGCAGCGAGGGCTATCTGCTCAACCAGTTCCTGGCGCCGCGCACCAACAGGCGCACCGACGGGTGGGGCGGCACCGCCGAGAAGCGCCGCCGCTTGCCCGTCGAGATCGTGCGCCGCACCCGCGCGGCCGTCGGCCCGGACTTCATCATCTGCTACCGGCTGTCGATGGCCGACTACGTCGAGGACGGCCAGAGCTGGGACGAGATCGTCGCGCTGGCAACCGAAGTCGAGGCCGCCGGGGCGACCATCATCAACACCGGGATCGGCTGGCACGAGGCGCGGATCCCGACCATCGTGACCTCGGTGCCAACAGCGCGTTCGTCGACATCAGCAATGCGGTCGCGGAGTACGTCGACATCCCGGTGATGGCGTCCAACCGGATCAACATGCCGCAGTCCGCCGAGCAGATCCTCGCCGACACCAACATCCGCTTGATCTCGATGGCCCGCCCGCTGCTGGCCGACCCGGACTGGGTCCACAAGGCGACCGCCGACGCGGCCGACGAGATCAACACCTGCATCGCGTGCAACCAGGCCTGCCTCGATCACGCGTTCGCGCACAAGACCGTGTCGTGTCTGCTCAATCCGCGCGCCGGCCACGAGACGACGCTGACCCTCGGACCGACCCGGCGCACCAAGCGCGTCGCCGTCGTCGGCGCCGGACCCGCCGGCCTGGCCACCGCCGTCACCGCCGCCCAGCGCGGCCACCGCGTCACCCTGTTCGAGTCCGCTCCGGGATCGGCGGCCAATTCGATCTGGCCCGAAGGATTCCCGGCAAGGAGGAGTTCAGCGAGACCATCCGCTACTTCACCCGAATGCTCGACAAGCACGGCGTCGACGTTCGGTTGCAGCACCCGCGCCGACGTCGACGCGCTGCAGGGCTACGACGAGGTCGTGCTGGCCACCGGTGTCGCGCCGCGACTGCCCGACATCCCCGGAATCGAGCACCCGATGGTGCTGTCCTACGCCGAGGCGATCATCGGCACGCCCGTCGGCAAGACGCGTCGCGGTGGTCGGCGCGGGCGGCATCGGCTTCGACGTCAGCGAGTTCCTGACCACCGATCAGCTCCCCCACGCTCAATGTGAAGGAATGGCAGGCCGAGTGGGGTGCCTGGACCCACACGAAGCCCCGCAAGAGGCCAGGGGCGCGTTGACGACACCGCTGCCCGCGCCCGCCACGCGCGAGGTCTACCTGTTGCAGCGCACCAAGGGAGCCCAGGGCCGCAGGTTGGGCAAGACCACCGGCTGGGTGCACCGGGCTTCGTTGCGGGCCAAGGGTGTTCACCAGCTCTCCGGGTGTGAACTACGAGCGCATCGACGACGGCGGGCTGCACATCAGCTTCGGGTCGACCCACTGCGACCCTCGGCTGCTCGCGGTCGAGAACGTGGTGATCTGCGCGGGCCAGGAGTCGGTGCGTGATCTCGAGGACGGCTTGCGGGCGCGCGGTGTCACCCCGCACGTCATCGGCGGTGCTGCGATCGCGGCCGAACTGGACGCCAAGCGGGCGATCCGCCAGGGCACCGAGCTGGCCGCCCGGATCTAACCGGCCCGTTCCGCGAGCGCGCATGTTTGCACGCGACCACGCCGCGGATCCCTGGCATTTTGCGCACACTCGCGGCCTACGGCAGCGCACTTCCCGTCACTCTCGTCACCCGCAGGTGCGGCACATCCGTGCGGATCGCCGGGGCGGTCAGGGAAGTCGAACAGTCCGAGGAACAGGAACATCGGGTAGTCGGGCGCCTGATCCGCAGTGCGGGTGGTGACCCCGTCGATGGTGAAGTCAACCGCGCCGGGACGCCAGTGCACGCCGTAGGTGTGTGACTGCTCGATGTCGATGGCACGCGGCTCGGCCGAGAAGTCTTCGCGCAGCGCAGGATCGCGGAACTGGTGGATACCCTGACCGACATCGGCACGGCGGTCGGGGCCGGGGCCGACGGTGTCTCCGAAGACCTCCATGAGGCAGATCTCACCGCACCGGTCGGGCTCGTCCTCGAGTCCGACCATCCACGCCGAGAACATCGACCGCGGACTCAGGTGTGCCGAGCAGGTGACCGCGATGCGGCCGAAATGCGGGACGAAGCCGAGCACGGTGGGCTGCTCCTCGCGCACCACGAGGCCGTCGCGGAACGGCTGCGGTGCGTCGGTGGAGCCGACCGGTCCGGACCGGTTGGCGCTCTGAACGGCCGACACCCGCAGCGGCCCATCGTGCAGATCGGGGCACCACAGCGGCTGCGTCGGCGGGATGGACAGATCCAGCCCCTGCGGCCCGGTGGTCAGCGTCGCCGCCGCCGCGGATCGCGAACTCCACGCGGGCAGGTAGGACGCCGTCCAGACCGTGGGGTCGAGACGGATGAATTGCTCGTCGAACTCCTCGATGGCCACCCCGGGAGATTATCGGGAATGAATTCGGACCATAGTCCGTTTAGCCGAAGGTATCCGTCGGATCACCCGACGCCCGTCTGAGAAGAGAGACATCATATGACCCGCTCCATCTCCGTTGCCAACGCACTGCTGCCCACCGGAACCTGGGCGATCGATCCCGTTCACTCGTCGGTCGGTTTCTCCGTACGCCACCTCGTGGTCAGCAAGGTCCGAGGCGAGTTCGACACGTTCAGCGGCGCGATCACCGTCGCCGAGGACGGCACACCGTCGGTGACACGCCGAGATCGCCGTCGGCTCGATCAACACCCGCAACGAGCAGCGCGACGCGCACCTCAAGACTGCGGACTTCTTCGATGCCGAGACCTACCCGGTGGCGACGTTCAGCTCCACCGGCGTCCGGGCAGATGGCGACCGCTATGTGCTCGACGGCGATTTCACCCTCAAGGGCATCACCCGGCGGATTTCCCTGGATCTGGAGTTCAACGGCGTCAACCCCGGCATGGGCCACGGCGAGGTCGCCGGCTTCGAGGCGTCGATCGTCCTGAATCGCAAGGACTTCGGCATCGACATCGACATGCCGCTGGAGACCGGCGGCGCGGTCGTGGGCGACAAGGTGACCATCACCCTGGAAATCGAGGCCCTCAAGCAGTCCTGATGTCGCACGCGCGTGAAGCCACTGCAGGATCGCAGTGGCTTCACGTGTGGGCTATTCGGCGATGATGCCCCACTTGGCTTCGGTGCCCGAGTGGCCGATCCGCATGACGCCGACGATCGACGACACCCCCACCAGCACCAGCCGCGACGGCCACGATGACAGTTATCGCCGTGCGCGGCTTGTCGGATCGATTGGCCAGCACGTGCAGCACCGCGATCACGATCGCGATCACCAGCAGGGCGACCGAGAAGTAGATCATCGTCTCGCCGCGCTCCTCGTGGGTTTCCAGGATCGGGCTGTGCGAGCTCTCCCGGTTGTACAGCCATTCACCGGCCGACCTGTCAACGGCGTCAGTACCAGGTTGACCGTGGCCAGCGCCAGCACCAGCCACACGAATCGGCGTCGTGCGGCAGGCCAGACCGCGCAGAGCATCGCCAGCAGGGCCGTCAGCGGAGCGAGGACGACGATGGCGTGCACGAGCAACGCGTGCGCGGGTAACCCTGCGATCGTGTTCATGGTGGCTCCTTGGCTCCTGAGATCGGGTGGCTGATTTCGCCGATCTGGTCTATCGCCAACGTCAGTTGGTCCCCGGCCCGCAACCACTTGCCCGTCTCCATGCCGCTACCGCCGGGAAGGGTTCCGGTGGCGAAAAGCTCACCGGGATAGAGGTGTTCGTCCTTCGATGCGTGCGCAAGCACGTCCCCGACAGACCACTGCATCCCGCGGCTGGACACCGTGCTGACGGTGGTGCCGTTGATCGCCACCGAACCGCTGAGCTCGTCGATGCGCGGCAGGATGTCGTCGGCGGTGACGGCCAGCACCGACATCGATGACGCGAAGTGCTTGGACTTCTGCGGACCGAGCCCGGTCGCCATCTCGCTGCGCTGGACGTCGCGGGCGCTGAAGTCGTTGACGACGACGAACGCGCCGATCGCGTCGAGGGCCTCCCGCGGGCTCGCGTCGTACAGCGGGGCTTTGAGTACGAAGCCGATCTCCAACTCGAAGTCCAACGCCGATGAGTACGACGGCATCGCAACCGCGGCACCGCTCGGGACGAAGCTCAGGTGGTTGGACATGTAGTAGATGGGCTGACGGTAGAACAGTGCCTTTGGCTTGAACAGCGGGAACGGTTTTCGCGTCAGCCTCTCGATCCGCTCGGCGGCGCGGGACTGCCTGGGGTGGAACCGTCGGACCAGTCCGCGCGCAGCGTCGATGGCGTGGCGTTCGTAAAGCATGAAGTCACGAAAAGACGCCGGCTGGAACGGCAGCACATGACCCGACAGTTCCAGGTGACGCTGTGCGCAGGCCAGCTCCCAAGCTCGGTCGAACACTGCCCCGCCAAGCACCGACGGATCCTGTGCACGCCCCCACGATCCGTCCGGTGCCTGCGACTGCAACTCCAGCACGCCGTCGGCGAACACGCGTCGGAGCTTCACATCCTCCGTACTACCAGCCCCGGCCGGATAACACTGTGCATGCACGCAATAGACACGCGGACGGGCGGGGAAAGGTTCAGGCCGCCAACGGAGCGTAGGTGGTGGTGCGCTGGCGGGCGGGGCGGCCGATGCCCTCGGCGATCGCGACGAGCTCCTCGACCGACTTCGCCGACCCGTTCTCCGAGCCCGCCATCCTCGAGATGGTCTCCTCCATCAGGGTGCCACCGAGGTCGTTGGCGCCGCTGTTGAGCATCACCTGGGTGCGCTCCACGCCGAGCTTCACCCAGCTGGTCTGGATGTTGGAGATCCTGCCGTGCAGCATGATTCGCGCCAGCGCATGCACCGCACGGTTGTCGCGGTGTGTCGGGCCAGGACGGGCCCCGCCCGCGAGGTACAGCGGCGAGGACTGGTGCACGAACGGCAGCGGCACGAACTCGGTGAAACCGCCGGTGCGGTCCTGGATCTCCCGCAGTACCCGCAGGTGACCCACCCAGTGCCGCGGTGTGTCGACATGCCCGTACATCATCGTCGAGGACGACCGCAGCCCGACCTCGTGGGCCGTGCTGATCACCTCGATCCACGCCGAGGTGGGCAGTTTGCCCTTCGTCAGCACCCAGCGCACCTCGTCATCGAGGATCTCGGCGGCCGTTCCCGGGATGGATCCCAGGCCTGCTTCGCGCAGCGAGATCAACCACTCGCGAATGCTCAAGCCGCTCTTGGTGACTCCGTTGGAGATCTCCATCGGGCTGAACGCGTGCACATGCATCGACGGCACCCGAGCCTTGACCGCGCGGACCAGATCGGCATAACCCGTGACCGGCAACTCCGGGTCGATGCCACCCTGCATGCACACCTCTGTCGCGCCGGCGACATGCGCCTCCCACGCCCGGTCGGCCACCTCGCCGGTCGACAGTGAGTAGGCGTCTGCGTCGCCCTTGCGCTGAGCGAAGGCACAGAAGCGGCAGCCCGTATAGCAGATGTTCGTGAAGTTGATGTTGCGGTTCACCACGAACGTCACCTCGTCGCCGACGGTATCGCGTCGCAGTGAATCAGCCAGTGCGGCAACGGCATCCATCGCGGCGCCGTCCGCGGTGGCCAACGCCAGATACTCGTCGTCGCTGCATCCGGCCGGGTCCCGCTCGGCCGAGCGCAACGCGGCCAGCACGTCGGTGCCGAGCCGCTCGGGGCCGCGGGCGGCCAGCTCGTGCACCTTCTCCCGGATCGATTCCCAGTCGCCGAACGCGCTGCCCAGATCGCTGCGGGTCTCGGTGCGCCTGCCCTCGGCGTCGATCGCCGTGTGCAGGTCGGTGCGGCCCAACGACTCCGTCGCCTCGTCAGGTTCCTGCCACGGCCTGCCTTGCGGGTTGACGTCGCGCGAATACCCGGTGTCAGGATCGGCCAGGGCGTCGACATGCCCCTGCACCCGGGGGTCGATCCACGCGGCACCCGCCTGCACGTACTGCGGCTGTGCCGTCAGGCGCTGCACCAGGTCGTAGCCCGCCTCGGCGGTGACCGTGGCCAGTTCGTCGAGAGCGGGCCAGGGGCGCTCGGGGTTGACGTGGTCGGGCGTCAGCGGAGAGACACCGCCCCAGTCGTCGACGCCTGCCCCGATCAGTGCCAGGCACTCGGCGCGCGACACCAGGTTCGGCGGCGCCTGGATGCGCATCTTGGGACCCATCACCAGTCGGGTGACGGCGAGCGTGGCGAGGAACTCGTCGATGCCCGTGTCGGGCACTGCCGCCATCGCGGTGTGGTCCTTGGCGCGGAAGTTCTGCACGATCACTTCCTGAACGTGCCCGAACTCCTTGTGCAACCGGCGAATGGCGTGAATGGTCTCGGCGCGCTCGGCGAGGGTCTCACCGATTCCCACCAGCAACCCGGTGGTGAACGGGATGGACAGCCGGCCCGCGTCGGCCAGCGTGCGCAGCCGCACCTCGGGATCCTTGTCGGGGCTGCCGTAATGTGCCTGGCCCTTCGTCTCGAACAGCCGTCGCGACGTCGTCTCGAGCATCATGCCCATCGACGGGGCGACCGGCTTGAGCCGTGAGAGCTCCGACCAGCTCATCACGCCCGGGTTCAGGTGCGGCAGCAGCCCGGTTTCCTCGAGCACCCTGATCGCCATCGCCCGTACGTAGTCCAGCGTCGAATCGTAGCCCCGCTCGTCGAGCCACTGACGCGCCTCGTCCCACCGCGCCTCCGGCCGGTCACCGAGGGTGAACAACGCTTCCTTGCAGCCTAATTCGGCACCACGGCGGGCGACGTCGAGAATCTCGTCGGGCTCCATGAACATGCCCTTGCCCGCGGCCCGCAGCTTGCCCGGCACCGTGACGAACGTGCAGTAGTGGCAGGTGTCGCGGCACAGGTGGGTGACGGGGATGAAAACCTTGCGCGAGTAGCTGACCGGCAGCCGGCCGGTGGCCCCCCGCCGGCCGGCGGCTTCCAGTCCGGCATCGCGCACCCGCGCGGCACTGGCGCACAGGTCGACGAGATCGTCTCCGCGGGCCGCCATGGCGATCGCGGCTTCGTCCACATTGAGTGCCACGCCGTCACGTGCCCGTCGCAGCACCCGCCTGAGGGCGGCGGGACTCGGCACGCTTGAACCGCTCGGCTCTCCTCCGGATTTCGACGGAATGGCCGGGATGGGCAGATCGGCGCCGCGCTGGGTGTTCAGAGCCACTTCCCTGTAACCCCGGCATCGTCGCGGATCATCCGCGCGTCTCACTATCTGAAACCGCTGCGCCTGACATACCGGTCACAGTAGTCGGACCGATGGCGCGCGGTGCGCGCCCGTGTCAGCTGGTCGAGGGTGGACGACGCCAGAGCACCCCGGCGCCCGGCAGCGCCCCCAGCGCGATGAGCAGCAACGGGGCGAACTCCATGACTCCGGTGCCGCCGAACACGATGTCGTCGCCGGGACCGCCGAAGGTGAACAGCAGCACTGTCAGTAACCACGTCCATAGTGGCAGCGCTGCCAGGCGGGGGTTCGACGTCCACTGCAGCGCCGCCCACACCAACGACGCGTTGACGACGCCGCTGAGCAAGGCGCTGATCGGAAGCGGCACCGGGCCGATCCGTAACGGCAGGAAGAACACCGCCATCAGGGCGGAGAGCACACCGTCGAGACCGAGAACGGCAAGAACCGCAAAACGGAGCCGGTCTGAAACCGGCGCGGGCGACGCTGTCAGGTCGGGATGCTGTCGAGCACGGAGACCAGCGAACCGACGACCCACTGAAAGCTGTCGAGGCGATCCTGCCAGTGCTGCAGGTTGGGGTCCAGGTCCGGGTCCATGCGATGCCCTTCCATGCGCCGTCGGTTTCAGGCAGCCTACCCGGTCACCGCAGCCGCTCCGTGTCCCTCGGACTTGACGTAGCGCGTCGCTGTCAGCCGCGCCGAGACGGCGCTGGTCTTGTTGTCGCGGTAGCCGCGGGCGCGCAGCGTGGCGCGGATCGAGCTGTCGCCCAGCGCAACGGACGCGCCACCCTTGGCATGGACGATCCAGATCGCACGGCACGGCATGCCTGCGTGCACGTCCAACGCGTGCGCCAGCTCGGCCGGTGAGAGCACCGCGGCCACCATCACCACCGCGTTCTGCGCACTGTCGGTGCGCGCGCCCGCCAGCGCCGACGCCAACTCGGGGTCGTCATCGACCGGGCCGAAGACCGCAGCCGGCTTGTCGGGACCGATGCCCAGCTTGGCCGCCAGCGTCGGCGGCGGTTTGCCCGCGCGCTCCAGCCACTTGGCGGCTTCGGTCGCGCCCAGCGCGAGCGAGACCGCTTCACCGCCGACGTCGAACAGCAGGCTGTCGCCGGCGACATGCAGGTGCCGCAGCGCGGCCAGTTCGAAGCGACGCTTGATCGTCGGTCCCCGAACGATCAGCTCGCGCGATTCGAGCAGGGCCTTCACCGGCTCGTTGGCAGTTCCCAGCGTGCAGACGGCCGCAGCTTCGCGGCCCATCAGCGGCTCCTGAGCCCGAATTCGTCGGCGAAAGCCTTGGTGCCCATCAGGCCATTGTGGCCGCCGGCCGGAGATTCCAACAGCGCTACCCGAAGTTCAGTCCGGCCAACAGGTCGGTCTCCCAGCCACGGTCGTCGCGCTCCCCCGCGGTGACCCCGTCGGCCAATGCGGCGAGAACGTAATACTCGGTCGAATCGACCGGCAGCGCGATGTTGTTCGACAGCGCGAAGCTGCGGCCGTCGGGCGAGACGCTCACCTGTGTCTCGTGGGCCTTCAGCGCGGCCACCCTGGCAGGCCCGTGTGCGGTCAGATCCAGCGCCGCGTCGATCGCGTCATCGGAGTAGCCGAAGAGCGGCAGGTCGTCGGCGGACACCGTCACCCACCCGTCGGGCACATCGGTCATGGCCGCCAGTCCGGCGGTCAGCGCGCTCGCGGACGTCACCGTCCAATACAGCTTGGGTACTTGCCAATCCGATGCCGCCACCGCGGCCGTCGTCACCCGGTGGACGTGGATGTGGTCGGGGTGCCCGTATCCGCCGTCGGGGTCATAGGTCACGACGACGTGGGGACGCAGGTCGTCGATGGCCTTGGCCAGGGCCCCGGTCTGCTCGTCGAAGTCTCCGTCGACGAAGCGTTCCTGTTGCCTGGGCGGGCAGCCCGCCATCCCCGAGTCGCGCCAGCGCCCCGGCCCGCCCAGAAACCGTGGGCCGTCGACCCCGAGCGTGGCCAGCGCCGCTGTCAGCTCGCCGATGCGGTACCCACCCAGCTGGTCGGCGCGGTCCGCGGCGAGTTGCGCCCACCGCTGCCCGATGACCTCGCCCTCCTCACCGAGGGTGCATGTGAGGACCTGCACCTGCGCGCCGCGCGCCGCGTAGTGGGCGATCGTCGCGCCCGTGGTGAGGGTCTCGTCGTCGGGATGGGCATGGACGAAAAGCAGCCGCGGGGTCTCCATCCCAACCAGCTTGCCTGCTCATCGGGCTCCGCGGAACGCGGTATAGGCATACATTCGCCTCGTGACACGTCGCGCCGTCGAGTTCGGCTGCGCCATCGTCATCATCGGTCTGCTCGCCGGCGTCGCCGGAGCGGCGACGACGCTGCTGTTGCGCGCCATCGAGCACCTCACCTACCACTACACCTTCGGCTCACTGCTGACCGGCGTCGAGGACAGCACCGGCTTCCGACGGGCGGTCGGCCCGATGATCGGCGGTGCCCTGGCGGGCTGCGGCTGGTGGCTGCTCCGGCGTCGGTCGAGGTGCCTGCGCTGTCGGCGACCATCGCGGCGCACCGTCCGATTCCCCGGCTGGCGATGTCGATCGACGCCATGCTGCAGGTCCTGCTCGTCGGCACCGGCGCGTCGCTGGGCCGTGAGGGCGCACCCCGCCAACTCGCCGCCGCGTTGGGCGATCTCGGCACATCGCGGTTGGCGCTCACGGCGCGCGACCGCGAGATCCTGCTGGCCTGTGCGGCCGGCGCTGGCCTGGGCGCGGTGTACAGCGTGCCGCTCGGCGGAGCGGTATTCGCCGCGCGCATCCTGTTCGGCACGTGGCATCCTCGGGCGCTGGGTACGGCGCTGATCACGTCGAGCCTCGCGGTCGCCGTCGCCGCTCCCGTCACCCACCTCGGGCATCCGCTGGTCTGGCCGGACTGCGGAGCTGTCCTACCTGTTCGCGTTCCTGGCGCTGGCGTTGGCTCCGCTGGCCGTCGCTGTCGGCCTGGCCTTCGACCAGGTGATGACGCCGCCAAACCGAAGGTGCAGTACCAGTCGTGGATGCTGATTCCCGCGATCGCGGCGGCCGGTCTGCTGACCGGCATCTGCTCGATCTGGCTGGCCGGAACTGCCTGGCAACGGCCGCAGCATCCTGACGGTCAGCGTGAACGGCGGGCTGACGCTCGGCGCCGCCGCGGCCATCCTGCTGCTGAAACCGCTTCTGACCGCGTTGTTTCTGCGCGCGGGTGCTGTCGGCGGGCTGATCACCCCCGCGTTGGCCACCGGCGCGGCGGCGGGATCGCTTGTCGCCCTGGCCCTGAACCAGTTGGCGGGCACCGACCTTCAGGTGTCGGCGGTGTCGCTGACGTGTGCGGCAGGCGTTCTGGCGATCACCCAGCGCGCGCCGCTTTTCGCCGCGCTGTTCGTCTGGGAGCTGGCCCGGCCGCCGTTTTGGCTGTTCCTCGTGTTCGCGGTCGGCGTTTTCGCCGCACACGGCCTGCGATACTCCGCGAGCGCACGATGCCGAGCCCGCAGCCGCTACTGCGGCAGCCTTGACCCACTTGCCGGCGTCGCCGACGATGCCCACCGGCACCGCGCCGGACAGGCTGACGTTCTGCACGCTCGGGCCCGCGGCGACGATCGTGGTGTCCTGCAGGATCGGCAGCACCGTCGACATGTTCCACAGCCGCGGTTCGACCGCGGTGATCACCTCGCGATGTCTTCGGTGCCGTCCAGTGCGGCATCGATCTTCGGCTGAATGCTGCGGTCGCAGATCCCGGTGATTTTGCTCGGCGCCTGGACCAGCTGACCGGTTTCCGGCGCCGGGCTCGGGTGGTCGGCGTCGCCGTCGTGGTCGGCCGCGGCGGCGCCGGCGGTCGCGTGTCGGCGCGGTGTCGGCGACGGCGTCGCCGCGGCGTGCCGTCGTCGTCGCAACCGCGGTGGCCTCCAGCGCCGGACAGCCGTACCGCGACGCCAGCGCGGTGGCCAGGTCGCCCCCGGCCTGATGCCAGCCCACGACGGCGTCGACCCGGTTGTTCGTCAGCGCGTCGCCGTACAGCGCCACCGGGTCGAGCGCCGACACCGACGCCGCGATGCCGACGTTGCGCAGTTGGTCGGCCGCGGTGTTGGCGACCGCTACCGACGTCGGGTCGTTGGCGGCGACGCCGAGCACCAGCGTCAGCGGCTCGCCGTCCTTGGTGATGCGGCCGCGGTTGTTGTCCGGCGCCGGGGTGCCGCGGCGTCGGCGGCGGCGGCGTCTCGACCGGCTCCACCTCGTAGCCGGCATCGGCCAGCAACGCGAGCGCGGCCTCTCGGGGTCATCGCCGGCGGCGCGGTCGGCACGTAACCCGGATCCGACGGGGATCGCACCTGCGCCTGCGCCAGCGTCACGGTGTTGTCGTCGCCTGCACCCACCGCGGCCAGCAGGTCGACGTCGAGCAGACCGAGATCGCTTTGCGCACTTGGGAATCGGCGAGCGCAGGCTGCTGGGCCCGCAGCGTCAGCTGCATCACCCGCGGCGTGACGATGCGGGCGGTCCGCACGTCGGGGATCGCCGACAGTTGCGCGAACGCCGCCGCGCCGCCGTGCACCTGGGCCACCTGGGTGTCGCCGTTGCGGATCGAATCGGCCAGCGCGGCCGCGCACCGCCGCGCCGGAACAGGATCTGATCGGGCTTGGCGGGCGCGCCCCAGTACCGGTCGTTGCGGGCGAGCAGGATCTCGTCGCGCTGCGGATCGATGTTGTCCACCCGGAACTGGCCGCCGGTGACCGGCAGCGCCCGGGCCAGCCCGGCCGCGAAACCGCCGGGCACGTCCTTGACGATGTGGGCGGGCAGGATGTTGTTGAACAGCTCCCGCCATGCCGGATACGGCTGCGAGAACGTGACCACCGCGGTCTTACCGCCCTCGACCGACTGCACGCCGGTGATGAGGTCGTAGCCCGCCGGGTCGACGACCCCGGGCTGGCTGACCATCTGCCGCCACAGATACCAGTAGTCGTCGGCGGCGATCGGGGCGTTGTCGGTCCACTGCGCCTCGGGCCGGATCTTGTAGGTGACGGTGAACGGGTCCTCCTGGTCACCTCCGCCGACACCAGCAGCGTGGGGTCGAGCTCCCACCGCGACCCGGTCGGCGTCTCGCGATCGGGCACCGGCCGGAACGAGCTGGGCAGCACCAGCGAGCTGATCGCCGCGTTCACCGGCGACTGGTCGGACAGCAGATGCGGGTTGAAGCCGGGGCCGATCGAGTCGATGGCCATGATGATCTGCGTCGCCTTCGGCGGCGGCGGCGGCGCCGACTCCGTGGTGTCGGTGCTCTGCGGCGCCGGCGGCGGGCTGACGGTGCAACCCGAGGACCAGCGCCGCCAGCACGGCCAGCAGTCGCCGGCGAGGAGCGGAGGGGTCGCAGGGTCGTCGGCTACAGCGTATCCATCGCCAAGCGGTTATCCGGCCCGAGCTGACCGTCCGTTCCCGGCGGGATCGTACCTCCCGCTTGATCGTCGTCGCGGGCCTTGGCGCGCGACCGGGCACGGCCCCGGATGGTCGCGTCGAGCTCGACCTTGCGCACCCGCACGATCTCGGGCGTGACCTCGACGCACTCGTCCTCGGCGCAGAACTCCATGGCCTGCTCGAGGCCGAGCTCCAGCGGCCTGGCCAGCGTTTCGAAGACGTCGGCGGTCGACGACCGCATGTTGGTCAGCTTCTTCTCGCGGGTCGACGTTGACGTCGAGGTCCTCGGCGCGCGGGTTGATGCCGACGACCTGGCCCTCGTAGGTGTCCTCGCCCGGTTCGACGAAGAACTGGCCGCGGTCGGACAGCTGGATCATGGCGAACGGCGTGACCGAGCCGGTGCGGTCGGAGACCAGCGAGCCGGTGTGGCGGGCCCGGATCTCCCCGGCCCACGGCCGGTAGCCGTCGAACACCGCGTTGGCGATGCCGGTGCCGCGGGTCAGCGTCAGGAAGTCGGTGCGGAAGCCGATCAGCCCGCGGCTGGGCACGATGAAGTCCATCCGGACCCATCCCGCGGCGTGGTTGGCCATCTCTTCCATCCGGCCCTTGCGGCCGGCCATCAGCTGGGTGATGGCGCCGACGAACTCCTCGGGACAGTCGATGGTCATCGCCTCGAACGGCTCGTGCAGCTTGCCGTCGATGGTCCGGGTGACCACCTGCGGCTTGCCGACGGTCAGCTCGAAACCCTCGCGGCGCATCTGCTCGACGAGCACGGCCAGCGCCAGCTCACCACGGCCCTGCACCTCCCAGGCGTCGGGCCGGTCGATGTCGACGACCTTGATCGAGACGTTGCCGACCAGTTCGGAGTCCAGCCGCGACTTCACCATCCGGGCGGTCAGCTTGTGCCCGGACACCTTGCCTGCCAGCGGCGAGGTGTTGGTGCCGATGGTGACCGAGATGGCCGGCTCGTCGACGGTGATGCGCGGCAGCGCGTGCGCATGCTCGGTGTCGGCGAGGGTGTCGCCGATCATGATCTCGGGCATGCCGGCGACGGCGACGATGTCGCCGGCGATCGCCTCATCCGTCGGGGTCCGCTCGACGCCTTCGGTGGCCAGCAGTTCGGTGATCTTGGCGTTGGTGATGACCGGATGGCCGTCCACCTCACGCATCCAGGCCACCTGCTGGCCCTTTCTCAGCCGGCCCTTGTAGATGCGGACCAGCGCGAGCCGGCCGAGGAACGCCGACGCGTCCAGGTTGGTGACCAGCGCCTGCAGCGGGGCCTCGGGATCGCCCTGCGGCGGCGGGATGTGCTCGAGCAGCACGTCGAAGAGCGGGTCGAGGTTCTCGCCGTCGGGGTTCTCGCCGTTGGCGGGCTCGGTGGTGCTGGCGATGCCTGCGCGGCCCGAGGCGTACAGCGTCGGCAGTCCGAGCGCGTGCTCGGCGGCCTTCTGCGCTTCGTCGTCGAGATCGGAGGCGACGTCGAGCAGCAGATCGTGGCTCTCCGAGACGACCTCGGCGATCCGGGCGTCCGGGCGGTCGGTCTTGTTGACCACCAGGATCACCGGCAGGTGCGCGGCCAGGCCTTGCGCAGCACGAACCGGGTCTGCGGCAGCGGGCCCTCGGAGGCGTCGACCAGCAGCAACACGCCGTCGACCATCGACAGCCCGCGCTCGACCTCGCCACCGAAGTCGGCGTGGCCCGGGGTGTCGATGACGTTGATCACCGTCATGGTGCCGTCGGGGTTGTGGCGGTGCACCGCGGTGTTCTTGGCCAGGATGGTGATGCCCTTTTCCTTTTCCAGGTCACCGGAGTCCATCAGGCGCTCGATGGCGTCGTCACCGCGATGGGTCAGCGCGCCCGATTGCCGCAGCATCGCGTCGACCAGGGTCGTCTTACCATGGTCGACGTGAGCCACAATGGCGACGTTTCTAAAATCGGGCGTAATTCCACGCAGGGAATTGTCGCAGTGCGAGTACACCGATCACGAAAACGAGAGAAACAGCTCACGTGAAGCCCAGAAGCTCGCCGGCGTCAAGCCGAAGAAGAAGTGTTGCCGCAGCAAGCCGCGCTGCAAGCGGTGCCCGCTGGTGGTGCACAAGGTGCACAAGGCCGAACTCAACGGAATTCGGGGCAAGGAACTGGAGAAGGTGTTCAAACGCGCCCGAAAGGCTTGATCTGACCGGGAACGGCGTACCGTGGTGGCCATCCGTCGTTCCTTTGGAGGTGACCATCATGACGGTTTACGAAGTGCTCACCATCGCTCTCATCACCGCTCTCGCGACGCCGACGACCGTGGCGATCTACGTCGGACTGCTCAATTGGATCGGAGCGTTCTATGTCGTCCGGTGCGCGGAGTGTCACCACCTGACGTTCAATTCGGCCAACAAGCCCAGACGTCCTGCCCGCACTGCCGTCACCCGGTGATGACGCATCCGATCCACGCGCTGCCCATCCGGCCGCCCGCGCCGACGTCCGGATTGTCGGGGACCGCCTGCACTATTGAGGGTCCGGGTCAGTCGGCCGCCCATTCTTGGCAACGCGTCGGTAGCGAGAGCGACAGCGAACATCGATCTGCTTGACCATTCCGGGGACGATCGTGGGTCGCGGAGTTTCGGCGGTCCGGGCCAACAGGGACAATTCCCCCGCGTCGCGGAACGGCTGCGACGATTACTCCTTTCGCACAGCAATGAGTTATACGATCACACGACGATGGTTCCCGGTGGCGGCACCCACGTCCGCTGGAGCGCCCCCTATGTGCGGTCGTGGCCCGAACGAAACGGGCCTCAGATTAGGGCCATGCAGTTTATTCCACGATGTGACCTTGGCCTGCGTGACCCGCATCCTGCTTTTCGTAGGCTTCCGTCAGATACGTAACAACCTTCCACCGCAGGTTCCACGCATCATGAAAGGCGATCTGGTCATGGCGAAGACAGTGATCTTGCGAATTTGATCGACGATATCGACGGCACCCGTGCCGACGCCGAGACCGTGACCTTCGGCTTCGATGGCGTGAGTTACGAGATCGATCTGCGGTCCGCAACACCACCAAGTTGCGTTCCGTCTTCACCGAATGGGCACAGGCCGGCCGTCCGGCGGAGGACAACCCAGGTCACAGCAGGTCTTGGGTGGTCATGCTCATCTGACCCTTCGTGGATCCGACCCCGGGCAAAGTGATCCGCGACTGGGCGCGGAGCAACGGACATGACGTTGCCGAACGTGGGCGGCTCCCGCTGCATCTCGTGGACGCATTCGAAGCCGCCTACCGCTACCAGGAGTCATACACCGGCTAGGGCACCACGACATGCGGTGAGCGCGGCCGGCATGGTCAGCAGACGAAAATCATGTGAGTGAACGCGTTCGACGGAAGTCAGGTTGTCACGACGCCGGCCACCTTCATTGACCATCCCGACCCGCCGCTCTACGAAATCAAATCAAATTCAAGGCATTGGCACATCCGCGCGCATCCGGGTGCTCAGATCCTGGTTGCCAACGGCCGCCCGACTTCAGTCGGCGAGATCCTGAGTCACTCCGACATCGAACCCACCCTGTCTCCCAGCACCTCGCAGTGCTCAAGCGCCACGATGTGGCGCGACATCAACGTGTCGGCAAGTCCGTCTACTACCAACTCGCGCACCCCGAAGATCGCCGAATTACTTTTGATAGCAAGGTATTTCCTTGCCGACAGGCTGACAACGCAACACGTTCAATGGAAGCGCTCGCGTCGATGCGGCCGCTACCCGCACGAGAGCGTTAGGCCGTCGGCCCCGACCGCAGCGCCTCAGCAGATCGGGCACCCAGACGCGGTCGGCGGGCACCCAGGCCAGGTCGTCCAGTTCGTCGGCGCCCACCCAGCGCAGCGCACGATGGTCGTTGCGTTGCAGCACCCCGCGGTCTGGGTGACGAGGTAGGCACGCAGCGTCACCGCCCCGCTCAGCGCGACGTCGGTCGCCGAGGCGCGCGTCCGACCGTCACCTCGACGCCCAGTTCCTCGCGCAGTTCGCGTGCCAGCGCGGCACCCGTCGCTCTCCCCCGGTGCCACCTTTCCGCCCGGCAACTCCCACAGTCCGGCCAGCTCGGGCGGGCGCGCACGTTGGGCGACCAGCAGCGCCACCGCGCTCGACCAGCGCACCGGCGACCACGATGAGGTTCGACACTGCCGCAGACGGTATACCGTCGAAGGCATGGCTGTATTGACGGACGAACAAGTCGACGCCGCACTTGCCGACCTCGACGGCTGGGAGCGCGCCGACGGCGCCCTGCGCCGGTCGATCAAATTTCCGGCGTTCCTCGACGGCATCGACGCGGTGCGCCGCGTCGCCGAGCACGCGGAGGCCGAAGGACCACCATCCCGACATCGATATTCGTTGGCGGACAGTGACTTTCGCGCTGGTGACGCACTCCGAGGGCGGGATCACCGACAAGGATGTGGCAGATGGCTCGCGATATCAACGGGATCGTCGGCGAGTAGCGGCGATCCACGCCAGCGTCGCCAAGCGTGGCGACGATGTAGACCAGGCCGGCCCACGCCAGGTACCAGGGCCGGGAGATCACCCAGATGGTCGGCTGCGCGAAGCTCAGCAGCCACGGCACCCCGACCGACGTCAGCGCCAGCCACCCCCAGCCGAGCAGCCGCGCGCCGAGCCGCTCGCGCAGCGGGCCGTGCAGCAGCCAGATCATCAGCGGTATCAGCCACACCCAGTGATGGGTCCACGAGATCGGCGAGAGCAGCAGACCGAACAGCTGCACGATCACGATGGCGCCGAGCCGATCCTCGCGCACCGCCGACCGCGCGCCACGCGAGCACGGCCAACACGGCCGTCACCGCGACGCCGACGACCACGGCGGGACCGTAGCCGGCGTCGTGTCCCAGGATCCGCGAGATCCCGCCCCGCCACGACTGGTTGAACGACGTCCCGATCGGGCCGACCCGGTCGGCGTCGCCGAGCAGTTCGGTGAAGTAGTAGCGCGCCTGGTCGCCGACGACCAGAGCCGACACCGCCGACCGTGCGCGACGAAGACCACCGCGGAGAACAGCACCGCGCCCCAGCGCCGCGCGCCGACGAAGTACAGCCCCGCCACCGCGGGCGTCAGCTTCACCCCCGCGGCCAGACCGACCAGCAGGCCCGACAGCCACCACCGCGTGCGTGTAGACCGCGCACAGCACGGCCAGCACCAGCAAGCACGTTGACCTGGCCGTAGTCGAACGTGCTGCGCAGCGGCTCGGTCCAGATGCCGACGGCGGTCCACAGCATCGCGACACGCCGACCGCCGTCCGCCGCGGATCCCGGAGCAGCCGCTGGCTGATCGCACCACGCCGTAGAGCGCGGCGATGATGCCGACTGCCAGACGAAGGCCACCAGCCGAACGGCAGCAGGTGCAGCGGATAGAACACCACGGCCGCGAACGGCGGATAGGTGAACGGCAGCGGGAAGTCGGGCGTCTGGTCGGCGTAGACGTAGTCGTAGAGCGGCCGGGCTGATCCGAGCGCGGCGGCGCCCCCGACGTAGACGTGCAGGTCGACGAAGTTCGCGCCGTTGGGCACCAGGTAGGTCCACGCCAGCCGCGCGGCGATGCTGAGCGACCAGCAGCACGGCGCCGCGGCTGACAGGCGCGGCGCCGGCGCGAGCCGGACTTGCTGATGCGGATTCGGTGGCGTCTATCCGCCCGACTCTATCGAGCGGTCACCGATCGGCCGTCGTGTCCGTAACGGTTGGATAAATGCCACACGTGTCACTTGAGTAACTCCAGTAACACCTAGCTTCGGTTCGCTGAGACGTGCCACCAACGGATTGGGAGAAACCATGCATCGCACCAGAAAATTGTTTGCCACCACCATGATCGCAGCGGCGGGAGCGGTCTCGGCTGCGCTGGCGCTCAGCGCCGCAGCGGCGGCGCAGCCTGCGCCCGCCCGCGCCCGCACCGGCACCCCGGGGTGCCCGGCCTGCCGTTCCTGCAGCAGCTCGCCGCCAATCCGGCCGCCGCAACCCAGCTCGTGCAGACGTTCGCGACGGCCCTGGGCAACACCACAGCGACCGCGCCGGCCCCGGTCACGCACCGCCGCCCGCGGCGACCGCATCGATCACCCTGCCCCAGACCGCGCGATGCGCTGCCCGCCGCGACAACGCGACTCTGCCCGGCCCGGTGCCCGGCGCCGCGGCGATCCCGCCCGGCAATAGACCACGGTGCCCGCCGACGGCAGCGACCCCCGCTCAAGCGCCGGCGCTGATCCACCGGCCTGTCCGCAGCACTTCGGGCTTCCCGGGCGCCCTGGCGTCGTTGATGCCCGCAGGCATGCCGCTGGCCGGCCTGCTGCCGAGCCGCACGCCGCGGCGCCTGCCGCATCCCGCGGCACCCGCTGCGCGGCCCCTGCGGCGGCACCCGACCGCACCGCTGGCACCGCTGTTCCCGCCGCTGTCGGCGCTGCCCTGACCCGACCGCTGCCAGCCCGAAACCGACACACCTAACGCATGGGGAATCATGTCATCGACCAGGACGACTGCTCACCACGCAATGGCGGTCGGCCGTCGGCCGCGCTGCTGATGGTCGGCGTGACCGGAGTCGCCCACGCCGACCCGGCGGCGGCGCCGCTGCCGATCAACGGGCTGCAGGCTCCGGGCCTGCCCGCGGTGCAGAGCCTCGGACCCGGCCATCCAGCAGGCGGCCGCTGACCCGACCAATGCCGCGTCGATGCTGATGGCCGCCGCCGCGGCGTTCGCCGGGAACGCGGCCGCGCCTGCCGACTCGCGGAATGTGGCTTCGGCGGTGAATCAGTTCGTCGCCGACCCGCCGGTCGCTCACGTGCCTGCGACCGGCGCGGTGCCCGGCACCGAGGCGCATCTGCCTGCAGGGCGTCGACCCGCCAACGCGGTCGGGCCGGCGCCCGAGGCACTGCCGCAGGCGCTGCCCGAGGTCGCGCCGGCCCCGGCTCCCGAGCCGCACCCGTTCCGACGCCGCAGCCGCTCCCGGCGCCGGCCCCCCGCGGCGGCCCTGCGCCGGCACCTGCACCGGCACCCGGCGGCGCCGGCACCTGCGCGGCCGCCGGACTTCGGCCCGGACGCACCGGTCACGCAGGACTTCATGTACCCGTCGATCAGCAACGGATGCCTCGCCGACGGCGGAAACGTGCTGGCCACCGCGATCTCGGTGGCCGGGCCCGCGAAGATCCCGCTGCCCGGCCCCGGCCCCGGCCAGACCGCCTACGTGTTCACCGCGATCGGCACTCCGGGTCCCGCCGCCGAGCAGAAGCTGCCGCTCAACGTCACGTGGGTCAACCTGACGACGGGCAAGTCCGGCAGCGCCACGCTCAAGCCGCGGTCGGACATCAACCCCGACGGGCCGACCACGCTGACCGCGATCGCCGACACCGGCTCGGGCAGCATCATGTCGACGATCTTCGGTCAGGTCACCACGACCGAGAAGCAGTGCCAGTTCATGCCGACCATCGGCTCGACGGTCGTGCCCTGAGCACGTGCCCCGCGGGATAGCATTCCTGGTTGCGATTGAGCCTACGACATCGCGACCAGGAATGCTATTCGCGGAGATTTCGCGGCGGTCAGTAGGCCATGAAGAGGATCGTGTCCCGGTCGTATTCGCGACCGGGGTGTACCTCAGACAGGTGCGCCTGGGCCTTTTCCACCAGGTCCTCCTCGTCCGTGCCGGTGATGGCCTCGCCGCAGGGGCAGTTCAGGTGTGTCTTCATCTCTTCACAATGGCACAGCGCCGCGCTCCGATGATCAAGATCGAGAACATGGACCTGTACGACGTGATGCGCACGACGGGCGCCGTCCGCCGGTTCACCGACGACCCGCTTACCCGACGACGTGCTCGAACGGATCCTCGACAACGCCCGGTTCGCGCCCAGCGGAGGCAACCGGCAGGGCGTACACGTCATCGCGGTCCGCGACCTCGAGACCCGCGAAGCGCTCGGCGATCTGTGCGTGCCCGGCGCCCGCCGCTACATCGCCCAGACCAGCGCAACGGTGAGTCTCCGTGGAATCCATTGCAGCCCATGGGGTGTTCAGCAGAAGAACTCGCGGCCACCGAGGTGCCCGCCGAGCTGTCGCCCCGCTGCTCACGTCAGCGGTCGTGCTTGTCGTCTGCGTCGACCTCGCCGTGGTGGCCGCATTCGACCAGGATCTCGAGCGGGTCGGCGTGATCGCCGGCGCGTCGGTCTACCCGTTCGTGTGGAACGTGCTGCTGGCCGCGCGCAACGAGGGCTACGGCGGTGTGCTCACCACGATGGCGGTGGCCGAGGAACCACGCGTGAAAGCACTGCTCGGCATACCCGACGGCTACGCAGTCGCAGCCAGTGCTGCCCCTGGGAAAGCCGGTGAACCAGGTCACCAAGCTGACACGCAAACCCGTGTCGGAGTTCGCCACCCGGGAGCGGTTCGACGGCGAGTCTCTATGACGCTGAGGCTCACCGCTCGCCTCGCCTGAGACCTTGGATCGAGTTGACGGTCACGGCTCTGGGTGTTTCTACCGCGACTGGCCGCAGGTGGTCGTGACCGGGACGCTCGACGCCAGCAACGTCGCGCGCCGAGGGTCACTCGCTGCCTAGCGGGCGTTGACTCGCGACGGATCTTCACCGACAGAACGTCGGGATCGGCGGACAAGATGCGTGCGGGGCTGCTGGCCCTGCTCAGCTATGCCCGCTCAGGCGACGTCGTGGTGGTCGTGGCACTGCAAATGCTGGGCCGGCTCGACCGCTGAGATCGCCCAGACCGTCGCCGATCTCACCGCGCGTGGAATCACGCTGCGCTGCTCTGCAGAACGGCCTCGACACCGCCACCGCCACCGGCCGCGTGGTGGCCGGGATCCTCGGCGAACTCGCGGCGCTCGACGCGGTCCGCCACACCGAGACTGCTCACAGATCCTGACTTTTCGCGAAATCGCGATCTGACAGCAGACTCGCGCTGCGAAGTTCAGGCCTTGGCGGCCTTCGCTGCCGCCTTGGCTTCCTTCTTGTACGTCCGCACCTTCTGCAGCGACCCCGCATCCGTCACGTCGGCCACCGACATGTGCGTACCCGCCTTGCCGTAATCGCCTGCCGCCGAACGCCACCCCTTCGGCGTCACGCCGTACTGCTTGCCAAGCAGCGCCAGAAAGATCTTCGCCTTCTGTTCGCCGAACCCCGGCAACGCCTTGAGCCGCCGCAGCACGTCGGGCCCGTCTGTCGCCGTCGGACCACAACGCGGCGGCGTCGCCGTCGTACTCGTCGACGATCACCTGGGCCAGCGCCTGCACCCGCTTGGACATGGAGCCCGGAAACCGGTGTATCGCAGGCGTTTGCGAGCACAGTGCCGCGAACTCGTCGGGGTTGTGGTCCGCGATCTCCGTGCATCGAAGGCACCGATGCGGTCGGCGATCTTCTTCGGGCCGTTGAACGCCACCTCCATCGGGATCTGCTGATCCAGCAGCATGCCGACCAGGAGCGCGAACGGGTTGGCCTCCAGCAGCGCGTCGGCCTCAGGATCTTGTGTCAAGGAGAGCGTCGTCACACCGACACGCTATACGCGCCTGCGATGCGTCGGCTTGTCCGCCAGCGCAGGCGCGGCGAAGGTGTGGGTCGCGATCTCGACGTGCACCGGAATTCAGGGCTGCTGCGGAGACATCCGCTGCCAGTCGGAGTCCATCGGCGTGCGTGGATCGAAGCTCGGGTCGTCCGAGGACGTGATGCGCCCGTCGCGGTTGGCCCAGTAGACGGCCGGCGTGTCCGACATCCGGACCGGCGGGTTCTGCCCGTACGGATCGGCGTACCAGGACTGGCCGGTCAACGCGTGCCCCAGTCCTTCCTGCCGGCGCTCGTCGGCCGCCCAGCGCTGGTCGGTCACCTGCTCCTGTAGATCCTGCGACCACGCGCGCTGCTCCTGCAGCTGCTGTCCGAACTGAATCGAGTTCTGGAGGTTCTGCTGCGCGATCCCCTGCGCGCCCCAGGCCGCACCATTGGTCACGCTGAACTGCTTCGCAAGCCCCGGGAGCCAGGAGGCGAACGACGGCCAGTACTGCTCCTGCGCCGCACCGGCGGTCAGCACGAAGTCCGTCTGCCCATAACTCTGGCGGTAGCTGACGGTTGCGATCCCGACGCACCGGACACCGTTGACCGCGTACCGGTAGTCGATGTCGACGGCGGTCTCGAAGTTCGCCAGCGGCTGCCCCGGACGCGGTTGGCCGAGTTGGGCTGGGCCGCCGCTGGACAGCTTTTCGTAGGCGTATTGCAGCGGGTTGTAGCCGGGCATGAAGCCGCAATTGCCGACCATGATCGATACGGCCTGCTGGTTCGCGTCGGCCTGCACGACAGCGAACTGGCCCTCCTCGAGCACCCGCCAGCCGGCGGGGACGACGAACTGAAAACACCGACCCTGCACGATTCGGGACTCCATGCCGAAACGTTATCGCGACGGTCGGGGTTTGCCCAAGCTCTGGGCGTGACTCCTGCCGCGCGATGTGTGAAACCTTCTGCGGCCCAGGACCTGCGTGATGCCCGAGGTTGCCCGCCACTCAGCGAGGCCCCGTGTTGATATCGGAAGGACGGGGCCTCGTCCTTACCTATAGTCGACTGTTTTTCGCTACCGCTGGTTTCAGATCTTGCTGCCGAGATTCTTTGGCCCCTCGGAGGTCTCGAAATCTTCAGCGACGAGTACGTACCGACACGCCACGAACAGTGATGAATAAGTAGTCGACTACTTACGACCATGTGGTTGATCGCGGTCATGCTGGCTTTATCAGGGGGCCCATCCGGCCGGCCTGTGAGCAGCGAGGAGGGAGCCACCGTGGACCAGCCGCAGTAGGCCGACCCGTGTGCGTTCATTCGCAAGGACATTGAGATCACCCAAAAACTCATTGACGACGACCGAATCTATTTGCAGCACCCTGAAATTCTCACCCACGACGTCGTGGTGAGGCTCAAAGTGGATCTCGAGAGGCGAGGGGCTTTGCTGGACAGCTTTCAGGAGTCCTTCCATCGCTGTCGGGCAGAGCACCCGCGCTGCCAAAGCACTCCGGTGAGGGTTCAGGGGTGAGCGCGTCGGCATTCTGTCGCCGTGTTGAGGCCATCAGCGACGGCACCGCCTTGACCGAATCTACACAAATTCGTCACGCCTTCGAATCCGGAGATGGCAATGGAGGCGGAACAATTGAGAAAGAGCGAACGGAGGTGCAACGAATGCACCAAGATCGATTATCACGATGTCCTCGTTGGCCGATCTCTCGCAGATCGTTGACTCACCGATGTTGCGGGTGATGAGCGGCGAGTTGGTCGACATCGACACTCTCGCGGGGCTGATAGCCATCGCCGCATACGAAGACGGCCTCGGCCTGTCCGCATAGCCCCACCCCTCCTGTGGTCGACTGACGTGCGGCCTGGACGACCGGCGTCGGCGATGTCGCCGTGCACCTTGCGTCTGCGAGCCGCGACCACACGATGACATCCCGGACGGCTCTGGCTGAGTCTCGTGCGAGACCGTTTGTGGCCCTTAGACTACGGATCGCGCCCACCGCGACCGCCCTCAGTCCTTTACCGGCGGCACATGGCATTCGGATTCCCGCCTGCTGATCACCACATTCCGGCCCTAGCGCGAACGGAGTGGCATCGAGCAGCGCATCGGCCGCGGGTTCCTGAACTACCGCAGTTTCGCCACGTCGCCGGTTTACAGTTGGCCACAACTGCGTACGAGGTGAGATGTCCGGCGAGCTCGCGATGGCACTGACGGCCGCGCTGATCCTGGCGGCGGTGGCCGCGGTGGTGCTCGCCGTCCGGACCCGGCGAGTGGTGGCCACCCCCACCGAACGCGCGGTACACACCGCGCTGCACACCGCGTCACAGGCCGCACGGGCGTTACGCCAAGGCCTCAACACCGATTCCGCCGAGACGGCCGCGCCGTTCCTGCGCGGCCTCACCGGCGCCGACGGCCTGACCCTGTTCGACGGTGACGGCCAGGTGCTCGCGCGCGATCCCGACGGGCACGCGATCTGGGAGAGCGACGTCCTGGAGGCCTGCGACGGCGCCGCGCACCAATCCATCTCGGGGGAGCGCCGGGTGCTGACACATGCGAAGGCCGCCGCGGTCGTCGCGCAGCCGCTGCTCACCGAGAGCGGCGACATGCTCGGCGTGCTCGTGGTGGTGACACAACGCTCCCCCGCGCCCGGAATGCTCGGCGCCATCGGCGAAGTCGCCCGCTACGCCGCCAGCCAGATCGAACTCGCCGAGCTCGACGCCTCCCGCGCCCGACTGGACCGTGCCGAAGTACTGGCGCTGCGCGCGCAGATCAGCCCGCACTTCATCTACAACGCGCTCAACACGATCGCCTCGTTCGTGCGCACCGACCCCGACCGCGCCAGGGAACTCATCCTCGAGTTCGCCGACTTCACCCGGTACTCGTTCCGCGCCGCCGGGCAGTACACCACCCTGGCCGACGAGCTGCGCAACATCGACCGCTACCTCACCCTGGAACGGGCCCGCTTCGGCACCGCGCTGACAGTCACGCTGCAGGTGGCGCCGGAGGTGCTCAACGTCGTCGTCCCGTTCCTGGCGCTGCAACCGCTGGTGGAGAACGCGGTTCGGCATGGCTTCGCCGGACGCGGCGGCGGGTCGATCGAACTCGTCGCCCGCGACGAGGGATCGGACTGCGTGATCACCGTCGAGGACGACGGGGTCGGAATGGATCCCGACGCGCTGCGGTCAGGCCCCAGCGACGCGCTGGCCGACGGCGCGCCTGCCGCCGAAGGGAACTCCGCACACGTCGGCCTGACGAATGTCGACCATCGGCTGCGCGCGGCCTTCGGCAACGATTACGGTCTGGTGGTCGAAACGGCGATCGGCGCGGGCACCAAGGTCGTGATGAGGGTGCCGAAGTTCCGGTCGGGCGTGCGGGCCAGTGGAGGTGCGTTCGGGGTGGGCAGTTCAATGACGAAGCCACCGGAGCCGCGACGCCCGAGGCTGTCCGTGCTCGCCGTCGACGACGAGGCGCCCGCGCTCGACGAGCTGGCATACCTGCTCGGCAGGCACCCCGACATCGCCGAGATCTTCCGTGCCGGCGACGCCACGTCGGCACTGCGGGAACTCAACGCGCGCACCATCGACGCGGTCTTCCTCGACATCAACATGCCCGGCCTGTCGGGTATCGAGTTGGCCGGGATCCTGACGAACTTCTCCCAACCGCCGGCCATCGTGTTCGTGACCGCGCACGACGACAAGGCAGTCGCGGCCTTCGACGTGGGCGCCGTCGACTATCTGCTCAAGCCGATCCGCGAGGACCGTCTGGACGAAGCGGTCCGACGCGTGGTGGCTGCCCAAGCCGCGGCACCCACCGGGGAGCCGCCCACCGACGGCGGGGTAGGCGCCGAGGACACCGGACCACCCTCCGACGTCATCCCCGCCGAGCTGGGCGGCGTCACCCACCTGGTGCCCCGCGACAGCATCGGCTGGGTCGAGGCCGAGGGTGACTACGCCCGACTGCACTCGGCGTCGGGTTCGCATCTGGTGCGCATCCCGCTGAGCACCCTCGAAACCCGCTGGCGCAACCACGGCTTCCAGCGGGTGCACCGCTCCTACCTGGTGGCCCTGCGTCTGGTCACGGGACTGCGGACCACCGACGGCGCCGTGCTGGTGCGGTTGCGCGCCAACGGTGCATCGCCGGCGGTCGAGCTGCCCGTCAGCCGGCGTCAGGCCCGCGAACTACGGGACCGCCTGGTGCGCAACCCGATGCGCAACCTGCGGCCCACCGGCGGCGTCGATGACTAGCGAGCGAACGGCCTCAACGCCGACGAGTGGTCCTCGCGCATCGGCGCGGCGCACGCATGGTGCGCACCCGGGTGGAGGTCCAGGAGCAGACCCAGGTCGGCGACGCGCTGGTACGCGGCCTGGTCCGGGCGCAGCTGGGTCTGGCGCTTCGGCTGGCGCGCTGTCGTGGTGGTTCTCATCGGCGCCATCCCGTTGCTCAACGCGGTCTTTCCCGCCCTCGGGGCGGTCACGGTGTTCGGCATCCGGCTGAACTGGCTTGTCCTCGCCGGGTTGGCGTACCCGCTGCTGTACGGCATCGGCTGGTTCTACGTGCGGCTGGCCGAGCAGGCCGAACGCGACTTCGTCGGCGTCGTCGACGCCGAGCCATGACCGGCTCCCCGCTGACCGCCGCCGCGCTTCTCGCCGCGGCCAGTCGCCACCGTCGCCATCGGCGCCTACGGGGTCCGGTTCTCCCGCACCACCTCCGATTTCCTCGTCGCGTCGCGCACGGTGGGATCACAGTGGAACGCCGCCGCGATATCAGGCGAATACCTTTCGGCCGCATCGTTTCTCGGAGTAGCCGGGCTGATCGCCAAGTACGGCGCCGATGCGCTGTGGTATCCGGTCGGCTTCACCGCGGGCTATCTCGGGCTGCTGCTGTTCGTCGCTGCGCCGCTGCGCCGGTCGGGCGCCTACACCGTTCCCGATTTCGCGGAGTTCCGTCTCGGGTCCGCGCGCCTGCGCAAGGTCGCGATGCTCGTCGTCGTGGTGATCTGCGTCTTCTACCTGGTGCCGCAGTACCAGGGAGCCGGCCTGACCCTGAAAACACTTCTGGGCATGCCGGTCTGGCTCGGGCCGCTCGCGGTCGGCGCCATCGTGATCACCAACGTCGTCGCAGGCGGAATGCGCTCGATCACGTTCGTGCAGGCGTTCCAGTACTGGCTCAAGCTGACCGCCGTCGCGATCCCCGCGCTCGCGCTGGCCGGGCTGTTCCTCACCGACCGCGGCGGCGAATTGGGGGGACCGCTACCCCCGACGGTGCCGCACGACACCACGGTCGCCATCGAAACCGAGCGTGGTCGTGCAGGTCGCCGCACCGGCGGGCATCACGGTGACCGGCACCCTCGATGAT
The DNA here is from genome assembly GCA_963771335.1 of uncultured Actinomycetota bacterium. Lineage (GTDB taxonomy): Bacteria > Actinomycetota > Actinomycetes > Mycobacteriales > Mycobacteriaceae > Mycobacterium. The sequence goes on along the minus strand of CAVYTD010000007.1, from coordinate 177,614 downwards.
CGGCGCGTCGACGAGGCAGCCATCGGCTCCGCCGGTGAGCACACGCTCGGCGCGGGCAGCACGCTGAACCTGGCCGCGGGGGCCGCGACACCTGTGGTGGCGGGAACCCCGGCCGCCGGCGCCGACTGGATCGCCTCCGGCGGCGGCCTCGGCGGGCACCACCCGATGTATCAGGTGTTCTCCATCATGGTCGCCACCTTCCTGGGCACCATGGGTCTGCCGCATGTGCTGGTCCGCTTCTACACCAACCCCGACGGGCGGGCGGCGCGGCGCACCGCGCTCGCCGTGATCGCGCTGCTGTCGCTGTTCTATGTGTTTCCGACGTTGCTGGGCGTCTTCTCGCGGCTCTACGTGCCGCAGCTGTTGATCACCGGAACCGCCGACGCGGCGGTGCTGTTGGCGCCCGCTTCGGCGATCGCGGGCCCGGCCGGCCAACTGCTCGCTGCGCTGGTCGCCGCGGGCGCCATCGCCGCGTTCCTGGCGACGTCGTCGGGTCTGCTGGTCAGCTTCGCGGGCGCGCTGGCGACCGACGTGCTGCCGGGACGGGTCCGCGACTTCCGGGTGGCGGCCGTGGTCGGCGGGCTGATCCCGATCCCGCTGGCGCTGGCCGCCTCCGGCGGCCTGGAGCTGTCCCGCAGCGTCGGGCTGGTCTTCGCGGTCGCGGCGTCGACGCTGTGCCCGCTGCTGGTGCTCGGCATCTGGTGGCGCGGGCTGACGGCGCTGGGCGCCGCGTGCGGGCTGGCGGTGGGCGGGCTGCTGTCCGGTGGCGCGGTGACCGTCGCGGTGGCCGGCGGCATCGACGACGACGTGCTCGGCGGCTGGCCCGCCGTACTGATCGGCTATCCGGCGGCGGTCAGCGTGCCGCTGGCGTTCGCGACGATGATCGCCGTCAGCCGCATCACCCGGGCCGCGGTGCCCGTCCGACGTCGCGCAGATCTTCGCCCGCATGCACGTGCCCGAGAATCTGGGCATGGGCATCGAGCGGGTGCCGAAGGGCTGACCACGTTTCGCCGTTCGTCGCCGCCGATCGACCGCTCACCGCAGCGACCCCGGACCTCACCGTGTGACCTGCGCCAACAGCGGGTATGTGACCCATATCTCAACTAGCGTTCGCCGCAGAACCGGTTCACTCAGTCAGGAGCGTGAGATCAAGGTGTCCGAGACAGACCTTCCGATTCGCCCAGAGGCCATCAGCGGCGAACGTTATCTGGAAGTCCAGGCCAGCCCCGAGTTCCAGGAACTGCGAAGTAGGCTGCGCCGCTTCGTGTTTCCCGATGACGGCATTCTTCCTCATCTGGTACGCCACCTACGTCCTGCTCGGCGCGTTCGCGCACGACTTCATGGCCACCAGGGTCTGGGGAGCCATCAACGTCGGCCTGATCATCGGGCTGGGCCAGTTCCTGACCACGTTCCTGATCACCGGCCTCTACGTGCGGTTCGCCAACCGCGAACTCGACCCGCGTGCCGGGGCGATCCGCGCCGAACTGGAGAGTGAGATCCAATGACGACCCTTCTGGCGCAAACCGAGACGATCGGCAACCCGATCGCCAACATCGGCATCTTCAGCCTGTTCGTCGTCGTCACCATGATCGTGGTGATCCGGGCCAGCAAGAAGAACGCCACCGCCGACGAGTTCTTCACCGGCGGGCGCGGATTCTCCGGCCCGCAGAACGGCATCGCGATCGCCGGTGACTACCTGTCGGCCGCCAGCTTCCTCGGCATCGCCGGGGCCATCGCGGTCTACGGCTACGACGGCTTCCTCTACTCGATCGGCTTCCTGGTCGCCTGGCTGGTCGCGCTGCTGCTGGTCGCCGAATTGATGCGCAACACAGGCAAGTTCACGATGGCCGACGTGCTGAGCTTCCGGCTCAAGCAGCGGCCGGTGCGGATGGCCGCGGCCACCAGCACGCTGACGGTGTCGCTGTTCTACCTGCTGGCCCAGATGGCCGGCGCCGGTGGTCTGGTCGCGCTGCTGCTCGACATCAAGAGCCGCAGCGGGCCAGTCCATCGTCATCGCCGTCGTCGGCGTCCTGATGATCGTCTACGTGCTGGTCGGCGGCATGAAGGGCACCACCTGGGTGCAGATCATCAAGGCCGTCCTGCTGATCGTCGGCGCGGGCGTCATGACCGTCATGGTGCTCGCCAAGTTCGGCCTGAACTTCTCCGAGATCCTCGGCTCCGCGCAGTCGGCGATCAGCGGCGCCACCACCGAGGGCGTCGCCGACCGCGACGTGCTCGCCCCGGGCGCGCAGTACGGCGGGTCGCTCACCTCGCAGATCAACTTCATCTCGCTGGCGCTGGCGCTGGTGCTCGGCACCGCGGGACTGCCGCACGTGCTGATGCGCTTCTACACCGTGCCCACCGCCAAAGAGGCACGGCGAAGCGTCGTCTGGGCCATCGCGCTGATCGGCGCCTTCTACCTGTTCACCCTCGTGCTCGGTCTACGGCGCGGCGGCTCTGGTCGGTCCGGACCGGATCCTCAGCGCGGCGGGCGGAGTGAACTCGGCGGCACCGCTGCTGGCGTTCGAACTCGGCGGCGTGATCCTGCTCGGCGTCATCTCGGCGGTGGCGTTCGCGACCATCCTCGCGGTGGTCGCCGGCCTGACGATCACCGCGTCGGCGTCGTTCGCCCACGACATCTACGCCAGCGTGCTGAAGTCGCACAAGGTGACCGAGGACGAGCAGGTGCGGGTCTCGCGGATCACCGCGGTGGTGCTCGGCGTCTTCGCCATCGGCCTCGGCATCCTGGCCAACGGGCAGAACGTCGCGTTCCTGGTGGCCCTGGCGTTCGCGGTCGCCGCGGCGGCGAACCTGCCGACGATCGTGTACTCGCTGTACTGGAAGCGGTTCAACACCCGCGGCGCGCTGTGGAGCATGTACGGCGGCCTGCTCTCGACGATCGTGCTGATCGTCTTCTCCCCGGCGGTGTCGGGCGCGAAGACCTCGATGATCCCCGGCGCGGACTTCGCCTGGTTCCCGCTGGCCAACCCCGGCATCGTGTCGATCCCGCTGGCCTTCATCCTCGGCATCGTCGGCACCCTGACCTCGCCCGACGACGAGGACCCGAAGGTCGCCGCCGAGATGGAGGTGCGCTCGCTGACCGGCATCGGCGCCGAGAAGGCGGTCGCTCACTAGCCCACCCGTTCGCCGGAATTGCATTCCACGCGGGGAACTCGCGAGAGAAGCCCGCGTGGAATGCAATTCCGGCGGAATAAGGGGGTGCTGCGTGCCGCTGTCATTGTGCGTGCCGAGAACCCGATACGCGATGGCTCTGCTGGCCTACGCGTTCGCCGCGATCATGGTCGGCACGACGCTGCCCACCCCGATGTATGCGCTGTTCGCAGACGAGATGCACTTCCAGGTCCTGACGACGACGGTCATCTACGCCGACGTACGCGGGCGGTGTGTTGGTCGCGCTGCTGGCGTTCGGCCGGTGGTCGGATGCGATCGGCCGGCGGCCGGTACTGCTGGCCGGAATCGGGCTCGCGGTCGTCAGCGCCATCGTGTTCGTCGCTCGCCGATTCGGTGACCGACTTGCTCATCGGCCGGGTGCTGTCGGGGCTGTCGGCGGGCGTCTTCACGGGAACAGCCACTGCCGCGGTCATCGAGGCCGCACCGCCGGCGTGGCGCGACCGCGCTGCTGCGGTCGCCACCGTCGCCAACATCGGCGGGCTGGGGATCGGTCCCTTACTGGCCGGGGTGCTGGTCCAGTACGCACCGCGCCCCCTCGACCTGAGCTTCGTCGTGCACCTGGTGCTGGCCGTGTTCGCCGCCATCGCAGTGCTGGCGGCGCCTGAGACCTCGCCGCGGACCGGTCGACTGGGCGTGCAGCGACTGTCTGTCCCGCTTGAGGCACGCTCGGTGTTCGTGGTGGCGGCCCTCGCCGCATTCGCCGGCTTCGCCGTGACGGGGTTGTTCACCGCGGTGGCGCCGTCGTTCCTCAAAGACGTCGTGGGCATCGAGAACCACGCACTGGCGGGGCTGATCGCCTGCTCGATCTTCGCGGCTTCGGCGGTCGCACAGGTCGCGGCCAGGTCCATGAACCCGCAGCGCGCCGTGGCGGCCGGCTGCGCGATCTTGATTGCCGGAATGGTGATTCTGGCTGCGGCGCTGCACTTCTCATCGTTGCCAGGCCTGATCGCCTCGGCCCTCGTCTCGGGCGTCGGTCAAGGCATCAGCTTCAGCCGCGGTCTCGCCGCCGTCGCGGAACGCACACCGGCGGATCGCCGCGCCGAGGTCAGCTCGACGTACTTCGTCGTCGCGTACGTGGCCATCTCGGTGCCGGTGGTCGGCGAGGGTCTGGCCGCGCGGGCCTGGGGACTTCAGATATCCGGGGTGGTCTTCGCGGTGGCGGTCGCGGTGCTCGCCGCCCTCTGCCTTGCGGCCATTCTCGTACGGGAAAGGCAGCCCGCCGCGGTCTGAGTGCTTCTATGCAGTCGGGAAACGCCGCAGCACCCATAGATTCACTTCATGAGCGTCGCCGCGCTGTGATGGCCACCAGCACCGTGCGCGACGACGTCTTCGTCTGGAGCAACCTGCTCACCGCGTCAGCGGTGTTCCAGGCTCTGACGTGGCTGTTCCAGATCATGCCGCTGTTCTTCTTCGCCGGTGTCGCCGCGTCCGTGCAGTCGTGGTCAAGCAGCCTGGCTGTCGGAGTGCCGCGGTGGGGATTCTGCTGTGCACGGCGGGTACGGCCACGCTGTCGTCAGTCGGATGGGGACTGAAGGACCAGGGCCTGTTCTGCGTCGCGGTGATGCTGCTTGCGCTTGCCGCAGCCCGCGCGCTCGCAACGACCGCGCGGACTAGCCGCTCTTGCGACGGAACTCGCGACGGGTTTCGACCGGGCCGTGAGCGCGTGGCTGTTTGGCCCCGCCGTCCGCATGGGACGAACCGTCGGCCGACTTGGCCTTCTTGCGCTCGAGCGCCTCCCGGAACTTGCGCTTGGTGTCGTCCTCTGACGGCTCTGAAGACCCAGGACCCAGCCGACCCCTTGGATGCCATGACCGAAGCGTAACCCCTCAGTGCCTTCCGAAGCAGTGCCGCCGCGCGTCCCCTCAGCGCCGTCCGGGAGGCATCCCGTAGACGTGGGAGATGGGCAGAGTCATCAAGACCCGCCGGTCGTCGACCATCGCCCTGCGGTAGTCGTCCCAGTCCGGGTGCTCACCTGAGATGTCGCGGTACAACGCGACCAACCCCTCGACAGTGTCGTCGCCCGGGTCGGCGGCCGGCGGCGTGAGCACCGCGTCGCCCTCGGCGACCGCGTACGCCCAGCCGTCATCGGCGGTGACGTGCAGCGCAGTCCGAGGATCGCGGCGCAGGTTGCGGGTCTTGGCCCTGGGTTCGGTGATCGACACCGAGATGGTCAGCGCGCGAGGGTCGAAGTGGTAGGAGACGTTGGACAGTTGCGGTCTCCCGTCACGCTTGAGGGTGGCCAGCACGCCCAGCGAGTTTCCGGCGATCACTGCCAGCAGCTTGTCGTCGAAGACATCGCGCGTCATCCCACGAGCCTACGACCAGCCGGGGTCTGGGATCATCGAACAGATGGCCCGATTCTCCCGGATTGACGGTGACATCCTCGACGGCGCCTGCGCCACCACGTTGTGGACGTCGCGCTGATGGCGCGCTACGCCGCGTTTCTGCGCGGGGTGAATGTGGGCGGCGTCAACCTCAAGATGGCCGCGGTCGTGCAGGCCTTGGAGGCGGCCGGGTTCGGCAACGTCAAGACGATACTGGCCAGCGGCAACGTTCTGCTCGAGAGTCGATCCGGGGTGGCAGCCGTCAGGAAGAAAGCCGAGCAGGCGTTGCGCGACGAGTTCGGTTACGACGCCTGGGTACTCGCTTACGACATGGACGCGATCGCAGCAATTTCAGCGGCATACCCGTTCGACCGCGAGGTCGAGGGTCACCATTCGTACGTTACGTTTGTCAGCGACGAGGACGTGCTGCGGGAGCTCGCGGCACTCGCCGACCAGCCCGGTCCGGGCGAGAAGATCGAACCCGGAACCGGGGTGATCTACTGGCAGGTACCGCGCGCTGCCACCCTGGACAGCGCTATGGGCAAGACGATGGGCAAGAAGCGCTACAAGTCTTCGACCACCACACGCAACCTGCGCACAATCGACAAAGTCCTGCGTGGGTAGCGCGAGGCGTAATGGATCCAGATAGGAACCAGATGACCGGAAAGCACACCGTCGATCTGACGGGGGTGTCCGAGACCGCACTGATGACCCTGCTGGTCCGCGCGAAAGAGGCCCGACGGCCCGATTCGATCATCGAGGACCCCATGGCGATCCATCTCGTCGACTCGATCGACTTCGACTTCGCCAAGTTCGGGTTCACCCGGCGCCAGGATATGGCGTTGCGCGCGTTGGTCTTCGACAAGCAGGCCGGCCGCTACCTCGTCGACCACCCCAAGGCCACCGTCGTCGCGCTCGCTGAGGGTCTGCAGACGAGCTTCTACCGTCTCGACGCCTCCGGGGTCGGCAACGAGTTCCGCTGGCTGTCTGTCGACCTTCCCCCGATGATCGAATTGCGCCGCAAACTGTTGCCGGCGTCCGACCGGGTGCAGCTGTGCGCGCAGTCGGCGCTGGACTTCAGCTGGATGGACCGGGTCGCTACCGAACACGGGGTGTTCATCACCGCCGAGGGGCTGCTGATGTATCTGCAGCCCGATGAAGCGATGTCGCTGATCAACGAGTGCGCGGCACGGTTTCCCGGCGGCCGGATGATGTTCGATCTGCCACCGATGGCCTTCGCCGCCCTGTCGCGGCGCGGAATGCGGACATCGCTGCGCTACCGGGTGCCGCCGATGCCGTTCACGCTGTCGGTCGCCGAGGCGGCGAACCTCGTCAACACGATTCCAGGTGTTCGCGCGGTCCACGATGTGCCGGTCGAAGGAGCGCGCGGCAAGTTGATCAACGCGTTGCTCTGGACCACTCGGCGCATTGCGCTGCTCGACCCGGTGCGGGCGCCGATCACGCTGCTCGAGTTCGGCTGATCACCTCGGCGCTGCCGGACCTTCGGCTCAGCCGAAGGCCGCCTCCACGTAGCGCAGTGCCTCACCCTTGTCGACGCCCAGCGCTCGTGCCGCGGACACGTAGGTGTTCGCCGCAGTCGCCATCGCGGCATCGGCCGGATCGGCGCGCGCCACGAAAGTTCCGAAGCGTCCCCTGGTTTCGAGAATTCCTGCTGCTTCCAACTCCCGGTACGCGCGCGCCACGGTATTGACTGCCAGGTTGATCTGACCCGCGAGCTCGCGAACCGTCGGCAGCCGGGTGCCCGGAGCGAGCTCCCCATCCCGGATACCCCCGATGATCTGCGATCTGAGCTGGTCGAAAAGCGGCCTGGCAGCGTGCGGATCAACGCGTACCCAATCCCCCAACTCGGCCACGTGCCCAGTATCACCCAAAGCGGCTATTTTGGTGGAGTGCAGGTGACGGTGTTCAGCGGGGCGGGGATCTCGGCTGAGAGCGGCGTGCCGACGTTCCGCGACGTCGAGACCGGTCTGTGGGCCAAGGTCGACCCCTATGAGATCTCCAGTACGCAGGGCTGGCGCGCCCACCCCGAGCGGGTGTGGGCCTGGTATTTGTGGCGCCACCACATGATGAGGGCCGTCGATCCCAACAACGCCCATCTCGCCGTCGCAGCGTGGGAGGACTACGCCGACGTTCACGTCGTCACCCAGAACGTGGACAATCTGCACGAGCGTGCCGGCAGCAATCAGGTGTACCACGTTCACGGCAGCCTATTCGAATTCCATTGCGACCAATGCCAATCCGAGTACCACGGCGAGGTCCCCGGGATGCCCGCACCGGTCGAGTCGGTCGAGCCACCTCGCTGCGAGAAGTGCGCAGGGCTGATCCGGCCCAACGTGGTGTGGTTCGGCGAGGCACTTCCCGATGACGCATGGCAGCGGTCGGTCGACGCCGTGGTCAACGCCGACCTGGTCGTGGTGGTCGGCACGTCGTCGGTCGTCTACCCGGCGGCGGGGCTGCCTGAGTTGGCGGTGGCCAACGGCACGCCCGTCATCGAGGTCAACCCCGAGCCGACCCCGCTGTCGAAGAGCGCGACGTTGACGCTGCGGGCGTCGGCGGCCACCGCGCTGCCCGGGCTGTTGCAGCGTCTGCCCGCATTGCTCAGCTGAGAGCTTCGCCCCGGTTACGCCGGTTTGACCGCGACGCCGATCGCGAACTCGGCGACCGGCACCGGAACCCACGCGGGAAACGTCCACTCGCGGCGGGCACCGCCCACCCGGAACCCCGCGCTGACGATGGTCTCCTCGGTATGGCGGTGGGTGTGGCAGTTGCCCAGCATCCTCGGCCAGAGCGTGGCGTCGGCGACCTTCTGCAGCCGGGCGCGCGGCCCCACGCCCGCGACGTGTTCGAGGTAACGCAACTGGCCGCCCGGACGCAGCAACGAGAACAGCTGGCTCACAACCTTTTCCGGATCACCGACCGAACACAGCACCAGTGAGCACACCACGGCGTCGAATTGGCCGTCCTCGTTGAGAGATCCGCTGCCGGCGAACTTCTCCACGGTGCCGGTGTCGACGGTGACCGGTACAGGCGCAGCGGACGCCGCACGTTCGGCCAGCGCCGCGAGCCTGCGCTCGGGTTCGACGGCGACCACCTCGGTCACCGTGCCCGGGTAGAACGCGAAGTTGGTGCCGGTGCCCGCACCGACCTCGAGGACCCGGCCCGACAGCCCGGCCAGGTTCTCGCGCCGCAGCCGCCGCAGAGATTCGGGCTCTCGCGACGACATCGCAATCCACACTCGCGCGAAGAACGGATTATCGATGCTGTCGCTCATCGACGACATCCTTCAGCCAGCTCATGATCTCCTGTGGCGACTCGTCCGGCCTGATCGCGGCAGACACGACATGGCCGCAGCAGACCGACCGCATCAGGCGATCGGCGAACTCCTCGATGTCCCCCCAGGGCAGATAGGGGCGGGAGATGAGCATCGCCGCAATGCCGTGCACAGCTGTCCACAGCTCCAGGGCGAAGGTTATCGGGTCACCGGGAGGATAGATTCCCTCAGCGATCAGTGCCTGTACCGACGCACGTAGGTGGCCGAACGCCGAGCTGTTCAGCGCGACATCGACATCACTGCCGGGGTTTCCGTGGCCCATTGTCGCGATGCGGTACAGCACAGGGGTTTTCAGCGCAAAGCGCAAGTACGCCAGGCCCTGTGCCCGCAACATCTCGATCGGCGACGAGTAGGCACCGGCCACGGCCTGCATCTCCTCGTCGAGCTTCTCGAAGTACCGCACGCACACGGCGTCCAGCAGCGCGTCCTTGTCCGCGAAATGCAGATAGATCGACGGCGATGTCACCCCGACTCGCTGGGACACCGATCGGATCGACACCGCTTTCGCATCACCGGTTTCCAGCAGCAGATCGGTTGCTGCGTCGAGGATTTCGTCTCGCAGTTGATCGCCGAATCCCCGGGGGGCGCGGCGCCGCCGAAGTGGTTGAACGCTCACGCTGACCGGTCCTTCCCCGACGCGACACGCTCCCCGGCGGCGGGCGCGCTCGGCAGGTCGTCGTCGACGTTCTCGCTGAGGCCGATTCGTTCGTGCAGCTTGACCAGCGGTCTGGGAGCCCACCAGTTCCAGCGGCCCAGCACGTGCATGGAGGCCGGCACCAGCATCATCCGGACCAGGGTGGCGTCGGCCAGGATGGCGAGGGTGAGGCCGACGCCGAACATTCGCATGAACGCCACCTTGGCCGCGATCAACGCCGCGAACGAGATCGACATCAACAGTGCCGCCGCGGTCACCACCCGACCGGTCCTGGCCAGACCAAGGGCGACGCTCTCGTCGTTGTCGGCGGCGGACTTGCCGCCGCCCATTGGCGCCGGCGGCCCGGCTCCGGCCTTCAGCCAGTACTCGCGGATCCGCGAGAGCAGGAACACCTCGTAGTCCATCGACAGTCCGAAGGCGATGCAGAACAACAGCACCGGCATGTTGGCCACCAGGGTTCCGGTCGGCGTGGTGCCCAGCGCGCCGAGATGGCCGTCCTGGAAGATCCACACCAGCGCGCCGAACGCAGCGGTCAGCGACAACACGTTGAGCACCAATGCCTTCAGCGGTAGGACCACGCTCCCGGTCAGCAGGAACAGCAGCACGAAGGTGATCGCCGCGATGACGGCGAGGACCGTGGGCAGCCGCGAGGTGATCGCATCGGCGCTGTCGCGGTTGATCTGGGCGAGGCCGGTCAGCTGTACCTGCTGACCGGCGGGCGACTCGACAGCGTGCAGTCGATCCAGCTGGATCTCCGACGCGTCGGTGAACAGCGGCGCGGTGCTGCCCACGGTCAAAAATGCGCTTCCCTCGGCGGAGCCCACGGGGGCGGACGGTGGACCGACCCTCCTCCCGTCGACGAACGTGCCACCCGGAGCGGACACCGACGAGACGTCCTCGACGCGGGACAGCTCCCCGGCGTAGTCGTCGAGGGCGCCGGGGGTCACTCCTTCGGTGCTCGGCAGCACCACCGTCACGTTCGTGGAGGAATCGACCTCGAAGTCGTTGCGAAGCTGGTCGCCGAGCTCACGAGCGGAGGCGGACGGCGGCAGCACCCGGTCATCGGGGAAGCCCCACTTGGCACCGAGGAACGGTACGCCCAACAGCAACAGCAGGGTGACGACCGCGAAACCGATCGGAATCGACCGGCGCATCACGAATTTCGACGACCGGTACCAGAACAGTCGCTCGACCGGCTTGGGCACGGGCTCGGGTCTGCCGAGCATCCGCCGGACCAGCCTGCGCACATCCAGCGAGTCGAGCCGGTCCCCTGCGAGAACGATGGCGGCAGGAGCGACCACGATGGCGGCCAACGCGGCGAACCCGACCACCGCGATGCCCGCGTAGGCGAACGACTGCAGGAAGTACATCGGGAAGAGCACCATCGCGACCATGGACAGCGCGACCGTCAACGCCGAGAACAACACCGTGCGGCCGGCGGTCACCATCGTGCGGACCAGGGCGCGCTCGCGGTCGGCGCCGTCGGCGCATTCGTCGCGGAATCTGCTGATGATCAACAGCGTGTAGTCGATCGCCAGCGCGAGCCCCATCGCGATCGACAGGTTCAGGGCGAAGATCGAGACGTCGGTGACCATCGTGACGGCGCGCAGCACCGCCATCGAGCCCAGGATCGCGACTGCGCCGACGGCGAGGGGCAACGCCGCGGCCAGCAGGCCGCCGAAGACCCAGACCAGCACGACGAAGCTCAGCGGAATCGCGATGGATTCCATCATCAGCAGGTCTTTTTCGCTCTGGTTGTTGATCTGCACGTAGGTCATCGCCACACCGCCGGCCCGCACGGTGACCCCGTCGCGGTCGTGCACGAGCGCATCGGTGAGCTCCTCGGCGTGCTTCTGGGCATCGCTCTCCCCGCCGGTGATGCCGGCGACGATCAGGCCCGTCTTGCCGTCCTTGCTGATCAGTGCCGGTGCGGCTGGGGGCGGCGCCGTCCAGGCCGAGGTCACGCCTCCCACATAGGGAGACTGCGCCAACTGGTCGGCGATGTCGGTGCCGACGCTGCGTGCCGCGGCTCCCGCGACGCCGCCGGCGTCGTCAGCGGTCACGCTGATGAACAGTTCCAGGTCGCCTTGCCCGAACTTGTCGACCAGCAGTTGAGTGGCGTTGGCGGACTCGGAAGTCGGGTCCTGGAAGCCGCCCGCGGACAGGTACTGGGTGACCGGTATTCCGAAGACCCCGCAGGCCACCACGACGAACAGCGCGGCGACGAGGATGCGACGCGGCGCCGCGATGGCCAACAGTGCGATGCGCTGCAACAACCTGGGTCCTTCCGAGATATCGTCGCTAAGTTATCAGCGTTAACCCAGGGCGGTCAACGCGAGCGATGACTTCCGGGGCCCTGCCGAGTCGACCTCAACATGAACAAGCACCCTGCCGAGCCCTCGGCTCCCACGATAGATTCGTCCACGATGACGACCGAGCACGAAAGCCCGTCGCCCGCCTCGACCACTTCGACCACCGATATCGGCCTGCTCGTGCTGCGCCTCGGGGTCGGCGCCGCCACGCTACAGGCGGGGTTGATAAAGGCCCTCGATTTCGCCACCACCTCCCAGTTCATGGCCGACGGTGGCTGGCGGCTTCCGAAGTTCGCCGCGTTCATGGTGACCGCGGCGGAGACGCTGGGTGGCATCGGGCTGCTGCTAGGCGCTCTCACCCCCTTAGCAGGCTGCGCCGTGCTGAGCGCGATGTTGTGCGCGTGGGCGGTCAACGTCTCCGGAGCGGCGTTCTGGTCCGAGCCGTTCAACGTTCCGTTCCTCATCGGCCTCGGTGCGGCCGCGCTGCTGTTCACCGGCGCGGGCGCTTTCTCGGTGGATCGCTCGGTACTCCAACGTCTCACCTGGTCAACCGCCGCTCACCCTGGGGCTTCTCGTGCTCGCCGTCGCCGCGGCCGTGGTGACCTGGGTGGCGCTGTACGGCGTGAATCCGATTCACTTCACGGCTCCGTCGGCGTGATGGCTACTCGCCGGTAGATCGGGGACCCTACCGATCGGTAAGAATTGCCACCATTTTCCGAAACATGACTCATAGACTCCTTAATAGCGGTGGTTACTGTCCAGTACATGTGGATCGACGACACCAGTGCTGATGTCATCAAAGTTGATTTCGAGGCTCTCTACCACGGCGATGTCTTGGTAGAGGGGATCACCTCGGAGCAGCTCGAGGACGAGCACGTCCTACCTGCCGCCGTATGAAAAAACGCGCGCCCCGTGGGGCGCGCGTTCCTCTGTGTATCGATCTGCCTGACGCTAGCGCTCGCACCCGTCGGTAGTGCCGAGCAGCCCGCGCCGTCGTATCCCCGCTCGCACTCCAGTCACCCGGTTTGACGTCCTTGGCGCTCATGCTCTTCGCGCAAGCGCTCATCTTCTGCTGATGCTCTTCGCGCAAGCGCTCATCTTCTGCTGATGCTCTTCGCGCAAGCGCTCATCGCGGCGCCATGCGGATGGCACCGTCGAGGCGGATCACCTCGCCGTTGAGCATCGGGTTCTCGATGATGTGCACCGCGAGTGCGCCGTACTCGTCGGGGTCGCCGAGCCGAGCCGGGTGCGGGACCTGCTTGCCCAGCGACGCCTGGGCCTCCTCGGGCAGCGCACCGAGCAGCGGTGTCTTGAACAGGCCCGGTGCGATGGTCATCACGCGGATGAACTCCCGGGCGAGGTCGCGGGCGATCGGCAGGGTCATGCCGACCACGCCGCCCTTGGACGCCGAGTAGGCGGCCTGGCCGATCTGCCCGTCGAAAGCCGCCACCGAGGCGGTGTTGACGATGACGCCGCGCTCAGGGCTGTTTTCGGGACCGATGGCCGCTGTCTTGGCGATGCGCTCGGCCGACAGCCGCAGCACGTTGAACGTGCCGATCAGGTTGACCTGAACGACGGCGTTGAAGTACTCCAGCGGGAACGGCCCGTCCTTACCCAGCGTCTTGATCGCGTTGCCGATGCCTGCGCAGTTGACGTTGATCCGCAGCGGACCCATCTCCTCGGCGGCATCCAGCGCAGCCGTCACCTGCTCGGGGTCGGTCACGTTGGCCTCGACGAACTGGGCGCGCGAGCCCAGCTCCTTGACCACCTCCGCACCCTTGAGGTCGATCACCACGACCGACGCTCCGCGGTCGAGCAGTCGCTTCGTCGTCGCGAGACCGAGCCCTGACGCACCTCCGGTGACGACTGCTACGGCGTCTTTGATCTGCACAGAACTATCCCTTTCCTATATCTGACGTTCCCTAAACCCAGTCCCGCAGAACAGCTTCGGTGTCCGCGCCCGGCACCCCCGGCCGCTTCGGAGCGGACGGGACGCTGCGCGAAAACCGCGGCGCCGGCGCCGGAAACAGGTAATCGTCCTCGCGGTAGAACGTGTCGCGCTCGGCGTTGTGCGGTTCGGACTCGACTTCGGCGAACGACAGCACCGGTGTTACGCAGGCGTCCGTGCCGGCGAATACCTGGGCCCAGTGGTCGCGGTCGTGGGCGGCGAACGCCTCGCTGAAGCGCGCCCGGAGTTCCGGCCAGCGGCTCATGTCGTTCTGGTCGGGCAGGTCGGCGGAGTCGAGACCGACACCGGCGAGCAGTTCGGCGAAGAACTGCGGTTCGATCGCGCCCACCGCGACATGGCGTCCGTCGGCGCAGGTGTAGGTGTCGTAGTACGGCGCACCCGTGTCGAGCATGTTGACGCCACGCTCGTCACTCCACATGCCCATCCTGCGGAACGCCCACATCATCATCGACAGCACGCTCGAGCCGTCCACCATGGCGGCGTCGACCACCTGCCCCTTGCCGGAGCGCTCCCGCTCCCACAGCGCCGACAGAATGCCGACGAGCAGAAACATCGACCCGCCGCCGAAGTCGCCGACGAGGTTCAGCGGAGGTACCGGCCGCTCACCGGCCCGGCCGATCGCGTGTAGCGCCCCGTTGAGCGAGATGTAGTTGATGTCGTGACCGGCTTGCTGGGAGCGCGGACCCGTCTGCCCCCACCCGGTCATCCGCGCGTATATCAACCGGTCGTTGACCTTGGCGCAGTCCTCCGGCCCGAGGCCGAGGCGCTCGGTGACGCCGGGGCGGAAGCCCTCGATCAGCACGTCGGCCTTATCGATCAACCGCAGGACGAGGTCACGGTCGTCGTCGTTTTTGAGATCGGCGGCCACCGAGCGCCGGTTGCGCAGCAGGTAATCGCCGCCCGGTTTGGTCGCCGGTCCCGGGCCCTTGCCGGGGCGTTCGATGCGGACCACGTCGGCACCGAGGTCACCGAGGATCATCGCGGCGTGCGGTCCTGGGCCGATACCGGCCAGCTCCACAACCCGCAGTCCTTGCAGTGGTCCAGCCATGCCCTAACCGCCCTTCAGCAAAATCGCTCAGTTGACCGCCGACATAGCTTACTTGTATAACCAAGTCGGATCGGCCACGGGGCAGCGGCCTCTCCGGATGGCCTCATAGGCAGGGGAAGTGCATGACCACCATCGACTCGGGCACCAACGCATACGCAGGAATCGGCGACCTCAAAGTCGAGCTCGACAACGGTGTGCTGGCGGTGACCTTGCACCGTCCCGACAGTCTGAACTCCCTCACCGCGCCGATGCTGAGGACATTCGCCGAGACGCTGGAACGCGCCGCAGGCGACACCAGGGTGCGGGTGGTCCGCATCAGCGGGTCCGGCCGCGGGTTTTCCTCCGGAGCCGGGATCAGCGAAGAGGACCACGCCAACCCCGGCGCCGCTGGGACACCGGCCGACGTCCTCGACGCGGCCAACCGCTGCATCCGCGCGATCGTGAACCTGCCGCAGCCTGCGGTGGCCGTGGTGCAGGGCGCGGCAGCGGGTGTCGGCGCCTCCCTGGCCCTCGCGTGCGACGTCGTATTGGCCTCGGAGAAGGCGTTTTTCATGCTGGCGTTCACCAAGATCGGGTTGATGCCCGACGGCGGGGCGTCGGCACTGATCGCGGCTGCGGTGGGCCGCATCCGCGCCATGCGGATGGCGCTGCTGGCCGAGCGCATCTCGGCAGCCGACGCGTACGGATGGGGTCTGGTCAGCGCGGTCTATCCCGTCGCCGAGTTCGACGCCGCGGTCGACAAGGTGATCGCCACGCTGGTGTCCGGCCCGGCGGTGGCACTGCACAAGACCAAGGACGCGATCAACGCGGCGACGCTGACCGAGCTGGAAAGCGCGCTCGAACTGGAGAAGCAGGGCCAGTTGGTGCTGCTGGAGTCCAACGATTTCCGGGAGGGCACCAAAGCCTTCCAACAGCGCAGAACCGCGAACTTCACCGACTCCTGAGGCCCACCGATATTCGCCCAAACCAACATTTGGGCGGGAAAGTTCGAGTAGATCGCGCAATTTCGTCGATCTGGCCTCCGGAAAATCGTTCGACTCGGTCATAGTGCATGAGCGACCATCGATGAGTGAGTACGCAATACGAGATTGAACAGCCGGTGGCCGACGCCGGCTGGCGCGTCCTCGCACCGTTCCGGTTCCGTGAGTACCGCCTACTGATGGCGGCGGTGTCCCTGTCGATCTTCGCCGAGGGCATGTGGGCCGTCGTGATGACACTGCAGGTGATCGAGCTCGACAACGACCCGACGTCGCTGTCGTTGGTGGCCACCTGCCTGGGTGCGGGTCTGGTCGCGTTCGTGTTGGTCGGCGGACTCGCTGCCGATCGCGTCAGCCAACGTGGGATCATCATAGCCGTCGAGGCCGTCAACACGGCCGTCGTCTCGGTGATAGCCGTTCTCGGAGTCGTTGGCGCACTGCAGATCTGGCACATGGCCGTTTCGGCTGCGGCACTGGGCATCGCCGCGGCGTTCTTCTTCCCGGCCTACAGCGCCATCCTGCCGCGGATCCTGCCCGCCGATCAGTTGCTGGCCGCCAACGGTGTCGAAGGCGTGGTGCGCCCGGTGTTCCAGCGCGCCGTCGGGCCGGCCGTCGCCGGCCTGGTCGTCGGGGTGACGTTCCCGTCAGCGGGTGCGGTTGTGGTGGCTGCGCTGTTCGCCGTCGGCCTGCTGCTTCTCGTGGCCACCACCTCGCCGATGAAAGATGTTGTCCTGCAGCAGGATCAGGAGCAGCCGCGGCTGTTGCGGGACCTGCGGGACGGTTTCGTCTTCGTGCTGGGCACACCGTGGCTGCTGTGGACACTGCTGTTCGCGAGCATGTTCGTGCTGGTGGTGCTCGGCCCGATCGAAGTGCTGCTGCCGTTCATCGTCCAGGAGCGGTTCACGCATGGTGAGCAGACCTACGGCTTCATCCTGGCGTTCTTCGGGATGGGCAGTGCGCTGGGCGCGTTGGGTGTCTCGTCGAGACGTCTGCCGCGCCGGTATCTGACGGTGATGATGGCCATGTGGAGCGTCGGCTCCATCCCGCTGGCGATCGTCGGTGTCACCTCGTCCTTCCCGCTGATGGCGGCGGCGACATTCGTCATCGGCGTGACCGACGGTGCGGGCATGGTCATCTGGGGGACGCTGCTACAGCGCCGGGTGCCACCGGAGATGCTGGGCAGGGTCTCGAGCCTGGACTTCTTCGTGTCGCTGGCGTTCATGCCGGTGTCGTTCGCGATCGTGGGGCCGCTGTCGAAGGTCGTGTCGATGGAGACGATCTTCCTGGCGGCCGGCGCCACGCCGGTGCTGTTCGCCGCCGTGGCGATGTGGGCCGCCAGGATGCGCCGTGACGAACTGGCACATCCGTTGAACTAAGGGAGCGCGCAGTAATTAGGTAGGTTCCGTCGGGCGCGTCGGGGTGTGGTCGGCCGTGAGCGTGTAGTTCCAGTCGCCGTGGAACTCGTGACGGCGCAACTGGGTGGCTTCGAGGGCGGTGATCTGCTTGTCGGTGATCTTGATGCCGCGGTCGTAGGTGGTGGTGTCGAGCACCGCGTTCACGGTCAGTCCGGTGGATGTGGTTGTTGCCCTGAGAGTTTCGATGACAACCTCGTGGGATTCCAGGGGTCGTCCGCGCCAGTTGCGGCTGATCGCGGAGAACAGCCGGTGTTCGATCTTGTTCCATTTGGAGGTGCCGGGCGGCAGGTGGCAGACCGTGATGTCGAGTCCGGCCTCGGCGGCGAAGGCGGCGAGTTCGGTTTTCCACAGCCGCAGCCGGGATCCGTTGGAGCCACCGGAGTCGGCGGTGATCAGCAGCTTGTCCGATCCGGGATAGCTGATGGCGCCGATCGTGGCCCACCAGCGGCGGATCGATTCCACGGCGAACTGGCCGGTGTCGGCGTCGGTGCCGACGTTGACCCAGCCGGTGTTGGCGGCGATGTCGTAGACCCCGTAGGGAGCCACCTTGCCCAGCTGCTTGTCGGCGAAGTCGTGCACCTTCACCGTGCGTGGTGACCCGGCGGGCTCCCATTCGCGGCCGGCAGCTTTGTAGTTGCCGACGAGTTCCTTCTTCTTGGTGTCCACGCTGATCACCGGGTCCCCGTTGGCCTGGAATCGTTCGACTTGCGTGTTGAGATAACCGAACTGCGCATCCCGATCCGGATGCTGGGCGCCTTCAATGGTTTTCGAGTTCGCCTGCAGGCTGTAACCAGCCTGTTTGAGCAGCTTGGCCACCGTCCGCGCGGACACCCGATGCCCAATGGCGGTCAGCTCGGCGGCCAGCTTCGCCGTCGATTTAGTCGTCCACCGCAACGGCGACTCCGGATCGCCGCGCGAGACCGGATCCACCAGCGCGTCAAGCGCGACGACCAGATCGGGGTCGGTCACCGCCATCGGCGGGCGCCCCGCACCCGGCCGACGCACCCGCCCCGGAATCGGTTCGTCGTAATCCAACTCGCGTACACCCTGCGCCACGGTATCCGGATGCACCCCACCAGCCGCCGCGACCAGCTTGATTCCGCCCCGACCCAGCACCTTCGCCTCCGCGCCGAGCAACAACCGCCACGCCCGCTCGTCCAGATGCGGGCGGATCAACGACAAACGGGCGGCGACCGAATCGGAGTCCACAGCAGGCAGCGTCATACCACAAGTGTGGACAAACCAAACGGAAAAACCTAATCAATTACCGTCAGACTCCGAACATCGGGGGCAGTGCGAGCACCATGACCAGACCCCAGAAGAAGTGGGTCAGCACCGGTGCGAGCACTCCCCCGGTCGCCCGGCGCTCCAGCGCACACACTGTGCCGAGAATGATTGCGGCGAAGCCAAGCATCGGGTTGCCGGTCGTGGCGGCCGTCGCGATCACATACAGCACGGTGGACACGATCACCGGACGGTATCGCACCAACGCGGTGTAGACGGCACCGCGGAAGAACATCTCCTCGGCCACCCCGTTGATCACCGTGATGAACACGATGGCCCACAGCGGGCCCGTGTTGACGTACTGGAGCACGTTGGTGATGTATTCGCGGACACCGGGAATCTCGCGGGCGACCAACCCACCGACGACGAAGGCGCCGCCGAGGGCCAGACCGACGAAGGTGCCGGTGAGGACCGGGCGTTGGTTGCGTCCGCGGAAGCGCACGTGCCCGAAGTGCAGTGGCCCGGAGACGAACGCGCCGACCGCCCACACTCCGGCCAGTCCGAGGGTCAGCCACAGGAAAGTGCTGTCGCCCGGCGGTCGGCTCAGCGAGTATCCGAGCAGCGTGGCGCCGATCAGCAACACGACGGACACGACGATCTTGCGGCGACGGATCACCGAAGGCCACTCGTTGTACGACGGAGCCTGGGTCCGCGCGATCTTGAGGAACTCACCGGACAAGCCGGTGCGTGCGGAAGTGGTCACGCCGGACTCCCCTTCGGCACCAGGCCGATCATGGTGTCCAGTCCGGTGCGGACCGCACCGGCGACGGGGCCCGGCACGATCCCGAGTAGGCCCAGCACGGGTTGCACGACGGACGGCGTCACGACGCTCGCGAGTTGCCGTAACCGTCGGGCGTCGCCACCGGCCCACTGCGGGTCGGTGTCGGCGAGGTGGTGCTCGTCGGCCAGGGTGTTCACCGGACGTCGGTGCGGACTCTCGACGGCGCGGCGCATCGCATCCTCGATCCAGAGCAGCCCGCCGGGCGGGTCGGCGACCAGGCCGGCAAGTCCGTCCGCCGATGCCATCATCGGATAGTCAAGGGATTCAACGAGATCCGCTGCGAGCCCACCGGGAACCGGCAGCACCAAACCGGTCACACATGACACCAGGCCGGTGTCGATGCCGTACACCGACACCGGTGTGCGCCAGATACCCGCGATCCGGGCATAGGTCCGCAGGAGGTCGCCGTACGTGGTGGTCTCGGGGCCGCAGATGTCATAGGCACCGGCGGGCACGGTGTTCGTGTCGGCCGCCGCGACGAGGTAGTGCACCACATCGCGAATCGAGATCGGGTCGATCGGGTTCGCCGACCACTCGGGCATGGGCAGCAGCAGGAACCTGTCGGCGACGTAGCGCAGCATCTCGAACGAGGTGGACCCGGCTCCGATGATCAAGGCGGCACCCAGCCACACGACGTCGGGTCCACCGTCGACGGTCAACGCTGCAGCGACCTCAGCACGGCTGGTCAAGTGCTCGGACAGCGAGTCGTCGTCGGGCACGAAACCGCCGAGATAGACGATTCGGCGCACCCCAGCGTCCTTCGCCGCGGCCGCGACGTTCGCCGCGGCCAGGTTGTCCGCCTCGCGGAATCCCGGCTGCCCGATGCCGTGAACGAGGTAGTAGACCACGTCGATGGGTCCTGCATCGGCGAAGGCCTGACGGGCCGAGACATCGTCGTGCGCGTCGAGCGTGACCCCCGAAACCTCGTCGTGCCACCCGAAATCGGGGAGCCGCGCGGGGTTACGGGTGGCGGCGACCACCTGATGGCCTTCCGCGAGCAGCGCCGTGACGAGGCGAGAGCCGACGTAGCCGGTCGCGCCGGTGACCAGTGTCCGCACGGTGTTCACCGTAGGCCTGTACCCGAACCCAGTGAATCGGAACCTGTCGGACTACGGAATGTGTCCGACTCCTCAACGCCGCTCGTCCCTCGCGCCTTGATCGTCGTCGAACTACGGAATCTGTCCGACTCCTCAACGCCGCTCGTCCCTCGCGCCTTGATCGTCGTCGAACTACGGAATCTGTCCGACTCCTCAACGCCGCTCGTCCCTCGCGCCTTGATCGTCGTCGAACTACGGAATCTGTCCGACTCCTCAACGCCGCTCGTCCCTCGCGCCTTGATCGTCGTCGGACTACGGAGTGCTTGCATCACGATGCAGCTTGACCAGTTCCTGATACAGCAGCGCGTTCGTGCGGATGTGGGCGACCTCGTCGTCGCTGAGTTCGCGGCGCACCTTGCCCGGAACCCCGGCCACCATCGACCGCGGCGCAATCACCGCGCCCTGCGATACCACCGCGCCGGCCGCGATCAGCGAACCGGCGCCGATCGTGGCGCCGTTGAGCACCACCGCACCCATGCCGACCAGCGAGTCGTCCTCGACAGTGCAGCCGTGCAGCACCGCGTTGTGCCCGACGGTGACGCCCGCGCCGACCCGGGCCGGGAAGCCGGGGTCGACATGGACCGTGACGCCGTCCTGGATGTTGCTACCCGCTCCGATCTCGATGAGCTCGGCCTCGGCCCGCAAAATCGCCCCGTACCAGACGCTCGACCCGGCGGCCAGAACTACCCGGCCGATCAGGGTGGCATTGGGCGCGACCCAACTCTGCGGGTCCAGTTGGGGTCGGTGCCCGCCGATGGGCACGATCAGTGGCTCGGACATGGCCGCCATCGTAGGGCCCATCCCGCCTGTGATCACCGGCGCGTCGCCCGGACTGTGACCCAGCGTGATGGTCACCCCATTCGGCCACACTGCAGATTGCTTCGAAAAGCACCTCGGCACAATCCATTTGGGGTATTTCGAAAGAACCGGGCCGCTGCTGCCCACGCTGGTCGCCGCGCGTCGTCCACATTCTGCACACGGTGCCGCGACGCAGGTGTTGGGTGGCGGTCAGCGCCGAGTTGGACGGGCGGAGAGGGGGATCCATCTGTCCGACTGCCGGATTCGTACCGCTGCGTGGTATGCGGTCGACAAACCCCATGCGCTGCTTCAACGGGTCTGTCGGAACGCCGCTGCGTACCGGGGGCGGCGCGTCTAGTCTCGAGAATGTGAACTGGACCGGCGGGTAGGCGGCATGACCGAGCCGGTGCCTGATTCGTCCGCGCAGATCATCTACTTGCGCTCTTACTCCGAGCGGGACCGCGACGATCACGACGTGGTGGGCCGCGTGCTGGACGTGACGGTCGAGATGCTGCGCGAGGCGGCGCTCGCTGACCTGACCACCCGGCGGATCGCGGAGCGCGCCGGCGTGCCGCACGGCGAGTTGTGTGCGTACTTCAGGTCGAAGCACGCGATCGTCGCCGAGGTGTACCTGGGTCTGTTGCGCGACGCGCCGCTGACGGTCGACGTCGACCAATCGGCCCAGGCGCGGGTGATCGCCCTGTTCAACCAATTGGTGATGCTGCTGGCCGATGAGCCGGATTTAGCCGCGGCCTGCTCGAGCGCGTTGATCTCCAGCGAACCCTCCGTGCAGGCGATCCGGCGGCGGATTCACGCCGAATTGCGTCGGCGGGTGCGCACGGTGCTGCGTTCGGACGCGTGGCCCGAGGTCGCCGAGACGCTCGAGTTCAGCTTGGTGGGCGCCATGGTTCAGGCCAGCTCCGGGTCGGCGACGTTCACCGACACCGCCGACGACTTGGCCCGGGTGGTCGCCGCGCTGTTGCCCGACGATTCCTGACGTGTCACGCCCTGGCGGCGAGGTTGTGACGTGATGGACTCAGCCACCGGCCCGCGCAGGTCAACGATGTGACAGCCGGGCGTTGTGGGCCGTCAGAGCGCTCAGCCAACTTGGTCGTTACCAATTCGTGCCCTTACCATGCCAGACGACCTGACGAGCGTGAGGAGCAGAACGTGAAGACTCGCAGCAGCAAGGCCATCGGCGTTGTCGTGGGCGCCGGCGCGATCGCCCTGTCGGTACCTCTGGCAGTCAGCGCATACGCCCAGCCGACCACCACCACCATCCCGGTGGCCGAGATCCCCGATCCCCAGGGTTCGGCCTGCGACGCCTTCAAGAAGGCTGTGCCGAACTTCAAGACCCTGGCCAACGTCCCCGTCAGCAACGCTCTGGCCGGCATCCCCGACATCAGCACGTTCAGCCAGGCGATCTCCGGCCAGCTGAATCCGGCCGTCAACGTCGCGTCGGTGTTCGACAACGGTCCCTACGTCATTTTCGCGCCCACCAACGAGGCCTTCGCGGCGCTGCCGCCCGAGCAGGTCAACGCGCTGCGCGCCGACCCGGCCGCGCTGACCCGGCTGGTCTACTACCACGCCTTCCTCGGCCTGCTGGGCCCCGACGACGTCAAGGGTCAGCGCCCGACCCAGGAAGGCACCGAGATCGAGGTGACCGGCTCGGGCGGCGACATCCAGGTCAACGAGACGGCCAAGGTCGTCTGTGGCGGCATCCAGGCGCAGAACGCCCGGATCTACCTCATCGATCAGGTGCTCGACCCCGCCGAGGCACCCGCACCGATCACCCCGACGCCGACCAGCTCGACCGAGACGACGACTTCGGAAACGACGACCACCGAGACGACGTCTGCTGTGCCGACCGAGCCGTTACCCGCCGAAGCGCCGCTGGTGCCGGCCGCTGAAGCCCCGATCGGCTAGCCCGTCGCGAATTCGGCGCGCGCACCGACCCCTCAGGGGCGGTGCGCGCGCCGGATTCGCGGTTACAGGCCGAGGTCGCGGCCGATGATCTCTTTCATGATCTCGGTGGTGCCGCCGAAGATCGTCTGGATGCGACCGTCGACATAGTCCCGGGCCACGCGATACTCCAGCATGTAGCCGTAGCCGCCGTGCAGCTGCACGCACTGGTCGACGATCTTCTTGGCGGTCTCGGTGGCGAACCACTTCGCCTTGGCCGCCTCGACCGCGGTCAGCTCGCCGTCGACGACGCCCCGGAGGCAACGGTCGATGTACTGCTCGGTGACGTCGAGCTCGGTGTCCATCTCGGCCAGCAGGAACCGATTGTGTTGGAAGCTGCCGATCGGCTGACCGAATGCCTTGCGGTCTTTGGCGTATTGCAACGTCTGGCGCCAGGTTTCGCGCGCGCCGGCGATCGCCGAGATCGCGATCGAGAGCCGCTCCGACGGCAGGTTGGTCATCAGGTGGTAGAAGCCGCGGCCCTCTTTACCGAGCACGTTGGCCGACGGCACCCGGACGTTCTCGAAGTGCAGTTCTGCGGTGTCCTGTGCGTGCAGGCCCATCTTATGGAGCTTGCGGCCGCGGGTGAACCCGGGCATGTCGCGCTCGACGACCAGCAGTGTGAAGCCCTTGTGGCCGGCCTCAGGGTCGGTGCGCGCGACGACGACGACAAGGTCACAGTTGATACCCGACGAGATGAACGTCTTGGAGCCGTTGACGATCCAGTCAGCGTCCTCACCTGAACCGTCGCGGACCGCCGAGGTGCGGATGCCCGCCAGGTCGCTGCCGGCGCCGGGTTCGGTCATCGCGACGGCGATGATCGTCTCGCCGCTTGTGATGCCGGGCAGCCAGCGCTGCTTCTGCTCGTCGTTGGTCAGGTCCTTGAAGTACGGTCCGACGACGTCGTTGTGCAGGCTCAGCGCGGGAGCGGGCACACCGGCCTTGGAGATCTCCTCGTCGATGATGGCGTTGAATCGGAAGTCGTCGCTGCCGCCGCCGCCGAACTCCTCGGGCATGTTGAACCCGATGAGCCCGTGCTTGCCTGCGGCGACATAGGCGGACCGGTCGACGATCCGGTCGGCCTCCCACTTCTCGGCGTTGGGAACGAGCTCACTTTCGATATAGCCACGGACGGTGTCGCGGAACGCCTCGTGCTCGGCCTCGTAAATCGTTCGCTTCATGGCATTCTCCTCACTTCGCTTACCGTGCCTTCCATACCGGCTGACGCTTCTGCACGAAGGCCAACGGGCCTTCTTTGGCGTCCTCGGTGGCCATCAACGGCACCACTTCACGCATCGTCCGCGACCACCCGGGCTCGTCGGCTGTAATGACACCCTGGTCGGCGCCGACGGCTACGCGCTTGCTGGCCTGAACGGCCAGCGGCGCATTGACGGTGATGCGCTGCGCCAGCGCGAGAGCGGCGTCGAGTACAGCACCTTCTTTGCCGTCGGGCACCACCTCGTTGATCAGGCCCCACTTGAGCGCCTCGGCCGAGGTGATCGGCTCGCCGGTGAACGTCATCTCCAGCGCGACCTTGCGCGGGAGCTGGTCGACGAGGCGGAAGACGCCGCCCGCGGCGGCGATGAGTCCCCGTTTCACTTCGGGCAGCCCGAATTTGGCACTCTCACCGGCGACGACGAGGTCGCTGGCGAGGGCAAGTTCAGTGCCGCCACCCAGCGCGGTGCCGTTGACGGCGGCGATCGTGGGTTTGTCGATGAAGTGACGGACGTAACCGGCGAAGCCCCACTTGGGGCGATCGGGATGACCGATGTTCTCGCCCTTGGACAGCGCCTTGAGATCTGCGCCCGCGCAGAAGGACTTGTCCCCCTTGCCGGTGACGACGACCGCCCAGATGTCCGGGTCGCGTTGCGCCTCGTCCAATGCGTCACCCAGCGCAATGCTGACCGCGGCATTGACGGCGTTGCGCGCCTCGGGCCGGTTGATCGTGATGATCAGGACGTTGCCCCGCCGCACTGTCAGTGCAGCGAGAGCGGCTACGTCTTTTTCGGTCACAGCAATTCCAGGATGGTGGCGTTGGCCTGACCGCCACCCTCACACATCGTCTGTAGACCGTACTGAATTCCCTTGTCCCGCATGTGGTAGAGCATCGTGGTCATGATCCGGGCACCGGAACCGCCCAGCGGGTGGCCCAGCGCGATGGCGCCACCGTTGGGGTTGAGCTTCTTCTCGTCGGCACCGATGTCCTCCAGCCACGCCAGCGGGACGGGCGCGAAGGCCTCGTTGACCTCGAACACGCCGATCTCGTCGAGCGAGAGGCCGGACCGCTTGAGTGCCTTCTGCGTGGCCGGGATCGGAGCGGTCAGCATGATGACCGGGTCCGCACCGGCGAGCACCGCGGTGTGCACCTTCGCAAGCGGCTTGAGCCCCAACGATTTCGCCTTCTCGGCGGACATGAATAGCAGGGCAGCAGAGCCGTCGGAGATCTGCGAACTGTTGCCCGCATGGATCACGCCGTCCTCCTTGAAGGCAGGCTTGATCTTGCCGATCGATTCGAGGGTGCCGCCTCGGCGGATGCCCTCGTCCTGCAGCACGACGGAGTCCTGGGCTGGGTCCGTTGGCCTGATCCCCACGATCTGGTCGTCGAAGCCACCGGAATCCTGTGCAGCAGCCGCTTTTTCGTGCGACCCCAGGGAGAACTGGTCCAACTGGGTGCGGCTCAGGCCCCACTGCTCGGCGACCATCTCGGCGCCGATTCCCTGGTTGGGGGTCTGGGGGTAGCGGCCGCGGAACGCCTCCGGGTACGGATGGCCGCCGTTGGCCAACGACGATCCCATCGGCGTTCGCGACATGGATTCGACACCGCCGGCGACCACCACGTCGTAGTGGCCTGCGACCACACCCGCGGCGGCGAAATGCACCGACTGCTGGCTGGACCCGCACTGCCGGTCCACCGTCACGCCGGGCACCGATTCTGGCCACCCGGCAGCGAGCACCGCGGTGCGCGCGATGTCCAGAGCCTGCTCCCCGGCCTGCATGACGCAGCCCCAGATGACGTCGTCGACGATCGCGGGGTCGATACCGGCCCGCTCGACCAGGCCGTTGAGCACCTGCGCGGACAGCTCCCCGGGGTGCACCCCCGACAGGCCGCCGTTGCGCTTGCCGACCGGCGCGCGGACAGCCTCGACGATGACGGCTTCAGCCATGGATATACCCCTTCGGTGGACGATGGTACTGCGAACGTAAACGAACAAGGTTTACTAGGTCAACCTACTGGTTGGTAGGCGCCCGCGGTTGGCGGGCGATCGTCTCAAGTGAGCGGTGAGCGTCCCTTCGCGGCGCGCTCGGCCGCCGCCAAGAGCTCATCCCGGAACAGCGGATGCGCGATCGCCGCCAGCGCCTTGCCGCGCTCCTGCACGGTCAGGCCTTCCAACGCAGCGACACCATATTCGGTGACGATCACGTCGACGTGATGCCGCGGTGTCGTGATGACCGCCCCGGGCCCGAACCATGGAACGATCCGTGACTGCAGGTTGCCGTCCTTCTCGAACGTCGAGGGCACGCAGATCAGCGAACGGTCCGACAACTCGAGCCCGGCGCCTGCCACGAAGTCCTCGGCCCCGCCGATCCCGCTGAACTGGTCGCCGGCGATCGTGTCGGCGACGACCTGCCCGTGGACGTCGATCGCGAGCGCCCCGTTGATCGAGATCATGTTGTGGTTGGCGGCGATGACCTCCGGTGAGTTGACGATCTCGACCGGCAGGAACGCCACGGCCTCGTTGCCGTCCAGCCACGCGTAGAGCTCCGGGGACCCGAACGCGAACGTCGTCACGCTCACCCCGTCGTACTGACCCTTGCGGGCATTGCTGATCTTGCCTGCGCGATGCAGCGTCATACAGCCGTCGGTGAACATTTCGCTGTGCAGGCCGTAATCTCCGCCGTCGCCCTCGGCCAGCACCGTGGCGATCTGGTTGGGGATCGAGCCGATCCCCACCTGCAGGGTCGCGCCGGGCGGGATGAGGCTGACGGCGTGCCGCGCGATCGCCTTGTCGGCATCGGTGGGCTGCGCGCCGGGGAGCGCGAGCGGTGCGTCGGTCGAGTGCACGAGGATGTCGATCGCATCCACGTGCAGTGCATGGTGGTGATCGCCGAGCCCGAAGGTGCGCGGATACGAGTTCGATACCTCGACGACGAGGACCCGATCGGGATCGGTCCCCGCGCGGCGCAATTCGTCGATGGTGCCGCCCGCGTGCAGCGACAGCGAGCACCAGCCGTCGGCATCGGGCGGCGTCGCGACGGTCGTCATCACGCGCGGTGCCTGTCGTTCGAGCAGCGGCCCGAACCGCCGGAAGTCTGCGGGGATGAACCCGATGTCGGCACCGCCGTCGCGCAGCGCCCGCTCGAGCGGACCGAAGAACCCGGACAGGTAGTGCACGCCGGCGCGGGAGAATAGTTCGGTGCCGACCGCGAGCAGCGCGCCGTAGACGCGCAGATCCGTCCAGTCCTCGCGCGCACCGAGCGCACGCAGGAACGCCGGCGGCTGGCCCGGGCCGAGCGGCATCCCCAGCGTGTCGGCGGTTTCGAGCCGCGCGGCGGCCTGCTCGGCGGTCAATTCCTCTGACATGGCCGCTACCATGCCATGCGCGCCGCGGAAACCGTCCGCTCTTCAGCCGCATCACCGCGCACGTCGAATTCATCGACCAGACAACTGGCGCTCACCGGCGGCAACTTTCGATAGAACGCGGCTGGGACACGATAGCCCGGTGGACCACTCGATCCTCGACGTACCACGCGCGATGCCACCCGACCCCGAGACTTATCTGCGCGTCGCGCTCGCCTGGCACTTCGGCGCCGATACCGGATCACCGTTCTGGCTGCGCATGGCGACAAGGCTCGACTTCGACCCGCTGTCCGACATCCGGACCTACGACGACCTCCGGATGTTTCCCAACTTCGTCGACGAGTTGCGCGACGTCCCGGTCGGGGACCTCGTCCCCCGCGGCTATGGCACGCCGTCGCCGATTCCCCGGGTGTTCGAGTCGGGCGGCACGACCGGCACCCCCAAGCGCACGGCGCAACTTCCCGACTGGCTCGAGCAGGTGACGCGCTGGCAGGTCGAGGATTTCACCGCGGGAGGGTTCGTCCCCGGCGCCGGACTGCTGTGCATGATGCCCAGCGGCCCGCACGGCGTCGGGTACTTCGACCGCGTAGTAGCCGAGCGGCTGGGGTCAATGTGCTACGCGATCGACCTTGATCCGCGATGGGTTAAGAAGGTCGCGGCCCGCGGCGACCGACGCGCTGTTGCGGCGGTGACGGAGTACGTCGGCCACGTTCTCGAGCAGGCACGGCACCTTCTCGAGAGTCAGCGCGTCGGCAACCTACACGCCACTCCGCCCCTGTTGGAGGCCATCGCCAACGATGACCACCTCATCGAACTGGTCAACCGGCGCATCCGCTACATCCTGCTCAGTGGGGCCCACGTGGACGTCGACACCATGGATCTGTTCCGCGGTATCTTCCCGGACAGCGCCATCGCCATTGCGTTCGGCAGCACCATGATCCTGTCGCAGGCGGCGACGCGGACCGACGGTGAGTCGGTCGTCTTCGACCCCCGGTCGCCTTACGTGGTCTTCTGGGTCGTCGATCCCGCCACCGGCGAACGAGTGCCCTACGGCGAGCGCGGGCAGGTCGTGATGAATCACATCAGCAAGGGCATGTTCATCCCGAACAACCTGGAGCGCGATACCGCGCTCCGGATCCCGGGACGGGACGGCCAGATCGGCGACTCGGTCAGCGAGGTCGCACCTGTGCCGGTCTTCGACGGCGAGCGGGTCATCGAAGGCGTCTATTAAGTGGCCCGGGATCGTCTCGCGATCGAAGCGCTCGGCCCCCGCGGCGAATACCGCACCCGCCGGCGCGAGGTCATCGCCGACACCCAGGGAACCGCCGTGGTGGACCTGTCGGTTGTCCCCAGACTCTTTGTCACGAGATCAATTGCAGCACAGCGCAAGACAAGTCCACTACCGACTGCCGACCGGCACGCCGCACTGACCCGCGCAGCCGAGGTCTTCACCGGCGGGGTGATCGCCGACCTGGACTTCGACGCCTACGTCGAACTGACGTGCCGGATCTCCGGGCTTCCGTTGACGGTGGCCGCTGCCGGCGCGCAGGTCGTGGCCGAGTCACTCGCGACGGCAGTCGACGCGGTACGGGCTGCACTTCCCGCCGGCGCGACGGCCGACTGGCGCGACCAGCGGGAGGGCGCGGTGTGGGCGCGCCGTGGCGAGGTGCTCGCGGTCCATGCACCGGGCAACGCGCCCGGCGTGCACGGGCTTTGGCCGCAGGCTCTCGCGCTCGGGTACCGCGTCGCGGTGCGACCGTCGCGGCGCGAACCCCTGACCGCCCACCGCGTGGTGAGCGCCCTGCGGCAGGCGGGCTTCCGCGACGCCGACGCGCTGTATCTTCCGACCAGCCATCAGGTGGCCGACGACGTCGTGCGATCGGCCGACCTCGCGCTCGTGTACGGCGGCCAGGACGTCGCCGAGCGATACGAAGGCGATCCATCGGTGTCGGTCAACGGACCGGGACGCTGCAAGATCCTGATCACCGCCGACCGCGACTGGCGGGATCACCTCGACGTCGTCGTCGATTCGATCGCCGGTCTCGCCGGCATGGCATGTGTGAACGCCACGGCGGTGCTCTACGAAGGCGACGCGACGCCACTTGCACACGCGATCGCCGAGCGGCTCGCCTCGATGACCCCGTTACCGCACACCGATCCGCGAGCGGAGTTGCCCACCATGCCCATTGAGAGCGCGCACCGCCTCGCCGGCCACCTCGCACACCGGGCCGCCGCCACCACGGCCATCCTCGGGGCCGATCAAGTGGTCGCCGATCTGGGCGACGGGTTCGCCGCGTTGCGACCCGCGGTGCACCTGCTGGCCGCGCCACACGCCGACACCCTCGGCACCGAGCTCCCGTTCCCTTGTGTCTGGGTGTCGCCGTGGTCGCGCGAAGACGGTCTGCCCCCGCTGCGGAACACGCTGGTACTCAACGCGATCACCACGGAGGTATCCCTGCTCGACGCGCTGGTACATGACCCCACGGTCGCCAACGTCTATACCGGCGATGTCGCCACGCACCACGCCGCGCCCCTTGTCCCGCACGACGGTTTCCTGGCGGACTTCCTGATGCGCAACAAGGGCTTCGTCTGCCGCTAGACGGCGTTCACCTGGATGAACGCCCGATCAAACAAGTGTCAGTACCCTCACATGGTTTACTGAGTTGCACAGCTGCACTGGGCGGCTGTTGGACCCCTGACCGGAGGTGAGGTGGCTCGAGATACTCGGCTGGCACCGATGATCGGCCCCGGCGCCGTGGGGTCGGGTACCGCTGTCCGTTCCCCGAAGACCGCCGAGCTGGTCGCCGGCACGCTGCGTCGCATGGTGGTCGAAGGACAGCTTACTGACGGCGACTTCCTGCCCAACGAAGCCGAGCTGATGACCCATTTCGGCGTCAGCCGGCCGACGCTGCGCGAAGCCGTCCGGGTCCTGGAGTCCGAGCGCCTCGTCGAGGTGCGCCGCGGCTCCCGCACCGGTGCGCGGGTACGGGTCCCCGGGCCGGAGATCGTCGCGCGTCCCGCAGGTCTGCTGCTGGAGTTGTCCGGGACGACGATCGCCGATCTGCTGACCGCGAAGTCCGGCATCGAGCCGATGGCTGCTCGCCTGCTCGCGGAGTCCGGCCTCGCCGAAGCCTTCGACGAGCTCGATCAACTGCTGGAGGCCCTGATCTCCGAGGGTTGGCAATCCGGTCGGCTGGCCGAGACCACCGGCGCCTTTCACCTGCGAGTGGTGCAGCTGTCCGGCAACGCGACACTGAGCATCGTCGCCGGCATGCTCCACGAGATCACGGTCCGTCACACGGCGTTCGTGTTCAAGGAGCGCCGTCCGGTGTCGAAGGCCGACTACGACAAGCTCATTCGGTCCTACCGCAAGCTCATGCAGTTCCTGCGCGCGGGCGACGCCGGAGGCGCAGAAGCGCATTGGCGCAAACACCTCGACACATCAAGGGAACTGCTGTTGACCGGCCTGGAGAGTGTCCCGATCCGCGACGTGATGAGTTAGTCAGGGCACGTCGGCGCCGTCCTTCCTCCACGTCACGTGCACGGGCACGGTGTCGTCCCACGGCTGCCGCGTCACCATGTCGGCGACGTGCACG
The DNA here is from genome assembly GCA_963771335.1 of uncultured Actinomycetota bacterium. Classification (GTDB taxonomy): domain Bacteria; phylum Actinomycetota; class Actinomycetes; order Mycobacteriales; family Mycobacteriaceae; genus Mycobacterium. The sequence continues at coordinate 146,273 of CAVYTD010000007.1, read as the reverse complement.
TAGCCACGTTCGAACTCGCCTGTGGCGGCATCGACGAGACGATACTCCTGGCGCTGCTTGTGAATTGGCTGCGCGTCCAGCAGCATCACCCTGACTTCCCCCGGCTCGAAACGACACCGGGTCTGCAGGGCGGTTATCAACTGCTCGTTGTGCATGTGCCCGTCGCCGAAGTTCCAGCCGATGGCGGTGCTGCAGATTCGCTCGCCGTCGGTCAGCACATACTCATTCTCGTCGTGCCCGGCCATCGCGCGGTGCGCGAGGGTGAACATCGCGCGGCCGTGGGTGTTGAACGCGCGGAACGCGTACCCCATGTACTGGTACATCTCCGCGGTCTCCCTGCTGCCGTAGAACTTCTCCAGCTGCGCGGCGGGCATGCTGGCGATCGCGACGATGCCACCGGCGATCTTGGCGTCGGCCGACGGCTTGATGCACCACAGCGAAGTGTCCCAGTTGCCCGCGTAGTACCGCATGCCGGGCAGGAAGGAAACCTTGCGCGGGAACAGGTTTCCCACCGCGACGGTGGCTGCGACGACGACGAAGAGCAGGATCGGCCACGGGCTCTGCAGGTCGTTCAGGCCCACCCCGGCGTGCCCGACGAACAGTGCCAGCACGCTGAAAATCATGAACACGTTCCACTCCAGCGGTACCCCCATCGGGATCGCCGACAGGATGCCGAAGTGGAAGCACACCATGACGAAAGCGGCGATAGTCGTCACCCAGCCGCCGTGGCTGAAGAACAGCACCACCGGGACCAGGCCCTCGATCGCGGTGCTGAAATGCGCGAGCCAGCGCGACGTGCGCCCCGGCCGGAGGTCGTCGGGGAAATGCTCGAAGAACTTGCGCTTGATCCAGCGCGGGCGGATCACCGGGTTGTTGCTCATCATGGTCGAGATGACGAACGGGAAGTGCTTGTTGAGCTTGGACGTCGCCGCGCCGAGCCAGATGACCAGGCAGACGAGCTTGGCGGCGATGACGATGTCCGCCCCGGCTGAACAGGAAGCACACCGCCAACGAGCCGTAGACCTCGCCGCGGGCGGCCAGGAAGATCACCTTGTCGCGCAGGCCACACACGGCGAGGAGCCCGAGGATCGTCCCGATCTGCCAGACCGGCAGCACGCCCACTTCGCTGCCGAGCTCCGGGATGGGCCCGGTGCCGTCAGAGAACAGCGCGACCACCAGCATCACCAACAGTGCCGCGTAGAGCAGCGCGTCGACCGGCGTGCGGGTGTCACCCTGCGTCAGCGGAATCCGGCTGGGCCACGGTGGCAGACGAATGGTCTTGGGCCGCAACCAGTACAGCACCGAACCCATCGGCGGGAAGAAGCGGTTGTTGAGCGGCCCGAATCCGCAGCCCAGCCCGACGACCTCGAACAGCATCGTGAAGAACACGACCTTCTGGTAGACGATCGGCTCGGCATACCAGGAGGCGACGTCGGTGAAACCGTCCAACCTCCCAAGCCCGAGTGCCCAACAGCACGATCAGCCATGCGGCCAGGATGTACAGCAGGATCTTGACGACGTAGAACAGGTGCAGCACGATCGGCGTGCCGAAGCCGACCTCGGCCCAGTGCCGGGCCATCGGGACGATCCGCTCGGCGCGGGTGCCCTTGCTCCACTGCGCGTAGTCGACGACGGGCGCGTCCTGCTTGAGAAACCCCATGCGGGTCAGACTAGAACGTGTTCCAGTTCGCCTTGGTCGAACAGACACAAAATCGCGCGATCGCGGCCCGAACCGCGCGATTCTGTGTCTTCTCGCCGCGGAACCTAGGCGCTCTGTTTGGCCGGTGGCCGGTAGAAGATGACGAGCTGGCCGATGCCACCGACGAGGCCCAGGCCCGCCGAGATGAGCAGACCCCACCAGCCGTGCAACAGGTCATAGAGGCCGGTGTTCGAGAAGAACAGGTAGTCCAGGCTGACCTTGCCTGCGCCGATCGTGGCGATCGCCGACCGCGGAGGAGGCGAGCACCAGGTTGTACTCCCAGCCTTCCTTGACGATGAAGAAGCCGTTGTCCTGTGCACAGTCCATGCCGCGACCAGCATCAGCGCCACGAAGCCCGCCGCCGGGATCGGGGTGAGCAGGCCGACTGCCAGTCCGATGCCTGCTGCCATCTCGGTGGTGGCGGCGACGCGGGCGTGAAACATGCCCGGCTTCATGCCCATACTGTCGAACCAGCCGGCCGTGCCGCTGAGCCCGCCCTTGCCGAAGAACTTGTTGTAGCCGTGCGCGGCCATCGTCAGCCCCAGGACGACCCGCAGGATGAGCACACCGACGTCGTAGGCAGTCATGTAACAGAATCTAGGGCTTCCGGCGGGCCGGAGCGACATCGACCCGGAAACACATCTGTTAAACGGCCGCCCAACCCCCATCCACGCTGAGGATTGCGCCGTGGATGTTGGCGGCGTCGTCGGAGGCCAGGAAAACCACCGCGGCGGCAACCTCGGCCGGGGTGCTCATCCGCCGCGACGGGATGCGCGCCAGCACCGGAGCGACGTGGTCGGCGAACTCCGCGGCCCGTTCGGTGGCGATCGGTCCGGGGGCGACGGCGTTGACCCGCACCCCCGACGGGCCGTACTCCGCCGCCCAGGACTGGGTGAGCGAGTGCACCGCCGCCTTGTTGGCGTCGTAGACAGCCGAGCCGGCGGTGCCGCGCAGACCCGTGATCGAGCCGATGTTGACGACGGCGCCGTCGCCCCGCTGCGGCCATGGCCGGCGCGAGCGGGCCGGTCAGCAGGAACGGCGCGAAGACGTTGACGGTGAATGCCTGCTGCAGCGTTCTGCGCTGAGAGTCGGCGGTCGGGGTCGGCATGAGCAGCATGGCGGCGTTGTTGACCAGGATGTCGATCCGGCCACCGGCCACCGCGGCGGCTCGGTCGGCCAGGTCGTGAACCGCGCCCTCGTCCGCACCTCCCAAGTCGGCGGCGACGAACCCCGCCGTGCCGCCGGCAGTGCGGATGTCGGAGACCACGGCCTCTCCCCTGGCCCTGTTTCGACCGGTGACGACGACGAAGGCGCCCTCGGCGGCGAGGGCTTGCGCGACGGTCACCCCGAGACCGCCGGTCGATCCGGTGACAAGTGCTGTGCGGCCGGCCAGCCGCGTACTGTTTGGACTCATGAGTCCATATGCTCCGCTGACAAAAATGGACCTGCAAGTCCAGAATCTGACCGCCAAAGGGCAGGGCGACGCGGCAGCGCATCGTCGAGGGCGCCGCAGCCGAGATCCGCGAGCGAGGGGTCGCCGTCGCCACCCTCGATGACATCCGGTCGCGGACGCAGACGTCGAAGAGTCAACTCTTTCACTACTTCCCGGACGGCAAGGAGCAGCTGCTGCTCGCCGTCGCCGAGCACGAGGCGCAGATGGTCCTCGACGATCAGCAGCCCCACCTGGGGGCGTTGACCTCGTGGGCGGCGTGGCAACGCTGGCGCGACGCCGTGGTGGACCGCTACCGCAGACAGGGTCAGCACTGCCCGCTGGCGGTGCTGATGTCCGAGATCGGCCGCAGCACCCCGGGCGCGCAGGCGGTGACGGCGGCCCTGATCGCCAAGTGGCACGCGGAGATCGCCACCGGAGTCCGCCACATGCAGGCCCAGGCCAAGGTCGCCGACGGTGTCGACGCCGAGCGTGCGGCGGCCGCGCTCCTCGCAGGCATCCAGGGAGGTGTGGGGATCATGCTGGCGACAGGAGACCTCGGCTACCTGGAGGCCGCCCTGGACTCCGGCATCGGCTCGTTGCGCGGCTAGCCGGCGGGCACCCAGTTGGCATGGAATCCCGCCGGGAACCGGGAAACCTAGCCACGCAGCTCGCGGGTCAGCCGCTGCAGGTAGCCGTCGACATCACCGATCGCCGACTCGGCTGCCTGCACACTGACCGCGATCGTGTCGCCGATACCGTGCACGCCGTGCGTCAGTCCCATCATCGGTGACAGACCGGGAAAGCCGGCGGTCAACACGACCGGGGCATCGCCGAACCGCAGGTCCTTGGCGCCGCGGTTGACGCTGGACACCACGGTGTTGCCGGTGACGGTGGGCGACCGGACGTTGGGGTCGAATTGCTCGACACCCCAACGGAGGACGGCCGCAGGAACCGACGCGAACGCTGCGGATTCGGCACGCATCGCCGGGTGGGCGGCCCGCCGCCGACGCTGGTACAGCTCAGCGGCGATCCGGCGAGCCCTCAGCGCGGTCTCCACATCCGGGTAGAGGCCGACACCGACGTTGCCGAAATGGTTGTGCGCCAGCCGCGGGCCCGATCTCGCCATCGGGACCTCCGCACCCAGCAGCGACGGGTCATCGCCGAGTTCCCGCAGGTGCCCGGACAGGGCAGCCGACACCGCCGCCAGTACGCCGATCGTCACCGTCGGCCCCGGCACGTGTTCACGCTCGCAGATCACGGTCCGGACATGAAGAGGCCCAGAGGGTCTCGAGTTGGTGCGCAACGGTGGTACCGAAAGTGCCTGGGCTGGAACCAATCCCGTGGCAGTGTCGCGAACCAACCTGCGATGGGCGCGCGCCGCCGAGAACGCACGTCGCACGAACCCGGCCGCGCTGTGCCGCCCCACCGCCACGGCGGGCACCGCACCGGCGCGGCCGAACAGGTGAGCCGCCAGCTCCGAGGACCGTACACCGTCGGCCAGTGCATGACTGACCTGCACGACCGCCACCGTGCCGCGCCGCGTGCCCGGCACCGCTTCGATCGCCGGGAACACATGCACCCGCCAGGTCATCACCTGCGGATCGAGTTGGTCGTCAACGAGTTTCGCCACCACCGCCAGGCACGCCGCCCAGGTACGGTCGGCCGGCTCGTGCACCACGAACTGCTCCGGGCGGACCTCGCAGGGCACCCACCCCGGATAGGTCCAGAACCCGGTGTCGGCGATGCGCAGTCTCAGCTCGGGGCAGGTTCGGGCTCTCCCCCGGATCTCGTGCAGCGCGCGATCCACGCCGGTTGAGCCTGCGCCGAATGCGTACAGCAGGAACTGGTCGTTGGGGATCGCGGCCGACATCCAGTAGGTCTGCGCATCGACCGCGGCGAGTCGGTTCACCGCCACGGTGCCCACGTTAGGCTGTGCCGCATGCCGCTGCTGCCCCCCGCCTCTGAGTCCGGCGCGGCGCTCGTCACCGGCGCGTCGTCCGGAATCGGCGAGGAGATCGCCCGTGAGTTCGCCCGACGCGGCTACCTGGTGATCCTGGTCGCCCGCCGCGCCGACCGGCTGCAGGTGCTGGCGGATTCCCTCGCTGGGAACGGACGCGTGCTGCCGGCTGACCTGGCCAACCCCGCGGAGCGCGCAGCGTTGCCCGACCAGGTCGCCGCGCTCGGCCTCACCGTCGACATTCTGGTCAACAACGCCGGCATGTCCAACCTGGGCCCGGTCGCGCGCTCGGATCCCGAGGACGAGCTGCGGCTGGTCGAGGTCGACGTCGCAGCGGTGGTCGACCTGTGCAGCCGATTCGTGCCGGGCATGGTGTCCCGCCGCCGAGGAGCGGTGCTCAACGTCGCGTCGGTGGGCGCCTTCGGACCGGTGCCCTGGCAGGCGTCCTACGGGGCGGCCAAGGCCTTTGTGCTGTCCTACACCGAGGCCATGCGCGAAGAACTGCGCGGCACCGGTGTGACGGCCGCGACCGTGTGCCCAGGGCCGGTCCGTACCGGATTCGGTGAGTCCGCAGGCATTCCCGATGAGGAGGCCGAGAAGATGCTTCCCAAGTTCCTGTGGGAGGAAGCCGACGCCGTGGCCAGAACGGCCATCGACGGGCTGGATCGGGGCAAGTCGGTGATCGTGCCGGGCGCACCGAATCGTGCGGCGGCCCTGCTCAACCGCTTTGCACCGCACCGGGTACTGCTGCCTATGGTGGCGCGCAGCCACCCGGGGCGGCAGAAGCTCTGAGTCGCCGCAATCAGACCGGGTCGAACTTCGAGATCAGCCAGCTGTCGCCGACCTTCTCCAGCGTCACCCGCACGCTCGACGCGGTGTCGGTGGGCGCGTCCTGTCCGACGATCACCGTCTGATTGACGAACACCAGCACGACGGCCTCGGTCGCAGTCGCCGAAACCGACGCCGCCGCGGGAACCGAGGCGACCGCGGAGATCTGCTTCTCCCTGGCACCGGGGATGACCACGTCGTTGGTCAGAGAAGTGTAGGAGTCGCGGAACTCTCCGGTCAGCAGATTCCGCGCGTCCCCGAGCTGCTGCTCGACCTGGTCAGGCGTGTAGGACAGCAGCGCGATCGTGATGTCCCTGGCGGCCTGCACGGAGGTTCTGGCCGCAGTCTCACTGTTGCGGACCGAGTTGTCCCGCCATTTGAGGTAGCCGGCTCCCAGGGCGAGCGCCAGCGCCAACGCGGGCAGCAGCACGAACGCGACCAGACGGGACCACTGAATGCGCCTTTTCGGTGTGTCCGACGCGGCCTCCGGCTCCCCGGTGGGCTCGGATGCGTCGGCTTCGGGCTCATCCGTCGTCTCGACGTCCTCGAGTTCGCCGGTGTCGTCGGCCGTCGTGGTCTCTTCGGCCTTCTCGGTGTCGTCTTCGATCGCAGTCTCAGCACCCACGGCAGTGTCGTCCTCCAGGTCGTCCTCCAGGATCTTGGTCCCCTTGTCCTCGCTCACGGCACGAACTCCACGTTGGACACCTTGGCTTCGTCGCCGATCTTCTCCACCGAGATCCGCATCCGCCAGGCCCGCGGTTCCTGTTCGGGCGCTCCGGCGTTGGACGTATTCACCGTGACCGCGACAAGTACCTGGGCCTCGTTGTCGCCCGCGGACTCCACCCCCGCCTCGCTGATGGTGCCAACCGACTTCGACTGCGCCTGCTTGACCACCTCGACGAACGGCTGAGCACGCTGCTGGAAGTCGTCGTAGAACGTGCCCGTCGCCGAATCGAGGATGCGCTGGACGTCGGCGTCGGCGTTTTGCCAGTCGATGGAGGTGAGGTTCAGCGCTCCCTGGCGTCCCACCTGAAGGAACAGGTTGCGCTCTGCGTCGGCCCGGTTCGATTCGTAGGTGCGGAATCCCAGCCACCCGGTCAGACCCGCCAGTGCCACTACTCCGGCGATGCCCGCGATGAGCGCGGCCTTGACGTGCGACATCGGGGTGCGCGCGGGGACCGCTTCGCCGTCGGCCTCACCGACGGAGTCCTCGGCGTCGTCGTCCTCAACCTCGTCGACGTCTTCGTCGGCAGCCTGGTCCGGCTCGGCGGCGCCGGACTCGGCCTGCTCAGCCTTCGGCTTCCGTTCTGACGTCGCTTCCGTCAGTTCCCCGTCGGGGGCAGCAGCATCGTCTGCCATGTTTGCTCCTCTGCGGCACTTTGGGCCAGGTTGGACTGTGTGTAAACACGTCCGTCCGGTCCAACGTACGTGCCGCTCGCGGGATCGTATTCAGCGGCCGCTATTGGCGGCAGTGCCGGATCCGGTGGAGCAGTTGCTTCTGCAGGTGAAACGGCCGGAGGCACGTGCGGAACTGGCTGCCCGGACAGTGTCGCGTTGGGATCGCCTTTCCAGTTGTAGCCGTCGTTGAGCGGCACGTACTGCTCATCGCTTTCGCACTGCTGCCACGTCGGGGCGCGTTTGCCAGGCACCGAGATGCAGGGCAGGTTGCGGGCGCCGCGCACGTTGAACGGTGCGTCCTGCGGCACCCGGCAGTAGACGTCGCCCGGCGGTCTGTCGGGATAGTCCTCGAAGGTGGGCACCCGCTGCTGCTGGGCGGGCAGGAAGCCTGTCGTGCACGGCGGCGGCAACTGCTGCGGCGGTAGCGGTATCGGCGCGGGCACCAGAGGGATCGCCAGGTTCAGGTTGAAGACCAGGGCATCGCCCTCGTAGTCCTGCTTGGTATTCCGCTTGTGCACGCCGACGGCCTGCGTGACGGCGGTGCCCTGAGGCAGCAGCACGAGCAACTGTTCGAGACTCGGCTGGTAGGTGACGGCCACCTCCCCGACGCTGACCAGGTTGGCCAGGACGATCGGCAGCGTGGGCCGCAGCCGATCGAACAACGCCCCCACCTCGTCGGCGGCGCCCGGACCCTTGGCCAGAATGCCAGCCACGGCCGGATCCTGGCTCTGCAGCTGACCGCTGATACTCGCCAGATTCGCCGCCCACGCCTGGATCGGGCCCGCGGTGTCGGTCTGGGTGTCCAGTATCGGCTTGGACTGGTCGATCACTGTGATCAGCGAGTCGAGATTCTGGCGGGCGTCGATCGCCAGGTCGGTGCTTCCGGTGACCAGCCGGCGCAGTTCCGGCCCGAGCCCGCCGACCGCGATATAGGCCTCGTCGATGACGGTGTTCAGGTTTTCCCGTGGGATCGCCTCCAGACCGCGGTTGGTGAGGTCCAGGACCGTGTTGATATCGGTCGGAACCGTGGTGCGATCCATCGGGATCACGTCGCCGTCCTTCAACTCCGGACCCTCGGCACTTCGAGGTAGCAGCTGGACGAACTGCTCGCCGACCGAGGACACGCTGTGCACCTCGGCGTCGAGGTCGGCGGGAATCCTGACGTCGGAGTTCAGTGACAGCACCGCCGCGACACCGGTGTCAGTCAGCCCGACGCTCTTCACCTCGCCGACCTCCACGCCGCGGTAGGTGACGTTGCTCCTCGGGTACAACCCGCCGGTCTCGGGCAACTCCACCGTCACGCGGTACTGGCCGATGCCGAGGAGGTCGGGCAACCGCATGTAGCCGAAGACCATGATCGCCAGCGCCGTGGTCGCTATGACGGCGAAGATCGCCATCTGGATGAGGATCTGCCTGGTCATCCGCATGTCATGGCCCCTGGTCCCAGCGGTACGGAGCGACCAGCGGGTTGCCCGCGGTCGCCCGGCCCGCCCGCGTTGCACGGGTTCGGGAATTGGCCGATGGTGCGGCCCCACTGCAGCTCCAACCAGGTCAGGTCGCACTCCCACCGCGATCCGGTGAAGAATCCGGAGTCGATCCGGCTCAACGTCAGGTCGACAATCAACGTCAGGTTCGCGTAGTCGCCGCGCATCCAGTTGGTGAGCGTCTCCTTGGGGAACGGGAAGGTGGGCAGGAAGCTCAGCGCGCGGGTCAGCGCGGGACCGGCGTTGGCCAGCTCCTGCAGCACCACGCCGAGATCCTTGAGCTCCTGCACCAGTGCTTCCTTGGTCTGGTTGACCGAGTCGGCGGCCAGCGCGCTGAACTTGCCGAGCTGCGCGAGCGCCTCGGCCAGGTTGTCGCGCTGGTCTCGCAGCACCGCCAGCGCATCCGGAATTGTCCGTAACGCCTTGTCCACCACCGGCTTTTGCTCGGCGAACTGACCGACCAGATTGTTCAGGCTCTCCGACGCGGCGATGATGTCCTGCTTCTGGTCGTCGAGGTGACCGATCGCGATGTCGAGTTGCTCGATCAGGCTGCGCAGATCGTTCTCGCGACCGGTGAACGCGGTGCTCAACGCCTCGGTGATGTCCTGGATGTTCGCCGAGACCGCCGCCGTTGAGCAGCAACGCGACCGCGGCCAGCGCCTGCTCGGTGCTCGGATACGCTACCCGACGACGCCAACGGAATCAGCGAGCCGTCGTCCAGCTTGCCCTCGGGCGGCACGTCGGTCGGCGGCGCCAGCTCGATGTGCAGCGAACCCAACAGGCTGGTCTGACCGAGCTTGGCTGTCGCATTCGCGGGCAACTCGACGTCACCGTTGAGCTCCATCGTCACCAGCGCATGCCAGCCCTGGCGCTCGATCCTCCTGACGTGGCCGACGTTCACATCGCCGACCCGGACGCGGGAATTCGGCTCGATGTTGTCCACGTCGGGCATCTGCGCCTCGATGGTGAACGAGCCCGGCCCGGCGCCCTCGACGCCCGGCAACGGAAGCGAGTTCAGTCCCTTGCCAGCCCGCACAACCGGACAGCATCCCGGCCGAGACGACCGCGACGACCACCCCACGAAAGACCTTGCCCCGCATCATGGCCCCACCCCCGGCGGCACCATCAACCCGTGCAGACCGTCGGCCGGGTTCGGTGCGACGGTCGCCTCCGCCGCCAACGGCGGACCCGTGGCCGGCGCTGACGGTTGCCCGGCTGCCGGCGGTGATGACGACGGAACAGTTTGCGGCGGAATGTAATCCGGGCGCAGCCAGTCCTCGCTGAAGGTGAGCTCATTGGGCCGAGTGCGTGGCGCCGACGAAGACGTTCTGCGCGACGGGCAGGAAGTTGTACTGGCGGTTCTTCATGATCGGCGCGAGGTATTGCAGCGCACAGCTTCGCCGACTGCTCGGCACCCAGCCGGGACGCCGCCTGCACGGCGCCGCACAAGAAGGAAATCGGATTGGCGAAGTTGTTGATCATCGGCACGCTGCTCACCGCGCCCTGGGCCGGCTGCCAGATGTTCACGTAGTTCTGCAACGTGTTGGGCGCGACGTGCAGGAACTGCTTCACGTCGCCCAGGCTGTCGTTCAACGCCTGGGTCACCCCTGCCAACTTGTCCGACGTGGTGCCGAGCGCTTCGCGGTTCTCGGCCACGAACGTCTGGACCTCTCCGACGACGCTGTTGAGATCGCGGACCGCGGCGGCCACTTCGCCGGGATCGTCGGCGAGCAGTGCCGGTCACGGTCGCCAGGTTCTGGTTGAGCTGACGCATCACGTCGGTGCTGTCCTGCAGCGCCGACACCAGAATCGCCAGATTCTTGACCGTCGAGAAGATGTCGGTGCTGTGATCGCCGAGGGCCGTAATGGCTTGCGACAGTTTGATGACGGTGTCACGGATATTGGCGCCCTCGCCACGCAGGTTGTCGGCGGCGGTGTTGATGACCGAGCCAAGCGGGCTCACCCCGCCGGGTTCGGTCGGCTGCAAGGTCTCGGACAACGTTTCCAACTGACGACGGACCTCGTCCCATTCCACCGGAACCGCGGTGCGTTCCCGCGGAATGACGGCGTTGTCGTCCATCACCGGCCCCCCGGTGTAGGCGGGGGTGAGCTGAATAGCTGCGCGCCGTCACCAACGTCGGCGACAGGATGGCGGCCTTCGCGTCGGCCGGAACCTGGTACTTGCTGTCGAACCAGAACGAGATCTTGACCGACGCTCGGGCTGCGCCTCGATGGACTCGATCCTGCCTACGGGCACCCCGACGATGCGAACATCGTCACCGGCGTAGATGCCGTTGCTGTTCTCGAAGTAGGCGACGACATGTGTGCGGTTGAACCGTTCGGTGCTGCGCAGCAACACGACCGCGCCGCCTGCCAGTATCACGGCCAGTGCAACTGCGAGCAGGATCCGGGCGGTGCGCGTCATTGTCCGGCCTCCGCGGGCGCAAGATGGGGCGCCTCACCGGGAGCGGGCACCATGACTGGAGCAGGCGTCGGCCCCGGGATCGACTGCAGACCCTGCAGGCGCCACGGCGGGCGGTCCCGGCGGCGGCCCGCCGGGCGGCGGCGCCGGCAGCGGCTCGCGGTACGGGATAGCAGCCGGTCGGACCGGGCAGCGGCAGGCCCGGCGGACCGCAACCCTGGTCGCCGGGATTGCCGGTGATGGCGTCGGGAATGGTCAGACGCGGCTCGCCGCCCTGGCCTGTCCGTGGGAAGGGCACCGGCAGTGCCGGTGTTCCCGGCTGGCCCGACCTGCGGATCGGTGAGCTCCGACGGCAGCAGCACATTGGGATCGACACCGAGGTCGGAGAACGCGGCGTCGACGAACGGCTGCACGAATTGGCCCGGCAGCAGGTTGGCGACGTAGGTCTTGAAGAACGGCCCCGATGCCACCGATTCGCCCAGCGACATCGAATACTGGCTGAGCAGTTTGATCGATCTCTGCAAGCGTTCCTTGCGGTTGTCGAGGATCGTCAGCACGCCGTTGAGCTTGTCCAGAGCAGGTTTCATGGTTTCGCGGTTCTCGGCGATGAAGCCCTGCAGTTGATCGCTGAGCGCCGAGATGTTGCCGGAGATCTGATCCAGTGCGGCGCTCTGGCTTTCCAGCTCGGCCAGCAGCGCGTTGGTGTTGGTGACCAGGCTGACCACCTGGTCGCTGCGCTCTGCCAGCACCGTGGTGGCCTTGTTGGCGTTGGTCAGCAGGCCCCGCAGTTGCGCATCGCGGTCGTTGAGCGTCTCGCGAGAACCGCGCCACGCCCTCGACCGCGACGCGCAGCTCCGGCGGAGTGTCGGAGAACGTCTCCGCCAACACCCGCAGCGAATCCGACAGTTGATCGGTGTTCAGTCCGCTGATCGTCGTCGCCAGCTCGCCCAGCGCGTCGGGCAGTTCGTACGGCGACGTGGTGCGCTCGATGGGAATCGTGCCCTCCTGTTGGCCGTCGCCGCGGGAGGTCACCTCGAGGACCTTCGTGCCCAACAGACCCCTGGTCTTGATCGCCGCCTCGGTGCGATCACCGAGCCGGATGTTCTTGGCGACGGTGAACCTCACCAGCGCATGCGGGCCGTCCAGCTCGATGGACTCGACCTCACCCACCTTGAAACCCGAAACCTGCACCGCCTCACCGGTCGTCAGCCCGCCCGCGTCAGCGAAGTAGGCCGCGTATTCCTTGCCCTGGAGGAACGGCAGCCGCTGGTAATTCAGTGACCCCACCACGACGCCGATCGTCAACGCCAGCCCGACGACACCGATGACCAGCTGATTCCGTTCGCTAAAGGACTTCACCTCGGCGCGCACCTCCCGGTGGACTGGCCGGCGACCTTGACGTACACCGGCTGGCCACCCTTGCCGTTCAGCTTCAGTACGATGTCGCACAGGTAGAAGCTGAAGAAGTCACCGTAGATGCCTTGGCGCGCAAGCGCTTGGTACGCGTCCGGCAGCGTGTTGAGCAGATTGTCGAAGTACTCGTGGTCGGCCACCACGATTCCGGCGGCGCGGTCGGTCTCCTGAATCGTCTTGGCAAAGGGTGGACGACGCCTGCGCCAACAGGTCGGTGATGCTTGCCGGCGGCGGCGTTGGTGTACGCCACGCCGTTGCTGATGTCCTCTCTGCGGGCCTCCAGGGTCGTCACCAATTCGGAGAGCGCGTCGACTGCCTTGGCGAACTGGTCACTTTGGTCGCCGAGCGACCCGAGAACGACGTTGAGGTTGACGATGACCTCGCCGATCAGCTGATCGCGGTCGGCCAGCGTGGTGGTCAGCGCCGCGGTCTGGGCCAGGAACGAGTTGATGGTCCCGCCCTGACCCTGCAGGGCCGTGAATCAGCTGGCCCGACAACGCGTTTACCTGATCGGGATCCAACGCCCGGAACAGCGGCCGGAAACCGCCGATCAGCGCGTCAAGATCCAGCGCCGGCGAGGTGCGGGCCAGCGGAATCGTGTCCCCCGCCTTGAGCGTCGCGGTACCGCCGGCACCTTCCTGCAGCGCCAGGTAGCGGCCGCCGATGAGGTCGTCGTAGCGGATGACGGCCCTGCTGCCCTCGGTCAGCACCACCGACTCGTCTGCGGTGAACTCAACCAGCGCCGTCGTATCGGGCTGGATCTCAACCTTCTTGACCTTGCCGACCTCGACGCCGGCGATGCGGACGAAGTCGCCGTTCTCCAACCCGGTCACGTTGCTGAACTCGGCGCTGTAGGCCTTGGTCTCCTCCCCGAAGCGCATCTGCCCGAAGACCGCGAACAGCCCGAACACGCCGAGCAGGCACACAGCCAGGAAGACGGCAAGACGCACCGCGTCATGGCGAATCTTGGCTGTCATGCCCTGCATGGCGATTACCTTTCATGGCTTGTCTGCGGTGACGTTCATGGGCCCGGCGCGGCCTCCGCGGCAACGGGATCGGCGGTAGCGGCGTCGGCTGCATCTGCGCGGGTGCATGGACGATGAACGGTTCGGTGCCCGGCGTCGGACCGGGATCCCGCGGCGCCCCCGGCGGCGGCGCCGGCGGCAGGCCCGGCCACAGCGGCAGTGCCGTCCGGCGCGTACAGGTCCGCACCGTAGGCCGGGGCCCCCGGATACGGGATCGGTCCCAGGTCGCAGGCCCGCCGAAGAGGTTGCGGATGCTCGGCGGTTCGGGCACTGCGCGGGTGATCGGAAGGTAGTTGGCCCAGGCCGGGAAGCCGATGCCGGGGTTGGGCCGCCAGTCGATCCCGGTGCCGAAACCGGTGTTGGTGACGAGATTTCGCACCGGCCAGTTCTGCGCGACGTCGGGCAGCGAGCCGCAACTCGGCTTGCCGCCCGGTCCGCCCTTGGCGCCGATGATCGGCAGGTTGTTCGGGTAGTGGTACGGGTCGTCGCCGAGCGCCAGCCCGACGTCGAGCACCAGTGTCCGGCCGTTTCCGCCTGGCGCTTCATACCCGCCGGTGTCCAGCAGGGTCTTCGCGCCGATGAGCAGGCAGGTGTACTCCGGGCTGTACTTGTACAGCAGGTTCGTCGTCGGCTCGAGCACGTTGATGGCCCTGATGAGGTTGGCCTGATTCGGCGCAAGCAGGCTGATACCGCTGTTGGAAAGCCCAATGGTGGCCAGCAGCAACGCGTCCAACTGCTTCGGCGTGGCTGGCGATGGTGGTGCTGGTTGTGCTGAGCCGCGTCGAGCGTGGTCAGGATGTCTTGCGCCGCGACGCTGTACGTGTCGTTGAAGTCTCGCAGCGCTCGCAGGTCGGCGGTTATCGTCTCATTGCGCGGATTCAGTTCCAGCAGAACCTGATTGGCGTCGGTGGTCGCCTGACCGATCCGTTCGCCCTGACCGCGGACACCGTCGGCGAGCGCTGACAGTGTGCTGTTGAGCTTGGCCGGGTCGATCTTGTCGAGCACGGCGACCACGTTCTGGAACACCGTGTTGGCCTCGGTGGTGACGTTGCGCGACTTCGATCACCTGCCCGGGCGCCAGTCGCTGCTGGCTGGGGTCGCTGGGGTAGACGAGATCGACGAACTTGGCGCCGAAGACCGTGGTGGCCCGGATCTGGGCCTCGACATTGGCCGGGATGTACTTGATCTTGTCCCTGTCGATCTCCAGTTTCAGCGCGACCGGCCCGCTGCCGCCATGGATCGCGGCGACCCGCCCGACCTGGACGCCGCGCATTTTGACTCTGGCGTTGGTCTCCATCACCAGACCTGACCGATCGGAGGTCAGCGTGACGGTCTCGGTCTCCTTGAAGCTCCCGACAAACAACGCGTACGTCAGCCAGAGGGCCACGGCGATCAGGATGGCGAGCATCAACGTCCACCACGCGGGGTGCAGCCCTTCGTCGTGTTGGTCCATCGTCACCCGGCCAGGTTGAAGTTGCCGGATTGGCCGTACACCGCAAGCGAGAGCATCACCAGGACGAAGGCCGCGACGATCAGCGAGGTGCGCACCGCCCGCCCGACGGCCTCCCCGACCCCCGCCGGCCCGCCTCGCGCGGTGAAGCCGTAATAGGTGTGCACGAGCATGATCACCACCGCCAGCGCGATGCACTGGCCGAACGACCACATCAGGTCGGTCGGGTTCAGGAACGTCCTGAAGTAGTGGTCGTACACACCTGTCGACTGACCGTAGATGACGGTGGTGCCGAACCGCGCCGCCCAGAACGCCATCAGCACACCCACGCAATACAGCGGGATCACCACGAGGAAGCCCGCAATGCACCCGGGTGGAGGCGAGGAACGCGATGCTGCGGATGCCCATCACCTCGAGCGCGTCGATCTCCTCGTTGATCCGCATGGCGCCGAGTTGCGCGGTGGCTCCGGCGCCGATGGTCGCCGACAGCGCGATGGCCGTGGTGGCCGGTGCGATCAGGCGCACGTTGAAGAAGGCCGACACGAATCCCGTCAGGGCCTCCACGCCGATCTCGGAGAAGTCGCTGTAACCCTGCACCGCCACCAGTGCGCCCGTGGTCACGGTCAGGAAGCCGACGATCGCGACCGTCCCGCCGATGATGATGAGCGCCCCCGCGCCCGAGGCCCATCTGAGCGATGTTGCGAACCAACTCGACGCGGTAATGAATCAACAGCGTAATGCAGGTTGCGCAGGGTGCGGCCGTAGAACTTGGTCTGGGTGCCGATGCTGTTCCAGGCGTCCGCCACGGCTGCGGAACCGGCCTTTCAGCCAGGGGAACTGGGAGTGCGGCCTCGAGATCGTCATATCGTCACCTTGATCGCGACGGCGGTGGCGACGATGTTGATGGCGAACAGCGCCATGAAGGTGAACACCACGGTCTCGTTCACTGCGTTACCGACACCGGCCGGGCCGCCACGCACGGAAATCCCCTTGTAGCAAGCGATCAGAGCCGGCCGAGAGCCCGAACAACGCCGCCTTGACCAGCGCGATCATGACGTCGGTGGCACCGATGATCAGGGTCAGGCCGGCCGCGAAGGCGCCCGGCGAGACGTTCTGGATGTAGACGACAGAAGAAGTAGGCGCCGGCCAGCCCGACGAGAATCACCGTCGCCGACAGTGCCAGCGACACCAGCGTGGCGGCCAACACCCGTGGAACCACAAGCGCCTGAATGGGATTGACACCCATCACCCGCAGCGCGTCGAGCTCCTCACGGATTGTCCGCGCACCGAGGTCGGCGCACATGGCGGTGGCGCCAGCACCGGCGACCACCAACACCGTGACGATCGGTCCGATCTGCCGCACCGTGCCCAGCGCGGCTCCGGTGCCGGAGAAGTCCGCCGCACCGAACTCGCTCAGCAGGATGTTGAACGTGAAGGTCAGCAACACCGTGTACGGGATGGTCAACATCAGCGTCGGCACGATCGACACCCGCGCGACGAACCAAGACTGAGAGATGAACTCGCGCCACGCGAACGGCGGCTTGAACATCGCACACGAACGTGTCGAGCGCCATCGAGTAGAACCCGCCGAAGGCACGTACAGGTTTGGCAATGACGCTGGAAGCGACCATCTAGCGGGTCCTTCCTCGTGTGCACCTCACCAACATCGGCTCGCTGTCCTTCCAACGAAGCCCGCGTCCAGTCAGGCTGTGGCTGACGTTACACATGGGAGGGCGCCGAAGAACCGTATATCACCAAAAATTGGCCCGACGACAAGAAGCCGATTTCGCGCATCTTCGTGCCGTCGCCGAGCGTCGGGTAACAGCTTGCCCGGCGTCGAACGGCCTGCTCAACGCGGGGATCGGTGGTTTCCTACAGTCCGGCGACCGCGTCCTCGAGTTCGGCGATGACGATCTTGCGCATGCCCAGCATGGCTCGCGACGCCGCGGTGGCCCGGGCGGGATCCGGGTCGCCGGTGAGCTCGTTCAGCCGGTCCGGCACGATCTGCCAGCTCAGCCCGAATCGGTCTTTGAGCCAACCGCATTGCGACTCCACCCCGCCGTCCAGCAGTCGGTCCCAGTAGTAGTCCACCTCGGCCTGGTCGCGGCAGGAGATCATGAAGGAGACCGCCTCGGTGAACGGGAATTGCGGACCGCCGTTGATGCCGACGAATCGCTGCCCGTTGAGTGTGAACACGGCTGACACCACCTCCCCCGGCGTGCCCGGGCCGGCGTCGGTGTATCGGTCGATCGTCTCGACGGACGAATTCGGGAAGACAGAGGCGTAGAACTCGATGGCCTCCTCCAAGTCGTTGTCGAACCAGAGTGACGGCGTGATGGCGGGCATGGCGGATCTCCTGTCGATCGATTGTGTCCGTGACATTGAGACCTGGGGGGCGCGTGAAACTCATCACCGGGGCCGCTACGCCTGCGGGACCGCACCCATCGCTCGCAGTGCGAAGTCCAGCACCCGCGCCTGGGCCTGCTTGAGACTCTGGAGGTCATCGGGCGTCTGAGTGGTCAAGGTCCGGCTGACGACGGCACTGATCGCGACGGCGTCGGAGTCCGGATCGGCGAGCGGAAACGAGCCGTCGGCGCGACCCCTTGACAGGATTTCGACCAACGAGCGTTCCCGGTCGGCGCGCGAGCGCTCGCGGGTCTCCCTGTACCCCTTGGCCATCCGAACCTCATCGGAGTCGATGACCATCAGCTGCATCCGCTGGCGTGGTTCGATCATCATCTCGAACATCTCTCCGATCCACGCCGCGAGCTGATTGGCGGCGGTCCCCACGGCCTCCCCGGCGATCCGGTCCACCCGCGCGGCCACCGCGTCGCACTCCTGCTGGAGCAGGGCCAGGAACAGTTCGTCCTTCGAACCGAAGTGCCGGTAGAAGGCCCGAGTCGACACCCCGGCACACCGCAGGATCGCCGACATCGGGATCGGCCCGGAGTGCGGCTCCGAAAGGCACCGATACGCGGCGTCGATGATGCTGCGACGATCGGGGTCGCCATCGGGCAGGTCCTGCACGAGCACAAATTCTAGGGACCTCGGCGACCCTCGGGACCCGAGACCGCCACAAATCCCGCGCTCGGTAACGTGAAGCCCCGGGGCCAGCCGAGAGGACGCCTGTGAGCACTACCCGCAGCGAGCCGACGACCGCGACGTTTCGTGGCGCTGATGGCCTCACTCTGGTCGCCGACGAATGGAACAAGCCGGACGCGACACAAGACTGCGACCGGTCGCACCCGTCGGTCCTGATGCTGCACGGGGGCGGCCAGAACCGCTTCTCCTGGAAGCAGACCGGGCAGATCCTGGCCGCGCGGGGCCTGCATGTGGTCGCACTCGACAGTCGAGGGCACGGCGACAGCGACCGCTCACCGGACGCGAAGTACACCGTGGAGTCGTTGTGCGCGGATACCCGGGCAGTGCTCGACCAGATCGGGCGGCCGGTGGTGCTGATCGGCGCCAGCATGGGCGGGCTGACCGGAATCCTCGCGGCGCGTGAAGCCGGCCCCGACAGCGTTCAGCGACTGATCCTGGTCGACGTCGTGCCGCGGTACGAGAAGAACGGCAGCGCCCGCATCCGGGACTTCATGTTCAGCCACGTGCACGGCTTCGAGTCGCTCGAGGAGGCCGCCGAGGCGGTCGCCGCCTACCTACCGCACCGGCCCAAGCCACGCAGCCCCGAGGGGCTGAAAAAGAACCTGCGGCGTCGCAATGGCCGATGGTTCTGGCACTGGGATCCGGCGTTTCTCACCAAGCCGCACGAGGATCCGTTCGTGCGGGTGGAGTCGCTCGAGCAGGCAGCGATGGAGCTGTCCATCCCGATTCTGCTGATTCGCGGGAAGCTCTCCGATGTGGTGAGCGAGCAAGCGGTGGCGGACTTCCTGAACAAGGTGCCCAACGCCGAGTTCGCGGAGTTGTCCGGGGCGGGACACACCGCCGCAGGCGACGACAACGACGCGTTCTCCGACGTCGTCGTCCAATTCGTTTTCCGATGAGCGCTTGCGCGAAGAGCAGACAGCCCGATGAGCGCTTGCGCGAAGAGCAGACAGCCCGATGAGCGCTTGCGCGAAGAGCAGAGGGAAACGTTGAGCACCAATCCCACCGCGGGCTTCAACTTCCTGGAGCAGCGCGAACTACCCGCCCCGCAGGTGAGCGAGTCACAAGCACGGGACATCCTGTCCACCCACTACGGCCTCACCGCTCGCGCCACCTCGCTGGGCAGCCAGCAGGACAAGAACTTCATCGTCACCGGCGATGACGGCGCGATAGTCGGCGTGCTCAAGATCGCCAACCCCGCGTTCAGCGCGGTCGAGTTGCAGGCACAGGACGAGGCCGCGCAATTGATCGCCGACTCCGAACCCGAGTTGCGGGTGGCGGTGCCGCTGGACAACATTGCCGGCGAAAAGTGCACGTCCATCGACGGTTTGGTCGAGGGAACGGCGTATGTGCGGCTGCTGCGGTACCTCGCGGGCGGCACGCTGGACGGAGTCCGGTTACCTGACCCCGGCTGCCGTCGCGGGCCTCGGCGACGTCGCAGGCCGGGTGAGCCGCGCACTGAAGAACTTCACCCATCCCGGCCTGGACCGGATCCTGCAGTGGGACCTGCGTTTCGGCGATCGATGTCGTCGACGAGCTCAGTTCGCACGTGAGCGACCCGGCGCTGCGCGTCCGGCTGGAAACCACGGCGCGAGAGGCGTGGTCGCGGATCTCGCCCCTGGACGACGCGCTGCCCCGGCAGGCAGCACACATCGACCTGACCGATGCCAACGTGGTGGTGTCCCGGGACGCCGGAGGCCCGCGCCCCGACGGGGTCATCGACTTCGGCGACCTGTCCCACACCTGGGCGGTGTCCGAGCTCGCGATTACGGCGTCCTCAGTGCTGGGACATGTTGGTGCGCAACTGACATCGGTGCTGCCGGCGATTCGGGCCTTTCACGCCGTCCGGCCGTTGTCGGCCGCGGAGGCGGACGCGGTGTGGCCACTGCTGGTGTTGCGGACCGCGGTGCTGATCGTCAGCGGCGCCCAGCAGGCCGTCCTGGATCCCGACAACGACTACATCACCGAGCAGTCCGACGCCGAGACGCCGAATGTTCGACGTGGCCACCTCGATTCCGCTCGACGTGATGAGCGCGGTCATCAAGGCCGATCTGGGGTTGGCGCAGCCGCCGGCTCCGGTGAACGGTGCAGGCGCCGCTCGTCGCAGTGGACCCGACCGCGGTGGTCACCCTGGACCTGTCGAGCACGTCGGAGGTCTACGACGACGCGTTCGACGCCGCCGGGGTGATGTCGAGCGATGTCGAGGCCGAATCAGCCAGGGCCGCACTGCAGAAGGGTGCCGCCCTCGTCGTCACCCGCTTCGGTGAGGCGCGGCTCAGCCGCGCGCGGCGCCTCAGCCAGGACGCCCCCGACGTCGTCGCCACCGGGATCAGCCTGTGGCCGGCGGCCGACGTCGGTATCGCAGCGCCGTGGGACGGGGAGGCCGGCCAGGACGACGCCGGGCGGATCACGTTGCGCGGCAACGATTTCGAGCTGACCTTGACTGGGGCGACCGGGGCTGCGCACGGCGCCGTGCGCGCCGGACAACCGCTGGCGCAGGCCGGTGCGAACGCGCGGATCGAGCTGAGCGTGCGCGCTGTGGGGGCACCCGTCGCGCCGCCGTTCACCCGGTCGGACCTGGCGCCTGGCTGGCTGGCCTTGGCCCGCGATCCCGGCCCACTGCTCGGCCTGGCGTCGCAGCAGAGTCGCCGACGCACCGGACCTGCTGTCGCGCCGTGACGCGAGTTTCGCAACCGTGCAGGAGTTCTACTACCGCACCCCGCCCCAGATCGAGCGCGGCCGACGCCATTTCCTGATGTCCACCGCGGGCCGCAGCTACCTCGACATGGTCAACAACGTCACCGTGCTCGGCCACGCGCATCCCCGGATCGCCGACACCGCCGCCCGGCAGCTGCGCAGGCTGAACACGAACTCCCGCTTCAACTACGAGGCCGTGGTCGAGTTCAGCGAGCGCCTGGCCGCACTTCTGCCCGATCCGCTGGACACGGTGTTTCTGGTCAATTCCGGCTCGGAGGCAAGCGACCTGGCGATCCGGCTGGCGACCGCCGCCACCGGGCGGCGTGACGTGGTCGCCGTCCGCGAGGCCTATCACGGATGGACGTACGGCACCGACGCGGTGTCGACGTCGACCGCCGACAATCCCAATGCGCTTGCCACCCGGCCGGATTGGGTGCACACGGTCGAGTCGCCGAACAGCTTCCGGGGCAAGTACCGCGGCGCGGAGGCATTCCGGTACGCGGGTGAGGCGGTCGCCCAGATCGAGGCGCTGGGCGCGTCGGGCCGACCGCCTGCGGCGTTCATCTGCGAGAGTGTGTACGGCAACGCCGGCGGCATGGCGCTGCCGGACGGCTACCTGCAGCAGGTCTACGCGGCCGTGCGGGCCGGCGGCGGTCTGGCGATCTCCGACGAGGTGCAGGTGGGTTACGGCCGCCTCGGCGAATGGTTCTGGGGATTTCAGCAGCAGCAGGCGGTTCCCGACATCGTGTCGGTGGCCAAGTCGACCGGCAACGGCTATCCGCTGGGCGCGGTGATCACCAGCCGCGCGGTGGCCGATGCGTTCTCCGTCGGAGGGCTACTTCTTCTCCTCCACCGGCGGTAGCCCGCTGTCGTGCGCGATCGGCATGACGGTCCTCGACGTGCTGCGCGACGAAGGGCTGCAGGACAACGCGCTGCGGGTCGGCGGGCACCTCAAGACCAGGCTGCTGCAGCTGCGCGACAGGCACCCGATCGTCGGTACGGTGCACGGCTTCGGCCTGTACCTGGGCGTCGAAATGGTCCGCGACGCAACGACACTGGAGCCTGCACCCGAGGAGACCTCGGCGATCTGCGATCGGATGCTCGACCTCGGGGTGATCATCCAGCCCACCGGTGACCACGTGAACATCCTGAAGACCAAGCCGCCGCTGTGCATCGACACCGAGGCGGCCGACTTCTATGTCGACACCCTGGACCGGGTCCTCACCGAAGGCTGGTGAAACGCGCTGTCTTTCCGCGAGCAGACGCAAAATCGCATGCATCAGCGAGAAATCGTGCGAGTTTCTGTCTGCTCGTCAGGCCTTGACGCCCAACTCCGACGCCACGTACACCCTTGCGATGTGCTTGGCCTCCGCGGCGGGCACCGCGCGCACCACCTTCTGCGCGCCCAGGCCGTCGATCATGATGAGCAGGCGCCGCGCCGCGACCTCGACGTCGGGCACGGTGAACTCACCGCTGTCGGCGCCTGACGCCACGATCGCCGCGATGCACGCCAGCCACTGATCGGTGAGCTCTTCGGCCTCGGCTGCCAGCGCTGCGTTTCGCCTGCGCAGTGTCCAGGTTTCCAGCCATAGGGCGCTGCCGTCGTCGCCCTCGCTCGTCGAGAACGTAGTCCAGGAGCACCGACCATCTTCTCGCCTGCACTCGAGGCGCCCTCGACGCGGGACCTCGCCTTGTCCAGATCGGCCAGCGCGGCCGCGCGGAACGCGGCCGCGACGAGCTGTTCGGCAGCTGAGAAATAATGACTGACCAGTCCGGGCGTGACACCCATGTCGGCGGCGACCCGGCGCAGGGTCACCGCCGACAGGCCTTCGGCGTGGGCGATCTCGACGGCTTTGGCCAGGAGCTCGCCGTGACGTTCGGCGGGCAATTTCCGTTTGGCGTCCCGGACTTGGGCGGTCACTCTGCGGTCCTTCCTATTGACGAATCGCGATCCTTGTTGAACACTACATCAACACTATTGATGACCCCATCAACAAAGCGAGTAACCATGACTGCGATCCACCCGATGACCGTCGCCCCCGCCGATACCGAGGACCGTGTCGGCGCCGTCGAAGCCGCAGGCGTCGAGTACCTTCCCGAGGACGCCCGCGACTCCCACCCGCGAAACCTGGGCGCGGTGTTCCTCGGCGCGAACCTGACCTGGACGAACGTGGTGTTCGGCGCGTTCGCCATCCTGTTCGGCCTGTCCTTCTGGCAGACCGTCGCCTCGATGATCGTCGGCACCGCCATCGGCACGCTGGCCGTGCTGCCCACTGCGATCATCGGACCGCGCACCGGCACCAACATGACGGTGTCCAGCGGCGCGTTCTTCGGCATCAGGGGCCGGTTCATCGGATCGGGTATCGCGCTGCTGATCGCCCTCGGGTTCGCCGCGGTGACCGTGTGGACCAGCGGTGACGCGATCGTGGCGGCTGCTCACCGGGTACTCGGCACTCCGGAGAGCGACCTCGTGCGCGGACTCGCCTACGCGGCCGTTGCCGCGCTGATGGTCACCGTCGCGCTCTACGGTCACGCCACCATCGTCGCGATGCAGAAGATCGTCGTGCCGGTCGTGGGCGGGCTGATGCTGCTCGGGGTGTTCGCGTTCGCCGGCGGTTTCGATCCGACAGTCACCGGCGGTGAATACGCCCTGGGTGGGTTCTGGCAGACGTGGACGCTGTCGGCGGTGCTGTTCGCGGCCGCACCGATCTCCTACGGCCCGACGATCGGCGACTACACGCGGCGCATCTCGGCCGAGCGGTACAGCGGCGCCCAGATCTGCGCGGCGCTGGGGATCGGCATGTTCCTCGGCGTGCTGCTGCCGAGCCTGTTCGGCGCGTTCACCGCCCTCTCGTTCGCCGAACCCACCGACTCCTATCTGTATGACCTTGTCGCCGCCGCTCCCGCCTGGTACGTGCTCCCGATCGTGGTCATCTCGCTGCTGGGCGGGCTGAGCCAGGGGGTGTTGTGCGTGTACGCGAGCGGTCTGGATCTCGAGGGTCTTGCGCCGCGGCTGAAGCGGACCCAGACGACGATCATCACCGCGGGGATTGCGATCGCGCTGCTGTACCTGGGCGTCTTCGTGTTCGACGCCGTCGAGTCGGTGACGGCGATGACGGTGGCTCTCAATGCCGTCATCACCCCGTGGGTCGTCATCCTGGCGATCGGCGCCCTGCGCACCAAGACCTACGACCCGACCGACCTGCAGGCGTTCGCAGAGGGCCGCCGGGGCGGCCGCTACTGGTACACCGCCGGCTGGAACGTGCCCGCGGTCATCGCGTGGGCGGTCGGCGCGGGGTTCGGGCTGTTGACGGTCAACACCGCGCTGTACCTCGGTCCGCTTGCCGAGATCGCCGGCGGTGTCGACCTCAGCACGATCGGCTCGGCCGCGCTGGCGGGGTTGATTTACACCGCGTCAGTGGGCGTCATCAATCGATGACGCGATCCCGCGACGATGTGGTGACCGAGTGTGTGCCACGCTGCGCTCGACGCGTTGTTGCCCGGTGGCCGCTCCCTCTCCCCGGTGAGCGCCCATGGCTCGCTAACCCAGTCTGTTCGTTCCACTAGGGCACGTCGAAGTAGTCGCGCCACGCCACTATCTTGTCGCCGACCACCTCGAAAGCTCCCATGCACCGAGCGGATACGTTCTTGCCGTCATAGATGAAGCGGTCGACACGCTCCACCATGACAAGTGTGTCGTTGACCGCGACGTTCAAGACTTCTATTTCGGCATGATCCATGCGCTTCACGTAGCCCTCGACCGTTTGACGTCGCCCTGCCATCAGTTCCTTCATCGCCCAAGTCACTGGCCTCGTCGCTGAGTATCGAGTTCCGGGTGCAATCGCCCACGTAAGCTACGCCGAACCTGGTCTTCAAGCCCAACGCACCGATGTGATGCGCTTCAAGGATCGTCACGAACTGCCGCTGCCGGTCGCCGGAGTATTCGAGGTAGCTGAAGGCAAGATCGTCGCGCGCGCGACAGGACTGCGTCGACCTGGCGACGGGCGCTGTACTGCCTATCTCGTTTGTTCACCGGGATGACGGCACACTTCAGATCACCGACGAGTTCGAACTCGCCTGGGCGGCGGTCTGCGGGGACGTGGATCGGGAGAGCGCGCAACGAATGCTCTCCCGATTTGCTCTGCAGTCGATGCGTTCGGCCACCGCACCGAGCACGGCGCCCCTTCGGACACACTCGACCACGTAGATGATTGCCACCAAAGAAAGTGAGGCCTCGGTTGCTGCGCAGGAGGCGTGGGCATCGAACGCCGACAACGTAGTTCGATTGGCGGCCGAGGCGCTCGGACGAATCTGATCGCGGCTGCAGTGCACCGTGGCCCATTCGGCTAGGCCAACAGCCGCACCGCATCCAGGCGGTCATTGGTGAGGATCTCGAACATCGCACCGCGGCTCACCAGTTCCGCACGCTCGAAAGCCATGCCCGCCACTTGGATTCGACAACTCGCGATCGCCGAGTTGTAGCAGTACTTGGTTCCGCCGTGCGTATCGGCATACGTCAAGCCGATCACATCCGCGGGCTCGGTGGTGATCTCCCCCTGGATCATCTGCTCCCCCACCCGCGCGCCGAACGTCCACGAGAACGGCGCATAGCGACCATGGGTATGCAGGCTGCCCGCCAGGGATCGCACCGCGAACTGCTGGCCGGCGTGGCGGAACACGAACAGCGTCACGCCCGGCAGCAGCACCGGTCCCAGGGCAGCGCGGGCAGTCACGATCTCCAGCGTCGAATCGGGCGCATCGTCAAACCCGCACACCTGCCCGAACGCGTACGCCGGGGTGTGGCGGGTGCCCCAGTTGTGGTTGACACTGCCGGTCCATCCGTCGAGGTCGAGCGTCAGCCCTGCCAGCTCGAGACGGCCGTCGAACCGCGCCAACGGATGGCGCACCTGGGTCTTGGCGGTCGGAAAGCGCCCCTGGTAGGCGCGGTCGGTCAGTAACCGCACGGAATCCTGGCCGCCCGGGGTGATCGCGAGGTCCCACTGCGCATCGGCCATCGAGCCACGCGCGGCCGTGTCGTCGAGGCTGGTCGTGGCGATCCGTGCCGTCCAGTCGTCATAGCCGAAGTCGGCCGCGCCGATCGGATAGGACCGTTTCAGGGCCCGATGACCCGACGGATCGAACACCATCACCCACACGTCGGCGCTGGGCTCTCCGCCCAAGGGCAGCAGCAGCGTCTCGCGCAGCCACACCGCCTGCGCTGCGTCGGGAGCATTGGCGCGCAGGAAACGACTCTCGTAATAGGGGGCCTTCGCCACGGTCACGCCCTCAGCATCCAATACTTGAGCCGTGACCGGAGCGCAGATCGCGGCGTACGCACTGGCGATGGTCGTCATCGGCGAGGCGATCGCGCTCGCGGTGCTGACACTGCGCCTGAAGGCGGCGCGGGAAGAAGCCGACGAACTACGCCGCCGTGTCGACACCCGAAACCTGCTGCTCTCCGGCGGGACCAAGGCCGTGAAGACTGTCTGGCAGACCGCCAACATCCTGCGCCGCGACGGGTTCGGCGCGGCGGTACGGTCCTCGATCGAGGACCTCGCGGATTGGGCCGAGGTGGAGCGGCCCGACCTGGCACGGCTGGCACCCAACGGCAGGGTGGCCATCATGTTCTCCGACATCGAGGAGTCCACGGCGCTGAACGAACGCATCGGCGATCGCGCCTGGGTCAGGCTGATCGGCAGGCACGACAAGGCGGTTCGCCGCTATGTCGACAAACACGACGGCTACGTCGTGAAGAGTCAGGGCGACGGATTCATGGTGGCCTTTGCCCAGCCGGAGCAGGCGGTCCGCTGCTCGGTCGACATCCAGCGCTCACTGCAGAAGCGCCCCAACGGCATTCGAGTGCGTATCGGCATCCATGTCGGCAAGTCGGTGCTGCGCGGCGACGACCTTTTCGGCCGCAACGTGGCGATGGCGGCTCGGGTGGCCGGGCAGGCCGACGGCGGCGAGATCCTGGTGAGCGAGGTGGTGCGCGCCGCCATCAACGGCCGTGCCGACTGTGAGGACATCGCCTTCGACGGCGGCCGCGAGGCGGCGCTCAAGGGCTTCATCGGCTCGCACACGCTGTATGCGGTGGCGACTTAGCCGGACCTGGCTTCGGCCTCGGCGAGGCGCTGGTGCAGACGGGCGCGAATGTCGTCCGGGGTGTAGGCGTTGCGACGACGTTGGTCACGCGCGACCAGCACGCCGCCCGCCACGACACCCGCGACACCGGCGAGCCCGACCCACTTCCAGACTCCACGCATGCCTTCAGTCTGCCTAAGCTGCCGTTGTGAATCCAAGCACGGTATCGCTACAGCGCGCGCTGGACGAGACCCGGACGGGGGACATCTGGTTGTTCCGCGGACACTCCGGCCCGGACCGCGCCATTCAATCCATGACGAACAGCCCCGTCAACCACGTCGGGATGACAGTCGCGATCGATGACCTGCCGCCACTGATCTGGCACGCCGAGCTCGGCGACAAGCTGGTCGATATGTGGACCGGCACCAACCACCGTGGCGTGCAGCTCAACGACCTGCGCCACGCGGTGGAGCGCTGGATCCAAACCTATGACCAGCAGTGCTGGCTGCGTCAGCTGACGCCCTATGCCAGCCGCGAGCAGGAGGACCGCATGCTGCGGGTGATCGCGCGGATGGACGGCACCCCGTTCCCGTCGACGGCGCGGTTGACGGGCCGCTGGTTCCGTGGCCGGATACCGAATGCTGCCGACTTCACCCGAGGAATCCCCCTCGTGCACACAAAGGTTCGCCGATCCGTCGAACGCCGCAAGGCAGAGAAGTCCAGCGCGGGGCTGGAAACCGCCTACTGCGCCGAGACAGTCGCCATCACCTACGAGGAGATGGGCCTGCTGAAGACCGAGAAACACTTCAATTGGTTTGATCCGGGGAAGTTTTGGAGTGGCGATACGTTGCCGTTGACGGCCGGGTACCGGCTCGGCGACGAAATATCGGTCCTCCCCTAGAAAGCTTGGCGCCGGCCCTGCCCATTTCGGTCGGCGAAACGCCGACCGACATCGCGCGATGCCACCGGTAAAGGTGCTTTGCTGTTCGATAGCACACTCATTCGGCACCGCAACAAGGGAGCGCAGGCATGCCGACAGCGACCGAACCCGCCCCCACAACCGACGTTCCCGCACGCGGTCTGCTCAGCTCGAAGGCTTCGGCAATCTCGATCGTGATGGCGTCAATCGCGACTCTGGTCATCGTCTTCGGAATGCTGCACACCCCGGACGACGACCCCGGGCAGATGCAATCCATTCCCGCCCAACCGAATACCGTCTCCCAGTGGGTGGCGGCCCCGGCCAAGCCCAGCACTGCGGCGCCGCAGCCCAAACCCGCCGCGCTCGCGATGGACGACCGCGGCTTCGTCGACACCACCGCGCGCTGCGATGAGCGTGAACAGGCCGTCGCGATTGCGCGCACCACGCGGTCGGCGATGGTCGTCTGCGAGAAAGCCGACGGAACCTACGAGTATGCGGGAATCCGCTTGCACGACGGCGCATCCCTGCGGTTGGACGATGTGCGCGTGCTCCCGGCAGGATTCGAGGCCCACAATGACGGCACCACCTACCGGCTGTCACCAACGGAGTTGGTGGTGATCACCGGGGAGGACCTGCTGAGCCGTGACGCGGTCGTGGAGTACCGGACGGGCTGACCTAGCTTCTGCCGCCACCACATCCCCCGCCGCCCCCGCCGACTGGACTGCTCCGGTTCATCCGTATCGTCGGTCTCATCGCCCCCCAACGCCAGAGCATGAACGTATGTCCCCTCAGCACTTTCCGTCGGCAAGGCCCTTGGGTGAAGATGCTCTCCATGGCGGACTGGGACGGTGCTCGGTACGAAGAGGTGAGCGAACTGCAGCGGACGATGGCTGCCGAAGCGCTGTCCTTGCTGGAACTCGACGGTGCAGAGCACGTCCTCGACGTCGGCTGTGGCGACGGCTATGTCACCGCGCAGATCGCCGACCGACTCCCCCGGGGTTCGGTACTCGGCATCGATCCCAGCCCGCGGATGATCGGGGCTGCCCAACGGCGCGAAACGGCCGCGACCTTCCAACTCGGCGAGGTCACCTCCCTGGCCTTCGACGACGACTTCGACGTAGTGACGTCCTTCAATGCGCTGCACTGGGTCCACGACCAGCACGCTGCCTACCGATGCATCGCGGCGGCGCTCAAGCCGGGCGGACGGGCGCTGGTGACGTTCGTGTGCGCCGGACCTCGCCCCAGCGTCGAAGACGTGGCGATGGACGTCACGCGGGATGCCCGATGGGGTAACGCGTTCGACGGCTTCACCGCGCCGTATCTGCACCCGCAACCCGAGGCTTTCCTCGCTACCGTGACCGCGGCGGGGTTCGAGGTCGTCGAGTACACGGTGGTGGACAAATCGTGGGACTTCCAGTCGCGCGATGCCTTCGCGCAATGGTGTGCCGTGGGATTCGGGGACTGGACCACCCGGCTGGCACCCGAAAGGGCGCAGGAGTTCGTCGACGACGTCGTCAACCGGTATGCCGCGGTGACGGGCCGAGCCGGCTTGTTCGGCTTTTACCAACTGAGAGCCCAACTGCGCCGCTGACCCGCGGGACCTGGCTACTGTTGCGGCGAGCCTTGGCGGCCCAGATAGCCGGCGAGATTGCTCAGCGAGGAGTTCATCCCGGAGACGTGGTCGTCAGCTGAGATGCCCGGCGGTACGTCGTCGGCGATCACGTCGACCCGAGTCCCGGTGTCCGCCTCCGTCACTGACCAGGTGATGATCATCGTCCCGGCGAACGAAGGGTCAGACGAGTGGAATTCCGCCGCCTGTACGACGCGGTCATCGAGGATAAGTTCGACGAAATGTCCCTCGACGACATCCGAGTCGGCACTGGACTTGCCGCCCGAGGAGGACGGGTCGACGTACGTCAACGTCATCCGGTACGAGCCGCCGGCGCGTGGCTCGAAGTGCTCGAAGTGCCCGGTCATGCCTTCCGGCGGAAGCCACTCGGCGAGTGCTTCCGGATCGATCAGCGCGGCGTACACGCTCTTGAGAGGAGCCTCGATCACCCGAGATGCCTTGTCAGTGCGTCCCATTCAGGGCACCATCCTTCGATGCGGGGCGGTCAGTCCGCGTGATGCACGATGTTGACGACGTTGCCGTCCGGTGCCCGAACAAGGAATCGGCGAACACCCCAACTCTCGGTCGAGATCGGGTGCACGATCTCGTAACCCGATGCCAGGGCTTCTTCATACGCGGCCTCGACGTCGTCTGTGTGCACGGAGATCACCGAGTCCTCCGGTGCGGTGGCGTCCCTTGTCACAAGCTGGACATTCACCCCGGTGTCAGGCGAGGTGTAGCGGGCCACCCACCCCATGTTGAACTCCTCGGTACTCAACCCCAGATAGCCGGTGTAGAAACTCTTCGCCGCCTCGATGTCTGCGACCGGCAGGTTGGCCGTGATGCGTTTGGCGCGCATGGGTTCTCCCTGTGTCCATTGGATCCCGAACGTTGGCCGCCGGAACTGCATTCCAGCATGCACCCACTCGCAGTTCGGCGCGTGGAATGCAATTCCGGCGGGAAGAGGTGTTTCGACACGCGGAGAATCTGTCGCCACGGAATGCACGAGGACCCGCGGTAGCCTCTGGCTGTGCCGTCCCGCAGCGCAGCCCGCTCGGTGAGATACGCGCGTCGCCGCAAGCGGCGCATGGCCCTGCAAGAGCACGACCTCACCGCTGCGCAGTGGGCGGCCCTCAAGTTGGTTTGGGGCGGTTGCGCGTACTGCGGAGCAACCGGGACGGCGCTGCAGAAAGACTGCGTGCTTCCGATCTCACGCGGCGGGCGATATGCGCTCGCCAACGTCGTACCCAGTTGCCGCTCGTGCAATACCAGCAAATGTAATTCCGAAGTGACGAGCTGGATGCGGCGCAAGAAGCTGGACGAGCGGGACTTCCTGCTTCGTCAGGCCGAGATCCATCAGGCCCTCGCGGCCGATTCTGATTGACCTTGCCGATTCACCTGGTAGTCGTCGGAGTCGGCGGCGGCGCCAATGACAATCCGGCGTAGATCTCGTCGAGCAGCGGCGCGAGCATCGCCTGAGCCGTGGTCCGGCCGTCCGGTGACAGCGTCAGATTCGTCCAAATCACCAGTGAAACATCGTTGTCCGGGTCGTATCCCATAAACGAGTTGAAGCCGGGGAGTTCACCGCCGTGGTAGTACATCGCGGCGTCGGGTCCGAAGCGCTGATACGAGATGCCGTAGCCGTACTTCTGCCCCTCCGGCGCGGACGGGTCCTCGGCTTGCAGGCTCGTCACCCACTGTTGATGGAAGTCGGCGTTGAAGACCTTTCCCGTGACCAGTGCCTTCATCCACGCGGCCAGGTCGTCGGCCGTGGAGATCGCCCCCCCGGCGGCGGTCGCGTAGGAGGAATTCTGGTTGGTGTAGTCGATCGGCTGTAGCGTCCCGGCTCCAGCGGCGGCCTGCATCTCGGCGGGGTAGGGATCGTCGGCGAGTGCATAGTAGCTTCCGCCGTACATGTACCCGTGGGAGAACGGCGCCGGAATGGTGCCGGCGCCGGCGGGGGTGGGAAGCGACGTCTGATCGAGGCCGACGGGGCCGAACAGGCGATCCTCGAACTGCTGCGTCAACGGGCTGCCGCCGACCTTCTCGGCGATGAGTCCCAGCAGCGCATAGTTGGTGTTGCTGTACTCGTAGGAGGCGTCGGGCGCGAACTGCGGCGGATGCCGGAACGCGATGTCCAACACCTCCTGCGGTGTCCACACCTTCGTCGGGTCCGCATCCAGGATGACCGCGAGCGCGGGGTCGGCGGTGTAGCCGTACAGGCCGCTGCGCATCTTCAGAAGCTCTGCGACGGTCATGTTCTCGCCGTTGGGCACGTCCGGTACGTAGGCCGACACCGGATCGCTGAACTTCAGTTTGCCGTCCTGGGCGAGCAGCACGATCAACGCCGCAGTCATGGTCTTGGTGTTGGACGCGATGCGGAAATGCGTGTTCGCATCCGGCGGCGTCTGAGCGCCGATCTCGGTGGTGCCGACCGCCACGTCGAAGTTCCCCTGCGGGGTGCGTAGCACTACCACCGCCCCGGGAACGTTCAGCTCCTTCGCCAACCCGTCGACGACAGCCCGAAACGTTTCCGGATCAATGGTCTGCAACGCGGACGCGGTTGGTGGCGCGCTGGCCGCGGTCACCGTGGTGGGTGCCGAGGGCGACGCCGCCGGCTCGGTCGCGGTCGAGCAGCTCGCGATCAGCAGCGTGACGCACACCGTCAACCCGGCGATGCGAAAGGATGGCGCCGGGCGGCGAGAACGCAGGCGTGCGTTGTCACCGAGCATGCGCGCCCGCACGGATACGGTCATCGTTCCACCGCCGCCCTCACCAGCGGCAAGCCTAACGCCTTACCCGCCGTCACGATCAGCGTTCGGAGGTGCTGCGCCTAGGGCCCAGGCGTCGCCTCAGTTGCACCCGCCGGCGTTGACCCACCTGCCGTTGTAGCTGACGCATCCGGTCGCGTTCGGTGGCGGAGGTGGGTCGTATGGCATCGGGGCGTAGTAGGCGGGTGGCGGAACGTAGGGCGCGACAGCGTCGGCGAGGTTGGCACAGCCGCTCACCTGGACTCGTCGCCCAACGCTGGCGCAGACGTCGGCGTTGGCGACACCCGTCGGCTGGACGATGAGAATTGCGCCGGGGATCGCCGCGATGGCCAGTGCGCTTGCCACCACGACGCGCAGTGATCGCTTCCGTTGAGTCATCTCGGATATCTCCTAGGCGCCCATTGGTGATGGGGCGAGGTCGCAGCGGCTACGCAGATCGGTCAGGGGTTGCCGGATACCGTTGATCTCGGTCTCGACCTGTGGATTTGCGGCCATGTAGGTCCGGACGCGGTCTTGGATTTCCTCGTTCGGCAGTCCCCGGAGGCCGGTGAAGAAATCGTTGACCCAAGGGTGGCTGAACAGGTAGGCGCCCATCGCCGTACCGACGGTGCCCGATGCCACCGCCAGGTCCCCAGCGGTGCAGTTGGGCGGCGGCGGTGCAGGCGGCGCGGGTTGAGCAGAAGCAACTGAAGCACCACCGAACAGCAGTACACCGGCGCCGATCACCCCGATTGCTGCGCTGCGACGAATCCGTCCTGACACCAACATGGAGAACTCCCTCACTCGGTGGTCGGACGACCATCGGCCATCCAAGCTAACCACACTCAGACCCACGACTAACAGATCAGTGCCACCCCGGCTCAGCCGAAGAACGGAGCGTCGAGCCTGCGCCCGGACCCTTGCGCCCAAGGAATCTGCGAGGAGCGTGAAACAGTGCCAGGTCAGAAGAAGCCGAACATCGTCATGATCATGGCGGACGACGTGGGCACCCGGAATCTCAGCGCCTACCACCGGGAATGATGGGTGGCTCCACGCCCCACATCGACCGAATCGCCAGCGAAGGCGCACTATTCACTGGCTATTACGGCCAACAATCGTGCACGGACGGGCCGGGCTGCGTTCATTACCGGCCAGACTCCTTTCCGCGCAGGAATATTGAAGGTGGGTATGCCCGCCGCCAAGTAAGGGCTCCAGGATTCCGATCCGACGATTGCCGAACTGCTCAAGCCCCATGGCTACGCCTGGGCGCAGATCGGGAAGAACCATCTCGGCGACCGCAACGAATATCTGCCTACTGTCCACGGCCTTGACGAGTTCTACGGCATTCTGTATCACCTCAACGCCATGGAAGAGCCGTACGACCCGGAGTACCCCAAAGTTGACGGCTTTCACGAGCGCTTCGGCCCGCAACATTTTGGACACCAAGGCCACCGATGTCGATGATCCGACCGAACATCCGCGACGGGGCGGGGTCGGGGTCTCACGACGATCGCAGCGCAGGCAACCCCGTAGACGACGGGCGCGCTGCCGGGCCCGTCGGGCACATGACCGTCGAGCGGTTGATGCTCGCCGGCGTTTCGGCGCCGCGATGACCACTTCCCTTCTAGTCTGGCATGGTCCAAAAGAGGGCTACCAGGAGGCGATTGTCATGTCGGACGGCCAGATTTCCCGCTCGGTTCTGCCGATCCCCGACGTGCCCCACGTGGGGTTGACCACCTACGACGCCAAGGACCCGGACACCAGCTACCCGCCTATCCGAGACATCCGACCGCCCGACGGTGCTCCGAATGTGCTCGTCATCCTCATCGACGACGTGGGCTTCGGCGCCAGCAGCGCCTTCGGTGGACCCTGCGAGACCCCCAACTTCGAGAAGCTCGCCGCAGGCGGATTGAAGTACAACCGCTTCCACACCACGGCGCTGTGCTCGCCGACCCGGCAGGCCCTTCTCACGGGTCGCAATCATCACTCGGTGGGAATGGGGAACATCACCGAGACTGCCACCGCTGCACCGGGTTACACGTCGGTGCTCCCCAATACCAAGGCCCCGCTGGCGCTCACGCTCAAACTCAACGGCTACTCGACGGCGCAGTTCGGCAAGTGCCACGAGGTGCCGGTCTGGCAGACCAGCCCGGCTGGGCCGTTCACGGCGTGGCCGACAGGTGGCGGCGGGTTCGAATACTTCTACGGCTTCATCGGCGGGGAGAACAACCAATGGGATCCGGCGCTTATATGAAGGCACCACCCCGATCGAGCCGCCGAAGACCCCGGCAGAGGGGTACCACCTGACCGAAGACCTCACCGACAAGGCGATCAACTGGGCGCGTCAACAGAAGGCGCTCCTCCCCGACAAGCCGTTTTTCATGTACTTCGCGCCGGGTGCCACCCATGCACCGCACCAGGTGCCCGCGGAGTGGATCGAGAAGTACAAGGGCAAGTTCGCCCACGGCTGGGACCGCCAACGCGAGATCACCTTCGAGCGGCAGAAGGAACTCGGGGTCATCCCGCCCGATGCGGTGCTCACACCGCGCCACGCGGAGATCCCGGCGTGGGATGACATGGATCCGGCGCTCAGGCCGGTACTCGAGCGCGAGATGGAGGTCTACGCCGCCTTCATGGAGCACACCGACTTTCACGTCGGTCGATTGCTTGACTCGCTCGGACCCGTGCTCGACGACACACTGGTCTATCTGATCGTCGGCGACAACGGCGCGTCGGCGGAGGGCACGCTGCAGGGCGCGTTCAACGAGATGGCCAACTTCAACGGCATGGCCGACATCGAGACCTCCGAATTCATGATGTCGAAGATCGACGAGTTCGGCGGCGAAGGCTCGTACGGCCACTACGCCGTGGGCTGGGCGTGGGCGATGGATACGCCATATCAGTGGACCAAGCAGGTGGCCTCACACTGGGGTGGCACCCGTAACGGCACGATCGTGCACTGGCCCAACGGAATCGACGGCAAGGGCGGCCACCGCAATCAGTTCACCCATGTCATCGATCTCGCACCCACGGTGCTGGAGGCGGCCGGCATCCCGGCGCCGACGACAGTCAACGGAGTGCTCCAGAGCCCGCATGAGGGCACCAGCATGCTGTACAGCTTCAACGACGCCGACGCGCCCGAGCGGCATGAGACGCAGTACTTCGAGATGTTCTGCAACCGCGGCATTTACCACAAGGGCTGGAGCGCGGTGACCAAGCACCGCACGCCGTGGGCGATGGGTGGGCAGGCCATGCCCGCCTTCGACGATGACGTGTGGGAGCTTTACGACGGCAACGTCGACTGGACTCAGTCGATACGACCTGTCGAAGGAGAATCCCGACAAACTCCATGAACTGCAACGCCTGTGGCTGATCGAAGCGGTCAAGTACAACGTGCTGCCTCTCGATGATCGCCAGATCGAACGCATCAACCCCACCGCCTGCCGGGCGACCCTCGCTGATCAAGGGCAACAGCCAACTGCTGTTCGCCGGAATGGGCCGACTGTCGGAGAACAGTGTCGTCGACATCAAGAACAAGTCGTTCGCGGTCACCTCGGAGGTCGAGGTGCCTGCTGACGGTGCCGAAGGCGTGATCATCGCGCAGGGCGGCAGGTTCGGAGGATGGAGCCTCTATGCCAAGGACGGGCGGGCCAAGTTCTACTACAACGTCCTGGGCATCAAGTCCTACAGCGTCGACGCCACCGAACCCGTCCCGGCCGGCACCACCCAGGTGCGCATGGAGTTCGACTACGACGGCGGCGGCATGGGCAAGGGCGGCAGCGTGACGCTCTACTACGACGGCAGAGAAGTCGGTACGGGTCGCGTCGATCAGACCCAGGGTTTCATCTTCTCCGCCGACGAGACCACTGACGTCGGCTACGAATCCGGCACCACCGTCAGCCCGGACTACACCGCCCACACCAGCAGATTCAGCGGCAGGATCGACTGGGTGCGGATCGACCTCGGTGAGGATGCCAAGGACGCCGACCACTACATCGACCCGGAAGAACGTTTCCGAATCGCGATGGCACGGCAATAATGCGGCCCCGCTCGAAACGTCGGCATGCCTGGGGAGTCTGGGCGTGAGGATCCTAGGGTGAGGTAGGTTCTGAGCGCCCCCAGTTCGTCGCCCGCCGCAGCGACCCCTTTTGTTCCGGCTGACCCGCGGACGGGTCAATACGGGGGCACACCGACCTCCGCACAGCGGCTTTCAGCCGCTTGCCTCTCGTCCAGAGCTGCGCGCCTTCCGCAGAGATTGGACAGCAAGCTGAGCACGACGTCGCGCTGCTTGATCGACCGAGCGCCAGCTCTTCGATGACCAAGTGATGGCCACCAATGCCGTCATCGGTCAACAGGCTGACAAGGCCGCCTCAGCGGAGCGCAGGTGGTTGATCCATATTGACGTGTCAACGACAATCACCGGTTGATGCCCTCTGCCGAGGGGGGCCGCTGCCTGCGGATCGGTGCCGCCAAGAGCCGCCAGGTGACGACCACTTTCCACGCGGATCAATGTCTGCAATCCCTGACGGAGCAGTGCCACACTCTCGGTCACCCCGGTGAGTTCGGCTGCTTTCGCCAGCAGGGCGTCACGGTGAGAGCACGGGTACACCGATCGTCGCGATTCTTGGGATCGGTAGTCGCCCCGACGCCATGTACTCATCGCAAGGCGACGCGACCAGATGCGGAGCCTCAACGGAGGGAAACAACATGAATACCACCCACAGCTTCAAGAAGACGATCGTCGGCGCGCTCCTGTCGGGCGGCTTCGCCCTCGCCGCACTGGGGATGACCGCAGGGACGGCCGGCGCCGCCCCGCAGAATCCAGGACCGACGATCGACCACTCGGACTTCGGCGTCACCGTGGTTGAGTGCATCCAGTGCCGGCGCACCCTTCCCGGCGACGGTTCGGTGCGCGTCAACCCCGGACCCCAGTACGGCTCGATACGCGTGGCCAGCCCCGAAGCCGGCCACTGAACAGCGCAGCGAACCAGTTCGGCCCGCCACCGGATCGCAGGTGGCGGGCCGAACACTGTTGCAGGAGAACGCCGTCGGCGGACGCGGCACTCCGAATCGTGGGCCCTAACCGCCGATTTGCGCGAATGCTTCGAGCTCGCGCGCGACGTCCGGACCCGGAGGGGTTGTACATGACCTCCTGGTGGCCCCCTCCTGCGAGTCCGGCGACAGCTTCTTTCATCGCAGAGAGGTCCAGCGACCTTCATCATCAACACATTTGACGTTCGACCCTCGACATCCAGGTGCTCGAGCAGTGGACGGTCACGTTTGGACAGATGCGTGGCGTGCCCTCGAAAGTGAGCAGATGACGTTGCCCCGCCGGTGCAAGCGCCTCGAGCGACGACCGCCAGGCCGCCCCACCCGGCAACGCGTCGCGCCGGCCAGATGAGAACTCCTGACCTCGCCGTCATACCGTTCCGCGGGCCGCCCATGCGTTGGCGGCAATGGTGAACGGTCCACTACCCAGGCGTTCACGAGCTACGGCTTCGAGGCCCGCGCGACGATCGTCATCGAGCCACTGGACGTAATCGCCAGCAGGACCTACTCCGTAGGTGTAGGGCTCCCACCACTCCTCAAATGTCGGGTGCACAACCTCGGCCGCAATTGAAATTTCTTCCACGTCGTGCAGGCCAGCAGCTTCAAAAAGCTCGGTCAGATGCCCCACTTGCGCCCCGGAAAGTAGCGCCTCATCCTCAGCTTCGGGGTCGATCACGTGAACCGCATCCCAGAACGGCGCCAGTGCGCCGGTCGGCCCGTCCCATACGCACGCGGCAACGACACCGCCACGCCGGGTCACCCGCGCCATCTGCCTTATGGCGAGCACCGGATCCGTCATGAAATGCACCACCAATTGGGCGAGAGCAGCGTCGAAATCGGCAGTGGCATAGGGCATTTCCTCCGCTGTACCCAGACGTACGTCAATGCCTGGGAAGCGCGCACGAATCGCGGCGACGAACGGTGGTGAAGGATCGATCGCCGCGACCTCGGCTCCGACCGATAACAAACGCGCTGTCAACGCGCCCGGCCCACAGCCGACGTCGAGCACCCTGTCGTCGGTGTCGACCTTGGCGAACGCCACAAAGACCTCCGCAAGAGGCTCGGCGTATCGGCCCATGAAACGGGCATAAGCCTCCGGCGAGACGACAAAACTCACCATGGAATGGTATGCCGATTGCCGCGTCAGGCGGCCAGTTTACTTCGAGGCATACCGGTGCCGAACATAGGTCACGACTGGTCGAACCAACGTCCGAGATGTCCCCGCCTGTCGAGAATGCGGCTACGGTCGTGCTTTCCGTCGAATAGCAACCTTCAGTGCAATCTCGACGATGAGGTCCACGGGGTTAGACGTTGAACCTGAACTCGACAACGTCACCGTCGGCCTCTGGCGCTTACGAACCACCCATTTGGTCCAAGGCGACGCGCAGAGAACTGCTGGGGATCTTGACCAGCCCGCCGTATGGCTGATCCGTTTCGAGTATCATGAAGATCGGGCCGGCAAGTGCAAGCGCCGCGACCAGCAATGCCGCTATCACGCTGGCGTTCCGCGGTGCGAACAGTCCGAAACTGGCAAAGATCACCGCTAGCCACGCCACGACAACGACGAAGAACGCCCATGGAAACCGGCTTCCGATTTGCTCTACGGTCGTCCACCGCGACTGGGCAATCGTGTCGGTGCTCTCCAGCGCGTTGGACTGCAACCACTGCTGTTGTTCCGTCCGCGGCGACAGTGCAAAGAGGTCCCGCTGAACCAAATTGATGCCAGCCCCACTGCTGAGCGCCGTGAGCGACACCGCACCGCCTTCCTCCGGCCAAATCTGATCTATTCGTTGCGCAAGCAGGTCCTTGGCCAACGCTCGGATTGGCGCGGTCTCCGGCCCATACTCGGCCAAGGTCCGATCAAGCATGATGAATTGCACTCCCGCACTTCGTAATTCACTCTCTTTCTCGGCGAGCGAGCTGATGGAGGAGCCGGTGAGGAGGCCGAGCACCACCGCCGATAGCGTCCCGAGCATGGCCATAATGGTCCTGATAGCGTCGCGCGACTCGGTGCTGATATGCGGATCAGGAAGGACCTTTGCGAGAAACATCCCCAACAACGCGCCGCCGAAGATGATCGCGAAGACAGCGACGCCGATCAGTATGTCTTTCACTTATCCCCCCGCTCTCCCCCCGCGTGAACCTCGAAGAGCGGCTGCGGTTGGCCGCGTTCAACGTACTGCCTGGCGTCCCGCATGTATCGATGATCGATGAGCTTGCCCTCGATGGCCTCGGCGAAAGCCGTCAGCCCTCAGTTGTGGATGCGCGTTGGTGTCGCATTCAACGCCGGCCGCGATCCCTGATGTCCGGCGGTTTTGCCGCCAAACGTTGAAGCGGAACTCCACGCTGGGTGTTTGTTGCGGTTGATGGCGTTGGCTGTTGTTTACGGCGAATTAAGCGACTGCGGACTGAGTGCGGTTCTCGAAAGCACGGAGAGAGAGCGCAGCCCGCATGCAACTGGGGCACCCCCACCTCCCTCGCACTTGGGCGTCGATGTGTAGTGCAGGGCAGGCTAGTCGGAGGCGAGCAAGTGTGCGCTCATGGCTGCTCGCAGTTGCGCAACGTCGGCGTGATTGCCCTGCAACGGAATCGAAGCGGCGACGAACTCGTCTGGCCGGATCAGGTAGACCCGGTCGGGGCGCAAGCGCGACTGCGGGTCCGCGCCAAAATCGGTCGGCCCACGCACCCAGTCGGGGACGTCTGGGCGAACGACCCCTCCCGCGCCGTAGGTATGCAACTGCCAATTCATGGGCCGAAGCGCCTCTTGGTTGCCGTCAACTGGTGGAATACGGCGACCCACCACGGGGTCCTGCGCCCATATCGGAACGTGCTTGTCGTCGGTGAAGTGGTAGTGGACCCGGTATTGCCCGAGAAGGCCGCCGACATGAGAACCGGCTTTCGAGTTGCTGATCAGCGGGACCACTTTGCCCCATGGGCCGCCGATAAACCTACGGAGCAGCCGGGCTGAGAGAGCGCGTCGTCCGATGAACCCGAAGGCGCGGTCGGTCACGTTGACCAGCTTTAGTGCGATGGGTCTGCGTTCGCGTTCGTAGCGATCCAGCGCCTGCGACTCGACCCGCCCTTGCGCTACGTCGGCCAGCAGCATCGCCAGGTTGTGAGCATCTTGCAGCCCAGTGTTCATGCCCTGTCCGCCCACCGGGGAGTGAACGTGGGCAGCATCCCCGGCGAGGAAGACCGACCCGACCCGAAACCTGGACGCGACTCGGTGGTGAACCCGGTAGGAGGAGAACCAGTCCACTGCACCGTGCTTGAGACCGAACTCCTCGTCAAGGGTCTCAAGCGCCTCGGTTTGGGTGATCTCGTCCTTCGGCGCCAAGGCCACGAAGCGGGTGTGACCGCCCGGTCCGAGGGGAAACAGGATGGCGAATAGCGACTTGCCGACCCGCAGGTTCATTGCGCCCTCGGGTGCGCCCTGCACATCACGGACGTCCGCGACCCAGAACGTGGCGGAGTCGGTGGTGCCGTCGAAGGGTAGATTCAGTGCGCGCCGCACAGCCGAGGATGCTCCGTCGGCCCCGATGCACCAGCGGGCACGGATTCGCAGTAGTGCTCCATCGTCTTCGGACTCGACCAGTGCCTCTACCCGACCATCCGGTTCCCTCGTCTTGTCGACCAGATCGATCAGCCGATGCCGCCACCTTGATGTCGCCGCCTTCGGCGCTCAAGGTCTCACCGAGCAGTTTCTCGTTCAAGCTCTGTTCGAAGATCTGCATACCGGCGATACCTGCTCTCCCCCTCCGACATTCGGGCGAGGTCAGGTCCGCCTGCGGTAACGGATGAGCCGATCTTCATCTTCATTGCGGGGAAGGCACCGGCCAGGACTTCGTCTGCGAGTCCCAATTGGTCGTAGATTTCCATCGTGCGTGACTGAACCGCGAGTGCCTTCGATTCGCGGGTCGGACCGGCCTTGCGGTCGATGAGCACAGCTGGCAGGCCACAGCGAGACAGCACCAAACCGGCCATCAAGCCAGTCGGACCCGCTCCAACCACTAACACCTCGGTCTCGACGACCGGAATGTTGTCGACGCGTATCTCGGCAGCAGTCATGTCTCCAACTTCCCGTCCATTGCTTGAAACTCTGTTACAGCCTACATTAGGTAGCGTGTCAACCACACTAAAGGACGCCCTGGCCGACGCTCCCAATCGCGATAGGAGGGAACTATGAAACGGGAGGGCGAAGCCACGGAGAGTGCCTCCGATGCGGCAGGTTCCAGTGATCCAACGGTCGCGGCTGATCTTGTAGACGCCGCCCTGAGGGCCGCTCTCGCGCTCGGCAAGGACGTCGCCGATGTTCCGGTGGCCGCCATCGCCGCTGAGGCAGGCATCTCGCGAAGCACGTTGCTTCGCCGACTCGGCGGCTCTCGCGCCGAATTGGACGCCGCCGTGCGCTCTGCGGGCGTAGACCCTGGCGGCCAGCCGCCGGTACGGGTCCGCGCATTGGAGGCTACGGCGGCTTTGATCAGCGAATCCGGCCTTGCCTCAACCACGTTGGAGGCCGTTGCTGCCCGCGCCGAGTGCTCGGTGTTTAGCCTTCATGCCGCCTTCGGTGGCCGCGACGGGCTGATGCGAGCGGTCTTTGAGAGATACAGCCCGATCCAAGATTTCGAAGAGTTCTTCAATCATCCGCACGGCGATCTGCGCGACACCGTTGGAGCGTTCTACCGGGTGATGGCGCAGTCGCTTAGCCGCGAACCCCGCGTGGTGCCCGCCTTATTCGCCGAGACATTCGCCCGGCCCGACAGTCCTGCCACGCACTCGTTGGTCGGACATGCCGGACCCCGCATGTTGGCAGTGTTGGGCCGCTGGCTGAACGAACAGATTCGCGATGGAAGTATCTACGATCTGCCTGCGCCCCTGCTGGCGCAACAACTTCTGGCCCCCATGGTCTTTCACCTGTTCACCCGTCCCGCAGCAGAGATGGCGGCAGTGCCATTGCTGCCCGACATCGACACCGTCTGCGAAGTGTTCGCCGACGCCTTCGTGCGCGCCGTCGCGGTCGAGCGCCAGCCCACCCCTGTCCGGAAGGCTAAGCCCCCTCGCTGAGCACGCATAGACCGCGGCCGCCCTACTGACACCAAGGGTTGCCGCGATAATGGCGGACGGGTTCTCCGCTGTCGTGCACAAATCGGTGCGTACCGTATACGCGCCTGACGAAATTGTGCACATCCTGAGCGAACACATCCGCCTACACTTGCCGACAAAACAACCCAGACCAATGGATGTTCCCCGGGCGAGGGCCGAACACCCGCTCCATCAGAACTCAGTCGGCAACCTGTGGCAACGAGAACTGGGATGTGGTGACGATTCAGCGGGCGCTGTGGAACGAGTGTCGCGCGGTGTGCGTCGCTAGACGTTGAACCTGAACTCCACCACGTCACCGTCGGCCATCACGTAGTCCTTGCCCTCCATCCGCACCTTGCCCGCGGCTTTCGCGGCGGCCATCGAACCGGCGGCGACGAGGTCGTCGTAGGACACGATCTCGGCCTTGATGAAGCCCTTCTCGAAATCCGAATGGATGACGCCTGCAGCCTTCGGTGCGGTGTCGCCCTGGTGAATCGTCCACGCGCGGGCCTCTTTCGGCCCTGCGGTCAGGTAGGTCTGCAACTTCAGCGTGTGAAAACCCGCCCGCGCCAACGCATCCAGGCCACGCTCGGTCTGACCGATCGACTCCAGCAGCTCGGCGGCCGACTCGTCGTCGAGTTCCTGGAGCTCCGCTTCGATCTTCGCGTCCAGGAACACTGCGTCGGCCGGCGCGACCAGGTCCCGCAGCTCGGCGACCCGTGCGGCATCGGTGAGCACCGCCTCGTCGGCGTTGAACACGTACAGAAACGGCTTGGAGGTCATCAGGTTCAGCTCGCGGCAGCAATCGACCACGTCGACGCCGGCGCCGAGAACAGCGTCTTGCCGCTGTCGAGCACCTGCTGGGCCGCGGTGGCGGCGTCGAGCACCGGCCTGCGGTCCTTGTGCGTGCGGGCTTCCTTCTCCAGCCGCGGCAGCGCCCGCTCCAGCGTCTGCATGTCGGCGAGGATCAGCTCGGTCTCGATGATCTCGATGTCCGACTTGGGATCCACCCGGCCGTCGACGTGCACGACGTCGTCGTCGGCGAACACCCGCACCACCTGACAGATGGCGTCGCTCTCGCGGATGTTGGCCAGGAACTTGTTGCCCAGCCCGGCACCCTCGGACGCCCCCTTCACGATGCCGGCGATGTCGACGAAGGTCACCGGCGCGGGCACGATCTTCTCGGAGCCCCAGATCTTCGCCAGCTCGGCCAGCCGCGGATCGGGAGCGCCACCACACCCTCGTTGGGCTCGATCGTCGCGAACGGGTAGTTGGCGGCCAGCACGTCGTTGCGCGTCAACGCGTTGAACAACGTCGACTTGCCGACGTTGGGTAGTCCGACGATTCCCAGATTCAGGCCCACGGGGTCCACAGTCTAAGCGGTGTGATCGGCACGCCACCGTGCGCTAGCGGCGTCTGGTAGCCCAAGCCGGTACGGTCGACCTGTGCCAGGACAGCGCGCA
Source organism: uncultured Actinomycetota bacterium (assembly GCA_963771335.1). Lineage (GTDB taxonomy): Bacteria > Actinomycetota > Actinomycetes > Mycobacteriales > Mycobacteriaceae > Mycobacterium. The sequence continues at coordinate 102,413 of CAVYTD010000007.1, read as the reverse complement.
CGGTCGGCGATACCGGCCGATCACCGCTCTGCGCACCCCAACATTCCGGGGGTTCCCTGGTGGGGTGCGGTTCTGATCGCTGTCGTCGCGTCAGCGATCGGCTTCGCGTTCGACGCCGGCTCCGGCGGCAGGGAGCTGACCGGGGTCTTCTCGGCGCTCTACGCCGTCGGCTGTCTGGCCGCGGTGCTCGCGGTGCGACAAGGCGCGGTGTTCACCGCGGTCATCCAACCGCCGCTGCTGCTGTTCGTCGTGGTGCCCAGCGCCTACTACCTGATGCACAACGCCGACATCCACGGCGCTCAAGGACATCCTGATCAACTGCGGCTATCCCCTGATCGAGCGATTCCCGCTGATGTTCTTCACCTCGGCGGCGGTGCTGCTGGTCGGTGTCGCCCGCTGGTACTTCGGAGCGTCGGCCCGAAAGGGCGCACCCGCGCCGGAAGAGACCCGCGCCACCAGGCGGTCGGCTGTCCGCGAAATTGTCATCGCTACTGGGCGGCGGCTCCAAAGCCGATCCCGCCGACCCGGCGCCACGACGCCGCCATTCGGTCGACCGGCGAGCCGGCGCCGCGCCGACACCCGCCGCCGACCGGGCAGCGCGCGGCGCACGGTCCGTCAAGCGTGCCGGCACACCCGTCCCGGTCGCGGCATGCGCGTCCGCCCGACACCGAGATCGTCGAGCCCGTCGTGGACGTCGACCGTCCCCGCCGACGCCGGCCTCGGCCCACCGAACAGCCACCCGACGCCGCGTCGCCGCTCTCGCACCTCGACCGAACGAGACCCGCGCGGATCCGTGCCACCGCGGAGTGACCGCCGCGACGGCCTACGACCGCACCGACCCCCGCGAGCGCGAGCGTCCGCAACGCCGCAGTCGCTACGACGACTACGAGCCGTTAGAACCCCACGGTTCGACCGGAAACGGCTCGCACCACCCGATCTCGCGGGTGCGCTACCGCGGCGCGGACGAATCCGACGACCGGACCGAGTACCGGACCCGCAGGCGCGCCCCACGCGACGCCGACGCCGACCGGTGGGAGTACGACAGCTAACCGGTAGCGCGCAGGAAGCCACCGGCCGCGTCCACCGCGGGCACGGAACTGCCGGCGTCACTGACGAAGACGGCGAGCGCCAGGTCGCCGTCGATCCCCACGAACCAGCCGTGCGCACGCTGGTCGTCAGTCTGGACATTCATGTACTCGGCCGTGCCGGTCTTGCCGAGCAGGCCCGGGATGTCCTGCAGTTGGGTGGCGGTGCCACCGGTGATCGTCTCGCGCATCATCGCCTGCACCTGCTCGTCCACGGCGGGCGGCAACGATTCGGGCGGCGGTCGGCCACGCCGGGTTCCCCTTCGACGATCGTCGGCGCCGGTACCGAGCCGTGCGCCAGTGTGGCGGCCACCAACGCCATGCCGAACGGCGAGGCGGTGACCTTGCCCTGACCGATGCCCTCCTCCACGCGCAGCGCGGGGGTGTCGGCGACCGGCACCGCTCCCGGTGACGGTGGTCATGCCCGGCGCGGTGTAGTCGATGCCGAGACCGAGCTGCGCGGCGGCCTTGGTGAGGCCGTCCGGCGGGAGGTTCACCGCGAGACGGCCCATGGTGGTGTTGCACGACCTCGCGAACGCCGTGTGCAGCGGTACCTGACCGAGGTCGAAGTTGTCGTCGTTGGGGATCTGCCTGCCCTCGATGTTCTCGGTGCCCGGGCAGTTGACGACGCTGTCGGGGGTGACGTGCGCCGGACTGCAGCGCGGCCGACACCGTCACCGTCTTGAACGTCGATCCGGGCGGGTACAGGCCGGTCAGCGCGATCGGGCCCTGCGCGTCGGCCGGCGCGTTCTGCGCGACGGCGAGCAGGTTGCCCGTCGACGGCTGGATCGCCACGATCGCCGCCGGGGTGGTCAGCGGCGCCAGCGCGTCCTCGGCGGCGCGCTGCATGCCGATGTCCAGCGTGCTGGCGATGTCGCCGACGGGCTGGGCGTCCTGCCCACCCACCCGTTTCGCGCCTGCGGCCGTCTGCGCGGTCACCGCCCAACCGCCCGCGGCATCCGTGCGCTGCTGCCACAGCTCCGACAGACCCGACAGCGTGGGTGAGGTCAGCGCACGGTCGGTGGCCAGCAGCCTGAGTCTGCTGGCTCAGCGTCACGTTCGGCAGCGCCGACAGCTGTGGCTCGATAGGGGTCAGGTCGTCCTGGCGCAGCGTGATGGCGGTGATCGATTGGCCGCCGGCAGCACCGAGGTCGCCCGCCAACGATTCCGGGGTGATGCCCGGTGCGATCGGATTGACCAGTGCGGCAACGGCGTTCAGGTCGGCTCCCGGCGCTACCTCGACCAGGGTGACGACATGCTGGGTGAGCAGTTCCGCTCCGGTGCGGTCCAGGACCCGGGCCGCGGGTTGCGGGACCAGCGTGCTGTAGGACAGCGGCCCTTCGTTCAGTCCGGGAGCGACGGTTGCCGCATTCCACTCGATCTTCCAGTCGTCGCCGTCGGCCACCGCAGCGCCGTCGGTGGAGTAGGTCCATTCGGTGCGTTTCTCCGGGCCGAACTTCCAGGTGGCGTCGAGCGTGAACGTTGCGGCGCCGTCCTTTTCTTCGATCGCGCCTGCCTCGACGTGGACGTCCTTGCCCAGGCTGTCGAAGAGCGTGCCGAGGACCTCCGATGCCGCGGACCCGTCGGTGGTCAACGCCGCAGCGGCGGCTGGGTCAGCCCGGCTCAAGGCGTCGGCGAAGGCGTGCACGGTGGCGTGGAGGCGGTCCTCGGAGTCGCTGCAGCCGGCCAGCACCAGCATGAACGCGAGCACCAGGACCACCGGCGAACGTGAGGCTCCTGCGATTTGTCGGGCTCTTCGCAGTGGGTTCACCGGGTCCATCGGGGTCGAACTTACCTGCTACTTGCGGGCGGCCCGGATCTCCCGGGGCAGGGCGAACACCAGTGTCTCGTTGGCCGTGGTGACCGGCTGCACGACGTCATAGCCGTACTCGGCCAACCGCTCCAGCACGCCACGCACCAGGATCTCGGGCACCGATGCGCCGGAGGTGACACCGACGGTCGTCACACCGTCGAGCCAGGCCGGGTCGATGTCCTCGGCATAATCCACCAGGTACGAGGCGTCAGACCCGGCGCCGAGCGCCACCTCGACCAGCCGCACCGAGTTGGAGGAGTTGCGCGATCCGACGACGATCACCAGCTGGCATTCCGGCGCCATCGCCTTGACCGCCACTTGGCGGTTCTGGGTGGCGTAGCAGATGTCGTCGCTGGGCGGGTCCTGCAGCGTCGGGAACTTCTCCCGCAGCCGTCGCACCGTCTCCATCGTCTCGTCCACGCTCAGCGTGGTCTGGGACAACCAGATCACCTTGTCAAGATCGCGGACGACGACGTTGTCGACGGAGTCGGGCCCGTCCACGAGTTGCACATGGTCCGGCGCCTCCCCCGCGGTGCCGACGACCTCCTCGTGGCCTTCGTGACCGATCAGCAGAATGTCGTAATCGTCGCGGGCGAACCGCTTGGCCTCGTTGTGCACCTTGGTGACCAGTGGGCAGGTGGCGTCGATGACCTTGAGATCGCGGGCGGCCGCGGTCTCGTGCACGGTCGGGGCGACGCCGTGGGCGGAGAACACCACGATCGACCCCACCGGCACCTCGTCGGTCTCGTCGACGAAGACCGCACCGGCCTTGGCCAGCGTCTCGACGACGTGCACGTTGTGCACGATCTCGTGCCGGACGTAGACGGGCGCTCCGTGCTTCTCCAGGGCCCGCTCCACGGTCTCCACCGCGCGGTCCACGCCCGCGCAGTACCCGCGCGGTTCGGCGAGCAGCACCCGCTTGCCGGAAACTTCGCCGACCACCGAGCTCGACGCGCCCGGAATCCCCATGTTGATTGTCGACGGCATGGCTCCAAGGGTACTTACCAGCCGCCCTCACCGCCCAGCCGTAGGCTAAGGCCATGGCAACAGCACCGTATGGGGTCCGTCTGCTGGTGGGTGCGGCCGTGACCGCCTTCGAAGAAACCCGCAAGCTCCCGCAGACCATCCTCATGTACCCGATGACCGTGGTGAGCCAGATCGCCCAGCTGGTGATGAAGATGCAGCAGGATGTCGCCGGCCTGGTCATCAAGGGCGACGAGGCACTCGAGTCCTTGTTCCCACCCAAGGACGAGCAGGCGGAGTGGGCGACGTTCGACGACGACCAGGAGGACGGTGTCACCGATGCGGACGACGCGGGCGCGGACGTGGTCAGCCTGCCCGTCCGCGATGGTGAGCGGCTGACCGAGGGTCGCTTCGCGTTGTTCAGCGAGCCGGAATCGCCCAATGGCGCGCTCTCCAGGGAGGCCGCGTCTCTTGGGGCCACGGACGGAGCCCCGGAGATCGTCGTCGAGCTCGACTACGAGGAACTGACGCTCGCTCAGCTGCGCGCCCGGTTGACGTCCCTGCGCGTCCCCGACCTGGAGGCGCTGCTCGCCTACGAGGAGTCCACCAAGGCGCGCGCTCCGTTCCAGACACTGCTGGCCAACAGGATCACCCGCGCGTCGGCCAAGTGAGCGCCGACGCGCCGGGACAGTCGTCGGACAACCCGTTCCCGGTTCGCGGTGTCGCCATCCGGGTAGCGGGGTGGATCGACAAGCTCGGTGCCGTCTGGGTGGAGGGCCAGATCGCCCAGCTGACCCTGCGACCGAACTCGAACACCGCGTACATCACGCTGCGTGACCCGGCGGCCGACATGTCGCTGTCGCTGACCTGCCCGCGGGATCTGGTGACCAATGCCCCGGTGAGAATGACCGACGGCACCCAGGTGATCGTGTTCGGCAAGCCCAACTTCTACACCGGCCGCGGCACGTTCTCGCTGCGCGTCAGCGAGATCAGGGCGGTCGGCATCGGCGAACTGCTGGCCCGCATCGAGCGGCTGCGCCGGCTGCTCGACGCCGAAGGGCTGTTCGACCCGCGCCGGAAACGGCCGATCCCGTTCCTGCCCGGAACGATCGGGCTGATCACCGGGCGGGCGTCGGCCGCCGAGCACGACATCGTCGCGGTGGCGACCGGCCGCTGGCCCGCGGTGCGGTTCGCGGTACGCAACACGGTCGTGCAGGGACCCAACGCCGTGCCTCAGATGGTCGAAGCGCTGCGGGCACTGGACGCCGACCCGGACGTCGACGTGATCGTGCTGGCCCGGGGCGGCGGCAGCGTCGAGGACCTGCTGCCGTTCTCGGACGAAACCATGTGCCGGGAGATCGCGAAGTGCACCACTCCGGTGGTCAGCGCCATCGGACACGAGCCGGACAACCCGCTGTGCGACCTCGTCGCCGACCTGCGCGCGGCCACGCCGACCGATGCCGCCAAACGGATCGTGCCCGACACCGCGGCCGAGCAGGCCCTCGTCGCCGACCTGCGGCGGCGCAGCGCCCGTGCGCTGCGGAACTGGGTGAACCGCGAACAGCACACCCTGACGCAGCTGCGGAGCAGGCCGGTGCTGGCCCGACCGCTGGAGGCGGTCAACGCGCGAGCCGAAGAGATCCAGCGCGCGCGGGCGGCCGCCCGCCGTGACATCACCCGCCTGCTGCGCGCCGAATCCGACCGGGTCGGGCATCTGTCGGCGCGACTGTCGACATTGGGGCCGGCGGCGACGCTGGCCCGCGGATACGCGGTCGTGCAGACGTTGTCCGCCACCGGAGCGCCGCACGTGCTGCACTCGGTCGCAGACGCGCCGGCCGGCACCCGGCTGCGGGTGCGGGTGGCCGACGGCGCAATCACGGCGACAAGTGAGGGTGGCTGATGAAGCCCATTAGTGAACTCGGGTACGAAGAAGCGCGGGACGAGCTGATCGACGTCGTGCAGCGGCTGGAACACGGCGGCCTCGACCTCGACACGTCGCTGAAACTCTGGGAACGAGGGGAACAACTGGCTAAATGTTGCGAAGGACACTTAGCTGGAGCCCGCAGGAGGGTGGAGGACGCACTGGCCTCCGGCGACGAGGACGATGGTTGATCCGCAGGCATCCGGAACCCCTGGATCTCGAAATTAGAACACGTTTCAGTTATTCTGCCCGGATGGGCGATCCATCACTGACGACTGAACTCGGCCGGGTCCTGGTGACGGGAGGCGCCGGATTCGTCGGCGCCAACCTGGTGACCGAGTTGCTCGACCGCGGACACGAGGTCCGTTCGTTCGACCGGGTCCCCTCTCCCCTGCCCGCACATCCGCGGCTCGAGGTGTTGCAGGGCGACATCACCGAGGTCGACGACGTCGCCGTGGCCGTGGCCGGCATCGACACGGTTATTCACACCGCGGCGATCATCGACCTCATGGGCGGGGCGTCGGTCACCGAGGACTACCGCAGGCGCAGCTTCGCCGTCAACGTCACCGGCACCGAGAACCTGGTGCGCGCCGCCCAGAAAGCCGGCGTCCGGCGCTTCGTCTACACCGCATCCAACAGCGTCGTGATGGGCGGTCAGCGCATCTCCAACGGCGACGAGACCCTGCCCTACACCGAGCGTTTCAACGACCTCTACACCGAGACCAAGGTCGTCGCCGAGAAAATCGTGCTGGAAGCCGACGGCGGTGAAGATGGGGCCGGCATGCTCACCTGCTCGGTCCGGCCCAGCGGCATCTGGGGCCGCGGCGACCAGACGATGTTCCGCAGGGTGTTCGAAAGCGTGCTGGCCGGACACGTCAAGGTGCTGGTCGGGAGCAAGGACGTCAAGCTGGACAATTCCTACGTGCACAACCTGGTGCACGGGTTCATCCTCGCCGCGCAGCACCTGGTGCCAGGTGGATCAGCGCCGGGGCAGGCGTACTTCATCAACGACGGCGAGCCGATCAACATGTTCGAATTCACCCGGCCCGTAGTCGAGGCATGTGGGCAGCCCTGGCCGAAACTGCGGGTGCCCGGGCGGCTGGTGTGGTTCGTCATGACCGTCTGGCAACGGCTGCACTTCCGCGTCGGGCTGCCCAAGCCGCTGCTGGAACCCCTTGCCGTCGAGCGGCTTTACCTGGACAACTACTTCTCGATCGCCAAGGCGCGGCGCGATCTCGGGTATCAGCCACTGTTCACCACCAAGCAGGCCATGGAGCAGTGCACGGGCTTCTACGTCGACCTGTTTCACCGGATGAAAGCCGAATCCGCCGAGCCCCTGATGGCCGCGGCGGTGCCCGCCCCGTCGGAGGGCTGACCGCGGGCTCAAACTCCTTGGAGAGGAACGCTGTTGACGGGACTGACTCGGGTGAACCTTCCCTGAGAAGTCACCCATAACCCTCCTCTCGGCTGGCCGCTCACCATAGGGTGCAAGCATCTAGCGCCGAAAGCGAGGGGCAGTGAAGTGCCTGACGGTAAACCCAACATCGTGGTCATCTGGGGCGACGACATCGGGATCAGCAATCTGAGTTGCTACAGCGACGGCATGATGGGCTACCGCACACCCAACATCGACCGCATCGCCAGCGAGGGCATGCGCTTCACCGATTCCTACGGTGAGCAGAGCTGCACCGCGGGCCGCGCCGCGTTCATCAGCGGGCAGAGCGTCTACCGCACCGGCATGAGCAAAGTCGGCGTGCCCGGCGTCGACATCGGCTGGGCTGCCGAGGATCCCGACCATCGCCGAACTGCTCAAGCCGCTGGGATACGCCACCGGACAGTTCGGCAAGAACCATCTTCGGCGACCTGAACAAATACCTGCCGACAGTGCACGGGTTCGACGAGTTCTACGGCAACCTGTATCACCTCAACGCCGAGGAAGAACCCGAGCAGTTCGACTACCCACACAAGGACCAGTTCCCCAGGCTCTACGAGCTGGCACTGCCCCGCGGCGTGATGCACTGCAAGGCGCTTGACGAAGACTCGACCGAACCTGATGACCCGAAGTTCGGACCGGTCGGCAAGCAGACGATCGAGGACACCGGCCCGCTGACCGCCAAGCGGATGGAGACGATCGACGACGATATCGCCGACCGCACCGTCGACTACATCAAACGCCAGCACGACGCGGGTAACCCGTTCTTCGTGTGGTGCAACTTCACTCACATGCACCTGTACACGCACGTCAAGCCGGAGAGCAAGGGCCAGTCCGGGCTTGTGGCAGTCCGAGTACCACGACGCGATGATCGACCACGACCGCAACGTCGGCACCGTGCTCGACGTGCTGGACGAACTCGGGCATCACCGAGGACACCATCGTCATCTACTCCACCGATAACGGCCCGCACCGCAACAGCTGGCCCGACGCAGGCACGACGCCGTTCCGCAGCGAGAAGAACACCAACTGGGAGGGCGCCTACCGGGTGCCGGAGTTGATCCGCTGGCCGGGAAAGATCAAGGCGGGCACCGTCTCCAACGACATCATCCAGCACCACGATTGGCTGCCGACCTTGCTCGCCGCCGCCGGTGATCCCGACGTCAGCGACAAGCTGAAGAAGGGTTACCAGGTCGGGGACGTCGAGTACAAGGTGCACATCGACGGGTTCAACCTCCTGCCGTACCTGATGGGCGAGGTCGAACACAGCCCGCGGCGCGGGTTCTTCTACTTCAACGACGACGCCGAGATGGTCGGGATGCGCTTCGAGAACTGGAAGATCGTGTTCGCCGAGCAGCGCGCGCAGGGCACGCTGCGGACCTGGGCCGAGCCGTTCACGCCGCTGCGGGTGCCCAAGCTGTTCAACCTGCGCACCGATCCGTTCGAATACGCCGACATCACGTCGAACACGTACTACGAGTGGTTCCTGCGCCGCGACTTCTTCGTCTTCTATGCCACGGCGATGGCCTCGGCGTTCCTTGACACGTTCCAGGAGTTCCCGCCGCGGCACCCGCCGGCCAGCTTCAGCATCGATCAGATCGTCAAGAAACTCGACGAGTTCCTGGCGGCCGACTAGCGTCCGAAACCACATCGCGGCCACGATAATTCAAGAAGGGGATTGCGCATGCCTGAATCCAAGCCGAACATCCTGGTGATCTGGGGGGATGACATCGGCATCTCCAACCTCAGTTGCTACAGCCGGGGAATGATGGGCTATTTCACCCCCAACATCGACCGGATCGCCGACGAGGGAATGCTTTTCACCGATTCCTACGGCGAGCAGAGCTGCACCGCCGGCCGGTCATCGTTCATCACCGGGCAGAGCGTGTACCGCACCGGGATGAGCAAGGTCGGTATGCCCGGTGTGGACATCGGTCTCCAGAAGGAAGACCCGACCATCGCCGAGCTACTCAAGCCGATGGGTTACGCGACGGGGCAGTTCGGCAAGAACCACCTCGGCGACCTGAACAAGTACCTGCCGACGGTGCACGGTTTCGACGAGTTCTTCGGCAACCTGTACCACCTGAACGCCGAGGAGGAACCCGAGCACGAGGACTACCCCACCGCCGAGGAAGCACCGCTACTGCGCAAGGCCCTGGTGCCGCGCGGGGTCATCCACTCCTGGGCCACCGAGGAGGATTCCGGTGAGGTGGATGAGCGGTACGGCCCAGTCGGCAAGCAGCGCATCGAGGACACCGGTCCGCTGACCAAGTTGCGGATGGAGACCGTCGACGACGAAACCACCGGCGCTTGTGTCGATTTCATCAAACGTCAGCACGAATCGGGCACTCCGTTCTTCGTGTGGATGAACATGACACACATGCACTTCCGGACGCACACCAAGCCGGATAGCCGGGGTCAGGCGGGCCGCTGGCAGTCGCCGTACCACGACACGATGATCGACCACGACCGCCACGTGGGTCAGTTGCTCGATCTCGTCGACGAGCTGGGAATCGCCGAGGACACCATCGTCATCTACAGCACCGACAACGGACCACACGCCAACAGCTGGCCCGACGGTGCCACCACGCCCTTCCGCAGCGAGAAGAACACCAACTGGGAAGGCGCGTTCCGAATCCCCGAGCTGATTCGCTGGACCGGAAAGATCAAGCCAGGGCAGATTTCGAATGAGATTGTGCAGCACCATGACTGGCTGCCCACATTCCTCGCCGCGGCAGGCGACCCGCAGATCGTCGACAAGCTGAAAACCGGCCACACTGTCGGCGACATGACCTACAAGGTGCACATCGACGGGTACAACCTGCTGCCGTATCTCACCGGCGAGGTCGACAAGAGCCCACGCCGCGGGTTGATCTACTTCTCCGACGACTGTGACGTACTCGGAATACGGGCGGACAACTGGAAGATCGTCTTCATGGAACAGCGCTGCCAGGGGACTCTGCAGGTATGGTTCGACCCCTTCACCCCGCTGCGTGCGCCGAAGTTGTTCAATCTACGCACCGACCCGTTCGAACGAGCGGACGTCACCTCGAATACCTACTGGGACTGGATGATCGACCGGCTCTACCTGATGTTCTACGGTTCGGCGATCGTGTCCCAGTTTCTCGAGACCTTCAAGGAGTTCCCGCCGCGTCAAGAGCCGGCGTCGTTCACGATCAACGCCGCCGTCGAGCAACTCGAGAAGTTCCTCGCGTCCCGGGGCGACTGAGCGTGGCAGAACTTGCGTCGTGGCAGGACGGACCCACGAAGTCGGCCATCGTCGACTTCGTGGGTCGGGTCACGCACCGAAGGTCCGGACTTCGTCGCGCCCGAGGCGCGCGTCGCGGTCTTCGACAACGACGGCACGCTGTGGTGCGAGAAGCCGATGTACATCCAGCTCGACTTCCTGCTGCGCCGCTTCAAGGAGCAGGCGCAGGCCGACGCGTCGTTACGGGAGAAGCAGCCGTACAAGGCGGCCTACACCGGTGACCTGACATGGCTCGGCGAAGCGGTCACCAAGCACTACCAGGGCGACGACACCGACATGAAACCGCTTGTGGCGGCGATACTTACGTCTCAGCACGAAATCACAGTCGAGGAACTCGCCGGCCGGTTCGAAGCCTTCTTCGCCGAAGCAAAGCACCCGACCCTGGGCAGGCCGTACACCGCGTGCGGGTATGCGCCCATGGTGGAGCTTCTGCGTTACCTCGAGGCGAACGGCTTCACCAACTACATCGTCTCCGGCGGCGGGCGGGATTTCATGCGTTCCATCACTGGCCCGCTGTACGGGATCCCGCCGGAACGCGTGGTCGGCAGCTCGGTCGGTCTCGTGTACCAGGACGGCGACGTGTACACCACCGCTGAGCCGGAATTCCTCGACGACGGGCCGATCAAGCCCGTGCGGCTGTGGAGCCGGATCGGACGTCGGCCCATCTTCGCTGCGGGCAACTCGAACGGTGATATCGAGATGCTGGAGTTCAGCGACGCATCGAGCCGTCCGTCGCTGCAACTACTCATCCTGCACGATGACGCCGATCGCGAATTCGACTACATCGCAGGGGCGGAGAAGTCCTTGGAATTGGCAACCGCCAAAGGATGGACGGTGGCGAGCATCAAGAATGACTGGTCGACTGTCTTCGCCGACTGACGGCCCAACTTGCGCCCAAACCAACACTTGGGCGCGAAAGTGCGAGTAAGGGAGGCCATTTTGTCGATCTCGGCCACGCAGTGACTGACGATCTGGTCTGGATTCCGGCGCAGACCGCCGTGGTTGGAGCCGACAACCACTACCCCGAGGAAGCGCCCGCGCGGGAGGTCAGTGTCGACGGGTTCTGGATGCAGACGCATCAGGTGACCAACGCGCAGTTCGCCGAATTCGTCTCCGCCACCGGCTATGTCACCGTCGCTGAACGACCCCTCAACCCCGACGACTACCCGGGCGCTCCGGCGGAGAACCTGCAGCCCGGCTCGATGGTGTTCCGGCGCACCGCAGGTCCTGTCGACCTACGCCACCTCAACCTGTGGTGGACCTGGACGCCGGGCGCGTGCTGGAATCATCCCCGCGGTCCCCGCTCGTCCAACCGCGGGCGTGAGCAGCATCCCGTCGTCCACGTCGCGTTCGAAGACGCTGCGGCGTATGCACAGTGGGCCGGCCTCGAGCTTGCCACCGAGGCCGAGTGGGAGGTCGCGGCCCGGGGTGGCCTGCACGGCACCGCCTATACCTGGGGCGATGAGCCAGAACGTTCAGGACAGCGGCTGGCCAACTACTGGCACGGTGAGTTCCCCTATCTCCCCGACACCGGATACGGACAGACGACGCCGGTAGGCAGCTTCGCGCCCAACGCCTACGGGCTCTTCGACATGGCCGGAAACGTGTGGGAGTGGACCACCGACTGGTATGCGGGTGACCGTGCGACCGAGTCATGTTGTGCAGCCGACAGCTACGACCCTGCGCAGCCGCAGTTCCGGATACCGCGAAAGGTCATCAAGGGCGGGTCGTACCTCTGTGCTGACAGCTATTGTCTGCGTTACCGACCCGCGGCGCGCCGTCCGCAGATGGTCGACACCGGAATGAGCCACATCGGATTCCGCTGCGTCAGCCGTTGACGGGTGGCTCTCGGCGCTGATCGGCGATCCACCGTTCGCCCAACCGGACGGCTTCTTCGATGGCACCGAAGACCCGGTCGGTCGCCGGGATCACGCCGTCACGGCCGAGCATGTCGAGCAGCCCCCCGCGTTCGAGCACCTTGGCGGTGGCCGGGCTGACGCCCGCGATGATCAATCGGCCACCGCAGGCCTGCAGTTCACCGGCCCACCGGCGCAGCGCCTTGATCACCTTCGAGGATGGCACATCGGGGAGCATCGCCATTCCGAGAACCACGACCGCGTTGCGCGAGTCGGGCACCTGAGGCCAATCCTCATCGATGCGTGGGACTTCGGCGAACAGCCCGACACCTGAATACTGCAGAACCGTCACTCTGTCGCTCGGCAGCCTGTCTGGAACCGGGACGATGTACCAACCGTCGTCCGATCGTGACAGCGCGATCAGTCTGGCGGCCTGCGACGCCTTCGCGCAGTAGAGCACCAGCGAGGTGATGGCGCCGATCAGGATCGCGGTGTGCAGCGGAAGCTGCGTCGTGGCCAAAAAGGTCACCAGCATCGCCACCGCCGACAGCGGTGCCGTGCGGAGCACCAGCTCGATATCCGCCCAACGTCCGTGGACCAGTTCTGCGCCGATCACCAGGATCAGACCGCCGATCACCGGCATCGGAATCGTCTCGGCCAGTGATCCTGCGATCAGCACCAACACCACCATCCAGACACCGGCGAAGATGCCCGCCCAACGGGTCTGGGCGCCGGCTGACACCGCGACCCCGGTGCGGGACAGCGAGCCGCCGGTGGGCAGTGCGCCGAAGAACCCACCTGCCAGGTTCGCCGCCCCCTGAGCCACGAAGTCACCGGACGTGCTCGGTCTGCTGTGGTCGGGATTGGGTACTGCCGCTGAGATGCCCGCCGCCTGAGCGAGTGCCACCAGCGCCACCGCCAACCCGCCGACGAGTAGTTCCGGGATCGCAGCGAAGTGCGGAACGGCGAACGGCGGCAACGCGTTCGGAATAGAAGCGATGTCGCCGACCGTCTCCACGTCGACGTGCATCACCGCGACGGCGACCGTCACCACCACCAGCGAGATCAAGGTGGCGAAGGCTTCCAGCGGTTTGATGAACCGAAACAGCGCCCATACCGCGACCGTCGCCACCGCGACCAGACACGGTGCGAGTTGCCAGGACCCGATGTGGGCGAACGCGTCGACGAACTTGCCGAGGGTGTTGCGACGTTCCGGTCGGTACCCGGTGGCGTCTGCGATCACCCCCGCGATGATCTGCAACGCGATGCCCGTGGTGAAGCCGGTCATCACCGCGTTGGAAACGAAGTTCATGATCGACCCGAACTTGAGCAGCCCGAACACCAACATGACCAGCCCGACGACGACCGCCAACGCGGCGACATCGGCCGGGTCCGCGGGATCAAGTCCGGCATCGGTCAGGACGCTGCGTGACGACAGCGCCAGTGCGCTGGTCAGCGTGGTCACCATGAGCACTGTGCGGGCCAGCACCGAGCCGAGGATCGTCGAGACCATGCCCGAGTAGAGGCCGGTCACCGGGTTGAATCCGCCGATACTCGCGTAGGCCATGCCCTCCGGAATGGAGAACAGCCCGGTGACCAGACCGGCGATCACATCGCGGAACCGCGGACGGCCCAACGACTTGACGGCCCGGGAAGTCCCCACGGCGCTCATTCCCTCACCCTGTCACGTGCTTGCCCGCGCAGGTGCGAATCGACCGGGAGTGCCCCATTTCAGCAGTGACCGCATTCCTAATCCATCGCGGCTATTGCACTTTCGACGCCCGAATGTGACGTTAGAACGCGTTCTACTTCGTCGTCGAAGGGCCAACTGGATGAGCAACGGTACCGAGCGGGAACGCGGAGAGGCCCGGAAGGCCGTCGTCATCGGCGGAGCATCCGGCATCGGGTGGGCGAGCGCTCAGGCACTGGCGGCGCAGGGATGCCGCATCACGATCGCCGACGTCAACGCCGACGGGGCCCGCCGCCGCGCCGCCGAGCTGGGCTCCCAGCACATCGGGGTCGACGTCGACGTCACCGACGAGGACTCGGTGCAGCGCCTCTTCGACAATGTCGGCCCGCTCGACATCGCCGTGAATTGTGCGGGGTTCAGCAACATCGCCCTGATCACGGACATGCCCGTCGAGGATTTTCGCGCCGTGGTCGACGTATGTCTCAACGGGTCGATGATCGTCATGAAGCACGCAGGCCGGCACCTGCGGGCAGGCGGCTCGCTGGTGTCGATCAGTTCGCTCAACGCCAGGCAGCCCGCGGCGGGAATGAGCGCCTATTGCGCGGCCAAGGCAGGTCTGTCGATGCTCACCCAGGTGGCCGCCCTGGAAATGGGCCCGCGCGGCATCCGGGTCAACGCCGTGGCCCCCGGGTTCGTCCACACCCCACTCACCGCGGCGGCCGCCTCGGTACCGGGGGTGGTCGAGGACTATGTGGACAACACCGCCATCGGCCGGGCGGGCACTCCGGAGGACATCGCCAATGCGGTTGTCTACCTGTGTTCTCCGGGATCGTCGTGGCTGACCGGTGAGGTGCTCGACATCAACGGCGGAGCGCACCTCAAGCGCTACCCCGATGTGATGGGCCACGTCATGAGATTGATCGAACAATCGTGAGCGCCGCCGGCAAGCAGGCCATCGTCACCGGCGCAGGTTCGGGCATCGGTGCGGCGCTGTGCCGCGCGCTGGATTTGGCGGGCGCCCATGTGCTCTGCACCGACATAGATCTCCCGGCCGCTGAGCGCACCGCGTCGTCGCTGAGCTCGCGGGCCAGGGCGGCGCGCCTCGACGTCACCGACGCCGCCGCGGTACAGGCGGCCGTCGACGATGTGGTCGACCGCGCGGGACAACTGGACCTGATGTTCAACAACGCAGGCATCGTCTGGGGCGGCGACACCGAACTGCTCACGCTCGACCAGTGGAACGCCATCATCGACGTCAACGTCCGCGGCGTGGTGCACGGCGTGGCGGCCGCCTACCCGCAGATGCTTCGGCAGGGCCACGGCCACATCATCAACACCGCGTCGATGGCCGGTCTCACCGCGGCCGGACAGGTCACCAGCTATGTGGCGACCAAGCACGCGGTCGTCGGGCTGTCCATGGCGCTGCGGTCAGAGGCGGTCCCCCGCGGCGTCGGAGTCCTCGTGGTCTGCCCGGCAGCCGTCGAGACCCCGATCCTGGACAAGGGCGCGGTCGGCGGCTTCGTGGGGCGCGACTATTTCCTGCAGAACCAGGGCGGCAAGCCCTACGACGCCGACCGGCTGGCCCGCGACACCCTGCGCGCCATCGACCGCAACAAGGCGATTCTCGTCAAACCGACTGTGGCGCATGCGCAGTGGCTGTTCGCGCGGGTGGCTCCGGTGCTGATGAACCGTCTGGCGATGCGGTTCGTGGCCGGGCAGCGGTCCCGGCAGACGAAGGGATCGCCGTCCCGCGCGGTCGACGTCGGGTTAGGGTTGCGACGCAGCGACGGGGAGCGCCGGGACGGGCGGGCATGAGCGACGAGTTTCACCCTCACCCAGAAGCGCGCCCTGGCCGTGCTGACGGTGATCGCACTCGCTTTCGGCGCCTACTTCCTGCGCGGCTACGTGTTGCTGATCGCCGTCGCGGCCGTGCTGGCTTACCTGTTCACCCCGCTGTACCAGCGTCTGCGGTCGAAGATGAACGTCGGGCTTCGGCCGCGGCCGTGACGCTGCTGGCCGCGATCGCGACGGTGGCCCTGCCCCTGGCCGGCGTGATCTTCCTGGCCGTTCCTGCAGATCAGCCAGATGGTGACGAGCATCGGTCACTGGGTCGAACAGACCGACTTCACCGCGCTGGCTCAGCGGCTGCTCGATTCGGCCAACGAGCTGCTGGCCCGGGTGCCGTTCATGGACATCACGCTGACACCCGACTCGGTGCGCGACGCGGCGACCAATGTCGGGCAGAACGTCGGGCAGATCGCGCTGGGCTTCGCCCGCGACTCGGTGGGCGGGCTCGCGGCCACGCTGACGGGCGCGATCATCTTCCTCTACGTTTTCGTCGCTCTGCTGACCAACGGTGACAAGGTGCTGGCCTGTTCCGGGACCTGAACCCGTTGGGAGAGAAGGTATCCGACATCTACCTCGCCAAGGTGGGAGCCATGGTGTCGGCGACCGTCAAGGGCCAGTTCATCATCGCGGTGTGCCAGGGCGTCGCCGGCGCGATCTCGTTCTACATCGCCGGCCTGCACGACGGCTTCTTCATGTTCGTCATCTTCCTGACGGCGCTGTCGTTCATCCCGTTGGGCAGTGGCATCGTCACCATTCCGCTCGGCATCGGGCATGGCGGTGTTCGGCAATGTGGTCGGCGGCATCTTCGTCATGTTGTTCCACATCGTTGTGGTGACGAGCATCGACAATCTGCTGCGCCCCTTCCTGGTGCCCAAGAGCGCGCACCTGAACCCGGCGTTGATGCTGTTGGCGGTGTTCGCCGGGCTCCAGATGTTCGGCTTCTGGGGGATCGTGCTCGGCCCCGTCCTGATGATCGTCATCGTCACGACGATCAGCGTGTATCTGGCGGTCGACAAGGGAGCGCCGTTGGCCGTCGCTGACCGGTACCCGCGCCGATCCCGAGGACGATGAGGCGGACCGTGAAACGCCGTGGTGGCGCAGGATCCTGCCGGGGAAGCGCAGGCCCGACACCAAGCCGGCTGCCGCTGTCGCCCGCCCCTAAGTCAGCCGAGACGTGAGGAACTCGACGACCCGGTTGCGCGCTTCGTAGGCCGGATGGCCCTCCTGCTCGCGGACCTCGAGGGTCAGCACCGAGTGCGCCATCCGGCCGAACCCGTGCGCGTTGCCCGGCTTGTAATTTATCTCGATGACCTCGAACGCGTCGCCGAGACGCGCCTTGAGCGTCTGTGAACCGCGCGCGCGGCGACATCTGGTCCTCGCTGAACCGCAGACCCAGCGCGCACAGTCCGTCGTTGGCCGCGCGCTCGGCGATGACGTTCAATCTCGGCCTCGGACAAGCCCGGGGTCGCGGCGCTGCTTCGGGGTCAGCGGAAACGGCAGCGAGGGCTGGCTGAGTACCGGGCGCCAGCACGCTGTCGTCGACCGCCGCGGCCAGGGCGAAGCCACCGGTGAAGCACTGCCCGATCACGCCGACACCCTTGCCGGGGGTCTTCTCATTGAGGTCCCGTGCGAGTGCCCGCAAGTAGTGCGCGACCGGCCGGTCGGCGTTGGTCGCGAAGCCCGCGAACTCCCGCGCGATACACCCCCGCACCATCACCGGGACGGCGCCCGGCCGCTGCGCAGGCGCTCCCGGCTCACCGAACAGCGACGGGGCGGCGACCGTGAAGCCGTTGTCCACCAAGTGATTACCAAGGGCAAGCACACCGGGGTGCAGGCCGGGCATCTCCGGTATCAGCACCACGCCCGGCCCCTCGCCCTTGCGGTAGACGTCGTAGGTGAAGCCTGCTGCGGTGAACGGCTCCGCAGTCCATCCCGTGAGGTCGGCTTCCGGAGCCGCTCGGCCGGGGACGTCGGATCTGCGGGAGGTCATCGCGCGCTCCTACCTGACGGGCAACGGCGACTGCGTCTGCGTCGCCGCGGCCAGCGTACGGTACTCATCCGTACCCGCGGCACCCGTCAGAGCAAGTTGAGCCGGTCCGGACGGGCCCCGCACCTGTGCGGTCCAGACCGGCTCGGCCGCCCTGCCGTCGCGCTCGCCGCCTTCGTAGACGATCCAGGTGACGCCGTCGACGTCCTCAGTCCCGGTCGGCACCAGACCGGGGCCGAGCGACTCGACCAGTTTGTCCTCGTCGGCGTTGCTCTGGGTGAGGCTCAGGTAGAGGCCGGTGGGCGCCAGGTAGCCCACGGTCGAGCTGACCGCACGCACCGGTTGTCCGGTCACCGGGTCGGTGCGCCCACCCTCGACCCCGTTGCGGCTGCCCGAGTTGGCGCGCCAGCCGTCGGGCAACTCAGGGACCCGGATGGGGATCCTGAGCGCATCGGCATCGGCCTGCAGCGCGGCCGGGGCGTCGTAGTCGGGCGGCGGGCCGGGCCCCGGACCGGTCGGCGCGAACGAGCACATTCCGAGCAGTCCGGCGAGCACCACGCAGGCGAGCACCAGCGGCGCCATCGACCAGAACATATCGCGGCCGTCTTGGAGCAGGCGGGACTTCGCGGGGCGAGGGGCCGGCATCGCGTATCCGCGCGACATCAGCACCGGAACCGTCGTGGCCTGCGTCTTCAGGCTCGCCACCCGGGTGCCCGGTGACCCGCTGGCCCGGCTCGGGCGGCATCGTCATGTCTGCCAGTATCCCAGCTCCCAACCGTGGACCCGCTAATGGGACAATCTGCGGCATGAGTGCCGCCCGTCGTGAAGCCCCGGACCGAAATCTCGCCCTCGAGCTCGTGCGGGTGACCGAGGCGGGAGCGATGGCCGCGGGCCGCTGGGTCGGCCGGGGTGACAAGGAGGGCGGCGACGGTGCGGCCGTCGACGCGATGCGCGCGCTGGTGAACTCGGTGTCGATGCGCGGTGTCGTGGTGATCGGCGAGGGTGAGAAGGACAACGCGCCCATGCTCTTCAATGGCGAAGAGGTCGGTAACGGCGACGGCCCGGACTGCGACTTCGCGGTCGACCCGGTCGACGGCACCACGCTGATGGCCAAGGGCATGCCCAACGCCATCTCGGTGCTCGCCGTCGCCGAGCGCGGCGCCATGTTCGACCCGTCGGCGGTGTTCTACATGAACAAGATCGCCGTAGGGCCCGACGCCGTCGACGTCATCGACATCACCGCCCCGATCGGGGAGAACATCCGCCGGGTCGCCAAAGCGAAGAACCTGACCGTCCCCGACCTCACGGTGTGCGTACTGGACCGGCCCCGGCATGCCCAGCTCATGCAGGACGTCCGCGAGGCGGGTGCGCGCATCCGGCTGATCTCCGATGGTGACGTCGCGGGCGCCATCGCGGCGTGCCGCCCGGGCTCTGGTACCGACTTGCTGGCCGGTATCGGCGGTACCCCCGAGGGCATCATCACCGCTGCGGCGATCCGCTGTATGGGTGGGGCGATCCAGGCCCAGCTCGCACCCACCGATGAGGCCGAGCGGCAGAAGGCTCTCGATCGCGGCCATGATCTCGACCGGGTGTTGCACACCGAGGATCTGGTATCCGGGGAGAACGTGTTCTTCTCCGCCACCGGCGTCACCGACGGTGACCTGCTCAAGGGCGTGCAGTACTACGGCGGCGGGTGCACCACCCAGTCGATCGTGATGCGCAGCAAGTCCGGCACCGTCCGGATGATCGAGGCCTACCACCGCCTGTCCAAGCTCAACGAGTACTCCGCGGTCGACTTCACCGGAGACAAGACCGCCGCGTACCCGTTGCCGTAATCACCGACACAAGAAGGGCATACATGAGCACCGACGCCGCTGTTCGGCAAGAGGCCGGCGAGTATCGGATCGAGCACGACACCATGGGCGAAGTCCGGGTACCGAAGGACGCGCTCTGGCGAGCTCAGACCCAGCGCGCGGTGGAGAACTTCCCGATCTCGTTCCGCCCGCTGGAGCGCACCCAGATCCGCGCGCTCGGTCTGCTCAAAGGTGCTTGCGCCCAGGTGAACAAGGACCTCGGCCTGCTGGACGCCGACAAGGCCGACGCGATCATCGCCGCGGCCGCCGAGATCGCCGATGGTAAGCACGACGACCAATTCCCGATCGATGTGTTCCAGACCGGTTCGGGCACCAGCTCGAACATGAACGCCAACGAGGTGATCGCGTCCATCGCGGCCAGCTTCGATCCTCCGGTGACCGTGCACCCCAACGACGATGTGAACCGCTCGCAGTCGTCGAACGACACCTTCCCCACCGCGACCCACATCGCGGCGACCGAAGCCGCTGTGCGCCATCTGATTCCGGCGCTCGAGGTGCTGCACGAGTCGCTGGCCGCCAAAGCCCGGCAGTGGCGCACCACCGTCAAGAGCGGCCGCACCCACCTGATGGACGCGGTGCCGGTCACCCTCGGGCAGGAGTTCGGTGGTTACGCCCGTCAGATCGAGGCCGGCATAGAACGTGTGCGAGGCGTGTCTTCCAAGGCTCGGCGAGCTGGCCATCGGCGGCACCGCCGTCGGCACCGGACTCAATGCGCCCGACGGGTTCGGCTCGAAGGTCGTCGATGTGCTCGTCGACCAGACCGGAATCGCCGAACTACGCACGGCTGCCGACTCGTTCGAGGCTCAGGCGGCCCGTGACGGACTGGTCGAGGCGTCGGGTGCGCTGAAGACGATCGCTGTCTCGCTGACCAAGATCGCCAACGACATTCGCTGGATGGGGTCGGGCCCGCTGACCGGACTGGGCGAGCTTCAGCTGCCCGACCTGCAGCCGGGCAGCTCGATCATGCCTGGGAAGGTCAATCCTGTGCTGCCCGAGGCGGTCACGCAGGTCGCCGCGCAGGTCATCGGCAACGACGCGGCGGTCGCCGTCGGCGGTCTGTCCGGAGCCTTCGAACTCAACGTCTACATCCCGATGATGGCGCGCAACGTGCTTGAGTCGTTCACGCTGCTGGCCAATGTGTCGAAGTTGTTCGCCACCAAGTGCATCGACGGCCTGGTGGCCAACGAGGAGCACCTGCGCGAGCTCGCCGAGTCGTCGCCGTCGATCGTGACGCCGCTGAACTCCGCCATCGGCTACGAGGAGGCCGCCAAGGTCGCCAAGGAAGCCCTCAAGGAGCGCAAGACGATTCGCCAGACGGTCATCGACCGCGGCCTGATCGGCGACAAGCTCTCGGAGGAAGAACTCGACAAGCGCCTCGACGTGCTCGCCATGGCGAAGGTCAAGGACGGCGACTAGCGGACGGGGCAGTCAGGCACCGCTGTTGGGGCCACCCGAGTTCTGGTCGGGGATGTCGGCGATCGGGAAGTTCGGCATCGGCGCCGGTGACGGCGTGTTCGGCAGCGGTGGGATCTGGTCGGCCGGGACGTCCACGAGATCGTTTGCGGGTGGGCCGTTCTCGCGGCTGCCGTAAAGACTGCCGGGTGCGCGCGGTCCCAGCATCTGGGAGACGGTCACCAGGTGATAACCGTTGGCCTTGAGCACCGGGATGAACTGGTACACCAGGTCCACCGTCGACGAGTAGGTGTCGTGCAGCAGCACCACCGAGTTGGGCTTGATCTGGCTCATCAGCAGATCACGCGTCGCGGCGAGGTTCGAGTCGTTGACCCAGTCGAACGGAATGACGTCCCAATTGATGTCGGCCAGGCCCTGCCGACCGGCCTCGGCCAGCACGGCGTCGTTGGTCAGTCCTCCGGCCGTGCGGACCAGCGTCGGCGGCCGGCCCGTGGCGGACTCGATCGCCTCGGTCGCCTTGCTGAACTGCGCAGGGATGTCCTGCGGCGGGATCGTCGTCATGTTGGGGTGCTCCCAGGTGTGACTGCCGATCTCCATTCCGGCGTCGGCGATCCGCTTGGCGCCGGCGGGGTCGGCCGCGACCTTGTTACCGATCAGGAAGAACGTCGACTGCGCGTTGCTGGCGCGCAGGATCTCCAGCAGCCGATCGGTGTACGGGCTGGGCCCGTCATCGAACGTCAGTGCCACGCACTTGACCTGTGAGCAGTCGACGCTGTCGGCGGCGGCTTGGCCCATCTGTCCGGTCAAGCCGCCGAGCACCAGCATCGCCAGCGCGGCTGTCACAACCAGCGCGGTTCTGGCGTAGCGCCAGACCAGGCGCTCGGGTCGCTTCAGCACGCTGGCAGCCTACCGGCGGTGCGAATCCGGCGCGCAAAACGACCGTCAGGGTGCGTTTTGCGCGCCCGATTCGCTCAGGGAAGGGCGCCGGGGCTGATCTCCTCGAGCATCTCGGTGACCAGCGCCGCGATCGGCGAGCGCTCGCTGCGCAGCAGCGTGATGTGCGCGAACAGCGGATGACCCTTGAGCTTCTCGATCACCGCCGCGACGCCGTCGTGGCGGCCGACGCGCAGGTTGTCCCGCTGGGCGACGTCGTGGGTCAGCACCACCCGGGAGCCCGCGCCCAGCCGGGACAGCACGGTGAGCAGCACGTTGCGCTCCAGTGACTGCGCCTCGTCGACAATGACGAACGAGTCGTGCAGTGAGCGGCCCCGAATGTGGGTCAGCGGGAGCACTTCGAGCATGCCGCGCGCCAGCACCTCTTCGAGCACCGCGGGGCTGGCGAGACCTTCGAGGGTGTCGAAGACCGCCTGGGCCCACGGGCCCATCTTCTCGCTCTCGCTGCCGGGCAGGTAGCCGAGATCCTGACCGCCGACCGCATACAGCGGGCGGAACACCACGACCTTGCGCTGAGTGCGCCGCTCCAGCACGGCTTCCAGTCCCGCGCACAGGGCCAGCGCAGACTTTCCGGTACCGGCCTTGCCGCCCAGCGACACGATGCCCACGGATTCGTCTTGCAGCAGATCCAGCGCCACCCGCTGTTCGGCCGACCGGCCACGCAGCCCGAACACCTCGCGGTCGCCACGCACGAGTTGCACCCGCTTGTCGGCGTTGACACGCCCCAGCGCGTGAGAATTGCTGCCCAGCAATCGGATACCCGTGTGGCACGGCAGGTCGCGGGCAGCCTCGAGGTCGATCTCGCCCTCGGCGAAGAGCCCGTCGACGTCCTCGGTAGAGACCTCGACCTCTGCCATTCCGGTCCACCCGGAGGTGATGACGTCCTGTGCGTGATACTCGTCGGCGGCCAATCCGACGGCACCGGCCTTGACCCGCAGCGGAATGTCCTTGGTCACCAACGTGACTCGCTTACCTTCGGCAGCGAGGTTGGCCGCACAGGTCAGGATTCGCGAGTCGTTGCTGTCGGTCCGGAAGCCGGCGGGCAGCACCGCGGGATCGCTGTGGTTGAGCTCGATGTGCAGAGTGCCACCGTGATCGCCGACGGGAAGCGGCTGATCGAGTCGCCCGTGTTCCAGCCGGAGATCATCGAACATCCGCAGTGCCTGCCGAGCGAACCAGCCAAGCTCGTGATGATGCCGCTTGGCTTCCAGTTCGCTGATGACCACCAACGGAACCACCACTTCGTGTTCGGCGAACCTCGTGCACGCCCAGGGATCGGACAGCAGCACGGAAGTGTCGAGCACGTAGGTCCGACGCCGGCCGAATTGCTGGCCCTGCCGGGACTGCGAATCAGTCACGTAGCGCTCCTCGAGCCCGTGCGGCCCCACACGAAACCTGTCGGTGGAAACACAGCGGTCTCTAGGACCGGGGCCGGCCCCTCGTGATCGAAATGATCAGGACCGCCCGGATAGCAGAGCAAGTTGCTAGCCATCGAAAACGACGCTACTCCGGGTCCGGCTTTCGCGCCTCGCAGGCGCGCCGTACCAGGGAGGCGTGCGGGTTACGAGCTGATGAACTGCTTGAGTTGCGGCTCGTCGGCCAACCCCCACGCGGTGATGCGATCGGAGATGGCCCGGCTCAGCTGTTCGCGATCGAAGATGCCCGCCTCGGCGACACTGGCCACCTTGTCGCGGTAGGCGACGATATCGGCACCCACGACGTCGAGCTCGGCCGCGCGGCGCGCGATGGCCTCGATCGTCTCGTCGCGGGTGTAGGTCAGACAGTGGCTGATGATGTTGGAGAAGAACTCCTCGTGACGTTCCTCGTCTCTGGCGATCCGGCCGACCAGCCCCTCGAGCGCCGGCTCGGCGATCTGCGCCTGCAGGTTGCGGCAGAACACGGCGTGGGCGCGTTCGAAGAACGCCATGAAGGCCAGGGTTTCCAGCTGGCTGTAGGTGTTGGCCCGATAGCCCTGCACCACATGCTCGACGCGGACGTCCTCGTTGGCGGCGGGATCGATCTCGCGGGTCACCACCAGGTAGTTGCGCAGCGCGACGGCGTGCAGGTGCTCCTCGGCGGTCCAGCGGCCGATCCAACGGCCCCATTTGGCCTCGAGGATGAAGTGCTCGACGAGCTCGCGGTGATAGCCGGCGAGGTTGTCCTTGGTGATCAGCAGGATCTCCAGCGCATCGGTGATGTGCTTGGGCAGCGTCACCTGCGAGGGATCCCAGTCGTTCCCGCCGAGGAATGCGAAGTTCTCGCCCAGCTCGTAGGGCACGTAGTCGTGGGCGTACCACAGGTCCTCAGAGTCGAGGTGGCGCCGCAGCTCCAGCAGGACGACCGGCTCGAGTTCCGAAATCAGCGCATTAGCGACAGGTCTCTGTGCCATGAAAGTAACTGTAACCCGAATTCACACGTTCTTGAAAATTGGGCACGCGGAGTGTCGCGGCCACGCCGCGGGTCTACAGCGTCAGGCCTGGATACAGCGGATTGGCGGCCAGCAGTTCGCTTGACGCGGCGTGCACCCGCTCGGCGGTCCCGCCGGCCAGCGTGTACTTGGCCTTGGAAAGCCCAGTGGAGGCGGCCGTCGGCTCGGTGTTGTCGAGCACCTCGACGACGAGCTCGGCCACCCGGTCGAAGTCTTCGGCGCCGAAGCCGCGGGTGGTCAGCGCCGGGGTGCCGAAGCGGATACCGCTGGTGTACCAGGCCCCGTTGGGGTCGGCGGGGATCGCGTTGCGGTTGGTGACGATTCCGGAGTCCAGCAGTGCCGACTCGGCCTGGCGTCCGGTGAGCCCGAACGACGTCACGTCCAGCAACACGATGTGGTTGTCGGTGCCGCCGGTGACCAGGCGGGCTCCGCGCTTGAGGAAACCGTCGGCGAGCGCTTTGGCGTTGTCGGCGATGTTCTGCGCGTAGACCTGGAACGACGGCTGACGCGCCTCGGCGAGCGCGACGGCCTTAGCGGCCATCACGTGCGACAGCGGGCCGCCGAGCACCATCGGGCAGCCCTTGTCGACGGCGGGGGCGTACTCCTCGGTGGCCAGGATCAGCCCCCCGCGGGGTCCACGCAGCGACTTGTGGGTGGTGGTGGTGGTGACGTGCGCATGCGGCACCGGATCCTCGTCGCCGGTGAACACCTTGCCCGCGACCAGGCCCGCGAAGTGCGCCATGTCGACCATCAGCGTGGCGCCGACCTCGTCGGCGATCTCGCGCATCTTCGCGAAGTTCACCCGACGCGGATACGCCGAGTAGCCGGCTACGAGAACCAACGGCTTGAACTCACGCGCCGCGGCGGCGACGACGTCGTAATCCAGCAGCCCGGTTTCGGGATCGGTGCCGTACTGGCGCTGGTGGAACATCTTGCCCGAGATGTTCGGCCGAAACCCGTGTGTGAGGTGGCCACCGGTGTCCAGCGACATCCCCAGCAGCCGCTGGTTGCCCAGCTTGGCGCGCAGCGATTCCCAGTCGGCCTCGGACAGGTCGTTGACGTGCTTGGCATTGAGGTCCGCCAGTCCAGGACCCTCTATGCGGGTCGCCAGGATCGCCCAGTACGCGACGAGGTTGGCGTCGATGCCGGAATGCGGCTGCACGTAGGCGTACGGGGCGCCGAACAGCTCGCGGGCGTGCTCGGCGGCCACCGCCTCGACCGTGTCGACGTTCTGGCAGGCGGCGTAGAACCGGTGCCCGATGGTGCCCTCGGCGTACTTGTCGGAGAACCAGGTGCCCATCGTCAGCAGCACCGCCGGCGACGCGTAGTTCTCGCTGGCGATGAGCTTCAGCGAATCCCGTTGGTCGGCAAGCTCTTTGCGGGTGGCGTCGGCGATTCTCGGCTCGACGGATTCGATCACCCGCAGCGCAGCGCGGTAGGCCTCGCTCGCAGTCTCGGCGTACTCGGCACCGGGGGCGACGGCCGAGGGTGTCAGGGACTCTGCAGTCATGGTGACGAGCCTAATACCTCAGGTTTCGGATGCCTCTCCCCGCCGACTGTGCGATCTCAACCGCTGCTGCGGCGAGTTGCGTATGAAACGTCACACTCCAGCACGCCTCATGGGGCGGTTCGCAGCGACGACGGGATCAGCGGCTCGTCGAGCAATGCGCCAAACCGCTCGGTCAAACTCACCCCATCGGGTCGCGCGTCCAGCCACCCCCGCAGCAGCCGGTAGCCCTCGACGTAGGTGCTGGTGTAGGCGCGCCACAACGGCGAGGACAGGAATCGCAGCATCTGCCGGGCACGTTCGTCGTTGACGAGCAGCCACCGTTTGAGGAAGTCGACGACGTCGTCGACATCGCGGTGCTCGTCGTGCAGCATCAGCGCCGCGTCCTGCCGGACGTCGGCCAGCGCCGCCGTCGCCTCCGACACCGTCTCGGACCGCTCGCCCGTCGAAGCGCAGGCCGAGGTCGGCGTAGATGTCGGCGGCCCAGGTGCCCCAGCCTTGCCCATTCCCGGTCGCTCCGCTCGCCCCGTCCCCGACCGCGGCGTACAGCGCGAGATCGGCCAGGCCCTCGGCCATCAGGCATTGCGGGGTGTTGACCAGGAAGATCGTCTGCTCGGCCTGCCCTTTGCCCTCGACCAGGCCGGCTTCTTTGCGGCAGTGTTCGGTGTGGTGGCCGGGATAGGACTCGTGGGCCACCAGCCGGGGCAGGTTCGACATCTGCTGCTTCAGGTCGGCGTTGACCGCAACGGTGGACCGATAGTCACCGAGGTAGTAGTTGAACCCGGACCACGGCTTGTCGGTGACGATCTCGTAGGTGATGGTCTCCCTGGCGGGCAGCGGGAACGTCGCGCGAACGCGGTCGCGCAGCTCGCTGGAGAATGCGTGGATGCACTCCTCGAGGCGGGCCGGGGGAATCTCCTCCGACGCGCGGTAGGCCTGCATGCGGTCAGCGAGCGCTCCGGAGCCACCGAGGGCGTCGTCGAGCTTGGCGTGCGCCTGCCGGTAGCGGTCGGGGTCGCCCTTGGTGATCCGGACGTCGAAGTAGGCCTCCACCTCGTCGACGAACCCGACCTCCTGACCCGCGAATTTGTGGCCGGCGCACGCCAGCGCCCGCAGGTGCGCCCCGACGAACGCCGCCCGCGCATCGTCGAGTCCCGCGGGGAGTTCGGTCAGCAGCCGCTCGGCCTGGCGGGCCAGGTCGGCGGGGTCCGGTTGCGCCTCGGCAGCGACCGCGCGCTTGAGGGCGGGGTCACCGGTGAACGAGTCGACGTAGCCTTCCTCGACTCTGTCGAAGCGCAGTCCGAGCATCAGGTACTCGGTCACCATGGAGGCCGAAGCTGCGGAATCGATACCTACGTCCATGCCGCCCTACGCTAACTGCAAGACTGTGCCCATGGCGCGGCTGAGCGAACCCAGCCCCTACGTGGAGTTCGACCGGAGCCAGTGGCGCGCACTGCGAATGTCGACGCCGCTCAAACTGACCGAGGACGAGCTGATCAGGCTGCGGGGTCTCGGCGAGAAGATCGACCTGCTGGAGGTCGAAGAGGTCTATCTGCCGCTGGCCCGGCTGATCCATTTGCAGGTCGCGGCGCGGCAGGCGCTGTTCGCGACGACTGCCGACTTCCTCGGCGAGCCGAATCAGAATCCGGACCGGCCGGTGCCGTTCGTCATCGGCGTCGCGGGCAGCGTCGCCGTCGGCAAGTCGACCACCGCTCGTGTGCTGCAGGCGCTGCTTGCCCGCTGGGAGCACCACCCACGGGTGGACCTGGTCACCACCGACGGCTTCCTGTACTCCAATGCTGAGTTGACCCGCCAAAATCTTATGCACCGCAAGGGCTTTCCGGAGAGTTACGACCGCAGGGGGTTGATGCGGTTCGTCACCGCGGTGAAGTCCGGCGCTGACGCGGTGTGCGCGCCGGTGTACTCACACCTGATCTACGACATCGTGGCCGACGAGAAGCAGATCATCAAGCACCCCGACATCCTCGTCCTCGAGGGCCTCAACGTGCTGCAGACCGGCCCGGCTCTGATGGTGTCGGACCTGTTCGACTTCTCGGTGTACGTCGACGCCCGGATCGAGGACATCGAGGGCTGGTACATCTCCCGGTTCCTGTCGATGCGGGCCGGCGCGTTCGCCGATCCGGCCTCGCACTTCCACCACTACTCCACGCTGACCGACGAGCAGGCCGTGTTCGCCGCCCGCGACATCTGGCATTCGGTCAACCGGCCGAACCTGATCGAGAACATTCTGCCGACCAGGCCTCGGGCCACGCTGGTGTTGCGCAAGGACGCTGACCACTCGATCAACCGGCTGCGGCTGCGCAAGCTGTAGACAAACACAATCCGGGCCACGGCGGGTCGGGCGGTCGGCTAGGCCGTTCTCCGTCTCATCCGCCGCAGCCCGATGAACTGCAGCTCGGCGAAAGCCAGTGTGTAGATGCCGGTGGCCAGTGTCAGGACCACGCCTGCAGTGGTCAGAGTCCACACATCGGTGACCACGATCGCCACGGTCGCCACGGTGTAGATCAGGTTGGCGGCGATCACGGCGATGCCGGGGGCGGCCACTCTCGGCAGCGCTGCCAGAGCCAACACGACCACGCCGTAGCCGATGAAGAACGCTGCCAGGCCGTACTCGATGGCCGTCGTGGTTCCCGACACCGCCGACAGCCAACCGACCAGGGGAAGGGCCGCCACACCGGCCAATCCGGTCAGAACCGCGTCGGCGCGCATAGCGAAGCGCAACAACGAGTCTGTGGACTCGCGGAGTCGTGAGGAGATCATTGCGGTCATGTGATGCCTTTCTCATTTCAGGGGTGGTGCGGACAGGTGACCGGTGCCGGAGTCGACGCCGCAACCTCTTACGACGGCGACTCCGGACCAGTCATGAGGGAGTCACACCAGACGGCGGACCCCGAGGTACTGCAGGCAGGCGAAGCCCACCGTGATGGCGGTGAACGCCAGCGTCGCGGCGACGCCGAACGCGGTCAGGGGCAGCCACCCGACCACCAGCACGACGGTGACCCCCACGGCGAACACGACGTTGCCGGCGAGGACGCCGACGCCGATGCGCCGCACCTCGGCGATGCCGGCGCACAGGTAGAGCAGCGCTCCGTAGGCGACCAGTGACGCGCCGACGATCCACTCGGCGGTCGGCGACAACCCCGACAGTCGCGAGAGCGGGTCGGCGGCCATCGCGACGAACAGGCCGAGGCCGGCGCACAGGGTGGCGTCGGCTCGCAGCGCGAACCGCAGCAGGTGCGATTCCGTTCCCGTCGTGGCCGCTCTCGGAGCGACGGGGCCGGTGGTGATGGCGGTCATGTCACCTACGGTGCGCAGAACTCACTGCCAGCTCCACACCGGACGCTGCCAAGTACTGCCACCCGCAGGTCAGCGACGATGGCGAAGCCGAGGAGCTGGCCAATCAGACACGGTCAGCGACGATGGCGAAGCCGAGGAGCTGGCCAATCAGATACGGTCAGCCCCACCCGCCGGAATTGCATTCCACGCGAATTTTCCCGAGTGGAGCCCGCGCGGAATGCAATTCCGGCGCTTAGCGGACTGGCGCGAGGTTGCCGCGCAGATCCGTGGCGATGACCCGCGCTGCCGCGTTCTGCCAATTGTGCAGCGATCTCTGCGGCACCTCGGAAACCAGCCAGTGCCACGCCTGCCGGGACACCGGATCCAGGCCCGCAGCGGTCGCGTTCTGGGCGTACGCCCGAACGCCGACGACGTACGGGAAGTACAGCGAGTTGTAGTGGCGCCACTGCTCGGTGGTGCCGAAGTCGCCGCCGTCGCGCGGCTTGAGGCCGGCGATCCGTTCGGCCAGCAGCGCCCGCAGTTCGTTGGCGCGCTCCAGCGGCTGGTCGGGTGCCCCGCGGCGGGACAACCGCTCGTCGATGTCCGGTAAGGCGGTCAAGGGGCTGGCGACGAGTTTGGACAGATCGCCGTAGTGCCCGAGCGCGCGCCGGGTGACCCGGACGAACGTGTCCTCGTCCATGCCGACCAACGGGTTCCCCGACCGCAGCGGCAGCGCCGCCTCGGTGCTGCGCAACGCGGCGCGGTCCGCCCGCAGGTCCGGCGAACGGGAGAACGCGAGCCGGTCGAGCAGACCTGCCAGCGGGTCGGCGAGCACGTTGATCGCGATGGCGATCGCGAGGCTGGTGAACAGCAGGACGGCCATCGTGGTGTTCTGACCGCCCACGGCCAGACCGATCAGCAGCTGTCCACCGAAGAGGACCGCCACCACCATCGTCCCGACGAACGAGCGCAGCATGTCCTTGCGCAACGCCTGGCCTTCGTCGAACGCGTCCCCGATGGCCACCGCGACGCCGAGCAGGGCGACGTCGAACCCGGTGGACGCCAGCGCCAGCCAGCTGGGCACGAGCCCGAGCGGGATGACCAGGATCGCGTTGCCGAGCGCGAAGAACAACGTGGCCACGACGATGAAGCCCACCACCGGTCCCGGTTGTGAGCGTCGCAGGACCGCGTGGATCATCGCGCCGAGCGACGACACCGACACCGCGGCGAACATCACCCAGTGCCCCAGTCGCAGCGGGCCCTCGACGTCGCCCGCCATCGCGGCACCGGCGAACGCGACCACCGCGACACCGGCCACCAGCGCGACCTCGCCCGCGCGGCTGCGCCAACTGTCGCGGGGGCGCGACAGCTCCAGCAGGACCGCGAACCAGGCGATTCCCGGGCACCGCGACGAGGTAGATCTCGACCCGGCTCAGCAACCCGGATCCGCTGACCAGCCGGACCGCGTCCAATGCCACCACGAGCGCGAAGCTGGTCAACCCGACGGACGCCAGCACCAGCACCAGCTTGCGGGGGTCGCGCGCCACCAGGTACAGCCCCAGCCACCAGCTCAGCGCGAAGACGAGGGCAGAGAGGGTGACCACGGCTCAGTCCTTACCGTCCGTAGCGTCGGTGCCTGGCGCTGTAGTCGCGCAGGGCGCGCAGGAAGTCGACCCGGCGGAATTCGGGCCAGTACGCCTCGGTGAACCACATCTCCGAATACGCGCTCTGCCACAGCAGGAATCCGGACAGCCGCTGTTCGCCCGAGGTTCGGATCACCAGGTCCGGGTCGGGCTGGCCGGAGGTGTACAGATTCTCCGAGATCGCTTCGGCGGTGACGGCCTCGATCAGCTGGTCACCGCTGGCCCCGTTGGCCAGCTCCTTGCCCAGCAGCGCCCGGACGGCGTCGACGATCTCCTGGCGGCCGCCGTATCCGACGGCGACGTTGACATGAAAGGACGCAGCACTCGCCTGCCCCGTCGACATCACGGCGTCGCGCAACCTGCGCGCCGGCTCCTCGCCGATGAGTTCGAGGTCACCGACGGTGCGGACGCTCCAATGATTGGCCGGTGCGCAGATCTCCTCGACGACGTCGGTGATGATCTCGATGAGCGACGCCAGCTCGCCGGCATCGCGCTCCAGGTTCTCGGTGGACAGCAGGTACACGGTGGCCATCTCGATGCCGGCTTCCTGGCACCAGCGCAGCATCTCGGCGATCTTGTGGGCACCCACGCGGTAGCCGTAACTGACGTCGTCGTGTCCCAGTTCGCGGGCCCAGCGCCGGTTGCCGTCGCACAGCACCGCGATGTGGCGGGGCAGTTCTGATTTGGTCGGCGACAGCCCCTGACGCAGTCGCATCTCATACAGCCGGTACACCGGCTCCTTGAGGCGGCGCGGAATGAGGTCCACGATGATCCAGACTACTGTGGCGCGGGGAAACCCCAAGCAAGTCAGCGGAGGTGGCATGGCTGCGTCTCTGGATACCGCGGGCTCCGACAGCCCTCGTTCGTCGCACGAAGCCGAAGACCTACCCGAAGCTGTCGCCGATGGCGTCGCTCAATTCCTGGGCCGGCCACGGGCGCGGGGCTGGATTCACGTGTACTCAGCCGGTCATCGCGTTCATCGCGGGCGCCGTTCTGGTCGCGGTGTCGTGGTCGGTGGACTCGACACGCGCAGGCGTCGCCACCCTGATCTACACGCTGACCATCGTCGCAATGTTCGCGGTGAGCGGCACCTACCACCGGGTGACCTGGACGTCGGCCACCGCGCGCAAATGGATGAAGCGCGCCGACCACTCGATGATCTTCCTGTTCATCGCGGGCAGCTACACGCCGTTCGCGCTTCTCGCACTGCCGGAACGCAGCGGCATCACGCTGTTGTGGATCGTGTGGGCCGGTGCGCTGGCCGGTGTGGCGCTGAAGATGCTGTGGCCGTCGGCGCCGCGGTGGCTCGGTGTGCCGCTCTACATCCTGCTCGGATGGGTGGCGGCCTGGTTCATCGTTCCGATCATGCACGGCGCGGGCGTCGCGGCCGTGGTGCTGCTCATCGTCGGCGGAGCGCTGTACAGCGTCGGCGGCGTCCTCTACGCGCTGAAGTGGCCGAACCCCTGGCCGACGACGTTCGGCCACCACGAGTTCTTCCACGCGTGCACGGCCGTCGCCGCCATCTGCCACTACATCGCGATGTGGTTCGCCGTTTTCTGAGCGATTCGGGCGCGCAAAGCGACCGCTGCGGGTCGTGATTGCGCGCCGAATCCGCTAGAGCTGGGTGATGTTCTGCGGGCCCCAGTAGGACTTCATCGACGTGATCTTGCCGTCGCCGTCGAACGTCATCACCTCGATGGGCTCGATGCGCATCGAGGTGCCCACGGTGACGGCGAAGACGAACGCCGCCTCATTACCGCCCGCGCGAAACGTCAGCAGCTCGGTCTTGATCTCGCCGCTTTCCATGAGCTTGTAGAAGCCGGCGATCGCCTGGCGCCCGATGTGCACCTCACCGCCGCCCACCGGGTCTTCCAGGGTGGCGTCCTCGGTGTAGAGCGCGGCGACGTCTGCAGCGGTGCCGTTGACGCACGTGTCGAGGTACCGCTGAACGAGGGCCTGCAAGGCGTCGGGCTCAAAGCTCATGTGCGGCACGCTACACGGGGCGCCCGAGCGCGGCATCCAGACTCCGCGACGGTGGTGACGGGCAGGTCACACGCCCGGCCGCGGCACACATATGCCGCGTCGACCCCGCCCACTCGCGGCCGGTCGATCAGCAGCTCCGAGGAATTCGCCGGGCCGCCGATCACCACCGCCCCGCCCGGCGCCAGCCGGCGCGCGGCGGCCAGCAACTCGGAGTCCGCAGGATCGCAGGAGACGGCGATCTGGATCGGGCCGCGCACCGCGGCCTCGGCGACGGCCAGCCAATGCCCGCCCGAACGCGGTGCCCGGGCCAACAGCATCGTCGCGCCTGCCAGGGCGGCCTCCGCGGCCGCGCCGTACCGCTGCGCGCGGTCAGCCGCGACCAGATGTGCTGCCAGCTGCAGCGCTTCGGCGATCAGCGACGCTCCCGACGGGGTCGCCCCGTCGATCGGATCGGACGGCCGCAACACCAGTCGCTCGGCGTCATCGGCGGCGTCGTACCAGCGGCCCTCACGGTCCGGATCGGCGAAATGGTCGAGCGCCAGATCGAGCAGCACGGACGCGTCGTCCAACCACACCTGCTCCCCTGTCGCCTGATACAGCGTCAACAGCCCGGTCGCCAGCGCCGCATGGTCCTCGAGAACCGCCACGCTGTCGCCGACCACGCCACCGAGGCTGGACCGCCGAAGCCGGCCGCCGACCATGTGCAGATCAAGGATCCGCCGTGCGCAATGCGTTGCCGCGCTGAGGTATTCGTCCTTGCTCAACCCGACGCCGGCTTCGGCGAGGGCGGTCACCGCCAGCCCGTTCCACGCAGTCACCACCTTGTCGTCGCGTGCCGGCTGGGGCCGCAGTGACCGTGCGCCCAGGAGTGCCGTGCGAACCCGATCGAAGCGGGCGACGTCCTGCGGCTCGGCGCGCAACTGCAGCACCGACGCGCCCCGCTCGAACGTCCCGTCCGCAGTGACGCCGAAAACCTCTGCCGCCCAACGTCCGTCGCTCTCGCCGAGTACCTCGCGCAGCTGCCCAGGGGTCCAGACGTACGTCAGACCCTCTTCCCCGTCGGCGTCGGCGTCCAGCGATGATACGAACATCCCGTCGCGGCGCAGCTCGTCGAGCAGGAACCGCGCGGTCCCGTCAGTGATCTTGAGCGCCAGCGGGTCCCGGGTGCGACGCGCCCAGTGTGCGTACCCGCGCAGCAGCTGGGCGTTGTCGTAGAGCATCTTCTCGAAGTGCGGCACCACCCAGGACGCGTCGACGCTGTAGCGGGCGAACCCACCGGCCAGCTGATCGTAGAGGCCGCCACGGGCCATCGCCTCCCCGGCACGTGCGACGGTCGTCAAAGGTGCCTCGGCGCCGGTGCGTTCGTGGTTGCGCAGCAGTGCCTCCAAGAGCGCCGACGGCGGGAACTTCGGTGCGGCACCGAAGCCGCCGTTGACGGCATCCTCGTCGCGCAAAACCGCCGCCACCGCGTCGTCGCACACCGCCGCCTGCACGGGCGGACCCCCACCCGGCAGACCGGAGGCCATCGACCGCAGCTCATCGGCGATGTGGTCGGACGTCTGCTCCACCTCGGCACGGCGGGTCCGCCATGTCTCCGACACCGCGGCCAGCAGCTCGCAGGAAGCTCGGCTTCGGGTAATAGGTGCCGCAGAAGAACGGCCGGCCGTCCGGGGTCAGGAAGCAGGTCATCGGCCAGCCGCCCCGCCCGGTCAGCGCCACCGTCGCGTTCATGTAGACCGCGTCGAGGTCGGGACGTTCCTCGCGGTCCACCTTGATGCAGACGAAATCCGCGTTTGCAGCGGCAGCCACCTCAGCGTCCTCGAACGACTCGTGCGCCATAACGTGACACCAGTGGCAGGCGGCATACCCGATCGACAACAGGATCGGGACGTCGCGCTCCGCCGCGAGGGCCAGCGCGTCGACCGTCCACTGCTGCCAATGCACCGGGTTGTCAGCGTGCTGACGCAGATATGGACTGGTCGCCGCCGCAAGCGTGTTCGAAGTCGGGACGTCAGCCCGGCTCACGCTCGGTCCCGTCGGCCGGGTTTCCCTTGGTCGGGTCGGGATCGGTCCCGGCCGTGCCGTGAACCCGGTCGCCGGCCGCGTCCGGACCTTCGGGGGTGTCACGATCGAAGGACTCGGGCAGCCGACGCAGGTGCCGGTTCATCGACCACACCAGCGCGAACGTGCCGATCAGCAGCAGCACCACGACGATGAGACCGAACGGACTGGCCTTCCCGAAGTCGGGCCCGGTCTGACGCGGTCCCTCCTGGGCGAGCAGTCCCAGGGCGATCATCGCGGAGGCGGTCATGGATCGATCCCCGCGAACAAATCGGTCTCGGGCAGGCGCACCGGAACCCGCGACCGTGCCAGCTCGTATTCCTCGGTCGGCCAGAGCCGTTGCTGCCACTCCATAGGCGTGCTGAAGAAGAAGCTCTTCGGGTCGATCTGCGTGGCATGGGCGAGCAGTGCCTCGTCGCGCTGGGCGAAGTACTTCGAACACTCGATCCGAGTGGTCACGCGCTTGGCGAGCAGATCGTCGTCGGGATCCCACTTCTCCAGCCACTTGGCGAACGGTCCCTCTTGGCCGTTCTTGGCGAACTCATCCTGGAGCACCTGCATCCGTTGCCGCAGGAACCCGTGGTTGTAATACAGCTTGAGCACGTTCCACGGTTCGCCGGCATCGGGATAGAGCAGGTGGTCGGCGGCTGCTTCGAAGGCCGCGACGGACACCTGATGGCATCGGATGTGGTCAGGGTGGGGATAGCCGCCGTTCTCGTCGTAGGTGGTCATCACGTGCGGTTTGAACTCGCGGATCACCCGGACGAGAGCCTCAGTGGGCACCTCCAGCGGTTCCAGCGCGAAGCACCCCTCCGGCAGTGGCGGCGGCGGGTCGCCCTCCGGCAGACCGGAATCGATGAACCCCAGCCAGTGCTGCTCGACGCCGAGGATCTCCGCGGCCTTCGCCATCTCGTCGATCCGGATTTCGTGAATCCGGCCGTGCACGTCGGGCAGGTCCATGGCCGGGTTCAGGATGTCGCCGCGCTCCCCACCCGTCAGGGTCACCACCATGACGCGGACGCCCTCGTCGGCGTAACGCGCCATCGTCGCGGCACCCTTGCTGGACTCGTCGTCCGGGTGCGCGTGCACGGCCATCAACCGCAGTTCGCTCAACCTGATCCCTCTTAGATGCTCAGCTGCACGGACAGTCACGCTGGAACTCATGCAACGGTCCAACCACAATGACTGGCTCTATAGTTCCAGTCCTAGTACACCCATCCGACCGACGGGCATGCAAAACGAGATGATCGAGCGTCCCGCCGCCCGCTACGGGCGGCAGCGGCTGACCCGGCGCACCCGGCGCTGGATCGTCCTCGGATTGACCGCGCTGGTGCTGGTCGCGGGCGTGGCGATCGCTGCAGTGGCCTTCACACGGTTCAATTCGGGCGACGTCAAAGGCGAGCTGGGGGGATATCGAATCGTGGATGACGAAACCGTCGAGGTGACCCTCAGCGTCACGCGCGACGACCCGTCACAACCCGTGGTGTGCATCGTCCGGGCCCGGTCTTACGACGGAAACGAGACCGGCAGACGTGAGGTGTTGGTAGCACCGTCGACCGCGGCGACGGTGCAGGTCACCACCATCGTCAAGTCGAGCAGACCGCCTGTGCTCGGCGATGTCTACGGCTGCGGGACAGACGTGCCCGCCTACCTGGTGGACCCGTAGCAGGCGGCCGCACAACAAACGCTCAGCAGCGAAATCATGAAAATCGGGCATCTCCCCGGTGCTATCATGGATCGATACACGGTTCCTGCTGGGGCCGTGTATTGCTGCATTTTGGGTACGCGGATTGAGCGTATGCGATCGCGGCAATACACGAACGACAGCTCCCGCCGCCGTGTCACCAGACCTAACCAACGCGAAAAGCGCGGAAGCAACGACGACAGGAGCGCTACGACATGACCGACACCCAGGTCACCTGGCTCACCCAGGAGGCACACGACCGCTTGAAGGTGGAGCTCGACCAGCTGATCGCCAACCGACCTGTCATCGCCGCCGAGATCAACGACCGCCGCGAAGAAGGCGACCTGCGCGAGAACGGCGGCTACCACGCCGCCCGCGAGGAGCAGGGCCAGCAGGAAGCCCGCATCCGCCAACTGCAGGAACTCCTCAACAACGCCAAGGTCGGCGAGGCCCCCAAGCAGTCCGGGGTGGCGCTTCCCGGCTCGGTCGTCAAGGTGTTCTACGACGACGACAAGGACGACACCGAGACGTTCCTGATCGCCACCCGCCAGGAAGGCGTCAGCGACGGCAAGCTCGAGGTGTATTCGCCGAACTCACCGCTGGGCGGCGCCCTGATCGACGCCAAGGTCGGCGAGTCGCGTTCCTACATGGTCCCCAACGGCAACACGGTCAAGGTCACGCTCGTCAGCGCGGAGCCCTACCACTCCTGATACAGCCCATGGCGCAGATCGCCGAGGACCTGTTCTTGCTGTTGCTGGACAACGCGTCCGCCCAACCCGGGCTGGACGACCCGCGGCGTGGCCACGCGCTGGCGGCCGCGACTCTTCTCGATCTGGCGCTCGCATGCCGGATTCGCCCGGCGGTCGAAGGCGAATCAGTGCGGCCCGGAAGGCTGGTGGCACTCGCCGCCGCAGGCCCGAGGGATCCCGTCGCCGAGCCCGCGTTCGCGCTGCTGCAGGCGAAGCCGCTGAGCGCCGGCGCTGCCATCAAGAAGACCGGAAAGAGCACCCAGCAACGCCTGGTCGAACATCTGGAGCAGACCGGCCAGATTCGTCGAAACATTCTGCCGTCCAAGCGTTTTACCCGGACCTTTACGTATCCGCTGACCAACCGGGACCGGGTCGGGCCCGCGCGTACCGCACTGCTGTCAGCACTGTTCGACCGCACGCCCCCGGCCCCGTCGACAGCGGCGATCATCACCGTCCTGCACGCCGTCGACGGGCTGGGCGCGTTGCTCAGCCTCAACGACCGCGGCTGGCGGTGGGTTCACGCCCGTGCCGGTGAGATCTCCAGTGGCAGTTGGGTGGACGAGTCACCCACTGCGCTGCCCGAGGTGAATCTTGCGGTCACTGCGTCCGCGGTCCGCCAGGCGCTGATCCACCTCGTCTGACTGAACTAACGCAGCGCCTGCTCGACATCGCCGAGCAGGTCGGCGATGTCCTCGATGCCGACCGACAGCCGCACCAGATCGTCGGGCACCTCCAGCTGTGAGCCTGCGGTCGACGCATGCGTCATCGCGCCGGGATACTCGATGAGAGATTCGACGCCGCCCAGCGACTCAGCGAGGATGAAAATGTCGGTGCGGGCGCAGAAGTCGCGTGCGGCCTGCGGACCGCCGCGCAGCCGGACCGACACCATCCCACCGAACGCGCTCATCTGGCGTGCGGCGACCGAGTGGTTGGGGTGCGTCGGCAGGCCCGGGTACAGCACGGTGTCGATCGCGGGGTGCCCCTCGAGGAACTCGGCGATCACCGCCGCGTTGTCGCTGTGCCGTTGCATCCGCAACGGCAGGGTCTTGAGCCCGCGCATCGTCAGGTAGGCATCGAACGGACCCGGCACCGCACCCGCGCCGTTCTGCAGGAACGCGAACGCGTCGTCGAGCGCCTCGTCGTCGGTCAGCAGGGCCCCACCGACGACATCGGAATGTCCGCCGATGTACTTGGTCGTCGAGTGCAGCACGATGTCGGCGCCCAGCGACAGGGGCTGCTGAAGAGCCGGCGAAGCGAAAGTATTGTCCACCAACACCTTCGTGGTCGTCGCCGACGCCGCTGAGCTCCCTGAGGCCACTGCGGCGATCCCGCTGATATCGGCGATGGAGAGCAGCGGGTTGGTCGGCGTCTCGACCCAGATCAACTTCGTACGGTCGGTGATGGCTGCGCGGACCGCATCAAGGTCGGGCAGCGCGACCGCCGTGTAGCTGATCCCCCACAGCGTGAACACCTTGTCGATGAGCCGGAACGTGCCGCCGTAGGCGTCGTCGGGAATCACGACGTGGTCACCGGGCCGCAACAAGGCCCGCAACGCGCAGTCGGTGGCGGCCATCCCCGAGCTGAACGCCCGCGCGTAGGAGGCCAGCTCCACAGCTGCCAGCGACGATTCGAGCGCAGCGCGGGTCGGGTTGCCGGTGCGCGCGTACTCGAATCCACCGCGCAGGCCGCCGACGCCGTCCTGGGCGAACGTCGAGCTGGCATAGATCGGCGCGTTGACCACGCCGGTGGCGGGGTCGGGACGATAGCCGGCGTGAATGGCCTTGGTCGCTGGACCGTAGGCGCGGTAGTGGTCGGCTGCGCCTGGCCCCCGGGTGGTCGCTTCGCTCCTGCCCCCCGGATCAGATCTCTGCTCGCTCATGATCGATCAGGGTAACGGTGTACAACTTGAGCATGTCTGCCGATCGGCCGCTGCCGACCACCAATACGATCGAAAGCCTGCTCGACCTCGACTCGCTGCTGAGTGCCGAAGACCTCGACCTGCGCTCGATGGTCCGTCAGTTCGGCGAACAGCGGCTGCGCCCGCACATCGCGGAATGGTTCGAGACGGGTCACGTCCCGGTCCGCGACCTCGCCGTCGAGATCGGCAAGCTCGGCCTGCTCGGCATGCACCTGACGGGTTACGGGTGCGGCGGATCCACGGCCACCGCATACGGGCTGGTGTGCCAGGAGCTGGAGGCGGTGGACAGCGGGCTGCGCAGCCTGGTGTCGGTGCAGGGCTCACTGGCGATGTTCGCCATCCACCGGTGGGGCAGCGAGGAGCAGCGTGAGCAGTGGCTGCCAGGCATGGCGGCGGGCGAGTTGATCGGCTGTTTCGGTCTGACCGAGCCGGACTTCGGTTCCAACCCCGGCGGCATGCGCACGACGGCACGCCGGGACGGGTCGGACTGGATCCTCAACGGTTCGAAGATGTGGATCACCAACGCGTCGGTCGCCGACGTCGCGATCGTGTGGGCACGCGAGCAGGGCGGGGAACGCGACAGCATCGTCGGCTTCGCGGTGCCGACCTCGACGCCGGGGTTCAGCGCCAGGGAGATGACGCACAAGATGTCGCTACGGGCGTCGGTCACCTCCGAGTTCAGCCTCGACGACGTGCGGCTGCCCGAAGAGGCCAGATTGCCGGGCGCTGCGGGCTTGTCAGGTCCGCTGAGCTGTCTGTCCGAGGCGCGGTTCGGCATCGTCTTCGGCGCCGTCGGCGCGGCCCGGGATTGTCTGGAGACAACGCTGGACTATGTCGGAACCCGCGAGGTGTTCGACAAGCCGTTGGCGGGATACCAACTGACGCAGGCCAAGATCGCCGACATGGCCGTCGAACTGGCCAAGGCCCAGCTGCTGGCACTGCATCTGGGACGCCTGAAGGACGAGGGACGCATCCGGGCCGAACAGGTCAGCGTCGGCAAGCTGAACAATGTCCGTGAGGCCATCAAGATCGCCCGGCAGTGCCGGACGATCTTGGGCGCCAACGGAATCACCCTGGAATACCCGGTGCTGAGACACGCCAACAACCTGGAATCGGTGCTCACCTACGAGGGCACATCCGAGGTGCACCAGTTGGTCATCGGAGAGGCGCTGACGGGCGTCAGCGCTTTCCGGTGAACCGCGTCTAGTAGTGCGTCTGGCCGGGGCCTGGCGAAAATGATTGCGGGTTGAGCGGCACACACACCGTGGTCATGATCTTGTCGGCCAGCGTCTGACGCTTGTTGTCCCACAGCGGGAAAAGAAAACCGATGTAGCAGATGATGGCGTCCACGATATGGGCGAGCTGACGCACGATCGACAGGCCGAAACCGATGGGCTGCCAAGTCTTCTCGCTGACCACCTTGAACTTCATCACCGACTTGCCGATGGTCGAGCCCGTGGTTCCCTGGCGGTATCCGTAGTTCCAGATGCCGTAAGCCAAGGCCAGCAAAGATGCCAGCCCCGACACCAGCGCCCCCACGACCGAGTAGTTCGAGGTGCACGCGACGCCGCCGCCGTAGGTCACACAGTCGTTGTCGCCGGTGAGGATCGCGACGCCCTGACCGATGCCGGTGACGATGAAGACCGGTATGAAGTCGATGAACCATGCGGCCACGCGGGTGAACCACGATGTGTAGGACTCTTTGGGCAGTGCCGGTCCCGGCGGGGGTGAGAAGGAGGACTGCTGCGGTGGCGGAAAGCCGCCGGGCGGCGGGTAGCCACCCTGCGGAGTGCGCGGCGGATACCCACCTTGGGGAGGCGGATAGCCACCCTGCGGCGGCGGATAGCCACCCTGAGGCGGTGGATAGCCACCCTGCGGAGGTGGATAGCCACCCTGCGGAGGCTGGTACCCACCCGGAGGCGGATATCCCCCTGGTGGTGGTGGATTGTCTGTCATCGAATCTCCCCGAATCCGTAGGTGCTTACAGCGGTACGCAGACCGTGGTCATGATCTTGTCGGCGATCGTCTGGCGCTTGGCGTCCCAAAGCGGGAACAAAAAGCCGATGTAGCAGATCGCGCCATCGATGATATGGGCCAGTTGGCGGACCACGGACAGACCGAAACCGATGGGCTGCCAAGTCTTTTCGCTGACGACCTTGAACTTCATTATCGACTTGCCGATGCTGGAGCCCGTCGTGCCCTGCCGGTAGCCGAAGTTCCAGACACCGTAGGCGATGATCACGACGCCGGCGAGCCCGATGGCCAACTGGCCGAGGGTGGAGGCACCGGTGGCGCAGAACTCACCGAGGTCGTATTCGGACGTGTCGGTAAGGCACGCCGTCTCCTGGGTGCCCATGAGAATGCCCCAGCCGATTCCCTCGATGATCAGTATCGGAATGAAGTCGACCACCCACGCGAGCACCCGGGTGAGCCACGGCGTGTACGCCTCCTTCGGCAAAGGTGCGCCCGGCCCTGCTGCCTGCGTCGGGAAGCCGGCCTGCGTCGGGAAGCCACCCTGGGGAAAGCCGCCTCCCTGCGTCGGGAAGCCGCCTCCCAGTGGCGGGAAGCCGGAACCTCCCGGTGGCGGCGGAGGCGGATAACCGCCCGGCGGCGGAGGCGGATAGTTCCCCGAGGGTGGCGGTTGATCGGCCATAGACGCCTTCCGGTGAGGAGTTAACTGGGACCGAGCGTGCTCACAATACCTGAGAAATGCCTTCGAGCAGCGTTTACACGCACGAATGCGATCATGATTCGGGGCCGGGCCGGCGTTTGCCAGTCCCGGGAACCGTCAGCGACGGGCGTGCCCATCCGACAGGAACCCGAGGAGATCGTGGCGGGTGAGTACACCCACCGGCTTGCCCTCCTCGACCACCATCACCGCGTCGCATTCGCGCAGGCTCTTGGCGGCAGTGCTCACCAGTTCACCCGCCCCGATCAACGGAAGTGCCGGGCTCATGTGCTGGGCGACGGCGTCGGCAAGCTTCGCGCGGCCCTCGAACACCGCTGAGAGAAGCTCACGTTCGGACACGCTGCCAGCGACCTCGCCCGCCATCACCGGCGGCTCGGCGCCGACGACGGGCATCTGCGACACCCCGTACTCACGCAAGATCCCGATGGCGTCACGCACCGTCTCCGACGGATGGGTGTGGACGAGATCAGGCAACGCACCGGACTTGCCGCGCAGCACATCGCCGACCGTCGACTCCTCGACCGAGCCGTCCAACCGACTGCGCAGGAACCCGTACGATGACATCCAATCGTCGTTGAAAACCTTTGAGAGATAACCGCGTCCGCCGTCAGGCAGCAGTACCACGACAAGCGACTCCGGGCCCGCCCGCTCCGCCACCTTGATCGCCGCCACCGCAGCCATCCCGCACGATCCGCCGACCAACAGCGCCTCCTCGCGCGCCAACCGCCTCGTCATTTCGAACGAATCGGCATCGGAGACCGCGATGATCTCGTCGGGCACCGTCGGGTCATAGGCCGACGGCCAGAAGTCCTCGCCCACCCCCTCGACCAGATAGGGACGTCCGGTGCCGCCGGAGTACACCGAACCTTCGGGATCCACCCCGACGATCTGGACCTTGCCGCCCGACACCTCCTTGAGATAGCGGCCGGCGCCGGTGATGGTGCCGCCGGTGCCGACGCCCGCGACGAAGTGGGTGACCTTGCCGTCGGTGTCGGCCCATATCTCGGGGCCGGTCGTCTCGTAGTGGCTGGCGGGCCCCATCGGGTTGGAGTACTGGTCGGGCTTCCACGCGCCGTCGACCTCCTGCACCAGTCGGTCGGACACGCTGTAGTAGCTGTCGGGATGGTCCGGTGGCAGGGCCGTCGGGCACACCACGACGTCGGCGCCGTACGCGCGCAACACGTTCCGTTTGTCCTCGCTGACCTTGTCGGGGCAGACGAAGATGCACTTGTAGCCGCGCTGCTGGGCGACCAGGGCCAGCCCGACACCGGTGTTGCCCGAGGTCGGTTCGACGATGGTGCCGCCGGGCTGCAGTTCGCCGCTTGCCTCGGCGGCATCGATCATCTTGATGGCGATCCGGTCTTTGGCGCTGCCGCCGGGGTTTAGGTACTCGATTTTGGCAGCCACGGTGCCCGACCCCGGTGGGACCACCGAGTTCAGCTGTACCAGAGGGGTATTGCCGATGAGCTCACTGACGTGCTGGGCGATCCGCATGCGTCCATCGTGTCAGGCCCGGCGTGCGGCTACCAGGTCGCCTCTCGGATGTACTCGCCGATCTGCCGGATGGACCTGCTGGCCTCCGACACCGCGGGGAATCCGAGCTGGAAGACATGCATCTGACCAGGCCAGATGCGAATCTCGACGGGCACTCCCGCAGCGGCGAGCAGACGCGCCGCCTTTCGCGCATCGCTGAGCAGAATTTCGGATCCGGACACGTGGATGAGGGTGCGCGGCAGTCCGGGTTCGATGTGGTCGAGCGGTTCGTAGACCTCCTCAGGCCGGCCATCGACGACGCAGCGCTCGGCCGCCTCCTCGACCAACTCGACCAGGGCGTGGAAAGCCTTGG
This sequence comes from uncultured Actinomycetota bacterium, assembly GCA_963771335.1. Taxonomy (GTDB): domain Bacteria; phylum Actinomycetota; class Actinomycetes; order Mycobacteriales; family Mycobacteriaceae; genus Mycobacterium. The sequence continues at coordinate 58,504 of CAVYTD010000007.1, read as the reverse complement.
CCGGGAACATCGCATCGGTGCGCACGTTCGGATGGCCGGCGCGTGCCTCGTTGTCGATCTCGAACAGCGGCGACATGGCGGCGATGGCGGCCGGTGTTTCGCCCACGAAGCCGTTGATGCCCTCGCACCTGGAGCCGCTCGGCCAGGGCGAGCGAGAGGTAGCCGCCCGCGGAGTCACCCGCCAAGACGATCTGGTCGGGCTCGTAGCCGGTCTCGCGCAACCACTTGTAGGCGTCGTAGCAGTCGTCGAGCGCCGTGCCCACGGAATGCTTGGGGATCATCCGGTAGTTGACGACCAGCACGGGGCTGTCCGCGTACCGGGATAAGGCGCTCACGAGGCGGCCGTGGGTATGTACGCCGCACGTCAGGAACGCCCCACCGTGCATGTAGAGGATCACGCTGCGCTTGCCGTCGGCAGGCAGCACTCCTGCGGCGCGGACCAGCTGCGCGGTGCAGTGCGGGAGCGAAATCGTGGCGCGCACGGTACCGGGTGCGGGCCGCAGGACCCTCGCGGCGAAGTCCACCACACCCCATGGCATCGGCACCTTGGGGGCATAGCTGCCGACAGTCAAAAAGGGCTTGATCGTCATCATCGCGGCAAGGCCCATGAGCCGCCCGGCGACGCTCGGGCCGTCCTCGACGACCTCGACCGGGGCGCCGTCGCTGACCGGGAATCTGCGGGACTTATGCCCTCTGCCTGGTCTGACACCCAAGTGTGAAGAGCTGGGAACCGTGCTCGGTGCCGTCATCGCCATCACTCCTACGCCGTTGTAGTGCCGGGATAACCCGGGTTATTCAGACAGCCTCGTAACTTAGCTTGACATTTGTAACCACAACCACAATTGGTTAAACAAATTTGGTACCGGAGTTGATACCGCACTGTGATCGCCGATGGGCGTCGCCACGCCATCAACTGCCAGACTTCCGCTCTAAACTTGCCGCGTGGGCATCCGCGCACCGCGTTGGTCGGCGCTCGCCTTGGCGGCTGCGGCCACGCTCGCTTCGACAGGCTCCGCCTACGTCGGGGCCCGCAATCTGCTGTCCGGGCAGGCCGAGCAGGCGCGCCGCCTGATACCCAAGTCCTGGGACGTTCCCCCTCGCGCCGACGGGGTCTACTCACCCGGCGGCGGGCCGGTCGAACGCTGGCACCGCGGGGTGCCGTTCGATCTGCATCTGATGATCTTCGGCGACTCGACTGCGACCGGATACGGCTGCACGAGTGGCGAGGAAGTACCCGGCGTGCTGGTGGCCCGGGGGTTGGCCGAGGAATCGGGCAAACGGATCCGGTTGAGCACCAAAGCGATCGTCGGTGCGACCTCGAAAGGCCTGTCCGGCCAGATCGACGCCATGTTCGTCGCGGGTCCCCCTCCGGATGCCGCGGTGATCATGATCGGCGCCAACGACATCACCAAGCCCAACGGCATCGGCCCCTCTGCACGCCGGCTCGGGCTGGCAGTGCGCCGACTGCGCAGCAGCGGCGCGGTGGTCGTCGTCGGCACCTGCCCGGATTTCGGTGTCATCACCGCGATTCCGCAACCCCTGCGATCGGTGGCACGAAGCCTCGGACTCCGTCTGGCACGGGCTCAAGCCGCAGAGGTGCGGTCGGCCGGGGGTAGCCCGGTGCCGTTCTCCGACCTGTTGGCGCCGCATTTCTACAAGACCCCGGAGCTGCTGTTCTCGCCGGACATGTTCCATCCGTCGGCCGCGGGCTACGCGCTGGCCGCCAAGCAACTCCTGCCTGCGCTCTGTGATGCACTCGGCGAGTTCAACTCTGGCGGGCCGCACGAAGAGGCGCTCGATTCGAGAAGAGCCGAGGGCGGATCGCTGCTGTCACGGGCCTCTGGGCTGAGCCGGTTCTGGCGGCGCTCGACCGGGGTCCCCGCTCCGATCGTGGTGGCCGCGAGCTAGGTTCTGTGTAGTTGCGCTAGTTGGTCCGCGTCGTTTCGCATCCGCTCGATTCCCCGAGGAGCCGTCATGCCCGAGGCCGTCATCGTCGCCACCGCCCGCTCGCCCATCGGCCGGGCCAACAAGGGTTCGCTGGTCTCCATGCGCCCCGACGATCTGGCCACACAGATGGTCAGGGCCGCGCTCGACAAGGTGCCGTCCCTGGACCCCCGGGAGATCGACGACCTGATGATGGGCTGCGCCCAGCCCGCCGGTGAGGCCGGCTACAACATCGCCCGCGTGGTGGCCGTCGAGCTCGGCTACGACTTCCTTCCCGGCACCACCGTCAACCGTTACTGCTCGTCGTCGCTGCAGACCACGCGGATGGCGTTCCACGCGATCAAGGCCGGCGAGGGTGAGGTGTTCATCTCCGCGGGCGTGGAGACGGTGTCGCGATTCGGCAAGGGCGCCGCCGACGGCGCCCCGGACTCCAAGAACCCGTTGTTCGCCGACGCACAGGCACGCTCGGAGCAGGCCGCCGCCGGCGCGACCGAGTGGCACGACCCGCGCGAGGACGGCAACCTGCCCGACGTCTACATCGCGATGGGACAGACCGCCGAGAACGTCGCGGCGTTCACCGGCATCAGCCGCGAAGACCAGGACCACTGGGGTGTGCGGTCGCAGAACCGTGCGGAGGAGGCCATCAACAGCGGCTTCTTCGCGCGGGAGATCGTCCCGGTGACGTTGCCCGACGGCACCGTCGTCTCGACCGATGACGGCCCGCGCGCCGGCACCTCCTACGAGAAGATCAGCCAGCTCAAGCCGGTGTTCCGGCCGAACGGCACGATCACCGCGGGCAACGCGTGTCCGCTGAACGACGGTGCCGCTGCGGTGGTGATCATGAGCGACGCCAAGGCCAAGGCTCTCGGGCTGACGCCGCTGGCGCGCATCGTGTCGACGGGTGTGAGCGGGCTGTCGCCGGAGATCATGGGCCTCGGCCCGATCGAGGCCGTCAAGAAGGCGCTGGCCAACGCGAAGATGTCGATCTCCGACATCGACCTCTACGAGATCAACGAGGCGTTCGCGGTGCAGGTGCTCGGCTCGGCACGTGAGCTGGGGATGGACGAGGACAAGCTCAACGTCTCCGGCGGCGCGATCGCCCTCGGCCACCCGTTCGGCATGACGGGTGCGCGGATCACCGCCACGCTGCTGAACAACCTGCCGACCTACGACAAGACGTTCGGCATCGAGTCGATGTGCGTCGGCGGCGGGCAGGGCATGGCGATGGTCGTGGAGCGCCTCTCCTAGCTTTTCTCTTGCGCCGAGCCTGCGGGGAGATCGCCAACTCACGAGATTCGGCGATCTCGCCGCAGACTCGCAGCCCAGGCACGCTCGACTCGCGCCAGCACATCGTTAGCTCTGTGCTTCTTGACCACCCGGACCCTGTTCCAGCCGAGTTCGTGGATGTCTTCTGATCGCCGGATGTCGTAGGCGTACTGCTCAGGATCGACGCGGTGCTGCTCACCGTCGTACTCGACCGCGAGCATCAGTTCGGGCCAACCCATATCGAGGTAGTAGCGCCGTTGGCCGTCGGGGCTCAGCAATGGGATCTGCGTCTGCGGTCGCGGAAAGCCCTTGCGCATCAGGAACAGCCGCAGCCAGGTCTCGCGTGGCGACGCCGGACCCGCGTCATACAGATCCAGGACGGCCTCCAGCTGACGAAGTCCGCGAACGCCTCGATGACGTCGGGCGACGGCAAGCACCCCGTCTGCCCTTGCAATCCGGTTGCATTACCCAGTGCATCCAGGCGGGCCACAGCGTCACCGAGACCGCTCCGACGCGCGACGTCGAATCCCGTTCGCGCGACCGTCGTCACCCACATCCCGGCGAGACCGTGGTACTCGTCGCCCCGGAGACACCTGTCGTAGGTGTGTAGACCGGGCGGCCGACGTGCATTGGCCCAGACGAGTTCGATTGGCAAGGTGTCATCTATCCATCTCGCTCCGTGCAGTGCGGATGCGGTCAATCCGGCGATGACACCCTCTCGGTGCGACCACAACCACGCCGCCCGCGCTCGCTCCTCCAGCGTCGGCTCCGTTCCGTCAAGCACGTAGACATCGGGAAAGACCGCGCGGTACGCCGAACGCAGCTGATGCTTCCTGACCAACCCGTTGGCCAGGGCTTCGCTGCCGATGAAAGGACCTCTGAGCACTCCTCGACCTTGCAGCGCTTCACTCGCCCCCGGCCGACTCTGCCCACAGATCGCAAACTGTGGATGAAACGCGATCTGTGAGCAGACCCGGCGCCGAGCGCCCACCCAGGCACGAAAGAGGGGCGCCCACGCTGTGGACGCCCCTGCTTCGTGTCGGTGCTAGTCGTTGTTGAAGTAGCTCAGCAGGCGCAGGATCTCGATGTACAGCCAGACCAGGGTCACGGTCAGGCCGAGCGCGATGCCCCATGCGGCCTTCGCCGGCGCACCGGCACGGATCAGCTGGTCGGCCGAGTCGAAGTCCAGCAGGAACATGAAGGCTGCCAGTCCGATGCAGACGAGCGAGAAGATGATCGCGAGCGGACCACCGCTTCGCAGTCCGAAGCCCTCGCCGCCGCCGACTCCGAACATCGCGAGCACGAAGTTGAGCAGAGCTATCGCGAGCACGCCGAACATCGCGGCAACGAGCATCCGGGTGAGCTTCGGCGTGACACGGATCGCGCCGGTCTTGTAGACGACGAGCATGCCGACGAACACGCCTATCGTCCCGAAGATCGCCTGCGCGATCATCCCGGGGCCACCGGAGGACACCAGGTTGGCGAACAAGAACGACGCCGCGCCGACGAACAGGCCCTCGAATGCGGCGTAGCCCAGCACGATCGCCGGGTTGTCCTGCTTGCGACCGAATGTCGCGACCAAGACCAGCGCCAACCCGCCCAAGCCGCCGACGAGCACGAACGGCATCATCAAGCCGGAGTTCATCGACACCAGGAAGTACGACACGATGCCGACCACGGTCACCACGCCCAGCGTCATGCGCGGTCTTGGTGACGACGTCGTCGATGGTCAGCGGCCGAGTGTCGACCGCCCGCTGATCCTGATACGGCTGCGCCGCGTACGGATCGGCGTGTACTGCTTGCGCACCGTAGCCGCCGGCTCCGGTACCGAATTGCGCGTATCCGCCTTGCTGCCCCTTGGGCAGCGAACGAAATACCGGGTTGCTGCTTTCGCGCACCGTCGGTTCCTTCCTGTGCTGGTGTCGACCTATGACGAACACTCCGTCAACGTATGAAGTTCCGAGCCAGTTCCCGCACACACGAATCCGGTTCCCAGGCCCTTCACAGGAAACCTTACCCGGGCCCACTCACCCCTGGGCGAGGAACTAGATTGCAATCGTGCACGAAAACGAGGATGTCCTAGTTTCTGTCGACCGTGGCGTCGGCCTGCTCACCCTCAACCGACCCAAGGCGATCAACTCGCTGACCCACCCGATGGTCGCAACGATCTCGGCGGCGCTGACCGCCTGGGCGAACGACGACGCGGTCCGCACCGTCGTCGTCTCCGGCGCCGGTGACCGCGGTCTGTGCGCGGGCGGCGATGTCGTCGCGATCTATCACAGCGCGAAGGCCGACGGCGCCGAGGCGCGGCAGTTCTGGTACGACGAATACCTGCTCAATGCCTTCATCGGGCGCTACCCCAAGCCGTATGTCGCTTTGATGAACGGCATCACGATGGGCGGCGGTGTCGGCCTCAGCGCGCACGGCAGTATTCGGGTGGTCACCGAGACCACCAAGATGGCGATGCCCGAGGTCGGCATCGGGTTCATCCCTGACGTCGGCGGCACCTACATCCTGGCGCGCACCCCTGGACTGCTCGGCCTGCACGCCGCCCTGACGGGGGCGCCCTTCACCGGCGCCGATGCCATCGCGATGGGTTTCGCCGATCACTTCGTGCCCCACGACCGCCTCGACGCATTCACCGAGACGATCCTGGCCGACGACATCGATACTGCGGTCGCCGCGTTCGCCGAGGAACCGCCGCCGAGTCCGCTGCTCGCACAGCGGGAGTGGATCGACCACTGTTATGCGGGCGAGACGATCGCCGACATCGTCGCCGCACTGCGCGGGCACGACGCGGTGCCCGCCAACGACGCGGCCGACCTGATCGCGTCGCGCTCCCCCATCTCGCTGGCCGTGACGCTCGTGGCGGTCCGCCGGGCCGCCACCCTGACCACCCTGGAAGACGTACTGCGCCAGGAATTTCGAACATCGTGCGGCGCCTTGCGCTCGCACGATCTGATCGAGGGCATCCGTGCGCTGCTCATCGACAAGGACCGCAACCCGCAATGGTCGCCGTCGCTGCCGGCGGTCACCACGCAGGACATCGAGGCGTACTTCGCCTCCGCCGATCCCGACCTCGCATTCGAACAGGACTGAAAAGGAGAAGTCATGACGTCCAACAGCTACGAAACGATTCTGGTCACCCGCGAGGGCCGGGTCGCCACCATCACGTTGAACCGGCCGAAAGCACTCAACGCGCTCAACACCCAGGTGATGGGCGAAGTCACCACCGCCGCAGCCGAACTCGATGATGACGCCGATATCGGCGCGATCATCCTCACCGGCAACGAGAAGGCTTTCGCGGCCGGCGCGGACATCAAGGAGATGTCGAACCTGTCCTTTGCCGACGTGTTCGCGGCCGACTTCTTCGCGGCGTGGGGCGATTTCGCCGCCACCCGCACACCGACCATCGCTGCCGTCGCGGGGTACGCGTTGGGTGGCGGCTGCGAGCTGGCGATGATGTGCGACATCCTGATCGCCGCGGACACCGCGAAGTTCGGCCAGCCCGAGATCAAGTTGGGCGTGCTGCCGGGCATGGGAGGGTCGCAGCGGCTGACCCGCGCGATCGGCAAGGCCAAGGCGATGGACCTGATCCTGACCGGACGCAACATGGGCGCCGAGGAAGCCGAACGCGCCGGCCTGGTCTCGCGTATCGTTGCCGCCGACGCGTTGCTCGACGAGGCCAATGCGGTCGCCGCGACGATCGCCGGGATGTCGCTGTCGGCCTCGCGGATGGCCAAGGAGGCGGTCAACCGCGCGTTCGAAACCACTCTGGCCGAGGGCCTGCTCTACGAGCGTCGACTGTTCCACTCGGCCTTCGCCACCGACGATCAGACCGAAGGGATGAACGCCTTTACCGAGAAGCGACCTGCGAACTTCACACACCGTTAGAGTTCGTTCGTGACCGATACCGGCGAGGGCGCTGTCGCGACCCAGGACACTGCGCCGCAGCAGCAGTCCCCTCCCGCGTCGCCCGCCAAGCGCCCGTGGTGGATTCGGCACTACACGTTCACCGGGACCGCGGTCGGCCTTGCCTTCCTGTTCTTCTCGATGACGCCGTCGCTACTCCCCCGCGGCCCGCTGTTCCAGGGCTGGTGAGCGGTGGCGCGGGCGCGATCGGCTACGGCATCGGCGTCTTCGCGGTGTGGCTGGTGCGCTACATGCGCTCGAAAGACTCCAGCCCGGCCGCGCCGCGCTGGGCGTGGCTCGTTCTCGTCGTCGTCGGTGCCATCGGATTGGTCCTGATGATCATCTGGTTCCACCACTGGCAGGACGACGTGCGCGACCTGATGGGGGTGCCGCGGCTGGGGTTCTGGGACCACCCGCTGGCCGCGGTGCTGTCGGTGATCACGCTGTTCGTGTTCGTCGAGATCGGCCAGCTGGTGGGCAAGCTGGTGCGCTTCCTGGTTCGGCAGCTGAATCGCTTTGCGCCGCCCCGGGTTTCGGCAGTTGTGGCGGTCACGCTGCTGGTCGCGTTGACGGTCGCGCTTCTCAACGGCGTGGTGGTGCGATTCGCGATGGACACCATCAACAAGACCTTCGCAGCGGTCAACGACGAAACCGATCCCGATTACGCCGGACCGGACTCCGACTTGCGCTCAGGCGGGCCCGAGTCGCTCGTCAGCTGGGAGTCGCTGGGCCACCAGGGACGCAACTTCGTCTCCGGCGGCCCGACGGTCGAGGAACTCACCGAGTTCAACGGCCGACCCGCGATCGAGCCGATCCGCGCCTATGCCGGCCTGCATTCGGCGGACGGCATCAAGGAGACGGCCACGCTCGCCGCGCAGGAGTTGCAGCGCACCGGTGGACTGGACCGCGCCGTGGTGGCAGTGGCCACCACGACCGGCACCGGCTGGATCAACGCGGCCGAGGCCTCGGCGCTGGAGTACATGTACAACGGCGACACCGCGATCGTCAGCATGCAGTACTCGTTCCTGCCCAGCTGGCTGTCGTTCCTCGTCGACAAGGAGAACGCCCGCCAGGCGGGCCAGGCGCTGTTCGAGGCGGTCGACGAGCTGATCCGCGAGATGCCCGAGGAGCAGCGACCGAAGCTGGTGGTGTTCGGCGAGAGCCTGGGTTCGTTCGGTGGTGAGGCACCGTTCCTGGCGCTGAACAACCTGATCGCCCGCACCGACGGCGCGCTGTTCAGCGGACCCACGTTCAACAACACGATCTGGGCCGATCTGACCCACAACCGCGACAGCGGGTCACCGGAGTGGCTGCCGATCTACGACAAGGGCGAGAACGTCCGCTTCGTGGCCGAACCCCGCGACCTTGCAGCGGCCTGACAGACCCGTGGGGCCAGCCGCGGGTCGTGTACCTGCAGCACGCGTCGGATCCGATCGCGTGGTGGAACACCGATCTGCTGTTCGCCAAACCGGACTGGCTGCGCGAACCCCGCGGATACGACGTGTCGCCGGACATGGAGTGGATCCCGGTGGTGACGTTCCTGCAGGTGTCCGCGGACATGGCGGTGGCGGTGAATGTTCCCGACGGCCATGGCCACGTCTACGTCAAGAATGTCGCCAACGCGTGGGCGGCGATCCTGTCACCGCCGGGCTGGACGCCGGAGAAGACCGAGAAGCTGCGTCCGTTGCTGCGCAGCGACGAGAGTTCCTAGAGTCGGCCTAGTAGACGAGGACCCCTTTGAGGGCGTGGTAGCCGCCGATCACGTCGGTGGCGCGGTGCAGCCCGATGTCCTGCAGCGACGCGGCGGCCAAGCTGGAGGTGTAGCCCTCCGAGCACAGCACCACCCATTCCACGTCATCGTCGACAGCCTGCGGCAGTCGCACTTCGCTGGTCGGGTCGCACCGCCACTCCAGGACGTTGCGCTCGATGATCAGCGCTGCTGGGCACCTCGCCTTCGATGGCGCGTTGCGCTGCGGGTCGGATGTCGACGAGCACCGCGCCCCTGGCCAGCGCCGCGGGCAGCTTCGTCCGCGGACAGCCGGCGCAGCTTGGCCCGGGCACTTTCCAGAACCACATCGATACGACTGCCCATCAGGACCCCTCCGGTTCGTCGGTCAGTTCGGTGCGCTTGCGGCGCAGGGTGTTTCGCTCGGTGACGTCGTAATACGACATCGCGGCCAGCGGTGGCGAATAGGCGTGCACACTCAACGTCGGCGCGCCCGGCGTGGCGCTCGCCCCGGCACCGCTGACCGTCACGGTTTCGCGCGCCCACTCGACGTCGTGCACCCAGCCGAGCGGAAACGCCGCCTGATCGCCGGCATCCAGCCAGCGGGTGCGCAGTTTGTGCCCATCCCAACGGGTTTCGCGCAACGACCCGGACAACACGGTCAACGCCCCAAGCGACCCGCCGTGGTCGTGCAGCTCGGTCGAGCGGTCCGGCACCCAGCTGATCAGCCACACGTCCAGCTCTTCGTCACCGTGCAGACGGGTGAACCAGCGCTCGCCGCGGGCGGTCCGCCGGCAGGAAGCAGATGGTCGTAGTGGCCGCCGAGAACGTCGTCGGCGAACCGATCGGTGACGTGCAGAAGATCGGCCAGACGTAAGCGGGTAGGCGAGATGGACAATGAAGACGGGGCAACCATGGAGACTCCATAGAACGACGACGGGTTTCGGGGGTCAGGCGGTCAGGCCTGACAACACTCCTGAAACCGGGTCGCGTCCATCACAGGCGCCAGTGTTGCATAGATTGCGGCGCCATGTGCCGGGACCCTCTTCGCGCCGTCGGCGCCGCTGCCGCGGGACTGGTGATCCTGTCCGGGTGCTCGTCGGCCACCGAGCCGACGCCGACGCCATCGCCGGCCGCGCCGTCCACCTCCTCGGTCGTCCCCACATCGGTGGCACCCGGTGACGTCGGGGTGTCACCGGACGGGGTGACGACGGCGGTCGGCGCGCCCGCGGACTCCACCGAGGACGACTACTTCCAGGCCTGCCGAGCTGCGAAGACGTGGATGGACCAGCAGGGCGGCGACCCGCACGACCAGATCGAGCCCTACTTGCAGACAGTCCAGAGCGCGGCGTCGGTCGGCGCCGGCGCGTTCGACAAGCGGTGGTCGGAGCTGTCCCCGGGGCAGCAGTCCGCCGTCATCGTCGCCGTCCAGGCGGCCGCTGACGCGCTCTGCGGATGACCGCCCGCAGCAATTCGAATCAGGGGCGCAGTTAAGTCCGCAGCGCGCCCCGTGGCCGCGTCTACCGCGCCGGCTGCGTCTCCAACTCGAGGTTGCTCTTGAGGTCGGATAGCTTCGACGGCCACCCACCCGAAACGAGCTCGCGCACAATGCTTTGTGGCGGGAAACCGGTATGGATGACGGTTAACTTGACGCGGCCGTCGTCAACCGGCTCGATGTCGAAGGCCACCTTCGACCTGGGCTCGGCAGCCGCCCGGGCGATGACTTCGTCGGACAGCCCAATGGTGGTCAGGTCGCTCGTGAAGGTGTGGAACGTGAACGCGAACCGGCGGTAGGGGTCGGACTCCAAGATCACCTGCTCGGCGTCGGTGATGTTCAATTCGCCGTCGCGCCACGCGTAGCTCGATCCGCTCCAATCCGTCAAGCCGTCCGACACCAAGCCGTGGCCCATGTAGCGCTCCGAGAACGCCGGATCGGTCACCGCCTGCCAGAGCCGCTCCGGCGTGGTCCGGATGTAGGTGGTGTAGACGAAGTCAGTGCTGTCGGTAACGTCACTGTGTCCCATGGAATCTCGCTCCAATACTGTCTTCAGGTCGGCGAGCGTCTGTGCCCGCACTCGGTCGTAGTGATTGATCCAGCGGTCGGCGATGGCGTTGATCGGCTCGGCGTTGAGGTAGTGCAGCTTCTCCCGGCCGCGCCACACGGTGCTGACGAGGTTGGCGTCCTCGAGCACCTTGAGATGCTTGCTCACCGATTGCCGGGCCATCTCCAGCCCGGCGCACAGTTCCCTCAAGCTCTGCCCGTTGCGGGCGTTCAAGCTGTCGAGAAGGCGCCGTCGACTCGGATCGCCGAGCGCCTTGAACACCTCGTCCATGTCTTCCGGTTCTCCCACATATGCAGCCTGGCGGCTACATGTCGTACGATTAGGCAGCCGAATGGCTGCATGTCAAGCATCCGCAGTTCTGCAGAGCGCAGAATGACCTCCATGCGGGTGGCACTGGCGCTGGGCAGCGGCGGAGCGCGCGGCTACGCGCACATCGGCGTGATCAACGAACTGCACGAGCGGGGCCACGAGATCGTCGGCATCGCCGGGTCCTCCATGGGCGCGTTGGTCGGCGGTCTGGAAGCAGCCGGCAAACTCGATGAATACGCCTTGTGGGCAAGTTCTTTGACCCAGCGAGCGGTGCTGCGGCTCCTCGATCCGTCGATCACCTCGGCAGGCGTGCTGCGTGCGGAGCGAATCCTCGAGGCGGTCCGCGAGATCCTCGGCGAGGTCACCATCGAGGAACTGCCGATCCCGTTCACGTCGGTTGCCACCGACCTGATCACCGGTAAATCGGTGTGGATGCAGCGCGGCCCTGTCGACGACGCGATCCGTGCGTCCATCGCCATCCCCGGCCTCATCACGCCTCATGTGCTCGACGGCCGGTTACTCGCCGACGGCGGCATCCTCGACCCGATCCCGATGGCGCCGATCTCCGCGGCCGGCGCGGATGCCACGATCGCCGTCAGCCTGTCCGGAGACGACCCGAATGCCCGCCGCAGCGATGCCGAAACCAGCCCCACCGCAGAGTGGCTGAACCGCATGTGGCGCAGCACATCCTCGTTGCTCGACACCAAGGCCGCACGGTCACTGCTCGACACCCCGACTGGTCGCGCGGTACTGGGCCGCTTCACCACCGCCGCCGACGACGAGGCGGCCGAGGAGACGAGCGTGCAAGTGGTTCCCAGGCTGGGCGGTTTCGAGGTGATGAACCGCACCATCGACATCGCCCAGGGCGCGTTGGCCCGCCACACCCTGGCGGCGTATCCGCCGGATCTGCTGATCGAGGTGCCGCGCACGGTGTGCCGCAGCCTGGACTTCCACCGCGCCAACGAGGTCATCGAGATCGGGCAGGAACTCGCCAGCATCGCGCTCGACAGCCTGGCCGCGCTGGAGGAGAAAGCGTCAGAGTCCTAGAAACCGGGCCACCCGATGCGCTTCACGACGGCCCTGGGCGCGGCCCGCCTCCGCCGACGGCACGCGGCATGCCGGGTCCAGCGGGTTGGGCCCGTAGGCGGCGATCGATTCGGAGTCGGCGAACACCGCCAGCGTCGCACCTGCGAATGCGTCGATCTCGTCGGCCGCGGCCGTCCCCCACGGCGACGGTGAGTCCACCCCGGACGGCACCAGCGCGACCGCCACCCCGCAGTCCTGCACGGCGGACATGTTCACCGTGCTGCCCACACCGCCGTCCATGAACCGACGGTCTCCGATCGTCACCGGCGGCCACGCCCCCGGCACCGCGCAGCTCGCGGCCACCGCGTCGACGAGGTCGACGCCGGATGCGTTGTCGAATACGACGAGTTCGCCTGTGGCGATGTCGATCACCGTGACGCGCAGCGCTCGCGCGGCCACTCGTGGGACGGCAGCCGATGGGCGATCACCGATCTGCGCACCGATTCCGGCACCGTGTCGGTTGCCGCCGCGACCGCGCCGATCTTCTGCAGTTTCTGCTCGTTGGTCGCGTCCGGGGTGAGCATCGCGTTCAGGAACAGGTCGGTGATCGCTTCCACCGAGACGCCGGGATGGATCTCGTGGGATCCTTTCGCCTCGCGACAACTGCCGGGCGAACAACTCGTCGATTGGCAATCCGCTGCCGATCTGGGCGGCCACCGTTGAACCCGCCGAGGTTCCGAGCAGGACGTCGGACTCGAGCAGCATCGCCTGGCCGCTTCTGGTGCCTCATCGGAGATTCCCAGCAGGACACCGGTTTCCCAGGCGATCCCGGCCAGTCCCCCACCGGCGAGCACCAGTGCGCGCCTGTCGGTCATCAGCGCTCCGTCAGATGCTCGCCGAAGAAGTCGAAGACTCGACCGTAGGCGTCGTCAGCCACCTCGGCGTCATGGCCGAATCCGATGATGCGCAAGAAGGGTTGCGCGGAAAGCTCGTTGGCGAAGGAGTGGCCGGCGTCGGGGTACACCTTCACGTCGTGGGGTGTGCCACCGCGCTGCAAGGCACGCCGCAGTCGCGGACCGTTTCCCACGTTGAGTGGATCCTTTCGGCCGAAGCTCGCGACGACGGGACACGAGGCGCGCTCGAGGAAGTCGTAGTCGCGCATGACAGACGGATAGAACGGAGCAGAAGCATCAAAGCCCTTGGCGCCCATGACAAGTGCGAATCCGCCACCGAGGCAGAACCCTGCGATGCCGACCCGGCCGGTGCAGTCTGGCCGGTCGGCCAGAACCTCACGGGCGGCGGTCAGGTCGTCGACCGCCTGTCCGGAATGCCTGGCCATCGATCGCATCACCGCGGTCACGCATCGCAGATAGCCGCCCCGGGAGAAGAGGTCGGGCGCGACCGCGAGGAAGCCATTGTCTGCGAACCGCTTGGTGTTGCGACGGATGTCGGCGCTCAGACCGAACCCGTCGTGCACCACTACGACTCCTGGCCACGGCCCGGTTCCCGCAGGCACCGCCAGCGCTGCAGGGATGAGCCCGGTCGGCGTCGCCACGGACGTATCTGTCAGCACGCATTCCGACATCGCCGCCTCCTCGTCTATCTGACACTCTGGCTTGCCGCGGCCGTCGCACTCAACTCGGCCACTGTCAGCGGATACCGCGGAGGCCCCACTACCTCGGCCGTGGAGGTGATGTCCAGGCCCTGCCCGACATGCACCATCTCACCGTCTGCCAGCGGCCTCCAGCCCGGATCGTCGTCCATGCGTTCGGTAGCGAACACCACAGACGGCGCGTCGTCCAGGTAGTGCGACTTCGCCTGAATTCTGCTGCTGCGCAATTCGAATCGATTGTGGCCGGCTGGGTTGCGGCGGTCCAGAAGAAACAGGTTGTGGGTATCGGGGTAGCGAAGCGCCCACATATCGGTCGCGGTGCACAGCAGTAGGTTCAACGCGTAGATTGGCACGTTGCGGGATAGCCATCCGACCGCATCGACCAATCCAGCGCCGATATCGCCGCACCGGGCGCGGATCGAGGCCGTCACCAAGGCGAATACCCGCTCCGAATCCGTCTGCCCCGAGACCAGGTCGGTTGCCGACAGTTCGGCCAGCCGTCGGTCCAACACATCGAGGCCCTCGACCACGCCGTTGTGCGCGACGAGTCGCCCATCCTGGAGGAAGGGGTGCGTATTCGTCATGTTGGGCACTCCGGTGGACGCGTACCGGACGTGGGCGATGAACGTGGTCCCGACCAGGTGCTTGGCATCGCGCGCGAAAGCTGCGTCTTCCCAAGCCGCAATGGGCTGCTTGCTGACCACGGCGCGCCCTGTCTCGTCGAATACGCCGAGACCGGTCCCATCCGGGTTCTTTTGGCTCTGTTCAGACAGGCTGTCCGGCGCGTCGAGCAACCAGAATGTCGCGGACACCGCGCTCCCCGCGTGCAGGCCGAACAGTCGACACATCAGCGCAAGAGTTCGTCGGAGAGCTGTTCGAGGGTCTGCCGGGCAAATCCGCGCCACAGCGCGGCGAACGCGGGCATGGCCACACTTGCCGCACCCGACCTCGGATGGACGGCTCCACCGCCAGGTCACCGCGGTGCCCGTGCCGACAGGAGCGAACAGCCACTGACCGTCGATGTGGTCCACCAGCGGCGCCAGCGGACCGCTGACGTCGGACAGCGTGTAGCCGAACATGTTCGGCGCGTCGACGGCGGTCAGCTCCTCTCGCATGCTGCCTCCGCCGACCTGCACGACCGTGCGCGTCTGGCCCGCGGTGCTCCATTCGCCTGCCTGGTCGAGAACGGACTTCACCGGGGCGATCGGCCCGTACCACCGGCTGAACAGCGTGGGCAGTGGCATCGGCAACGTGCGCCGGAAGCGGTGTCGACGTCGACGGGTATGGCACGCGACTGTTCCATCACATGGGACTTTGGGCATAACGCGATGCTAGTCAGCGGAACCGCGGCGCGGCCTTTCCGCTGATCAGCGGCAGGTCCAGGTAGGTGGCGATGCCGGGCGGCGCCGCGCACACCGCGGGCACCGAGTTCACGCAGTGCGCGGCGGTGCCGACGACGCCGTACTCCGGACCTTCGCCACCTACCTCGGACTGAAAGCCTTTGACCGACACCGTGAAGTCCGGGTTGCCGCGCACCTCCATCTCGTAGCGCTGCCCCTCCGGGCCGAACGACCATGCCGGGTCGAGGTTCTCCTCACCCATCAACCAGTTCACCGTCACCCGCACCACGACTTCGCCGTCGGCGAGCGCCTCCCAGTGGAATTTGCGGCCGGCGACCTGCCCGGGTTCGATCGGACCCAGCGGCGAGTCGATCGTCGCGGTGGCCACCGCGATCTCCTGCGACGCCCGCACCTTGGGGTCGGCCGCGAAACCCAATTGGTCCACGCACATTCGGACGGCCTGGATGAATCCCGCGTCGAGCATCTTCTGCATCGGCCCCGTCAGGGCCTTGTCCGGCGTCTCCCCGAATCCCATGACGTGGCGGAGCACGTCGGGCGCCTCGTAGGTGCGCAGATCGGAGTACTCCTCCGCACGCACGAACGTCACCCCCGTCGACATCGCCGACAACATCAGGGGGAACTTCTCGCTGATACCGCCGGGCGCGATGCCGGTGCCGTGCAAGGTCGCGTTGCCCTCGAGTGCGGCCGCCCGCAGCGGCGCGCCGCTGCGCTCACTGGGATACAGCCAGCCCACCGGGGTGACGACGTTCTTGCCCGACCGCAGCAGCGACGCGACTTCGTCCGGGTTGGCCATCAGCGGCGTGTAGATGACCGCGTCGGCGTCCAGCGCCAGGATCTCCTCGATGCTGTTGGTCGCGGTGACGCCCAGCGGATCGGTGCCGACGATCTCGCCGACGTCGCGGCCGGCCTTCGCCGGCGAGTGCACCCAGCACCCGACCAGTTCGAGTTCGGGATGCTCCAGCACACCCTTCACTGCGGCGACGCCGACCCCGCCGGTCGCCCATTGCACGACGCGCAGTGCCATACCGTCTCCTCCCGGGAGCGCAAACTAGAACACGTTCTATTCACATGTACACCACGCGGCAACCCGGACGGACCCGAAACCGCCAACCCGGTTGGCGAGGTGTACGGCGCGCGCCCGGGATTAGGGTGTTTTCGCCGGCTGCCACAAACCCGAGGAGCGACGATGACCGACCCCCACCGGGAGTCCCGCGTCGGCTCCCAGATCGGCCCGTACCGGCTGAGGCGGCTGCTCGGCAAGGGCGGCATGGGTGAGGTGTACGAGGCCCATGACACCGTCAAGGACCGCACCGTGGCCCTGAAGCTGTTGCCGGAAGGGGTTTCCCACGACCCGGTGTTCCGCGCACGGCTGCAACGCGAGGCGCACGCCGCCGGGCGACTGCAGGAGCCACATGTCGTTCCGATCCACGACTACGGCGAGATCGACGGACTGCTGTTCGTGGACATGCGGATGATCGACGGCACCGATCTGCGCAAGATGCTCAAGGAGCAGGGCCCGATGTCGCCTGCGCGGGCGGTCGCGGTCGTGCGCCAGATCGCCGCGGCGCTCGACGCCGCACACCAGAGCGGCATCATGCACCGCGACGTCAAACCGGAGAACATCCTTATCACCGGCGACGACTTCGCCTACCTCGTCGACTTCGGGATCGCCAACGCGGCCACCGACGAGAAACTCACCGATTTGGGCACCGCCGTCGGAACGTACGCCTACATGGCGCCGGAGCGCTTCACCACCGAGCAGGTCACCTACCGCGCCGACGTGTACGCGCTCGCCTGCGTGCTGTACGAATGCCTCACCGGATCGCAGCCCTACCCCGGCGACAGCGTCAGCGTCGTGATCAACGCTCACCTCACCCAGCCCGTCCCCCGCCCCAGCCAACTGCGCCCGGGCATTCCTGAGGCTCTCGATCAGGTCGTCGCCCGGGGCATGGCCAAGCGCCCGGAGGAGCGCTACCACAGCGCAGGCGAGCTGGCCAAGGCCGCCACCGATGCGCTGACCCGCCGCGATCAGGACCAGGCGGCCTCGATTCTGCAGCGCAGTGCCGCCGCGACCATTCCGGGCCACTGCCTCCCCACCCCACCGCGCCACCCTTCACCGCGGCGCCGCTGCCGCCCGGGATACCTCCGCCCCCTCCCAGCGGCTCGGCCCCCGTCCCATCGGGCGGCTTCGCCCCGCCGCCCGCCGCATTCCACACCCCACCACCGCCCGGGCCACCCCCGCCCGGCTGGCCGCCGCTGCCCGGGCCGCCCGGGCGGCGGGTCGAAGAAGCCGTTGATCGTGCTCCTCTCGGCAGCAGCAGTGTTCGTCGTCGTGCTGAGCGCGCTCGGCATCTGGTGGTTGGTCAAGCCCGACGACTCCGCGACCGGCCCGGTGGCCACCAGCCCCAGCACGCCGTTGCAGACCACCCGGTCACGTGAGCCCACCCGGCGCACCAGGACCACGACCGCCCCGGCGCCGCAGACCGAGAACTTCGACGCGCAGCTGATGGCGCTATTGTCCGCCGGCCATGACAGCTCGAACTGCGAGCCGATCAGTCCGCCTGCGGCCACGGCCCTCGCGACGGTGGACTGCGGGCCTGCGACAACTCCCGGCGGCCCGCTGAGCACACGGTATTCGCTGTTCGCCGACCAGGCCGCACTCGATGCCGGCTTCGACCAGGCGATCAAGGTGAACTCCGAGCTTGTGGAATGCCCGGGCAGCGGCATCGGGTCCCCGACAACATGGCATTACACCGAGACCCCGGGTCAGATTGAGGGCCAGATCGCCTGCGGCACCTACAAGAACAGCCCGGATGTGGTGTGGACCAACAACGGCGGCCTGCTGTTGGCCGACGCGCAGGGACCCGACCTCGGGGAGCTGCACAACTGGTGGCTGCAGTACGGATAGCACCCAGCGTTCCGGTGAGGCGATGAGCGCTTGCGCGAAGAACAGAAGACGCAGATGAGCGCTTGCGCGAAGAACAGAAGACGCAGATGGGCTACAAGAACCACAAACATGCCGTCGACAACCCCTACGCGCAGTTCCAGGACGAGTACACCCTCGACGACATCCTGGCCGCCAAGATGATCTCCGATCCGCTGACCAAGCTGCAGTGCTCCCCGACCTCCGACGGGTCGGCAGCGGTCGTGCTGGCCGGCCAGGACTACGTTGCCGCGCACGACCTGGCCGGGCAGGCCGTGGAGATCGTCGGACAGGCCGTTACCACCGACTTTGCGTCGACATTCGACGGCAGCGCCGCCAAATCATCGGCCACGACATGAATGTTCAAGCTGCCCAACAGGTTTACCAGCAGTCAGGACTGGGTCCGCAGGACTTCCAGGTGATCGAACTGCACGACTGCTTCTCAGCCAACGAGCTGCTGCTCTATGAGGCCCTCGGCCTGTGCGGGCCGCGCGAGGCGCCAAAGCTGATCGACGACAACGACACCACCTATGGCGGACGGTGGGTCGTCAACCCGTACGGCGGGCTGATCTCCAAGGGCCACCCGCTGGGCGCCACCGGACTGGCGCAGTGCAGCGAGCTGACCTGGCAGCTGCGCGGCATCGCCGACCAAAGCCAGGTCGACAACGTCACCGCCTACCAGCGTGCCGACCGCTGAACTTTTCCCGGCTGCGAAACGTGTCACTGACTGCAGGCGATGTAGTAAGCGGGGGGCCGCGGCATACGGAGGTTCGGTCATGCGGAGAGCATGGATATTGGCGGCGGCGGTACTCGGTGTGACGTGCGGGCCTGCGGGCCTCGCGGCGGCTGACCCACAGAACCCCTGGGACGTCATCGGGCAACTCGAGTTGGCGGGTTACACCGTCAACATCGACCGGATCGGCAGCGCACCGATCGGCGAATGCGTCGTGATCGGCGTCCGCAACCCGCAGCAGGTCACCCAACCGGTGGTCGTCGACGGACGCCGTCACCGCCGCGACCGCGACGTGATCGACGTCGTCGTCCACCAGTCGATCTCGGTGTCGCTCGACTGCACCGGCTGAGACTTTCTCTACCGAGCTGGGGACACTCCCCTCGCAAGCTGGGGCCCACCCGCGTTGCCGAGCAGACGCAAACTCGCACGATCGGCGGTGATTTCGTGCGAGTTTGCGTCTGCTCGGCACAAGGAGGTGGCCCCAGCTCGGTAAGCAAGTGGTGAGCGCACGGGAAGGCCCGGCCGGGAGGGGACCGGCCGGGCCTTCTGGGTGCGCGCCCTACACCGTCGCAGGGGCTTTCTCCTGCGACGGCTCGTGGACGCGGGAGCCGTGATCGTCGTCCAGCATGGTGAGTTCGTCGAACGGATCCTTGCCTGCCAGAACGGCGTTCACCTTGTCCTTATCGACCGTCTTGGTCCACGACCCGACCAGAATGGTGGCCACGGCGTTGCCCGAGAAGTTGGTCAGCGCACGGGCTTCCGACATGAACCGGTCGATCCCGACGATCAGGCCGACGCCGTCGAGCAGGTCGGGGCGGTGGGCTTGCAGACCGCCGGCCAGGGTGGCCAGGCCGGCGCCGGTCACGCCGGCCGCGCCCTTGGAGGCGACGATCATGAACACCAGCAGGCCGATCTGCTCACTGAGGGACAACGGATCACCCAGGGCGCCGGCGATGAACAGCGACGCCATCGTCAGGTAGATCGCGGTGCCGTCCAGGTTGAACGAGTAACCGGTGGGGACCACGACGCCGACGGTCGAGCGGTCGACACCGAGATGCTCCATCTTGGCGATCAGGCGGGGCAGCGCCGACTCCGAGGACGACGTCGAGACGATGAGCAGGTACTCGCGAGCCAGGTAGCGCACCAGCTTGAAGATCGACACACCCGAGACGACGCGCAGCAGCGAGCCGAGCACGCCGAACACGAAGATCGTGCAGGTCAGGTAGAAGCCGAGCATCAACGTCATCAGCTGTCCGACGGCAGCCCAGCCGGTCTGGCCGACCACGTTGGCGATGGCGCCGAACGCCCCGATCGGGGCCAGCCACAGGATCATGATCAGCACCTTGAACACCAGCTTCTGCAGGTGCTCGACGCCGCGCAGGATCGGCTCGCCCGCCGAGCCCAGGCCCTGCAGCGCGAAGCCGACCAGCAGCGCGACGAACAACGCCTGCAGCACGCTGCCTTCGGTCAACGACGAGAACAACGAGGTCGGGATGATCCCCTGCACGAATTCCAGCAGGCCGCCGGATTCGTGAGCCTTCTCGGCCAGTTCGGCGCCCTTGCCTGCCGCACTCTCCGAGAGGTTCAGGCCGCTGCCGGGATGCAGCAGGTTCCCGACGACGAGGCCGATCGCGAGTGCGAAGGTCGACATCGCCAGGAAGTAGACGAAGGCCAGCCCGCCGACCTTGCCTACCGTCGCGGCCTTGCGGACCGATCCGATCCCCAACACGATCGTGCAGAAGATGACCGGCGCGATCATCATCTTGATCAGGGCGACGAACATGGTGCCCAGGACGCCGACGCTCTTGCCGACCTCCGGGGCGAGAATTCCGACACCGACACCGGCGACCACTGCGATGATCACCGCGATGTAGAGCCAGTGGGTCCGGTCGCGCCGTTTGGGCGCCTCCGGTGCTGCGGGCTTGTCTAGAGCGTTTGTCATGGCGGGTTCCTCCAGGTGTTTTTCGAATGTGGTCTGAAAGGATGGTCGGCGAGGAGGTGAGCCGGGTCACGCTTTAGTTCATTACGTTCAACGGAAGGTGCAGGACACGATGCGACGGACGCGACCGCTGTTGCGCCACGCGGCCTGGCCGCGGTCGCTTGCCGGTCAGGCGATCGCACTCCAGATCCTGGTGATCGCGTTGATCGTCGTGGCCGGCAGCGCGCTGGCAGTTGTCGACGCCCGCCAGGATGGCGACGCGGCGGCCGAAGCGCAGGTGCTGGGGATCGCCACCGCGCTGGCCGATTCGCCCTCGACAGCCGCCGCGATCGAAGCCGGCCGGGCCACCGAGATCCTGCAGCCGGTCACCGAGGCGGTGCGGATGCACACCGACATCGCGTTCATCACGATCATGGCGCCTGACCGGACCCGGTTCACCCATACCGATCCGTCCCAGATCGGCGGGGCCTATCTCGGCACCATTGAACCGGCGCTGCGCGGGCAGACATTCACCGAGGTGTACACCGGCACCCTGGGGCCGTCGATCCGTGCGGTGGCTCCGGTGCGCAACGCTGGCGGCGACATCGTCGGGGTGGTGTCGGCGGGCATCCTGCAGCAGAGCCTGGCCGACCGATGGCGCGCGCAGTGGCCGATCATCGCAGCGGTAAGCCTTGCCGCGCTGGCTGTTTCGTTCGCCGGGGTGTGGGCGATCCGGCGTCGGCTGCTCCGCCAGACCCACGGGCTGCGTCCCGACGAACTGCGGGTGATGTACGAACATCACGACGCGATCCTGCACTCGGTGTCCGAGGGCCTGGTCGTGCTCGACCGCGACGGCGTGGCGCTGGCCAACGACGAAGCCCGCCGGCTGTTGGCGCTGCCGCCCGGCCAGGTCGATCCGTCGGACCTGCCGGAGTTCCTGCGCACGTTCAACCCCGGTGCCCGCGACGAGGTCCACGTCACCGACGACCGGGTGCTCGTGGTCAACCGCTCCCCCGTGCACAACCCCCGCGGCACCGACACCACCGGGTCCGAGGTGGTGACCATCCGGGACAGGACCGAATTGCAGGGCGCACTAGGCGAACTCAACTCGCTCAAGGTCCTCACCGACTCACTGCGATCGCAGGCGCACGAGGCCGCCAACAAATTGCACACCATCGTGACGATGGTGGAGATGGGCCGCGCTGCCGAAGCCGTCACCTTCGCCACCGCCGAACTGGAACTGTCCCAGCAACTCGTCGATCGACTGTCCAGCGCGGTGGGTGAACCCGCGCTGGTGGCCCTGCTGCTGGGCAAGACCGCCCAGGCCGACGAACGGGGCATCGAGATGACCGTCACCGAGGACACCCATCTGCCGGCGAACACCGATGATCTGCTGTTGACGGGTCAGGAGATGGTCACTGTGCTCGGTAATCTGATCGACAACGCGATGGATGCGTGCGACCGCGCGGAGCCGTGGGTCGAGGTCACCGTCACCCAGGATGACGGCGGGCTGCTGATCCGGGTGGCCGACAGCGGAGAAGGCATGGACACCAATACTTTTGAGAAGGCCATGCGACGGGGGTACTCCACGAAATCGGGAACCGACGCCGGGCAGCACGGGCTGGGCCTGGCGTTGGTGGCTCAGGTGGTGAAGCGCCACCACGGCCGGTTGACCGCGGACGTGACGTACGGTTCCGTCGTGACGGTGACGGTGACGGGCTCGTGATCACCGTGTTGATCGTCGAGGACGAACCGCTGATCGCCGATGCGCATCAGACCTATCTCAGTCGCATACAAGGCTTTTCAGTAGCCGCAGTTGCTCATACCGCGCGCGATGCGATGCGCGCGGCATCGGAGGCGGCAGCCTCCGATGCCCCGATCGACCTCGTACTACTCGACATCGGGCTCCCCGATGCCAATGGCATCGCGCTGGCCTCGGCACTGTCCGGGTTGCGGCCGGCCCCGGATATCATCACGATCACCTCCGAGCGTGACCTCGAGATGGTGCGCGCGGCTGTGGGACACGGCGCACTTGCATATCTGCTCAAGCCCTTCACGTTCGCCGCGTTCCGGGACCGGCTCGAGCGCTACCAGCGCTACCGCGACGCGTTGCCTTCGGGAATCGACGCGGCCAGTCAGGCCGAGGTCGACCGAGCGCTGGCCGAACTCCGGGTCGGTTCCGACCGATCCGCGGCCCCGAAGGGCGCGGCACCCGGCACCAACGACGAAATTGCCCGCGCGATAAGAGATTCTGACGATGGCATGACCGCAGACGAAGTCGCCAAGCGGATCGGGGTGTCACGGGTGACGGCATGGCGTTACCTCGAACGACTCGCCGATGAAGGCACCGTCGGCCGAAACACCGACTACGGTAAGGCCGGCCGACCCAAGACCCGCTACCAGTGGCGGTAAGGAATCGCGCCCCGTCAGACCGTGACCGGTTGCAACGACCGGGGCACGCTCAGCGCGATCGGGTCAGTCGCGAGGAACTGCGAGTAGAGCGTTTCCATCGTCGACTCGACCGAGAACACGTTGACTGCGCCGGAATAGTCGGCCACATAGAGCTGCGTTCCGTCGGCTCCCGACGCCACGCAGGACGGGCGCGCGTCGACCGACAACGAATCGACGACCCCCAGCCTCAGCGTGCACAACACCGCGACACGGTCGTAGTCGACGATGTACGCGCGGGAGTGATCCGGGCTCATCACCAGCTGCGTCGGGGCACCACCGAGTTCGACCCGATCGGTCTCCATGTCGGTTGCCAGATCGATGACGTGTACGGCGCCGCCGACCGCGCGGTCGGAGGTCAGCACGTAGACCGAGCCGCCGACATAGGCGATGTCACGAATCGGAGAGCCGACCGCGGCGACGCGTTGCACGCGCGACGTCTCGGCGTCGATGACGATCAGCCGGCTTCCGCCGACGTCGGTGACCGCCGCGTACAGGCGCTTGCCGCTGGGATCCACCCGCAGGGCGTCGAGGCAGGCGGCGGGGCCGTAGCCGACGTCGATGGTGCCGACGCGCTCGGAAACGACGTCGATGACCATGATGTCGATGCGGTCGTTGGCGGTGCGGCCCGCGTACACCCGCTTGCCGTCGGGGCTGGCGGCCAGTGCGGTGATGCCGAACGGCACCGGGAAGGTCGCGACGACGGCCCTGGTGTCGAGGTCGATCACGGACACGGCGTCGTGGCTCACGGAGCCGGTGGCGACGTAGGCACGGTCCGCGGTGACGACGACGGCAGACGGCTCGCCTGCGAGGCGGACCTCGCCACCGACCCCCCGGCCTGCGCTGTCCAGAATCGACACGCTGTCTGCCCCGACGTTGGTCACGACCACGTCGGCGCCCGCCACGGCGATATCGCCGATCGGGCCGCGGCCCACCGTGATGCGGCGCTCGAGAACGACGTCGCCACTCGCATTGTCCACAGGCGCCTCGTCAGTCCCATGCGAGTCACTATTGCCATCGAGCATCGTATGCCCCACAGGCATCAAAAAGTTTGCCATCTGTCGTGGTACCTCCGCCGGTTGAGCTGCACCAGCACTAGATTCACTGTCGTTACCGCCCGTCCGGGCGCGACCTGAATCGAGTGTAACGACGGAAATCCGCGGTCAGCGGCGGCGAATCCGCCGGACGTCGCCGCAGCAACAGCACCTCTCAGACTGCGCTTAGAGAATTCTTCGTTACGAAGTTGTTATCGTCCGATGGCTATCGGATATGCGACCGTGAACAGGTACGGCACCTGATGCGGCAACCGGCTAGGCGAGCTGTGACCAAAACCTGTCGGTAACGATTTCTTAGCTTTTGCGAAGAGATTGAGTGCTAAATCACAGCGCGACACGACGGCAAATGTCCGAACAAGCCCGACCGGGCGGTGCCGCGGACCCGCCGCGGACCCGTCGCTGCCCGCCAGACGCCCCCCGCAGTTCGCTGGGACCGTTGTCCCGGAACGGCGTCCCCGCTGCGCGTTAGACGACACGCCCGCCGGCAGAATCAGCCCTTCGAGGTAGCCGAGGTCAAGCACGCCGGTGCTCGAACCCGCGGCCGGAGCGGATGCTGTTACTGCTCGGCTTTCTGCCTGGCCTCGTTCGCCTTGGCAGCCGCCCGTGCACTCTCGGCTTCGGCCTCTTTCTTGGCGGCCTCGCGCTGAGCATCGGCCTTGTCCTGCTGGGCCTCACCTTCGCGCTGCAGGTCGTCGCGTCCAGTGACGACGCCGATAACCTCTTTGGCCTTGCCCTTCACACCCTCGACGACGCCCTTGACGGCCTCTTCTGGACCCGAGTTGTTGTCAGCCACGAGAACGCGCCCTCCTGCCATATTCCTGCCCGGGGACCGGCACCGGTCGAATCCGGGGAGCGGCACGGCCGCTCAGCGAAGCGTCTGTTCCCGCAGCCGAGAAATGTCAAACACTCCGCTCAGCTAGATATTTGACGCCGACGGCTGCGCGAAGTTCGTCAGAGCGACGTCCAACGAGGAGAACAGTTCGATGAAATCGGCGATGCCGGTGATCTTCAGCGGGCGGCTGGTGGCCGGACCGTCGGCGACCACGGCGAAACGGGTGCCGGCGTCGAGCCGATCCCGGGTGGCCATCAGAATCTGCATGCCGGCCGACCCGAGGAAATCAACCTGGGTCATATCGATGATCAGGCCGGTGGGAGTGCTCGCGAGCGCTGCGGTGATGACGTGGTGGAGCTGCGGTGCGGTCAACATGTCGACAGCGCCGGTAGCGGTGACGACGACTACGCCGTCGACTTGGTGTTCAGTGAATTGCTGCACGTCCAAGGGCTCATCTCATGCTTAGCGTCCGTCGAGGCGGTCGCGGACCATTTCGTGAGGCTGCAGTCTGAACCCGGCACGTTAGCGACAACAAACAACCGTCTACAGGCTATCGGAATCCTGACCGCGCTTGGTTGCAGAACGCAGATCTGGGCGTCGGATTCGCGACACCGGACGAGGCAGTCGAAGCAGGCAAGCGCCACCGGTGCACTGCTCGGATACGCGGACCTGAAGGGTAAGCGCGTGGCCGTCACGAACGGCACGCAGAGTTCCGATTCCGCCAACTCGATCAAGGACCAGTACGGGTTCGAGGAAGTCTCGTTCGCCGACTCGTCGACGATGTTCGACGAAGTGAAGACGGACAAAACACAGGCGCTCTTCGAGGACTACCCCGTCCTGTTGTACGGCATCGCAGGGCAACGGGTTCGAGACGGTGACCTCGAGGAGGACCCGACCGGCTACGGCTTCGCGGTCAACAAGGGCCAGAACCCCGAGCTGCTAGAGAAGTTCAACACCGGGCTCAGCAACTTCAAGGCGTCGGGCGAGTACGACAAGATCGTCAGCGCCTATCTGGGCGAGGAGGCGACCACCGACGACAACTCGTACCTGGGCCTGATCGACAGCACCTGGAAGGTCTCGCTGCAGGGCCTGAAGATGACGGTCATCCTGACCCTCTTCTCGATATTCTTCGCGCTGATAGTCGGCATCGTCGGCTTGTTCCGCGTGTCGCGGTCGATCTGGCTGCGCGCCATCGGCACCACCTTCGTCGACATCTTCCGCGGCACACCGCTGCTGGTGCAGGCGTTCTTATCTACTTCGGCATCCCGTCGACCCTCGGGTTCCAGATGTCGGCATTGACGGCAGGCATCAGCACGCTGTCACTCAATGCCGGCACATACATGACCGAAATCGTCCGTGGCGGAATCCAATCCGTGGACAAGGGTCAGATGGAGGCGTCGCGCAGCCTTGGTATCGGCTATCTGCCGACCATGCGCAAGGTGATCCTGCCGCAGGCCATCCGCACGATGATCCTGTCGTACATCAACCAGTTCGTCAGGACGAGGCCACCAGCGCGCTGGATCCCGAGATGGTCGGTGACGTGCTGGAGGTGCTGCGCAAGCTCGCACGAGGTGGCATGACGATGGTGGTGGTCACCCACGAAATGGCGTTCGCGCGCGAGGTGGCGTCGCGGGGTGCCTTCACGGTGCTCGACGACGGTCGGGCTCCGCCCGGACTCGCCCCGTTTCTCCATGGAATCTCCATAGAAGCTCCAAGCGTTGCGGTGTCCGGCTCGAGAACATGGTGTCAGTCAATTTCACCGTGGTCACGGCAGTGCCACACCAACGCAGGGAGATCCATCATGAAGAAGTTCATCGCCGCCAGCATCCTGCCGATCGGGGCACTGTTGGCCTTCACCGCACCGGCGCAAGCCGCCCCGGACCAGTCCGGCGGTGCGTTGACCACCATCAGCCAGCTGCGGGCCTCGGGCGCCGACGTCAGGATCAACCGGATCGGCAACGCTCCTCTGGCGGAGTGCTCGGTCATCGGCGTGCGCAACCACCCGGTGCCCAACCAGCCGTTCGTGATCAACGACGACGACGACATCAACGTGTTCAACGCCCCCCCGACGCCGAAGGTCACGGTCTCGCTGGACTGCTCACGCTGACCGACGCCGAGCGGGCGGAGCGATCGCCCGCCGTCTAGGTTGGGGAGCCGTGCCCGACGCCACGGCCGACTCAGGGTCGGACTCAACGCCATCCCCCTCATTCCCGAGGGGGATGGCGTTGCTCGTTGCGGGAGCGTTCTTCATGGAGATTCTGGACGCCACCATCATCACCCCGGCCATCCCGGCGATCGCCGACTCCTTCGGGGTGGCCGCCGTCGACGTCAACGTCGCGATCTCGGCGTACCTGGTGACCGTCGCGGTACTGATTCCGGCCAGCGGATGGATCGCCGACAGGTTCGGCATCCGACGGGTGTTCATCGCCGCGATCGCGGTCTTCACCCTCGCCTCGGTGGGATGCGCGGTGAGCGGGTCGCTGCCGATGCTCGTCGTGATGCGGGTGCTGCAGGGCGTCGGCGGCGCGATGATGGTGCCCGTCGGCAGGCTGGCTGTGCTGCGTTACAGCGCCAAGTCCGATCTGGTGCGGGCAATAGCGATGCTGACGTGGCCGGCCCTCGCCGCGCCGGTGGTGGCCCCGGTCCTGGGTGGTGCGATCGCCACGCTGGGATCGTGGCGGTGGATCTTCTTCGTCAACATCCCGATCGGCATCATCGGATTACTGTTGGCGCTCAGGCTGATTCGGGGCGGTCCTGCGTCGTCGGTGAGGCCTTTCGACTGGCGCGGCCTGCTGCTGCTGGGCGCCGGAATCACCGCGGCGCTGATCTCATTGGAGCAGATCCGGGTCAGCGGAACGGACTGGGCCTTCGTCGGCGCCGGCGCCCTTGGTGCCGTCGGGTGCCTGAGCGTGGCGGTGTGGCATCTGCGCCGAACGGCCTCGCCCCTCGTCCGGTTGGCCGTGCTGAAAGTTCGCACGCTGCGCATCACGGTGATCGGGGGATCGTTGTACCGACTGGTCATCACCGCGGTGCCGTTCCTGCTGCCACTGCTGTTCCAGCTCGAGTTCGGCTGGTCTGCTTTCACCGCAGGGCTGATGGTGGCGGCATTGTTCATCGGCAACCTGACGATCAAACCGTTCACCACACCGCTGATGCGCCGGTTCGGCATCAAGCGGGTGCTGCTGGTCAACGCAGTGCTCTCGGTGGGGTGGTTCGGGCTGCTGGCCACGCTGCACGTGGAGACGCCGATCCCGGTGATCGTCGCCGTGCTGTACGTCAGCGGTGCGCTGCGCTCCATCGGGTTCACCGCGTACAACAGCCTGGCGTTCGCCGACGTCGACGGTGATGACCTCACCCACGCGAACACGTTGAATGCTGCCGTGCAGGAGTTGGCCGCGGGTCTGGGGATCGCCATCGCCGCACTGCTGGTTACGGTGTTCGCCTCCTATACGTGGGCGTTCGTGGCACTGGGCGCGCTGCTGGCGGCGACGGTCATCGAAACGCTGCGGCTTCCGGGAGACGCTGGGGCGCACGTCAGCGGCACTCGCTGATTCGTCAACAGCGTTGTTACCGAACAGTTTTCGATCTGTGACCGGGTGCACAGCGGGCACCTAACGTCGGCACAGTGACTACCAATTCGCCTTCCCTAATGTCATTTCAGGTGCAGTGGTGCTGTCGCTGCGCGTGACATTGGCAAAAGGAATGGAGACCAGTAATGAAGCTCACGCACAAGGTAGGCGCCCCGGGCGTGGCCGGCTAGCTCGCGCTCGCCGCCCGCCGGCATCGGCGACGGATGGGGCTTCTGGTTCCTTGGACAGTGGATCCGGTTCGCGCAGTCGCGTGGCACGTTTTGCGCGCGCCTCCCGCAGAAGTCTCGACCTTGACTTTAGCCTTGGTGGCCGTGACCACTATGCTCGAGCCGTCGCTGGCCGAACTGGAATTCGAGCCCGACATCCAGTGCGCCTGCCACAAGCTGTGCAACCCGCTTGCCCATCCGGCGCAGTGGTGGGTCACGCTGTCCTGCGGGTGTCCCTACCCGATGTGCCGGCGAGCGCTGCGCATCGCGAATGTGCGCCTCAAAGTCCGACCGCTCACCTGTCGCCAGTGCGAAACAGACCGGATCGCTATTCGTGGCGTAGTTCGGATCTGACCCGACTCCGAACATTTTGGTGTCGTCGGCGGGTGGCGATATTGGCGATGGCGTCGCCGCCAGGCGTGGCAGTGTCGGGGTTACCTGACCGTGATTCGCCACTAGGTGGCGCGACCCCTGGCACTGTCGACGGGCACGTCCTGACCTTCGCCGGAGACGGCTGGGACAGGGTCGTCGTCCCTGGACACCGGCTGGTCCCGCAGCACCGTGGGACGTAACCGCTCGGGCAGCGCGCGCAGAACGGCAGCGAACACCGCGACGATGGCAACCGCGCTGCCGACGACGAGGACGCTCGATGCCGCGGGGAGGATGTTCTCCAGGAGCATGTAGGCACCGAAGAGCAGGAACAACGCGGCTGCGGTGAGCTGGATGAGCCGCTCGGGCAGGTGCTTGCCAGCGACTGCCCCGACGACGATGGCGAGTCCATCCGCGACGACCATTCCGAGCGTGGAGCCGATCCACACTCCCAGCCAGTCGTTGTCCGCCGCCAGGGTGATCGTCGCAAGCATCGTCTTGTCGCCGAGTTCGGCCAGCACAAACGCGGAGGTGACCACGAAGAAGGCGGGTGCCGTGGCCTTCTGGGCACGGGTCGCGTCCTCATCGGTGAGCTTGTCCCCACGTAGGGTCCACAACCCGAAGAAGACGAACGCCGCACCGGCGATGATGCCGAGCAGGTGCGTTGGTAGCGCAGCGCCGAGGTAGTGGCCGATGGCGACCGACAGGACGTGGACCGCGGTGGTGGCGGCAGCGATGGCGCCGAGCACCACCCACCAGCGATAGCGCAGGGCGAACATCATCGCCATCAGCTGGCTCTTGTCACCCATCTCGGCTACGAAGATGACTGCGAAGCTCAGTAATAGTGCGGCGAGCAAAAACCCACAACTCCTTGGTTGCTGGCTGCCGTTCGGGGGAAATGCCTCCGGCCGGAACCAAATGGTCTGTACGGCCGAAGGTCTCGCCCACCGGCCACTGAGCCGGTCCGGGTGACCGGGCTCCGCAGATGGTGCTGCAGAGCCAGTATGTCGATCACCCGATTGGGGGCTACTCCCCTTCGTTGGGTTCACCATACCCAACCCGCACCGGCACGCGCAACTCGACAAGTGTGAAATCTCAACTGTCGCAGTAAGTTTGAGTGGTCGATTCAACGGTTTCGGGTACCCTCACTCCATCGCCAGCACCTGCGGAAGTCCAGTGTCGGCTACCCGGCCACCGCCGGTCAGTACGCGAAAATGCGACTTGCCCGTGCCCACCGACTGTGCGGTCGACCACCTGCGAGACCGTGAAGTCCGATGCGGCAGAAGGATCCGACCTAACCAGCCTTTGGGGTGCCCGGCACTGGGTCGAACCCGTACAACAACCGACTCACCGCTTCTCACCCACAAGGAACGGTGTCTTGACCAGCACCGCGCGTGTGTACAGCAGATGAAATCCACGACGCTGCACGTTCTTCTGCGAGGTCGAGCCCGGGGCGGTGGTGACGACCGCGATATCGCATCCCGCGGATGCGGCGTCCATCAATCGGGTGGCCAGCAGCGCGGTCTGCACTCCACGGCGCCGACATGCCGGGACCGTGGCAGCACCGGTGAGCTGGGCGACGCCATCGGTCAGCCGGACGCTGCCGCCTCCGGCGACCACGCCGTCGCACACCGCCACATAGGGAGTTGCCCCGGCTTTCTCGAAGTCCCGCTCGGCCCGCTCGACGAGGTCGCGCGGGAACTCCTCGTGGCTCGGCACGCCCTCGTCGTCGGGATGGGCAAAACCCTCGACGACGGCGTCGACCCATGCGTCGAGGTCATCGACGGTACCGCGGCGAATCTCGACTCCACGCGCCGTCACCGGCTGCAGGTCTCCGGGCAGGAGGCGTCCCAACACGTTCTCGAACCCGACGAGGCGATAGTCGCGGTCCGACAGCAGCGCCGCCACCTCGGGGTCGGCCAGGTTGGACAGTTCGACCTGTACCGCGACACCCAGGCCGGCGAGGGTCTGTTCGACGTCGTCCATGGCGGCGGCGTCGGGCGCTCCGCCGAACCCGAGCCCGACGACCTTGTTCATCGGCGAGCCGTCCTCCGCAGAGCACGCATAACCGCCGGCGATGGGCAGCACCAAGCCTCGCGCACCTCGCGCGCGGGCGGCCTCGGTGGCCGCCACGATCAGCTTGGCCTCGGCAGATTCGATGCGCTGGGCCAAGGGCGTGCCACAGAACAACGGCGATGATCCGGTCATGAGGAGATTATGCGCATGGCACCTGTCGCGACCGGCCCCCGAACCGTCCTACCTGCAGGGCGTTTCGCCGCATGCACAAACGGAGAAACCAGCTGCACACACATCGACGACGTTTGGAGGCTCAGTCGTGGAACAGAACAATGTCCCGCCACCCACACCGAAGGACGCCACCAAGGCCACCGAGGACCAGCGCGAATTGCAGGAGAAATTGGAGCACCGGGACGAGGATCCGGATGCGCCGGCTCGCTCCCAGTCCCGGCATCAGATCCCGGACGAGTCGTAGGCGCCCGCTCATTGCGGCAGTCTTCGGCGCTGAAGGCAGCGGAATGGTTATTGATCTAACGGCCAGTTGGCCACGGGTGAATCCTGCCAGATCATGCCGAGACAGTTGAGTCCTGCAGCAGTCATGGGCGAGTGCTCGCCGCCCCAGCGGTTCGCGAGCGGAGCGCTCACGGCCGGTCCAACATCCGCGACATCGCCGCATGCTCGATGAACGTGTAGTGCCTCGGGTAATGGTTTGGCGGATTGCGCTTTTCAGGACTCTCAGCAATCTGGGGCCGCAGGAACAGTGCCTGCGCCGCGGCCAGCAGGCGGCGACTCCGAACCCTGGGTCCGGCCAACGCCGCCGCCGAGCCGATGAGAACCTCCTGCTCGGTGATCAGCGTCGGCGCATCCGCCGGTTCTGTGGTCACTGCGACGCTTTGGCTGTCGTCTCGCGGTTGCGCGCTAAGACTCGTTGCTAGATCGGTCATTTCGACAACTCCCGGTGTTGTGATGTTCAGTGCCCGGCCGCGCGGACCCTCATGACCGCAAACCTACGAGGGAATGCGGGTGAGATCACGGGTAGTGGGGTACTCGAATCCCTGGTGACCCCACCGCGCGATACGCGACGGCGGTACCCGCCTACTTACGCTGTTGTCGTTTGTGCCCTAAGTAGGCGTTGCTCCGAGAGTCACCGGAAACCGACGTTGCCGCCCAATTACCGATAGGGCGATCCAACTCCGCCAGCAACCACCGGCCTCGTTGTGCGCCTGTATATGTGGGCCGACTATCGTGAATTGATAACCAGACTGCTCGCGCCTGGTCCGTTCGGTGTCCGGTTCCGCAGTGCCTGGGAATTCGATGAGGGAAGGCGCTCGCGGGTTCGATGCTCTACGAACTCATCGACGCAGGACGACACCAGGACGCCAGGCGCTACTACGAGACGCTCACATCTCTGTCGCTGGATGTGGTGCGCTGGTTTGTGGACCAAGCCGACGACCTGGAAGGGGAACTCGCACTGCACTTTCTGAATCTCGCTCATTGGCTCGACCCCGAGGACGCCGACATCGCGGCGAAGGTCAAGTGACCCGCGCAGCGTAGACCACGAGACTTCTGCTGCGACCGCACCCTTGAGGTGCGCGACCCAATCCCGAGATCATCCTCCTCGACGACGCGTATCGCTCGGCGGCGCGAAAAGGTGACATCGGTGAAATTCCCCGGGGCGAATGAGAGGCGAGGATTTGCCACTGAGATTCCAGGAAATATCAACGCGCACCTATCACGGCGTAGCGTTATCGCGATCACCATCAGCACAGGGAGGCAGCGCATGCGCGGCAAGATCATCCTTTCCGCAGTCGTCGCCGCTGCCGGTCTCACTGCGTTTCCGGCGGCGCCGGGCTTCGCGGACGACACCGACGCCGTCTTCATCAATGCCATTCAAAACCAGGGCATCCCGTTCTCGACGTCCGACGATGCCATCGCGCTCGCGCAGGCAGTGTGCGAGTACGTGGCCGCGGGCCAACCGGCCGAGCAGGTGGCGGCGGAGATCAGCGGTCCCGCCAACTGGTCCGTCGAACAGAGCGGATTCTTCGTCGGCACCGCGACCCAGTTGTACTGCCCCTCGTAGCCGCTGTTGGGCATCAGGGTTGCACAGCCCGCAGATGATGGTTTCGGGCATCTGCGGGTTGTGCCCTGCCTGCGGTCGCCGGTTATAAGATGCGTGACAGTTCACCCGATCGTCAGAGGAGCCCGCTTCGTGGCTGCGCGCCGGAAAGACTACCCGCTCAACGCATCCCAGCAGCGGACCTGGCTGAACTACATGCGGGTCTACCACCGGCTCGAATACGAGATGAACCGGCAACTGCTCGCCGACTGCGGCTTGTCGCTGAGCGATTACACAGTAGTCAACGCGCTCTCCCAGGCCCCCGGTCGACGCGCCCAGCTGACGGCTCTGGCCACCACCATCGGGTGGGAGCGCAGCAGGCTGTCACATCACCTGCAGCGGATGGCGGGTCGCGGTCTGGTCGATCGGGTGAAATCTGAGACCGACGGCCGCGCCTCCGATGCGGTGCTGACCGACGTCGGCTGGGACGCGTTGCGCTCAGCGGCTCCGCTGCATGCCGCGTGGATTCGGAAGCTGGTCTTCTCCGATATCGACGAACGGCAGGAGACAGACCTCGCGGACGTCCTCGCCGTTGTCTACGAGAACATCCTGCGCGAGGGAACGCTGCCCCGTCCGAACTAGAGTTGCCGCGATCCCCCGTCGACGAACATCTCGGCGCCGGTCATGAAACTGCTTTGATCCGATGCGAGAAAAACGACCGCCGAAGCGATTTCGTCGGGCCTACCGACACGGCCCATCGGTACGCTGGCGGCCTCGCCGTCGACCAGCGCCTGCTGCTGCTCGCCTGGCGCGAGTCCTCTGAGGCCGGGAGTCTCGACAGGGCCCGGAACCACGGTGTTGACGCGGATCTTCCGGTCCACCAGTTCGGCCGCCCAAGTGCGACCCAACGAGCGGATGGCCGCTTTCGATGCCGCGTAGGCGCCGAATGCTGGGACACCCGCATACGCCGCGGTGGAACCGGCGAGCACGATCGAGGCGCCCTCGTTCAGAAGCGGCAGTACTGCCTGGACGGTGAACACCGTGCCACCGACGTTGCGGTTCAGTGTGTCGGCGAGATGCTGCGGCGTCTCCTCCTGCAGAGTCGCGAACTCTCCACCGCCCGCGTTGGCGAAGACGATGTCGAGGCCCTGGCCGCGCTCCTGGATCGCAGCGGCCAGACGCGACAGATCGGCCGCGTCGGTGATGTCGCCCTGCACACCGGTGGCGGCGTCGCCGATCGACGCCACCGCATCGTCGACCCCGCCCTGCCTGCGACCGGTGATGAACACGTGCGCGCCCTCGGCCGCGAGTCGCTGGGCCGTTGCCAAGCCGATGCCCGACGTGCCGCCGGTCACCAGAGCAGTCTTTCCGCTGAGCTGGTTCATGGTTCCTCCTCGATAGTTGAAGTCTGGTCTCGCGATGCAACTTGGTGACATGTCACGTTATTCCGCGGCATGGGCTCAACGGTCGAAGCGGGTTACCCACTTGCCTAGCCGGGCGTCGGCGCCGGAGGCGGGCCCAGGACTTCGATGCCGAACTGGCGACACACTTCAGCCACATGGCCAGGGTCGACCGGCTCGGGGTTCGGGAGCACCGGTTGCTCGGTCGGCCGTCCCAGAGCGGTGACGAGCTGCTCGAATCCTCCCGGTGTCGATACCTGGAATACGCGTGCCGTCTCGGATCGGACCTGAAAGGTGTGCGCGAGACCGCGCGGCAGCCAGACGACAGCGCCTGCCGTGTGGACGGCCTCCACCTCGCCGCAGGAGAACCACATCTGACCGTCGATGAGATAGAAGAGTTCGTCCTCGGCGTCATGGCGGTGCACGGGCGGGCCGAAATTCTTCGGAGCCTGGAACTCCATTGCTGTCAGGATGCCGTTGGTCTGCTCGCTGTTGACCTTTGCGGTGTACAACGTGTCCAGGAAGTGGAAGTGCATGCCCTCGCCACGCACCACCAAGGCCGGACTTTGCGATGTCATGACCCCGGAATATAGACCGAAAAGGACAGCCAGGTAGCCGGATCAACGCGTGCCCTGCGCGCGATAGGGGCAGTATCGACGAATGCCAGTGCCAGCACCCGATTACCCACAAACGGCCGCGGTCCGCGGACGCACCGAACCGGTGCCGCGGCGGGTTCGCGGCTTCCTCGGCCATGAACTGGTCTTCGACACGACGTCCGCGCGCTACGTGTGGGAGGTGCCGTACTACCCGCAGTACTACATCCCACTTTCGGACGTCCGAGCCGGTCTCCTGCGGGACGAGGACCATCCTCAGCGCGTTCAATTCGGTCCATCGCGGATGTTCTCCCTGACCGGGGAAATTCAGACATCCCAGTCGGCGGCGCGCGTCTTCGACGACGGCGACGGTGCCTTCGCCGGCCTGGTGCGATTCGAATGGGAAGCGTTGACGTGGTTTGAGGAGGACGAGCCGATCTACGGCCACCCCCGAAATCCTTACGCGCGGGTGGACGCGCTGCGCTCACATCGCCACGTCACCGTCGAACTCGACAACGTGACGCTGGCAGAGACCACATGTCCGGTAATGCTCTTCGAAACCGGTTTGCCGACAAGATATTACATCGACCAGACGGACGTCGCCTTCGGACACTTGGAGCCGTCGAGCACTCAGACGCTCTGCCCGTACAAGGGGGTGACGTCCGGCTACTGGTCAGCTCATGTGGGTGACGCCGTACAAGCGGACATCGCCTGGACCTACCACAGCCCGCTACCGGCCGTTGCACCGATCGCGAACATGATCGCCTTCTACAACGAGAGGGTCGACATCACCATCGACGGAGTGAAGCTCGCCCGGCCACAAACGCACTTCGGCTAACCGGGATCGGTGATGTCGGCGTATTCCGGGTGCTTGTCGATGTAGTCAGCCACCATCGAGCAGATCGGCACGATCCGCAGCCCCGCAGCATGCGTGGAGCGCAGTGCTTCGGCGACGAGAATCGTTGCCAGACCGCGGCCTTGGTACTCAGGGGCGACCTCGGTGTGCGGGAAGACGCGGCGTCCCTCGCGGTCGTGATAGTCGGCGAGTCCGACGGTACGACCCTCGACCTCGATGGTGAACCGTCCCGGCTGTTCGGTGACGGTGGTAGCGGCACCGGTCTTGTCGGTCGGCGTCTCGGTCTTCATGGAACTCCTCGGTTGCGGCGATCTGCGTCAACACACCCACCCTGCTACGAACCGGCAACATATGCGACTCGCAGATTGCTGGGCGCCGCCTTCGGACACTCGGCGACCCGAGTTTGCCCCGGAATGCACTCGCGGCGTCGCGGACCCGCTAACTTGGACCGCGTGTGCACCCGAGTGCTATGGAATTCCAACCCCGTCGCAGTGTTGGCGGGCCGCAGCATGGACTGGCCCGAGTCCACTGAACCGCTGATCGTCGCCTTTTCTGCGGGCCGGGAACGCAACGGCGGTTTACTTGCCGGCCACCCCGTCATCGCGGAGAACGCTCTGCACTGGACGAGCCGCTACGCCAGCCTCGTGACCACGGTCTACGGCATCGGTGCCATCGACGGCCTCAATGAGCGCGGGCTGGCGGCGCACGGGCTCTATCTGCAGGCGACCGATGTCGGGCAGCGCGATCCGTCGAAGCCGGGCCTGCACATGGGCCTATGGGTGCAGTACCTGCTCGACCAGGCAGCCGACGTCAACGCGGCGCTGGCGCTGATGGAGGACATTCAACTGGTCATGGTCAGCGCTCACGGATTTGACGCGACGATCCACCTGGCGCTGGAGGACGCGGGCGGAGACTCGGCCATCATCGAATTCGACCACGGCGATCCGGTGGTGCACCACGGACGTGAGTTCACCCTGATGACCAATGACCCGACCTATGAGGAGCAGTTGAAACTCCTTTCACTGCAGGATTTCTCGCATCCCAGCAGGGACCTGCCTCTGCCGGGCAACGTCAACGCCGTCGACCGGTTTCAGCGTGCCGCCTATTACTCGGCGCTTCTACCCCAGCCGGACTCGCAGCGCCATGCGGTCGCCGGCGTGATGGCGGTGATGCGCAACGTGTCGGTACCGTTCGGGGCGCCCTACGGCGAATTCGGCGTCTACAACACCGAATACCGCACCGTGGCCGACCTGACGAACAAGATGTACTTCTTCGAGCTGACCACCAGCCCGAGCACCATATGGGTACGGCTGGACGACCTGGACCTCGCTGATGGCGCGTCGGTGCAGGTGATCGATCCTTACGACGAGACTCTGTCAGGCGACGTGACCTCGCGACTCGCGCCGCGCGAGATCGCGTTCTGAACCACCGTATCGTTTCAAACTTGTCATCGGCTTTCTAAGCCGATATGCCCGTCCGGCCGCGACTGGCAGGTCAGGCCGAAGTTGCCAGAGCTTTCCTGTCCTCGGCGGCGAAGGTGTCCTCCAACTGCAGCGGCGAGTAATCGATGTCGATTTCGGCCAGCGGACGACCTCGTGCGCTGCTGATTGTTCCGAACCGCCGCATCCCCTTGTCGGCGGCGTACTGCTGGAATTCCTCCATCGTGAAGTCGAACGGAATCTCGTCGTAGAGGGCGAAGGAGTCATCGGTGTTCTGCAGGGCCAGCGGAATCAGCTCATTCATCCGGGTTTCGAACACCGCCCAGTTGGCGTCGTCGGCGGCGACGTGTCGCCGACACGTGAAAGTACCCCAGGCCATGTGGCGCCGCTCGTCATCACCGATGCGACGCACCAGCTCCTGCATCCCGGGCAGGATGCCACGCTCGACGCAAATGCGGTGCCACGCATAATATCCCGTCAAGGCCATCATGCCTTCGATAACATGGTTATAGGTCGCCGAGGCCCGCACCTGAGCCGCCGGCGACGGGTCGGTGGCCAGGGCGTCGAGCGATTGCGGCAGTTCCTCGTAGAACATCTGTCGATAGGACGGGAGGTCATCGAGATACCACTGAAGGTCGTCGGTGATACCTACGGCATCGAGCCACAGTCGGAACACCTGAGTGTGCTTGGCTTCCTCGAAGGCAAACTGCGTCAGATACATTTCGTCACCGAGCCGCCCCTCGGCCCGCATCGCCGCCATGAACGGCTGAATGTCCTGAGTGACGGCTTCTTCACCGGCGATGAACTCGGCGCACAGCCGGGTGGCCCAGTCACGTTCCAGATTCGTCAGTGATTCCCAGTCGGTGCGATCGCGGGAGAAATCGATGTCGGCCGGGTTCCAGAATTTGGCATTGCCTCCGGCGAAGAGCTTCAGCGGCATGCTGTCCCAATTGAGTCCTCCGGCAGAAAGTGAGTCCGAATGTGTTCTGGACACGGGTTTACCTCCTAGGTCGTAGCTGGTCGATGGGACCGACGACGGCAGGCTGGAACGCCGCCGCCAGTACGGCGACGTATCGGCGCACCGCGAGTGCCGGCTGCTCGGGTGACAGTTCGTCGAGTCCTAGGACGGGGTCCAGTCCCCGCACGAACGGTGCCAGCGCCAGGTGCGGCAGAATCATCAGCAGCAGTGAGAGCAGGGTGTCGGTGTCGGCATCCCGGTGAAGGTCCCCTCGGGCGCGGGCGTCTTGCACCAGCGGTCGCAATACCTCGAGGTAGTGGCGGTGAACCACCGCCCGCACGCTCACGCGCGCATCGGTGTCGAGTTCGAAACTTGCTGCGGCATGTAACGCTCGTTCACGCGGATGCTCTGCAAAGTAGCCGACCCATACATCGAGGAGATCGATGAGAAATTCGAAGAACGGCCTGCTGGCGTCGAGTTCGCGGATCCGGTCCTCCATGTAGAGCCGCACCCGCTGGCTGGCCACATCGGAGATGAACGCATAGAGATCTCGCTTGTCGGCGAAGTACTGGAACAGACTGCCTTTGGCCACGCCTGCACGTCGAGCGATGACGTTGAGGCTGCCGCGGGAGAAGCCATTCGCGGCGAACTCCGCCTCCGCGGCAGCCACCACCGCTGCCCGCCGCCCGCCATCCAGACGGGTCCATGTAACCGTCGGCATCGCGCCTCCACGTCGCCTATGACCACTGGTCATATTACTGTGATGCAGGCCACACGCAACGGGCAAGGGGGACGCCTGGTGTGCGCCGACTGCGCTGTGGACTGCTCCCCCACGGCGATCAGTTCCCGGCCGCGCACGCTTCTTGTGGGTCTTGGAACAGCAGCGCAGGCGGCCTTGACAGGCCGCCTGCGCCGTCTTATTCAAGTGTTCTCAGGTCGTCGCGATGCGCGGTCAGTCGTCGCCGCCCGAAGTGCTGCCGCTGTCGCTGTTCGTCGCGGAGTCGTCACTTCCGGTGGTACTCGAGATGTTCACCAGGCCCGCCGAGAGGGCCGGGAATGGCAGCAGCACGTTGACCAGCGACTGGTAGCGGGCGATGTCGGCTGAATCGGTGCCCAGGACGTTGAAGGGGTGATACATCCACCAGCTACCGCCGTACTCGAGGTCCGCGGTCAGACCGACCACCTCGGTCTGGTCCAGGTCGACGCCCTCCCGGGAGTTGACGAAGCTGAACCCACTGTCCGGCAGGTCCCCGAGGTTCACGTCGCCTTGTCCCAAGGCGTTGAAGAAGTTGTAGGGAACGTTGGCCAGCGCGATGAACAGGTTCGCGGGAATGTTGAACATGCTGGGCGCGGCGGCGACGTCTGCGGCCGTGAACGGAATGGACTCCTGCTCGGAAGCGGCTGCCTCGCACAGCCTGCCGACGACGCCCTCGCAGAGGTCGCCCGTGCTGGCGGCGACCAGGTTCACGTCCATGCCGACAGTCCGGATTTGCAACTGCGACGGCGTGACCGGCGAAACGGCTATGACGCTGGCCCCGACCAGCGCCACGCCCGCCGTGACAAACGGACGGACCGAAGGCATGACGCCCCTTTCTGCAATGTCCCCGCCCCGACGACCGCAAGGATGACCAACCGATGACAGCAAGAACCGTATCCAGAACGTGACCGAGCGTCTGGCAAATCGCTGTTACACCGCGAACAGGTTTCATTTCCCGGCTGGAAGGTCGGTTGTGTTCGCAGTTCATAGATACTTACGCGGGTCACTGGGCGGCCACCGGCGAGGGGCTACTGCGCAATCGACTTGTCGCCGGCCACCGCAAGTGGGAAACCGGCCTCCGCAAACATTCATGCCGAGTGCGGCCGATCCGCCGGGTCGGTCAAACGCGCCGACGGTGCGACGCTCGACCGGCGCGACCGCTCCGAGCAGGAGGTCCGACACCGAGGATATGGGCAGCGTCGCGCCGCGTCTCCTCCCCGGCGACCATGCAGAGTTCAGGCGCCGGCATCGGTAGCGCTTGTGCCACCGATGTGGGGGCGGATTCTGTCGGCGGCTTCGCCACGGGACGACGCGCACCCGCATCGGCTGGTGTTCTCACTCGAATCTGTCTGGCCGACAGCCAGATCAGGGAGATGTCGGTCGGTTCGGCCTGAGGGGCTCCGTCGATTGTCCCGGGCGGTGCAGCGTTGACGCGCGTCGCGAGTTCGGTTGTCGATGAGATGCTTTCCACATCTGGACACTCCACGTCGGGCGTCGTCTCCGGTCAGGCACTGGGTAGTGCTCACCGTGCCCGGTGAATCGAGATAGGGCGTCGGGTCCGTTCCACGCTAAATTCTTTCCTCGCAGCGAGATTGCACCGAAG
The DNA here is from genome assembly GCA_963771335.1 of uncultured Actinomycetota bacterium. GTDB lineage: Bacteria > Actinomycetota > Actinomycetes > Mycobacteriales > Mycobacteriaceae > Mycobacterium. The sequence continues at coordinate 17,533 of CAVYTD010000007.1, read as the reverse complement.
ATGCGTGCGGCGCCGAATCCAGAGCAAGCGACCCCACACTGTCACTTTGATAGGCGTCCAAGCATGGGGCGGGAGATCCGACTAAAGTCGAGCCCCAATCCGACCCACGGAGGGGCAATGCGGCATACCTTGGGATTCGCAGCCTGTCCCAAGAACAACGTATCGATCCGAAGGGGGTCGCTCGACGAGGAGCGATCACTCGCCACCCGCGGTATCGGAGGAATGCAATGAGCGCAACACCGACCTTGCAGAAGGCGCTAAGCCAGCGGCAGCTGACGATGATCGCGATTGGAGGCGTGATCGGTGCGGGCCTGTTCGTGGGCTCGGGCGTCGTCATCGGCAAGACCGGCCCCGGCGCGTTCATCACCTACGCGCTCGCCGGCGTGCTGATCATCATGGTCATGCGAATGCTCGCCGAGATGGCGGTGGCCAACCCGTCAACCGGATCGTTCGCCGACTATGCCCGTGCTGCAATGGGCGATTGGGCCGGCTTCTCGGTCGGTTGGCTCTACTGGTACTTCTGGGTCATCGTCGTCGGCTTCGAGGCCATCGCGGGCGCGAAGATCATCCAATACTGGATCGACGTCCCACTGTGGTTGTCTTCCTTGATCCTGATGGTCCTGATGACCGCGACCAACCTGTTCTCGGTATCATCCTTCGGCGAGTTCGAGTTCTGGTTCGCCGGCATCAAGGTCGCGGCCATCATTACCTTCATCGGGCTGGGTTCGCTGTTCGTGCTCGGGCTGTGGCCGAACAAGGGGTTGGACTTCTCCAACCTGTGGGAGCACGGAGGATTCTTTCCCTTCGGTGCCATGGCGATCACCGTCGGGGTGGTGACGGTCATCTTCTCGATGGTCGGCGCCGAGATCGCCACCATCGCCGCGGCGGAGTCGTCGGATCCGGAGCGGGCGGTCGCGAAGGCCGCGAATTCGGTGATCGTGCGCATCGCGGTGTTCTTCGTCGGCTCGGCGTTCCTGCTGGCGACGATCCTGCCGTGGAACGACGAGGAGGCGGGCGCCTCGCCGTTCGTAGCCGCCTTCACCGAGATGGGTATCCCGTACGCCGACCACATCATGAACGCGGTCGTGCTGACGGCGGTGCTGAGCTGTCTGAATTCGGGGATGTACACCGCGTCGCGCATGCTGTTCGTCCTCGCCGCGCGACGCGAGGCGCCGGCTCAACTGGTCAGCGTCACCCGGCGTGGCGTGCCCGCCATGGCGATTCTGGCCAGCTCGGTGGTCGGCTTCCTCTGCGTCATCGCGGCGGCGGTCTCACCGGACACCATCTTCGCGTTCCTGCTGAACTCCAGCGGCGCGATCATTCTGTTCGTCTACCTGCTCATCGTCATCTCGCAGATCGTGCTGCGCCGCCGCACCCCGGACTCCGAGCTGAAGGTGAAGATGTGGCTCTTCCCGGTGGTCTCGATTATCACCGCAGTCGCCATCCTCGCGATTCTGGTGCAAATGGGTGTGCAGGCCGACGTTCGCTCGCAGTTGCTGCTGAGCCTGTTGTCGTGGGCGGTCGTCATCCTGGTCTACTTCGCGAACCGCTGGTACATCAATCGACGACCCGAGGTCGAGGGCGCCGTCCCGACGGAACGACCTCACCGCGTGCTGGTGTTGGCCAACCAGCAGGTCGAGTCCCAAGAGCTGCTCGACGAGCTGCGCCGCATCGACGAGGACCGTGCTGCGACCTACTTCGTGGTCGTACCAGCCAGCCCGATCGAGGCCGGAACCGCTGCCGCGCACGGGCCCCTGGATCTCCGGGAAGCGACTTTGAGGGTCGCTCAAGAGCGGCTGGACAACACGCTGTCCACACTTCGTTCGGAGAACCTCGAGGCGAACGGCGAGATTGGCGACTATCGACCGCTGCGGGCCCTGTCGGTAGCAGTGGATTCATTCCATCCAGATCAGATCGTCATCGCGACGCTGCCGCCCGAAGAATCCGTGTGGCATCGCTTCGACGTCGTGGACCGCGCCCGCGCCGAGCACGGCATACCGGTGACGCACGTCGTGGCCGCGCCGGTAGTGGCCTGAGGAAATCGGGCCCGATGACGATCATCGCGGGATTCAGCTCGAGTCGGGCTGGCAGTGCGCCGCTCAACCTGGCGGCGCAGTTAGCGCGCAGCACAGGCGACAAGATCATCGCCGCCGCCGTCGTGGAGAGGCCATGGCCACCCAGAGACGATCCGGTCGAGAACGAATACCTGCGCTATGTCACGTCGCAGGCTTCGGAGTCGCTGGCCCATGTGGCCGAACAACTGCCGGATGATCTCGATCTCTCGATCGTTGTCCACCAATCGACCTCTATCCCAACGGGATTGATCGAGCTCGCCACCGCTCATGACGCGAATCTCGTTGTTGTCGGATCTTCGTCGTCGGGGCTGCTGGGCAGGGTTGCCCTGGGCAGCGTCACCGAACGCCTCGTCCATACCGCTGCGGTACCCGTCGCGATCGCGCCGCGCGGCTACGCGTTGGCCTCCGTTCCGATCCGCCGGCTGACCGCCGCATACGGCGGCGAAGCCGATATCAATGGCCTGATCCCGGCGGCCGCCGAGCTGGCCAGAATCTGGTCAGCGCGCATCCGGATCGTGTCGTTCACGGTGCGGCCGGTTCAGATGTTCGGCGGTTCGATCGAACCCACTGCGGAGGATCTCGTCGTACGACAGTGGTCGAAGCGCACCTTCGACGACATCGTCAAACAGCTCCACGCAGTTCGCGCCCACGTCCCGGTTCCCGACGTAGACGTCGTGGTCGGCAGTGGCCGCGATTGGCGCGAGGCAGTGGAGGCAGTCTCCTGGGAAGCCGGTGACATGCTGTTGCTGGGTTCAGGAGCAGCCGGGCCATTGGCTCACGTATTCCTCGGTTCGGTCGCCTCGAAGATCCTGCGTCACTCTCCGGTACCAGTGATGATCGTTCCTCGACACCAATTGGCGACGTAGTGGTCAGACTCGCCCCACAGGCTGCTGCGGCGGCACGCATGGGTGCGGTGCCATTCATTTCAGGTGTTCACCGAAGAACGCGAGGATGCGCTGCCATGCGTCTTCAGCCTCAGGTGCCGAGTACGCCATTCCCGCGATCCGTTCGATCACCTTCAACGGGCCCCGAGTCTGCAAGTCATTCATGAAGCAGTGCCCGACGTTGGGGTACTCCTTGATGTCTCGCGGTACATCGCCCGCGGCGAGCAGCGTCTCGAGTCTGGCAGCCGCACCCTGGAGCAGTCGGTCCCTGGCGCCATAGCTGGCCACCGTCGGGCATGACTCCTGCAGACCGGAAAGATCCTTGGGCCAGTCCCCATAGCTGGGCGCGGAGGCGTCGAAGACCCCGCGAGGGGCGAGCACCAGGCATAATCCGCCACCCATGCAAAACCCGGCGGCACCAACCTTTCCGGTGCACCGCGAGTCAGCGAGTAAGTACTCGCGGGCGGCGAGAATGTCATCGAGCACCGGTCCTTCGCCAGTGCTGAGCGTCCTGAACGTGCGCACGATGCAGGCAATCTTGTTGCCCCTGTTGAACAATGCCGGCGTGATCGATAGATACCCGTTGGCCGCAAAGCGGTCGGTGATTCGGTTGATATCGCGAGTCATGCCGAACCCCTCGTGCAGGATGACCACACCCGGCCACGGGCCCGTCCCGGTCGGCGTCGCCAGATAGGCCGGCAGTGGACCGGCCGGAGTGGGATATGTGGTGTTGGTGTTGGGCATGACTGACATTTTTGTCCTCGTTGTGTGCAGCGTCGCAGTATTTGCGAAATGGCACACGCCAGGACGCACCGCCATCGTTCACTGCAGAGCCCCAGATCCCCTGCAGGGCAGCATGTCTGGGGATTGCACTTGCCGGTAGGCTCCGGTACGGCTGAGAATCGCCGCTGGGCGCGTACACACTCCGAGATGCTGCTCACCGGCCTTCCCCATCAAGCGGAGGAGCTGCTACCCGCCAACCGCTTCTCCGTGGAGGAGTCGGCGCACACTGCCGGGCCCCCTTTCGGTCGGTTTGGAGTGGGACGATCAGGCACACCGTTTGACACGGAATCTCAGTCGATGGGAACAGGTGGGGTTATCAGCTCCGCCCGGTACTGCCGGGGTGTCTTTCCGAACCACCGTCGACACGAGCGGTTGAAGGTGCTCTGCTCGGCGTAGCCCAGCAGAGCCGTGATCTGGGCGAGATACAGCTGCGGCTCGGCGAGGTATTTCGCCGCGGCGTTGCGGCGCTCCCGCTCGATGAGGTCCTGGCATCGGATGCCTTCGGTGGCGAGACCACGCTGTAGCGTCCGTGGGTGCAAGGCGAGTTGGTCGCTGATCGCCTCAACACTGCAGTGGCCGGTGGGCAACAGCCGCCGCGCCAGATCCGCCACCCGTTCAGACAGCGTCGCGGTGCTCGGAAAATAGTGGGCCTCCAGGTACTTGGTGGCGATGCGCCTGGTCTCCGGATCGGCGCTCGCGATGGCCCTTTCGGCGAGCTGCTGGGGTAGCTCGAACCCGCACCACGACTGGCCGAAACGCACCGGGCAGCCCAGCGCTTCGCGGTAGGCGGCGTCCGAGCCGCGTTGGTCATGCATGAAACAGATCGCACTGGGTCGTGCATCCGGACCGGCCAGCAGGCGGATGATGCGCGCACCGTTGGCCATGCTCAGCTCGTATCCCTGCAGGACGTAGGGCAGACCGGGTCCGATCACCTCGTAGTTGAACCTGAGGTCGGTGCCGGCGGTGGCCGATGCCACGGTCAGCTTCAATGCCGGGGAATGAACATAGAAGTAGCTCGCGATCGACTCCAAGCCGGCGAGCAGCGTTTGAGCGTTCCGCGCGATCACGGCGATAGGTCCCAGGATGTCGAGGCCTTGCCAGGACGACAGGCGAAGCCCGAAGTCGTGACAACTCAGGTCCTCGGCGGTGGCCTCCAACATGCGGACGAACGACTCGAACGAGACGAACGCGTCCTCCTCATGCTCCACGCCCGCCGGGATGTGGAAACGCGACCGGAAAACCTGCGGATCACCACCGAGTTCCCGAACGAGATCGCTGTACCCCCGCAGGTTGGTGGCACGGATCAGGCTGGCCATTCGATCACCCTCAATGTCGGGAAATGACAAAAGCATGTCGGAATCTGTCAAGACCCGCGACGGCGACCTCGACCATTCTGTTTCTACAACGTCCTGCTGCCGCAGCAGGCCAGAAGCGAAGGGTAGACATGAACGCACGCCATTTCGACGTCTTGATCATCGGCGCCGGCCTGTCCGGAATCGGTACGGCCTGCCAGGTGAGCGCCGAGCATCCCCACAAGACGATCGCGCTGCTGGAGCGACGAGAACGCATTGGCGGGACCTGGGACCTGTTCCGCTACCCCGGCGTGCGTTCGGACTCCGACATGTACAGCTTCGGCTTCAAATTCCGGCCGTGGCAAGACCTCAAAGTGCTCGCCGACGGCCCGGCGATTCGGCAGTACATCGCTGACACCGCCGTCGAATACGGCATCGACGACAAGATTCACTACGGCGTGAAAATCGTCAACGCCGACTGGTCCACCGCCCAGGGTCGCTGGACGGTGACGGCGCTGCACGAAGCGACCGGCGAGGTGCGCACCTTTACCTGCGGCTACCTCATCAGCTGCACCGGCTACTACAACTACGACGCGGGTTACCTGCCCACCTTCCCCGGCGCCGATGAGTTCCTGGGCCGGTGCATCCATCCCCAGCACTGGCCGGAGGACCTGGATTACACCGGCAAGAAGATTGTCGTCATCGGCAGTGGAGCAACGGCGGTGACCCTGGTCCCGACGATGGCCGGGACCGCCGAACACGTGACCATGCTGCAGCGTTCCCCGTCGTACATCTTCTCGCTGCCCGCATTCGACAAGATCTCCGAAGCGCTCGGCCGCTTCCTTCCGGAAAACTGGGTGTACGGACTCGCACGCAAACGCAACATCGCTGTCCAGCGTTACCTGTACCTGGCGTGCCGTCGTTGGCCCAGCCAGATGCGTCGGTTCCTGCTCTGGCAGGTCCGACGCCAGGTCGGCCCTGCCGTAGACATGAGCCATTTCACCCCGAAGTACATGCCGTGGGATGAGCGGTTGTGCGCCGTGCCGGACGGCGACCTGTTCAAGGCGGTGGCATCGGGTCACGCGTCGGTCGTGACGGATCAAATCGAAACCTTCACCGAGAAGGGCATCTTGCTGAAGTCAGGTCGCGAGCTTGAGGCGGACGTCATCGTCACCGCGACCGGTCTGGACATCCAGATGTTGGGTGGGATCGAACTTTCCGTGGACGGTGAGGTGCGCAAGCTGCACGACCAGATGACCTACAAGGGTGTGCTCGTAGAGAACATTCCTAATTTCGCGTGGGTTTTCGGTTACACCAATGCGCCGTGGACTCTGAAGTCCGACATCGCCGGTGCCTACCTGTGCCGACTGTTCAAGCACATGGACGCCCACGGCCACACGGTGGCGACTCCCCACGACCTCGAACACTCCGCGCTGGATATCGGCATGCTCGACCAGTTGCAGTCCGGCTACGTCCAACGCGCGAAGGACACCCTGCCGCGTCAGGGATCCAAATACCCCTGGCAGGTCCTCATGCACTACGGCAAAGACTCCAACATGCTGTTGCGGGACCCCGTCGACGACCACCTGCTGCAGTTCGAACAGACACCGGTCAAGGTCGCCGCAGCCTGAAGAGTGCTGTCCGACAACGCAACCGCTTACCTACTCATCGTCGAAGGTTATCGTGAAGATCAATAAATTAGTCATCCGCGCCGGGCTTCGGGCCGCGCGACCCGTGTTCGCGTCCCACCGGATATCGGTCAACGCGAAGCGCGTAATCTATGACGCGTTCACCGCCACGGCCCGCCCTCCGAAGGGCACCCGGTTCGACCGGATCATCATCGCCGGCGTTCCCGTCGAACGGGTGCGCCCGCCGCTGGGGGGAACTGACGGCACCCTGATCTACCTCCACGGCGGCGCCTACGCCCTGGGTAGCGCGAAGGGCTACCGCGGCCTTGTCGCGCACCTAGCCGCCCAAACCGGCATGACAGCGCTCATCCCCGACTACTCACGCGCACCGGAGGTGCGATATCCGGTCGCCCTCGAGGAAATGGTCACCGTGTTCTCGCGATTGCTCGAGGACGGAATCGACCCGAAAAGCACAGTCGTCGTGGGCGATTCAGCCGGCGGAGGACTCACCCTGGCGCTGGCCATGGCGCTGCGCGACCGAGGGATCTCCCCGCCGGCGGCGCTGGGTCTGATCTGCCCATGGGGCGACCTAGCGGTCGACGTCGAGGAACTCCGGCCGAAGCTGCGCGATCCACTGGTCGTCCCGTCGATGACAGCAGAATGGGCCGCTGTTTACGCAGGGAGCACCGATCCAATGGCGCCAGGCATCTCCCCCGCCCACGCAGACATGACCGGCTTGCCGCCGATCGTCATGCACAGCGCCGGCGACGATCCGCTGCGCTGCGACGCGAACCGGATCAGCAAGGCTGTCGCCGCCACCGCAACGGGCACTGTCGACCACGTGGTGTTCTATGGCCTCTGGCACGTGTTCCACCTCCAAGTGAGCATGCTGCCCGAAGCGCGCCAAGCAGTGGCCGATCTCGGATCAACCCTGCTCAGCCACATCGACACGCCAGCCGACGTATCCGCGATCCATACCAACACCGCAAAGGTTGCAACACCATGAACCCCTTCGAAGGCAAAGTCGCCGTCATCACCGGAGCCGGCTCCGGCATCGGCCGGGCCCTAGCCCTCAATCTTGCGGCGCAGGGCGCCCACCTTGCGCTCTCCGACATCGACAACGAAGGACTCACCAATACCGTGCGCCAGGCCGAAGCACTCGGAGCGACAGTGAAGTCCGACCGGCTCAACGTCGCCGAACGGGAAGCGGTGCTCGCCTACGCCGACACCGTTGTCGCCCGGTTCGGTCAGGTGCACCAGGTGTACAACAACGCCGGCATCGCCTACAACGGGGACGTCGAGAACACCGAGTTCAAGGATATCGAGCGGATCATCGATGTCGACTTCTGGGGAGTGGTCAACGGAACCAAAGCCTTTCTGCCGCATCTCATCGCCTCCCGCGATGGACACGTTGTCAACATCTCCAGCGTGTTCGGCCTGATCGCAGTCCCGGGACAAAGTGCCTACAACGCGGCCAAGTTCGCCGTCCGCGGTTTCACCGAAGCACTGCGCCAGGAAATGCTGGTCGCCCAGCACCCGGTGAAGGTGACCTGTGTCCACCCCGGCGGAATCAAGACCGCCGTCGCCCGCAACGCCACCGTCGCCGAAGGCCAAGACGCCCAGGGCTTCGCAGAGTTCTTCGACAAGCACATGGCGCTGCACACTCCGGAAATGGCCGCCGCAAAGATCCTTGATGCCGTCGGCAAGGGGCGTGCCCGGGCAGTGGTCGGCTGGGACGCCAAAGCCCTCGACATCCTTGCTCGAGCCATCGGCCCGGCCTACCAACGGGTGATCGCCGCCGCAGTGTCAAGGCTCTTCCCCTGGGCCAGATAGCGGACCCTGAGGTCCGCTCTCGACACCCGGGGCGTGGAGTTGGAACAATCTTGGTCGAACTCGGTTCGCTTCGATCTTTCGGTGACGCCGCAGGAAGGCATGCGACGTCGTCGATCGGCACGATGCGACGATCATCGAGATCCTCAGAGTAGGCGGGCAACGGCGTCTTCAAACGCCACGACGCGGTCGACGACGGCGTCGTGGGCGCGCCATACCTGGCCAACCGCCCGCGAGCCGTCACATCTGCGTGCGATGATCAACGGCACACAGTAGACACGTCGATGCCCATCAGGCCCTCGGAGATGACATGAGACGAAAAGTCCTCCTGGCCAGTGTTATTGGCGTGTTGGTCGCGACCTCCTGCGGATCCCCGAGCCCCTTTCCACAGGACGGCAGCATCCCCGCGGACATGGTGGTGCAGCTGTCCAGAAGCGCCTGCTACGGAACATGTCCGGTCTACGGGTTGACCGTCAAGGCTGACGGGTCGGTGAGTTTCGACGGAACGGAGTACACCGAGACGATCGGGCCGGCCAACGGTCGCATCGACGAGGACACGCTCAAGGCGCTGCTGCAAGAGTTCAAGACCGCGAAGTTCTTCGAGCTCGACGACGAGTACACCTCCGATGACTGCGCGACCGACCATCCGACGGTGTCGACGGCGTTGACGATCAACGGCGAAACCAAGGAGATCGACCACGACACGGGATGCGACGCTCCCCAAGAACTCGTCACGCTGGAGCAGAGAATCGACGAAGTCGTCGGGTCCGAGAGATGGGTGGGCTGAGTAAAAGTGCGGAGCGGTGTCGCCGCTGCGTAGTGTCCCATGACCTCGCCTGAGTGCTAAGCCGGCTAACCGCTGTTGTTCTCAGTGCCGACGCCTGTACCCCGCTCGTCTCGCCAGGGTCGTTGTTCACTCGTTTGTCTCCGGGTGCAACTCATGAACCAGCCCGTTCCGGGCAATCCCGACAATCGGGTCAATGTCCACGGCTGCCGACCTACAGTTTCACTACGACGGTGGAGGCCCAGGACCGGCCATGCTCTGATGGAGATCGCCGATGTGCGGAACTCCGACGCGCGGGACGCGGTGCTGGCCGTCGGGATCGAGCGCTTCGGTGGGCGCTTGGACGTTGTTGTCGCCAACGCAGATATCAGCAACTGGGGGCGCTTCTGGGAGATGTCGGACGAGCAATGGCAGACGATGATCGACATCAACCTGACCGGTGTTTCGCACACGATGAAAGCCGCAGTCCCCTATCTGGTTTCAGCAGGGAATGGCGGCTCGATCATCACTATCAGCCCGGTCGGGGAACTCAAGGTGTTGCCTGGTGCAAGTCACTACAGCGTAGCCAAGCACGCCGTAACGGGGCTGACGAAGTCTGCCGCAATCGAGCTCGGGGAAAACAGCATCCGAGTCAATTCGATCCACCCGTGGGGAGCCGCAACCGCGACGGCTGAAGATCCGAATGTCGAAAGGAAGCTCACCGCCCAACCGAACTACATTGTGTCCTTCGGTCTGGCACTGCCCACGCTGTTTCCTGCGCAGGTCGATGACATCTCCAATGCCGACATGTACCCAGCCTCCCCCTGCACCTGCGGACCCGCCGATTCCGGAGCCCAGCCCCGGCCAGGTCCGGATCCGGGTGGCAGCTGTACCTGTGCATGCCAGCGATCTGCTTACCATCCGCGGCAGATACGGATTCACCCCGGAATTCCCTACCGTCCCTGGAATCGAGGACATCCTCGCGCTGGGGGGCACCGCGGTGATCTGCACAGAGGATGAAGACGTACGCGAGCGGATTGCCGACATCGCCGGCCACGACGGCGTGTCCAAGGCGATCGACTGTGTCAGCGGTCAGGTGGGTGCGGATGTGTCGCGTGCCCCGGCGCCGCGCGGTGAGCTGGTCGTCTACGGTGGGCTGTCCACGCACCGTCAAACCGATCCCGACAAACTCACCATCCCCATCTTCGCGCGCTCACTGATCTACGAAACGAAGACCGTTCGGGGGTTCTGGCTGTTCCGCTGGTTCACCGAGAGCCCGAGGCAGGCGATGGCCGCAGCGATCAACCGGACAGTTCAGCTCGCCGGCAGCGGCGTGTTGCGGGTGCCGCAGGGCCACCCGATCCCCGTCGAAAAGTTCAGCGAGGCCGTCTATTTGGCCGAAGCTGCCGCACACGAGGGCAAACCGCTGCTGGTATTCGAACCGTGATCGCCGACCTGCGCCCAGGCCACTATTCGATACGTCACCACTGCCGCTAGCCGACAAACTTCCAAAAAATGCCGCCGACCGTGCTTCTGTACATCGCCGCCAGAGAAAACCCGACAACCATCGTCGCTGACACGCTGTTAGGGACCATTCCTAGCACAAATTCGGCTATCATGGCTCACCGCAATGCTATTCAGTTGGCAGGACTTGCGTCCCAGTATCGCCCACCCTCAGACCGCGGCGTTGCTCTCGAGACCTGTGGGGGTCACGTCCGGAACCCCATTGAATTCGCTCGCAACGTCACCCGCTCGACTTCCGCCGCCTTCGGCTGCCTCCGCGTCGTCAAACCGGCATGGCGAATCCGCCCTGACCTCAGGAGCGCGCATATCCGTTCGATGAGTCAAGACCATGCCGCTGCCGCGAACTACAGCCGCTGTCCAACAGTAAGGGTTGCTGACGGGTCGGCGCGGCGACGTAAGCCGACTGCTGACGCACCGGGCCGACACGGTCAGTGAGCAACTTGTTCGACACGGCCAAAATTGGCGTCACACCCACCTGCACAAACAATCAACACCCAAACCGGGTCAGCCAACCCGCCACCAACCGCGACACCCGCGTGCAAAATCGAGAATTACAGCCCGTTGCAATTGAAGGAGTGAGACGGATGGTCAGAACACATGCGGTCGTCGCGGGGGAAACGCTGTCGGCATTGGCGTTGCGCTTCTATAATGATGCGGAACTATATCGACTGATCGCCACCGCCAGCGGGATCGCCAATCCCAGCGTCGTCAGTGTGGGGCAACGGCTGATCTTCCCCGACTTCACGAGATACACGGCTGTCGCGGGGGACACGCTGTCCGCGTTGGCCGTGCGCTTCTATGGTGACGCGGAGCTTGATCGGTTGATCGCCGGCGCCAGCGGGATCGCCGAGTCCGCAGCCATCAATGCGGGGCAACCGCTGATCATCCCCGACCTCACGAGATACACGGTTGTCGCGGGAGACACGCTGTCGGCGTTGGCTGCGCGTTTCTATGGTGGCTCCTCATTTCACCCGCTGATCGCCACGGTCAACTCCATCGCCGATCCCGCCGTCATCGACGTCGGGAAGGTACTGGTCATCTTCGTCGGGCGCACCGACGGGTTCGGCCTGAGGATCGTGGACCGCAACGAGAACGACCCTCGGCTGTGGTACTACCGGTTCCAGACCTCCGCGATCGGCTGGAACCCCGGCGTCAATGTCCTGCTTCCCGACGGCTACCGCACCAGCGGACGCTCCTATCCCGTCCTTTATATGTTCCACGGTGGCGCTGAGGACTTTCGCCAGTTCGACTTTCTGGGCATCCGCAACCTGACCGCCGGAAAGCCGATCATCGTCGTGATGCCCGACGGCGGGCACGCGGGCTGGTACTCCAACCCGGTCAGCTCGTTCGTCGGCCCACGCAACTGGGAGACATTCCACATCGCCCAGCTGCTCCCCTGGATCGAGGCGAATTTCCGGACGTACCCCGAGTACGACGGCCGTGCCGTCTCCGGGTTTTCGATGGGTGGCTTCGGTGCGCTGAAGTACGCCGCCAAGTACTACGGGCACTTCGCCTCGGTGAGCGCCCACTCCGGCCCGGCGAGTCTGCGCCGCGACTTCGGACTGGTCGTGCACTGGGCAAACATCACCTCGGCGGTCCTGGATCTGGCCGGCGGCACCGTCTATGGCGCGCCGCTCTGGAACCAGGCCAGGGTGACCGCCGACAACCCGATCGAGCGTATCGACAGCTACCGGAACAAGCGGATCTTCCTGGTCGCCGGCACCAGTCCGGACCCGCTCAACTGGTTCGACAGCGTAAACGAGACCCAGGTGCTTGCCGGCCAGCGGGAGTTCCGCGAACGCCTCAGAAGCGCCGGCATCCCGCATGAGGCGCACGAGGTGCCCGGTGGCCACGTCTTCCGGCCCGACATGTTCGTCCGCGACCTCGACGGCATCATCGCCCGGCTGCGCCCCGCGGCACCCTTGAATGCGGTTTCGCAGCTGTGAACAGGACAAGATTCGGCAGCGTCGACTGCGCAGCATTTGCCTGAAGAATGACGCCCGCATGTGCGCAGCCTCAAGACTGTCGCCGGATTGGCAAGGACTGCACAGTGTTTGAGTCCCAGCGCGGTGACAGGTATTTCAGTCCGTTTCATTATCAGCCACCAGTAGCAACGCTGCAGGTGGCACCACCCTCAAGTTCAAGGCGGCAGCGGTGGCAGGGCCGACGATGCCGTCGACCTTCAAGCCCCGGGTACGTCGCTGAAACTCTCGGACCGCGGCCTCGGTTTGCCGACCGTAGACGCCGTCGACCACCAGAGGCCCGGCGTACCCCACGTAGCCATCGTTGAGCTGGCGCTGTAGCTGCGCGACCTGTGGCCCCTCGGAACCGCGGTAGAGCAGGACGTCAGCGTACTGACCGACCGGCACCGGCGGTCTCGGTGTCGGCGCCGGGTTGGGAATGGCGCCGATGCGGGCTTGAATGTCGCTGCGCAAGATGTCCATGTTGATAGCGCCCGGATCCCATTTGCCCTGCGCGCGGCCGGCGTACTCCTTGTGCCCGATCGTGCGGCTGGAGTTCTGCGCCAGGCGACGGTTGATCGCGGCGCAGCTACGAACCAGCGCATCATATTGTGCGTCGGGCCAGTTTGTGCGGTGTGGCGCTGTCGGACTGGTTCCACTGTTGGCGCACTCGATACCGATCATGTGCCAGTTACCCATATTGGTCGGCAGCCAGGGATACATGCCAACGCCGGCGTGCCATGCGACCCCGACCGCGACCACGGTCGCCGTGCCGTCCCGCGCGATGTGCAGCTGCGACAGCGGTCCGGGCAGGTCGGGCCTGCCGTGGGCGATGGAGGCGGCGCTGGCATTGTCCGATCCGGTGTGGTGGGCCATCACGCCGCGGATGTCCTTGAAGTCTCCGTGGCCGCGGTCGCGCCACCCCGGATATTCGACGAGCCGGATACCCTCGGCGCGCAGCACGTCTGCGAGCCAGACGGGGTCGCCGGTCCACGGTCCTGTCTGGGGCACGGGGTTTCCTTAAGTTTGTAGGTGCAGTTACTTCGGGTTGTTACGTTGTTCTGCGACCCGGGTGGGTCGGGTGAGGCTGATGTGGGTTTTGCCGGCCTTTGGGTGCGGCTTGAAAGGACTGGCCGCCCGACTTGCCTGGACTTCTCTGGCCGCTGATTGAGATCTGCGATGTGATCGCTTGTTTAAGGAAATGCCGGCGGAGTTGTCCGTGGGGATACTGCTGGTAGACAAGCGAATAGGAGATCTGATGACGGGCCAATTGTGGGCCGGTGTGGATGTCGGTAAGGAACATCATTGGGTGTGCGTGGTCGACGACACCGGGACGGTGGTGGTGTCGCGCAAGCTCATCAACGACGAGCAGCCCATTCGGGCTCTGATCGGTGAGATCGACACGATGAGCCAGACTGTGTCCTGGACGGTCGACCTGACCACGGTCTATGCCAGCTTGTTGTTGACGGTGTTGGCCGACGCTGGCAAGTCGGTGCGTTACCTGGCTGGCCGCGCGGTATGGCAGGCCTCGGGAACCTACCGCGGTGGCGAAGCCAAGACCGACGCCAAAGACGCCCGAGTGATCGCCGATCAATCGCGCATGCGCGGCACCGATCTGCCGGTGTTGCATCCCCACGATGACCTGATCACCGAACTGCGGATGCTGACCGCCCACCGCGCGGACCTGGTGGCCGATCGCACCCGGACCATCAACCGACTGCGTCAGCAACTCGTGGCGGTGTCCCCGGCCCTCGAGCGAGTGGCCGAACTGACCCAGGACCGTGGTTGGGTGGTTCTGTTGTCGCGCTACCAGCGCCCGAAAGCCATTCGACAGAGCGGGCTTTCGCGTATCACGAAGACCCTGACCGAAACCGGGGTGCGCAATGCATCCGCCATCGCCGAAGCCGCCGTCACCGCCGCGAAGACCCAGACCGTGCGGCTGCCCGGCGAAGAGGTCGCCGCCGCACTGGTCGTCGAACTGGCGCAGGGGGTGCTCTCCCTCGATGGCCGCATCAAAGCCACTGACGCTGACATCGAGGGCCGATTTCGCCGCCATCCACTCGCCGAGGTGATCACCAGCATGCCCGGCATCGGCTTCCGTCTCGGCGCCGAATTCCTCGCCGCCGTCGGCGACCCGACACTGATCGGATCGGCCGATCAACTCGCCGCCTGGGCCGGACTGGCACCCGTTCCCCGCGATTCGGGGAAACGCACCGGACGGCTGCACACTCCCCAGCGCTACAGCAGACGACTGCGCCGGGTGATGTACATGTCCGCTCTGACCGCCATCCGCTGCGACCCGCACTCTCGGACCTACTATCAACGCAAACGAGACGAAGGAAAACGGCCCATCCAAGCCACGATGTGCCTGGCCAGACGCCGCACCAACGTCCTCTACGCACTCATCCGCGACAACCGCGCCTGGCAACCCGATTCACCCCAGATCATCGAATCGGCGGCTTGACATCTTCATTGAGAGTCCTTTCGCCGACGCCGGGTGACCAGAAACGACGCGTGTGCATGAGGCGCACGCACATTCGCACCGCCGACGCTAGTCGCCGGCCAGGCTCGTCGGTGGCGAAACTAGCTTTGACCAGAGATTTTTCTTGTGCGGCGGAGCGTGACATCACGCCCTTGTTCGCCGCACAACTGTCTGAATTGCTTCGTAAGCTGGGTGCGGCGGTCCGCTTTGATTCCGGTCGAAGCGGAGACCTGCTGTGACCGGGCGGTAAACATGGCGGGTGCCCACCAGGCGAAGTCATGGACGCCGCGTGCGGCGACGAACACATCACGAAAATGGTTGGTGGAGCGCCGGTATGGGGAATCCCTTGCCCTCCTCGCCCCGGTCCACGGGTGGTTCACCGACGGTTCGATACCGCGGATCTGCAAAGGCTGCTCGCGCAATTGTCATGAGCGCCCATGAGAATCGCGTTTCAGAGCCCGCAGCTCGCGGCGGGACTTGATGCCGAGTTTGCCGTACACATTGCGCAGATGATACTCGACCGCCTTCTCGCTCACATACATCTCCGCAGCGATCGCCCTGTTGGTCAAACCTTTTTGAACCAGAGCAACGACGTCTTGTGCTCGCGCTGTGAAATCGAGTGGCGATTGTGCAGTGGCCGTGCGGATTCCGCATGCTGCGAGGTCGTCCCGCCACCGCGCAGCGGTAGGGTTCAGCGCCGACGCCTGCGAACAGTTCATGCGCAGCGCGTAGGTGATCGATCGCGTCACGGCGGTTGCCGCGAGCGTTAAGCAGGCGGCCGCACTGGTGGCGCAGCAACCCGCGATCACGGAGTGGGTCGTCGGGCCTGATTGTGTCCATCGCACGCTCGTACTGTCTGGCCGCCTCATCCGGCTCGCCACTGGCGGCCGCAAGGCGAGCCCGTAGCCCGGCGACCTGGCCTCGATGTCCATGCCGGTCTCGGCTACGTGGTGCTGTAATCGATCCAGCTGAGTTGCGCCGTCGGTGATTTCACCGGCGTCTATGAGCCCTTCGATCAGGATCGGCCACCACGCCATGACCGCCATCTGCGATATCACAGCGCGTTCATCGCCGAGCAGGGGACGCAACGAGACCAGTCCCGCAGGATCGGCCCTCGCCTTGCAGATGGCCGACTCGACCAGTCGGGCGACCAATTCGGGCCACGCCGCTCCGCCTGACCCTCTCGCAATTTCGTTCGTGATGGCCAGGCACGCGTCAGCCTCATGCCAGGCGCCACGCGCTGCCGCAACAGTACCGAGCACTGATTCGGCACGACCGCGGACCCAACCGAGCCGTTCGTCGGTGACGATCGCCTGTGCTGCCCCGGCATGGACCAGCGCCTCGTCTTAGTCGCCTATGACGTAGAGCGCCCGGGCCAGATAGACATGTGCGGCAGGCAGGTGCTGCTGTGACGCACCGGCGCGGGACATCTGGATCGCAGCGCGCAGATCGGCTATGCCCGAACGTGTTTGCGCCGTGTAGAGCCGAAGCAGGCCCGCACCGCGAGCAATTCTGCATCCGCCGCCGCCGCCCCGCCGCACGCCGCGTTCACGCCGCGATGAGTGGTCTTACCTAGCCGCACTAACCACCGAAGAGAGCCTGTGACCAGACTTTCCTCATGCCCCCACTGGACTCTAACCCAGACTGTGCGGATTCTAAGAAACGTACGGGCGCTCGCCTGACCTCGATGTTTGCAACCCTGTTCAGACCAAACGACCAGGTAGAGCGTCATTTTCGTCGTCGGTAGCAACTTGACCGCGCGACACCCTTTCAGTGTTGACCCGCTCAGGGTTGCACGCAGATTGCACACGGAAATTCCGCGTCAACGCGTTTGCCGCAGGGGCAGCAGCGTGCCGTCGCGCGCGATCATCCAAGGCGTCGACCTCGCGGTCCTGGACCGGCGCGAGGACGACCGTCACGCAGACATTCACGGGCCACGGCAGTGTGCGGCCTACCCGCGTCGTCCTACGCTCACGCTGAACCCTCATAGGAGAAAGAAGGCCAGCGTGGTCAGTGCGTTCCTTAGCGACGGTCCGGTCATTGACATTTATTGCCATCTCGCTACCGGTGCCGGCGGTGGTGGCCTGCGGAGACGACGATGCCCCGGCGTTCCGCGACGCAGCGATTTGGCTGGCCGAGGTGACCGGCGGGAAGGTGCACTGGCTGCCCGGCCGGCATGCCTGCGCCATCGAGAAATCCGCGGAAGTTCGCCGATCTGCGGCTACGACGCCGGACTGAGCTCAGAGGCGGCTCCCGCAGATCCGGCATACAGGTCGCGATAAGTTGACTGCTGTGGGCTCACGGATCGGAG
>CAVYTD010000006.1:0-121377 GCA_963771335.1 uncultured Actinomycetota bacterium | reverse complement strand
GCACGCCCAAGGTTAAGCCTCAGGTTTTCACGAACAACGCGACAAACCACCTACGAGCTCTTTACGCCCAGTAATTCCGGACAACGCTCGCACCCTACGTATTACCGCGGCTGCTGGCACGTAGTTGGCCGGTGCTTCTTCTGTAGGTACCGTCACTTCCGCTTCGTCCCTACTGAAAGAGGTTTACAACCCGAAGGCCGTCATCCCTCACGCGGCGTCGCTGCATCAGGCTTGCGCCCATTGTGCAATATTCCCCACTGCTGCCTCCCGTAGGAGTCTGGGCCGTATCTCAGTCCCAGTGTGGCCGGACACCCTCTCAGGCCGGCTACCCGTCGTCGCCTTGGTAAGCCATAACCTCACCAACAAGCTGATAGGCCGCGGGCCCATCCCACACCGCAAAAGCTTTCCACCACAAACCATGCGATTCGCAGTCATATCCGGTATTAGACCCAGTTTCCCAGGCTTATCCCGAAGTGCAGGGCAGATCACCCACGTGTTACTCACCCGTTCGCCACTCGAGTACCCCGAAAGGCCTTTCCGTTCGACTTGCATGTGTTAAGCACGCCGCCAGCGTTCGTCCTGAGCCAGAATCAAACTCTCCAAACAAAAACCCCCACACCCAAAAAGGCGCAGACAGAATTCAATCAGAACAAGCCTGACCCAACAAAAAGACACCACAAACTGGCATCCAAAAAACAGGTCACACCCCCAAACGGGAAAATGCGGGCACAACCCCAAACAACAAACAAAAACCACCAAACACACTATTGAGTTCTCAAACAACACACCCGGTTTCAGGCAACCCTGCCACTGTACTCCATGTGACCAGGGAGGTCAAACCACGTCCGCTGAATCCGATCTAAATCCTATCGGATTGGGCCGTTGGCATCTGAGGAAATACTACGCGCTGTCGGGCCCAGCCCCAAATGACCAGCGCACGAGCGGTGCGGTCGCGGGCGCTACGTGACGCGCTCGATCTCCGCACCCAGAGCAACCAGGTTCTCGACGAACTTCGGATAACCGCGATCGATGTGAAAGACGTCGTGCACCTCGGTGTCACCGTCGGCGACCAGCCCGGCCAGCACCAGCCCGGCGCCGGCACGGATGTCCGAGGACCACACGGGTGCACTCGACAACTGCGGGATCCCTCGCAGGACGGCGTGGTGGCCATCGGTGCGTGCATCCGCGCCGAGCCTGATCATCTCCTCGACGAACCGGAACCGGGCCTCGAAGACGTTCTCGGTGATCATCGACGTCCCATCCGCGATCGCCGCCAGGCCGATGGCCATCGGCTGAAGGTCGGTCGGGAAACCCGGGAACGGCAAGCGTGGCCACGTTCACCGCCTTGGGCCGCTCGTACTGGACCACCCGGAAGCCGTCGTCGGTCTGCGTCACCGTGGCACCTGCGTCGTGCAGTTTGTGCAGCACCAGCTGCAGGTGCGCAGGGTCCACTCCGGTGACCGAGATGTCGCCGCGAGTCATCGCGGCCGCAATACCCCACGTCGCGGCGACGATCCGGTCGCCGATGACCCGGTGCTCAGTCGGATACAGCCGGTCGACGCCAGTGATCGTCAACGTCGACGATCCGGCACCGCTGATCTGTGCACCCATCTGATCGAGCATCGTGCACAGATCGACGACGTCGGGTTCGCGGGCGGCGTTGTGGATCGTGGTCACCCCGTCGGCCAGCACCGCGGCCATCAGGATGTTCTCCGTCGCGCCCACCGAGGGGAACTCCAACTGGATCTCGGCACCGTGCAGATGATCGGCTTCGGCGACCACGCAGCCGTGTTCGATGTTGCAGGTCGCACCCAGCTGCCGCAGCCCCGCCTGATGCATGTCGAGAGGGCGCGAGCCGATGGCGTCACCACCGGGCAGCGCCACTCTTCGCCCGCCTACACCTGCCGACCAGAGGTCCGAGAACGCACACCGAAGCGCGGAACTGCCGAACCGCGGCGAAGTCGGCGTCGTACTTGAGCTCGTCCGGGGAGGTGATCCGCACGACGTCGCCCTCGAGTTCCACGGTGGCGCCGAGCCCGCGCAGCACCTCCGCCATCAGCGGGACGTCGAGGATGTCCGGGCAGTTGGTGATGGTGCTCGTGCCCTCGGCGAGCAGCGAGGCCGCCATGAGCTTCAACACGCTGTTCTTGGCGCCCCCGACGGCAACTTCGCCCGATAACCGGCTTCCACCGGTCACCACGAATCGCTCGCTCACGCGGGCCAGTGTAAACGCGCGGATGGTCATCTCAGTGTCCCGAGCCTTCTGCGCGCCGAGACCCACGGGTACGGTTTTCCCATGGCAGTGCACCTGACGCGTATCTACACGCGGACCGGCGATGACGGAACCACCGGGCTCAGCGACTTCAGCAGGGTGTCGAAGAACGACGCGCGGCTGGCGGCATACGCCGACTGCGACGAGGCCAACGCGGCGATAGGTGTCGCGGTGGCACTCGGCGATCCGGACAAGCGGATTCTCGACGTGCTTCGTCAGATCCAGAACGACCTGTTCGACGCGGGCGCTGATCTGTCGACACCGGTGGTCGAGAAGCCCGAGTATCCCCCGCTTCGCATCCTGCAGAGCTACATCGATCGCCTGGAGACAGTGGTGCGACGAGTTCAATGAGCCACTGCCCGCGCTGAATTCGTTCATCCTGCCCGGCGGCACTCCGCTGTCGGCGCTGCTGCACGTGGCACGGACCGTGACGCGGCGGGCCGAACGTGTCCGCCTGGCACGCGGTCGAGACGCACGGGGATTCGGTCAGCGTGCTGCCCGCGAAGTACCTGAACCGGCTATCCGACCTGCTCTTCATCCTGTCCCGGGTGGCGAACCCGCAGGGCGACGTCCTCTGGCGACCGGGTGAGCAGGCTCAGTAGATCCGGCGCCGGGTACGCGGGGACGGTCGCGACTCGAGCCACGACGTGAAGGCGGTCAACGCACCGCGATCCAGCGCGATCTCGTAGCCGCTCGCGCGTTCCGGCCCGCCGTCACGCAGTTCGAGAATCACGATCTCGTCGGTCATGATGTCGAACTCGTCACCGCGGGGTGCCCGTCTCGAGACGATTTCCAGACCTCGCCTGCTCAGCGTCCGGTCCGGCCACCACCGCAGGCTCGACAGCCGGTAGAAACCGGCCTCACCTCCGCGGTAGCGCACCACCCCGTGCCGCCAGCCGTGGCCACCGACCGCAGGAACGTCGCGCAGGATCGCCGCCGTGCCCCCGACCTGCCTCAGCTTCCACAGCCGGTAGCAGAGTGCGACGACGACGACCAGGAGCACGCCGACCAGCGCGACCATGAACAGCATGGACGCGCTCACCGGCCGGCCTACTAGTCGATCTGACCAAGAGCGCGCAGTCGCGCCCTGCCCCACGCCGCGGTGCGCTCGTCGTCGGATTCGGAGTCCTGCTTCGCCTCGTCGGCGTTGATCTCGGACTCGAACTCGGCGTTCTCGACCAGGATCCGGACCGCTTCGTCGGTGACGGAGAGGAACCCGCCGTCGACCGCGATGCGCAGGTCGTCCTCCCCCTCGCGTTCGACGCGGACCATCGCGTCGTCGACGAGCTGAGCCACCAACGGGATGTGCCGCGGCAGGATGCCGATCTCGCCTGCGGTGGTGCGGGTGAAGACGAAGGTGGCCTCACCCGACCAGAGCTCACGCTCGACGGCGACGATCTCGACGTTCAGTTCAGCCATCGCACACCACCTTTCGGCTCGCTCGATCCGGGTCACAGCTTGGCGCCGAGGCTCTCGGCCTTCTTGGCCAGGTCGTCCAGGCCACCGATCAGGAAGAACGCCTGCTCGGGCAGGTGGTCGAAGTCGCCCTTGGAGAGCTTGTCGAACGCCTCGACGGTCTCCTTGAGCGGAACCGTCGAACCCGGCTGGCCGGTGAACTGCTCGGCCGCCATCATGTTCTGGCTCAGGAAGCGCTCGATGCGGCGGGCCCGGTACACCAGCTGCTTGTCCTCCTCCGACAGTTCGTCGACACCGAGGATGGCGATGATGTCCTGGAGGTCCTTGTAGCGCTGCAGGATTCGGATGACTTCCTGCGCGACGCGGTAGTGCTCGTCGCCGACCACGCTGGGGTGCAGGATCGTCGAGCTGGACGCCAGCGGATCCACCGCCGGGAAGATGCCCTTGGAGAACACTGCGCGGGACAGCTCGGTGGTGGCGTCCAGGTGGGCGAACGTCGTCGCCGGAGCGGGGTCGGTGTAGTCGTCGGCGGGCACGTACACGGCCTGCATCGAGGTGATCGAGTGACCGCGGGTCGAGGTGATGCGCTCCTGGAGCTCACCCATCTCGTCGGCCAGGGTGGGCTGGTAGCCCACCGCGGACGGCATCCGGCCGAGCAGCGTCGAGACCTCGGAACCGGCCTGGGTGAACCGGAAGATGTTGTCGATGAACAGCAGCACGTCCTGCTGGGCTTCGTCACGGAAGTACTCGGCCATGGTCAGCGCCGAGAGCGCGACGCGCATACGGGTGCCGGGCGGCTCGTCCATCTGGCCGAACACCAGCGCGGTGTCCTTGAGCACGTCGGCGTCGGCGAGCTCGACCCAGAGGTCGTTGCCCTCACGGGTGCGCTCCCCCACGCCGGCGAACACCGAGGTGCCACCGAAGTTGCGGGCGATGCGGTTGATCATCTCCTGGATGAGCACGGTCTTGCCGACGCCGGCACCACCGAACAGGGCGATCTTGCCGCCACGCACGTACGGGGTCAGCAGGTCGACGACCTTCAGGCCGGTCTCCAGCATCTCGGTGCGGGGCTCCAGCTCGGAGAATGGCGGCGGCTTGCGGTGGATCGACCAGTGCTCGAAGTCCTCGCCGTAGCCGGGCTCGTCCAGGCAGGCGCCCAGCGCGTTGAAGACGTGGCCCTTGACGCCGTCGCCGACGGGCACCGAGATCGAGGCACCGGTGTCGGTGACCTCGACGCCGCGAACCAGACCGTCGGTCGGCTGCATGGAGATGGTGCGCACCAGGCTGTCCCCGAGGTGCTGCGCGACCTCGAGGGTCAGCGTCTTCGCCATCTGCTCGTAGGTGATCTCGGCGTGCAGCGCGTTGAACAGCTCGGGCACCGAACCACGCGGGAACTCAACGTCGACAACGGGTCCGGTGATACGGACCACGCGCCCTGCGGTCTTGGAATCTTCTGCGGTGGCAGTCATTTCTCTTCTTCGCTTCCTAACGGGGCGTACTTCTAAAGGTTATTTCGCGTCGGTGAGCGCGTTGGCGCCACCGACGATCTCGCTGATTTCCTGGGTGATCTGGGCCTGGCGTTCGCGGTTCGCCTCGAGCGTGAGCGCCTTGATCAGGTCGTCGGCGTTGTCGCTGGCCGACTTCATCGCCCTACGCCGCGAAGCGGATTCGGATGCCGCGGCCTCCAGCAGTGCCGAGTACACGCGGGTCGCGACGTAACGGGGCAACAGGGCGTCGAAGAGCGTCTCCGGATCGGGTTCGAACGAGAACAGCGTTCGCGGGCCGTCGTCCTCGGGCTCGTCCTCGACGTACTCCACGACCATCGGTGCGATCCGGCGCGCCGCCGCGGACTGCGACAGCATCGACTTGAACTCGGTGAAGACGATGTGCAATTCGTCGACACCGAGGATGCCGTCCTCACCGGGATCGTCACCGTCGTCGTCCGCGCCGGCCATGAACGCAGTCACCAGGGTGTCGGCGATCTCGCGGGCCTGTTCGTAGGTAGGCCGCTCCGAGAAGCCCGTCCATGACTCGACCACCGTGCGCTGGCGGAAGTTGTAGTAGCCCAACGCTTTGCGTCCCACGGTGTACACCACCGGCTTCTTGCCCTCGTCACGCAGCAGCGCGAAGAGCTCTTCGGACTGACGCAGCACGTTGGCGTTGTAGGCGCCGCACAGCCCGCGGTCGGATGACACGACCAGCACACCGGCCCGCTTCGGGTTCTCCCGCGCGACCAGCAGCGGGTGATCCAGCGCGCTGGCACTCGCAAGCTCGGTGAGCATGTTGGTGATCTCGGCCGCGTAGGGCCGAGCCGCCTCGACTCGGGCTTGCGCCTTGGCGATCCGCGACGTCGCGATCAGTTCCTGGGCCTTGGTGATCTTCTTGATCGACCCGGCGGAACGGATGCGCCCACGGAGCTCGCGCAGTGTTGCAGCCATCTAGCTCTCCAGACCCTTCCCGGTCTACTTCTTCGGCGCCGGCTTGCGGACCTTGACGGATTCCTTCTCGACGTCCTCTTCGTCCATCGCCTCGGCCTCCGCCTCGTTCACGACCACGGAGCTACCGTCGGTGGCCGAGAAGCCCTTCTTGAAGTCGTTGACCACTGCGGTCAGCTTCTCCTCGGCCTCCTCGGGGAACTTCTTGGTCTCCCGGATCTCCTTGAGAATGTCGTCGTGGCGAAGCCCCCACGTGCTCCAGGAATTCGGCCTCGAACCGCTGAACGTCCTCCACCGGAACCGAATCCAGATGGCCCTTGGTGCCGAGGAAGATCGCGACGACCTGATCCTCGACGGCCAGCGGGCTGTACTGCGACTGCTTGAGCAGCTCGACCAGGCGGGCACCGCGCTCCAGCTGAGCCTTCGACGTCGCGTCCAGGTCGGAGGCGAACGCCGCGAACGCCTCCAGCTCGCGGTACTGCGAAAGGTCCAGGCGGAGACTTCCTGCCACCTCTTTCATCGCCTTGATCTGGGCGGCGCCACCGACGCGGGACACCGAGACGCCGACGTTGATGGCCGGTCGCACGCCCTGGTTGAACAGGTCGGTCTCCAGGAAGCACTGCCCGTCGGTGATCGAGATGACGTTGGTCGGGATGTACGCCGAGATGTCGTTGGCCTTGGTCTCGATGATCGGCAGACCGGTCAGCGAGCCGCCGCCGAGTTCGTCGGACAGCTTGCCGCAACGCTCCAGCAGCCGTGAATGCAGGTAGAACACGTCGCCGGGGTACGCCTCGCGGCCCGGCGGGCGGCGCAGCAGCAGCGAGATCGCGCGATAGGCCTCGGCCTGCTTGGTCAGGTCGTCGAACACGATCAGGACGTGCTTGCCGTCGTACATCCAGTGCTGGGCGATGGCCGAACCGGTGTAGGGCGCCAGCCATTTGAAGCCGGCGGGGTCGGACGCCGGCGCCGCCACGATGGTGGTGTACTCCATCGCGCCGCCGTCTTCGAGAGCGCGCTTGACGCTCGCGATGGTGGTGCCCTTCTGGCCGATGGCGACGTAGACGCAGCGCACCTGCTGGTCGGGGTCGCCGGTCTCCCAGTTCTCCCGCTGATTGAGGATCGTGTCGACGCAGACGGCCGTCTTGCCGGTCTTGCGGTCGCCGATGATCAGCTGGCGCTGGCCGCGCCCGATCGGAGTCTGCGAGTCGATCGCCTTGATGCCGGTCTGGAGCGGCTCGCTGACGCCCTGCCGCTGCACCACCGACGGTGCCTGCAGCTCCAGCGCCCGGCGGGTGTCGGTCTCGATGTCGCCCTGAGCGTCGATCGGCTGGCCGAGCGGGTTGACGACCCGGCCGAGGTACGCGTCGCCCACCGGCACCGAGAGCACCTCGCCGGTGCGCTTGACCTGCTGGCCCTCTTCGATCTTCTCGAAGTCGCCCAGGATCACGGCGCCGATGCTGTGCTCGTCGAGGTTCAGCGCGACACCGAGCACCCCGCCGGGGAACTCGAGGAGCTCCTGGGTCATCACCGAGGGCAGGCCCTCGACGTGGGCGATGCCGTCACCGGCGTCGATGACGGTGCCGATCTCTTCGCGCTCGGAATCGGCGGTGAAGGAGGAGACGTAGTCCTCGATCGCACCTTCGATGTCAGAAGCCGAGATTGTCAACTCTGCCATGGCTTTTCGTCTTCCTGCCTGTGTGTCTCTGAAATGCTTCGGGATGCTCGAGTTCCGGCGCCGGTCAGTCCGGCAGGCCTGTGCGGGCCGCGTCCAACCGGGATGAGATGGAGCCGTCGATGACCTCGTCACCGACGGTGATCAGAGAGTCCCCCGAGAACTTCGGGGTCGATGTCGAGCTGGACCGACACCGGGTGGCCGTAGATCCGGGTCAGCACCTCGGTCAGACGGGTGCGCTGTGCATCGGTGCAGGTCCGCGGCCGCGGTGACCTGGGCGACGACCTCACCGCGCCGCGCGACCGCGAGCTCGGCAAGGTCGTTGACCGCAGAGTCGACGGGCTCGCCGCGCAGCAGTTCGACGGTCTGCGTCAGCAGTGCCGCGGCGGTGCGCGTTGACCCCGCCGCCGCTGTCGAGGACCTTGTCCAGCAGACGCGATCCGGCGTCTCGGCGGGCACCGTGTGGTCGGTCAGCAGCCGGCTCAGCCGCGGCTCGGAGTCGAGCACGCGGCCGAACCGGAACAGCTGGTCCTCGACCTCTTCGACCTGCCCGTCGCGCTCGGCGCCGACCAGCAGCGCCAGCCGGGCGACATGCTCGATGGCGTCGATGAGGTTCGGCTCGGTCGACCACCGCTGCGAGACAGCCGTTTTGCAGCAGATGTCGAGCGCGCGGTCGTCCACCTTGCCGTCGAACAGCCGTTCCACCAGACGCACCTTGGCCGCCGAGTCGTCGGTCGGCTGGGCGAGATGCTTGGTCAGCGCCGGCTCGTCGACCAGCAGCTTGGCCACCGACGACAGATTCTCGGCGAGCGTGGTCAGGCCGTCGGTGTCGGCGCCGTCGGCGATCGACGTCGAACTTCCTGACCAGTTCGGCGAGCGCCTCACGGCTGGCGGCGCGCAGGTTCAGCGTCGCGCCCGCCTCGATCACCGCCGCGGACGGCGCCATCTCGTCGAGATCGTCGAGGAACCGGTCGACGGTCGCCGCCTGTGCGGCAGGATCGGCGACGTGGTTGCGGACAGATCTCCTCGGCCTTCTCCACCGATTCGGCACCGAGACGCTGGCGCAATCCGCCGGATGGTCTGCTGGCGCAGCAACTGAATCTGTTGCTCACCTTGGGCTTTGATCCGCTCGGCCTCGATGACCGCCTGCTCGCGCAGCTGCGCGGCGATGCGCTCGGAGTCCTGCCCGCGCCTCGTCGGTCACCTTGGCGGCTTGCGGCCTTGGCATCCTCGAGCGCCTTGGCGTGCATCGCGTCCGCGTCGGCGAGCTTCTTCGCCGCCTCGGCTGCTCTCCGCGAGCGCCGCCCGCATCGCCTCCTGCTGGTTGTGCATCATCGTGCGAACGGGCGGCACCACCCACTTCACGCGATGAAGATGATGACAGCGAAGCCGATCAGCTGGCCGATGAATGTCGACATCTAGCTGCCTCCCGCCTGAGTTCTCGACGTCGACACCGAGGATGCGGCTCGCCAAGGTGGCGGACAGGCCGTCCACCGACGACTCCAGCTCGCGTCGTGCGTGGCCGCGCGTCTGCTCGGACAGCTGCGCGTTGGCGGACTGCACCGTTTCGGCGACCTCGCCGCTGGCCTCGGCCCGCTTCTCGTCGACCACCTTGCGGCCTGCGGCGCGGGCCTCGTCACGGATCGACGATGCCTCCGCGCGCGCCCGGCCATCGCCTTGTCGTAGTCCGCCTGCGCGGCTGCGACCTGCTCGGCCGACTTGCGGTTGTCCGCAGCAGTCTTGGCCAGCATCGCCTCGCGCTCGGCCAGAACCTTGCTGACCGGTGGCACAACCCATTTCGCAGATCACGCCGAGCACGATCAGGAAGATGAGCAGCACGGCGAAGAAGGTGCCGTTGGGGACCAGGAAGTTGCTGGTCCCCCCGCCGCCTTCTTCGGCGGCCAGGACGGTTGCGGTCAGTTCACCCATGCCGACGAATTACCGCCTGGACCGGCGTGGCGAAGACGAACAGCGCCATGAAGGCCAGGTTGATGAAGTAGGCGGCCTCGACCAGACCGACGGTGATGAAGAACGGCGTGAACAGGCGGCCCTGTGCCTCGGGCTGCCGGGCGATGCCGGAGATCAGGGCGTTACCGGCGATACCGTCACCGATACCCGCGCCGATGGCGCCGCCACCCATGATCAGACCACCGCCGATCAGCGCGCCAGCGTGATGAGGCGCTTGTGGGATCCATTCCTTATCCTCCTTGATAACTGGCTGGCGTTGCCGCCAGAGTTCTGTGTGGGTCGTAGCGGGTACTGCTTGGTCTAGTGCTTGTCTGCGGCGCTGTGTTCGTCGTCGTGATCGTGGTCCAGTTCCATCGACTGGCTGAAGTACAGGATGGTCAGCAGCGCGAAGATGAACGCCTGGATCAATCCGACGAACAGGTCGAAGGTCTTCCAGATCGCGTTGGGCGCCACTGGATTACCAGGCGGGAACATCGCGATGAGGCCGACCAGGATGCCGCCGGCGAAGATGTTGCCGAAAAGTCGCAGTGCCAGCGAGATCGGCTTGGCGAGTCTCCTCGACGATGTTGATCGGCGCCAGGAAGCGCGACGTGGCCCTTGACGACCTTGATCGGGTGACCGATGATGCCGCGGCGCCAGATGCCCGCCGCGTGGTAGCAGATGAAGACGAACAGCGCGAGCGCGAGCACGAAGTTGATGTCCGAGGCGGGCGGCTTGATCAGCTCGGCGGCGGCGCCGTCGCGAATCCGCGTACTGCACGGGCAGGACCGCCAGCCAGTTGGAGACGAGGATGAAGCACGAACAGCGCGACGGCCAGCGGCAGCACGAACGGCGCGACCTTCATGCCGATCGCGCTCTCGATCTGCTGGCGCATCTGGATGGTGATCGCCTCGAAGAACAGCTGCACGCCACCGGGGACGCCGGTCGAGGTGACCTTGGCCTTCAGGAAGAACGCCAGGCCGATGACGATCGCACGCGGCGATGGCGGTGGACAGGATGGTGTCCCGTTGAACGTCATGCCGAACCAGTTCTGAACATCGATGTGGTGACCGACGTGGAGGGCGAGCCACCTTCAGTCAGCGGCGAGGATCAGTCCTTGAGTCTATCCGTCGTTGGATGTCGAAGCGTCGGCGGGTCCGAGCAGGTTCGCGGTCGTCTGCACCGTCGGCCGTGCGCATCTTCTTCAGCACCGGCAGGCGGTGCTCAGCACCAGAACCACTTGAAACAGTGCCAGACCGAAGAGCACGCCGAGGCCCATCGGTCGGAAAACGAAGGCGATCGTCAGACCCGACGGCCGTGATCGACCAGCAGACGGCTGGCCGAGTTGAGCGCCATCTTCTTCTTGAGCGGGTGGTCGCCGGCGGTGATCGACTCCACCGCGCGCCGCACCAACAGGGCGTTGATCAAACCCAGACCGAGGCCGATGCCGAAGAACACGCCGAACAGTGGGTGACCGATGAACGGCCGCGGCGATCGTGACGAGGCCGGCGAGCGCCACGCAGATCACGAGCAGGCGCACGGGCCGGAAAGCAACGGACGGAAACACCAACGGCGCGTCTTGCGCTGGCGTCGTCACTGCTTCACCTCAATCCCGCGGTCGTCGAAATTTCGTGGGAGCCGATCCCGATGATCCTGTGCGTGGCGCCCGTAGCGTATCGGAGGGCGACGGGCGCGCTGGAATCACCCAAGGGGCAGCTCCTGTGGTCGGTCAAAATGTCGGTCGTTTTTCCGCTCCGATCGGCGTGAGATCGATGTGCACCGAACGGCTCGGAGGCCGGCAACCCGCGAGGTTTTTTCGGGTTCTAACTGAACCCTAACATATGGTGAGGGCCACAAAAGAGGGCCTACTACTTTTCGTCGTACACCTCGTCGAAGGACCCGTTCCGGCGCCGCAGAAGCGGGATCAGAGTCACCACGATCGCGACCAGGATCGCCGCCAACCATGACCGCTGCGGTGTGCCGCGGGTCGAAGAAGATCGTGCTCGCCGCACCGAGCGCGACGATGCCGACCCACAGGTAGATGAGCAGCACGACCCGTCGGTGGGAGTGCCCGATCTCCAGCAGTCGGTGGTGCAGATGCATCTTGTCGGGGCTGAACGGGCTCAACCCCGCGCGGGTGCGTCGGATGATGGCGAGCAGCATGTCGAGCGCGGGCACGAACATCACCGCGACCACGAGCAGGAACGGCGACAGCAGCGCGAACACGTCGCGGGCGCCGTACGCGGTCTGTGAGATCGGGCCTGCCGCGGTGGTGGACGCGGCGGCGAGCATCAGGCCGATGAGCATCGACCCCGAGTCGCCCATGAAGATCCTGGCTTTGTGGAAGTTGTGCGGAAGAAAGCCCAGACAGGCGCCTGCGAGCACGACGGAGATGACGGCGGGCGGGTAGAACAGCACGTCGCCGCCGTGGTCGCGCAGCAGCCCGACCGAGAAGATGCAGATGGCCGATGCGGTGATGAGGCCGAGTCCCGCGGCCAGACCGTCCAGTCCGTCGACGAAGTTCATCGCGTTGACGATGGCGACCGTGAGCGCCAGCGTCAGCAGGATCGACGACACCTGGTCCAGCACGATGGTGCCGACACCACCGATCGGGATGTAGAGCACGCTCCACGCCACCCCCATCGTGACGAGCACGCTCGCCGCGGTGATCTGGCCCGCGAACTTCGTCAGCGCGTCCAGTCCCCACCGGTCGTCGATCAGCCCGACGACCATGATCAGCCCGCCCGCGACGACCACCGCGGGCAGTCCCGACGAGTAGACGAAGCCGCGCGTCAGCGCGGGCAGCTGGGACGCCAGCAGAACGGCGGCCACCACCCCGACGTACATCGCCAGGCCGCCCATTCGCGGGGTCGGCTGCAGGTGGACGTCGCGTTCGCGCGGGTAGGCCACCGCTCCCCACCGCGTGGCCAGCACCCGGACCCAGCCGGTGGCCAGGTAGGTGATGATCGCGGCGGTCAGGCCGACCAGTGCGAGCTCTCGCAGCGGGACACCCGCGCCCCGCTCGGAGAGCGCCAGCAGGTCGTCGACAGCGACTCCGCCGATGGCACTGCCGTGATCACCGCCCAACCGTATGGCACGCAGACTCCAGATCTAATCCGGTCTGGGTGGTGAGGGTCGCCGCTCGACGCCCAGCACGCCGGCGATGGCCTCGATTGCCACCGGACCTTCCCGCAACACCCGCGGATGGGCACCCGTGAGGTCGACGATGGTCGATGCGGCCTGCTGCTCGGCCGGACCGCCGTCGAGGTAGACCTCGACGAGATCGCCGAGCTGGTCGCGGGCCTGCGCGGCGGTGACCGCCGCGGGCCTGCCCGAGATGTTCGCGCTCGACACGGCCATCGGACCGACCTCCCGAAGCAGCTCGATGGCCACGGGGTGCAGCGGCATGCGCAGCATGACGGTGCCGTGGGCGTCTCCGAGGTCCCATCGCAGAGACGGAGCCTGGTGGACCACCAGGCTCAGCGCGCCCGGCCAGAACGCCCGGATCAGTTCGCGGGCGCTCTGCGGGACCGAGTAGACCAGCCCCTGAATCGTGTGCCACGACCCGACCAGCACCGGCACCGGCATGTCACGGCCGCGCCCCTTGGCCGACAGCAGCGCCGCCACCGCGTCGTTGTCGAAGGCGTCGGCGCCGATGCCGTACACGGTGTCGGTGGGCATCACGACGAGGCGCCGACCCTTGAGCGCGCTGATCGCCGACGCGATGCCCGCTTCGCGCTGTGCGGGATCGGTGCAGTCGAACGACTCTCGATCCGTTCATCGAGACAGACCCTCTCACCCGCCGCGTACCGCGGTCACGAAGCGGGGCCGACCGGTGAGGTCGTGTCGTGCCGTGACCTCGACGAATCGCCCTGTGCGGGTGAAGGCTTCGACGGTGCGGCCGGAGGTGGTGTCGTCGTGCTCGACCGCGCAGCGACCCACCCGGCCGCAGCAGCCGGGCCGCCAGGCCGACGATGTGGTCGACCACCGCCATGCCGTCATCGCCGCCGAACAGTGCATGCGGCGGATCATATTGAGCCACTTCGGGTTCCAGCTGTGCGCCGGCCGGGATGTAGGGCGGATTGGCCACCAGGAGGTCGACGGTGCCGTCGAGTTCGCTCAGCAGGCCGGCATCGGTGACGTCGGCACGCAGCAGCTCCACGGAGGTGTCGCGGACATTGCGCCGCGCATACGCCAGCGCGTCGTCGGAGTCGTCGACGGCGACGACCCGGGCCCCGGGCCGGTGGCGCCACAGCGCCAGGGCCAGCGCGGCGGAGCCGGTACACAGATCCACGATCAGCGGGTGCTGCGACAACGGTTGGGCGAGAGCCCATTCCAGCAGCGACTCGGTTTCCGGCCGGGGAATGAACACCCCGGGGCCGACCTGCACGGTGATCGGACCGAACGCCGCGGTTCCGGTCAGGTGCTGCAACGGCACGCGTTCTGCACGCTTGCTGACAAGCCGTTCGTAGCGTTCGACGAAGTCGGAGTCGGGTTCGATCAACGCGAGTCGGCCGCGGTCGGTGCCGGCCACGTGAGCGGCCAGCAGTTCGGCATCGGCACGTGGGGATCCGACGCCGGCCCGGGCCAGCGTCTGCGTCGCAGCTTCGATCGCGTGATGCAGCCGACGGGTCCTCATCGGTCCTTGCCCTGTTTGGGCCCAATCGTCACGTGTTCTGCAGCCTGGCCTGCTTGTCGGCGGCGGCGAGCGCGTCGAACAACGCATCCATGTCGCCCTCGAGGACCTGGTCGAGGTTGTGCGCCTTGAAGTTGATCCGGTGATCGGCGATCCGGTTCTCCGGGTAGTTGTAGGTGCGAATCCGCTCGCTGCGGTCGACGGTGCGGATTTGGCTGGCGCGATCGGCCGAGGCGTCGGCAGAGGCCTGCTCTTCGGCCAGCAGCTGCAGCCGGGCGGCCAGCACCTGCATCGCACGGGCCTTGTTCTGCAGCTGCGAGCGTTCGTTCTGGCAGGTGACGACGATGCCCGTCGGAAGGTGGGTGATACGCACCGCCGAATCGGTGGTGTTGACGCCCTGGCCGCCTTTGCCCGACGACCGGTAGACGTCAATGCGCAGATCGGACTCGTCGATCTGGACCTGCTCGACCTCTTCGGGTTCCGGGTACACCAGAACGCCCGCCGCGGAGGTGTGCACCCGTCCCTGCGACTCGGTCACAGGAACCCGCTGCACCCGGTGCACGCCGCCCTCGAACTTCAGCCGCGACCACACGCCGTCGGCAGAGTCGCCTTTGCTCGTGATCGACAGCGTCGCATCCTTGTAGCCGCCGAGGTCGGAGGTCGTCTCGTCGAGAACCGTCACCGTCCACCCGTGCCGTTCGGCGTAGCGGATGTACATCCTGGCCAGGTCCGCGGCGAACAGCGCGGACTCCTCGCCGCCCTCACCGGACTTGACCTCCAGCACGATGTCGTCGGCGTCGTGCGGATCCCGGGGCGCGAGCAGATCGGTGAGTTGGGTGTCGAGTTCCCGCACGGTGGCAGTGAGCTCCTCGACCTCGGCAGCGAACGAGTCGTCGTCGGCGGCCAGTTCCCGCGCGGCGGCCAGGTCACCTCGGGCGGTTTCGAGCTTGCGGTAGGTGGAGACGATGGGCGAAACCTGCGCGAACCGGCGGCCGGCCTTGCGCGCGGCGCCGGGGTCGGCGTGCAGTTCGGGATCGGCCAGTCGACGCTCCAGATCGGCGTACTCGGCGAGCATCGCCTCGATCGCCGGTGCCGTATCGGTCATCTCGCCTCCTCTGGCACGCCGTCTGATGAAGTCCTACCCACGAAACGGCGCCCGGTCTGCGCAGACTGCGGCAGAGCGGGCGCCGGTCGGAGAGCTACTTGTCGTCGGCAGCTTTGGTCTCTCCCGCCGCTGCGGTCGCCCCGGTGCGCTTGCCGTAGCGCTTCTCGAAGCGCGCGACACGGCCGCCGCTGTCGAGGATCTTCTGCTTGCCGGTGTAGAAGGGATGGCACTGGGAGCAGACCTCTACGGTGATCTGTCCGCTCTTCTTGGTGCTGCGGGTGGTGAAGCTGCTGCCGCAGCCGCACAGCACGGTGGTCTCGACATAGTCTGGGTGAATACCCGATTTCATGGTTTCCTCTTCAATCGTGGGTCCCGGGTCGCCCTCCCGTCGAGGGAGGCAGCGGCGTGAACCGGAACCGAGGTGTCGGCGGTCCATTATGCCAGGTCAACCGCCAGTAGCCTAAACGCCCATCACGGGAAGCGCTATTCCTGCCGCCGGTAGGTGTGTCCGTCCCGCTTCCACAGCATCCGGCCGGCGGGCTGGACACCCATCGCGATCAGTTCGCGTTTGACCACCTTGTTGGTGGCGGTACTGGGCAGTGCGTCGGCGATCCAGACGTGGCGCGGCCACGCTTTCGGCGACATGTCCGGTTGCGCGGCGAGGAACTCACCGAACGCTGCCGGCGTCAGCGTCGCGCCGTCCTGCAGGACGATCGCGGCCATCACCTGATCGCCGACGTGTTCGTCGGGGACCGGGTAGACCGCGACCTGACTGATCGCGGGCTCACGGATCAGGATGCGTTCGATGGGCGCCGACGTCATGTTCTCCCCGTCCACCCGCATCCAGTCCGCAGTACGACCGGCGAGGTAGATCCAGCCGTCGGCGTCCCGATAGGCCAGGTCGCCGGACCAGAACATGCCGTGCCGCATGCGTTCGTCGGTGGCACCCTGGTCGTTGTAGTAGCCGGCGAACATCCCGGCGCCCTGGGTGTTGACCAGTTCGCCGATCGCGTCGTCGCCGTTGGCCAGCGCACCGTGCTCGTCGAACCGCGCGACCGCACACTCGGTCAGGGTCTCCGAGTCGTAGATGGCCACCCCGGGGAAACCCTTGCCGATCGAACCGGCGGGACAACCGTCGCTCGCGCGTCACCGTCACCGCGTTCTCGGTCGAGCCGAAGCCGTCCCACACCTGGCACCCGAAGCGTCTGGAGAACTCCGCGATGTCGCGGTCACTGGCCTCGTTGCCGAACGCCACCCGCAGCGGGTTGTCGCGGTCGTCGGGGGCTTCAGGGCTGGCCAGGATGTAGGCCAGGGGTTTACCGACGTAGTTCATGTAGGTGACGCCGTAGCGCCGGATGTCGTCGATGAAACCGGAGGCCGTGAACGTCGCGGGCGCCATCGCGGCGCCCGAGTTCAGCGCCACCGACCACCCCGCGAGCACCGCATTGCTGTGGAACAACGGCATCGACAGGTAGCAGACGTCGTCGGGAGTCAACTCCGTAGCGGCCGGCCAGCGCGGCGCCGGCCAGCAACACCATCGCGTGCATGACCCGCACAGCCTTCGGATCGCCGCTGGTACCTGAGGTGAAGATCAGCATGAACGTGTCGGTCGCACCGGCTTCGCGGTGTGGCGTGAGCGCACCCGCCTGCCCCACCAGCTCCTTCCATTCGGGGCTTCCGACCACCAAGACCCGCACGCCGGTCAGATCCACGCCGTCGAGAAGCGCCAGGTGGTGATCGTCGGTGACCAGGATCTGGCAGTCAGCCCGGCCGATGTCGCGGGCGAGAGCGTCGCCGCGCCGGGTGTTGTTGATGCCGCACAGCACGTATCCACCCAACCCGGCGGCGGCCATTGCGGTCAGCATGTCGGGGGTGTTGTCCAGCAGGACACCCACATGGAGCGGTCTGCCGCTGGTCGGCGATGCCGATCAGCGCCGCGGCCTGGCCCGCGGCGGCGGCCAGGTGCTCCCGCCAGGTCCAGGTCTGGTCGTCGTACTTGACGGCCACACCGTCGTCGTCCCAGCGCTCCCGCAGCAGCTGCTGAACTGTCTCCGCCACCCCGCCTTCCCTTCGCACTTGGTGAACAGATTTCCCTATGTGTCTACTCGATCCGCCACGGGCCTGGCGCATCGGCCCACCGGAGACCGGTCATTTGCGAAGATAGGGGGGTGAGTGTCGGCACTGCGGCGAAACCCGAAACCAGATCCGTCCGTGATCGCTTGATCGACGCCGCCGAACAGTGCCTGACCACCAAAGGGATTCGCGCGACGACCGTGTCCGAGGTCGCCGAGGTGGCCGGGGTCAGCCGAGGCTGGCTGTATCGACACTTCCCCGACAAGGCCGAACTGCTCGGCGCGGCCATCGTCCGCCTCAACGACGCGTTCTGGGCCGAGTCACGCGCCCGCCTCGACGCGGTGACCGGGCTGGACCAGCAGATCGCCACAGGGGTCGAGCTCGCACGGCGGGAGTCCGAGACACCCGGGGCGTTGGTGCTCAAGCTGCGCCAGGAGGAGCCAGAGGCGTTCACGGCGTGTGTGGGGCTCGGCGTCCGCGGCCTCATCCCCGAGATCGCCGCGTTCTGGGTGCCCTATGTTCAGGCCGCAGTCGACAGGGGCGAGATCCATCCGGACACCGACCCCGCGGAGGCCGCCGAGTGGATCGCGCGGATCATGATGAGCCTCGCGACCGTCCCGGGCGAACAGTGCCAGGTCGACGATCACGATTCGGTGCTGCGGCATGCCCGCCGCTACATCGTGGCGGCGCTGCGCAGCGATCCGGCCGCCGGCTGATCTAGCCGGCTGCGGCTACGGCTGCTTGCCGGCCGGTCAGCAGCAAGAGGAGCTCGCGGATCGGGGCGGCGACCTCTCGGCCCTCGCCGACGGCGAAATCCGTATCGGTGGCCACGAGCCTGGTACCCGAGAGCCGTCGACGGGCATGGAACGGAAACCCCATCTGCCACACCCGTTCCGCGGCTGCGACTGCGGCGTCGGTGGGCATCGGCCGGTCGATCCCGAGCGGGATGCAGATGTCCTGAGCGTGCACCAGCACGTCGATCAGCGGCTCCATCACAGTGGTCCCCGGTGGGTGCCGCCGTGAGCCGACGAGGTCGCGCAGCTGCGCGGCGATCTGCGCCGACGGCCGTTGGTCGGTGACCGCCAGGCGATGCACGACGGCATTGAACCGGAAACCGCTGCGGGCGGCCTCCAGGAGCATTCGCGGCAGCCCGATGGTCGAGTGGGTCAGGTGCGCGGCGACATTGCCGACGGTCCAGCCCGCACACAGCGATGGTGTGTGCCACTGCGCTGGATCGCGAGCATCGATTTCCTCGATGAGCCCGGCGATCTCGAGGCGCTGGTTGTCGGTGTGCTGCCAGACGGCGTCGGACTCCACCGGACCCCCTCATCGATTTAGTCAGTAACACTGACGAATATAGTCAGGACTTCGTACTAAAGTCAAGGTATGGACGAACAGCCGGGGATCGCGGTGTTGATGTTCATCGCGCACCGCGATGTCGAGAGCCGAGTGATGGCGGCACTGGCCGCGTCGGGCATCGAGGACCTCACGATCGCCCAGTCACGGCTGATGCAGCGCCTCG
Source organism: uncultured Actinomycetota bacterium (assembly GCA_963771335.1). Classification (GTDB taxonomy): domain Bacteria; phylum Actinomycetota; class Actinomycetes; order Mycobacteriales; family Mycobacteriaceae; genus Mycobacterium. Next base: position 102,299 of record CAVYTD010000006.1, on the reverse strand, counting down.
ACTCCGAAGGCATGCGGCTCACCGACCTCGCCGAACAGGCCCGCGTCACCAAACAGACCGCGGGTGCACTCGTCGACCAGCTCGAAAGTGCCGGCTACGCCACCCGCGAGCCCGACCCGTCAGACGCCAGGGCGCGGCTGGTGACGCTGAGCGACAAGGGTGCCGACGTGTGCCGGATGGCCGCCGCAGAGGTCGCCCGAGTCGAGAAGCGGTGGCGAAAGCATCTGGGCGACAGGGCGTTCGATGATCTTCGGACCGCCCTGATCTCGCTACGCGAGATCACCGACCCGTACCGGTGAGCAGCCGCACGCCGCGCTTCTCAGCGTTCACCAAATCGTTGAGCACCGTGGCGATGGTCTGCAGCTCGGCCGCGGTGTAGCGCAGCAGAAAGTCGCGCAACCCGTCCTCGATCTCGTCGTGCATGCGCCGGTGCACCTGTTCGACCGCGCGCCCGTCCGCGGTCAATGTCAGCCGAATCTCCTTGCGGTTCCCGGGAACCGGGGCCCGCTCGACGAGCCCCGCGTCGACCAGGCGCTGAACGTGCTTGGACACGGTCCCCTTGAGCTGGCCGGACTGGGCGGCGAGACCCACCAGGTTCACCTCGCCGTCCCCGATCGCGGCGAGCAGATGAACGCCCGCGGTCGGGATCTCGCGGATCGCCGGCTCCAGGTGAGCTGGACACCGCTCGACCAGGTAGTCGCGCTCATCGTCGGCCGCGTCGTTGCGGTGGGCGAGCGCGGTGATCGATGCACCGATCTCCTCGACGGCGTCGGCCTTGGTTTTCATGGAAACCATATTGTCACAGGCGCGCCGTTGGTCTATTGTTTCCACGGAAACTATCTGTGGAACATCCTTGGAGGCATCATGAAGGCAGCGGTCGTCGACACGCTCGGGCGCGCACCGCGCTACACCGACTTTCCCGACCCGCAACCACGCGACGGTGTCGTGGTCGGGCGGGTCGAGGCGGCCTCGGTCAAGAATCTCGACCGCGGGCTGGTCGCGGGCACGCACTACGGCAGCGCGGCCTTCCGCTTCCGTTCGTGGCGGGAATGGACGGGGTGACGAGGCTGGACGACGGTCGACTGGTGTACAGCGGCGCGGTAGCGCCCTACGGACTGATGGCCGAACACACCCTGGTCGAGATTGCCGACGCCGTCGAACTGCCCGTCGGAATGGACCCGGTGTTGGGCGCAGCGGTTCCCAATCCGGGGCTGTCCGCATCGTTCGCGCTCGAATACGCGGCCAATATCGAGCGGGTGCAATCTGCTCATCCTCGGCGCGACCGGAGTGACGGGGTCAGTCGCCGCTCAGCTGGCCAAGAACCACTACGGCGCCGGTCGTGTCGTCGTCGCGGGCCGCACCGAAATCTAGTCGCGGTCGTTCCCGCCGGGGGTGTTCTTCGACACCTGGACCAGGAACTCGTAGTTGTTCTTGGTCTTGCGCAACTGACTCATCAGCAGGTCGATGGCCTGATGCGGATCCAGTCCGGAGAGCACCCGGCGCAGCTTGTGCACCACGGCGAACTCGTCGGTGGACAGCAGCAGCTCGTCCTTTCGGGTGCCCGACGGGTTGACGTCGACCGCCGGGAACACGCGCCGCTCGGAGATCTTGCGGTCGAGCTTGAGCTCGGCGTTGCCGGTGCCCTTGAACTCCTCGAAGATCACGGTGTCGCCGGTGGACCCGGTCTCGACCATGGCCGTGGCGATGATCGTCAGCGAGCCGCCCTCTTCGATGTTGCGTGCCGCGCCCAGGAACCGCTTCGGCGGGTACAGCGCGGTCGAGTCGACACCGCCGGACAGGATGCGGCCCGACGCCGGGGACGCGTTGTTGTAGGCGCGACCCAGACGGGTGATCGAGTCCAGCAGTACGACGACGTCCTTGCCCTGCTCGACCAGGCGCTTGGCCCGTTCGATGGCCAGCTCGGCGGCCTGCGTGTGGTCGGACGGCGGGCGGTCGAAGGTCGAGGCGATGACCTCACCCTTGACCGAGCGCTGCATGTCGGTGACTTCTTCGGGGCGCTCGTCGACGAGCACCACCATCAGGTGGCATTCCGGGTTGTTGCGGGTGATCGCGTTGGCGATGTCCTGCATGATCGTGGTCTTGCCGGCCTTCGGGGGCGACACGATCAGGGCGCGCTGCCCCTTACCGATGGGCATGATCAGGTCGATCACCCGGGTGGTCAGCTTGTCGCTGGTGGTTTCCAGGCGCAGCCGGGTGTTCGGGTACAGCGGCGTGAGCTTGGTGAACTCGGGCCGCTTCCTGGCCTCTTCCACCGGCTTGCCGTTCACGCTGTCGAGACGCACCAGCGGATTGAACTTCTGCCGCTGGTTGGAGGTATCCCCCTCCTTGGGGACGCGCACTGCGCCGGTCACGGCGTCGCCGCGGCGCAGGCCGTTCTTGCGCACCATGTTCATCGACACGTAGACGTCGTTCGGGCCCGCGAGGTAGCCGGAGGTCCGCACGAACGCATAGTTGTCGAGCACGTCGAGGATGCCTGCGACGGGCTGAACAACGTCGTCCTCGCGGAGTTCGGTATCGCGGTCGCGGTCGCCGCCGCCAACGCCGCCTTCGCCGCCGCGCTCACGACGCCTACGGTCACGGAATCGGCGACCACGCCTGCCCTGCCGGCCGTCGCCATCGTCGTCGGCGTCGGCGTTGTTGCCGCCCCGGTTCTGACCGCCCTGGTTCTGACCGCCCTGCTCGGACCGGTCGCCGCGGGTGTCGGCTCTGTCGGCTCTGTCGGCTCTGTTCGGCCCTGGCGTTGTCCTTGGCGGTGTCTTTGGCCTCGTTGGCCTCGGGCTGGGCGCCGTCCTGCCTGCCCGGCTGGTCCTTGGCCTGCTGACCGCCGCCGGTGCCGCCGGCCCCGCGAGAGGCCGAACGGCGCTCGCGTCGCTGCTGGGTGGGCTGGGATTCGGCGGTGGGCTGTTCGGGCGCGGCAACATCCGCTGCGTTGTCGACAGGTGCGCTCTGATCGGCGCTTTCGGCCGGGGCGGTGGCGATATCGCTGGGGGTGCCGTTCTTGGCGTCGCCGCCGGAGCGGGCGCTGGACTCGCTGCGGCGCTCACGGATGGCGGCGACCAACTCGCTCTTGCGCATTCCGGACGCGCCCTCGACACCGATCTCCTTGGCCAGAGCGCGTAGCTCGGGCAGAACCAGGCTGCTCAGCGCGCCACGGCGATCACCCGACGCGGCGCCGGCCGAGCCCTCAGGGGCCGCCGGTGCAGCATTCTCCGCGGCGGGCGCGCTGGGCTCCGCGGGAGAAGTGATGTCTGCGGTCACGGTGTTCGGCAGCTCACCGCTCTCAGTGCTGCCACCAGCCGTGATGAGGTCCGTATCAGTCACGGATTTCCTTTCTTCCCTCGCTGATCGATTCACGCGGGGGTTTAGTGCGTCCAGCCAATCCGCTGAACGCGAAGGTCACACCATTGCCACTGCAACGGTGATCGCCGGGTTCGCCAAGACGGCAAACCGCCAGTCCACAAAATTTGAACACCTGAGAGAAGGGGTCGTCCTAGTGTCGGCGCAGCTCAAGACGCTGCGATTGCTGGACGAGTGCGAGAATAACCCTCATCCGGGCCGGAAGCAAGAAACGCCGTGATTCACTTGTTGCGGGTGTTACTACCCGTGTCGCTGCCGAGCCAGGGCCGAGCCGCCACACCCGGAGGTCCACTTCACGCCGTCGCCCGCTGACACCCTGGCGACCGCGAAGCCATTCTCGCTGCCATACTCCACAACCCCTGCCGGCAGGTCGGTCGACGTGCTCAGTGCCAACAACGCAGGCCCGGCGCCGGACAGCACTGCTGCGACACCACAACGCCGGAGCACCGCAAGGTATTCCGCGGAGGCCGGCATGGCAGCCTCCCGCTGCGGCTGGTGCAGCACGTCCTCGGTCGCCGCCATCAGCAGGTCGGGTCGCTCCGTGAGCGCGACGACCAGCAACGCCGCCCGGCTCACGTTGAAGCGGGCATCGGTGTGGCTGACCTGGTCCGGAAGCAGGACCCGCGTCTCCGCCGTCGACGAACGCACCTGCGGGACTGCGGTAAACACGTTGATGTCGGGGTGCAAGCGAATCGGCGCCGCCGCGTAGCGCGGGCCCCCGGCGTCAGCCTCCGTCCAGGACACCACCGCGCCTCCGAACACCGCGGCTGCCGCGTTGTCAGGGTGGCCTTCGAACTCCGACGACACCTGAACCAGTTGCTCCGTGGTCATTGGATTCGAACCAGCCTGTGCCGCAAGGCCGTTAGCGGCAGCGAGGCCACCGACGACGGCCGCGGCCGACGAGCCAAGCCCACGGGAGTGTGGGATGTCATTACGGCAGCGAACAACCAGGCCGCTCGCGACCACCCCGGTTTCCCGCAAGCCGCGCTCGATCGCTCGCACCACCAAATGGGATGCGTTCAGCGGAACCTGCCCGGCTCCTTCGCCGTCCACTTCGACGATGAGGCCGGATTCGGTTGTCTCGACGACGATCTCGTCGTAGAGACTGACCGCGAGCCCCAGACTGTCGAAACCGGGCCCCAGGTTGGCACTCGAGGCCGCGACCACGGCGGTGGCGGTCAGCCCTGGTGGCAGTGTGCGTGTCACCGATGTCCGTTCTAGACCAGGCCGAGCTTGGCGACGACGGCAACCGGGTCGACGGGCACGGCGATCACCGTGGGCATACCCTTCAGGGCGGTGTCGGGATCCTTGAGGCCATTGCCGGTGACGGTGCACACGACGGTGGAACCCTTGGCGACCCAACCGTCTTCGATCGACTTCAACAGCCCGGCGATGCTCGCCGCCGAAGCCGGTTCGACGAACACACCCTCGGCGCGGGCCACCAGATGGTAGGCAGCCAGGATCTCCTCGTCGGTGGCCGCCAGGAAGCGGCCCTTGGACTGCTGCTGCGCCTCCACCGCCGACGTCCACGACGCGGGTGAGCCGATGCGGATGGCGGTGGCGATGGTCTCGGGGTCACTGACCGGCTCGCCGAGCACCAGCGGCGCGGCGCCGGCGGCCTGGGTGCCGAGCATGCGCGGCAAGCGGGCCGTCAGACCGTCGCGGTGGTACTCCGTGTAGCCCTTCCAGTAGGCCGTGATGTTTCCCGCGTTGCCGACGGGCAGCGCATGCACGTCGGGTGCGTCGCCGAGTGCGTCGACGATCTCGAATGCCGCGGTCTTCTGGCCTTCGATCCGAAAGGGATTCACCGAGTTGACCAGTGAGACGCTGGGGAAATCGGCGGTGAGCTTGCGGGCGAGTTCGAGGCAGTCATCGAAGTTGCCGTCGATCTGGATGATCTTGGCGCCGTGCATGACAGCCTGTGCCAGCTTGCCCAGGGCGATCTTGCCCTGCGGCACCAGGACGGCGCATGTGATCCCCGCGCGAGCCGCATACGCGGCCGCCGACGCCGACGTGTTACCCGTGGACGCGCACAGCACTGCCTGCTGTCCGCGGGCCACCGCCTCGGTCACGGCCATTGTCATGCCCCGGTCCTTGAACGACCCGGTCGGGTTGAGCCCCTCGACCTTGAGATGCACAGTGCACCCGGTGTACTCGGACAGCCGAGGGGCCGGCAGCAGCGGGGTACCGCCCTCGCGCAGGGTGATCGGTGTCCAACCGTCGCCAATGGGCAGCCGATCGCGGTAGGCCTCGATCAGACCCGGCCATGGGTGGTGCACGGCACGGGGGGAAGTGGTGCTCATTCTGTGGTTCCTTCCATCCGAAGGACGCTGTTGATGCTCTGAACGACCTCCAGATCGGCGAGCGCTGCAACGGTTTCCGAAAGTGCGGCGTCGGTCGCCTGGTGGGTTACGACGACGATGCGCGCGCCGCAGCGCTGGCCGCCCTCGTCGACCATGCCCTCCTGGCGCACCTCGGCGATGCTGACCTCGCGCTTGCTGAACTCCGCTGCCACAGCCGAGAGCACCCCGGGTCGATCCGCGACATTCATGTTCACGTAGTAACGGGTCGGGATGAAGCCGATGGGCGCCACCGGCAGCTTGGCGTACTTGGACTCGCGGGGTCCGCGGCCGCCCTGCACGCGGTTGCGGGCGGCCATCACGAGATCACCCAACACCGCCGATGCCGTCGGCGCGCCTCCGGCGCCCTGCCCGTAGAACATCAATCTTCCCGCCGCCTGGGCCTCGACGACCACCGCGTTGAATGCACCGTTCACCGAGGCCAACGGATGATCCAGGGGCACCAGCGCAGGATAGACGCGCGCCGAAACGCGCTCCTGCCCTTCGTCGTCGGTGAGCCTCTCGCAAATCGCCAGCAGCTTGATCGTGCAGCCCAGGGCGCGCGCGGAGGCGAAATCGGCCGAGGTCACCTTGGTGATGCCCTCGCGGTAGACGTCGTCGGCGGTGACCCGGGTGTGGAACGCGATCGACGCCAGGATGGCCGCTTTGGCCGCGGCGTCGTAGCCCTCTACGTCCGCGGTCGGATCCGCCTCGGCGTACCCGAGCGCGCCGGCGTCGGCCAGCGCATCCGTGTAGTTGGCGCCGGTGCTGTCCATCTCGGAGAGGATGTAATTGGTAGTGCCGTTCACGATTCCGGCCACCCGAAGCACGGTGTCGCCGGCCAGCGACTGGGTAAGCGGGCGGATGACGGGTATGGCACCTGCGACTGCTGCCTCGAAGTACAAATCCACATGGGCGCTCTCAGCGGCCTGGGCGAGTTCGCCCGCAGACACCGCCATCAGCGCCTTGTTCGCGGTGACGACGGACTTGCCCTGCTCCAGCGCGGTCAGGATCGCCTTGCGGGCAGGTTCGACGGGACCCATCAACTCGACGACGATGTCGACATCGTCACGAGAGACCAGTTCCTCGACGTTGTCGGTCAACAATTCGACCGGCACACCGCGGTCGCCGGCCACCCGCCGAACCCCGATGCCACGCACCACCAGAGGAGCACCGATGCGGGCGGACAGGTCGGCCGCGCTCTCCCTCATGATGCGCACCACCTGGCTGCCCACATTGCCCAAACCCAGTACGGCTACTCCGATTGCCTCGTCTTTTTGGTAGCTCACCGCTCCATCCTCACTTCCAGACTCAAGAGATCATCGACCGTCTCCCGGCGCAGGATCAGGCGTGCCCGCCCGTCGCGCACGGCCACCACGGCCGGCCGGCCGATCAGGTTATAGCGGCTCGACATCGAATAGCAGTATGCGCCGGTAGCCGCGACGCCCAGCAGGTCCCCCGGCGCGACGTCGTCGGGCATCCAGGCATCGCGCACCACGATGTCGCCGCTCTCGCAGTGCTTCCCGACGACACGAGACAGCGTGGGGGCGGCATCAGTGACTCGCGACAGCATCCGCACGTCGTACTCGGCGCCGTACAGCGACGTCCTGATGTTGTCGCTCATGCCGCCGTCCACGCTGACGTACCGGCGGTGTCTGTCGGCCGCCACAGCGACATCTTTGACGGTGCCGACCTCGTAGATGGTGATGGTTCCCGGCCCCGCGATAGCGCGCCCGGGCTCGACCACCAGCTTGGGCGCCGGCAGCCCGACAGCTGCGGACTCGTTGCTGACGATCGCGGCGAGCTTCGCGGCCAGGTCTTCCATCGGCGGCGGATCGTCTTGCGGCAGATACGAAATTCCCAGTCCCCCACCGAGGTCCACGATCGAGATCTGGGACGTCTTGTCGACTCCGAACTCCGCGACGACGTCACGCAGCAACCCGATCACCCGGTGGGCGGCCAGTTCGAAGCCCGCGACGTCGAAGATCTGGGAGCCGATGTGGCTGTGCAATCCGACAAGTCGCAAGTTATCGGTCTCGAAGACCCGGCGCACCGCACCCATCGCCGCGCCGCTGGCCAGCGACAGGCCGAACTTCTGGTCCTCGTGCGCGGTGGAGATGAACTCGTGGGTGTGCGCCTCGACACCGACGGTGACACGCACGAGGACGTCCTGCACGATTCCGGCGTCGCCTGCGATCCGATCCAGCCGCTCGATCTCGGTCATCGAGTCCAACACCACGTGCCCGACACCGTTCTTGACCGCCGCCGTGAGCTCTTCGACGGACTTGTTGTTGCCGTGCAGGGCGATTCGCTCCGGCGGAAAGCCGGCGTGCAGCGCCACCGCGAGCTCTCCGCCGCTGCACACGTCCAACGACAGGCCCTCTTCGTCGATCCAGCGTGCCACCTCGGTGCACAGAAACGCCTTGGCCGCGTACCGCACGTGCTCGCCACTGCCGAAGGCATCCGAGATGTCGCGACAGCGTGCCCGGAAGTCGTCCTCGTCGATGACGAACACCGGGGTGCCGAACTGCGCGGCGATCTCGGTCACCGGCACCCCGGCGATCGAGACGACACCATCGGTGCCGCGAACAGCGTTGTGCGGCCAGACATTCGGAGCCAGCCGGAGCACATCGGCGGCGTCATGCGGACGGTCAGGAGCCTCGCTGTGGTGGGCCTCCTCGGCGTGCCGGGGACCGGCCGGGTGCGCGATCACATGCGCTCCGGAGCGCTGACGCCGAGGATGCTCAGTCCGTTGGCGATGACCTGGCGAGTGGCCTGGCACAGCGCGAGACGCGCAGCGTGCAGCTCACCCGGCGCCTCGTCACCCTGCGGCAGCACCCGGCACGAGTCGTAGAAACGGTGATAGTCGCCGGCCAGGTCTTCGAGATAGCGCGACACACGGTGGGGCTCCCGCAGACTCGCGGCGGTCTCCAGCACGCGCGAGAACTCGCCGATATTGCGGATCAGCGTGCCTTCCTTGTCGTGCGTCAGCAGGTCGAGATGCGCGGTATCGGGCGTGATGCCCAGTTCTGCGGCGTTCCGGGCCAGCGCGGAGAGCCGCGCGTGCGCGTATTGCACGTAGTAGACCGGGTTCTCGCTGGACGCCGAAGACCACAACTCCAGGTCGATGTCGATCGGGGTGTCGACGGAGCTGCGGATCAGCGCATAGCGGGCGGCGTCCACACCGATGGCGTCGACGAGGTCGTCGAGCGTGATGACCGTGCCTGCACGCTTGCTCATCCGGATCGGTTGCCCGTCGCGGACCAGGTTGACCATCTGGCCGATGAGCACCTCGACGGTGTCGGGGTCATCGCCCAGGGCCGCTGCGGCGGCCTTCAGGCGCGCGATGTAGCCGTGGTGGTCGGCGCCGAGCATGTAGATGCACAGATCGAAGCCGCGCTGGCGCTTGTCCAGGAAGTACGCGAGGTCGCCGGCGATGTAGGCAGGCTGACCGTCACTCTTGATCACGACCCGGTCCTTGTCGTCACCGAAGTCGGTGGTGCGCAACCAGACTGCGCCGTCGTTCTGGTAGATGCTGCCGGTCTCGCGCAGCTTGGCGATCGCCTGCTCGACGCGCCCGGAGGTATGCATCGAGTCTTCGTGGGTGTAGACGTCGAAGTCGGTGCCGAACTCGTGCAGCGATTCCTTGATCTGGTCGAACATCAGGTTCACGCCGATGGAGCGGAACGTCTCACGCATCTCGGTGTCGGGCAGGTTCAGCGCGTCCGGGTCCTTGGCGAGCACCGCCGCCGCGATGTCGGCGATGTAGCTGCCTGCGTAACCGTCCTCGGGGGCCGGCTCGCCCTTGGCGGCAGCGATCAACGAGTTGGTGAACCGGTCGATCTGCGCGCCGTGATCGTTGAAGTAGTACTCGCGTACCACCTCGGCGCCCTGCGTGCTCAGCAACCGGCCGAGCGCATCGCCGACGGCGGCCCACCGGGTGCCACCGATGTGGATCGGGCCGGTCGGGTTCGCGGAGACGAACTCGAGGTTGACCTTCTTACCGCCCAGCTCCGTCGAGCCGCCGTATTCCGAGCCGGCGGCGATGACGTCGCCGACGATGACGTTCTGCGCCGAGGCCTCGATGCGCAGGTTGACGAACCCGGGCCCGGCGACTTCCGCAGCGGAGATGCCATCCTGGGCGGCGAGGGCGGCGGCCAGCCAGCCGGCCAGTTCGCGCGGGTTGGCGCCGACCTTCTTGGCCAGCTGCAGCGCCAGGTTGGTGGCGTAGTCGCCGTGCTCAGGATTGCGGGGACGCTCGACGGTGACGGTCGCGGGCAGCGCGGCGGTGTCGAGGCCGTGCTCGGCGAGCACCGCGGAGGCGGTGATCTTGAGCAGGTCGGCCAGATCGGCGGGGGTCACGGGGGTCCATCCTATGGTCTGGGGTGGTCGCGCCCCGAATCGATTTCCCCCCGTCGGCATGCGCTACGCTAGCCACGCCCATTGGCGCAGTTGGTTACGCATGCGCCCCCGTAGCTCAGGGGATAGAGCGTCTGCCTCCGGAGCAGAAGGCCGCAGGTTCGAATCCTGCCGGGGGCACCATCGAGGCCGTACCTGACTAACACAGATGCAAGAATCGCCCCATCGGCCTACCTACCCCGCCGCCTATTGGCCGGGACCAGTTCAGGTCCGAATCCAATAGCTGCACACCTGGCCGGCTGCCTCCCAGTGGACGGCTCCGGCGGCCGTATGCCGACGCGTGAGGCTCGCACGCGGGTCACCGCACACTTCGAGCGTGAGCGACGACGGCGAATAAGGGTCGGTGGAGCCTGCGCCTACCTCCAGGTTCGCGTCCGAAAGTTGTCGGTTCCCGGTCAACGTGCCCCGTCGCAGCGGATCGTGCCTTTCGGCCTCCATATCCGTGGCGAAGGTCCCTGTCGAGCGATGATCTTGTGCGCTGTGATAGCACCACACCGGTTGACCAAAGCGGAACGCCGAGGTGAAGACTGCAGATTTCGGCTCCAGGGTTGCTCGGCCCGTGGATGGCACGACAGCCTGCGTCGCGGTTGCAGAGCGAAGAATCGAATAGGGAGATGGCCCATGGCCTCCACGACCGCGGCCGACATCGTCGAAAGTGTCGGCGGGCCCGGCAACATCGACAGCCTCACCTATTGCGCCACCAGGCTGCGATTCCAGCTCGGCGACGCATCCGGGGTGACCCAATCCGATGTCGAGGCCATTTCCGGCGTGATGGGGGCGGTCCCGCAGGCCGGCGATCGATACCAGATCGTCATCGGCGGCGCCGTCCAATCGGTCTACAACGACATCATGGCGCTGCCCGCGATGGCTAACCGGAGCGCCGGCGGGGACGCGGCCGCCATCAAGTCCGCCGCCCGCGCCCAAGGGCCCCGGGGGAAGTTCGCGTGGCTGGACAGCTTTTTCGAGTTCCTGTCCGATTCGTTCCGGCCCATTCTGGGTGCGCTGCTGGGCGCGTCGCTGTTCATCACCTTCATGTCGCTGATGAGCACGCTCGGTGTCATCCCGAACTGGGCCGACCCGCGCACCGAGCTGTCGCCGTCGTGGCAGTTCGTCAACCTGTGCTGGCAGTGCGTTTTCGTCTTTCTGCCGCTGATGATCGCCTACTGCGCGTCGAGGAAGCTCGGCGCGGACCCCTGGGTCGGCTTCGCGATCATGGCGGTCGTCATGCTCCCGGGTTTCGCCGCTCTCGGAGACTTCGCTGAGCCGATGACGGTGTTCGGCTCCGACGTGAACATCGTGCGCATCTTCGGGCTGCCGCTGACCGTATTCAGCTACAGCTCTCAGGTGTTCCCGCCGCTGTTGATGGCCGGCGTTCTCGGGCTGCTCTACAAGGGGCTGAAGAAGGTCATTCCCGACAACGTCCAGCTCATCTTCGTGCCGTTCCTATCCATGCTGCTCATGATCCCGCTGACGGCATTCCTGATCGGCCCGATCGGGGTGTATGCCGGTGCGGGCCTGGCCGGTGTCTTGAGGTCGATCAATGACCTGTCGCCGATGATCTTCGCGATCGTTATCCCGCTGGCCTACCCGTTCATGGTGCCGCTGGGTCTGCACTGGCCGATCAACGCGATCATGCTGCTGAACATCCAGACGTTGGGGTACGACTACATTCAAGGCCCGATGGGGGCGTGGAACTTCGCGTGCTTCGGCGCCACCGCCGGTGTGCTGTACCTGTCCTGGCGGGAACGGGATATCCAGATGCGGCAGACAGCGATCGGTGCCCTGGCGGCCGGCCTGCTCGGCGGCATCTCCGAACCTTCCCTTTACGGGATCCATCTGCGGTTCAAGCGGATCTACCCGCGCATGCTGGTCGGCTGTCTGGTGGGCGGCATCATCATCGGCCTCGGCGGTGGTGTCAAAACCAGCGCATTCGTGTTCACCTCGTTGCTGACCATCCCGGCGTTCTCCAACATGGCGCTCTACGCGTTCGCCGTCAGCGCCGCGTTCTTCACGGCCATGACTCTGGTGATTCTGTCCGGCTATCGGACCCCGGAGCAGGCCGCCGAATTCGCGGCGGCTCAAGTGTCAGTCGCCGACCCGGAGACCCTTCCGGCCGGCGCCGGTGCGGGCACCGTCATCCCCGCCGCGGAGACCGAGGACACCGGAGCGCACGGCGTCGTGAGTGAAATCGCCTCGCCCCTGGACGGAACGATCGTGCCGCTCAGCGACGTACCAGATCCGGTGTTCAGCAAGGGCATCATGGGTCCGGGCATCGCGGTGATGCCATCCGGCGACACGGCGTACTCCCCTGGCTCCGGAATGGTGGTCACCGCGCAGCCGACCGGTCACGCGTTCGGCCTGGTTCTCGATGGCGGCATCGAGGTCCTCATCCACGTCGGCATCGACACTGTCAACCTCAAGGGTGAGGGATTCGACGTGAAGGTCAAGAGGGGCGACAGGGTCGCGGTCGGCACCCCGCTGGTCACCTTCGACCGCAAGGTGATCGAAGATGCCGGCTATTCGATGGTCACACCGGTAATCGTGTTGAACGGCAAGAAGTTCGCCTCGGTACAGCCGATGGCGACAGGCGAGGTGACGGCCGGTGCACCCATTCTCGCCGTAGCCACCAAGGCCGAACCGGCCAACGTCTGACTCCGCAACCGGGGTCTGGCAGTGTGGGCGCGGCAGCTTCCGGCTGACCTCGGAGCCCAGATTCCGGCGCGGTGCTCGCCGATGTGGCCGCGCTGGAACGGATCTGGAGCGTACCCGGCCCGGCGTGGAGGCAACCGGGGGCATGGACGCCCGGATGAGAGAACTGCGGCGGTCCGCCGACGTCGAGGCAGCTCGTGCCGGGGCTGCCTCCTTGGAAGTTGCGCATCTGGCCCGCACGTGCTGCGTCGCCGGTCATTCCAGGAGTGATGGCGTGGTGTTCAGGCTGCTCCAGAGTTGGGCCATCGGGCGAACCCCGAGCCGATTCACGATCATCTGTGCGGCTTGACTGACTCCCTCGCTGAACGTGGGAAAGGCGAATTGGAGCTCGGCGACGTCCTCGACGCGCATTCCCGCCGACATGCAGACTGCGACCATTTGGATCACTTCGGCGGAGTACTCGCCGAGGACGTGAGCGCCCACGATCTGACGCCGTGTGGTCTCCACGATCAGCTTGCAGAATCCTTCCGGCTGTCCGTCGGCGACGGGCCGCAGAATGTCCTCATAGCGGGCGACGGCGACGGTGCAGTCGTAGCGAGCCCGGGCCTGCTCCTCGGTGAGCCCGACGCTGCCGTATTCGGGGTCGGTGAAGCTGCCGGCGGGGACGATCTCGTGGACGACCCGGCGCCGCAGGCCCAGCACCGCGTTCTCAGCGGCGACGCGACCCTCGAGTGTTGCGCTGCTCACGAGCATGCTGTTCCCGTCGACATCCCCGGCGGCGAAGATGTGCGGGACGTTCGTCGCCGTGAACGCGTCGACAGTGACATAGCCACGCTGGGTGACGACGCCTGCGGCGGCGACGTCGACGGTGTCGGTGTTGCCGGGCCAACCGACTGCGAAGAACGCCGCGTCCACGTCGAGCTTTCTGGTCTCGTCGCCGACTCGGTACACCACGCGCACACCCGGTTGCAGCGCTTCGAGCTCGTGGACCGCTGCGCTGGTGATGACATCGATGCCGCGCGCCTGGAACGCGTGTTCGAGCGCGGTCGAGACGTCGACATCGGCTCGCGCGACGATCCGCGGCGCGTACTCCACGAGCGTCACCCCGCAGCCGAAGTCCGCCAGGATCGACGCCAGCTGGCACCCCGTGTCGGCCGCCCCGATGACGCAGACCGTGTCGGGCAGGGAGGTCAGGCCGCGCAGGTCCTCATAGGTCAGGCCGATCTCGGCTCCGGGGATGGGCAGTCGACCGGGCTTACCGCCGACCGCGATGATGATGCGATCCGCAGCCCACGTGCGGCCATCGGCCGCGGCGACGGTTCCGGCGTCCACGAACCGTGCGTCGCCCGCCTCTTCGACGAGGTCGACACCGGCGGAGCGGATGTGGTCGGCGATGCGCTTGCGTTCGTAGAGATACGCGGCCACGCGCTGCGCATTGGCCAGGGTGGCTGCGACGTCGACCTCCGGCCGTGGCCCGCGCAGACCGAAGGTTTCCCACGAACTCCAGTCCCGCACCAGGCGTGCGGCGCGTGCCAGCGTGCGAACGGGTGCCGGCCCCCGATTGAGGGCCGTGCCGCCGACTCGCCCCCGCTCGATGAGAGTGACCTCTGCGCCCAACTCGGCCGCGTGCAGAGCGGCCGAGACGCCGGCGGGACCGCCTCCAATGACGACGACGCGCATCTCATCTCCTCTCCGAACCGGCTGTCCAAGCGACGTCGATGGTGTCTACGACCACTCCGCGAGCACGCGCATCTTGCCGGCCTTGACCGCGGCGTCCCGCCGTCGCTTCTTCAGTTCCGAGGCGAAGGCGTTGCGCTCGTTGTCCTGGATGTTCAGCGGCAGGTCCAGTGCGTTGATCAGCTTGGCTTCGAGGTACCACGGCTCGGGGTGCAGCACCCAGGACACCGCGGCGTTCTCGGCCATCCACTGCGTCAGGACCGCTTCGCCGCCGGCGAAGGTCTGCCGCTTGCCGGACCCGACCCGGCGCAGCGCGAAGCCGAGTTGATCGCCGAGCAGGACGCCAAGCGATTTGCGCAGCGTGGAACCGTCCGCGCAGGCGTTGCCGGCGCCGAAGTGATACCGGATGCGCTTGCGCAGGTCCTGAGGGATCTGCGGCTTGCCGTCGGCCCGCGGAGGGCCGGGGCTGATACCGAGGTAGAGCAGTGTCCAGCCGTCCCGCTGTTCGCATCCCGAGACATCGATGCCGCCGGGGATCTCTTTGAACCACCACCCGTGCGCCCCCGCCTCGGCGGGCACCGGGTCCGGATCGGCGAAGATCTCTTCGCGGGTATATCGCTGAGCCGCAACGAATTTCGCAACAGCGGCGGCGTTCCGCTTCGCAGATATCGACTCAGCCATGTCGCTCAGCGTAGCCGCAGGTACCGCAATCCGGCCGCGGCGTTCGCCTTCCGCACACGCCGGGGTGCTCGGCTGCGCTGTCGGAGCGGCGCGACGCAGCGCGGTCGCGCCGCTCGGCGGCCTTCTCTGCGAGGCTCCGAAGGGTGTGCCGAGGGTTCAGGGCGACGGTGCGCCGCTTGCGTGTGCTGCCAGCCCGGGTGTCGTCGCGCTCGGCGGCAGCGACGGTACGCCGGGTCGACGGTTCGGTGATTGCGGGTGCAGACCGAACATCGCTGTCGGACAGTGCATTCGCCGTCACGTCGCGCGTCGCGGCCGTCGCCGCACGGCGAGGCGGTTTCTGCGCGGCATGCACGGGCGTCGCCGCATCGGGCGTCGGCGCATGGCTCGTCACGCGCGATTCATCGACGGCGGCCCGGATGTTCCGCAGACCGGTGACGACGGCGTCCGCCACCACCGTGACCGCCGCGGTCAGATGCCCTGCCGCGGTGCGCACTCCCGCGACGATCGCCCGCCCCGGGTCGCGACGAGGACGAAAATTCACGTGGAAACTCTGGTGGCGCAGTACGCCGCGGATCCGTTCCCCGTGACCCGGGCGATCGCCGACACCGGCGTCACTGCCATCGTCGATGTCGTGACCGCGATCGCCGACCGCGATGTCAAGGCGCTGGTGGCCGCCGGCGTCAAACTCGCCTATCAGCCGATCAGGGACATCTTCCTGGTGGTCGCTGCGCCCATCTCATGGTCGGTCGAGATCGCCATCGCAGCGATCAATCCGGTGATCAACTTCCTGGGCGCGCTTGCACGGGCCGTCGGCGACGTCGCCTACGCCCTCACCTCCTTCGATGTGAAGGACCTCTTCAACGCCGTCGTCGACTTCCCCGCGCGCCTGGTCGACGGCTTGCTCAACGGCGGTTACGGGCTGACGGCTGGTCTCAACGACGGAGTTCTGGACTCGGCAGTCGAGCTGGTCCGAATCGATCAGGCTCTCGGCTACGCCATCCGGTATGCCCCGTTCAACTCGGAGCCGACGACTGTCGACGGCCCCGCACCGACACCGACGGCGCTGGATGTCGCCGCACCCGTGAGCAGTCTTGGCGTCTCACCGGGATCAACGGCGTCCGATGCGGCCGAGGCCGAGGCCGAGGTAGCCGATACCGCCGAAGTGGGCACCACCACCTCCCCGCAGCAGGGCACGGAGACCACAGCCGCTGCAAACGGGGTTGCCGCAGCACCCGCACCGGACGAGGGTGCCGATAGCGACGGCGTGGTCGACAAAGGATCAGGTGGCTCCGCGACCGAAGAAGCCGGCAGGGCAACCGATCTGGGCTCCACGCCCGAGTCGTCCTCCGCACAGGATCCCGCCCGCGACATCGTTGCGCCGCCTGAGCAGGATTCCACCGCCCCCACCGCTGGCCCGGTGGCCAGCCGTGATGACGCTTCGGCACGAACCAGCGCCAGCACCGGACACGCTGACGACCCCGCACCCGACGCGGACAAGGACAGCGCACCCCACGCGGACGCGAACTCGTAAAGCGCGTCATCGCCGCAGGCGACGTCCTGACGCTCGGCGATCCGCCCGCGCGGAGCTACATCCCCAGTTGCCGGTGGATCGCCGCCACCTGATCCTGCCCGTACTGGGTGACGAGATCGGCAGGCACCGGATCGTTGGCCGGGCCGTCGAACTGGACCTCGACCGCCGCATTGGCTTCGGTGAACAGCAGGACACCGACCGACTGCGATCCGTCCGGCGACGTCCCCGTCACCCACGTCCCGCCGGTGCCGACCGGTACCGGCTGGCTCGTCTGGTTGGCAACGACGGACCCCAGACCGCTCTGCCAGGCGTTCATCGAGCCGGTGGCATCCTGCGCGCTGGGCAGGACGACGATCGTCGTGGTGATCCCCCGGCTTCCGTCGCGGTGGTTGAACTCCTGCTCGACACCCTGCTGGCCGTCGGGATTCAACACCGGCGGCATCGGCACGTAGGCCGACGAATCGGTGATGGCGTTGGGGTTCACCGGCAACGCGCCGTAATCGGGCTGGGCCACTGCCGTTCCGACGCCGACGGTGGTGAGGGCCGCGGCCGCGGCAAGGCCGCCGAGCGAGACCATCGAGAATTTCTTCATCTGTGCTGCTCCTGCTTCGCTGTGATCGGTGGGTGTCGGATCAGCAGGGGTAGCACGCCCAGCCGCGCCAGCCATCGCGCCAGAACCAGCCGGGACCACAGCCCATCGCGCCGGTGAATCCCTCGCAGTCGAACATCTGCACGGCGGGCCGCTGCGGTGCGGGTGGCGCGACGCTGACATCGACGGTGACGTCGGTGTCGACCTGTGCCGCGCCGGCTGACGGGCGCGCCCAGCAGCGAGCCGACGATCACGGCCGTCGCACCCACTATGGTGGCGATTTTGGGCATGAATTCCCCTCCGTGATGAGTTCTGTGGTCTGAACAACTGGTGAGATTACGCCCAAAATTGACGCGACGGGCAATAACACGGCCCTGCGCACAGACGTTCGGGTATCCCCGGCGGCCCGTCCGATCAGGCGTTCCAGCGCCCCCTCGTGCGCCGACCAACCAAGTGGTTAGTCTGCAGTGGAGTCCATCAATGCAGCAGGAGGCCGCCATGCAGTTGGCGTTGACACCCGAGGAAGCCGCCTTCCGCGACGAGCTTCGCACCTTCTACCGGACCGAGATCCCGGCCGAGATCCGCGAACGCACCCGCGCCGGCGCGGAAGTCAGCCGCGACGACGTCGTCACCAGCAACAAGATCCTCAACGACCACGGGCTCGCGGTGCCCAACTGGCCGGTCGAATGGGGTGGCAAAGACTGGACGCCCACGCAGCAGCAGATCTGGCTCGACGAGATGCAGCTGGCCAGCGTGCCGGAACCGCTGACGTTCAACGCCAACATGGTGGGCCCGGTGATCGCCGAATTCGGCTCCCAAGAGCTCAAGGAACGCTTCCTGCCGCCGACCGCGGCGGTGGACATCTGGTGGTGCCAGGGTTTCAGCGAGCCCGAGGCGGGCTCGGATCTGGCATCGCTGCGGACGACGGCGCTGCGCGACGGAGACTCCTACGTGGTCAACGGTCAGAAGACATGGACGACGCTGGGCCAGTACGCCGACTGGATCTTCTGCCTGGTCCGCACCGACCCCAATGCCCCGAAGAAGCAGGCAGGCATCTCCTTTCTGCTGATCGACATGAACACCCCGGGCATCACCCTGCGGCCGATCAAGTTGGTCGACGGCAGCTACGAGGTGAACGAGGTGTTCTTCGAAGACGTCCGGGTTCCCGCCGACCAACTCGTCGGCGAGGAGAACCGCGGCTGGGGGTACGCGAAATTCCTTCTGGGAAACGAACGCAACGGCATCGCCCAGGTCGGCCGCACCAAGCTCCGCCTCGCCGAGGTCAAGGAGCGCGCAACGGCCAACGGGCTGATCGACGACCTGTTGTTCGCCGCCCGACTGGCCGAGGCCGAGAACGACATCCTGGCGCTGGAACTGACTCAGATGCGGGTCGCATCGGGCTCCAAGGGCGGCAAGCCGAACCCCGCCTCGTCGGTGCTGAAGTTGCGAGGCAGCCAATTGCAGCAGAACGCCACCGAGTTGCTCGTGGAAGTCGCCGGGCCGGACGCGCTACCTTTCGGCGCCGGGGACGGCATCGCCTCACCGGTGTGGGCACAACGCAGCGCACCGCGCTACCTCAACTACCGCAAGACATCCATCTACGGCGGCAGCAACGAGGTTCAGCGCACCATCATCGCGTCGACCATCCTCGGATTGTGAGATAAGCCATGGACTTTCAACTGAGTGAAGAGCAGACCCTGCTTCGGGACACCACCAGGGACGTCCTGTCGCGCACGTATGACACCGAGAGCAGGCTCAAAGTCGTCGACTCCGATCTGGGCTGGAGCCGCGACGTGTGGAATCAGCTGGCCGAGATCGGCATCCTCGGGCTCGGGTTCGACGAGGACGCGGGCGGTCAGATCGAGATCCAGGTGGTGCTGACCGAGATCGGTCGCCGCCTGGCGCCTGAGCCGGTGGTGCACGCCGCGTTGGGCCCAGGTGCGCTGATCGCCGAGGTGGGTACCGCCGAACAGCGCGCGCTGCTCGACGAGGTCGCCGCGGGTGAGCGGCTGCTCGCCTTTGCGCATTCGGAGCCGGGGATGCGCCGGCCCACCGCTGTGGTGACGACAACCGCTGCGCGCGAAGGCGATTCGTGGGTGTTGAGCGGACGCAAGAACCCGGTCCTGGCCGGTGACTGCGCTGACACCCTGGTGGTCAGCGCAGCGTTGCCCGACGGCGGCACCGGGCTGTTCCTCGTGGACGCCGCGGCGGTGCATCGGCAGCCCTACCGCACCTTCGACGGGCAGCGCGGTGCCCAGATCGACTTCGACAGGGTGGCCGCCGAACCGTTGGGAGAGGCTGTCGACGGCGTCGGCCGGCTATCGGCCGCGCCCTCGTCCGGATCTCCTCGGCCCTGTGCGCCGAAGCGCTCGGCGCGATGGAGGAGGCGCTCCGGCTGACGGCGGAATACCTCACGCAGCGCAAGCAATTCGGCGTCACGCTGAGCAAGTTCCAGACACTCACCCAGCGCGCCGCCGACATGTATGTCTCACTCGAACTCGCCCGCAGCATGACGCTGTACGCGGCCATGTCGGTCGCCGACGGTGACCTCGACCCGACTATCGCCGCCCGGGCGAAGCTGCAGATCGGCCGATCGGGACGTCACATCAGCCAGGAGGCCATCCAGCTGCACGGTGGTATCGGGGTGACGGACGAATACCCGGTCGGGCACTACGCGGCGCGGCTCACCGCGATCGAGCACACCCTCGGTTCGTCGCAGGACCAGTTGCACGTGTTGGTCGGCCAGCTCGGCGACTACGAGGTCGTCACCGTTTGACGGGGCTGAGCCGACGGGTCGACGCTAGCCGAAAGCTAGACGGGAAGCGTTGTGCCGGTTTCGGTCTCGGCGAACTCCCAGAGCCGTCGGGCCGCCTCGTAATCGCAGGCGATCGGGGCCCGTCCGCTCAGCGTCGGGCCACCCTTGAACCCGAATCTGCCGTCGATGCCTACGTAGCTGCCCGGTGGGATCGGCTCGCTGATGCAGTACAGCGTCGGCGCCGCGCCGGCATCGATGTCGTTGCCGATCACCTTGGCGAGTGACTGCGCTGCGGCGTGAAGCGCCGACATCACGCGCGTGTCGGACACGTTGCTCAGATTGGACGCGACCCAGCCGGGGTGGGTCAGCTGGCTGGTGACGGGTGACCCCGCCGCGCGCAGCCGGCGGTCGAGTTCGAGCCCCCACAGCATCACAGCCAACTTGGAGCGGGCGTACGCCGGAAAGGACGACCATCTACGTGAGCGCAGATGCGGGTCGTCGAACGCGATGGTCGCCGACTTGTGGGCGTCGGAGCCCACGATGATGATCTGTGAACCGACCCGGTTGAAGAGCAGGTTGGTCAGCGCGAACGGACCGAGGAAGTTCGTGCCGATCGTGAGCTCGAATCCGTCGACCGTGTCGCTTCGGCTCGGCGCGACGAGACCGGCATTGTTGATGAGGATGTCCACGTCGCCGTCGAACTGACCGGGGAACGCCCGCACCGACGATTGATCGGCGAGATCGAGTTTGACAACGGATGTGTCACCCCCGATTTCGGTGGCACGTTGCGCCCCCAACTCGAGGTTGCGCACCGCCATGATCACATGGGCACCCGCGCGCGCGAGGGCACGCGCCGTCGCCAGGCCGACGCCGTTGGTGGCGCCGGTGACGATGATGCGCTTGCCGCTGAGATTGCCGAGTCGGGTCGGCGACCAGTCTGAGGTCACGCAGCGAGATTAGCCGCGCTCACCGTGGGGCCACGTCGGCCGGGTCGTATCGCGAGCGCCGAATCGTTGACATGACACAATCCGGCTGGTTGTCTACCGAGAAATGACAGCAATTCAGGTCGGCACTGCCCACTTCGGTTCGACGAGGACCCCGCTGCCGACATGAGTGACAGCGCCCGCGAGATCGAGAACCTGGTCTACACGTACGCCGAGCGACTCGACGCCGGCGACCTCGACGGGGTGGCGGCGCTGTTCGCGCACGGGCGCATCGCCGGTATGCGAGGACGGTCCGCCGGAGACGGTCTTCGCCGGCATAGCCGGGGTTCGGCAGATGTACGAGATGGCGACGCGTCTCTACGAGGACGGCACCCCCAAGACCAAGCACCTGACGAGCAACGTCCGGATCCACGTGGACGACGCGGCCGGCACCGCGCACGGCGGGGCGTACTACTGCGTCACCCAGGCGACGCCGGACCTTCCGCTGCAGATCATCGTGACGGGCCGCTACCGCGACACCTTTCACCGCATCGACGGTACGTGGTGGTTCGACACCCGGATCATGTTCGTCGACCAGGTCGGCGACACCAGCCACCACCTGAAGTTCTGACCGTCGTGATGCATCCCTTCGACGCGGCTGGACTCACCACGGCCGCGCAACAGAAGGAAGGCCTGCGCGATTGGGGGCCGTTGCCGTTCGAGACACCGCTGCAGGTGCTGGCGGACGATTACGCCGCCGCCGACCTCAACGACATCGGCGGGCACATCCTGCGGTCGGGTCTGGTGCACAGCCTGCGCATGCGGATCGCCGACGAACTGCGCGGCGCCGGAACACCGGTGACGGTGATCGACCGCGCCGATCAGCTGTCGTCGGCTGGTATCGCAACGGCCACGCGGTGGTGTCCGCGGGCCCCGATGACGCAGAGAACCTCGAGATCGCGCTGATGGCAAGACAATTGAGCTCGACAGTACGGGTAGTCGCCCGACTGGCCAACGGAGTGCTGCGGGAGGCGATGGCGGTCGGCAACGGTCCAGACGCCGAGCCACGTAAGAAGCCGCGCAGCGCTGTCACCAGCCATTCTGATCTCGGGTTAATGGCTGGGGCGCACGATGCGATACAAAGGATAGAGAACCTGAACGAGCATCCAGCCCCTAGCGGGACTTTCCGGGCTGTGTAACTGATCGGCGTGTCTTCTGTTGTGGTGCTTGAGGTTTGTGTGACAGGAGTGTATTACCCATATATGGCGTCGATTGTGGGTAAGCGGCGCGGTAAGCAGACCTACTACTACCTGGTGGAATCCGCGCGGGTGGCAGGCAAGCCCCGCATCGTGTCCCAGCAGTATCTGGGCAGCGCCGAGGAGGTGCTGGCCAAGCTGTCCGAAACGCCGGCCGGGCTGCCGGTCCGCAGCCAGCACAAGCGGTTCGGGGATCTGGCGGCGGTGTGGTCGACGCTGGCCAGGTTGGACGTCGCCGGGATCGTCGATGACGTGGTCCCCCGCCGCGCTGATGCGGCCGCGTCGGTGGGCACCTACCTGGCGTTGGCGTGCGCGAACCGGATCGTCGACCCGTGCTCCAAGCGGGGCTTCGCCGACTGGTGGGACACCACGGCCGGGGCTCGGTGGGTGAAACTGGAGCGGGCCGCGGTGGATCATCGCCGATTCTGGGACGCGATGGACCGCCTCGGGGAGGTAGCGCTGCGGGAGATCGAGACCCGAGTCGGGCGAGCGATGGTCGACGAGTTCGGGCTCGACCTGACGGGGCTGGCCCTGGACATGACCAACTTCGCCACCTTCATCGACACCGGCAACACCAAGGCACCGATCGCGCAGCGCGGCAAGGCGAAACAGAAACGCACCGACCTGCGGCTGGTCGGGTTGGCGCTGGTCATCACCCGCGACGGCGGGGTGCCGGTGATCAGCCACGCCTACCCCGGGGATCGGCCCGACGTCACCCAGTTCAGCACAGTCATCGACGCGCTGGTCACCCGCTACCGGGACCTGGTCACCGGCATCGAGTCGCTGACCGTGGTCTATGACGCCGGGCAGAACAGCAGCGACAACCACGCCACCGTCGAGGCGCACGGCATCGGGTTCGTCGGCTCACTGCCGCCCTCTGATCACCCCGCGCTGCTGGCGATCCCGGCCCGCGACTACCGGCTCGTCGACACCCAGCGCTACCCCGGGCTGACCTACCTCGACACCACCGTGACCGCACTGGGCGTGACCCGCCGCGCGGTGCTCACCCACTCGGCGAACCTGGCGGCCAAGCAGTCCCGCGGCCTGGACCAAACCCTGGCCACAGCGCACCGCCGCCTCGCCGAACTCCAGGCCCGCCTCGCGCGCGGCCGCACTCGACGCGACCGGGCCGCCGTCGAGGCCGAGATCACCGCGATCTGCAAGCCCCGCTGGGTATCGGAGATCCTCACCGCCACCCTGACCGGTGAGCAGCCCGCCCAGCTGCGGCTGTCCTGGCGCACCGACACCAAGGCCCGAAAGCGCCTCGAAGAACGGCTGTTCGGTAAACGAATCCTGTTCACCAACCGCGACTGGCCGGTGCCTGACGTGGTGGCCGCCTACCGGTCCCAATCCGACGCCGAATTCGGGTTCCGCCAACTCAAAGACCCGCACGTGGTCTCGTTCAGCCCGATGCACCACTGGACCGACTCCAAGATCCGGGTCCACGTGTTCTACTGCGTGCTCGCCCTGGCCGTCGCCCACCTGATGCGCCGCCACGCCGCCCAGGCCAGCATGCACCTGTCGGTACGCGAACTCCTCGACGAACTCGCCGGCATCGAAGAAACCGTGCTGCTCTACCACGACGGCGGCAAGGGACGCCCCCGCGCCCAACGCATGCTCACCGACATGACCCCCACTCAGCGAAAACTCGCCCAGCTGTTCACCATCGACCAATACGCACCCACCCGCTAAACCCCATCGAGCACACCCAGCGACTTGGGTAATACACCAGCCCGGCCCGAAAACACAGCCCCACCAGGCAAAACCACACCCGTAATCAACCTAACCCGGAAACTCCCGCTAGATGAGGAGTGCACGATGCAGGTGAAGAAGTACATTGCCGCTGCGGCGATCGCCGGGGGCATCGGGTCCGCAGCGCTGGCTTTCGGTGCGGGCACCGCCGGCGCCGACCCCGATTGGTGGGTACCGAAGCCCCTGCCGCCGGGGCAGGTCGGCCAGATCGTCGGCATCCCGCCCGGCCATATCGGTCATTGGGTCGGTGTGCCGCCGGGCCACTGGGACAAACCCTGGAAGTGGCTCAAGTAGCCGGTGCACGGCGCTACCGCGGCGTGAGACGAAACACCGGATGTGGCCGGCCCATCGGGTCTGTCATGGCGCGGTGTCGGCATAACCGGCACACGCCTTCACGGCGAGCGCGAAGACGCGCGCGTGCTCGTCGGGGTCGGTGATCTCGGTGGCGACGAGCTTCTGGTAGCCGAACCCGACTTGGCCCCGGTGGTCGTGAGTGGGGCTTGGTCCACCGATCCCAACAATGACGTGTCGATCCGCCCGGCGTGGCGCGAAGGACTGCCCCGCGCGCGACGGGGCGG
Organism: uncultured Actinomycetota bacterium; assembly: GCA_963771335.1. Lineage (GTDB taxonomy): Bacteria > Actinomycetota > Actinomycetes > Mycobacteriales > Mycobacteriaceae > Mycobacterium. The sequence continues at coordinate 77,772 of CAVYTD010000006.1, read as the reverse complement.
ATCGTTCCCACGCCCGAAACAGCGCACCGTGCTTCTTGTTCGGGTCGGCGCACAGGCATGCGGTGGACCCGACGCGCGCCGGTCAATACGCGTCATGCAGCCGGAACCACTCGTACGGCGGCTGTTGCGGCCAGCCGTCCGGTGATTGCTCCCAGCTCTCCTGGCGGCCGTAGGGCGTGAGATCGAGAAGATCGAACACCAGCATGAATGGCTCTTCGCCGCGGTCGAACGTCTGCCAGGTATGGAAGACCCGGTCTCCGTCGCGCAGGAACACGCTGATCGCGTGGTGTTCCTCGCCGTCGACGGTGGTGTGGAAATCCTCGTTGAATGTCGACCTGCCCGACGACACCCACGGCAAGTCCCATTGCATCCGATCCCGGAACGCCACCAGCTTGCCGACGGGCGCACGCGAAATCAGCACCAGCGATGTGTCTTTGGCGTACAGATGTGACAGCGGGCCGATGTGGTCGGCCATCATCGAACAACCTGAACAGCCTTCGTCCCAGTCGGATCCGAACATGAAGTGCTGCACGATCAGTTGACGCCGGCCGTCGAAGAGATCGACCAGCGACAACGGGCCGGCTTCGGTATCGAACACATAAGGCTCGGTGATCTCCACCATCGGCATCCGGCGGCGGGCCGCGCTGACCGTGTCCTTGAGCCGCATCAGTTCCTTCTCGCGCAGGAGCAGTGCGGCGCGGGCACGGTCCCACTCGGCCCGCGAGACGATCGGCGGCATTGCTCGGTCATTCGTCATGTGCTCAGCCTGCCACCGCCGGTCACATGTCCGCGACGACGTCCGCGACGCGGCGTACCTGATCGATGTCCGAGCTCGTCGGGATGAGATGCACCTCATCGGTGCCGATATCGGCGAACCGCCGCAGCACCGCGCGCAGCTGGTCTTCGGTGCCTGCCCAGCCGGTGGTCGGCGCCATCGCATCGACGGTCTCAGCGGGAATCCAGTTCATGTAGCGCAACAGATGGCCGTGCACCTGCTTCCGTGGTGCGTCGCCGTCGCCGATGGCGAACCAGAACGACGTCGCCAGGTGCGGCGCTGGATTGCCCGCCTGCCGCCACGCGTCGCGGGCCACGTCGAAGAGCTCGTTCTGCTTGTCGACGTCCAGGTCGAGGGTGGTGCCGGCCAGCCCGTCGGCCCAGCCGGCGGCGTGCCGTGTCGTCTTCGGCCCCATCGTCCCCACCAGCAGCTTCGGGCCGCCGGCCTGGATCGGCGGCGGCCCCACCGGCAGCGTCGAGTCGGTCACCTTCTCGCCGGACCACACCCGCTTCATCACCGCGACGCGGTCGGCCATGTCGCGCATCGTCTGGGTGGCGGGGTCCGCGCCGGCGGCACGGTAATCCTCGTGCCGCCCACCGACGCCGAAGCCGACGGTGAGCCGGCCACCGCTGAGCATGTCGCCGGTGGCCAGCGCCTTCGCCAGCATCACCGGGTCATGCAGCTGCGGGATGATCACCGTGGTCACCAGGTGCACCCGGTCAGTCCAGGCGGCCAGCGCCCCGAGCAGCGTGAGGCTCTCCGGATTGTCGAACGCCATCCGTTCGCCCCAGCACAGCGAGGAGAACGGGCCGCCGTCGACGAATAGCGCCCAGGCCTTTAACGTCGCGGCGTCCAGGTTGGGCTCCATCACCGGCAGGGTCATCCCGATTCGCACGCGGCGATTCTGGCACGCCGCGCGGATCGGGCGCGAAAAGCGACACTGAGAGGGCGTCAGCGCGCCGGATCGGCCACGGGAGGATCCTTGGACGCCCGGATCGGGCCTGCCGCCGGCGGTGCGAACAGTCCGCCCCGCAGCACGCCGCGGAGCGTACGCAGCGCCACCAGACACCAGGTGCCCAACAACCCGACGTAGGCGACGGCGGCGGCGACCCGGAACGCAGGCAGACCGGTGTGCAAGGCCAGCTGCGTCGTCCCGGTGACGAACGTGCCGACCGGGAACGTCAGGCTCCACCAGGTCAGCGCGAACGGCATCCCGCGGCGCAGCGTCCGCACGGTCAGCGCGGTGGCCAGCCCGATCCACAGCACGGCGAAACCCCACACTGGAACCCCGTACAGGACCGCGAAAACGTTCATCCCGTCGGCCAGGTTCTGGTCGACGGCCAGCGCCGCGTCGGTTCCGAGAAGCCCTGCGACGGTTATTGACTGGCCCAGTGGTCCGAGGACGATCCACAGCGTGGGGACCCGCGCGGTGCCCGACGTGCCGAAGTGCGCCAGCCGGCTCCAGACCATGGTGATGATGATCAGCGAGGCGATCAGCGACAGGCCGAACATCGCGTAGCAGCCATACAGCATCGTCGCGCGACCCGATCCCTGCACCATGTGCGGGATCAGCATCGCGCCCGTCGCCGCCGACACCATCGGCGGCACCACCGGCATCAGCCAGCCGCCGAACGCGGCGTCGGCCTCGACCCGGTACTGGGTGAACATCAGATACGGGATGCTCATCGCGGTAAACAGGCCGCCGAGGGTGCCCGCTGTCCACAGGACCCAGGCGACGTCGACCGCTGCGCGTTCGCCGATGAGGTCCCTGCCGACCAGGACGGCGCCGGCGCCGACGGTGAGCAGCGCCATCGGGGCGGCACCATAGAAGTGCGCCATCTGCGGATTGCGGACGTGACTGCGTGCCACCGTGGGGTTGTGCATCCAATGGGCGGCCATCGCGCCGATGAGTACTACCAGCCACACCGCCGACGCCACCCACACCACCAGCGCGAACGTCCGCAGGCCAGGGATGTGCAGCGGTAACGTCGCGCCTGCCGTGGCGACGATGCCGGTGCCCATCACCGAAGCGAACCAATTGGGCCCGAGGTAGCTCACGAGACTGGGCCGGTCGCTGGTCATGCGGTCAGTATGGCAACGCTCTGCGGAGCGGGACGGGGGTTAACCCCCGGCGGAGTCTGGGGAAAACGCTGTGTCGCCGACGCGCCCCGGTCCATAGGTTGGAGTGCATGGCCGCAGTTACCGACATCGATGCAGTCACCGACCCGGGTCCCGCCGTTGCGCCGGAGCCGGCCGACGTCCCGCCACCACACCCCCGCGCGATCGGCCTGGTGCCGAGCGCGTCGATGATCACCGGCGGCGCCGTCGGCGCGGTGTGGTTTTGGATTCCGTTGGCAATCCTGGTGATCGGCATCTCATCGATCCCGAGCATCATCGGTTTCCTGCTCGCCGGCGTGGTGTTCATCTACCTGATGCGCGGCGTCGATCATGTCGAACGGGTACGCAGCGAAGCGGTGTTCGGCATGGGTATCGGCATCCCACCGCGGCGACTGTCGCCGCACACCGGCTTCCAGCGCTGGGCACACCAGCTCTGGCTCGACATCAGCAGCGTACGGTTCTGGAAGTCGGTGGCCCACCACTACCTTCGGCTGACCTACGACGTGTTCGTCACCGGTCTGGCGTTGGCGCTCCTGGTGTTCGCGTTCCTCGCACCGGCGGCGGCGATCGCCATCGGTCACAGCGACGCCGACGCCGGATTGTCGTTCGTGCCGACGCCCGTCGCCTGGCTGCTGGCCGCGGTGGCACTCGCCGCGGCCGTCGCGCTCCTGGTGTTCGCGCCCTCGCTGGACGCCACCATCGACCGCTGGCTGCTGTCCCCATCGCCGACTGCTGAACTGCAGTTCCAGGTCAGTGCGCTCGCCGACGCCCGTCAGGGTGCGGTGACGTCCGCGCAGACCGAGAGGCACCGCATCGAACGCGATCTGCATGACAGCGTGCAGCCGCGCCTGGTGTCCCTGGCGATGACGATCGGCCTGGCGCAGACCAAGCTCGACACCGATCTGCCTACGGCCAAGACATTGATCGCCGAGGCTCACGACGACGCCAAGAGCGCGCTGGTCGAACTGCGCAACGTGGTGCGCGGGATCGCACCGACCATCCTGTCGGACCGCGGCCTGGACGCCGCGCTGTCGTCGGTGGTGCAGCGCGCCACGAACTCGGGGGTGCCGACGACGCTGAGCGTGCATCTGCCGCACCGGCTGCCTGACGAGGTCGAGGCGTGCGCCTACTTCGTGGTCGCCGAGGCGCTGACGAACATCACCCGGCATGCCGGAGCCTCCAACGCCGCGGTCACCGTGCGACTCGACGAAGCCGCCAACCAGCTGCACGTCACGGTGTTCGACGACGGCCGCGGGGGCGCCTGGATCACCGACGACGAGAACGCGACCGGCCTGCGCGGCCTCGACGAACGAGTGCGCGCCGCCCGGGGCACGTTCACGGTGACCAGCCCGGTCACCGGACCCACCGTCATCAGCGCGGTGCTGCCATGCGGATAGTGATCGCCGAGGATTCGGCTCTGCTGCGAGCCGGTATCGAGCGGATCCTGATCGATGCCGGCCACGAGGTGGTCGCCGGCGTGCCCGACGCGACGAACCTGCTGCGCCTGGTCAGCGAGCACCGCCCCGATCTGGCGATCCTCGACGTGCGGATGCCGCCGACATTCACCGACGAAGGCATCAGGGCCGCGGCGCTGCTGCGCAGCCAGAACCCGGAGTCACCGGTGCTGGTGCTGTCCCACTACGTCGAGGAACGCTACGCGTCCGAGCTGATCGCCTCGGACACAAGAGGGTTCGGCTACCTACTCAAAGACCGGGTGGCCGACGTCCCGGCGTTCCTCGATGCCGTGCAGGTCGTCGGAGCGGGCGGGACCGTGCTCGACCCCGAAGTGGTGTCCCAGATCCTGGTCCGCTCGCACCGGCGGAACACCCTTGACGCGCTGACCCCCCGAGAGCACGAGGTGCTGCAGCTGATGGCCGAGGGCAAGACCAACTCCGCCATCGCGGTGGCACTGCACATGTCGGTCGGCTCGGCCGAAAAGCACATCGCGTCGATCTTCACCAAACTGAACCTCGCTCCCGACGAGACCGAGAACCGCCGCGTCCTCGCGGTGCTGCGATACCTCGAATCCTGAAGCGCTGAAAGGACTCTGGCAGTGACATCCTTCGCAACAGACACAGCCCCGCCCCCCATCCCGGCATCGCCACCGCCACCGCTATCCCCCGGCGGGCGCACCGCCGTCCGGGTGACGCTGATCGTCGCCGCCGCAGCGCTGGTGATCGGCGTCGTCGTGTCGCTGTCCACGTTCGCCTGGGGCGTCAGCACGTTCCGGGTCATCGCCGACTCCACGCCACTGCCGACCACGCTGCGCTCGGTGGCGGTCAACACCGGTTCGGTCCCGGTGGCGATACGAATCACCAGCGATCGCGACGCTCGCGAGCCCCGCGTCGACATGCGGATGGTGAACTCCACCCGTGCGGGCTCGGATCCGTTGTCGGTGAGCACCGATGGCCTGACCGCACGGGTGACGATCGACGCCGAGGACTCCCCGGTCCTGGATATCGGCAGGGCCTCGGAGATCACCCTCGTGCTGCCACCCGAGCTGGCGCGCCGGTTGACCGTGACCACGCAGCAGGAGATGGGCGTGGTTCTCGCCCAGGCTGATCTCGACCAGCTGATCGCACGGACCGACGAAGGCGCGGTGGTGCTCAGCGGTTCGGCCCGCCACATCGAGATCACCAACGAGCACGGCGACGTCCACACCCGCGAGCCGATCGCGGTCTCCGAATCGTTCCGCGCGGTCACCGGAGACGGGGACGTCAGCGTCGACTTCTCCGGGGCACCGAAGACCGTCGATGTCCAATCCGGGGACGGCGACATCGACCTCGCGTTGCCGCAGCCCGGCCCGTACGTCGTCGATGCGACCACCGGACGGGAGTGGGGTACGACGGAAGTGCGGGTACCGCAGACCCAGGAACGCGGGGACGCCGCCTCGGTCGTCACCGCACGGTCGGAGACCGGCGACGTGAGCGTCGAGGCATTGAATTAGCCGGGCGTCTCCCAGAAGCGGTTGAGGACTGCAGCGCCACGGGCCGGGTCCTGGACCATCCACCAATGTCCCAACCCGTCAAGCGACTTCCGTGCGCGCTCCGGCTCGGCCAGCCGCCCGCTGTCGGATCTCGTCGGAGCCGACGAACGGGTCCTCGGTGGCCTGCAGTGACAGTCCGGGCCGAGCCGCGGCGTTCTCCAGTGCGCGGCCGGCTTCGACCATCGTGGGTTGGCGCGCCGAGCGGTACAGCAACAGGATTGCCCGGCCCATCTCGGGACCCTGGCGCGGAGCCATCAAGGTGGCGATTTCCAGGGGTATCCCGAACGAGACCATCCGTTCGGCTCGTTCCTGATCAGTGCCGCCCAGCAAGGTGTCCACGAGCTGCTCGCCGTCGCCGGGTGTCTGCCACACCCGGGCGAGGTCGTGCCACACGTAGTCGGGATCGAACAGCCCGACGAAGTCGCTGGCCCAGCTGCGCACGAGCTCGGGGCGATGCATCACCACGTTCACCACATGACCGCCGCCCCAGTCGTGCCCGACGAGGTCGACCGGTTCGTCGAAACCCTCCAGCTCACCTTCGAGCCAGTCCCGGTACGCCAGGTAGGTTGCCGGGAAGCCCTCGGGGAGCGGAGCGCCGAACCCCGGCGGAGACAGACGCACCACATCCTGGCGCCCGAGCGCGTCGACCAGCGGACCCCAAACAGCCTCAGTCTCCGGATTGCCGTGCACCAGAACCACGGTCATGTTTGACATCCTGGCACGGTGCGGCCCTGTGGGACGCCGCGCCGGTTGGCGGGATCGTCTGGCAACACATCACGCTCGACCACCGTGACGTTCTCGAAGTAATCGGCAAGCAGCCGCCCATGCTCGTCCCCAAGCGCGACGGCACGCGCCCCCAATAGCGGCATGGTCAAAATTGTCGGGCCAAGTCGGCGTGTCGCATAGAGCCAACTACCCGATTCAGCCGAGGATCCGGTCGGCCTCCCGCAGTCCGCTGAGGTAGGCGCCGTGCACGGTCGCGGAGAACTCCTCGTGCGTCGCCTCGCCCGCGAACGCGAGCCGATCCCCCACCGGTTCGGCCAACGCCCGCTGATCGTCCGGGCTCGACCCGACCGCGAGGAAGCTGTAGGACCCGCGGGCGTACGGGTCCGCCGCCCAGCGGGTGACGAGCGTGCCGGTGGGCTCGGGGGCACGCAGGGTGGCGATCACGTCACTGACGGTCTGCTGGTCCGAATGCAATTCGCGCGCACGGGCATTCGAACCTCCCCGTAGCCCGACCAGCAGCGGCACGCCGGCGAATCGCAGCCCGTTCACCAGATCCGACACCGGCTGATCGCGACCCACGATGCCGACCATATCGCGATCTGTCGGCCAAAACGGTTCATCGAACCTGAGCACGACCTTGTCGAGCAGCCCGAACCCGAGTCGCTCGATCGCCCGACGCTTGGGCTCCGGCAACGGTGGGTCGAACGCGATGGTGTCCGCCTTGAGCACCCCGAGAGGAACGGTGACGATCGCCCGGTCGCCCGTTATGACCGACTGCGATGTGCGCACCCGCACGCCAGAATCGTCATGTTCAATGCGAGTGACGGCGTGGCCCAGCTTTACGGTGAGCCCCTGCGCCAGCCGGTTCACCAGCTGTCCGTAGCCGCCGGGCAGGATCACGTCGGGACCGTCGAGTTGGCCTTCGCTGCCGAACCATCTCAGCGCAAGCTCGTCGGGGCGGCGGCGTACTCGGCGCTGATGGTGGACGCAACGCACCACTGCACGAGCGGGTCGTCGAGATCCACGCGCGGCGCCAAGGCGTCGGCCACCGTCTCGTCCGGCCCGGCATCCGCGGCCGCGTCGTAGATCTCGTCCATGATTTTCGGCCAGTCGCCCAGGGCCGCGTCGACGTCGGCGGGGGCCAGCGAAGTTCCGTCCGCAAGCACCACGACGTTCTCGAAGTCGGTCTTTACTGTCTTGGCGCCGACCTCATCGGCCAGTCCAACCAGCGGGTTGCCCTCGGTCCCGTGGAACCATGCCGCGCCGAGGTCGATCGGGATGCCCAGCGATGTGTCCGTCCACGCGCGGCCGCCGATGCGGTTACGGGCCTCGACCACGGTGACCGCGACCCCGGCGTCGGCCAGTCGTCGCGCGGCGGAGAGCCCGGCCATACCGGCACCGACGACGATGACGTGCTCCTGGTAGTGGTCGTCATCACAGCCGGCAAGCAGCGGCGTGGTCGCCGCCGCGCCGAGACCCAGCGTGAACACTCGCCGAGTCAGGGGCGGCATCAGTCCGGGCCCATCAGCTTCTCCATGATCGCGGCCACGGGCGCGGATTCGGCCTGCCGAAATCCCGTGCCCGCCCAGACGTTTACCGCGTGCGGATCGCCCGCGCGCACCGATGCGGCACGCACCGGGCTGGTCAGGTAGTGGACCTCGGGATATCCGAACGGCGCTTCGGTCTCGTGTTCATCGACGAACCGGTTGCGCAGTCCGCGCGCGTACCGGCCCGAGAAAGCCTTCGTCACAACGGTTTCAGTGAATTGCGGATTCTGCAGCGCGGCCCGGTGCACGGCACTGCTGCCTGCTTCGTCGGCAAGCAGGAACGCGGTGCCCAGCTGGGCGGCCACCGCCCCCGACCGCAGCACTCGTCGCACGTCGCCGGCGTCCATCAGCCCGCCCGCCGCAACGACGGGGAGGTCGAGGTCGGCGATGATCGCGGCCAGCAGGTCGTCCAGCGGCACGTCCGACGGTGGCGCGGTCGTATCGAAGGTGCCGCGGTGTCCGCCCGCCGACGGGCCCTGAGCGGCCAACGCGTCGACGCCCCGCTCGGCCGCCAGCCGCGCCTCGGCCAATGTGGTCACCGTGCCGACGGTGGTGATGCCCGCTTCGGCGAGCCGCCGCACTTCGTCGGCGCTCGGCAGGCCGAAGGTGAAGGATGCCACCGCCGGCCGCAGATCCAGCAGCACCTCGATTTTGGCGTCCCAATCGTCATCGTCGAAGCGGGGCTCCCCGAGGCTGACGCCGTAGCGTTGCGCCTCGGACGCCAACGCGTCGGCGTAGGCCTCGACCGCACCCGGCGTGGCCGCGCTGGGTTGCGGCACGAACAGATTGGCGCCGACCGGCCCGGTGGTCAGGCGGCGGGCCGCTACCAGACGCTCAGCGAACACCTCGGCAGCCAGATAGCCGGCAGGCACGAACCCCAGTCCACCCGCTGTCGACCCGGCAGCGGCCAGCTCGGGCGTGGATGGCCCGCCCGCCATGGGCGCGACGAGAACCGGGACGGCGAGATCGCGAAAGTCGAACGCCACCAGACCTTCGTATCACGGTCGCGGCGTCTACTTCCATCACCCGGGCGGGGCTGATTAACCGACCGAGTGCCCGCGCGCCGATTCCTGGCTGCGGTAGTCGTCGGCCAACATGCACACATGCTCGGGTAGGGCGCCGGAGGCGACGTCGGCCAGTGTGGTCTGCTCCAGCACCGATCGCATGCTGGCGCGCAGCGCGCGCCACACATCGGTGAGCGACTCGGTAGGACCCGAGTACGGCAGGTCCCCGAGCCCGATGTCCCGCACGCTGGCCAGCGGGCCGTCGATGCAGCGCAACACGTCGGCGATGCTGATGTCGGAAGCCGACCGGGCGAGTTCGTAACCGCCCTCGCGGCCGCGGTGGCTACGCACCAGCCGATCGTTGCGCAGGTCGGTGAGGATGTCGACGAGGAACTGAGGTGGGATGCCCTGGGCCCTGGCCAGGTCGTCGGTTTTGACGACGGTGCCATCGTCCACCGTGGCGAGCTGCACCATGGCCCGGACGGCATACTCCGCCTTGGCCGACATCCGCATGGGCACAGATTAGTCGGGAATGTCGGCCGAACCGGCAACCACGACGGCGAACAGGTCGGCCAGCGCGGCCAGGCTGGCGGCCTGCATCGCCGCCGCCGGGACCGGATCGCCGCCCAGGCTCGGTAGTGCCCGGGTCGCGGTGGCACCGGCCACCACCGTCGGCGCGTAGCCGAGATTGAAGGCCCCGCGCGCCGTGGAGTTCACACACATGTGGGTCATGAACCCGGCCAGCACCAGGTTCGACACGTCGAGGGCTTTGAGCTGTTCGTCGAGGTCGGTCTGCACAAACGAATTCGGGTAGTTCTTGACGACCACCCGCTCACCGTGCCGCGGCGCCACCCGCCCCACGATCGCTCCGCTCTCGCCCCCAATGTCGTAGAGCGATCCTGGACCGTCGTCGTGCTGGATGTGGATGACGGGGATACCGGCCGAGCGGGCCCGGTCGAGCAGTGCCGCCGCTTCGTCGAGGGCCGGCTGCACCCCTTCGAGTTCCATGACGCCACCGGTGTAGGTGTTCTGGCAGTCGATCAGGACAAGCGCCGAGTCAGCCAGGCTGACCGGGGCCAGCGGCAGACCCGCCAACGCGCGCAGGGTATTGGGATCAGGCACTCTCGTAGCCTACTGCCGGTGCGACGACGAGCGGCCGCTCCGGGGACCCGCGGTCACGGCCAGCACGGCGTCGGCATACTCGGGCCGACACACGATCAGGTCGGGCAGCTTCGAGTCGCGCTGGTTGTATTTCAGCGGCGAACCGTCGAGACGCGAGGCGTGCAGCCCGGCGGCACGGGCCACCGCGACCGGGGCAGCGGAGTCCCACTCGTACTGGCCGCCCGCATGCACGTAGACATCGGACAAACCCTGCACCACGGATGCGACTTTCGCTCCGGCGGAGCCCATCTCGACGAGCACTCCGTTCAGCGCGTCTCGGACCTCGAGCGCCACGGCGGGTGGACGGGTGCGCGAGACCACGATCCGCGGGATCTCAGGAGCAGCTGGAGGGGCGGCCACCGTCGGGGTGGCCAGCGTATCGCCCTGCGCCGGTAACGCCACGGCGCCGGCGATCAGTTCGCCGGACTGCCATAGAGCGACGTGCACCGCCCAGTCGGTGCGCCCGAGCTCAGAGAATTCCCGCGTCCCGTCGAGCGGGTCGACGATCCAGACCCGCCGAGCCGACAGCCGCGCCGGCTCAGCTTCTTCTTCCGGGCCTTCCTCCGAAAGCACTACGTCATCCGGCCGCTCGGCGGTCAACGCCGCCAACAGGAAGTCGTGGGAGCGCTTGTCCCCCGCGGCTTTCAGCTCTTCTGCGGCTGCCCCGGCGAGCTCGGCCCGAACACCGAGCAGGAGCTCCCCGGCCTGAGTCGCGAGGCGCGCGGCCAGCTCGTGGTCGCTCACTTGACCTCCACCTTCTGCGTAACGGCTCATCGCCGTCCCTCGATGAGCTCGATGACCGACACTGCCAACTCATCGGGCGTCCGGTCCGGAGTGAGCCGCAGATCGGGGTTCTTCGGCCGCTGGTAAGGACTGTCGATCCCGGTGAAGTGCGTGATCTCACCGGCACGGGCCTTGGCGTACAAGCCTTTCGGGTCCCGCTGCTCGCAGTCCGCCAACGGGGTGTCACAGAACACCTCGAAGAACTCGACGCCGGCATCGGTGGCCACCTTGCGCGCCAGGTCGCGGTGCTCGGCCAGCGGGCTGATCGCCGGGACGAGCACCACCTGACCGGAGTCGGCGAGGATCGCGGCGACGTGGGCAAGCCTGCGCAGGTTCTCCGAACGGTCGGCCATCGAGAAGCCGAGGTCGGAGTTGAGCCCGTGCCGGAGGTTGTCGCCATCGAGAACGTAAGCGGGAATGCCTTTTTCGAGCAGCTGCTGCTCGACAAGAACGGCCACCGACGACTTGCCCGACCCGGACAGGCCGGTGAACCACACTGTCCGGCCCTTGGTGAGCCGGTCCTCGGGGGTACACAGCGAGTCGTGGCGCACCGTGTTCGGGCTTGCCGAGCGCGCCGTGCCGTCGCGCAACACCATGCCCGCCGCAACGGTTTTGTTGGTGTTCGGGTCGATGAGGATGAAGGAACCGGTCGCCGCGTTGCGGCTGTACTCGTCGAGCAACAACGGCACCCGGGTACGCAGCGAGATACGGCCCAGCTCATTGAGTTTGAGCGCCGTCGCCGACTTGTCCCGGTGCAGGGTGTTGACGTCGAGCCGGTAATCCAGACCCGTCACCTTGGCCCGCGTGGTGCGGGTGGTGTGCTTGATCAGGTAATCGCGGCCGGGCTCGAGCGCTGCTTCGTCGGCCATCCAGCACACCGTGGCGTCGAAGTCCTGCGCAACCCTGGGCTGGTTGTGGGGACGGGCGATCAGGTCGCCGCGCGAGATGTCGATGTCGTCGGTCAGGCTGACCGACACCGCCATCGGCGGGAACGCCTCGTCGATCGGACCGCCGGGCCCCTCGATCGCGCCGATCCGGCTCGCCTTGCCCGTGGGCAGCACGACGACGTCGTCGCCGACGCGCATCACCCCGCTGGCGATCGTGCCCGCGTAGCTGCGGTGATCGTGGTGGTCGCGGGTCTGTGGCCGGATCACGTACTGTACCGGGAACCGCACGTCGACCAGGTTGCGATCGCCGGCGATGTACACCTCCTCGAGGTGCGTGAGCAGCGCCGGGCCTTCGTACCACGGCGTGACGTCGGACTTGGTGACCACGTTGTCGCCGTTGAGCGCCGACAACGGGATGGTGGTGACGTCGTGAACGTCCAGGCGCGCGGCGAAGTCATGAAAGTCGTCCCGGATCGTCTCGAACCGCTCCTGATCCCAGTCGACCAGATCCATCTTGTTCACCGCCAGCACGATGTGCTGGATGCCGAGCAGCGACGCCAGAAACGCGTGCCTGCGCGACTGCTCGAGCAAGCCGTGGCGCGCATCGACCAGCACGATCGCCAGTTGCGCGGTCGAGGTTCCGGTGACCATGTTTCGGGTGTACTGCACATGCCCGGGGGTGTCAGCAATGATGAATTTCCGCTTGGCCGTGGCGAAGTAGCGGTAGGCGACGTCGATGGTGATGCCCTGCTCGCGCTCGGCCCTCAGGCCGTCGGTGACCAGAGCCAGGTCGGTGTAGTCGTGTCCGCGCTCCTTGGAGGTGCGTTCGACGGCCGCCAGCTGATCCTCCATGACGGCCTTGGAGTCGAAGAGCAACCGGCCGATGAGCGTGGACTTGCCGTCGTCGACCGAACCGGCGGTCGCGAGCCTGAGCAACGTAGCCATGTTAGTTCCCCCGTCGCTTCGCTCGCCCTGGCATCAGAAGTAGCCCTCTCGCTTGCGGTCTTCCATGCCCGCTTCGGAGATCCGGTCGTCGGCGCGGGTGGCCCCACGCTCGGTGAGCCGCGACACCGCGGTCTCGGCGATCACCTCGGAGACGGTGCCCGCCAACGATTCGACGCAGCCGGTGCAGGTGACGTCGCCGACTGTGCGGAACCGCACCGTCTTCTCGACGATCTTCTCGTCCTTGCGCGGCTGCAGGTACTTGTGCACGGCGAGAAGCATTCCGTCGCGTTCGAAGACCTGCCGGTTATGCGCGTAGTAGATCGAGGGCAGCTTGATCTTCTCGGCGCCGATGTAGGACCAGATGTCGAACTCGGTCCAGTTGGACAATGGGAACGCCCGGATGTGCTCGCCCTTGTGATGGCGGCCGTTGTACAGGTTCCACAGCTCGGGCCGCTGCGCCTTCGGGTCCCATTGGCCGAACTCGTCGCGGAACGAGAAGACGCGCTCCTTGGCGCGGGCCTTCTCCTCATCGCGTCGGGCTCCGCCGAAGGCGGCGTCGAACTTGTTCTCGCGGATGGCACGCAGCAGCGTGAAGGTCTGCATCGGGTTGCGCGACGGAATGGTCTCGATCACCCGGCCCGCGTCGATGTCGTCCTGCACTTTGGCGACCACGAGGCGCACCCCGGACTCCGCGACCAGCTCGTCGCGAGCTGCCAGCACCTCGTCGAAGTTGTGCCCGGTGTCGACGTGCATCACCGGGAACGGCAGCCTGCCCGGCCGGAACGCCTTGATCGCCAGGTGCAGCATGACGATCGAGTCCTTCCCGCCGGAGAACAGCAGTACCGGCCGCTCGAACTCCGCGGCCACCTCCCTGATGATGTGGATGGCTTCGGCCTCCAGCACCCGCAGGTGGCTCAGTTCGTAGCGGCCGGCGTGCTGGGTGAGATCCGCGGTCACGGTCATCGCTTCTCCGTAAAGTTGGTAGAGATGACCAGGTTACCAATCATGCCCTGGAACTTAGCCAGCGGTTGCTGCGGTGTCAACGGTGCTGCGAGACATTAGTCCCCGTCCAGGACGTATTCCAAACGCCGGGCGCAGATCTCCGCGAGGTCGAACCCCTCGATGGCGAACTTCCTGTTCAGCCTGACCAGGGCCACGGCGAGCAGCAACGGAGCGATGACATCCCCATAGCGGATGTTGCCGATCGGATGGCCGGCCACCGCCTCGTAGCGGTCGATGGTCTCCTCCCGGCTCGGCGTACCGGGCGCTGACGCGTTATCGGGTAGCGGGGAACTCACCCAGTCGGTCATGAACAACCAGGCGACGTCGGCCGCGGTGTCGCCGAGGTAGGCGATCTCCCAGTCGAGGGCGGCCACCGGCGCGAGGTCCGGGCCGTAGAGCACGTTCGACATCCGACTGTCGCCCCAGCACAGCCCCACCCGTTCCGGCATGTACGGGTGCGCGTCGAGCCACTGCAGTGCCCGCAGGAACATGCGGTGGACGGGTTTGCCGCCGTAGGCCCATTCCAGGGCATAGCGCAGAAACGACGTCAGCGCGGTGGACGGGTTCCCGCCGGGCAGGCCGAGGAACCCCAACCGGTATTCGGCCGGATCGACTCGGTGGACCGCAGCGATCATGTCCACACATCCGTGCCACAGCGCCGCCCGCCCGGCGTCGTCGGTCTCGGCGAAGACGCCGGTCTGATGGTAGGGCGGCACATCGCTGATCCCGACGACGCCGTCGATGCGATCCATCACCAGGTACTGGGTGCCCAGCGCGCCGGGGTCGGGCTCGATCCAGCGGACGCTGGGCACCGGGATCGGCGACGGAGCCAGACGCTGCATCACCAGAAACTGCCTGCGCAGGTCGTAGTCGGGCAGGATCTGGTACTCGGGTGGCCGCCGGAACACCAGACCCATCGTCCCGCCGTCGTCGAGACCGACGAGATCGAACAGGAAGGTTTCGGTGGAGAACCCGGCACTGCTGGCCACGAAGTTCGCGATGCGCGCCTGGCCGGCTCCCGGAATACGTTGACGCACTATGGTTTCCAACACGCCAGGCAACTCCTCGGCGGCCGGACGCGGGTGCGACGCAGTCATGTCACCAACCGGTGTATCCGTACCGGGGGTAGGCGCCCACGAAGACCATCTCGACCAGACCGTGGCCGACCTTGACGCCGTCCGGCTCTGTCATCCGGACCTCGCACAGCGTCTCGGACAGGAAGCTGACCGGCCTGATGACGTCAAGGTCGGTCGGGTCCACGGTGAAGCCGTCGATGAATTCCCTTCCGCGCCAATGCCCGGACGCGTAACCGCCGACTTCCATGTAACCGGCCAGTCCCGGCCAGAAGTCGGTCAGCGGGGTGAGGTCGATGAGGGCCGAGGTCCGATCGCCGCGGTGGACGGTGAATGTGCCGCCGCTGATGACACGCAGGTCGCTGCGAAACTTCAGGTCGTGCTCGACGTCGATGATCGTCGCTGCCGGCCGTCCCGTCGCAATCGGGTGGAGAATCTCGCCCTCGAACTGCCAACGCTCCCCCGTGCTGGTCTCGCGTTGCGCGAAATGCACCAGCTGGTCGTCGAATTGGAAGATGCCCATGTAGTACAGCGTCCCATCCGGGATCTCCTGGGGTTGCAGATGCTGCCCCTCGCCGAGACTGCCGCCACCGGGGCCGTTGCGGACGCCCCAGGAGTGATCACGTCCGAACCACCATCTCCGGGTGTCGATCTCGATGCGTTCGCCGTCGATCTCGATCCAGCCCTCCAGTTCACCGTTCTGGTAGAAGCGCCGCGCGTCCTCGTTGACCCGGCCGCGGCTGCGGTGAAACGCCGGGGTCTGCTCATACGTCGGGAACTGGCCGCGCAACCGCAGTTCCATGCTGACGCCCTGTTCGTTGGGCTCGAGGACGGCCCGCACGGTGCGCAACGGCTCTTCGACGCGATAGGTGAACGGCCCGACTGCGTAGGTGCCCAGCGGTCCCGACTCGGGGTTGATCTCGGTCGACATCCGCACCACGCGCGCTTCCTGACCGCCCGCGGCGGTACGCCGGGTGATCATCGCGTAAGCGTCGGTGACGTTGCGGTTGGGATAACGCGCCAACCCGACCATGACGTTGATGTCGCCCGAGCGATCGAATCCGTACATCACGATCCGCTCGGTCCAGCGCAGATCACTCTGGGAGACGTGGTCGAACGTCGTCGGCAACTGATGGCACAACAGTTCGTCATGAGGCGTCAGCATGGGTCTCCGTCCCGTCATTTACGTTATGGGGCGTAACGTAACAGAAGTGGCTGTGTCGGGATAGGTTTCCGTTGTGAACAGTTCCCCGGGAGCCGTGGGCCGCCCCCGCAATCCGGCCAAGGATGTCGCGGTGCTGCAGGCCACCCGCGATCTTCTGGTCGAGGTCGGGTTCCAGGGCACCACGGTGATGGCCATCGCCCGGCGGGCCGGTGTCGGCGCACCCACCATCTACCGGCGCTGGCCGACCAAAGAGGCGCTGGTCGAGGACGCGACCTTCGGGCATCCGCAGCCTGCGCCCGTCCCGCTGCCCACCGGCGACCTGCAGACCGATCTGCGCGCCTGGGTGGAACTGTTCTTGGACTGGCTTGCCGACCCGGCAACGCGCGCGGCGCTCCCGGGCCTGCTGACCGCCTACCACCGCGACGAGCAGATCTACGAACGACTGGTGCTTAGGTCCGAGGCCGACGTCCGCTCGCTGATGGCCCAATTGCTCGCCACAGCTCTGCCGAATCTTCCGCAGGACGAGATCGTTTCGCGCACCGACACCGTTTTCGATTTCCTGGTCGCGATCACGGTGGCGCGGGCGATGACCCGCGGCCTGGCCGACCGGGAGGGCTTCTGCGACCGCACCGCTCGGGCGCTGCGGACGCTGGCGCTGGCTAGAGAGTGACCTCGTCGAGCTTTCCGGTGGCGACGTCGAAGACGAAGCCGCGCAACGATTCGTGCTTGGTGACGAACGGGCTGGCCACGATACGACGCAGGGACTGGCGCACGTCCTCCTGGACGTCGGGAAAAGCTTCGGCGGCCCACTCGGGCTTCAGGCCGGTCTCTTCCTGAATGGCGCTCTTGAACTCGTCGTCGGTGAAGGTCAGCATGCCGCAATCGGTGTGGTGGATCAGGATGATCTCTTTGGTACCTAGGAGCCGCTGACTGATGGCCAGCGAGCGGATCTCGTCGTCGGTCACGACACCTCCCGCGTTGCGGATGACGTGCGCCTCGCCGTCTTTGAGACCCAGGAGCCGGTAGACGTCCAGCCGAGCGTCCATGCACGCCACGACAGCCACATGCTTGCTCGGGGGCAGCGGTAGCGGCCCCTCGAACGACTTGGCGTACTCCTCGTTGTTCTTCAGGTACTCGTCTGTCACCGTCATGGCCGCAAACTAACAGGGGGGCGTCGCGAAGTCACGGGTGGGGATCGCCCAGATCCGATGGGCGCCGAAACTGAACTTGTGCGCGAGTTAGGTGGGATTTCTCGCACACAAGCTCAGTCTCGGCGGGCGCTCAGCCCTGCAGGTCGTAGACGGTCGCGCCGCCCACGTTCGTCGGGGTGAAGTTCTGCTCGACCCACGAGGTGATCTGGCTCGACGACCCCGAGTCACCCCCCGGCCGGCCGCGGCCGCCTGCGATGAAGTACCTGACCTGACCGTCCTTCACATACGCCTGGAACTGCTCGAGCGTGGGTGAGTCGTCGCCACCGGTGAATCCCCCGATCGCCATCACCGAGGCACCTGTCTCCAGCTCGAGGCTGCCGGCGGACATCGAGCCGATACTTGCTGCCGCCCAGCGGTTGTCGGCCGCTTCGATGAGTTCCTGCAGTTCGGTGTTGTTCGACACGGACCCACCGGGAGTGTCCGGCCCACCCGGGAAACCCTGGCCGCCGGGACCGCCAGCTGTCGTTGTGGGCCCCGACATGGCGACCGGCCCACTGTGCGTGCGGATCGTGGTCTCGATGGCGTAGGCGGCGGGTGCCGCGGCGCCGAAGAGGATCGCCGCGGCAGCGACGATTGCGCCGGCGCGGCCGAGCCGGTGCACACCGGCGGCGATCACCGCGGCGACGACCACGGTGCCGGCCAGCACGACCCAGCGCAGCCATGGCAGCCAGTCCGGCGTGCGATCGAGAAGGATGAACGCCCACACACCCGTGGCGGCCGACATCGCCGAGAGGACCACCCGTGGGGCCCAGTACTGCCTGCCCCGCCAGAGCTCGGCCACCGAGATCCCGACCAGCGCCGCGATCGCGGGCGCCAAGGCGACCGTGTAGTAGGGATGGATGATCCCGTCCATGAAACTGAACACCGCACCGGTGACCAGCAGCCAGCCTCCCCACAACAGCAGGCTCGCCCGCACACCAGCGGTGCGTGCCGTGCGGCGGGTGAACCACAGACCCGCCACCAGACCGATCAGCGCGGCAGGCAACAGCCAGGACGCCTCGGCACCCATCGACAGGCCGAAGAGCCGCCCGATCCCGGGGTCGCCGCCGAAGAACAGGTTGCCCGCTCCACCGGGTCCACCACGGCCGCCGGGTCCGCCCTCACCGGGGCCGCCTTCGCCTCCGGCGATGCGTTGAATTCCGTTGTAGCCCAGAGCGAGTTGAAGGAGGCTGTTGTCGGTGGAGCCGCCGATGTAGGGCCGCGAGTCTGCGGGCCAGAGGCTGACCAGCGCCAGGAAGGATCCCGCAGTAACGATCATCGCGCCGGCACCGGCCGCCAGCTTGCCGATTCTCGGCCACAGTCCCCCGGGCGCGGCCACCAGGAAGGCCAGCGCGAGTCCGGGCATGACGAGGAACGCCTGCAGCATCTTGGTGAGGAAGGCGAACCCGAGGACCACCCCGATGAGCACGACCCAGCGCGTTCGGCCCGTCTCGATGGCCCGCACCATCAAGTACGCGGCGACGACGAGTAGCAGGACGAGAAGCGCGTCGGGGTTGTTGTACCGGAACATCAACGCCGCCACCGGGGTGAGAGCCAGTACCGCACCGGCGATGAGACCCGCACCTGGTCCGCTGACGCGGCGCACCGCCGCGTACAAGACGGCGACTGCCGCCACCCCCATCAATGCCTGCGGCAGCAGCATGGTGAACGGGGTGAACCCGAAAAGCCGGCCTGACAACGCCATCACCCACAGTGCAGCGGGCGGCTTGTCCACGGTGATCGCGTTGCCGGCATCCAGCGATCCGAACAGCCAGGCCTTCCAGTCCTGGGTGCCCGCCTGCGCCGCCGCGGCGTAGTACTGGTTCGCCCAGCCCGAGGAGCCCAGGCCCCACAGGTAGAGCACCGCGGTGGCAGCGAGTAGCGCGAGTAACGCGGCCCGAACCCAGCGCGGCTGGGTGCCATCGCCGAAAGCCAAACGGCCGAGAAGGTTTCCGCCCGACAGCGGTGGAGCCGGGTGCGTCGTGGCGCGCAGGGGCGCATCTGTGGTGAGTGTCATCGATGGCTTCCTTCGACTTTCGTGCGCCGGGGGTGGAACACCCAGCCGCGCAGCAGCACGAATCGGACGGCGGTGGCGAGCAGGTTGGCCGCCACCAGCACAGCGAGCTCGACCAGGTGGTGCGGCGCCTGGGCAGTGGCGTGCAAAAGGCCGAGCGCGCCGCTGGTGATGGACAGCGCGATGCCGAAGACGAGGAGACCCTCGAGGTGATGACGGGCCAGCTGCGGGCTCCCGGCGACCCCGAAGGTGAAGCGCCTGTTGGCCGCGGTGTTAGCGATCGCGGTGAGCAGCAACGCGATCAGGTTCGCCAGCTGCGCGCCCGCCCAGCCCTGCAGCGCGACGAACAGCAGCACGTAGGCAGCAGTCGATGCCACCCCCACCGCGCCGAACCGGACCACCTGGCGCAGCAGTGACCGGGGTGCGGCCGCGTCCCTCGACGAGCCGAGCTGCGCGGCGATCGTATTGACCGGTATCGCGCCGGTGGCCAGGCCGCGCAGCAGCCGGCCGATACCTTTGAGGTCGGCGGCGGCCGTCGCCTTTATGTCGACGCGGCTGTCGGGATCGTCCACCCAGTCCACCGGGACCTCGTGGATACGCAGCCCGCTGCGCTCGGCCAACACCAGCAGCTCGGTGTCGAAGAACCATCCGGTGTCTTCGACGAACGGCAGCAGGCGGGCAGCGACGTCGGCGCGGATCGCCTTGAACCCGCACTGCGCGTCGGAGAAACCGGCGGACAGTGTGGATTTCAGGATCAGGTTGTAGCAGCGGGAGATGATCTCGCGTTTCGGACCGCGCCGGACGCGCGCGCCGCGGCCGAGCCGGGTGCCGATCGCGAGGTCGGAGTGGCCCGAGATCAGTGAGGCCACCAGCGGGGCGAGCGCGGCGAGGTCGGTGGACAGGTCGACGTCCATGTACACGAGCACGGCCGCGTCGGACTGCGTCCAGACCTGATGCAGGGCACGTCCACGTCCCTTCTGCTCCAGCCTCACCACGCGCACGTCGGTCAGCTCGGCGGCGAGCTGCGCCGCGATGCGGGGGGTGTCATCGGCGCTCGCGTTGTCGGCGATCGTGATCCGCGCCGGGAACGGAACGGCGTCGCGCAGGTAGCGGTGCAGCCGGTGCACCGAATCCGCCAGCACCACCTGCTCGTTGTGCACGGGGACGACGACGTCGAGCACCGGTGCACCGGCTGCGCGTGCGGCCAGCGCGGCGTTCGGCCGTGGCTCGAAAGGGCGCTCAACACCTGGGAATTCGGTCCCGAGAGTGATTTCTGTCATGACACCATCGTCGGGTGCTTAGGTGTGCTCATCGTTGGCCCGAGCTATGTGCGGGCTGTGAGATGCCGGCCGGGCCGGGTCAGGTCGTAGACGACCGCGCCGTCCACGGTCTGCGGGGAATAGCGCGCCTCGACCCAATCGGTGATCGCGGCCGTTTCGCCACCGCTGCCGCCGCCCAAGCGGCCCATCATCATCCGGCCCTGGATGAAGTAGTGGATCCGTCCCTCATCGACATAGCGGATGAACTCCTCGAGGGTCGGCGAGGGATCGGTGCCGTTGAACCCGCCGATGGCCATCACCGGTGCACCGGACGCCAGTTGGTAGCCCGCGGCGTTGTTCGAGCCGACGACTGCTGCGGCCCAGGTGAAATCGTTCGCCCGGGCGGCGACAAGACGGGTCAGGTCGGGCCGGGGCGTCGGTGAACTCAGCAGCCCGCCGGCCGCGAAGCCACCACCGGGGCCACCGCCGCGCGACGGTCCGACCGAGGGGATCGCGCCGCTGTGTGGTGTCGACGCGGTGGCGATGGTGTAGGCAGCGGGTGCGGCGAGGCACGAGACCACCGCGAGACCGGCGACGAGTCGGGCCGCCGGCTCACCCAGCCGGCCCGCGATCAAGATCAGCGTGGCCGCACCGACTCCGCCGATCGCGACTGCCGCCCGAAGCCAGGGCATCCAGTCGCCGTGGCGGCACAGCAGCACGGCCGCCAGGACGGTTGTGACGAGGACGGTGCCGGCGAGCGTGGTCGCAGCGCGGACGTCGGAGCGCCTCTGCCACAACATCGTTGAGCCGATGCCGATCCCGGCGGCGATCGCGGGCGCCAACGCCACCGTGTAGTAGGGATGCACGATGCCGTTCATGTAGCTGAACACCACGGCGGTGACGGCCAGCCAGCCACCCCAGATGACCAGAGCTGCGCGGGTGGGGTCGGTCCGGGGGGCGCGGCGGGTGAGGACGAGTCCCGCCACGATGCAGATGACCGCGGCGGGCAGCAGCCATGCGATGTCCGCGCCCATGCTCAAGCCGAATAACCGACCCCAGCCGACGTCGTGGTTGAGGTTGCCGAGCCCGCCGGGTTCGTTGCCGGTCAGCCTGCCGAATCCGTTGTAGCCCAGCGTGAGCTCGATGATGCTGTTGTGCTGCGAGCCGCCGATGTAGGGCCGCGAGGAGGCCGGCCACAGTTCCACGAGCAGCAGATACCAACCGGCAGCCATCACGACCGCGGCACCCGCGACCACGGTGTCGGCGATCCGGCGCGCCGGCCGCCGATGCCCGGCGAGCAGGTACGCGGCGGCGAGTGCGGGCAGGACCAGCAGCGCCTGGAGCATCTTGGCCAGAAATCCGAATCCGACCGCCACGCCTGCGGCGATCAGCCACCACCGGCTGCTGTCTCTTTCGCAGGCGCGCTGGGTGCAGTACGCGGCGACGACCATCAGCAGTACCAGCAGCGCGTCGGGGTTGTTGAACCGGAACATCAGCGCCGCCACCGGCGTCAGCGCGAATACCGCGCCGGCCAGCAGTGCGGCGGACGTGCCGCTGACGCGGCGCACCGCGGCGTGGAGCACCGCGACCGAGGTCACCCCCATCAACGCCTGCGGCGCGAGCACGGCCCACGGGTTGAGCCCGAACACCCGTACCGACAGGTCCATTACCCACAGCGCGGCCGGGGTCTTGTCGATGGTGATGGCGTTGGCGGCGTCGCTGGACCCGAACAGCATCGCCGTCCAATTGCTGGAGCCGGCCTGCACCGCCGCCGAGTAATAGGCGTTGGCCCACCCGCTGGCACCCAGATTCCACAGGTACAGCACCGCCGTGGCGAGCAGCAACAACACGAACCCGACCCTCGGCGAGCAGACGCGAAATCGCCCTCTTTCGAGGCTCTCCGTGCGACTTTGTGTCTGCTCGGCAGATAACTCGGCAGGTGAAAGGAGGGTCACCGGTCGATCATGGGCGACCGCGCTAGGGGCCCGATTGGCCTGCGCTGTGGCTTGGCTGTGGATCTCCGGGCAACCTGACGACGAATTCGGTTCTGCCCGGGACACTGTGCACGTCGATCGTGCCGCCGTGCGCCCGCACGACGGCGTCGACGATCGCCAAGCCCAGACCGGTGCTGCCGCCGCGCCTGCTGCGTGAGGAGTCGCCGCGGACGAACCGGTCGAAGATATCGGGCTGCAGCCAGGCCGCGATGCCGGGGCCGTCGTCGAGGACCGCGAGCACCACGTCCGCGTCGTCACCGACGGTCAGCGATGTGGTGACAGAGGTGCCCGGCCGCGTGTGGGTGCGCGCATTGGCCAGCAGGTTGGCCAGCACCTGATGCAGCCGCGCCTCGTCGCCGAGGACGATGACGGGCTCGTCGGGCAGGTCCAGCTCCCACGTGTGGTCGGGGCCTGCGATGTGCGCGTCGCTGACCGCGTCCACGGCAAGCCTGGTCAGATCGACCGCGTCACGTTGCAGGGGACGTCCGGTGTCGAGCCGGGCGAGCAGCAGCATGTCCTCGACGAGCTGGGTCATCCGCTCGGTCTCGGATTCGACCCGGTTCATCGCGTGGGCGACGTCATCGGGAAGCTCACCCCGCTTGCGTTGTGCCAGCTCGGTATAGCCGCGGATGGCGGCCAACGGGGTGCGCAACTCGTGGCTGGCGTCGGCGACGAATTGCCGCACCCGGGTCTCGCTGGCCTGCCTGGCGGCCAGCGCGCCGGCGATGCGGTCCAGCATGCGGTTCAGCGCGCCGCCGAGCTGTCCGATCTCGGTGTGGGCGGCGGCCGGATCGACTTTGACGATCGGGGTGGGCAACCGCACCTCCCCCCGGTCGAGTTCCAGATCGGCGACCTGCTGCGCGGCCGCCGAAACCCTTGCCAGAGGCGCGAGTTGGCGACGAACGATGACGATGCCCGCCGTCGCAGCGGCCACCAGCGCGACGGCCGCGACCACGCAGAAGATGACGAGTACCCACAGCAGGGTGTCGTCGACATCGGCGGTGGGCAGGCCGGCGACGACCGTCTCGCCCGGGTGGTGGGCAGGGAAGCTCACCATGCGATAGCGACCCAATCCGTCCAGGTCGACTGTTCTCGGGCGCATGTCGACAGGAAGGGCGGCAAGTTGTTCGGCTGCGGCGGTGGAGATCTCGGCGCGGGCACCGTCGGCGGTGATGACACCTGCCTCCAGAGCCGTTCCGCCCGACACCACGGCGCCGACCGTTCGGATCGCCTGACCCGGCGCGTTCAGGAACGCCGGTCCCGGTCCCTCGTCGTCGCGAATGATCTCGCGTCGCGGGGCCCCGGGTGGCGGGGGTCCCATCATCACGTCGGGCAGTCTCATCTCGGGCGGGCCCATACCCGGTGGCGGCGGCGGGCCGAAGTCGAAGATCACCGCTGATCGCCTGCCGGCCTCCACCACCTGCTCGTCGAGCTGGTTCATCAAGAAGCGTTGCAGCGCAAACTCGGTCGCGATGCCGATACCCGCGCACACCACCGCGAGCACGAGGACCTGGGTGACGAGCAGGCGGGTCCGCAGCGTCCAAGCGTGCGGAGCGCGCAATCCGGCCCCAGCGTGCGGAGCGCGCAATCCGGCCCCAGCGTGCGGAGCGCGGATACCGGCCCGCGGGCGCTCAGCGCGCGGGCTTGAGGACATATCCCGCACCACGCAACGTGTGGATCATCGGCTCTCGTCCGCTGTCGATCTTCTTGCGCAGATAGGACACATACAGCTCGACGATGTTGGATCGGCCGCCGAAGTCGTAGCTCCACACCCGATCGAGGATCTGGGCTTTGCTCAACACCCGCTTGGCGTTGCGCATCATGAAGCGCAGCAGCTCGAACTCGGTCGCGGTCAGTGTGATGAGGTCCCCGGCGCGCGTCACCTCGTGGCTGTCTTCGTCGAGCACCAGATCGCCGACGACGATCTTGGCGCCCCCGGTCTCGGTGGTCACCCCGGTGCGCCGCAGCAGGGCACGCAACCGCAACACGACCTCCTCGAGGCTGAACGGCTTGGTCACATAGTCGTCACCACCGGCGGTCAGACCCGCGATCCGGTCCTCGACCGAGTCCTTGGCGGTGAGCAGCAGCAGAGGCAGGCCGGGAATCTGCTCGCGCAGCTTGCGCAGCACCTCCAGCCCGCTCATATCCGGCAGCATCACGTCGAGCACGACCACATCCGGTGGGATCTCCCGGGCCGAGGCGATCGCGGTCGCGCCGTCACCGGCGGTCGCGATCTCCCAGCCCTCGTATCGCAGTGCCATCGACACCAGCTCGGCCAGCACTGGTTCGTCGTCGACGACGAGCACGTGGATCGGGCTGCCATCGGCCCGGCGCATCACCGCTCGCGCAGCGTCGGCACCGTCGCCGGAGGCGGCAATCTCTGGCACCGTCGCCGGAGGCGGCAATCCTGGCACCGCCCACGGCGGAAGCACGAGTGTCGGGCACCGCCCCATTATGTGTCTGGCTCCTAGGCGTGCTCTGTGCCGTCCCTATGTGCGGGCTGTGAACCACGGCCACATCCGATGCTGGGTGCGTTCACAGCCGGTACACATCGGGCGGGTCCAGTGTGGTCTCCCATGAGCACCGACCATGTGACGTTCGACAACCCCGTTTGGGGCAGCCCGGATCGGGCACCACACCGCTGGGGCTTACGTGAGACGGCGGTGGCCGTCGGTATCGCAGCGGTGATCGCCGGGCTGGGCGGCGCCGCGATCTACGCGGCGACCGGGGAATCCTCGCCCGCCATCGGCCCTCCGGGCCAGCACGCTTTCGGCCCGGGTGGTCCCGGCGGCGCGCCAGGCCCGGGGCAGCACGCTTTCGGCCCGGGCGGGTTGGCCCTGCACGGACAGTTCGTCGTCTCCGATGACTCCGGGGGCTACACGACGGTGTTGACCCAGACCGGGACGGTCACGGCCGCGTCGCCCACCTCCGTCACCGTTCGCAGCGCGGACGGATTCGCTCAGACCTACCTGACATCGGCGTCGTCGTTCGCGGTCAACGACACCGTGATGGTCCGCGCGGTCAAGACGGGCGACACCGCGACCGCGACGGAGATCATCGACCCCCAGACACGCGCGGCGCGGCCCGGCGGCGGCGGACCGCGGCGCTAGCCGCCGCCCGTCAGCCACGCCGGAGCCACATGAACGGGCTGTGTCAACACATTTCTCATAACCTGTGCGCATGCAGCCCACCGGCGGACTCACCGCATGACCCGCTTCCTTGCGCGTCGGCTGCTCAACTACGTCGTGCTGCTGGGGCTCGCATCGTTCCTCACGTTCTTCCTGACCTCGCTGACGTTCGAGCCCCTCGACAGCCTGCTCGAACGCAACCCGCGACCTCCTCAGGCCGTCATCGACGCCAAGGCGGCCGAACTCGACCTCGATGAACCCATTCCCGTCCGCTACGCGAGCTGGGTCTCGGGGGCCGTCCGGGGGGACTTCGGAACCACCGTCACCGGCCAGCCGGTCAGCGACGAACTGTGGCGGCGCATCGGGGTCAGCCTGCGGCTGGTGCTCATTGGATCGGTGGTGGGCACGGTCGTCGGCGTCGTCGTGGGCGCATGGGGCGCGATCCGCCAGTACCGGCTGTCGGACCGGGTGATCACGGTGGCGTCCCTGCTGATCCTGAGCACCCCGACCTTCGTGGTGGCCAACCTGCTGATCCTGGGCGCGCTCAAGGTGAACTCGGCTCTGGGCGTGCAGTTGTTCGAGTACACCGGGGAGACGTCGCCCGACGCGGCGGGTGGTCCGTGGGACCGGTTCGTCGACCGTCTCCAGCACCTGGTGTTGCCCACCTTCACGCTCGCGCTGGCGTCCATCGCCGGGTTCAGCCGCTACCAGCGCAACGCGATGCTCGACGTGTTGGGCCAGGACTTCATCCGCACGGCGCGGGCCAAGGGACTGACCCGCCGCCGCGCGTTGTTCAAGCATGGCCTGCGCACCGCGCTCATCCCGATGGCCACGCTGTTCGCCTACGGCGTCAGCGCCCTGGTGACCGGCGCGGTGTTCACCGAGAAGATCTTCGGCTGGCACGGCATGGGTGAATGGGTGGTGCAGGGCGTCGCCACCCAGGACACCAACATCATCGCCGCGATCACGGTGTTCTCCGGCGCAACCATTTTGCTGGCGGGACTGCTCTCCGACGTCATCTACGCAGCCCTCGACCCCAGGGTGCGGGTGTCGTGAGCGAGTCACCCGTCGAGGGCGTCCCCGAGTACCAGTTCGTCGCCCGACGCACGCTGCTGGGGCGCAGGTTCCTGCGCAACAAGGCCGCAGTGGTGTCACTGATCTTGTTGTGCCTACTTTTCGTCGGCTGCTACGCGCTGCCGCCGCTGCTGCCCTACTCCTACAGCGACCTGGACTACTACGCGCTGCAGCAGCCACCGACGCCCAAGCACTGGTTCGGCACGAACGCGCTGGGTCAGGATCTGTTGGCGCAGATGCTGCGCGGAATGCAGAAGTCGCTGCTGATCGGTGTCTGCGTCGCGTTCATCTCGACGATCATCGCTGCCACCGTGGGTGCGATCGCAGGCTACTTCGGCGGCTGGCGGGACCGGACGTTGATGTGGTCCGTCGACCTGCTTCTGGTAGTCCCCAGCTTCATCCTGATCGCGATCGTCACACCGCGCACCCGGGAGTCCGGCACCATCCTGTGGCTCATAGTGCTGCTCGCCGCGTTCAGCTGGATGATCAGCTCCCGGATCGTGCGCGGCATGACGATGAGCCTGCGTGAACGCGAATTCGTGGTCGCAGCAAGGTATATGGGTGTCAGCGACTGGCGCGTCATCACCCGCCATGTGCTGCCCAACGTGGCGTCCATCCTGATCATCGACACGGCGCTGAATGTCGGCGTCGCGATCCTGGCGGAGACCGGTCTGAGCTTCCTCGGCTTCGGGGTGCAGCCCCCCGACGTCTCACTGGGAACACTGATCGCAGACGGCACCCGGTCGGTGACGACTTTCCCGTGGGTCTTCCTGTTCCCCGCCGGGTTTCTGGTGCTGATCGTGTTGTGCGCCAACCTCATCGGCGACGGGCTGCGCGACGCCCTGGATCCGTCGGCGCGACCCGCCCCGAGCCGCAGACGGCGCCGCGCCGAGAAGGCGAGGACCAGCTCGTGAGCCTTCTCGAGGTCAGCGGCCTCACCGTCGACTTCCCGACCGACGCCGAACGCGTCGCCGCCGTGCGCGGCCTGAACTATCACGTGGAGGTCGGCGAAGTCGTCGCGCTGGTGGGCGAGTCCGGCGCCGGAAAGTCGGCGGAGCGCCATGGCCGTCGTCGGGCTGCTACCCGACGTACGCCGAGGTGTCCGGCTCCGTGCGGCTGCTCGGCGACGAACTGCTCGGGCTCTCCGACCAACAGCTGTCGCGCATTCGCGGCGACAAGATCGGTACCGTCTTTCAGGACCCGATGTCGGCGCTGACCCCGGTCTACACCGTGGGCGACCAGATCGCCGAAGCGATCACGATCCATCGGCGCGACGTCAGTGGGCGCGCAGCCCGCACCCGCGCGGTCGAACTGCTCGAACTGGTCGGCATCGCCCAGCCGGAGAGACGGTCCCGCGCGTTCCCACACGAGTTGTCCGGCGGCGAACGTCAGCGCGTCGTCATCGCGATCGCGATCTCCAACGACCCCGACCTGCTGATCTGCGACGAGCCCACGACCGCGTTGGACGTCACGGTGCAGGCGCAGATCCTCGACGTGCTGCGCACCGCGCGGGACGTCACCGGCGCCGGGGTGCTGATCATCACCCACGACCTCGGCGTCGTCGCCGAATTCGCCGACCGCGCCCTGGTGATGTACGCAGGCCGGGCAGTGGAGACGGCACCGGTCGCCGATCTGTACCGCAGCCGCCGGATGCCGTACACCGCCGGACTGCTGGGCTCGGTGCCTCGACTCGACGCACCCCAAGGGGCGCGTCTGGTCCCCATCCCCGGCGCACCGCCGTCGCTGGTGGCGTTGCCTCCGGGATGCCCGTTCACGCCACGCTGTCCGCTCGCCGTCGACGAATGCCACACCGCCGAACCGGAACTCCAACCGGTCGGTCCCGGTCATCAGGTCGCGTGCATCAGAAGCGACCACGTCGCCGGCCGCAGCGCGGCCGAGATCTACGGAGTGTCCACGGCACGGCTGCGGGACACCGGCGCGGCGCTGGAGGAACCTGTGGTGCTGCGGGTCAGCGACCTGGTCAAGACCTACACGTTGACCAAGGGTGTGGTGCTGCGCCGCCGGATCGGCGAGGTGCGTGCGGTCGACGGTGTCAGCTTCGAGCTGCACCAGGGCCGCACACTGGGCATCGTCGGCGAGTCGGGTTCCGGCAAGTCGACGACGCTGCACCAGATCCTGGACCTCACCACACCGCAGGCCGGGACGATCGAGGTGCTCGGCTCCGACGTCGCAACACTGGACAGGCGCGGCAGGAAAGCCCTGCGGGGCGACCTGCAGGTGGTGTTCCAGGATCCCGTCGCGTCTCTGGATCCGCGGCTTCCGGTGTTCGATGTGCTGGCAGAGCCGTTGCGGGCCAACGGTTTCGACAAGTCATCGACCTCCGATAGGGTCGGCGAGCTGCTCGCCGTGGTCGGGTTGCGCCGAGAGGACGCCGAGCGTTATCCGGCGGAGTTCTCCGGCGGACAGAAGCAGCGCATCGGCATCGCCAGGGCGCTGGCACTGCAGCCGAAAATCTTGGCTCTCGACGAACCGGTGTCCGCGCTGGACGTGTCGATCCAGGCCGGGATCATCAACCTGCTGCTCGACCTGCAGGAGCAGTTCGGGTTGGCCTACCTGTTCGTGTCCCACGACCTGTCAGTGGTCAAGCATCTGGCCCATCGGGTGGCGGTGATGCACAAGGGCACGATCGTCGAACAGGGCGACAGCGACCAGGTGTTCGCCTCGCCGCGCGATGAGTACACGCGCAGGTTGCTGTCGGCGGTGCCGCGCCCGCTGGCAGATGGCGGATAAAGTCAGTCGGCATGAGCTACCGAGCCGCACGAGCAGTCGCAAAGTCGCACTCTTCACCCCTGCCACGTGCGATTTCGCGTCTGCTCGCCACCGGAATGATCGCCGTGCTGGTGCTGACCGGCTGCTCCGGTGCAGACACTGAGGTCCCCTCCGCAGGCGGGAACGCCGAGATCGGCGCGAGCGCCGACATCAACCCGCAGGACCCGACGACGCTGCGCCAGGGCGGCAACCTGCGGCTCGCGCTGACGGGCTTTCCGCCCAACTTCAACTACCTGCACGTCGACGGCAACCTCGGGGAGCTCGGCAGGATGCTGCGGGCGACACTGCCCCGGGCGTTCTTCATCAAGCCCGACGGCGAGATGACGGTCAACAGCGACTACTTCACCAACGTCGAACTGACCAGCAGCGACCCGCAGGTCGTCACCTACACGATCAACCCGAAGGCGGTGTGGTCGGACGGCACGCCGATCACCTGGGAGGACTTCGCGTCCCAGATCAACGCCACCAGCGGCAAGGACAGGGCATTCCTG
Organism: uncultured Actinomycetota bacterium; assembly: GCA_963771335.1. Lineage (GTDB taxonomy): Bacteria > Actinomycetota > Actinomycetes > Mycobacteriales > Mycobacteriaceae > Mycobacterium. The sequence continues at coordinate 47,660 of CAVYTD010000006.1, read as the reverse complement.
TTCGCCTCCCCCAACGGCACCGAGCGCGTCGCGTCGGTCACCAAGGGTGTCGACGATCGGCAGGCGGTCATCACATTCGCCGACCACTTCGCCGACTGGAAGGGCATGTTCGCGGGCAACAGCATGCTCATGCCCAAGGTGGTGACCGGGAACCCGGAGGCGTTCAACAAGGGTTTCCTCAACGGCCCCGGCCCGTCGGCCGGCCCGTTCATCATCACCACCGTCGATCGCGGCGCGCAGCGAATCGGGTTGACCCGCAACCCGAAGTGGTGGGGCACCCCGCCACTTCTGGACTCGATCACCTACACCGTGCTCGATGACGCCGCCACGATTCCCGCACTGCAGAACAACGCCATCGACTCCGTCGGGCTGGCGTCGCTGGACGAACTCACCATCGCCCGGCGCACCGACGGAATCGCGATCCGCCGCACGCCCGCCCCGAACTGGTATCACTTCACGTTCAATGGGGCGGAGGGGTCGATCCTGTCCGATCCGGCGCTGCGGGCCGCAGTCGCCAAGGGCATCGACCGCCAGGCGATCGCGGCGATCACGCAGCGCGGCCTGGTGGACAACCCGGTGCCGCTGAACAATCACATCTACCTGGCCGGCCAGGAGGGCTACCAGGACAACAGCATCGGCTTCGATCCCGAGGCGGCCAAACGCGACCTGGATGCGCTGGGGTGGACGCTCGGTGACGCTGGGGCTGGCCAGTTCCGCGAGAAGGATGGGCGCACGCTCACCATCCGTGACGTGTTCTATGACGGTCAGAGCACTCGCCAGATCGGTCAGATCGCCCAGAACAACCTGGCCCAGATCGGCGTCAGCCTCGAGTTGATCCCGGTCGCAGGCGGCTCGCTGTTCAGCGATTACGTCACGCCGGGCAATTTCGACGTCGCCCAGTTCGCCTGGGGCGGTGACGCATTCCCGTTGGCCAGCCTGACCCAGATCTACGCCTCAAAGGGCGAGAGCAACTACGGCAAGATCGGCAGCGCGGACATCGACGCCAAGATCGAGGAGACCCTGTCAGAGCTGGACCCGGCAAAGGCCCGCACCCTGGCCAACGAGCTCGACAAGATGATCTGGGAAGAAGTGCACAGCCTGCCGTTGTTCCAGTCGCCCGGCAACGTCGCGGTGCGCAGCACCCTCGCCAACTACGGCCCGGCAGGCATCGGCGACCTGAACTACTCCGCGATCGGGTTCATGAAGGAGTGACCTGACGCACCGCGCGCGGTATGACATCGGGCACCACCGACTCCGCCCTCGCCGCCACGGCGATGGCCCGCACCAGCAGCCGCACCGAGAGGTTCGCCGACAACGCATCCAGTTCGGCTGAACGCGAAGGCAGTTCGCGGAGAGCGCCGGCGCTGACGGCCTTGCAGATCTGCAGGGCGGCGTGTTCCCGGGTGTCGAGGATGCTGTGCCCGGCAGTCGGCAGTTCGACGAGCACCGACTCGGGAATCAGGTCTGCGATCCGACGCGCCACCGCCGGCGGGGTGGTCAGGTCGCGCCCACCGGAGATCACCGCCGTCGGCCACGTGAAATGCGGCATGGCCGAGACGAGGTCGTAGGGCTCGGCGACGAACTCAACAGGGCCGCTGGCGCTCTCGCGCAACGGGACCGCAGGATCGAGCGGGCCGCCGTCGGGCACTGCCCCGTAGTTCAGCTCACGGTAAGCGATGCGCTCGACCAGATCGGGTTCGTTGTGATATGGGGTCTTGCGGTCCAGCAGCTTCCTGGAGCCGAGGCCCACCGCCGCCCACAGCCAGTCGTGACCGGCCACCAGGAGGTCCAGCTGGCGACGCAACACCTCCGGGCCTGCGACACCGTACATGTCGGCGACCAACTGCACGTCCCTCGGCGACAGGATGCCGTCGGCGACCAGCCGGCGCACCTTGGCCGCGAGGTCGGCAGTGCCGGGGACGACCCCGTCCCACAGCACCCGCCGGGTCTGCGCCCGGACCTCACCGATGTCGTTGCCGGCCGACAGCAGCGGTGAGTCCAGCACCATCGTGTGTATCCGCGCCGGGTGCCGCACACCGAGGCCCGCCGCCAGGTACGTGCCGTACGACGTGCCGTAGATGATGGCCTGATCGACCTGGGCCTCATCGAGCACCGCGGCGATGTCGTCGACGGCCTCGTCGATGCTCAGCGCCTCCGGGGGCAGGTCGCGGCCCGCGTCGTCATGGCGGGACAGCCCCACCCCGCGGTGTTCGACCATGAGGACATCGAGACCCTCGACCGCGGCGCGCCGGCGAAACGCCCGGTAGAGCGCGATCGAGGCCGCACCGGGACCGCCCGGGATGATGACCAGCGGGTGGGCGGACTTGCGGCCGGTCCGCACGTAGTAGACGTCGAACTGCTGGTCGCCGCCGCGGCGGACGGGCCGTCGGATCGGACGCACGCCGGGCAGCGCGGCGAGCTTGTCATGCGCCCGGCGACGTGCGGCGTTCATCGTCATTGGATTCATTGTGCCTGGCAGCTCATGAGCGCCGCCGACGGCGGGTGTCAGCTGTGACGGATGAGGTCGGCGGCCTTCTCCCCGATCAGCACGCTGGGTGCGTGAGTGTGGCCGCGGATGATCGTCGGCATCACCGACGCATCGGCCACCCGCAGCGCCTTCACGCCGCGAACGCGCAGATCGGGATCGACGACACTGGCGTCGTCGCTGCCCATCCGGCAGGTACCGACGGGGTGGTACAGCGTGTGCGACAGGGATTCCAGTGCCCTGGCGAGCGTTTCGTCGTCGAGCGTGGACGCCCTCAACGGCCGGGCGATTCTGCCGATGGTGCCACGCAGCGCCGGCGCCTTGGCGATGTCGGCAGTCATCCGCAGCCCCGCCATCAGCGCTTCACGGTCGGCGCCCGCGGGGTCGGTGAGGTAGCGCGGGTCGATCAACGGCTTGTCGTTCGGGTCCGCGGTGCGCAGGGTGATCGTTCCCCGGCTCTGCGGCTTGAGCAGGATCGGGCCCATCACGACGGCGTGGCCGATGTAGGGGTCGCCGATACCCTCATCGAAATACGGTGCGGGAGCGAAGATCAGCTCCAGATCCGGTAGCGCCAGATCAGGCCTGCTTTTGACGAACCCGTAGGCTTCCCCGACGTTCGAGGTCAGCATGCCTCGACGCCGCACGAGGTAGTTGAGCAGTTCCAGCGGCTTCTGCGCACTGAACAGGGAGTCGTAGGGGACGTCGAAACCCAGTGGTACGACGAGGTGGTCGAGCAGATTGGCACCCACCTCCGGAGAGTGCGCGACGTCGACGATGCCGTGCCGGGTGAGCTGGTCGTGGTCACCGACGCCGGACAGCATCAACAGCTGCGGGGTGTTGATCGCCCCGGCGCACAACACCACCTCGCGGCGCGCGGTCGCCACCTTTCGGACGCCCTTGCGGTCGAACTCCACGCCGACCGCGCGGTCACCGGCGAACACCACCCGCGTCGCGGTGGCCTTGGTGAGGACTGCCAGATTCTTGCGTTTGCGGATCGGCTTGAGATAGCCGTCGGCGGTACTCCATCGGGCGCCTCGGCGCTGCGTCACGCGTGTCTCGCAGAACCCTTGCGGCTCAGCCCTATTCGGCTCTTCGATGGGGTGCCCGCATTCCTGCGCCGCGGTCAGCCAGGCCGCGGTCGAGGCCCGCGGACTGCGCTGGCGGGAGATGACGAGCGGCCCCGATTCGATGCCGCGCAGGTAAGGCTCGAGGTGGGCGTAGTTCCATTGCTCGCCGGCGTGCTCACCCCACTCGTCATAGTCGGCGGCGAACCCGCGGACCCACATCATCGCGTTCATCGAGGAGGAGCCACCGAGCATCTTGCCGCGTGGCCAGTAGATCCGGCGACCGCCGAGGGCCTGCTGCGGCTCGGTCAGGTAGTCCCAGTCCAGCGGTCCCCGCATCAGTTGGGCGAAGCCGGCGGGGATGTGGACGAACTTGTCCTTGTCGCGGGCACCCGCCTCGAGCACGACGACCCGCACTGCGGGGTCGGCGCTGAGACGGTTGGCCAGGACGGCGCCGGCCGACCCTGTCCCCACGATGACGTAATCGGCGTCCACGACCGGGAAGTCTAAACGGGCCTCACGCGGTCAACTCGATGTGCTGTGCGCAGCGGACGCCTTCATAGCGCTGCGGACTGCACGTCAGGATGATGACCTGGCTGTCACTGGCGACCGCGTCGAACACCTCGGCCATCTTCGTCAACCGCTGCGCGTCGGTGAAGCCGAGCGCATCGTCGATCACGACCGGCACGCTGTCCTCCTTGGCGACCAGAGCGGCGCCGGCCAACCGGGCAACGATGCCCAACTGCTCCTTGGCTCCCCCGGACAGCGACTCGTAGGGCACGGTGCGTCCCGACAGCGTGCGGTGTCCGATGCGCAAGTCGCTGTCGACGTCCACCTCGAAGCTCTCGCCGAACACGATGCGGCCCAACCGTTCCACCTCGCCGCGGAACGGGTCGACGTAGCGCAACCGCATGGCGTCGCGGTGCCTGCCCATGACCGCCCTGAGTAGCTGGGCGGCCCGGGCCCGGCGTTGCACTCGCCGGAACTCGCCCTCGGCGCGCTCACGTTCGGTCTCGGCGGCGTCCAGCCTGCCCTTGCGGCCCTCCGTGCCGTACACCTTCAGCTGGGTGGCGACCTCGCGCAGCGCCTCTGCGGCGTGGTCGTGCCGAGCCCGAACGGCTGCGGCGTCCCGCTCCGCGTCCGCCAGCGCGGTGGCGACCGCGTCGGGATGGTGGCCGGCCAGCTCGACGCCGATCCTGGCCACCAGCGCCTGAGCCCTGGTCGACACCTCCGCGTCGGCCTCGGCCTTGACCGCCAGCTCGTCGTCGCCGACGGTTCCGCGGTGCGCAGCGAGGCGCTGCCCCGCGGCTGCCAGCTCCGCCTGCGCGGCCTGCAGCTTCTCCTTGGCGCGGGCCGCCCGCACACCACGCTCGGCGAGCAGCTTGGCCGCCTCCTCGGCGACCTTTCGGTGCGTCTCGCAGTCGCGGACGGCCTGCTGGTGTGCCGCCGTGGCGGCGTCCAGGTCGGCGCGCAACACGGCTGGCTCCTGCGGCCCTGTTGTCGCGGGCTCCCCGAGGCTGCCCCCGCCGGAGGCGGGAATCGAGCCCTCAGCCGCAGGGAGGCGGGCCTGCAGCGCCGACAACCGCGACCGCAGTTCGTCGACGCCGCCCTCGGCGGTCAGCACATCGAGGATGCTCCGCAACCGCTCACCCGTGTTGAGCAGGCTGCGGCGCCGCTCGTCGAGCGCGCGGGCGGCCGCGACGTCGGCGGCACCGGCCTGCCGCAGCGCGGCCGTCAGCGTCGACTGGGCGGCGTCGAGGGCTGCCTGAGTGGTGGCGACCGGCGCGCCCGGCGTCACCCGCACCGAGAGCACACCGGGAACATCGACCCCGGTCGGACCGCTCACCGCCGATGACCATGTCTCGTCTGGGCGCAGGGTGACGGGTTCGCCGCCGATCAGCACCTCGAGGTCGGCGGCGGCAAGCAGCTCGATGTGGGCCGAGGCCTGCTCGACGGCCGCGGTGGCCCGGGCGACAGCACCGGCGGCGTCCTCGATGGCCTGCATGAGCCGGCCGCCGAGGGTGATCGAGGCGAGGTCGCGCTGCACGCAGTCGAGCTCGCGCTGATTGACCTCCAACTTGCTGATCCGAACGGTGAGACGGTCGACCTCGGCACGGTCGGCAAGTCGCTGTGCAGCACTGCGTGCGGCGTCGACGCGGGCCTGACTGGCCTCCAGCACCGAGCGCGCCTGCACCGCAGCGTCATTGGCGGCCACCTGCACCTCTCCGGCGGTGGCGAGGTCGTCGGCCGCATCGTCGGACGCAGCCTGCAGACCGGCGATCGCCGCGGTCCGTTCGTCGATGTCCGCCCGCGAGCGGCGCCGCTCGGTGAGCGCCGCCAGCGACGCGGCGTGCGTCGACTTCGCCGCGTCGGCGACGACGTTGGCCTGGTTGAGTTCGGCGCTCAACGTGGCGACGGCCTGGGCAGCGGTGCGGGCGCGGGTGAGCTGCTCGGCGGCGGCGGTGCTTTCGACCGCCAGCGCCGCCATATCGCCGGTCAGCGTGGCGTGCCTGCGGACTGCCTCGTCGACCGCAGCGATCGCCGCGGCGCACCCGGCCACGTCCTCGTCGGCCGCCCGCAGCCTGTTGGTCGCGGCCGCCCACTCGCCGGTGGGCCGTCCCGTCGAGGTGAAGTAGCGCCGGTACTCCTCGTCGATCCTGTCGATCAGTAGCGTGTCGACGGGTGTGCAATTGGCGGACGCGTCGGCAGTGCTGTCAACCGCACCGGCCACCACGTCGAGCGCGCGGGACAACGCATCGCATCCCGACAGGTCCGCAGCCGAGGTCGACGCAGACTGCAGCACCCGCTGTGCCTGCCACAGGTCCATGTCGACGGTCTCGGCGAGCATGGCCCGCACCCGGTCGTGCGCCTCGTCGCCGGTCAGCTGCTCGCGCCGCGGAGCCAACAGCGTCAACTCCGTCTCGGCACGCTTGTGGAACCGCTTGCGGTACACGAAACGATAAGGACCGGTGGAGATCTCGGCCGTGACCTCGGCGCCGACATCGGCGTGGGTGGGCTTGACCTGCTTGACCTCCTTCTTCGTCGAGCGGTCCTTGGCCTCCAAGAGCAGATCCAGCGCCTCGAGCATCGACGTCTTGCCGGTCTCGTTGGCGCCGCTGACGATGACGATGCCGTGGTCGGGGAACTCGATGTCGCGGTGGGTGATGCCGCGATAGTTCGTCAGAGTCAGCCGGTGCAACTTCACGCCGCACCTCCCTCGGCGAGGCGCAGCAGCAGACCCAGCGCGGCCCGGGCGTCCTCGGCGTCCTCACCGGTGGAACGCGCAGTGGCCACCAGTTCGTCGACCGCGGCGGCCGCGAACCCTCCGATGCCGAGGTCGTCGAACTCTCCGTCGGCCGGCATCACCGCGATGGCGGTCTGCCTGTCCCAGGGAACGAGGGCGGCGAACAGCCGCGCGTAGCGGTCCAGACACGCATCCAGCGCCGCCCTGTCGGTGACCGTCAGCGACCCGGTGAGGCCCAGCCGAATCACCGTGCGCTCCTTATCGGGCATCAGATCGAGATTGATGTCGAGGTCGGCGATGTCCCGCCCGTTGTCCACCGGGCGACGCAGCGAAACGAACCGCCAGCAGCCGATCCGGCGGGCGTCGACCTGCACGGGCCGCTGCGGATCGGATTCGTCGATGTCGACGACGAGTACCTCCCCCGGGTCCGGCTCGATGTCGTCGTAGTTCGTCACTTCCGGTGAGCCCGAATACCAGACCCGACCGGTGGAGCCGACGCTCATCCGGGAGTGCTTGTCCCCCAACGCGACATAGTGGACCGCACCACGGGCGATAGCGGCCTCGAGGGCTGCGAGCCGGATCAGCGAGGCCCTGTCCTTGTCGGGGACGAGGATGTCGACCGCGCCGTGGCCGACAACGATGCGGGTGACACCGTCGGCGGGCGCGGCATCGAGGCCGTCGAGGCCGTCGAGGCCGTCGAGAACCTCACTGACAAGATCGGTGGTGGGCGCCTTCGAGTACCACGGCGCCGCGACCAGCTGCAGCCCCGGCCGCACCTCGTGCACGCCCGCGCGGTCCAGGACGATCACGTTGTCGGGTCGTTCGGCGGTGAACAGCGCGCTGGAGTACACCGACGACGCGTCCAGCGGGTCGTGGTTGCCGGGCAACAGGTAAACCGGCACCGCGATGCCGCGCATCGCCTCAAGCGACTGGCTGACGTCACGCGGCGCGAGCTGGTTGTGTTCGAACACGTCGCCTGCGACCACGACGAACTCGGCGCCGACGTCGGCGGCGAGCGGGCCCAATGCGGCGACAGCGGCGCGCCGGGCAGCCGAATACCGCGGCTGCGCTTCCCCGTTGAGGAAGTGACGGGTCATGCCGAGTTGCCAGTCGGCAGTGTGCAGAAACCGCATCTCAACCCGTCCCTTCCGTCGGTCCGTGATCCGGGCAACGCGAGTGTAGGGCGGGCCGCCGACAACTGAAGGGACGCGCACCGGCATGGCCTACCGTTATTCAGATGACCCCCACCATTCGCACCAGGGATGGGTATCGCACCCTTCTGCTGCTTCGGCACGCCAAGTCGGACTATCCGTCCGGCGTCGGCGACCACGACCGGCCGCTGGCGCCCCGGGGCATCCGGGAGGCCGCGCTGGCCGGCGACTGGATCCGAGCCACTGTCGGTGACGTCGATGCGGTGCTGTGTTCGACGGCGACGCGCACCCGGCAGACGCTGGAACGCACCGGGGTCACCGCGCCGGTGCAGTACGTGGATCGCATCTACGACTCGACACCCGGCATCGTCATCGACGAGATCAACGGCGTCCGATCGCGGTTCGCCGGCGACATCGGCGAACACGGCGAGCTCGCCACCCTGCTCGTCGTCGGACACGAACCGGTGATGTCGTCGCTCGCGCTCAACCTGGCGTCCGACGAGACCAGCAATAATGCGGTGGCCCAGGAAATCTCGTCGAAGTTCCCCACGTCGGCAATCGCGGTGCTGCGCACCACCGAGCCGTGGGATCGGCTGGCGTTGGGCAGTGCGGAGCTCGTCGACTTCCACATCGCGCGCTAGCCTGCCGAGATCGACGAAAAGGCGCGATCGTCTCGCACTTTGTCGCCCATGAGTCGGTTTGGGCGCCAAGAGAAGGGGCTACGCGCGGGTGGCCAGGGTCAGCTCCATCAGCTTGATCGCCATCCCGCAGGCGTCGATGCCGGGTGATCTGGGGATTGACCCACCACCCCACCACCCCGGCGGCGTCGCTCGCGACACCGCAGGCCCCATTGGGATCGTTGGGACGCATCACGATTGATTCGATACCCGCGATCGAACGGTTCTCGATCTGGTACTCCAGCTGCTCTGCGGTCTTGCGCTCGTTGTCGAGGCTGCCCTGCTCGAACCAGAAGCGGGTGATGTCGACCAGCCCTGCCGGATTGGCCGCCTGCCAGCGGCAGACCGCGCCGACGAAGGTGCTCTGGATGTCCAGGGGGTCGGCGCCGACCGTCTCGGCGAGGATGTCCTCGGTCAGCACCTCGCATTCCTTCAACAGGTTCGGGTACTTACGCTGCGAGTCGTCGTTGCGGGGCACATCCCCCGAACCCGACTTGGCCGCGGTGCCCTCGACCGTCTGCGTGCAACCGGTCAGCACGACCAGACCGGCCAACGCGGCGATCGCACCCCTCAGTGCGCGGCGCGCGCTCACTTGGAGTTCACGATCGACTGGCGGGTCAGTTCCTTGGCGACGTCACACGCGTCGGGGAACGGCTGCGCAGAGAAGCTGATCGACCACTCGATGAAGTCGTCATCGAACTGAATGCCGATCTCGCAGAGGTTCACGCCCAGCGTCGGATCCTCGTTCAGCGCGATGAACCCGTCGTGGCCTTCGATGTTGATGTCCTCGACGTTGGTGCGGGACAGTTCCTCGGTCTTGCGCTCGCGGCCGATCGGACTGCCCCGGAACCACGTGAAGGAGAAGTGGGGGCCCAGGATGCTGCCGCCGGCCAGCCACTGGCACCCCACCGACGTCGCGGCGGTGTTCACCAGGCCGGGGACCCGCGTCTGCTTGATGATCTCCTCGTCGCTGATCCCGCCGCACTGCGGGAAGAACGGACCGTGAGAGATGTCCTGGGCAGGCGCCTCGGATGACGGCACGGTGGGGGACGCCGGCTCCGAGTCGGAGCACGCGGCAAGAACCGGGAGCATGGCTGTAGCCGCAACGGCCAGCGCCTTGACCGACTTCCTGGGTGTCACGCCATGCACTGTAGCGGCAGCCCACAGAGCGAACCACCGACATGCCGATTGACCAGCTCATTTATGCAATTCTCAGGTGGGGCAGCCGAACACATGCACCGCCGGTCGGGTGTGCGAAAGTAGCGGGATGCTCTGGGGGCTGCTCCGACGGCACGTGCGGCCCTACCGCATGCTGCTCTCGGTGGTCGCGGTGCTCCAGGTCATCAGCACGCTTGCCACGCTGTACCTGCCCACGGTCAACGCCGCGATCATCGATGATGGCGTCGCGCAGGGGGACCTGGGCCGCATCGTCGAACTCGGTGCGGTGATGCTCGCGGTGACCGCACTGCAGGTGGTGTGCGCCGTCGGGGCGGTCTACTTCGGATCGCGGGCGAGCATGGGTGTCGGCCGCGATCTGCGCTCGGCGATCTTTCACCACGTCACCGGGTTCTCCGCCGAGGAGACCGCGCGGTTCGGCGCCCCGTCGCTGCTGACCAGGACCACCAACGACGTTCAACAGATCCAGTTGTTGGTGCAGCTGACCTGCACGATGCTGATCACCGCTCCGATCATGTGCGTCGGCGGCATCTTCATGGCCATCCACCAGGACGCAGGCCTGTCGTGGCTGCTGGTGATCAGTGTGCCGTTGCTCGCGGTGACCAACTACTGGGTGGTGTCGCATCTGCTGCCGATCTTCCGGCGGCTGCAACGCCAGATCGACGCCATCAACCGCGTGATGCGCGAACAGCTCACCGGCCTGCGGGTGGTGCGGGCGTTCGCGCGGGAGCCGTTCGAGCGCAATCGATTCGCCGAGACGAACCGCGCGCTGTCGGGCACTGCGCTGGAAGCGGGGCGATGGCAGGCGCTGATGCTGCCCGTCACCACGCTGGTGATCAACGTGTCCAGCGTGGCGTTGATCTGGTTCGGCGGCCTGCGGATCGACGCGGGACAGATGCAGGTCGGTTCGCTGATCGCCTTCCTGTCCTACTTCATGCAGATCCTGTTCGCGGTGCTGATGGCGACGTTCATCCTGGTGATCATCCCGCGCGCGTCGGTCTGTGCGGAGCGGATCACCGAAGTGCTGTCCACGTCGCCTGCGATCACCAGCGGTCCGGAGGCGCAGTCGCCGCCGAGCATCCGCGGCGAGATCTCGTTCGATTCCGCGACGTTCAGCTACGTCGGCGCCGACCGCCCTGTGCTCCAAGATGTTTCGCTGACCGCACGGCCGGGAGCCACGACCGCCATCGTCGGATCCACGGGGTCGGGTAAGTCGACGCTGCTGTCGTTGATCTGCCGGATGTACGACGTGACCGGCGGCTCGGTCAGCGTGGACGGGATCGACGTGCGCGACTTCGACGTCGAACGACTCTGGTCGGCGATCGGGCTGGTCCCCCAGCGCGGATACCTGTTCTCGGGAACGGTCGCCGACAACCTGCAGGTGGGCGCCGCCCCAGGACATCTGGCAACAGACGAGGAGATGTGGGATGCGCTGCGAGTGGCCGCGGCCGACGACTTCGTGGGCGCCCACCCCGACGGTCTCGGGATGCGCGTCTCCCAGGCGGGGATGAACTTCTCCGGCGGGCAGCGCCAGCGGTTGGCGATCGCCCGCGCCGTCATCCGCCGTCCCGCGATCTATCTGTTCGACGACGCGTTCTCCGCACTCGACGTGCACACCGACGCGCGGGTCCGTGCCGCCCTGCGCGGCGTATCCGCCGCAGCCACAGTGGTGATTGTCTCGCAACGTATCTCGACTGTGGCGGAGGCCGACCAGATCGTCGTCATCGACGACGGCCGGGTGGTGGGCGCCGGGACGCATGACCACCTGCTGCAGACGTGTGACCCGTACCGGGAATTCGCGGATTCTCAATCGATGAACGCCGGTCAGCCGTGACCGGACCGTTGGCGAGGTCGATGCGGCTGACCGAACCGCCGGAGGTTCGGTCCCGCGATTTCAAGGGCTCGGCGATCCGGCTGCTCAAACGGCTCACCCCGCAGCGCGGCCTGACCGTCGCGGTGATGCTGCTCGGTGTCGGCGGTATCGCGATCGGCGTTGTGGGACCTCGGATTCTGGGCCATGCCACCGATCTGCTGTTCAACGGCGTCATCGGCCGCCAGTTGCCTGCGGGTCTGACCAAGGAGCAGGCCGTCGAGGCGGCACGGGCCCGTGGCGACGACACCTTCGCCGACCTGCTGTCCGGCATGAACGTGGTGCCCGGACAGGGCGTCGACTTCGGCGCCATAGGCCGCACCCTGGCCCTGGCCCTGGCCCTGTATCTGGTTGCCGCCCTTCTGGTCTGGTTGCAGGCGCGGCTGCTGAACGTCACCGTGCAGCGGACCATGGTGGCGCTGCGCGCCGATGTCGAGGACAAGGTGCACCGGCTACCGCTGCGTTACTTCGATTCGCGGCAGCGCGGCGAGGTGCTCAGCAGGCTCACCAACGACGTCGACAACGTGCAGACCTCGCTGTCGATGTCGATCACCCAGCTGCTGACGTCGGTTCTGACCGTGTTCGCGGTGCTGGTGATGATGTTGACGATCTCCCCGCTGCTGACATTGCTGACGGTGGTGACGGTGCCGCTGTCGCTGTGGGTCACCCGTTCGATCGCGCGGCGTTCACAGAAGTTGTTCGTCGCACAGTGGCGCAACACCGGCAGGCTCAACGCACACATCGAGGAGACCTACAGCGGTTTCACCGTGGTCAAGACCTTCGGCCACCGGGCGCACGCCGAGAAACAGTTCAGTGAGCTCAACGACGACGTCTACCACGCCAGCTTCGGAGCCCAGATCCTTTCGGGTCTGGTGTCGCCCGCGACGATCTTCGTCGGCAACCTGAGCTACGTGGCGGTGGCGGTCGTCGGCGGCGTGCAGGTCGCCACCGGCCAGATCACCCTCGGCAGCATCCAGGCGTTCATCCAGTATGTCCGCCATGTTCAACCAGCCGCTCACCCAGATCGCGGGCATGTACAACACCCTGCAGTCCGGGATCGCCAGCGCCGAAAGGGTTTTCGACCTGCTCGACGCCGAGGAGGAACCACCGGATCCGCCCGAGGCGCTGCCCGCCGCGGGCGGTCCGCGCAGTGCTGATATCGGAGGACGTGTCGAGTTCGACCACGTCTGCTTCGGCTACCTGCCCGACACCCCGGTCATCGAGGACCTGTCGCTGGTCGCCGAACCGGGCACCACGGTCGCCATCGTCGGCCCCACGGGGGCGGGCAAGACGACGCTGGTGAACCTGCTGATGCGGTTCTACGACGTCGACTCGGGACGTATCCTGCTCGACGGGGTGGACATCTCGTCGGTGACGCGCGGTTCACTGCGCTCGCGCATCGGGATGGTGCTGCAGGACACCTGGCTGTTCGCAGGCACGGTGTACGACAACATCGCCTACGGCCGCCCGGACGCAGGCGAAGAGGAAGTGCTGGAGGCGGCCAGGGCGGCCTATGTCGACCGCTTCGTCCAGACTCTGCCCGACGGCTACGACACCCGCATCAACGACGGCGGCACGAACATCAGCGCCGGCGAGAAGCAGCTCATCACGATCGCTCGTGCCGTGCTGGCCCGACCCCAGCTGCTGATCCTCGACGAAGCCACCAGTTCCGTGGATACCCGTACCGAGGTGCTGATCCAGCACGCGATGAGCCAACTGCGCCGCGATCGCACGAGTTTCATCATTGCGCACCGGCTTTCGACGATCCGCGACGCCGACGTGATCCTGGTGATGGAGGCGGGCAGGATCGTGGAACGGGGCAGCCACGCCGAGTTGCTCGCGCGTCGCGGCGAGTACTGGACGATGACGCAGGCCTGAGCTCCGAACGTCGGATTAAGCGAAATGCTTCGTGCAGGATGGCGGCATGACCCCGCCGCCACGGACCGTTCACACGTTCTGCAGGTACTGCCTGGCCTCGTGCGGCATCGAGGTGACGGTCGAGGGCAACCATGTCACGAAGATCTCGCCGGACAAACAGAACCCGCACACCTGGTCTGACTTCTGCGCCAAGGGCCGCACGGCAGGCCGACTCGTCGAGCATCCGAGGCGGATCCTGAACCCGATGCGCCGCGTCGTCGACTCCTACGTCGAGGCCACCTGGGACGAGGCCATCTCCGACATCGCGGACCGGATGAACGCCGTCATCGACGCCGACTGCCCGGACGCGGTCGGCGTGTATTACGGCAATCCGGCCGGCTTCTCGTCGTCCAACATCATCTTCATGAACGGCTGGCTGGACGCGATCGGCACCCGCAGCCGGTATTTCGTCGGCTCCATCGACCAGAACGCGATGCACGTGGTCGCGGACGCCATGTACGGGTCGATCCTGATGGCACCGGTGTCCGACATCGACAACTGCGACTACTTCCTGCTCGTCGGGACCAACCCCGCTGTCAGCGCCTGGAACTGGCTGGAAACCGTGCCCGGCGGGTGGCGACGCGCGCTGGCACGCCAGGCACAGGGCGCCACGATCGTCGTCGTCGACCCGTTGCGGACCGAATCCGCGGAGAAGGCCGACCGCCATCTGGCGGTGCGCCCCGGCCAAGACTGGGCATTGCTGCTCGCGATGGTCAAGGTGATTTTGGACGAGGGGCTCGAGCACACCCAGGACTGCACCGAACTCGCCACCGGCGTGCCGGATCTGCGCGGCCTGGTCGCCGGGGCCGACCTCGACGACCTGGCGCGGCGCTGCGACGTCGACCGCGAGCAGATAGTCAGTGTGGCACGGGATTTCGCCGGAGCGGACGGTGCGATGGTGGTCACCCGGACCGGGGTGTCGATGCATCTGGCCGGCACCGTCGCGGAATGGCTCGGTCACGTGCTGAACGTGATCACCGGGCGGATGGACCGGCCCGGTGGCCGCCGGTATGAGCCGGGTTACGTCGACGCGATCCGGATGTCCGGCATGGTCAAGACGAGCCCCCACCGAAACCGGCTATCGGGCCGCGAGATGGTGGCAGGCGCGCACGCGCTGTCCGAACTTCCCGCGGAGATCACCACACCCGGTCGCGGCCGGATCCGCGCGATGGTCATCAATTGCGGCAACCCGGTGGTCTCCGGACCCGACGGCGCCACACTCGACGACGCGCTGGCGCAACTGGATCTGTTGGTGGCCATCGACTTCGTGCAGCGCGAAAGCCATCGCCATGCGCACTGGCTGTTGCCCGCCGTGCACTGGCTGGAACGCGATGATCTGCTGGCGTTCACCAGCAACATGCACGACGAGCCCTACCTGCAGTACGGCGCCAAGGCTGTGGAGCCGCCTGCCGGGTGCACGTCAGGAGTGGCGGATCTTCGTCGACCTGGCGATCGCGATGCGCAGACCGCTGTTCCGGGCCAAGGGGCTCAACGGGTTCATCAAGGCCACCCGCCGGGCTGCCCGGCTGACGCGGACGCCCCGCCTCGAGTTCGATCCCCGTTGGATCGACCGGCTGGTCGTCGCCACCGGGCGAAAGTTCAACGGCCGCAGGATCAAATGGCGTGACGTTCTCGCCCATCCGCACGGCTGGGTGCTGGGACCGCGCGAGTTCGGGCACTTCAGGCAGGCGCTGCGTACGCCCGACAAGAAGGTTCATGCCGCGCCGCCCGAATTCGTCTCGCGGACAATGGACCTCCTGGCCGGACCGCACCCCGAGGCACCGGCCGGCTATCCATTCCAGCTGGCGAACAGGCGCCACCGGCACTCGATGAACTCCTGGCTCAACGAGCTGCCCGGCCTGCACCCGGCAGGCAAGGACAACAAGGCCCTGATCCATCCGGATGACGCCGCCGCTCTGGGCGTCAGCGACGGTGATCGGGTCAGGGTGTTCTCACCGGTCGGCGCGATCGAGCTGGCGGCATCGCTGAGCGAGAGGCCCCGCCGCGGCGTGATCGTGGTCGATCACGGCTGGGGCTCAAGGGTTTTCGACCCTCGCGGCGGTGCCGCAGCCGCAGTCCTTCGGCGTGAACCGGAACCTTCTGGTCGATGCGGGGCCGGTCGACCCGTTGTCGCAGACCTCGGCGTTGAGCTCATCCTACGTCGGTGTCGAGCGCCTGGGCCGTTAGACCTGCGGGCCTTCCGCGCGCAGGTCGTCGACGTTGCGCATGGCTTCGCGCAGCTTGCCCAGCCACTCGTCGGCGTGCTCACCGACCAACCGGACCGACCACGCGAGCGCGTCGGACCGGGACCGGGCCACGCCGGCGTCCACCAGGGTGTCGAGGACCTGACGCTCGGGCTGCCGCAGCCGGGTCATCACCGGTACCGCGATGTGCGTGAACAGGATTCGCTCGGTCCGACCGTCCTCGGAGCCGCCGATGTCGACGCCCCAGGCGACCTTGCGGTCATACCGCGCCTCAGCTTCGTCGGCGATCCGCATTCGTTCGGTGCGGGTCTGCTCACGGAACCGCGCCGCC
The DNA here is from genome assembly GCA_963771335.1 of uncultured Actinomycetota bacterium. Classification (GTDB taxonomy): domain Bacteria; phylum Actinomycetota; class Actinomycetes; order Mycobacteriales; family Mycobacteriaceae; genus Mycobacterium. The sequence continues at coordinate 31,541 of CAVYTD010000006.1, read as the reverse complement.
CGCCCGGACGCGCGCGCTTCGCTCTCCGGAGCGTCGGCGCCTTCGGGATCCGGAAGGCGGCCGATCACGGTGATTTCTTCACGGTCGACGATGACCTCGGGGTCACCGGCGAACCATTCTTCGGGGAGACGGCCGGCGATCCAGTCGGGGGCGTCTGTCGCATCGGGTTGGTCGGCCTGCTGCCAGCCGCCGGAGCGGCCCGACCTGTGGCTATGGGTGTGGTGTCTCATGATTACATGCTTACACTGTTACAGGCCTGCTAGGCGGGTGTTCGCCACCGGCGAAACCGTTGGAGACCCGCGAGCGTCAGCCGCGCTTCATCAGTACGACCGCGCCGCCACCGAGAACACCGGCGATCAGCAGCAGTGCCGCCCAGCCCGCGCCGAACAACCACCACACCGCTGCCAGCGCCACCAGCGCGGGTGACAGCGCGAACAACACCATGCCGGGGTGCTGCTTGATCACCGCGAGGGCGCCCTGCGCCCGCTGGCGGTCGATTTCCTTTGCCATCACCCAAGGATGCCAGCCCACGCGGTGATCGCGGCATAGTGTGGAAATCCGGTAGAACGCGAAGGAGGCAGCGGTGACTGGACCTGGACAAGGCAGCTGGCAGCCCGACCCCGAGGGCCGCTACGAGTACCGGTGGTTTGACGGACAGCAATGGACCGATCAGGTTTCCCACCAGGGCCAGGTGGGCCGCGCACCGTTGAGCGGCGCGCCTGCCCCGCAGGCGGGGCAGGCGCAGCAACATCCCGGCCCGGCGCAGCCCGGTCCCGGCGGCGGGGGTGACGGATTCGCCGGCATCACCGGCGACCTGGTCGACGGACGTTTCAGCGAGAAGGAAGCCAAGGCGATCGCCAACCAGAATTCGAAGCTGCTTCGGGTGCGTCTCGGTGAGCCGTTCATGGCCAGGCAGGGGTCGATGGTCGCCTACCAGGGCAACGTGGACTTCTCCTTCGAGGGCGGCGGCGCGTCGAGGTTCATCAAGAAGGCGCTCACCGGCGAGGGCCTGCCGCTGATGCGCTGCGCCGGCCAGGGTGACGTCTTCCTCGCCGAGCGGTCCTACGATGTGCATCTGCTCAACCTGGCCAACTCCGCCCTGTCGATCAGCGGCAAGAACGTGCTGGCGTTCTCGTCGAGCCTGGACTGGAACATCGAGCGGGTGAAGGGCGGCAGCATCGCGACCGGAGGCCTGTTCAACACGACGCTTCGCGGCACCGGTTGGGTCGCGCTGACGACGGACGGCCCGCCTGTCGTGCTCAATGCCGCCGAGGCGCCGACGTTCGCCGACACCAATGCGGTGGTGGCGTGGTCGGCGAACCTGCAGACGCAGCTGAAGACGAGCTTCAAGGCCGGCGCCCTGATCGGCCGCGGCTCCGGGGAGGCCGTGCAGGTGTCCTTCTACGGCAACGGATTCGTCATCGTGCAGCCGTCCGAAGGATTCCAGATCACGGCGACGCAGTAGGTCACAGCTCGAGCAGGACCGTCACCGGTCCGTCGTTGACGAGTTCGACCTGCATATCCGCGCCGAACACACCGGTCTGCACCTGCGGCGCCGAGCGCCGTCAGCGCCTCGGCGACCGCGTCGACCAGCGGTTCGGCGACGGCCCCCGGCGCCGCGGCGTTCCACGTCGGCCGCCGGCCCTTGGTCGTGTTGCCGTACAGCGTGAACTGACTGACCACCAGGATCGGCGCGCCGATGTCGCTTGCCGACTTCTCGTCGTCGAGAACCCTGAGCTGCCAGAGCTTTTCGGCCAGCCGCTGTGCTTTGGCCGACGTCGTCGGTGTGCGTGACGCCGACCAGCGCAACCAGCCCCTGGCCGACCGGCTTGATCTCACCGACGGTGTTGCCGGCCACCGTCACGCGCGCGGATGTGACCCGCTGGACGAGGATTCGCATGCCGCGATGCTGCCACGCGCTACGCCGCCCTATGAACTACAGCGCCCTTGAACTACAGCGAGCCGAGGATCTCCTTCATCGCGTCGATTTCGCGCTGCTGGGTTTCGACGATCTCGTGGGCCAGGTGCACGGCGGGCTCGGACTGACCGCTGTCGATCTCGGTCTGCGCCATCCTGACCGCACCCTCGTGGTGCGCGATCATGCCGGTGAGGAATTGCCGGCTCGCGTCAACACCCTGCGCCTGCCGCAGCACCTCGAGTTCCTGGTCGGTCATCATGCCCATCTGCATCGATTTGTCACCGGACATGTCGTGGCCTTCGTGGCCGGAGGGCGCCTGCGGGGTGCCCCACTCGCGTCAGCCATCCACGCATCGTCGCGATCTCGGGGCCCTGCGCGGCCTTGATCTGGTTGGCCAGCTCGTCCACCCGCGGGTCGATTCCCTGCTTGGCCAGGATGATGTCGCTCATCACGATCGCCTGCTCGTGGTGGGGAATCATGTCCCGGGCGAACGCGACGTCCGCCTCGTTGTGAGTATCGGACGCGCCTGCGGGCTGCGAGGTCGATTCGTGCTCGTGTGATCCGTGGTCATGCTCGGCCTCGGTACCCGTGGTGCTGCACCCGGACATCAGCAGCACGATTGTGGCGCCCACGTGCCCACTCCGCCAGCACGCTGTGCTTCCGCATCTGTTCCATGCTCCCTTCGTACCGCTTGAATACCCTAGGGGGGTATGGTACACATAGGTCGAGCGGCCGCTTCGCACCGCCACTGGAGAGGAACGCCATGAGCACCACCACCATCACCGTCGAGGGTATGAGCTGCGGGGGGTGCGCATCGTCGGTACGCGCCGAGCTCACCACCATTCCGGGCATCGTCGACGTCGACATCGACCTCTCCAACGGTACGGTGACGATCGACAGCGAAGCCCCGGTGGACACCGCGGCTATCCGCGCCGCGGTGGAAGAGGCCGGCTACCAGCTGGCGGGCTGACCGGAACCGCCGTGCCCGTCATCGCAAAGATCGCCGCGTTCGCCGCCGTGCTCGTCGCAGTGTTCGCGATCTCGGTGTGGGTGGGCGGCACCTTCGGCCCCAATCCCGACATCGCGGTGCCGCACCCCCCGTCGACGAGCGAGCACCTGCCCTCGCACGGAGGGGCCGGGCAGTGACCTCCGTCGAACTGTCCATCGGCGGGATGACGTGTGCGTCGTGCGCGGCCCGCGTCGAGAAGAAGCTCAACAAGCTCGACAACGTGACCGCCACCGTCAACTTCGCGACCGAGAAGGCCCGCGTCGAGTTCGGCGACCACGTCACCCCCGAACAGCTCGTCGCGGCCGTGGAGGCCGCCGGCTACCAGGCCCGGCTGCCCGAGCCGACCCCGGCGGCGGACGGGCCGCTCGACGACGATCCGGCCGCCGCGCTGCGTCAGCGCCTGCTGATCTGTCGTCGCACTGTCGATCCCGGTGATCGCGATGGCGATGGTGCCGGTGCTGCAGTTCACGAACTGGCAGTGGCTGTCGCTGACCTTGGCTGCGCCCGTGGTGGTGTGGGGCGCATGGCCGTTCCACCGGGCGGCGTGGGCGAACCTGCGGCACGGGACCGCGACGATGGACACGCTGATCTCCGTCGGCACGCTCGCCGCGCTCGGCTGGTCGGTCTATGCGCTGTTCTGGGGCAGTGCGGGCACGCCGGGGATGACGCATTCGTTCGAGCTGACCATCGCGCGCACCGACGGCACCGGCAACATCTACCTCGAAGCGGCCGCCGGGGTGACGACGTTCATCCTGGCGGGACGCTACTTCGAGGCACGCGCCAAGCGCCGCGCAGGCGCCGCCCTGCGGGCGCTCCTGGAGATGGGCGCCAAGGAGGTGTCGGTTCGCAGAGGCGGTGTGGAGCAACGTATTCCGATCGAACAGCTGGGCATCGGCGACGAGTTCGTGGTGCGGCCCGGCGAGAAGATCGCCGCGGACGGCGTGGTCATCGAGGGCAGCGTCAGCCATCGACGCCTCGATGCTCACCGGCGAGTCGGTGCCGGTGGAGGTGCAGCCGGGCGACCAGGTGGTAGGTGCGACGGTGAACGTCGACGGCCGACTGGTGGTGCGGGCCAACCGCGTTGGCGCCGACACCCAGCTGGCCCAGATGGCGCGGATGGTCGAGGAGGCGCAGAACGGCAAGGCGCAGGCGCAGCGGCTGGCCGACCGGATCTCGGCGGTGTTCGTCCCGATCGTGATCGCGTTGTCGGTGGCCACCTTGGGCTTCTGGATCGGCGCGGGCGTACTCGGCCGCGGCCGCGTTCACGGCGGCGGTCGCGGTGCTGATCATCGCGTGCCCGTGCGCGCTGGGGCTGGCCACGCCGACCGCGCTGATGGTCGGGACCGGCCGCGGCGCACAGTTGGGCATCTTGATCAAGGGACCGGAGGTCCTGGAATCCACGCGGCGGGTGGACACCGTGATCGTCGACAAGACCGGCACCGTGACCACCGGCACGATGACGCTGTTCGACGTGTTCGCGGTGGACGGAGAGCAGCCCGACGAGGTGCTGAGAATCGCCGGCGCAGTGGAGAGTCCGTCAGAGCATCCGATTGCCCGGGCGATCGCCGCCGGCGCCCGGGACAAGCTCGGCGAGCTGCCCGTGGTCGACACCTTCACCAACCTGAGGGGCCTCGGCGTGGAGGGCACCGTCGACGGCCGCGCGGTCCTGTTGGGCCGAGTTCGGCTGCTGGCGGATCGGTCGTACGAGATTCCCGACGAGCTGACCAGCACCATTCGTCGGGCGGAGTCCGACGGGCGGACGGTGGTCGCCGTGGGCTGGGATGGACGTGCCCGCGGGCTGCTGATGGTGGCCGACGCGGTGAAATCGACTTCTGCCGAGGCTGTTTCCCTGCTGAAGGCGCTCGGGCTGACACCGATCATGGTGACCGGTGACAACGAGGCGGTCGCCCGTGCCGTGGCGGCGCAGGTGGGCATCGACGAGGTGATCGCCGGGGTGCTGCCGCAGGACAAGGTCGAAACGGTCAAGCGCCTGCAGAACGACGGCAGGGTCGTGGCGATGGTGGGCGACGGCGTCAACGACGCGGCCGCGCTGGCGCAGGCCGACCTCGGCTTGGCGATGGGCAGCGGTACCGACGTGGCCATCGAGGCGAGCGACGTGACGATCGTCGGCGACGACCTCCGTGCTGTGCCCGATGCGATTCGGTTGTCGCGCAGGACATTGAGCACGATCAAGGGCAATCTGTTCTGGGCGTTCGCCTACAACGTCGCCGCTCTGCCGCTCGCGGCGGCGGGGCTTCTCAACCCGATGATCGCAGGCGCCGCAATGGCTTTCAGCTCGGTGTTCGTGGTCACCAACAGCCTGCGGCTGCGCGCATTCACACCGTCGCGGTGATCATGGATCTTTGGTCGTCGTTCGGGGAGGAGGTATTGGTCGGGGTGGTGGTGTCCGTTGACCCGGCGTTGTCCGGTGTCGAGGTCGGGTGGGGGGAGCCATTCGGTGTCGCCGTGGGTGTTTTTGCGGGTGCTCCAGCCGGTCTTCTCGATGAGCCGGTTATCGGGTCCGCAGGCGAAGGTGAGGTCATCGATGTTGGTGTGGCCGTCGTTCTTCCAGTCCGCGACCGCGTGATGGACCTGGCAGTCGTAGCCACCGACAATGCACCCGGGGCGGGTGCAGCCCCGCTCGCGGGCGTGCAGCGCGATGCGCTGCGCGGCGGACGCCAACCGTTTGGTGCGGCCCAGATAGAGCGACTCTTTGGTGTGCTTGTCGTAGATGTACAGATAGTGGTGGGCGCCCGCGGCGGCCATCTGGATCAGCGTCGGGATCGACACCCGGGAGCCGCCCCCGGTGACCGCCAGCCCGGCACCTTTTTCCAGGTCCTGCAGGGTGGTGGACACGATCACCGTCACCGGCAGCCCGTTGTGCTTGCCGAGTTCCCCGCAGGCCAGGGCCCGGCGGCCGACCGCTTTGAATGCGTCGTGATTGCGCTGGGCCTGGCTGCGGCAGTCGGATCGGGCCGGCACGCCGGGGTCGGCGTCGGCACCGTGCGAGCCTGGCCGTCGGCAGCTGCAGCCCTCGTCGTCGGGGGTGTTGGTCCCGGGGGCGGCTTCTTTGGCCAGGATCGCCTCCCAGTACGCGCCGGCCTCGGCATCCAGACGGCCGCGGATCGACCGGGTCCCGTCACGCTGCTGGGGCCCCAGCGTGACGCTGCGGTGGCGGGCCTGGTCCTGCTCCGACGGTTCGGGGCCGTCCTGATCGATCATCATCAACAACTGACCGGCCGCCTTGCCCAGATCCTCGGGCCCCAACCCGGCCGCCAGATCCGGCCAACTGCGCATCGGCGGCCTGCCGGGTGCCGACATCCACCCAGGACGGCAGCTGCTTGTGGAACTTGGCGATCACCGCGACATGCTCCGGCCCGAGCACACCGCGGGCTTGGGCGGCGGCGGTGGCCTGCCACCGCGGCGCCACCGGCTCCCCGGTCATCGCGCGGCGCGGCCCCAACACCTTCGCCTGATCCAGTCGGCGTTTGGCGTCTCGGCCCGACACCCGCAACGCGGTCGTGAGCACCCTCGTCCACGACGACTCACCCAACCGATGCGGCTCCGTCTCGGCCACCAGCCGATTCAGCACCCGGTGCTCCAGCGCCGGGATCGACCGCGCGACCGTCGTCACCTCCGCCAGCAGCCCGACCAGCTCACGATGTGACACCTGCGTCGCACGCCTCGTGCAGGATCGCGAGCTGCCGACCTGATCGCCTCGACCGCGCTGGACACCTCACCCATACATCGAACACTAGTTCGACCCACCGACAAGAATTTGCGGATGTGACTGCAGAAACTGAAGTGGCAGAAGAGGTTCGGCTAGTTCGATTCGGCGCCGGCCCTACGCGCCCGGAACAGCTTCACATCTGACGAGATGCCCTTGAGGTGTCGCGCCCCCGCGAACGACCACGTGAATCTTTCGTCGTCGCCGATCGCTTCCCGCGTCGTCTCAGACACCAGACACCGAGCCCGGCCTGGCGGCACCCGTCACCCGGGAGGCCAGATTCACCGGGCTGCCGAACCAGTCCCCCGACCGGCTCACCGCCATTCCCGTGGCCACCCCGACGCGCAGCCGCGGAAAACCGCTCGTCGCTCTCGGTAGCGTCGATGAGCTGCATCACGGTATCGAGTATCGGCACCGGCTCCGGGCTGACCAGCATCACCTCGTCGCCGATCGTCTTGATGAAGCGGACCGGCGCCGCCGTGACGTCGCGGGTCAGGTCCGCCAACCGCTGCGACAGCTGTTCGAGGTCCTCGGGGGGCACCGCCTCGCCCAGACGGGTGAACCCGACGAGGTCGGCGAACGCGATCGTCACCAGGCGTGCGCCGGGGAGGAGCTGGCCCTCGGCCCGCTCGGAGGCGTTGACTGCCTCCGTCTCGATCGCGTGCCGAAGCTGCAGCAGGAGGACGTTCTGGATCATCGGCCCGAGCAGGGGTGCAATGCCGGCGACGAATGACTCGGATTCCTTGGCGATCTCCATTTCGGTTGCGCCAGGACGTATCACGGCGACCAGCGCTGCATTGCGCATCGCCTCCGCGGCCCTCGACAGCCCGTCGCCGAGCAGGAAGGTGATCTGCACCAGCTGCTCGGGATCGATTCCCGCTTCGATGAAGTCGCGTGTGAACTTCGCCGCCTCGGCGTCGGCGCGCAGGTACACCGCCGCATCCGCATCCTCGACCCGAGGCAGCCCCATCGCCCGTTGAATCCGCTGCAGCAGCTGCAGATCGACCCCGAACTTGGCTGCCGCTTCCCGCGCGGAGACGTACTCGCCGTCGTCGCCGATGATACGACGCGACGCCAGCAGCATCGGTGCGGAGCTATTGCGATCTGCTCGATACTGACACCACGGTCCAGCAGCCAGGGAATCAGCTCGGCTCGCTCTGCCCGCGCACCGCCTTCGAGCCCGTCGAGCAGTCCGGATTCCTCCAGATCGAAGTCGTCGGCCACGTGCCCAACGTATACGGCAACGCTGGTGGGATAGTCAGGAGCCGTGAACTCTCCGACACTGCAGGGATTCCCGCCGATCGTCGCCGCGGGCGCACGAATCCTGATTCTCGGCAACATGCCAGGCGTCGCGTCGCTGCACGCGCAGCAGTACTACGCGCATCCGCGCAACGCATTCTGGCGCATCACCGGCGAGCTCTTCGGATTCGACGCCGCGGCACCCTACGACGAGCGGGTCGCCGCGCTGGGAACGGCCGGGGTCGCCGTGTGGGACGTCCTGCGGTCGTGCCGAAGAGTGGGCAGCCTCGATTCGGCGGTCGAGCGGGAAAGCATGGTGGCCAATGATTTCGGCGCACTGTTCACTGCCCACCCAACCATCACACGCGTGGGCTTCAACGGCGCGGCGGCGGAACGGAACTACCGAAGGCTTGTCGACGTCGGCCGCGCTCTGCGGTATTCGAGGCTTCCGTCGACGAGCCCTGCGCACACCTTGCGATTCGAGGACAAGCTGGCGGCGTGGCGCTCCGCGCTCACTGATTGACTTTCCCGTAGGCGGCGGCGTACTCCCCTGGCGTGTTGCCCAACATCGCACGAAAGTCGTTGATGAAGTGGGCTTGGTCATACCAGCCCAACCGGACGGCCAGGTCGGCGAAGTCGACGTCGGGACGAGTTTCGATCTCCAAAGCGGTCGGCTGGGCCAGTGGGCAAAGGACGCAGCGAACTGAGCACGCGCTAGCGTGGCCGGATGCCCTGCGTCTTCTGCGCCATCGTCGCCGGCGAGGCTCCTGCGATCCGGATCTTCGAGGATGACGAGTATCTGGCCATCCTCGACATCCGCCCCTTCACCCGCGGTCACACGCTGGTCTTCCCCAAGCATCACACCGTCGACCTCACCGACACACCGCCGGAAACCGTTGCCGCTATGGCGGCCATCGGCCAGCGCATCGCGAATGCCGCACGGGCCTCGGGTCTGCACGCCGACGGCAACAACATCGCCATCAACGACGGCAAGCCCGCATTCCAGTCGGTATTCCACGTCCATCTGCACGTGGTGCCGCGCCACGACGGCGACAAGCTGTCCTTCGCCAAGGGCATGTTCCTGCGCCGGGACCCCGACCGCGAGGAATCCGGCAGGCTGTTGCGTGACGCACTGGCGCGGATCGACGCAGGCGAGAAGGATTGAGGGTATGGGCATCGGACTCTGGGTCGAGCAGAACATCGGATACCGGCTGCTGATGGTGCACGACAAGATCTACAAGAGCACCAACGGGCGCATCGGGCACCGGTTCCCGTTGCCCGGTGTGGCACCGAACCTGCTGCTGCACACCGTCGGCGCCAAGACCGGCACGCAGCGCACGAACACGCTGTCGTACTTCCCCGACCGCGGCGACTATCTCGTCGTCGCATCCAAGGGCGGCGATCCCAAGGCACCCGGCTGGTATCACAACCTCAAGGCCAACCCGAACGTCGAGATCAACATCGGCCCAAAGAGATTCGCCGTGACGGCAAAACCCGTGTTGCCCGATGATCCCGATTACTCCCGGATCTGGGCGTTGGTGAACAAGCAGAACTCGGATCGCTACAGCGGCTACCAGACGCGGACGTCGCGTCCGATCCCCGTCGTCAGGCTCACGCCGAAACCCTAGAGCAGCTCCTTGGCCAGCAACTCCAGCGTGACCTCTCGCGCCGGTGCGGTCGCCGGGTCGGTTCCGCGGAACGCCGAGGCCACCGGGTTGAGCATCACCTCGTCGACGTCGAACCTCTCCGCCAACGCCTGCAGCTGATCGGCCGCCTCGGCGGGTGAACCCACCACCGCCTGACGCAGGCCGGCGTCGACGACGGCCTGGGCGTTCGGACTGACGTTCTGCCGTTCAGCGTCCTCGACCAGGTCGAGCGGACCCAACGGCTGGCCTGTTCGCAGGCGACCCATCATCTGCAGGTTCGGCAGGATCAAACGCATTGCCTCGTCTCGAGTTTCGGCTACCGCCGCGTTGACCGTCAGAAAGGTCACCGGCTCGGAGGCCAGATCGCTGGGCTGGAAGTCGTCGCGGTAGATCCGCAACGCCTCCTCGGTGCCCTGACCCGAGAAGTGGTGGGCGAACACATACGGCAGCCCCTTGGCCGCAGCCAGCCGCGCCGAGTACATCGACGAACCGAGGAGCCACATCTTGGGCTCGCTGACGGCGGCCGGAGTCGCCTTGAGGATGTAGTTGTCGCGCATCAGGTCGCGAGGCAGCGGTACCCGCACGCCGCGCGCGCTCATCAAGGCCACCACGTCGTCGAGGTACTCGGGGAACGCCTCGATGTCGCGGTCATCGCGACCCGCCGCGCCGCGCAGCGCCATCGATGTCACCGGGTCCGAACCCGGGGCACGCCCGATGCCCAGATCGATCCGCCCCGGATGCGCCGCTTCCAGCAGCGCGAACTGCTCGGCGACGGCCAACGGCGCGTGATTGGGCAGCATCACCCCACCCGACCCGAGCCGCAGCCCCGACGTGTGCGCAGCCAAATGGGCGATCAGCACCGGCGGGCTGGTCGCCGCGACCGCAGGCATGTTGTGGTGCTCGGCGATCCAGTAGCGCGTGTAGCCGAGCCGGTCGGCGGTTTGCGCGAGGCGGGTCGTCGCGGACAGCGCGTCCGAGGTGCTCTGGTCGGAGCGCACGGGAACGAGATCGAGAACAGAAAGACGCATTGAAGGTGCAACGCTGCGCGACGGCCGCGCGTTCCCGGCGAATCGGGCGCGCGCATCGACCGCCACGGTGCTCAGGCGCGCCCGATCCACGCAAGGGCGGTGGCGAAGACGTCGTCCATCATCGCCGGCGTGAGCCTGCCGGTGAAGGTGTTCTGCTGGCTGGGGTGATAGCACCCGAGCAGCTGCACCGGGCGCCCCGGTGTGCTCAGCGTCGCGGTCGTGCCGTGGCCGAACTTCGGCGCCGGTGTACCCACCGACCCGCCGGCGCGGCGGATCATGGTCAGCGCCGCCTGCCAGGCGAACCCACCGAGCGCGACGATCACCCGCACGTCGGTTCCCGTCAACTGCCACTCGGCGTCCAGCCACGGTGCGCAGTCGCCGCGCTCCACCGGCGTCGGCGCGTTACCGGGCGGCGCACACCGCACCGCCGCTGCCACACGAACGTCGTTGAGCACCAACCCATCTGCGCTGTCGGTGCACGTCGCCTGGTTTGCCAGCCCGCTGCGGTACAAAGACCCGAACAGAAAATTGCCCGACCGATCGCCAGTGAACACCCGCCCGGTGCGGTTGGCTCCGTGCGCGGCCGGCGCCAGCCCGACGACCATCACCAGCGGTCTCGTCGACCCGAACCCGGGCGCGGGCCGTCCCCAATACGGCTGGTCGCAGTAGGACCTGCGCTTGATCACCGCAACCTCTTCGCGCCACTGCACCAGCCGTGGGCAGGCGCGGCACACCGACACCCCCGCATCGATCTGCTCGACGGTTCTGGCCGCCGCCGCCAGCGTCGCCACCTGGGCGGGGGTCGCCGCGACGGCGGTGCGCGGCGTCGCCGGATCACCTGGCCATCCGGAGCCCGGCCGAACCGGTGACTCGAACAGGCCTCCGGTCCGCGGGTGGGGCAGCAGAAGGGACGGCGTCACACCTTCACTCTGACCCACGGATGGCCGTTTTCGGCGGTGCGGGCTGCAATGACGCGGTGAGCGACACCGCATTCGTTACCAAGAACACCGTTCATCGTTACCACGAAACACCGTCTCCCTCACACGGCGGTCGACGGCGTTGCTGCACCATTGATTTCTCGATGCTGTGGTTCGCGCCACGCGATCGATTCGACCGGCTGGATAGGGAGAGCACATGCGACGATCGGCGGTTGCAGCGGCAGGCATTTGCCTTCTCATCACTGGATGCGGCAACTCGATAAGCAATGCGGACTCCGCCACGCCAACCCGGACAATGATCCCGCGTCCTCTTGTGGAGCGCGAACTGGCAGGGTTGCTGCTCAGTCCCGAGCAGGCGGCCGCAATCATGGGTGCAACCTTGTTGACAGTCACCGAAACGCAGACGTCGATGTCCGACAACAGCGCCATCATGGCGCCGCCGGAGTGCCTTGCGCTCGACGGCGCGGCGGAGTCGCAGGTCTACGCGAACAGCGGTTTCCGCGCCGAGCGCGATCAGAGCCTCAATGACGGAGACGACTTCAAGCACTATCTCAAGCAGGCGGTGGTGCTGTTTCCGTACATGGAGAAAGCCGCCGAATTCTTCGAGACGGCCACCAAGGAGTGGCCGGCCTGTCGCCAGTACAGCCACACGCAGAGCGGGTCGCAATGGTCTGTCGGAGAAATCACCAACACCAACGGCACATTGAGCACGATCGCCATTCAACAGAATGCCGCTGCCCCCGGCTGGGGTTGTGGACGCGCCCTGGTGCACAGGAACAACGTCATCGTCGACGTCAACACCTGCCGCGCCGACCCAGCCGACACGGCGTTGAGAATCGCCGACCAGATCGCCGCCAACGTCGACGCACAGTGGTAGGCGGTCACGCACACAACTGCGGTTGACCGGTCGTGCTTGCGGCACCTCCCGCTGCTACATTCACCGCGATATCCCATGACGCAAGACCGTGCGCCGACGAGCCGGCGCGGCCCGCTGCTGCTGATCCTGTTCGCCGCGCTGATGGCGGGGGCGGGCAACGGCATTTCGATCGTCGCTTTTCCCTGGCTGGTCCTGCAGCGCACCGGGTCCGCACTCGACGCGTCCATCGTCGCGATGGCCGGAACCCTGCCCTTGCTCGCCGCGACGTTGATCGCCGGGGCTGCGGTCGACTTCCTCGGCCGCCGGCGGGTGTCGATGATCTCCGACGCGCTCTCCGCGCTGTCGGTGGCGACGGTGCCGGTGCTGGCGCTGGTGTTCGGGGCCCAGGCCATCAACGTCGCGGTGCTCGCCGGACTGGCGGCGCTCGGCGCGCTCTTCGACCCCGCAGGCATGACCGCCCGCGAGACGATGCTGCCGGAGGCGGCCACCAGGGCCGGGTGGACCCTCGACCACGCCAACAGCGTGTACGAGGCGGTGTTCAACCTGGCCTACATCGTGGGGCCCGGCATCGGCGGTCTGCTGATCGCGACCCTCGGCGGCGTCGACACGATGTGGGTCACCGCAGGGGCGTTCGTGCTGTCGATCATCGCCATAGCGGTGCTGCGCTTGGAGGGTGCAGGTCGGCCCGATCCGTCGGCGCTGTCGGACGGGGTGTGGGCAGGGATCGTCGAGGGTCTGCGGTTCGTGTGGAACAACCCGGTGCTGCGTACGCTGGCGTTCGTCGATCTGGCGGCCACCGGGCTGTACATGCCGATGGAATCCGTGCTCTTCCCGAAGTACTTCACCGACCGCAACGAGCCGGCACAGCTGGGCTGGGTGTTGATGGCTTTGAGCATCGGTGGGCTCGTCGGTGCTCTGGGCTACGCGGTGATGTCGAAGTACATGCGCAGGCGGACCGTCATGCTGACCGCCGTGCTCACCCTCGGCGTGGCCATGACCGTCGATCGCATTCCTGCCGCCGCTGCCGGTCATCCTCGTACTGTGCGCGGTCGTCGGCTTCGTCTACGGCCCGATCGCGCCGATCTACAACTACGTCATGCAGACCCGCGCGCCCCAGCACCTGCGCGGCCGGGTCGTCGGGGTGATGGGATCACTGGCCTACGCCGCGGGACCGCTGGGGCTGATCCTGGCGGGCCCGCTGGCCGACGCCAGCGGCCTGCACGCCACCTTCCTGGCGCTGTCGTTGCCGATGCTGCTGCTGGGCATCGTCGCGGTGTTCCTGCCTGCGCTGCGTGATCTGGACCGCGATCCTGACGCCGCATAGCCGCCGCCTGACACCACGGGGTCAGCCCTGCTGATCGGCGACAGCGTCTGCGTGTACGACCCGATTTCGCCCCGCCTGCTTTGCGCGGTACAGCGCTTTATCCGCTTCATGGACCAGGAATTCCTCATGCTGGTCCTCACCTGCGATCACCGACGCCACGCCCGCGCTGATGGTTGCCTGCTTTGATCCGCCGAAAGCGATCCTGAGATCGTGGAATGATTTCACGATCGCTTCTGCAATGCTCTGCGATTCCACGGAGTCGGTGCCTCCCAGGAGCAACGCGAACTCGTCGCCGCCCAGGCGGGCCGCAAGATCGCTGGGTCGGCGAGAAAAGGACTGCAGCGCTTCGCCAAGTTGGGCCAGGCAGTAGTCCCCGGCGAGGTGACCATATTCGTCGTTGCATTCCTTGAAGTGGTCGATATCGACCACAATCAGACTGATCGGCGATCGGTCGCGCTTACTTCGTCGAAATTCTCGGTGCAATGTGAGGTTGAAGTAGCGCCGATTGGCCAATTCGGTAAGCGGGTCGTGCATGGCGAGGTGTTCGGCTTGTAATTCGGCTAACTTGCGCCGAGTGATGTTGTGATGGGAGATTGCGAACAGGCGCACTGACTCGTCTTGCAGGCGGGCAACCTGCATCAAAAACCAACGTTGCTCGTCCGGACTGTCGCAGGGGTATTCCAAGGAGAATGTCGCCTGCTGACCCTTGACGACTTCAAGAATTCCATCTGCCGCTGTTCCGGCCAGGCTATCGCCGCACGAGTGAGAGGCGGCCAAACTCTTGAGATAGTTTTTCCCCCTCCAAACGACATCGGGTGACCCCCCGTTGTCGATCCCGAAGTTGGTCCATGCATCATTCACATCAACGATGGTGCCCGCCGGATCAATCACGGCGATCTGCTGATACAACGAGTTGAAGACCAGTGTGTGCACTTGCGCAGACCCTTCGTGACTCGATGTCATGGCTTGACTCCGATGTGAATCCAGCGAACCGGGACCTAAAGCGTTCCCGGTTGTATGCACACCGCGTTACCTGTGATCGGAGTGGGGACTGTCTCTGGCCCCAATACCGTTTACTTGAGATCGCTGACGATTCGGGGTCGGCGACCAATCGGTGCGTGCAGTGGTGGATGTGTTTGAGCCGGACGTCACATCCTACGCTTGACGACTCGCGCATTTAGGGCTGCGACGCCCGGAAACAGTTTGTGAGGTGCCGCAGGGAGGTCGAAGCCACGGCCGGCGTCGGGTGAAACGGTATTGCGGTTAAACCTCGCGCCGACCCGGGTATGTCTCGACCGGAATGTGATGAGCGCCACAATCGAGGTGAGCCGTGTACCAGCAAGTTCTCGATCCGGTCGCCAATTCGCTGGCCTGGAGTGCCGTAGTTGCCGCGATCCCGCTGCTTCTCCTGTTCGTCCTACTCGGCGTGCTGAAGGTGACCGCCTGGGTGGCGTCGCTGATCTCTCTCGCCGTCAGCATCGTGATCGCCGTGGCGGTCTACGGCATGCCCGTCGGACAAACTCTGTTGGCCGGGTCGGAGGGTGCGGCATTCGGGTTCTTCCCGATCCTGTGGATCGTCATCAACGCCATCTGGGTATACCAGATGACCGTTGCGACAGGGCATTTCGACGTCCTGCGGCGTTCCTTCAGCTCGGTCAGCGATGACCAACGGATCCAGGCCATCATCATCGCGTTCTCGTTCGGCGCCCTGATCGAGGCACTCGCCGGCTTCGGTACCCCGGTCGCGGTGACGTCGGTGATGCTGATGGCACTCGGCTTCAAGCCGCTCAAGGCGGCGGTGCTGGCCCTGGTCGCCAATACGGCGCCGGTGGCGTTCGGCGCCATGGCCACGCCCATCATCACGCTGGGCAAGGTCACCGAGTTACCCGTGGACACGCTGGGCGCGATGGTCGGGCGGCAGACTCCGATCCTGGCGCTGTTCGTGCCGTTGGCCCTCGTCATGGTCGTCGACGGCTGGCGGGGCATCCGCGAGACATGGCCCGTGGCATTGGTCTGCGGCTTCGTGTTCGCGGTCGCGCAGTTCGCGACGTCGAACTTTCTCTCCGTCCCGCTGGCCGACGTCGTCGCCGCGTTGTTATCCGCGGCAGCTGTCGTCGGGTTGGTGCGGATCGGGCAGCCACGCAGCTCGTACACCGAGCAGCGCGCGGTCGTCGCCGGATCGGCGGGCAGGAGCGAAGCGACCGGGGGATCAGGATCGGCTGGGCAGGAGCGAAGCGACCGGGGGATCAGGATCGGCTGCCGACCCCCCCGAATTCGCGGCGCGGGTTGCAGGTGCCCGGGACCAGGACGATTCCCGGGCCGACGTGGTCCGCGCGTACGCGCCCTACGGGATCATCATCGGGGTCTTCGTGATCTGCCAGATACCTGTGGTGAAGAGCCTGCTCGATAAGGCGACGATGGCCTTCACCTGGCCTGGTCTCAACG
Organism: uncultured Actinomycetota bacterium; assembly: GCA_963771335.1. Lineage (GTDB taxonomy): Bacteria > Actinomycetota > Actinomycetes > Mycobacteriales > Mycobacteriaceae > Mycobacterium. The sequence goes on along the minus strand of CAVYTD010000006.1, from coordinate 15,390 downwards.
TGATCGATGCCGACGGCGATCCGTCGACGCTGACGAAGTTCACGCTCAACCTGCTCACCACCCCCGGCACCCAGATGCTCGTCGCCGGCTTCCTCACGATGGTCGCGCTGCGGCTGTCCGCGCCGCGCGCCCTGAAGGCCTACGGGGCGACGCTGCATCAACTCCGCTGGGCGATCGTCACCGTGATGACGGTGCTCGCACTGGCATTCGTGATGAACCTGTCCGGTCAGACGATCACCCTCGGTACCTGGATGGCCGCTGCAGGCGGGGTGTTCGCGCTGCTGTCGCCGATCCTGGGTTGGCTGGGCGTCGCGGTCACCGGCTCCGACACCTCAGCGAACTCGTTGTTCGGCGCGCTGCAGGTGACTGCCGCGAACCAGGCCGGGCTGTCCGACGTCCTGATGGCCGCATCGAACAGTTCCGGCGGCGTCGTGGGCAAGATGATCTCGCCGCAGAACCTCGCCATCGCCGCCGCCGCGGTCGGTCTCGACGGCAAAGAAGGCGACATCTTCCGCCGCGTCATCCTGTGGAGCCTGGGGTTCCTGGTCTTCCTGTGCATCCTGTCCGGACTGCAAGCCTCGCCCGTGCTGTCGTGGATGGTGCCGTGAATATTTTGGCTGGTGCCGTGACTATCTGGCTGGTGCCGTGACTATTCTGGCTGGTGGCGTGATGCGCCTCGTAGCATCGACAGGTGGCCTCAGACATGCTCGATGAACTGATCTCCGCACTTCCCGACGGCACCGTCGTCACCGATCCCGACATCCTCGAATCGTATCGGCAGGACCGTGCCGCCGACCCGAACGCGGGCACCCCTTTGGCGGTGGTTCGGCCGCGGCGCACCGATGAGGTGCAGACCGTGCTGAGGTGGGCCACCGCGCACCGGATCGCCGTGGTCCCCCGCGGCATGGGCACCGGCCTGTCCGGCGGCGCGACGGCGCTGGACGGCGGCATCGTGCTCAGCACCGAGAAGATGCGCGACCTCGCCGTCGACCCCGTCACCCGCACGGCGGTCGCACAACCCGGCCTGCTCAACGCCGAGGTGAAGAAGGCCGTCGCCGAGTACGGAATGTGGTATCCGCCGGACCCGTCGTCGTTCGAGATCTGCAGCATCGGCGGCAACATCGCCACCAACGCGGGCGGTCTGTGCTGTGTGAAGTATGGCGTCACCTCCGACTATGTGCTGGGGCTGCAGGTGGTGCTCGCCGACGGCACCGCGGTGCGCCTCGGCGGGCCTCGGCTCAAAGACGTTGCGGGACTGAGCCTGACGAAGCTGTTCGTCGGCAGCGAGGGCACTCTCGGGGTGGTGACCGAGGTGACGTTGAAGCTGCTGCCCGCCCAGCACCGCGGCTGCACGGTCGTCGCCTCGTTCGACTCGGTAGCGGCCGCCTGTGATGCAGTGGCCGCCGTCACGAAAAGGATCCGGCCGTCGATGCTGGAGTTCATGGACGCCGTGGCGATCAACGCGGTCGAGGACAAACTCAAGATGGGTCTGGACCGCAACGCCGCCGCGATGATGGTCGCCGCGACCGACGACCGCGGCCCGGCCGGTGCCGAGGACGCCGAGTACATGGCGGCCGTTTTCACCGAACACGGTGCGACAGAAGTGTTCTCGACCGACGACCCCGACGAGGGTGACGCGTTCGTCGCCGCGCGCCGGTACGCGATACCCGCCGTGGAGGCGAAGGGGTCGCTGCTGCTCGAGGACGTCGGCGTCCCGCTGCCCGCGCTGGCCGAGCTCGTCAGCGGCATCGCGAAGCTCGCCGAGCAGCACGACCTGATGATCTCGGTGATCGCGCACGCCGGCGACGGCAACACGCATCCGCTGATCGTGTACGACGCAGGCGATGCCGCGATGACCGAACGGGCCAACACGGCGTTCGGCGAGATCATGGATCTGGCGGTGGGCCTGGGCGGCACGATCACCGGGGAGCACGGCGTCGGCAGGCTCAAGCGGCCGTGGCTGGCCGGCTATCTCGGCCCCGAAGCGATGGAGCTCAACCAGCGCATCAAGGCGGCTCTCGACCCGGACAACATCCTCAACCCGGGTGCGGCGATCTAGCTGTCCGGCTGTCCACTTTTCGGCGATTGCGATGCCGCCCTCCCCCGCGGCGGTGCGCAGCGCGAGCCACGGCCGGTCTGTCGGCGCGGCGCTGGGTTGGCACGGACCTCTCCTGATGGCCGGCCTCAGTCGGCGGCTGGCTTGGTGGTGGCCGCTCGGTCGCCGAGGTTGCCCGAGAGTTGAATGTGCACGAGAATCTGTTCCGCAAATGGGTTGCTGCCGAATGAGTTCGGGACGGGGCTGCCGCCGATGCACCCGGGGTTCCACCCGATGGGGATCTGTCGGCGGCCGAGCGTGCAGAGTTGGTGCGGTTGCGTGCTGAGGTCGCCGAGAAGGACCGTGACATCACGTTCCTAAAAAAGTATCGTACTTTGCGGCACAGCAACACAGGTGAGTCGTTTCGAGCTCATCGCCGCGGAGTGCGCCCACCACGATGTTTCGAAACTCGCCCAGACATTGCCGTGCCGCCCACGCGTAGTACCCAGACCGTGAAACATCGAGCAGCTTGGGGCGTGCATTCCTGACCACAGCCGAGGTCAGCGGGCGCACGCTGGCCTCGTCAGCGCAGCCCCGGTGACGCCTCCGGAACCCACCATCCCGGGAAGTACTCGACATAACCCCAGGGAGCCAGCTGACCCTCGGGAACCTGGATGACGTCGCGAATATCGATCGGCTGCTGCGGTGGGCCCCACGGGGGCCGCACGTCGTACACCCTATCCGGTTGCGGCACACCGATGTTCGGTGCAATCTCTTCGTAGCCGTTGGGGAAGAGTTGGCCGGGTTGCACCACGCGGATGTCGCCCACGTCCAACGGGTATTTCGCCGGCGGCGGCGGCATCACCTCGTAGCGGTTGGGATCTGGATACCACAGGCCAGGGCCAACCTGCATGTAGCCGCTCGGGGCGAGCTGGCCTTCGGGCACATATTGAATCTTGGTGACGTCCAACCAATACCGGGGGTCCTCGCCGTGCGCGGGGGCCTTCGGCGGGGCGGTCGGCAGATCGTGGGCGGGGGCCTCGGGCACCTTGCCGGGGCCATAGTTGAGCGCCGGCACCTGACCAGCAGCCTCGGTGGCCTGCTGCTGGGTCGTGGTCATACGCCGACTCCCGCCGCGATGCCTGGCACCAGCTCGGTCAGCAGGTGGGCCACGCCATGACCGCACGCGAAGCGCTGCGCGCCGCGCATCTGGCCGACTGGAACGTCCGCAAGTTGGCGCTGGTCGTTCCGCAGGAGCCGATCATCACCGAGGCCGGCGTCACGACCCCGGCACCGTTGCCGGTGCCCGACCAGTGGGCGACCGTGCGCACCAACCCGATCAACGGGCAGCTCGACGTCCTCGGCGTCGTCGGCAACAAATACGAACCCATGCAAAACGAGGCATCCTGCGATCTGCTCGACGCGCTCACCGGGGAAAGTGGCGCGGTCTACGAGACGGCCGGGGCCCTGCGCGGCGGACGCGAGACCTTCGTGACGATGAAATTGCCCGAGGCCATGGTCTTCGATGGCCGCGACGGATCCAAAGACCGCACCGAGTTGTACCTGGCCGCGCTCGCCGGCGCGCAGCGCCTCGGCGAGCTGACATAGGGCCAAGAAGCAATACCTCGACAAAGCCCGACTTCCCCACGACGACTACGGAATCCGCCGCTCCCCGCTGCCCTGGCTGACCGCCGAAGGCGGCCCCACCACCCGCGGCCGCCGCACCACCTGGGCCCGCGACCGCATCTACCTCAGCGCCGGCGAGCTTCTCGACACCATCAGCGCAGCCGTCACCGTGCAGGTCTGCGGGTCCTCAAGCGATTGCACACCCGCCAGGTCGAACACGCCGGCCAGTGGACCGACGTCGATACCGGTGACAGCGGACCGACCCATCCGTTCCGGGACTCCGTCGCCGCGGCCGAGTTCGTCCACCGCGGTCACGTCATCACCGCCAGCCGCGCTGACCTCGAGCACGAGTTCAACATCACCGACGCCGCCCCACCCATCGAGGTCGGTGATTACGGCGAGCTCGTCATCACCACCTTCACCCACATCACCGAGGCGCTCCGACCAGGTAGGTGTCGTCCATCCGGTAGTAATGGCCGACCCGCGCTTCGAGCGCCGACGTTTCTGCTGCTGCGGTCATGAATCTGCGATCTTCTCTCGGCCGTTCGCTGGGGCCGACCAAAGCACATTAACGCGCGGGCACCGATGCCCCTCGCCGGCTTGTGTCTGAGGGAAGGTTTGAGAGTGGCGCCCACGTGTTGTTGCCGTCCTCCCGCTACTCGGGCCGTCGTACGCTCAAGGCGATGATCGACAAGTCCGAGATCCGTTTTCTACACCTGGGCGCCCGTCGCCTGGCATACGAGGTGCGCGGGGAGGGTCCGCCGCTCGTCGTTCCGGCGTGGTGGGTGAGTCACCTCGAACTCGACTGGCAGAACCCGGGTGTCCGGCGATTCTGGGAGGGAGTCGCGGAGAACTACACCCTGATTCGCTACGACCGTCTCGGCGTGGGCATGTCGGATCGCGCCGTGCGGGAAGCCGATCTGACGCTCGATGGCGAGGTTGCGATGCTGCGCGCACTCCTCGACGCGCTGGAGGTCGATCGCGCGTCGCTCATCGGGGGCTCATCGGGGACCTGCACCGCCGTCGCCTTTGCCGCGGCGTTCCCGGAGCGCGTCGAGCGCCTGGTGCTGTACGGGTCCTACCCCCATGGTGATGCGCTGACCGCGCCGGGCGTGGCGGACGCGATCTTGGCCGCGGTACAAGCGCATTGGGGACTCGGCTCGCGGCTGCTCAGTGACATCTTCCTCGGCGGTGCCGACGCCGCCGAACACCAACGCTTCGCACGGTTGCAGCGCGAATCGGCCACCGCGCAGACCGCCGCCGCGTTGTTGAGTCTCGTCTATCGCCTCGACGTCCGCGCCTGTCTCCCGCTCGTCCGTCAGCCGACGACAGTCGTGCATCGGCGCGACGACCGCGCCGTGCCGTACCGGCTCGGCCGTGAGGTCGCCGCCGCGATTCCTGGAGCGACACTTGTTCCGCTGCAAGGTAACTCGCATTTCCCGTGGCATGGTGACGTCGATGCCGTCATCCGAGCGTGCCGCCAAGCGTTGGCGCCGCATCAGCCGCCGCCACGCGACATTGGCGAGCTCGAGCCGGTCCGGTTGTCACAACGTGAGCGCGAGATCCTCGCCTGCGTTGCCCGCGGCCTCGGCGATCGCGAGATCGCAGAGCAGCTCGTCCTGAGCCCGCATACCGTTCACCGTCACGTCGCAAACATCCGCCGTAAGCTCGGGCGCACCTCTCGGACCGCCGCCGTCGCCGAGGCGGCGCGTCTCGGACTGTTGTGAGATGGCCGAAAACGGCCATCTGCAAAAGATGGCCGCGCGCAGCGATGCGGGCCCAATCGGGCGACGCGTAGGTTCGCGGCATGAGCGAGATTGCCTGCGAAGAATCAAGCACTGAACGCCCGGCCACATCGCCGTATGCGACGTGGTTGCGGATCATGGCCGTGCTGTACGACCCATTTGTCTGGCTGGGCGAGGTCGCAGGAATGCGGCGCCGGCGGCGCAGGTTGGTGGCCGGAGCGTATGGGCACGTCGTCGAAATCGGTGCTGGCACAGGGCTGAACGTCGCGCACTACACAGACGCGGTTAGCCGGCTGGTGCTCACCGAGCCCGAACCCGGGATGCGGAGGAAACTCGCGCGGCGCCTCGAGCGGCATGCATGCCCCACGCGGATCTTCGACGCGCCCGCGGAGCGCCTTCCGTTGGCCGATGCGTCCGTGGACACCGTCGTTTCGACGCTCGTCCTCTGCACAGTTGACGACCCGGAAAGTGCCCTTCGCGAAATCGCCCGCGTCCTGCGCCCGGATGGTCAGTTGCTGTTCATCGAACACGTCCGCGCGAGCTCGCAGCTGCTCGCTGCGCTCCAGGACAAACTCCTCCGACCGTGGCGCGCGTTCGCCGGCGGATGCATGTGCAACCGCCCGACCGTGGAACTGATGCGCGCCTGCGGCTTCACCGTGGAGGCCAACGACGCCGTGTGGCACGGGATGCCGGCGATCGTCCATCCGCTCACAGTGGGGCGAGCGACCCGGTAATCGCGACAACTCGTGGAGCCCGGTCCATTCACACAACACCGTTCAGACGACAGGCTCCGACAACGACAAGGACACCCGCTGTCCGGGTGCCCTTTCAAACGCGCGGCCACCGTGGCACCGCCAAGGGATCCGCCTCGGCCAACGCGGCGCGGGCCGCGGTCCTCAGATCACCCCCGCACCGCACTCCCGTCGCATCATGGCGCATCCACGAACTGCACAGCTGCAAGTCAGGAATCCGCGCGGGCGACAACCAGCGCGGAGAAACGCATTGCGCTTGACCACACACCGGGCACATCTCCTGGAGGAGACACCCATGGACGTCGCAGACGAAAATCCACGGAAGGCGCCAGCACAACTGCCACCGACCACCCGACGCCGTCAAGCACAGGACAAAACCGCGATCGACCGGGATTCACGCCGACCAGCGCCGTCGGCTGGCTGACGCGTCGATCGACACCAGATGCCCGTCGTAACGCGCCAACGTCATCTCGTGAAGCAAAGCAGTCTCCACCCCGGTCGAGGCGGCCACCGCGGCCGCCTCAACAGCAGTGAGGTACAACTTCGCAACCCGCCCCTACGATCCGTGGGCAGGTTACGGCCAATCCAAGACCGCGAACATCCTGTTCGACGTCGAACTCGACGCTCGTGGTGAAGAAGATGAAGTGCGGGCCTTCTCACTGCACCCAGGAGGCATCCCCGGCACCGGACTGGAAAAACATGTCCCCGTCGCCGATCTCATCGCCGCGGGAGTAATGGACACGCACGGCATTGCGCAGATCGACCCCGCCAAGGACGTCAAATCGATCCCGATGGGTGCGGCCACCCAAGTGTGGTGTGCCACCAGCCCGCAACTCAACGGGAAGGGTGGCGTCTTCTGCGTCGGCTCCGAAATCGCCCCACTCATGCGCGTCGACCCCGAGAACTTCTCAGTGTCCGAGAGCCACTCCGGCGAACGCGACAACGGAGTGGCGCCGTACGCCGTCGATCACCAAGCAGCCGAACGCCTTTGGGTGCTCAGTGAACAGATGACCGGTACAAGCTTCCTCGACAAGAGGAAAAAGCCCGTCGCGCTGTGAGCGATGCAACCGTCGGCGCCGCTCCGGCATTGGCAGGACAACGTGTTCGATGCCGCAGAAAAGGTGCTGGGTGTGGGTGTAGTCCAGGAAGTCAAGTCGTTGCATCTTCGACTTGCCATGTTCGCCAACGATATCCAACTATCCGTCACCGAGTGCGCCGTCGAGATTCGTGCATCAAAGGTCAACGCATCACCCGCGGAACGCTGCAGTATCGGGTACTGCGTGCTTCCGATAGGCCGCCATCGACGGTGCGCGCCCGAAGGCGCTCTGCTACATGGCCTTCGGCATACCTTCGTTATCTGTACTGGCCAACGCCGATGTCAGCGTGTACGTGCTACTGCTGGGTCACGAATCGATGACCACCTCCCAGCGCTACATCAGCGACGCCGGACCCGACACCCGAGACGCGGCCGCGAGAAGCGGGCTGTACAAACTGCTTGAGTGAATAGGCCAGCTCAGCCAAGGGACGACGTCCTGGGCTGCGGCCATACCGCCCGTCGATACCGAAGGCCGTGCGATCGTACGCCCCAAGCATTCCGCCGCGTACTGTAGCGCGTCACGGCCGGAGTCGAATGTTCAAGGCGGGCAATCAATGATCGGCGGTGCTCGGCGACTGTTAGTGCTCAGCAAATTGCCGACCCCTACACCGCTCACGGAGCGGTGTAGGCAGTTTGCGCCCAGTCTTCACTCGTCATTAGGAACGGCAGGACGTACTGGTTCTTGTGCTTCCATTGGTCATCAATCAGGATGTCGATTCGTTCCTTAACCGTCTCGGTTGCCTTGCTGACCGCCCGCTTGCACACCCGACAGTGCGTGGTGAGCATGGGTCGCTCGGAGACTTGTTTCCAATCCTCTCGCAGCTGTTTTGGCATGTAGAGCAGCAGTGGGCCCCCCACAGAGTGTTGGATAAGTCGGCCCACGAGATGCCCATTCGGGCATCGCAACTCCATCACGGCCATTCCCTTGTCACCAGTCAACTGACTTCCCCTTCCCGGTGTGACTTCTGACAAGCGGTTCCAAGACAGCTCCGCAAATCGTGACTGATTGCGTCCAAGGCAATCTCATCCACCGACAGGTCGTACTTTAAGCGCAATGCGCGCGTGTAATCCTTCAACTTCACAGCGGCTACGCCTGGTTGCTCGCGAGGCCTCGTAACGAACCGAGCGCCCGTCGGTTGTCGACCCGCGACCACTGACCGAGCCAGGGACCTGGGTCGGCCAGCAGCACGCTGACCCCAACAACGCCGCCGCGCCGAACGCGATCCCGAAAAGGAACGATTTGCCAACGAATGAGCAATTATTCGGCGTGTGGTTTCTGCTGTTAGACCCCCAAGTAAACACCCCCTCCGACACTCGTGTCAACAGTGGTGACTAACATCGTTGACACCACCAGTATGCGGCGGGCCGCTTTCCGCGTTTCACCTGTTCAGCGGCACCGCCCCCAGTCGCGGTAAGCTCCAATCGTGCGGTCGTGGTCGGTAATCACCTCAACATGCCGCCGCCCGTCTTTCCGAGCGCAGGGCCGACCTTGCGCACCTCGACGCCGTACTGGCGAAGGCTCTCGCCAAAGACCCCCGAGGACCGGTGCCGAGATGCAGCGACTCTGCCCACGCACTCACGGGACGCATCCGAATCTGGAAGCCGAACTGGTTTGGGCTACTTGACGGCGAACTGAGCGCCCGGCGCAGATCAACGTCATCCTCGACGGGCGCTGTAGCTTCGACGGCGCCGCCACTGGACACTTGATCCCGGCGGCACCCAAGCACCGCGCCAACCCGAATCCAGTCGGAGCGGGTTCATCACTGACGATCACCCGGACAAGACGTGTTGGGTAGTTGACAAGGGTGAAAGGTCGGGCTGCAAACGGACGTGGTTAGAGCCGGTCACCGTCGAGCCAGGCAGGGTCGCGGCTTCCGTTCACGCTGGCCGCATTGGCCGGGTGTGGTCAGCGAACAACACGCGACCACAACAACCCGGTCTTCACGCGGTGGCGGAATCTGTCAACCTGAATGAGGCACCGTCGAGCGGTATTTACTGAGTGGCCTCCTCGGTGTCGTCTGGTTTGTTGATCCACGAACCGCTGGGCAGGTTCGGTGGCTGGGGCGGCTTTCGCACGAACCGTTCTGGGTGTGCGGCGTAGGCGGCGTCGAGCACGCCGGCGCGCTTGTCGCGGGTGATGGCGGCGGTGCCGTAGTGCACGTCGGCGGGGGTATGAAGCGCTAGCCCGGTGTGGCGATGTTCGTCGTTGTACCAGCCGAAGAAGACCTGGCAGTGCCGACGGGCGGCCTCGATCGAGTCGAATCGGTCGGGGAAGTTGGGCCGATACTTCAGTGTCTTGAACTGGGATTCGCTGAACGGGTTGTCGTTGGAGACGTGCGGGCGGCTGTGCGACTGGGTGACGCCGAGGTCGGCGAGCAGGAACGCCACCGGCTTGGAGGTCATCGAGGAGCCGCGGTCGGCGTGGATGGTCAACTGATCCCGCCCGATGCCCTGTTTGGCGCAGGTCTGGCGGATCAGCACCTCGGCCAACGCGGCGGATTCGCGGCTGGCGACCATCCACCCAACGACGTAGCGGGAGAAGATGTCCAAGATCACATACAGGTAGTACCAGCTCCACTTGGCCGGGCCGCGCAGCTTCGTGATATCCCACGACCACACCGAATTCGGCTGGTAGGCAACCAGTTCCGGTTTCACGGCAGCCGGGTGGGTGGCTTGCCGGCGCCGTTCCCGACTCTCGCCGCCCTGACGTAGCAGCCGGTAGAACGTGGAGATCGAACCGAGGTAGCGGCCGTCGTCGAGCAGCGTGGCCCACACCTCGGTCGGCGACATGTCGACGAACCGCTCGCTGTGCAACTCAGAGAGGATCGCGGACCGCTCGGACTCCGACAACGCGCGGGGCTGCGGCCGGTCCTTGTGCGGCAGCGGCGCCGGCCGCTGCGGTGACGGGCTGAGGCGGTGGCGTCGGTAGTAGCTGGCCTGCGCGACACCGACAACATCGCAGGCATTGCGCACGCCGATCTTCGGGGCCAACTCGGCGATCGCCGCGTCGCTCACTTCATCGACCCGTTCTCGGGTTGCGCGCTCTCGGAGAGTGTCTCCAAGAGCGCGTGCAGTTTTGCCTGCACATCCACCACGAAGCGGGTCTTGGCCAGCTCCTGCTCCAATTGCCGTTTCTCCTGCTCAAGGCGGGCGATCTGCTCGGCTTGCGGGTCGCGCCGGCGACGTCCGCGCGAAACCGCCAGCCCAGCCAACGCACCCGCATCGCGCGCCTTGCGCCACGCCACGATATGGCTGGAATACAGGCCCTCCCGACGCAACAACGCACCCTTCTCACCATCGGGGGCGGCGTCGTAGGCGGCCAGGATCTCCAACTTGTACTTCGCGGTGAACGTCCGGCGCCGGGCACGCTCGGGTACCTCCGGGTCGGGCCGTTGCGTTCCACCACCACTCATCCGACCAGGATCTTCGATCCCGGTCGCTCGGACCAATGTGGTCACCCTGTTCGTCATCTCGGGGAAGCTCTCCATCCCCGCCCTCAGGTCAGTAATTCTCAGCGGGCAGGTGCCTCAACCCAGGTTGGCAGAGAGGGTGGCGGGGAAAAACCCTATGCACGCGCACAAGTCGTCGGTCACGTAGTCGATGAGGCGGCAGGCATCGGAGTCGTCCCAATGGCATATAGCGCTGTGCCCGCACCGGCACAGCGCCGACAGGCCGGCCTCGCCGCCGAGCCCGCGCCGCAGCGCCGACCAGACACTAATGAGACACCTGGTTACGACCCTCCCGGCCAGGGCGTCAGGTCACACCCGGGATCGCGTCATACTGCTCGTGTAGGGCTAAACGTACCGCCCCCGACGCCCCGCAGCCATACGGTGCGGTAAGCAGTCCTCAGCCTTACACACTCCGGACAAAACAGCCGCTCAACCGTCGTGTCGTAAAGCTCCCTTCCCGAGGCCTTTCGGAGGGTGGTGGTCGACGCGGTCGCCATCACCGGTCACTACGCCGCCCTGGGGCGTTTCCACGGCGACGTCACCGGTGCCAGGCTCGCGGCCCGGATGCCTGGCGGTGGTCCCATCCGACGGTTCGCGGCACAACGAAGGGGAGGACGCGAGATCGAGCGCATCTGCCGATCGACGATTACCGCCATTCTGCGGACCCATCTCAGGTCCACCCCCGGCGCCGACCGCACTTGTCAGGACATTAAGACTACTGGGTGTAGTTTAACTACAAAGTGCGTTGGCTAATCTGCGCTGCATCTCGACAACAAACGCCTGCGGCGTGACTGATTTCAAGTTCATTGCCTTCTGGCTCACTCATGTTATGTCCACGGCTGGGACGCGGAAGGACGTCGGCCTCCGCTGTGCTCCGGGCCCGCTGGGCTCGCAGAACTTTTCCCCAAAAACGTTCGCTGCGCTCACCGGAAAACTTCTGCGCCCGAGACCTTCTCGCTTACCTGCGCCGTTGGCCATTCATTCGTTATTGCCAGAACGGCAAAAGAACGGGCGGCCCGTTCGAGGGGTGCCCGCTTTAACGAGGAAGGTCACCATCCATGTCAATCACCACTGACAACCGCAGCGAGCAGGCCACCGCGACCGTCGAGCTCATCGATCCGCAGACCCTGGAGATCGAAGACAACATCCGCGACGAGGTGCAGCTGGACAAGGAGTTCCTGGCGAGCCTGCGCGAGCACGGCGTCATCATCCCGATCATCGCGATCCGCGACGCCGAGGGCCGCACCCTGGTTCGCGAAGGCCAGTGCCGGAGCGCGCGAGGTCGGGTTGACCAGCGTCCCGGTCTACGTCATCCCGGCCGACGCCGCCGACGCCGACACCGCGACGGTCCAGCGGATCGTCCAGCAGATGGTTGCCAACGACCGGCGCAAGGACCTGACCAACGGGCAGCGAGCCCGCGCCATTCAGCAGATGCTCGATACGGGGATGTCGGCAACGAAGGTCGCCAAGAAGCTACGCCGCGGCCGGGACTTCGCCCGGCAGCGGTGGCCCTTCGGGCAGTTTCGGCTCACGCGGGCGGGTGGTTTCCTAGATTGGGATGGGTGTCCAGCGACGAGTTCAGTCTTCGGTATGCGGATCTGCTGACGGGCAGTTATGACTGCGTGGATCGGATCGTGCTCAACGCGTTCTTCCCGCTCGGGCATAACCCGGGCGGGTTTCGGGTGTGGTGGCGGCGCTGGCACGACGACAGCGACGCCGAACTGGACAACACCCACCTGATGCGGCTGGCTGGGCGGTTCGCGCGGCGGGTCAAGGCGTGGGGGGCGGCGAACGGGGTGCCGGTGATCTTTTGCACGGCCGGGCAGCGCAAGCACCGCATCGCCGAGGAGTACCTGGCCACTCACGAGGTCGGCGTCGGGGTGTTTTTGGTGCTGGTGGCCAAGGCGCCGGCGACGGTGTGGAAGGTGAAGCGGTCGGCGGCGGGCCGGATCGTCAACCTCGAGAGGAGAAGGGAATACGTCAACCACTATTCGTTCCACATCATCGATCCCGAGTGGGGGCATGTCACCATCAAGATGTCGGGGCATCCGCCGTTCGGGGCGCAGATCATCCTCAACGGCCACGAGTTCGTGGCCCGCCAAGCGCAGGCAGCGGGGATAGCATTCAGCAAGGCCGGTAACTGCTTCACCGCGGTCGCCGACCCCGCAGGCCTGGCTCGGATCGCAGATTCCTTGTCGCAGGATGCGGCTGTAGGGCGGCTGAGCCAGGTCTGCCAACGCTGGATCTACACCGCGTGTCTGTGTTTCGGGCTGGACCTCGACGAGCAGCAGAAAAGCGGCTTCGGCTACGGGTTCGCCGTCTATCAGCTCGAGTACAGCCGCAACCTGATCTTCGCCGACGGCGCGACGATGCAACGGGTCTTCGACACGGTGGTGGACCGGACCCGCTCCCGGCTCGATGTGCCCAAGATCCGCACCGTCTTCGGCGCCGCGCGACGTCCCTGCCGCACCCGCAAGCAGTCCTCGCTGATCGAGGCCGCGATCGAGACACCTACCTATGACCTGACGGTGTTCAAGCTGAACTTCGGGCGGCTGACCGGCAAGGCCTACACCAAAGGCGAACGCGTGCTTCGGTTCGAGGCGATCGCACATAACACCGCGGAGTTGCGATGCGGGCGGATGATCGAGAAATTTCCCGAGATCGTCACCCAACTCGCCGGCATCGCCGAACGGTTCGCCACCGCCCTGGACTGCGTGGATACCGGATTCCTCGGCGACGGCACCCTCGACTGGCTGCCCGCCGGCTCGACGTTGGGCGCCACCCGCATCGGCGGTGTCGACCTGAACAAACAGCGCATGCGTGACGCCCTGTCGGCCGTGCTCGCCCTGGCCCCAGCCCCGCACGGGTTCACCGTCGGCGAGTTCGCCGCCAAGGTGCACGCCATCACCGGCACCTGCCACGCCGATTACAGCATCCGCCAAGCCGCATACGATCTGCGCAAACTACGCGGCAAACAGCTCATCGACAAACCCGCAGGCACCCGCCGCTACCGCGTTCCGGCGCTGGCCGCGCGCACCATCGCCGCCCTGCTCACGCTGCGCGACCAGGTCATCGCCCCGATCCTCGCCGCGGTGCGCAGCCCGCGCATGGGACGCAAACCCGCGCACTGGACCCGCGTCGACCGCCACTACGAACGAATCCGCATCGACATGCAAACGCTGTTCACCGATCTCGCCCTCGAAACCCCGCTAGCCGCTTGAGGATTCGGCACCAGCCAACCATTCCACATCACCAACAAATTGTCGGAAGTCGATCCTCAAGCGGCTAGTGATGATGGCGTGTCACGAACCCCCAGCCCGTGCCAGGAGGATAACGAGTGCCGTCGAAGCCGTTCGGATAATCCGGCACTGCGTTCCGGGTCGATTCCCGATCGTTGAGGATGAATAACAAATGACTTCCGGCGCCATCTTCGAACGCCGTAGCGTGCGTGTAGTGCCAACTAAAACGCTTCATCGCCAACATCGGACCGACACTCGACGGCGTGCGAACTACTTGACCCCAGTAAATAGGGGTAGCACGCTTCCGCTGGTCACCGTGGTGCGTGGTCGGTCTGCGGCCGGGAGGACGTGCGCAGCCGCGTAGGTCGTTCAGCATCGCGCATAACGTGTGGTCTCAAACTGGTCCCCACGGTCAATTATGATCCACCGGCAGCCACGGACCCCGTGCTCTGGCTCGAGGCGAGTACTTTGAGCCGGTGCTGTCACTCCTCCTCGACGAAGGCGGCGAGGTCGTCGGACGGTGACCCCACACTGCCAGGAGTGGGCAGACGCCTTGACCAAGCATGATAGGGGCATCTTGAGGGCTGTAGGAGGCGTAGTTGAGGGGCCCGCTGTCGTCGCGGTTGTCGTCAGAACTGTCGTCATTTGACAACGAGATTCAGCGACCGGCTCGCCTACTCCTACTGGATTGACCCACTCAAAAGCTGGGTCATCGAGCAACCGCACGTGCCGCCAGTTCCGGCGGGGAATCGACACATTCGCCAGGATGGCCGTGATGCCGATTCCGCCGGCGGTGAACAGGTATCGCGGTGACCCGCCGAGCGCAATGTTGTTGCGGGGTTTGCACAACTGGACGTGGATCGAGCTGCCACGGCCGTCCAGGTGCTTTTACTTCCGACGTAGCTTTTTCAGTCGGCGACTTACTCTCCTGGCGACCGGCGTACTCTCGGCGATTGGCATAGCGGTCGTCGGAACTGATTTCGTGTTGGGGCGCGGCCGGCTGCGAATAGAAAGTTTCGTGCCGTCCAGAACTGGCGTGTTGACGGGCGCTGGGGTGCCAGCTTGGATGAAAAGTTCCGGATGTCGAATCGCGGCTATCTCGTCGGCGAAAGCTGTTCCGTTCTGGGGTCTTTGGAGAGGGTCCTTACGAAGGGCCTTCGCGATAAGAGCTTGGACGCGTTCGCCGACTTCGTCTGGGAGCGGGTCGGGTTCGTGTTCGATATGGCTCGTGGCAACGGCGATCGGCCCTTTCCCGGTAAACAGCCTTCTACCAGTGACCATCTCGTACCCGACAACCGCGAGAGAGTAGACGTCGCTGGCTGGGTCGCACCGTCGCCGCTGGCTTGTTCAGGCGATAAGTACAGCGCCGTTCCCATAACGATTCCGGCAGCGTGAACGTAGCTTCGCTCAGGATTCGGACTATCCGAAGTCGGTGAGCTTGGCGGTGC
>CAVYTD010000005.1:0-84040 GCA_963771335.1 uncultured Actinomycetota bacterium | reverse complement strand
CACGGGCGAGCACGTCGGCCAGGCTTTGGCCGGGAAGCCGCTCCAACACGATGTAGTGCCTGCCGCGGTGGACGCCGGAGTCGTGCACGGCGACGACATGCGGATGGTTCAGCGCGGCGGCGGCGCGGGCCTCGGTCACGAACCGGCGTCTGGTGTCAGGCTGCGTGCACACCGAGGGGTACAGCAGTTTGACGGCCACCGGGCGGCCCAGCCGGGTGTCCCAGCCATCGCGAACTTCGGCCATGCCACCGCGGCCCAAAACACCCCGCAGTTCGTAGCGTCCGCCAAGAACTTCCGGCGCCTGCATGACTTCAACCTAGCCCGTGTGGCGCCGATGCAAACCCTGACGAACCGGCACAGGTTCATTCGCCGTCTTTCCATGGCAGCAGATATCGGCCGAATCGTATGATCGACGGCGATGCTCTACCAGGGTGTACACCGACCGTTCTGGCGCCGCCATCCAGCGGTGACCGCCATCGTGCTGGCGATGACCTCGTGGTGGCTCTGGCACGGCTGGTACGAGCCACTGGCTGTCACGGCCGTCGTAGGGTTGCTCGTGGTCGTCCGTCGGCACAGACGCGCGGCAGCGGTGCGCGATGCCGGGTTGCGGGCCCGTGCCGAGTACGAACATCGGCTGAGCCTGGCCGGGGATCCGCGCGGCATGTTCGGCCGTTATCCCCCGGTGCAGCCAGGCTGGTATCCGGATCCCGTCGCGGCCCGCCGTGGTGCCCCACAGCACCGTTACCAGCTGCGCTATTTCGACGGTGCGGTGTGGACACCGCACGCGGTCGATCGCTAGCCGTCAGAGCTTCGGGCTGTAGTAGTGCGGGTTGTCGCGGTACTCGACCGGCGGCAGATTGCGCGCCGGAGTTTCCACGAGTGGCGCGTCTGCCGGTAACCGCCCCTGCGCACGATCCCAGGCGGAGCGCTTGCGCGGGTGCATCAGCATGCGCTTCGGCAGCAACCTCGTGACCTGATACACGACCTTGCCGAAAAGCCGGTGCAACCGCTCCTGGCGGGGCGACCAGGTGTAGCCCAAAAGCTCGCGAACCGACGGATCGAACAGGCCCACTGTCGTGAAATCGAAGAACCGCTGCATCGCCTTCACATTCACCCGCCAGAGCCAGTCCGGCAGCCACTCCAAAGACGGGTGCTTGGTCATCGCCGACAGGTCGAGGACTTCGCGTGTTGCCCAGTTGACTTCTAACACGTTGTGGCACATGTGATCCCAGTACTCCTGGAACGCTTCCCAGGTATTCGGGACCGGCCGCATGCTCATTCCGTACATCCGATACCACTGGATGTGCTCGTCGAATAGACGCCGTTTCTGCGCCTCGGTAAGGCCGCCGCCGAGCCATTCCGCGGCCAGCAAGGTGGACTTGAAGAACGTGGCGTGCGCCCAGTAGAAGACGTCGGGGTTCAGCGCGCTGTAGCGGCGACCCTGGTCGTCGACGCCCTTGATGCCGATGTGGTAATCGCGGACCTGGGCGCCGGTCACGGGCGCGCGGTCGTCGTCGAAAACCACACCGCCGATCGGGTACACCGACCGGTAGAGCCGCGGCATCCGCTCCAGAAAGAAAATCGAGTGCTGCTCGACGGCTGCACCTAGCTGCGGGTGCATGTTCTGCATCGACCCGGCCCACGGGCCCTGCAGCATGCCGGTCCACTGGCCGAAGTACCTCCAGGTCAGCGAGTCCGGACCGAGAGGAAGTGGCGGGGCGACATAGCCGCCCTGTGTGACCGGACAGCCAGCCGCCACCACCGGGGGCGGGGCCCTGGATCCGCTGGTCACAGGGCACGCCTCGGACGTATCTTGAGTCAACTGGTGACCTTTCCAGACGCGTGATGTCGCCACCCGATTCTGACTACGAGCGTTGTCAGTGTACTGAGACTAGGAGTGATGTGCCGTCCGGTCAACGACGCGGCCGCTGGTCGGGTGTTCCGCTGCGGGACCGCCAGGCACTCCGCCGCGACGAGCTGATCGCCGCCGGGGTGACCCTGCTGGGCAGCCGCGGCGGTCCGGCCCTGACCGTCCGCGCCGTCTGCCGGGCGACCGGGCTGACCGAGCGCTACTTCTACGAGAGCTTCACCGACCGCGACGAATTCGTCGGAGCCGTTTACGACGATGTCTGCGCCAGGGCGATGGCGACGCTTGTCGAGTCGGCCGACAGCCCCCGGGACGCCGTCGAGCGTTTCGTCGAGTTGATGGTCGACGACCCCGCACGCGGCCGGGTCCTGCTGCTCGCACCCGGGGCGGAACCCGTGCTAGCCCATTCGGGAGCTGCGTGGTTCCCCAGCTTCATCGAGCTGGTGCAACTGCGGCTCACCCGGATCGCGGATCCGACCGTGCAGGCGATGGTTGCCACCGGGTTGATCGGGGCACTCAGCGCACTGTTCACGGCTTATCTCGACGGCAGGCTGGCAGCGACCCGAGAACAGTTCATCGACCATTGCGTTGAGCTACTGCTCAGCGGTGCAGCGACCTGAACAGCCCGCCCACCTCGGTGTGAGCTGCGGCGTGGTACTTGAATGTCACCGGGTTACACAGATATATTGAGTGCAACTACGAGGTACAGATAACCGGGAGGTGTCGTGTCGAAAGACCTGACCGACCTGCAACTGCTGACCGAGCTCGAGCCCGTCGTCGAGCAGAACGTCAACCGCCACATGCGGATGCGCAAGGACTGGAATCCCCACGACTACATCCCGTGGTCCGACGGCAAGAACTACTACGCACTCGGCGGCCAGGACTGGGACCCCGAGCAGTCGAAGCTCTCCGAGGTCGCCCGGACGGCGATGATCACCAACCTGCTCACCGAGGACAACCTGCCGTCCTACCACCGCGAGATCGCCATGAACTTCGGCATGGACGGGCCGTGGGGCTTCTGGGTCAACCGCTGGACGGCCGAGGAGAACCGGCACGGGATCGCGCTGCGCGACTATCTCGTCGTCACCCGCGCCGTCGATCCCGTCGAGCTCGAGCAGCTGCGCATCGAGCAGATGACCCGTGGCTTCAGCCCCGGCCAGAACGATCAGATCGAGGCCGACCTGTTCGCCGACAGTCTCTTCGACTCGGTGATCTACGTGACGTTCCAGGAGCTCGCCACCCGGGTCTCGCACCGCAACACCGGCAAGGCGTGCGAGGACCCCATCGCCGACCAGCTCCTGCAGCGGGTCTCGGCCGACGAGAACCTGCACATGATCTTCTACCGCGACGTGACCGAGGCCGGCTTCGAGATCGCCCCTGATCAGGCGATGAAGTCGTTGCACAAGGTGCTGCGCAACTTCAAGATGCCCGGATACACCATCCCGGACTTCCGGCGCCGTGCCGTCACCATCGCCTCCGGCGGTGTCTACGACCCCCGCATCCACCTCGACGACATCGTGATGCCGGTGCTGAAGAAGTGGCGGATCTTCGAGCGCGAGGACTTCAACGGCGAGTCTGCCCGGATGCGCGACGACCTCGGCGTCCTCGTCGAGGAGCTTCAAGAGGCGGTCGACAAGTTCGAGGTCGCCAAGGAGAGGCGCCTCGCGCGTCTGGCCCAGATGGCCGACAAGAAGGCCGCCAAGGCACTGGTCGGAACCTCCGCGGCAGGTTGACCACTACCGACACGCTGACGACGGCCCGATCCGCTCTGCGGATCGGGCCGATCGCACTGCGCAGCCCGGTGGTGCTGGCCCCGATGGCCGGAGTGACCAACGTCGCATTTCGCACACTGTGCCGCGAACTGGAGTTGTCCCGCGCCGGAACCGTGAGCGGTCTGTACGTGTGCGAGATGGTGACCGCACGCGCCCTCGTCGAGCGCCACCCGGTCACCATGCACATGACGACGTTCGCGCCGGACGAATCACCGCGGTCGCTGCAGCTCTACACCGTCGATCCAGAGAACACCTACGCGGCGGCCAAGATGATCGCCGACGAGGGCCTCGCCGACCACATCGACATGAACTTCGGCTGCCCGGTGCCGAAGGTGACCCGGCGCGGCGGCGGGGCCGCGCTGCCCTTCAAGCGACGCCTGTTCGGCCAGATCGTGGCCGCCGCGGTAAGAGGAACCGCCAACTCCGATATTCCAGTCACGGTGAAGTTCCGGATCGGGATCGATGCCACCCACCACACCCATCTCGATGCCGGGCGGATCGCGGCCGAGGAAGGGGCCGCGGCAGTCGCCCTGCACGCCCGCACAGCCGCGCAGCGCTACTCCGGAACCGCCGACTGGGAACAGATCGCCGCCCTCAAGGCCCACGTCACCGGGATTCCGGTGCTCGGAAACGGCGATATCTTCGACGCCCGGGACGCGCTGGCCATGATGGCGGCGACGGGCTGCGACGGTGTGGTTATCGGCCGCGGCTGCCTGGGACGGCCATGGCTTTTCGCCGAGCTCTCCGCCGCCTTCACCGGAGCCTCCCCGGCCACCCCGCCGACGCTCGGCGAGGTCGCGCGGATCATCCGCAGGCACGGCGAGCTCCTGGCTGCACATTTCGGAGAGGACAAGGGAATGCGCGACATCCGCAAGCACGTGGCGTGGTACCTGCACGGGTTCCCCGCCGGAGCCGACCTCCGCCGGTCAATGGCGCTGGTCAAGACGATCTCCGAGTTGGACGACCTGCTCGATCAGTTGGACCAGGACGTCCCGTTCCCGCCGGCGGCCGGCGGCCCGCGGGGGCGTCAGGGCTCCCCCGGATCGGTGACGCTTCCCGAGGGCTGGCTCGACGACCCCGACGACTGCACGGTGCCCGTCGGGGCCGACGCCATGAACTCGGGCGGCTGATCGGGGCCGGATCGAGACAGTACTGACACCCGAGCTCGGCTGGCAGTCTCTCAGGTTGTCTCAGTACGATGTGGGTTCAATTGCCCGGCTCCGGTGGCGGAGCCGGGGTAAGTGGATTATGACAGTTGGCAGGCAGTCGGCATTTTGTGTGCTGATGCGCGACGACGCGCACGAACGCCGTGAGAGTCGGAGGCCGGTACGAACATGAGTGGCGGCGGTGACGACAGGACCGGCGACGAGGCTGATAGTAATTGGCTTACCCGATCGCGGCGGTCATTGCCAGGCGCCGCGCCGTGGGAACGTGCGATCGAATCGGACATTCCCGCCGTTCCCGACGATCCCCGCGAAGAAGCCGCACGAGATGCGCCGCTCACCGTCGCCGAACTGATCGCCAAGATCAACGGTGAAGGCCCGCTGCCGGAGCCAAGGCGCCATCGCGCCGCGGCTGAACCCGTCCCCGAGCCCTATCCCGACCTGGAGGATCTGGACACCACGATCCTGCCGGTGACGGCCATGCCCGCCTCGGAGATCCCTCATCTGGCAGGTCCGCGCACACCCGACCGCGTCCGACGGAAGCGCACCCATCGGCGCACCGCGCTCATGGGACGCGCTGCGGCGGCGCTCATCGCGGTGCTCGCGCTCGCGCTGACAGGTGGTGCGTGGCAGTGGCAGTCTGCGAAGAACAACCTGCTCAACCGGGTTTCGGCGCTCGACCCGGAGTCCCGCGACATCGTCGACCCGAACGCCCAGTTCGGCGACGAGAACTTCCTCATCGTCGGTGTCGACAGCCGGTTCGGCGACAACCTCGAAATGGGTGCGGGTACCACCGAGGATGCGGCCGGCTCCCGGTCGGACACCGTCATGCTGGTGAATATCCCCGCCAACCGGGAACGTGTCGTCGCCGTGTCGTTCCCCCGGGACCTCCAGATCGATCCCATGCAGTGCGAGCCGTGGAACCCGGAGACCCGTGAGTACGGTCCCATCTACGACGAGGACACGGGTAGCTACGGTCCCGACGAGGCGTACACGGAGTACAAGCTCAATTCGGCATTCGCCGTGGGCGGCCCCAAGTGCCTGGTCAAGGTGGTCCAGAAGTTGTCGGGCCTGCACGTCAACCGGTTCATGGCAGTCGATTTCGCCGGGTTCTCCAAGATGGTCGACGCGCTGGGCGGTGTGGAGGTGTGTAGCACCACCCCGATCGAGGACTACGAGCTCGGCTCGGTGCTGCCCGTCGCCGGACGCCAGATCGTCGACGGCCACACCGCGCTGAACTACGTGCGTGCCCGCCAGGTGACGACCGAGACGAACGGCGACTACGGCCGGATCAAGCGACAGCAGCTGTTCCTGTCGTCGCTGTTGCGTTCGTTGATCTCCAAGGAGACGTTCTTCTCGCTGTCCAAGCTCAACAACGTAGTCAACATGTTCATCGGTGACAGCTATGTCGACAACGTGGACACCAAAGACCTTGTGGACCTTGGCCAGTCAGTACAGGGCGTGTCCGCGGGCCGGATCACGTTCGTCACCGTGCCGACGGTCGGATACGCCGACGAGTACGGCAACGAGGTGCCCCGCACCGACGACATGCGCGCGCTGTTCGACGCCATCATCAACGACGATCCGCTCCCCGAGGAGCGCAACGCCGACAACACGCCGGTGCCCGGCACACCCGAGTCGCTGGCCAATTCCACGGCCAGCGAGGCCGCGCCGCGCACCGACGACGCCGAAGGAGCCGAGATCATCGACGCCGTGACCACGGACCCCCAGGACGTGACGGTGCAGGTGTCGAACTCCACCGCCGAAGGCGGCCTCGCGTCGACGGCGGCGGATGCGTTGCAGGCGTACGGCTTCACTGTCACCCCGCCCGACGACTACCCCGGTCCACTGCCGCAGACGACGGTGTTCTTCTCCCCCGGCAACGAAGAGGCCGCCGCGACCGTCGCCTCGTCGTTTGCCAACCCGATCATCGAACGTGTCACAGGCCTGGGTGACGTGGTGCAGGTGGTACTCGGCGACGACTTCAACGCGGTGGCCGCCCCCAGCCCCAGCGGATCGAACGTCGAGGTACCCGTCGTCCGGGGTACCAGCAGCACACCCACGCAACTGCCGGAGGACCTGTCGGTCACCAACGCGGCCGACACCACCTGCGAGTAACCGCCCCGCGGCGCCATTTGGGCAGGTGGCATTCACCTTCAGTTCACCGGCCAGCTCGTGACGATCGGGCACGTCAGCCCGTAGGCTTGCTCCATGCGAACCGCCTACCACGAGCAATTGGACTCCCTGAGCGGCCAGCTCGGCGACATGTGCGGGCTGGCGGGGGTCGCCATGGAGCGCGCCACCCAGGCCCTGCTGCAGGCCGATCTTGCGCTTGCCGAGCTGGTCATCACCGATCACGAGCAGATCGCGGCGATGAGCGTGCGGGCCGAGGAGAACGCGTTCGTCCTCCTCGCGCTGCAGGCACCGGTTGCCGGCGATCTGCGGGCCATCGTCAGCTCGATCCAGATCGTCGCCGACGTCGACCGGATGGGCGCGCTGGCGCTACATGTCGCCAAGATCGCGCGTCGCCGCCATCCCCAGCACGCCCTGCCCGAAGAGGTCAACGGCTACTTCGCCGAGATGGGCCGCGTCGCAGTCGAACTCGGCCAAAGCGCCCAGGAGGTGCTGATCAGCCGCGATCCGGAGAAAGCCGCCCGGATCCGCGAAGAAGACGATGCGATGGACGATCTGCACCGTCACCTGTTCACCGTGTTGATGGACCGTGACTGGAAGCACGGCGTCGCCGCGGCCGTCGATGTGACGCTGCTTGGCCGCTTCTACGAGCGTTTCGCCGATCACGCGGTCGAGGTGGCCCGCCGGGTCATCTTCCAGGTCACCGGAAACACCCCTGACGAGACCGCGTTGCCGTTGCCCCGCTGACCAATCACGACATACTCAGACCCCCCGGGAGCCCGGGGGGTCCGTTTTGATCAAGTCTCGGACCTACCTACCCGAACCGGCCGGAGATGTAGTCCTCGGTCGCCTTCTGCGTCGGGTTGGAGAAGATCTTCTCGGTTTCGTCGATCTCGACGAGCCGACCCGGCTTGCCGGTGGCCTCGAGGTTGAAGAACGCCGTCTGGTCGCTGACCCGTGCCGCCTGCTGCATGTTGTGCGTGACGATGACGATCGTGTAGTCCTGCTTCAATTCTGAGATCAGGTCCTCGATCGCCAGCGTCGAAATAGGATCCAGCGCCGAGCACGGCTCATCCATCAACAGGACATCGGGCTGCACGGCGATAGCGCGGGCGATGCACAGCCGCTGCTGCTGACCGCCGGACAGACCGCCGCCGGGCTTGTCCAACCGGTCCTTGACCTCATTCCACAGGTTGGCACCTTTAAGTGACCGCTCCGCCACTTCTTCGAGTGACTTCTTGTTGCGCGTCCCCTGCAGTTTCAGCCCGGCCACCACGTTGTCGCGAATCGACATGGTGGGGAATGGGTTCGGTCGCTGGAACACCATACCGATGGTCTTGCGGACACTCACCGGATCGATGCCCGCGGCGTAGATGTCCTCGCCGTCCAGCAGCACCGAGCCTTCGACCCGGGCACCGGGCAGCACCTCGTGCATGCGGTTGAGAGTGCGCAGCACCGTCGATTTTCCGCAGCCCGACGGTCCGATGAACGCCGTGACACTCCGCGGGGTGACAGACAGACCCACGTCGGCGACGGCGTGAAACGAACCGTAGTAGATGTTGAGATCTTTGAGATCCAGCCGCTTGGCCATGGGGCTCCTAGAACTCGGTTCCGCGTCAGGTATCGGTTGACGAATGCGGCGCCGAGGTACAGCGCCGCGATGATCAAGATGAGGGTCAGCGCGGCGCCCCAGACTCGCAGAGCGCCCGCCGCTTCCGGGTTGACCAGTTCGGTGTAGATCAGCAGTGGCAACGATGCCATGTTGCCTTCGAATGCATCCATGTTGATTGACCGGCTGTAGCCGACGAGCACCAGCACCGGAGCCGTCTCACCCATGACCCTGGCAAGGGCCAGCAAGATGCCACTGATCATTCCCGGCAGTGCGGTGGGCACGACGATCCGCAAGATGGTCTTCCATTTCGGAATGCCCAACGCGTAAGACGCTTCTCGCAGCTCGTCAGGCACCAGCTTGAGCATTTCCTCGGTGTTGCGCACGACGACCGGAAGCATCAGCAATACCAGTGCCAGCGAAACGGCGAAGGCGCTCTGTTCGAATCCCAGGGTCGCAATCCACAGCGCGAAGATGAACAACGCAGCCACGATCGACGGCACACCGGCGAGAATGTCGACCATGAACGTGGTGACCTTGGCGAACCGGCCCCGCCCGTATTCGACGAGGTACACCGCGGCCATGACGCCCAGGGGCACCGACAGCACCGCGGCGATCGCGGCCTGTATGAGGGTTCCGTAGATCGCGTGATACACACCGCCGGCCATCTCCTCCGGCAGCACGCCGGCAAGAGAGTTGGTCCACCAAGTCGACGATGTGATCGCGGTTATGCCCTTGGCCAGCACCGTGTAGAGCAACCACACCAGCGGGATCATCGCGATCACGAACGACGCGGTGAACAGTGTTGTCGCGAGGCCGTTCTTGAACTTGCGGTTGGCGCTGACCGGGTGGAAGGTCGGACCCTTCACTGCCTGGTCGAGTGTTGCCGTCATCCTCCACTAACCCTTCCGCCGGCCGCTGCCCGGGCCAGCGCGTTGACCACGAACGTCAGCGCGAAGAGCACGAAGCCGGCGGCGATGTACGCACCTGTCGGCAGCGGTGAGCTGAATTCAGCTGCCGCCGAGGCGATCTTGGACGCGAAGGTGTAGCCGCCGTCGAACAGCGACCAAGAGCCGGCCTGCGCGGCAGTGCGCAGGATGATCAGGATCGCGATCGTCTCGCCGAGCGCGCGACCCAGGCCGAGCATGGATGCCGCGATCATGCCGCTCCGGCCGTACGGGAAAACGGTCATTCGGATGACTTCCCATTTGGTGGCGCCGAGAGCCTGCGCGGCCTCGACGTGGCCCCGTGGGGTGAGCGCGAAGACCTCGCGGGTGACCGAGGTGATGATCGGCAATATCATCACCGCAAGCACGATTCCCGCGGTGAAGATGGTTCCGCCGCCGGCCAGCGACACGTTGCCGTCGGAGAACAGGAAGAACCAGCCGAGGCTGTCGTTGAGAAAGGTCGCCACCGGGGTGAGCCACGGAGCCAACACGAAGATGCCCCACAGGCCGAAGACGATGGACGGCACGGCCGCTAGAAGATCCACCAGCATTCCGAACGGCCGCGCCAACTGCTTGGGCGCGTAGTTGGTCAGGAACGCCGCGATGCCGATCGCAATGGGAACCGCGATGACCAGTGCGAACACCGAGCTGAGCACCGTGACCATGAACAGGTCACGGATGCCGAAGCGCAGGTTGTTCGCGTCGCTGGTGAGGAACTCCGTGCTGAAGAGGAAGTTGGCCTCGTTGGCCTGCAGCGACGGAATCGCCTTGATGATCAGAAAGAGCGCCATCAACGCGATGGCGCCGATGATGGTGGCGCCGGCGGCGACCGCGATGGACTTGAAGACGGTGTCGCCCCAACGTCCGTCACCCTGCCTCAACGCCGATCGCTTACCGGATTTGGTGGGCATATCGGGAGT
Source organism: uncultured Actinomycetota bacterium (assembly GCA_963771335.1). GTDB lineage: Bacteria > Actinomycetota > Actinomycetes > Mycobacteriales > Mycobacteriaceae > Mycobacterium. Next base: position 73,629 of record CAVYTD010000005.1, on the reverse strand, counting down.
ATCCCCGCCCCGCTGTGGGCTCGTCAGCTTTGTCGACGAGCCCACAGCGGTCGAATCTGGTGTTACGGCCATGGCGGGTGCGACTACGTCGTCGCGTTGATGGCGTCGACAGCCTCGGTCAGACGAGTCTTGAACGCCTCAGGCACCGGGATGTAGCCGTTGTCCTCGAGCCCGGTCTGCCCGTTGCCGAGCGCCGAGTGCAGGAACGCCTTGACCGCGGTGGCCACTTCGGCGTCCGGGTACTTCGAGCACACGATCTCGTAGGCGGCGAGCATGATCGGGTAGGAACCCGCCTCCGTCGGCATGTAGAACGACGTGGTGTCGAGCACCAGATCGTTGCCCTCACCCTTGAACTTGACGCCGTCGATGGCCTTGCCTGCGGTCTCCGTGCTCAACTCGACCGGTTCCGGCCCCGCTGAGGTGACGATCTTGGCGACGGACAGACCCTGCGACTTGGCAAAGGACCATTCGTTGTAGGTGATGGAACCCGGGGTGCTCTTGATGGCCGCCGAGGTGCCCTCGTTTCCCTTGGCGCCCTCACCGACACCGCCGGCGAAGGACTTGCCCGCTCCCTTGCCCCACGCGCCGTCCGAGGCCGCATCGAGATACTTCTGGAAGTTGTCGGTGGTGCCCGACTCGTCACTGCGGAAGATCACGTTGATCGGAGCGGCCGGGAGGGTGGCGCCTTCGTTGAGCGCCTTGATCTCCGGTGCATCCCACGTCTTGACCGCGCCGTTGAAGATCTTGCCGAGGGTGGGGCCGTCAAGAACGAGTCCGTCCACACCTTCGACGTTGTAGGTGATGGCGATCGGCCCGAACACCGCCGGAAGATTCCACGCCTCGCTGCCGCCGCAACGCTCCTTGGCCTTGTCGACCTCGCCCTTCTCAGCACTCAGCGGCGAGTCCGAGCCGCCGAAGTCGGTCTGCCCGCCGAGGAACTCGGAGACACCGGCTCCCGAACCGCTGGAGGTGTAGTTCAGGGTGTAGCCGGGGCAGTCCTTCTCGTAGGCGTTGATGAACCGCGTCATCGCGTTGGCCTGGGCGGACGAGCCGCTCGCCTTCAGCGCTTCTTTGCCGCCGCATTCCCCGGCCGATGCCGACCCGGATCAGCCGATCCCGATCCCGAAGCGGCGGTGTTGTTGTCGCTGCCACAAGCCGACAGCAGCAGGGTGCCGGCAGCCAGCAGGCTCACCGCGGCACCAGTTCGTTTGGCCTTCACGAAGCTCCTTCAATACGGATACGGAGAGAACGCATGTCGCGTCGAGCAGAACCGTCACTGCTCGGCTGTGAACCTAAGCGCTGATCGTGAATCAACGCCCTACGGATCATGAACGGGAGGTGAACCAGGAAGGGGGGCGAGACGACAATTCCGCAGCAGGGGTTGACGAACCGAGAATATCTCAGTATTGATTGAGTCAATGTCCATTGAGATAAATTCAGATACCGCGAGACGGACGGCCGTTTTCGCCGCGCTCGCCGATCCCGCGCGACTGGCGATCGTCGATCACCTGCTGCTGGCCGACGCGTCGCCCTCGGAATTGCGCGCCGTCCTGGGGATGCAGTCGAACCTGCTCGCCCACCACCTCGGCGTGCTCAAGAAGGCCGATGTCGTGCGTCACGGCCGCTCCGAGGCCGACGGCCGGCGGACCTACCTGCGGCTCAACCATCAGGCCCTCGAGACACTGGTGCCCTCGGCGCAACGCCGCGCACATCGTGTGGTGTTCGTCTGCACCCAGAACTCCGCGCGCAGCCAACTCGCCGCAGCGATCTGGAACCGGCGCAGCGAACTGCCCGCCACCTCGGCGGGCACCCATCCCGCTGCCCGCGTCCACCCCGGGGCAGTGACCGCCGCCCGCCGCCACAACCTGCACCTGCGCGCGCACTCGCCGCGCTACCTCGGAGACGTGCTGACCGCCGGCGATCTCGTCATCGCGGTCTGCGACAACGCCCATGAGGAACTACCCGCCGAGTTGACCCGCCTGCACTGGTCGGTAGCCGACCCGACCCGAACCGAGCGAGCTGAGGCCTTCGATGCCGCGGTCAGCGACCTCACCGAACGAATCCACCGTCTCGTGCCGAACCTGAAGACCGCTTGAATGGAGAACCCAGTGGCCGAAAGCCTCGCGCCCGAAGCGCATCCCCGGGTGCGGCACGACCTGTCCATCGATCAACGTCTCGCCCTGAAGACGGCAGCGACACGTTTGGAGTCCGACTTCTCCGGGATGTTCGGCATTGAGACGATCGAGCGTTTCCTGCTCTCGTCCTACGACCAGTTCGCCGGCCGGGCCAGCGTCCCCAATTTCCTTCCTCTGCTCGCCGAACGCTTTGCCCGGCAACGACTTCGGGCGCTTGCCAAAGTCGAAGGCAAGTCAAACGACGGCAAACCGACCGTGCTGTTTCTGTGCACCCACAATGCAGGCCGCTCCCAGATGGCAATGGGCTTTTTCACCCATCTCGCGGGCGACGCTGCCGTCGCGTGGTCCGGGGGGTCGGAACCGGGCATGACGGTCAACCCGGCCGCAGTCGAGGCCATGGCCGAACGCGATATCGATATATCGCGTGAGTACCCCAAGCCCTGGACAGATGAGGTGGTCCAGGCCGCTGACGTTGTGGTCACCATGGGCTGCGGTGACGCCTGCCCGGTCTTCCCCGGCCGCCGCTACGAAGAGTGGAAGCTCGACGATCCCGCCGGACAAGGCCTGGACGACGTGCGACCCATCCGAGACGAGATCGAACGCCGGGTCCGCAAGCTACTAGACGAGCTCGATGTCCCCGTCCGCGCCTGAGGAGGCAACCACCCAGCCCCTTGATTCGCGCATCAAATCCGAAACCGCGTTCCTGAGGCGGATTTGCGGCATGCTGACCGCAGCAGCCGATTGGCTACGCGCAGGTTACCCTGACGGAGCCCCCGCGACCGGTCACTCGCCACTGCTCGCCCTCAACGGGCCCCTCGCCCTCACCACGAGGCAGAAGTGCCGCATCGCCAAGGAACTCGAGGGCCTGCCCACCGAAGTTGGGACCATCGAAGTGGCCATCACCAAAGCGACCGACCGGCCACCTACGCCGACACAGACCCGTGAAATCGTCGGATTGCTTCATCGCTTTCCTCAGCAATAGGGCTCAGATTCGCCGCTGAATGCACAGCGGGGTGAGTCGTGCGGACCCGGTCGCCATCAACGCCGACTCCGTCACCAAGACGATCGCCAGCGCCAAGATCAGCGGCCAGGGCAAGACCTCATGGTCGACACTTTCGTGTTCTACAAGCCGGCCCAAGCGGGTGCCTATCCAAAGATGCCGGCCACCTATGAGATCGTGTGCTCCAAGTACGCCGACGAAGCAACCGGCCACGCAGTTCGGGCCTTCCTGCAGTCCACCATCGGCCAGGGCCAAGCTGAGCTGGAGGACTTCGGGTACTTCCCGCTGCCGGCCGGGTTTCAGTCGAAGGTCTCCACCGCGGTCAACGCGATCGCCTGAACCAGAATCAGACGACCAGGAGTCAGCCCATGTCACCACGAGCGAGCTCGATTTGTCCTACACGCCGCACTCGGGTCACGCTGGGAAGCAGTGCAGCTGGCCACCCAAGCGTGGGTGCGCGAAGACCTGTTGACGACCCCGCAGTCCGCGCTGACCTCATGATGCGGGCAGACCCGGTTTGCCGACGGATTCGATATCTGTCAATATAGAATAATGTCGATTCCGCCAACTCTGTTGCGCGCTCCGGGCCGAGACGCGATCGACGAGGCCGCCTGCGTCCCGCTGGCCCGGATGTTCAAGGCGCTCGGAGACCCCGTGCGGCTGCGCCTGCTGAGCTTGATCGCCAGCCATGCAGGCGCGGAGGCCTGCGTCTGCGACATCTCCGGAACGTTCGAACTGTCCCAACCGACGATCTCCCACCACCTCAAGGTGCTTCGCTCTGCGGGAATCCTGGACTGTGAGCGGCGAGGCTCCTGGGTCTATTACCGAGTCATTCCTGCTGCACTGCAAAGGCTTTCGGCGGTACTTTACAGACCCAAGGCGGAACCGACCCACACCCTCTGAGGCGTGCAGATGCACTGAGGAAACCCGACGATGAGCGCGACCACGGCCGACCGCTCACCCGGCACGGTCGTCGGCCAAGCTGTCCACGTTGGATCGACTCCTGCCGCTGTGGATCGGCGTTGCCATGGTCGCAGGACTGCTACTGGGCCGAGTGATCCCGGGCCTCGGCGAGGCCTTGAGCATGGTTGAGACTCGACGGTATTTCGCTGCCCATCGCCATCGGCCTGCTCGTCATGATGTACCCGGTGCTGGCCAAGGTCCGCTACGACCGACTCGACACGGTCACCGGTGACCGCAAGCTCCTGCATCACCTCGCTGTTGCTGAACTGGGTATTCGGTCCGGCGCTGATGTTCGCCCTGGCCTGGCTGCTGCTTCCGGACCTGCCCGAGTACCGCACGGGATTGATCATCGTCGGCCTCGCCCGCTGCATCGCCATGGTCATCATCTGGAACGACTTGGCGTGCGGCGACCGGGAGGCCGCCGCTGTCCTGGTTGCGATCAACTCGGTGTTCCAGGTTCTCATGTTCGCCGTCCTGGGCTGGTTCTATCTCTCCCTGCTGCCAGGCTGGCTCGGCTTGGAGCAGACCACCATCGACACCTCGGTGTGGCAGATTGCCAAGTCGGTGCTCATCTTTCTGGGCATCCCACTGCTGGCCGGCTATCTCACCCGTCGGTTCGGCGAGAAGGCCAAGGGACGCGAATGGTACGAGACCACGCTTCCTGCCGAAGATCGGCCCGTGGGCGCTGTACGGGCTGCTGTTCACCATCGTGATCCTCTTCGCGCTGCAGGGTGACCAGATCATCTCGCGGCCGTGCGATGTCGTCGCGGATCGCGCTGCCGCTGCTGGCGTACTTCGCAATCATGTGGGGCGGCGGCTACGCCCCTCGGCGCGGCGCTGGGCCTGGGCTACGAACGCACCACTACGCTCGCGTTCACCGCTGCGGGCAACAACTTCGAGTTCGCTATCGCCGTTGCCATCGCCACCTACGGCGCTACATCCGGGCAAGCGCTCGCCGGGGTCGTCGGACCGCTGATCGAAGTCCCCGTCCTGGTCGCCCTCGTGTATGTATCGCTGGCGCTACGGGGACGATTCACCGACCGAGCCTCCGCCGTAATCCAGGAGAAGCAATGACCCCGGAAACCGTCCGTGCTGTTCGTGTGCGCGAAGAACGGCGGCAAGTCGCAGATGGCGGCAGGGCTGATGCGTCAACTCGCCGGCGACCGGGTCGAGGTGTACTCCGCGGGCACCACGCCGGGGACGGCGGTCAACGCGCTGTCGGCGGAGAGCCTGAGCGAGATCGGGATCGACATCACCGGAGAGTCACCGAAACCCGTTGATCCACAGCTCGTTCAGGATGTCGACGTGGTGGTGATCCTGGGACGCGAAGCCCAGCTGGAGCCGGTGGCGGGGACTGACTTTCAGAACTGGGACACCGACGAACCGTCTGAGCGAGGCATCGACGGCATCGAGCGGATGCGCCTGGTGCGCGACGACATCGCCGCTCGGGTCCGCCTACTTGCCGAGCAGCTCAGCACCGCATCACCGACACAATCCGAGGAGACCGTTCGATGAGCAAGGTCGAAGTCTTCGAGCCCGCGCTGTGTTGCACCACCGGCGTCTGCGGCGAGGACGTGGACCAGGAGCTGGTGATGTTCTCTGCGGACCTGGATTTCGTCTCCAGCCGCGGCGGCGACGTCGCCCGCTACAACCTCGCCAGTGAGCCGAGTACGTTCGCAGAGAACGGCACCGTGAGGGCGTTCCTGCAAGTCGCCGGGTCCGAGGGCTTACCGCTGGTCCTGGTCGACGGCATCACCGCGATGACGGGCCGATACCCCGACCGAGCCCAGCTCGCCGCCTGGGCCGGCGTCGAGGTGGCGGCCGGCACGAACCTGCTCGGGACCGCGACCGCCGACGACGGCTGCTGCGGCAGCGACGGTTCCGACGCTACCGGCTGCTGCTAGAACCCGTGAAGTTCCTCGACGCACCGCCACGCTTCCTGTTCTTCACCGGCAAGGGCGGGGTGGGTAAGACCTCGATCGCCTGCGCCACGCGCGATTCGACTCTGCCGACGCCGAGGCAAGCGGGTGCTGCTGGTGAGTACCGACCCGGCCTCCAACGTCGGGCAGGTGTTCGGGCTCGAGGATCGGCAACACCATCACCGCCGATATCCGGCCGTCGCCGGGTCTGTCGGCCCTGGAGATCGACCCCGAGACCAGGCCGCCGACGCCTACCGGGAGCGGATCATCGGCCCGGTCCGGGGCTTACTCTGCCGGACAAGGAGATCGCCAGTCGATCACCGAACAGCTCTCCGGGGTCCTGCACCACCGAGATCGCCTCGTTCAACGAGTTCACCGCCCTGCTCACCGACGACGACCGGCCGTACGGCCAGTTCGATCACGTGCTCTTCGATACCGCCCCGACCGGGCACACCATCCGGCTGCTGCAGCTCCCCGGCTCGTGGACCGAGTTCCTCGACGACGGCAAGGGCGACGCATCCTGCCTGGGACCGCTGTCGGGACTCGACAAGCAGCGCACGCCATCTACGCCGGTCGCGGTCGCGCGCGCTCGCCGATCCGCCAGCGCACCCGCCTCGTCCTGGTGGCCCGGGCCCAGCGGTCCGACGCTCGCCGAGATCGACCCGCACGCACGAGGAACTCGCCGACCATCGGTCATGCACGCACCAGTACGTCGTGATCAACGGGGTCCTGCCTATCCCGGCCGACGACAGCGACGCGCTCGCGGCGGCGATCTACGAGCGCGAGACAAGAGGCGATCGCCGCCCTGCCCGACGAACTACGTTCGCACTGCCAAGCGATCATCGTCGATCTCAAGAGCACCAACATCGTTCGGACGTCGACGCACTCGAATCGCTGTTCACCACCGACGACCGGCGTACCCGAAAACGACGAGTGGACTCGGCCGAGCTCTGACGTCACGGACGCCCCGCTGGCGGCCCTGATCGACGAACTCGCCGCCGGCGGCCATCGGACTTGATCATGTGCATGGGCAAGGGAGGGGTCGGCAAGACCACCATCGCCGCCGCGATCGCTGTCGCCCTCGCCGACCGCGGGCACCCGGTGCACCTGACCACCACTGACCCCGCCGGCGCACCTCACCGAGACCCTCGCAGCGGAACACTCGGCGAACCTCCACGGTCTCGCGGATCGACCCCAGCCGTGGCGACCGCGCACTACCGCGACCACGTGTCCTCGCCACCAAGGGGCAAGGCCCTCGACGAGCGAGGGCCGGGCCGACGCTCGCAGAGGACCTGACGCTCGCCGTGCACCGAGGAGGTCGCTGTCTTCCAAGCATTTCTCGCGAGTGATCAGTCCGAATCGCGCCGCAAGTTCGTCGTCGATCGACACCGCCCCGACCGGGCACACCCTGCTGCTGCTCGATGCCACCGGCTCCTACCACCGCGGAGATTGCCCGGCAGACTGGGCGACCGGCACGGCTTCACCACGCCGCTGATGCGGCTCGCAGGATCCCGACCTCACCAAGGTCATGCATCGTCACTCTCGCCGAGACCACCCCGGTCGCTCGAAGCCGCCGGGCTCCAGGAAGAACTCGAACGCGCCCGGATTCACCCCTGGGCATGGGTCGTCAACAACTCGCTCGCCGCCGCCCACCCGACGTCACCGCTACTGCGTCGACGGGCTGTCGCGGAACTTCCCCAGATCGACAGGGTGAGATCCGACCATGCGGATCGGGTTGCGGTGGTGCCGCTACTTACGACCGAGCCGGTCGGCATCCCCGCCCTTGAAGCGCTCACCTGTTCACGGGCTGCGACGGTGTGACATTTTTCGAATTGATGCGGTGGTGAGGTTGCTTGCCTCTTTGCCGCACAAGACCTGACGGGAGTCGACTCTGTGACCGAAGCCGCGGACGTGGTGGTGATCGGCGGCGTTCAGGCCGGCCTCGCAACCCAGCTATCACTTGAACGCCACAAGCTCGGTTTTGTCATCCTCGGCCGGAGCCGTCGTTTCCGCCACCGGCACCTGGTGACGCCCATTCATTTCCACCGTCGGTTCAGAGCACGTTCCACGGCCTAGCTGCACACCGTCGACTACCGGCGACCAGCCAACATCGAGCGTCTGACCAGTGACGGAATGTCATGGGCGGACGGGACCCGACGCGCGGTGGACGCGCTCATCTGGTGCACCGGCTTCCGACCGGCTCGTCCCACCTCTCGCCACTGGGCCTTCGCAGGGGCGCCGGCGGCCCCATCGCGAACCGACGGCCTCCGTGCGTCGACGAGTCGAGACTTCACCTGCTCGGCTATGGCGACTGGACCGGCCTGCTTCCGCGACTCTGATCGGGGTCGGGCGACCTTCCCGCGAAGCTGTCGCCCAGATCGCCAATTTTCTACGCTGAGCCAGCACAGCCCCGTATCGAGCCTTGACGGCTCGTCAACGCTTTATCGTCTGGGGGCGATCAATGCCGCGAGTCGTTCCAGGGCGTCGCCGTTGACGCGATAGTAAGCCCACTTGCCGCGTTGTTCGCGGTCGACCAGTCCGGCTCCGACAAGCAATTTCATGTGGTGCGACACTGTCGGTTGACTGAGGCCGAGTGGAACAGTCAGGTCGCAGACGCACGCCTCGCCACGATCGCTCGCGGAAATCAGTGACAGCAGCTTGACTCGGGCCGGATCGGCCATCGACTTGAAGACCGCAGCGAGTCGCTCGGCCGCGGCATCGGCGAGGATTCCGCTGGTCAACGGGGTGCAACAGGCCTCGACTCCCTCAACAGGTATCAGGTTCACTGAGCTGGTCATGAGGCAATCATGCCACACATATTGACAAACTTCGATGTATCACGCATGGTGCATCGATCGAAGTTCATCGATGCGAGGAGTGATGATGTCTGAGTTGCCTGTTGTCGTGATCGGCGCGGGCCCCCAGGGGCTCGCCGCGGCCGCTCATCTGTTGGAGCGGGGCATGCAACCCGTGGTGCTCGAGTCGGGCGCCGGCCCTGGAACCGCGGTGGCGCAGTGGTCACACGTACGGACCTTCTCCCCGTGGCCGGAACTGGTGGACGCCGCAGCCGCACGATTGCTCGCACCGCTCGGCTGGGCCGCTCCCTCGACCGGTTACCCCAGCGGGGGAGAGTGGATCAGCGGCTACCTGACGCCACTGGCCGACGCGCTCGGTGATCGCGTTCGCTACCGCACCCGGGTGACCGGGGTGTCGCGGCAAGGCCACGACCGCGTTCTGACCAAGGACCGCGACGACGCGCCGTTCGTGGTGCACGTCGTCGACCACAACCGGCACGAATCGACGTTGTCGGCCCGTGCGGTCATCGATGCCTCGGGCACCTGGTCGCAACCGAATCCTGCTGGTGCCGATGGGCTTCCAGCTCTCGGTGAGCGGGACGGCGCCTCGGCGGGTGTCGTGACCTACGCACCTCCTGCGCCCGAGAACTCAGCAGCCTGGGCCGGTGAACACATCGTGATCGTGGGCAGCGGCCATTCGGCCATGACAGCGGTCATCGAATTGGCCGAGGTGGCCCGGCAGCACACCGCGACGCGGGTGACCTGGGTCCTTCGCCGCGGCACCATCGGGGACACGTTCGGCGGCGGGGAGTCAGATGCCTTGCCGCAACGCGGCGCACTGGGCGCCCGCGCCCACGCCGCGGTGGACGCGGGCCTGGTGCAGATGGTCACCGGGTTCCGTACGGAACGCATCGCCGTCGAAAGTGGGCGGGCCACGATGATCGCCGAGGACGGGCGCGCGCTGGCACCCGCCGACCATGTCGTCGTGCTGACCGGTTTCCGGCCCGATCTTTCGTTCCTGTCGGAACTGCGCCTGGAACTCGATCCCGTGCTGCAGGCGCCGCTCAAATTGGCACCAGAAATCGACCCCAACGTGCATTCCTGTGGCAGTGTGCCCCCGCACGGCGCCGCCGAACTGGCGCATCCCGAAGAGCCGGGACTGTTCCTGGTCGGCATGAAGTCCTACGGCCGAGCCCCCACGTTCCTCGCACTGACCGGCTACGAGCAGATTCGCAGTGTGACAGCCGAACTGGCCGGCGATCACGACAGTGCCCGCCGGGTCGACCTGGTGCTGCCGGAAACCGGAGTCTGCAGCGGCGCCGGCTTGCCCGATGCACCGGCCGAGTCGAACCAGGGCGGCTGCGGTGGTCCTACCCCCGCCGACGTGCCGCCGTTGTCGTTGGCGCTCAACCCGATTGGCGCATGACGCAAGCCCAGGGTGAGAGCACGGCCGCAGCCCACGGTGTGGGACTGCGCGCTGTGCTGCTCACCCTGTGTAGCACGGAGATCACCAGCTGGGGGGTGCTCTACTACGCGTTCTCCGTGCTCTCGCCGGATATCAGTGGCGACACCGGGTGGTCTGCCTCTGCGGTCACCGCGGCGTTCTCCGCCGGTCTGGTGATCGCGGCGGTGTCCGGCATCGTCGTCGGACGCTGGCTGGACCGGCACGGCCCACGTTGGATCATGACGGCCGGCTCGATGCTGAGTGCGGCCAAGCTGTGCGCGGTCGCCGCAGCCCCGCACTACTGGTGCTTCCTGGCCGCCTGGATCGTGGTCGGCCTCGCGATGAGCGGCGTCTTCTACGCGCCGGCATTTGCCGCCTTGACGCGCTGGTACGGGCACCGGGCGATCGGCGCGTTGACCGCCCTGACGTTGGTGGCTGGCCTGGCCAGCACCGTATTCGCGCCGCTGACCGCGCTGCTCGCCGATCATATGGACTGGCGTACAACCTATTTCGCACTCGCGGGCCTGCTGGCGGTCGTCACGATCCCCGCTCATGCCCTCGGCCTGCGACGCAGCTGGCCGACGATCCAATCACGACATCCGGTCCAGTCGCCCACCAGGACGGCGCGCAGCCGTCCGTTCGTCGCCCTCACCGCGGCATACGCAGTGGCAGCATGCGCGTCCTACGCCGTGATCGTGGACTTTGTTCCCCTGATGAACCAGCGCGGCATCAGCACCGGTCCCGCGGCGATCGCCTTGGGCTTGGGTGGTGCGGGCCAGGTCCTGGGAAGGCTGGGCTATCGCGCACTGGCCCGGCAGGTCGCGGTGGTGCCGCGAACCGTCGCCGTGATGGCCGCAGTAGCGGTCACCACTGTGTTGATCGGCGTCTTCACCTCACTCGTTGTGCTCGTCATCGTGACCGTCGCTGCGGGGATGGCGCGCGGGGTGATGACACTGCTGCAGGCCACGGCGGTCACCGAACGCTGGGGCATGACCCATTACGGCCACCTCAGCGGAATTCTGTCCGCTCCGGTCATGCTCGCCACAGCGCTGGGACCGTTCATCGGCGCTGCGCTGGCCGGCTTGCTGGGTGGCTATGCCGCGATGTTCGTGCTGCTCGGCGGAATCGCTGTGGTGGCGGTCCTGTTGGCCGCAGCCACCGGCGTGGGACACAAGCGTTCGGTTCAGTGACCGCGGGGGCGAACTGGCCCGATCACTGGTTCAGCGCATAGGCGGTGTCGATGCTGTACACCGTGAAACCCAGACGTCCATAGGTGCGTACGGCGGCGGTGTTGTCGGACTCCACGTAGAGCAGGACGGTCGGCTCGGCCGCGGCGGCGAGTCGCTGCGCCAGCCAGGCCATCCCGACCGCCGTCAACGTCCCTCCCAACCCCATGCCCCCGGCGGCAGGATCGACCCCGACCACGTAAACCTCGCCGAGGGTTGTCGGCATGCTCCTTCGTCCAATGGAATCCGAGTAGTGCACCGGTTTCTCGTCGTACGCCAGGAACAGACCCGCCGGGTCGAACCACGGCTCCGAGCGGCGCTCGGCGAGGTCGGCGTCGGTCCAACCGCCCTGCTCCGGATGCCACGAGAATGCGGCGTTGTTCACCCGCAGCAGCTCGGCGTCCTCCTGCGGCCCGGAGTAGGTGGTGATCCGCACCCCTTCGACGACGGGGGACGGCGGCAGGCCGGCGAGTAGCCGCTTCATCTGCAGCAGCTCACGGACCACCACAAGACCGAGCGCGGATGCGGTGGCGCGTGCGGGCTGCAGATTGCCGTGCGCCCAGATCCGGGCTCCCGGCCCGGCCTCGCGCAGGGCGGTGCGGATCAACGTGGCGCCCAAGCCGCGGCGCCGGGCGTTCGGATGGACCACCACCTCGGCCATCGCGGGTGAGTCGTCGCCTGCCGGCGTCAGGTTCAGGTAGCCGCGCACCGCCCCGTCGTCGAGGTTGTCCTCGACGGCCAGCAGATGCCTGGTGCGGTCCTCACTGAGCTCCCGCAGCACCTGGTCGCCGACGGGTGCCACGCCGTCGATCGACGCCGCCGCAGCGACGATGTCGCGGATCCGGCGCTGATCGGCGTCCGTGAGGTGCTCGCGCCAGCCGACCGAAATCGTCCCCGGGTCACGGACTGCGCAGCGCGTCGCCCAGCGCCTCGGGGACAATGCCGTCGTGCAGCGGGAGGGCCCGGTCCTCGTACGGGTCGTCGTCCAGATCCTCGTGGAGCTCCGATCCGGGTGTGGACGGACGGCCACGTGCGGGCCTGACCGCTTTGTAGCCAACGTTGCGCACGGTCCCGATCAGCGACTCGTACTCGGTGCCGAGCTTGGCGCGAAGGCGCCGCACGTGCACGTCGACGGTGCGGGTGCCGCCGAAGAAGTCGTAGCCCCACACCTCCTGTAGGAGTTGGGCACGGGTGAACACGCGGCCGGCGTGCTGCGCCAGGTACTTCAGCAGTTCGAATTCTTTGTAGGTGAGATCAAGTGGGCGGCCTCGCAACCTGGCGGTGTAGGTGCCTTCGTCGATGACGAGCTCACCCAGGCTGATCTTTCCGAGGTTCTCCTGGTTGGCCACGCCACCTCGGCGCCCGACGAGTAGCCGCAGCCGGGCGTCGATCTCGGCGGGCCCGGTGCTGGGCAGGAGTATCTCGTCCAGACCCCATTCGACGTTGACGGCGACCAGGCCGCCTTCATTGACCACCGCCACGACCGGAACCGACGATCCCGTCGTCCCGAGCAGGCGGCACAGGCCGCGCGCGGCGGCCAGGTCGGTGCGCGCATCGACGATCGCCACATCCGCGGTTCCGGCTTCCAGCAGCGACGACACTTCAGTCGGCGCCGTGCGCACGTTGTGAGCCAAAAGCGACAACGAGGGCAGCACTGACTCGGGTTGTGGGTCAACGGTCAGTAGCAGTAGATCCAACTGGCCCTCCAACAGCAGTGGAGATTATCCGCCGGGGCACCGCCGAGACAACCTTGTCGCGAGGTGACTTCCCAGATTCATGCCCGACACACGGCCGTTACCCGACCGATGGTTCCCTAACCATAACGCGCCACCTGCAGGTAAGCCTCTCCGAGCCGAATCCCGCCACGGGGTGGGCGACAATGACGACGTGCGCAAACTCGCGATCGGCGCTGTGGCGACCCTGGCCGCGGTGGTGGTCGGCGTCGTCGGCACGGACTTCGGGGCTGCCATCTACGCCGAGTATCGCCTGGCCAGAAGCGTTCGCAGCGCTGCGAACCTGAACTGGGACCCGTCCGTGGCGATCCTGGGGTTCCCGTTCGCGCCGCAGGCGCTGCGCCACCACTACGACGAGGTGGAGATCAAGGCCAGTGGCGTGGATCACCCGATCGTCGGCAAGGCGTCCCTCGAGGCGACCCTGCATTCGATCGACCTCGGGGACAGTTCCTGGCTGATCCCGCCGGACGCCACCTTCGCCGTGGGCAAGGTGGAGAGCCGGATCATCATCGACTCCACACACGTCGGCAGGTACATGGGGATACCCGATCTCCTGGTCGAGGCGCCCACCACGGAGACCAACGACTCCACCGGCGGAACAACCGAGTCTGGCATCTCGAGTAACCGCGGGCTGGTCTTCACCGGCTCACCGAAGAAGGCGGGTTTCGACCAGAAGGTCAGCATCGCGGTCGACCTGTCCATCGCCGGGCCGGATGCCACCACGCTGGTCTTCACCGCGACCGGGGTGCTGACCGGCCCGGGGACCGCCGATCAGCCGGTGCCCGACGAACAGCTGCCCGCGGTGCTGGCCGCCTTCTCCGCCAGCCTGCCCGGCCAGAAGCTGCCGTTCGGGATCGCCCCGACCAGCGAGGGGGCCCGCGGGTCCGATGTCATCATCGAGGGCATCGCCGAGGGAGTAACCGTCGAGCTCGACGAGTTCAGACTGTCATGAGCTCTTCGTGGATCGCAGTCACCGCGGTACTGATCGCCGCGTTCGGATTGGCGTTCGTGGTCGGCAGGCTGCTGACGCTGCGCGCGGGCCTGCTCAAGGCGACGACGGATGCACCCGACATCGACGTCAGCGAGCTGGGGCTGTCGCGGACCGGCCCGACCGTCGTGCACTTCAGCGCGGTGTGGTGCGGCCCGTGCGCGGGGGTCCGCCGAGTCGTCGACCAGGTCTGCGCGGACCTGCCTGCGGTGGCGCACGTGGAGATCGACATGGACGCCAATCCGGAGGCGGCGCGCAAGCTTTCGGTGCTGTCGCTGCCGACGACGTTCGTCTTCGACGCCGAAGGTCGGCAACGCTACCGTGCCGCGGGCGTGCCGACCGCCGTTGACCTGCGGTCGGCGCTGGAACCGTTGTTGGCTTGATCACCCGGTCATTGGGTAAGCTCTCCACCGTGTCAGCCCGCCTCGAGCTCTTGCTCACCAAGCGCCGCGCAGTGGATCTGTGCCGCGTCGCGGGCTGTTGCTGTTGTTGTTGTAGCTGCTGAGTAGCCGCGCGCCCCGTTTTCGCGCCGCACTCTGCGAGCGGCCCTCGGGGCCCGCCGCCGCCCAGCCTTACGAAACAACAGGAGCACAGCTATGTCGGACATCACCGAAATCCGCACACCAGCCCAGGTCGACGTGCGGGGACCCCGCTTCGTCGCATGGGTCACCACCGTCGTCCTGGTCGCGACGCTGCTGACGGCCACGTCGAGTTCGGCCGTCGCGGCGGTCATCCTGGGTGTCCAGGCCGTGGTCTTCGCGATCGGCGCAGTGCTGGGCCCCCGGCAGCATCCCTACGGCCTGCTGTTCGCCAACCTGATCGCCCCTCGGCTCGGACCGGTCACCGAGCGGGAGCCGGTACCCCCGCTGAAGTTCGCCCAGCTGGTCGGTTTCCTGTTCGCGGTCATCGGCGTCATCGGTTTCGCCGGCGGCCTATCACTGCTGGGTCTGATCGCCACCGGCTTCGCGCTCGTGGCGGCGTTCCTCAACGCGGCCTTCGGCATCTGCCTCGGCTGCCAGCTCTACCCGCTCGTCGCACGGCTTCGCCTGAAGCCGAGAACCTCCACCACCTGATACCACTCCGATAAACCCGTTCTTCCTCAAAGCAATCGAAAGGATCCCCTACATGGCACGCTCCGACGTCCTGGTCACGGTTGACTGGGCCGAGAGCAATCTCGACGCCCCGAACACCGTCTTCGTCGAGGTCGATGAGGACACCAGCGCCTACGACACCGGCCACATCCCGGGGGCGATCAAGCTGGACTGGAAGACCGATCTGCAGGATCAGGTCAAACGCGACTTCGTCGACACCGAGCAGTTCTCCAAGCTGCTGTCCGACCGTGGCATCGCCAACGACGACACCGTGATCCTCTACGGCGGCAACAACAACTGGTTCGCCGCGTACGCCTACTGGTACTTCAAGTTTTACGGCCACCAGGACGTGAAGCTGCTCGACGGCGGACGCAAGAAGTGGGAGCTCGACGCCCGCCCGCTGTCCACCGACGCGGTCACCCGCCCCGGGACCAGCTACACCGCCAAGGATCCCGACAACAGCATCCGCGCGTTCCGCGACGAGGTCATCGCCGCGATCGGCATCAAGAACCTGGTCGACGTGCGCTCCCCCGACGAGTTCTCCGGCAAGATCCTTGCCCCGGCGCACCTGCCGCAGGAGCAGAGCCAGCGTCCAGGCCACATTCCCGGTGCCCTCAACGTGCCGTGGAGCAAGGCCGCGAACGAAGACGGCACCTTCAAGTCCGACGAGGATCTGGCCGCGCTCTACGCCGCGGCCGGCCTGGACGGCGAGAAGGAGACCATCGCCTACTGCCGCATCGGTGAGCGTTCGTCGCACACCTGGTTCGTGCTGCAGGAGCTGCTGGGGCACGACAACGTCAAGAACTACGACGGCAGTTGGACCGAATACGGCTCCCTGGTGGGCGCCCCGATCGAGTTGGGAAGTTGATATGTGCTCTGCACCGAAGCAAGGACTGACCTTGCCCGCGAGCGTCGACCTGGAGAAGGAGACGGTGATCACCGGCCGCGTCGTCGACGGCTCGGGTCAGGCTGTGGGAGGCGCGTTCGTGCGTCTGCTGGACAGCTCTGACGAGTTCACCGCGGAAGTCGTCGCATCGGCGACCGGCGACTTCCGGTTCTTTGCCGCGCCCGGCACTTGGACCCTGCGCGCCCTTTCGCCTGCGGGCAATGGGGACGCCAGCGTCGCACCCTCCGGCGCGGGCATCCACGAGGTAGACGTTAAGGTCGCCTGAGTTCACCGGCGCGCAACGCAGCGTTGCGCTGATCCTGCTGTGAAAGTGCTGCAGGATTAGCTGCTGTCGGTCAAAATATGGTGACTCCTTCGCTGCTGGGCGCGGGATCACCACTATCACTAGGACCGACCATGAAGATCACGATCGCTTGCGCCGCGGCAGCGGCTTTCGCTGCAGCTGCTCTGGTCAGTGCGCCCGCGGCTTTCGCGACTCCGGAGGACGATTTCCTCCAAGTGATCGCCGGCGGCGGCATCACCTGGCCGCCGGACAAGACCCCGCAGGTGATCGAGACCGGCCAGGCCGTCTGCCAGGACTGGGACAACGGCGCCTCGTTCGAGCAGGAGGTCACCGACCTGACGAGTGTCACCAGCTGGTCGGACTATCAAGCCGGCTACTTCATCGGCGCTGCCACGGGGGCGTTCTGCCCCGAGTACGAGTACAAAATCAGCTGACCTGCAATCACAGCTGCGGTGAGCGGCGGGCGGCCATGAGGATTGCGATGGTCAACGCGACCGCGGCGGTGTTCGGCACCTCCAGATCCATGGTTTCCAGGTGGCCGATCGGGCGGTCGGTCAGGCCCTCGTCGACGCCGGCTATCAAATATGCGCGGGAGTGGACAGCGGCGAATCCGCGGCCGTCATCATCACCGATGGTGTCGCCGAGACTGGCTGGACCGGTACGGCCTTCTGGCCCTGAACACTTCGAAGGGCTGTAGCGGAGGCGGAGACGCTGGGCAGCTAGAATGCGTGCCGTGGTGCTGTTCTTCGAGATCCTGCTCGTCGCGGCCGTCGTGGTGATCACGTGGTTCGCGCTGTACGCGCTGTACCGCCTCATCACCGACGAATCGTGAGCTCCGGCGCGCGCAGCGCAGGGGACGACCCGGGGATCAGGTCCGGCGATGAGGCGGTCGCCGCAGCTGCCCAGCGAGCCAGAGAAACCGCCGCGCGCAACATTCCGGTGTTCGGCGACCTTCCGCTGCCTGCCGACACGGCCAATCTGCGCAAGGGCGCCAACCTCCACGACGCGCTGCTGGCACTGCTGCCGTTGGTGGGTGTCTGGCGCGGTGAGGGCGAGGGCCACCGCGCCCACGGTGACTTCCGGTTCGGTCAGCAGATCGTCGTGTCCCATGACGGCGGCGACTATCTCAACTGGGAATCGCGGTCCTGGCGATTGAACGACGATGGCGACTACGACCGGCCGGATCTGCGCGAGACCGGTTACTGGCGTTTCGTCAACGATCCGGGCGACCCTGCCGAGTCGCAGGCCATCGAGCTGCTGCTGGCGCACTCGGCCGGCTATGTCGAGTTGTTCTATGGCAGCCCACTCAATCAGTCGTCCTGGGAGCTCGTCACTGACGCGCTGGCACGTAGCAAGTCCGGCATGCTCGTCGGCGGAGCCAAGCGGCTTTACGGCATCGTCGACGGTGGCGATCTCGCCTACGTGGAGGAACGAGTCGACGCCGACGGCGGGCTGGTACCGCACCTGTCGGCCCGCCTGTCGAGGTTCGTCGGATAGTACGTCGCCGGGCCCGGTTCGCAGACCCGCGAAAACCGCCCCCAGACATGGTGCGACCCCCGAGCCGTTGTTCCTGGTCGGACAAGACCGAGAGGCTCGGGGGCCGGGTGGCTGCGGGGATTTCGCCAGCGCGCGCAAGTGCGTCAACGGCTCCCCGGCGCTGCTAGCTCGCAGCCACCTCACATGTCCATAAGTCAATCAATTTCTCGGACCACCTCCTTCCCTGTGTACAGGCGACCGTACTCGCGCTTCGGCAGCGCGACAACCGATTTAGCGGCTAGCGATCGCTGAGAATCGCGGCGTCCACCAACCCTGCGACATCGTCGGCCGACTGCGCGGGGCCGAGCGCAAAGCCGTCGAGTGTGTGCACCCGCGCCGCCAGTGTGATGCTCGACACCAGCCAGACACCTTGGGCAGCAACCAGATCCGCCGGTGTGAGAGCCTGGTAGTCGCAGTCATAGCCCTTGTTCCGAGCGACTTCGAACAGCGCCTGCTGGGTGGTTCCGCGCAGGATCGGATACCAGGGCGGCGGGGTCAACAGGCAGGTCCGGCCATCGGGTGACGACGTGGCGATGACGACCGTCGAGCGCGGCCCCTCCAGGATATGGCCGTCGGTGCTGACGAAGATGACGTCGCCGGCGCCGCGCCGCTCGGCATGCCGCAGCGCGGCCATGTTCACCGCATACGACAGGGTCTTTGCTCCTGCGAGCAGCCATGGCATCGCATCGATCCCGTCGGCCGACAGGCCACGATCCAGCGTCAGCGCCGCCAGCCCGTTGCGCCGGACGTCGGCGACTCTGGCAGGGACCTGGCCGATCGTGGCGTACGCGGTACCCGGGGCATCCGTCCCGCTTTCCCGGCCGCGGCTGTACACCAACCTGAGCACGCCCTCGTCGCCACCATCGGCGAGCCAGCGCTGCACCGCGACCGCCACCGCCGCGCGCCACCGCGGCAGGTCGGGGGCGGGCAGGTCGAGCAGGTGCGCAGAGTGTGTCAGCCGCGCCAGGTGCGCTTCCAGCAGACAGGGCGCGCCGTCGCGCACCAGCAGGGACTCGAAGATCCCGTCGCCGCGCACCGCCGCCAGATCGTCGGCGTGAAGCAACGGTGCCTGCGGATCGTGCAAATGCCCGTCGAGAGTGACCACCACCGCCATGGGCTGCAAGCGTAGCCCGGTCGCTGAGCACGCTGACCGTAGAGTTGACCTATGGCTTCGACCACTTCCGGGGTACCGGCTCCCGATACCGGACCCGACGCCGGCGCCGTCTGGCATTACGGTGATCCGCTCGGCGAGCAGCGGGCCGCCGCAGAGGGCTCGGTCGTGGTCGACCGCTCGCACCGGGCGGTGCTGTCACTCACCGGCGCCGAACGCAAGTCGTGGCTACACAACCTCACGACACAGCATGTCAGCGAGCTCCCAGTGGGCGTGGTCACCCAGAACCTGAGCCTGGACGGGCAGGGTCGTGTCGAAGATCACTGGCTGCAGACGGAGCTGGACGGTCTCACAGTGCTCGATACCGAGCCGTGGCGGGGTGAACCGCTGCTGGCATATCTGCGCAAAATGGTTTTCTGGGCCGACGTCAGCGTCACGCCCGCCGACCTGGCCGTGTTGTCACTCCTGGGGCCGCGACTGGTCGACACGCCGGTGCTCGAGGTGCTGGGAGTGGCTGCGCTGCCCGCCGAAGGGACCGCGGTGGCCCTGGCAGAGGGCGGTTTCATCCGTCGGCTGCCGGGCTCCGGCGTCGAGGTCGACGTCGTTGTGCCGCGGGATCAGGCCGCCGGCTGGATCGAGCGGCTGGTCGCGGCAGGAGTTCGGCCTGCGGGCGTGTGGGCCTATGAGGCCCACCGGGTGGCTGAGCGTCGTCCCCGCCTCGGAGTCGACACCGACGAACGCACGATCCCCCACGAGGTCGGCTGGATCGGGCCCGCAGTGCATCTGGACAAGGGGTGCTACCGCGGCCAGGAAACCGTGGCGCGAGTCCACAACCTGGGCAAACCGCCACGGATGTTCGTTCTGCTACACCTCGACGGCGACGGCGACCGGCCGTCGGCCGGCGACCCGCTGCAGGCCGGCGGGCGCACCGTTGGCCGGCTGGGCACCGTGGTCGACCACGTCGACGAAGGCGTGATCGCGCTGGCCCTGCTCAAACGCGGCTTGCCTGCGGACACGGCGTTGACCACCGGCGGCGACGTTACGGTGGCCGCGGCCATCGACCCGGACTCGATGCCGGCCGGCGATGTCGTCGGAGCAGGCAGATTGGCCGTCGAACGGCTGCGCGGCGGCGCCGGCTAACGACGGGCTAACAGGGCCTGCCAGCGCCGCGGCGACGGGCACGGTAAAGTGTTGGCAGGACAATAAACACACTCAGATCGGAGCCGCCTGATGATTAGGCCGCTCCGTTATTGCGCGAGGGGGTTCCCCCATGGGCCGCGGCCGGGCAAAGGCAAAGCAGACCAAGGTTGCACGTGAGCTCAAATACAGCTCACCGCAGACCGATTTCACGCAGCTACAGCGTGAGCTGTCGGGCTCGTCGGACGACGACCGCCTCAACGGCAGCGACGTAGCGTCCGACGACGGCTGGGCAGGCGACGAGGACGACTGGCGACGCTAGTCCTGGAGTGCTCCCTCAGAACCTGGGGTGCTGACCCACGAGCACGGCTCGCGGAGCTTCCTTGCTGCCCTTCTTGATTGTTCCGAGGGTCCAGCACTTCAGGTGCCGGGCAGTCAGCACGGCCAGTGCGCGATCGGTGTCCTCCGGCGCGACCACGGCCACCATGCCGACTCCCATGTTGAACGTCTTCTCCATCTCGGCACGCTGGATGCGGCCGCGCTGGGCGATCATCCCGAACACCGGCGCCGGCGTCCACGTGCCCCGATCGAGTTCGGCGACCAGCCCGTGCGGGATCACCCGCTCCAGATTGCCTGCCAACCCGCCGCCGGTGACGTGGCAGAAGGTGCGTACCTGGGTCTCGGCGGCCAGCGCCAGGCAGTCCTTGGTGTAGATGCGCGTCGGCTCCAGCAGCTCCTCGCCCAGGGTGCGCCCGAACTCCTCGACGTGGCCGGCCAGGTTCATGTGATCGATCTCGAGCAGCACATGGCGGGCCAGTGAGTAGCCGTTGGAGTGCAGCCCGGTGGACTCCATGGCGATGATCACATCGCCGGGCCTGACCCGGTCAGGGCCCAGGACGTCGTCGGCCTCGACGACGCCGACGCCGGTGGCGGAGATGTCGTAATGATCTGGGGCCATCAGCCCGGGATGCTCGGCCGTCTCTCCGCCCAGCAGGGCACACCCGGCGATGACGCAGCCGTCGGCGATGCCCGACACGATCTGGGCGACCCGTTCGGGAACGGTGCGCCCCACCGCGATGTAGTCCTGAAGGAACAATGGCTCGGCACCGCACACCACGAGGTCGTCGACCACCATCGCGACCAGGTCGATGCCGACGGTGTCGTGCTTGTCCATGGCCTGCGCGACCGCGAGCTTGGTGCCCACGCCGTCGGTCGAGGAGGCCAGCAAGGGTTCGCGGTAGTCGCCGCGCAGTGCGAACATGCCGGCGAATCCGCCCAGCCCACCGCGTACCTCGGGCCTGGTGGCCTTCTTGGCCAGCGGTTTGAAGAGTTCGACGGCACGGTCACCCGCTTCGATGTCCACCCCGGCCGACGCATAGGAAATACTGCGGTCGTCCCCGTGATCGATCATGGTTGATTCGCCCGCTGCGACTCGCTCATCGGGCATAAGGCTACCGGTCGGCACCGGCAACTCCGGTATGGGTCGGTGACGGTGGGGATCAGCCGACGTGGCGGGCCAGCCACTGGTTGAGCGGCTCCGCGGCGCGCAGGGTGGTGACGACCCGCTCCTTGGCCTTCTTGGTGCCCAGCCAGGCTCCGACCGGCCAGGACTTCATCATCGCGAGGCCCTTGTGCCGCAGCAGTCCGATACGGGGGTGGTCCTTGGGGTAACCCTTCGGGGCGGTCTTGAGCACCTCGTGGGCCATGGTCTGGTAGCCGGCGTCGTGCAGCGCCGCGACGATCGCCATCAGTTCGCCACCGGACTTCTCGGTGTCCACCGCGGCGCGGAACCGCTGCAGAGCCGGCGGCTCGGGCATGTACAGGCCGCTGCCGGCCGACAGCCCCTCGGCCGACAACGACACATACCCGTCGCCCAGGCGGGCCGCACAGTTCGTCTTGTAGGGCGTCTTGTCGGCGCTGAATCGGACATCGCGGTACGGACGGAACAGCCTGCCTGCACCGAACTCGTCGGCCAACTCGGCGAGCAGTTCCTCCATGGGTGCCTTGACGAACCGGTCGTACACCGCCTTGTGCTCCTGCCAGTAGACCTTGGAGTTGTCGGCCTCCAGGCCCTCGTAGAACTCGACCGCTTCGATCGGCCATCCACTGAAAGTCATCGCAGTCATTGTGGGCGTGCTCGGCGCCCGTCGTGCGGTGATCCGGCAGTCCATCATGGTCGGAACGACGGGCACGGCGTGACTTGCGTGCGGGTCGGCGGCCTTACCCGGCCAACGAGCAGCCGATATCGAGCCGTTGATCAGCAGATAACAGCCGATCACCGGAGCCGGCCGGCCGCGGAGGAGTCAAGCGTGGCGTTTTTGGGCACTCCGTCAGTCCATCGGCTCCGAATTCAAAGCAGAGTCGCTATTGGAGGGATGGGTCGTGGCTGATCAAATGCGTTGTCTGGTGACCGGGGCCACCGGTTACATTGGCGGCCGGTTGGCGCCGGTGCTGATCGAGCGGGGTCACGAAGTGCGCGCGATGGCCCGAACGCCGGACAAGCTGGCCGACGCGCCGTGGCGGGACCGGGCCGAGGTGGTGCGCGGCGATCTCGGCGATCCCGATTCGCTGACCTCGGCGTTCGAGGGCACCGACGTCGTCTACTACCTGGTGCATTCGATGGGGACGTCGAAGGACTTCGTCGCCGAGGAGAAGCGCGCCGCCCACAATGTGGTCACCGCGGCCAAGGCCGCCGGGGTTGGGCGCATCGTCTACCTGAGCGGTCTACACCCTGAAGGTGAACTGTCGCAGCATCTGGCGTCCCGCGCGGCCGTCGGCGACATCCTCATCGAGTCCGGCATCGAAACCCTGGTGTTGCAGGCGGGCATCGTGGTCGGCGCCGGTTCGGCGTCCTTCGAGATGATCCGTCATCTCACCGACCGGCTGCCGGTCATGACCACCCCGAAATGGGTTCACAACAAGATCCAGCCCATCTCAATCGACGACATCCTGTATTACCTGATCGAGGCGGCAACGGCACCGGTACCCGAATCACGGACGTGGGACGTGGGCGGCCCCGATGTCCTCGAGTACGGGGACGCGATGCAGATCTACGCCGACGTTGCCGGGCTGCGCCGGCGTCTCATCGTCTCCATCCCGTTCCTGACCCCAGCCATCGCCAGCTGGTGGGTAGGGCTGGTGACCCCTATTCCACTGGGGCTAGCCCGCCCATTGGTCGCCTCGTTGGAGTGCGATGCGGTGGCCCACGAAACCGACATCGACGCGGTGATCCCCCCTCCGGCTGACGGCTTGACCGGTTATCGCGACTCGGTGGTGCTGGCGTTGGAGGGCGAGAGTTCGCCTGAGGTCGGACGTCGGCTTCTGATGCGTTGGAGTCCCACAGCGGCGCAGTGACTTTCGGGCGGCGACTTGCCGGACAGGCTCAGGGCCTGCGCAGCGCCGAGGCGTTGTCGTTGTCCGCCTGAAGCGGAATCCCCGTTCGCGCAGCGGTCTCCAGCATGTGCTCGATGACGTTCTTGCCCAGCACGGTCTCCCCGGGCAGTTCGATCGGATAGATGCCGTCGAAGCACGCCGAGCACAGCCGTGAAGCGGGCTGCTCGGTGGCCGCGATCATGCCCTGCCTGCTGATGTAGCAGAGGGTATCGGCGCCGATCGCGCGACGGACTCCGTCGAGCATCTCTTCCTCGTTGGCCGAGTTGCTCGCCGCGTTGGCGATGAGTTCGGCAGGCGTGGCGAAGTCGATGCCGTAGAAGCATGGCCACTTGACCGGAGGTGACGCGATCCGCACGTGCACCTCGACGGCGCCGGCCTCGCGGAGCATCCGGATCAGCGCGCGCTGGGTGTTGCCGCGGACGATCGAATCGTCGACGACGATCAAGCGTTTGCCGCGGATCACCTCTTTCAGCGGATTGAGCTTGAGCCGAATACCCAGTTGCCGAATCGTCTGCGAGGGCTGGATGAAGGTGCGCCCCACATAGGCGTTCTTCATCAGGCCCTGCCCGTACGGGATACCGGATTCCTGCGCGTACCCGACGGCCGCCGGGGTTCCGGACTCGGGAACCCCGATCACGAGGTCGGCGTCGACGGGTTTCTCCCTGGCCAACCGTCGGCCGATGTCGACGCGAGTGGCGTGCACCGAGCGGCCCGCCAGCGTGCTGTCGGGCCGGGCGAGGTAGACGTACTCGAAGACGCAGCCCTTCGGCGTCGGGTTGGCGAAACGGGTGGACCGCACCCCGTCGGCATCGATGGCGAGAAGTTCGCCCGGCTCGATGTCACGGACGAACGCCGCGCCGACGATATCGAGCGCCGCGGTTTCCGACGCCACCACCCAGCCGCGGTCGAGCCGGCCCAACGACAGCGGCCGCACGCCGTAGGGGTCGCGTGCGGCGTAGAGGGTGTTCTCGTCCATAAAGGTCAGGCAGAACGCGCCGCGCACCGTCGGGAGAAGCTCGAGGGCGGCTTGTTCGAGGGAGGAGTCCGCTGCGCCATGTGCCAGCAGCGCGCCGAGGATGTCGGAGTCGGTGGTGGCGGTGATGACGCCGCGGTTGCCCATCAACCCCTGGTCCCGCGCGCGGGACGTCAGTTCCGCGGTGTTGACCAGATTTCCGTTGTGCCCGAGGGCCACCCCGGTGCCCGCGGCGGTGTTGCGGAATACCGGCTGGGCGTTCTCCCAGGTGGTGGAACCGGTGGTGGAATAGCGGCAGTGCCCGACGGCGACGTGGCCCGGCATGGCCGCCAGCGTCTGCTCATCGAAGACCTGGCTGACCAGGCCGAGATCCTTGAACACCAGTACCTGTGAGCCGTCGGCAACGGCGATGCCCGCAGCCTCCTGCCCCCGGTGCTGCAGGGCGTAGAGGCCGTAATAGGTGAGCTTCGCCACTTCCTCGCCGGGCGCCCAGACCCCGAATACGCCGCATTCTTCTTTCGGCTCGTGTTCATCCTGCACGGGCTGCTCGGCGGTCACAATCAGGCTGCTCCCTGGGGCTGTGGGTGACGTTGGTGAGTCTACGGTCAACGGGCGCAAAACGCTGAATCGGCGCCGGTGTGGCCAACAGGTGAACGCGTTCCGCATGGTCCGTCATTCCCCGCCTGTCAAACCCGTTGACTGGTCGGGTAGTTCGACCAACGGCAGCAGCCCGGCGATCTCCGCGGCCCGGGAGCCCGACATCTGCAGGACCGCACCCCCGGCGGCGTCGGCAACCGACAGCAGGCCGGTCGCCAGTAGCAGCCAGGTGCGCGGGTCGGTCTCGACCACGTTGGGCGGGTTGCCGCGGGTGTGCCTGGGGCCCGAGATGCACTGCACGGCAACGAACGGCGGCACCCGCACCTCGACGGCTGCTCCCGGCGCCAGCGCTGCCAGTGTTCTGGCGGTGGCCCGCACGGCGTCGGCCAGCCCGGCACGGTCAGGTGGGGGCGCGTGGTCGTCGCGCAGCCAGTCGGCCACCACTGCGACCGCGGCGCGGGTCTTTGCCGGATCGGCACTGCGACGCACGGCCATAATCTAGGGTCTCAAGTGTTTGCCGACCGCGACGACCCACCGTACAAACTCGCGGGTGTGCTCCTGCTGGCGGTGACGATCCTCGCGGGCACCCAGCTCTTCCTACAGTTCCGCGGGCACTTCTCGCCGGCGACCGAGTTGACGCTGCTGTCCCCGCGGGCGGGTCTCGTGGTGGAACCGGGCGCCAAGGTCACGTACAACCGTGTCGAGATCGGCCGGGTGGCCCGGATCGTGGGGATCACGGACGATCGAGCGGGCCCTGGATGTCGATCCGCACTACCTGCACTTAATTCCCGCCAACGCGGTGGCCGTGATCCGCGCTACCACCGTGTTCGGCAAGTACGTGTCCCTGCGTTCTCCGGAAAGTCCTGTTGCACAAAGTATCTCGATTGAGCAATGAGGTGGTCACCGTGGCCTCGGTGACGACCGAGTTCAACACCGTGTTCGAGACCGTCACCGCGATCACCGAGCAGACCGGCCCGGGCGACCGGTTCGGCGAATCGCTGGTCGACGGCAACCGCATTCTCGACGACCTGAACCCGAGGATGGCCCGGGTGCGCTACGACATCGGGCAGGTGGCGGCGCTGGCGGACGTGTACGCCGACGCGGCCCGGACCTGTTCGACGCGGCTGGACCACGCGGTCACCACGGCACGCGCACTCGCGCGCAGAGCGGCGACATCGACGCGGTGTTGATGGCCACCCCCGGCGGCGCCGACGCCGCGGTTGAACGTCAGAGGTGGTCCGGAGGGCGGGCCGGGGTGCTGGCACGAGGTCACCCGCGACCTGTGGCCGATGCTGATCGATTGCGTCTGGGGCCGCCAAGTCGGTGACCTCACCATCAACCCGTGAGCCTTGACCTCAACGGTCATTGAGGTCCTACGTTGGCGGCATGACCTTCACAGCGTTCGAAATCGAGTTCATGAAGCAGGCCGACCTGGGCAGGCTGGCCACCATCCAGCCCGACGGCACCCCGCAGAACAGCCCGGTCGGCTTCACGTTCAATGAGCAGCTCGGCACCATCGACATCGCCGGTTACCAGATGTCGCGCAGTCGCAAGTTCCGCAATCTGGCGAGAAACAACAAGGTGGCCTTCGTCGTCGACGACATCCCCTCCCGCGACCCATGGCGGGTGCGCTGCCTGGAGATCCGCGGCATTGCCGAACAGGCGCTGCTCGATGAAACGCCACGGGAACCCAACGGTGATCCGCTCGACAACGCCGTCATCCGCATCACCCCGCGTCGGGTGATCAGCTTCGGGATCGATGACCAGCACACCGAGCCGCACCAGCTGGTCGCCCACGTACGCAACGTCGGCTGACGTCCCTCCGGTCGCTTCGCTTGCCCCGGCGCTGGACGGCCAGTGCCGCAATCGCTCCAGCCTCATTGACGGCGAGGTGGGCAAGCATCGGCGCAGCCAGGCTTCCCGACTTCGCGTAGAGCCAGGCGAAGATCCAGCCTGCCGCTCCGGTGACCAGCACCATGCCTGGAAGCGACTCCCCGGCGGCCCTGGCGTCGGGCACATGCGACAACCCGAACGCCGCCGCCGCGAAAACCCGCCCGCCGGAGGTACCGAACGCTCGGGTCGCGACTGTGCCCAGCGCCGCCCGGTAGGCCGCCTCCTCCGCCCATACCGTGCCGAGCGGGATGCGAAGCAGCAGCCAGCGGCCCGCCGGTGCGGGCAGGGTCCGCTCGGCCATAGCGTCGCGGACCGGCGGGATCGCCGTCGCCGCCGCGACGCCGAGCACCACGGGCGCGGCGGCCGCCCCGCCCCATCGCAGGCCCGCCAGCAGCGCGGGCGGGCGCAGACCCAGCGATCCTTGGGCCAGCACGGCCGCCGCGGTGCCGAACATTGCGTGCGGAACCGGATGCCATCTGGCCGGAATTCGCGGCGTCACGGTGCTCCATCCGATGAGCACCGCCGCGAGCGCGGTCGCCCGGAGTTTGTCGCGCACTATTGGAGGCCGTCGGCCGACTCGGTCCGCTGCAAGGCGACCCGGATCCGTTCGGTGTCGGCAGGCGTCCAACCCGGTGGCGGGGCGACGCCCGCCCAGCCGTCGAGGATGAAATCACCGTAGTTGTGCCCATGCCCGGCCCGAACCGATGCGGCGTTCGTCATATCGGCCGCGACCTGCCAGAACGTCACGATGGGATACCACCGCATGGACGCCGTCCGGTCGCGCCCCGGCCTCTCGGCGAGCCAGTCAGGTCGGTTGAACAGCAGGTCCTGCGACCACCATACGATCGGATCTGAGGAATGCTGCAGGAACAGCACCCTGGTGCCGTCCCACGGCGGCGCGGTGTCCGCGGCGATCTGGCGCGCGTCGTTGCCCTGCGAGAACCGCACGGTGCGGCCGTTGTCGTAGCGGGGCTCGACCTCGCGGGTACCCGGGTCGCGGCGCACCGTGACGCCGCGCCACAACGGGCTGGCGTTGGGCGGCCCGACCCAGAGCACCGACGAGAAGCCCATCCTGGAGATGTCGGGCAGCCAGTCGAACGCACCCTGGCCCGCCATCGAGCCGAGGCTTTCGCCGTAGAGCAGGAGCCGCGGGCGCCGGTCCGGCGGCAACTGGGCCCACCGATCGTGCACGGCGTCGATCATCATCCGGCCCGACTCCATCGACTTCTGCTGGTCGCCGAGGAACGAGATCCAGCTCGGCAGATACGAATATTGCGACCCGACGATCGCGCTGTCGCCGTTGTACATCATCTCCAGCGCCCGGGCAGCGATCGGGTTGATCCATCCGGTTCCGGTTGTCGGGGCGATGACGAGCACCTCGCGCTCGAAGGCGCCGCTGCGTTCGAGTTCGCTGAGCAGCACCGCCATTCGGGCTTCGTCGGTGTCGGCGGTCTGCAGACCCACGTAGACGCGGATCGGCTCCTTGGCGGGCCGTCCGTTGATCCGGGTCAGCTCGGGCGCATGGGGTCCGGTGGCGACGAAGTTGCGCCCCTGGTAGCCCAGCGAGTCCCACGCGGCGAAAGACTCTGGGCTGCCTGACCTCTCGGGCCTCCCAGGCTGGGCCACACCCTCCCTGGTGGTGGTGTTCTGCGGCTGGAAGACCCGGTTGGCGCCGGCGAGGAAGCCGCGCAGCAGCACGCCGTTGACCAATGTGATCACCAACACCACGACGATGGCGGTACCGATGAACAACGCCACCTCGTCGGACAGACGCCAGCGGCGGATCAGGAACCGGGCCATCGTCTTGATGATGTCCAGCAGCACCCGGGACACCGCGACGCAGACGGCGCCGACCGCCGCGGCGAGGACCAGCGTGCGCAGATAGCTGGCCGTGCTGGGGCCTTCCATGCCCATCAGCGCAGAGACCTGCCGCTGCCATCCGGCGGCAGGGATCACCATCAGCAAGCAGGCCGCAGCCGACAGCACGACGGTGACCACCTTCAGCGCATGGGAGATCCGTGCGGTCGGCGGCCACCACCGTCGACGCGCCAGCAGGAATCGGCGGACCATCTTGGACACGAAAACCCCGATGCCGTAGCCGATGGCGGCGTTGATGCCACCGATCAGCCCCTGGAACAACCAGTCCCTGGGCAGCAATGACGGGGTCAGCGACATACAGAAGAGCAGTGCGCCGAAGCCGATGCCGGTGAAGTCCAGGCGCAACAGGCTCCACGCCCAGAGGTAGAGGGGATGTTTCTCGCGGACCTGCGAGGTCACCCGAACAACCCGGGCAGCACGCCCTCCGACGTGCGCCGCAACTCCTCCAGGGTCACCGTGAATTGGCCCTGCACCTCGACGGCCGCCGCGCCGCTCTCAGGCCCCTGGTCGACGACGCCGATTCGGGTGGCCGGCAGTCCCCGCGCCTGGCACATCGCGGTGAACCTGCTCTCCTCGGTGCGGGGCACCGCCACGAGCACGCGTCCCGCCGATTCGCTGAACAGCGTCACAAAGGGGTCGGCGAACTCGGGAAGCACGATGCGGCAACCGGTTTCGCCGGCCAGCGCGGCCTCGACCACCGCTTGGATGAGCCCGCCCTCGGACAGATCGTGGGCGGCCGACACCAGGCCGTCGCGCGATGCGGCGGTGAGCACGTCGGCCAGCAGCCGTTCTCGCTCCAGGTCGACCGTGGGCGGCAGACCGCCGAGATGGTCGGCCGTCACCTGAGCCCAGATCGAGCCGTCGAACTCGTCGCGGGTCTCGCCGAGCAGGATCAGTGTCTCGCCGGGCTCGTGGCCGAGGGCTGTAGGAAGACGTCGCCTCACATCGTCTAAGACACCGAGCACGCCGACAACCGGGGTGGGCAGGATCGCCGTGGTTCCGGTCTGGTTGTAGAAGCTGACGTTTCCGCCGGTGACCGGAATGCCAAGTGTCGCAGCGCCGTCGGCCAGGCCACGGACCGCCTGCGAGAATTGCCACATCACGCCGGGATCCTCCGGGGAGCCGAAGTTAAGGCAGTTGGTCACCGCGATCGGGGTGGCTCCGGTGACGGCGACATTGCGGTAGGCCTCGGCCAGGGCGAGCTGGGCACCGGTGTAGGGATCCAGCGCCGTGTAGCGGCCCGACGCGTCGGTGGAGATCGCGATACCGCGGCCGGTCTGCTCGTCGACGCGGAGCACACCGCCGTCGGCGTTCTCGGCCAGCACGGTGTTGCCCCGCACGTAGCGGTCGTACTGCTCGGTGATGAACGCGCGACTGCACAGGTGCGGGCTGCCGACCAGCGCGAGCAGCGTCGCGCGCAGGTCGTCGCCGCTCGACGGTCGCGGCAGCGACGCCGAGGTATCGGCGTTCAGCGCGTCCTGCGTGTCTGGGCGCTGCACGGGCCGCTCGTAGACCGGGCCCTCGTGCGCCACCGTGCGCGGCGGCACGTCGACGACCCTCTCGCCGTGCCAGGTGATCTCGAGCCGGTCACCGTCGGTGACCTCACCGATGACGGTGGCCAGGACGTCCCACTTGCGGCACACCGCCAGGAAGGCATCGACGTTGTCTGGGGTGACGACCGCGCACATGCGTTCCTGGGACTCGCTGGACAGGATCTCGGCCGGCGTCATGTTGGTTGCCCGCAGCGGCACGGTGTCCAGCTCGACCCTCATGCCTCCGTCGCCGGCGGAAGCGAGTTCAGAAGTGGCACAAGATAATCCGGCACCGCCCAAGTCCTGGATGCCGACTACGAGATCGGCCGCGTAGAGCTCGAGGCAGCACTCGATGAGAACCTTCTCGGTGAACGGGTCGCCCACCTGAACAGAGGGCAGTTTCTTTCGCGACTTCGATGGTCCAGCTCCGCCTCCGGCTGCGTGTCCGCCCCCACCTTCGTCGCCGCCGAAGGTCTCCGAGGCCAGCACCGACACCCCGCCGATCCCGTCGAGACCGGTGCGGGCCCCGAACAGAATGATCTTGTTGCCGGTGCCGGACGCGAACGCCAGGTGCAGATCCTCTTTGCGCAGCACGCCGACGCACAGCGCGTTCACCAACGGGTTGCCCGCGTAGCTGGCGTCGAACACCGTCTCGCCACCGATGTTCGGCAGCCCCAGCGAGTTTCCGTATCCCCCGACGCCGCGCACGACACCGTCGAGAACGCGCCGGGTATCCGGTGCGTCGGCGGCGCCGAACCGCAGCTGGTCCATCACCGCCACCGGCCGGGCACCCATCGCCATGATGTCGCGGACGATGCCGCCGACGCCGGTGGCAGCACCCTGGTAGGGCTCGATGTAGGACGGGTGGTTGTGGGACTCCACCTTGAAGGTGGCCGCCCATCCGTCGCCGATGTCGACGACACCGGCATTCTCCCCGATGCCCGCGAGCATCGGCGCGCGCATCGCCTCGGTGGTGGTGTCACCGAAGTAGCGCAGATGCACCTTCGAGGACTTGTAGGAGCAGTGTTCGCTCCACATCACCGAGTACATGGCCAGCTCGGCGTCGGTGGGCCGACGACCGAGGATTTCGCGGATCCGCTCGTACTCGTCGTCCTTGAGCCCCAGCTCGCGGAAGGGTTGGGGATGGTCGGGAGTGGCGGCGGCCCGCTCGACGGTGTCTACCTCTTGGGTCAGCCCAGATGTCACGGAGCCAGTTTATTCGGTTGTCGAGCCGTCATCCCCCGGCGACGCAGAAGGCGTTGTCCTCGGGGTCGGCGAGCACTACCCAGTCGAACTCGGGCCCGAAGCTGTGCCGCCCCGTCTCGCGGGCGCCAAGACCGACGAGCCGGGCCACCTCCGCCTCCTTGTCGGCGGCGTGGAAATCCAGGTGCACCTTGTTCTTGCCGGGCGTCGGGTCGGGCACCCGCTGGAATCCGATGGCAGGGCCGCCCTGGCGGGCCAGCATCACGAATTCGCCTGGGGCAACAGCGTTCACCTCACCGCCGACGGCATTGGCCCACCATTCGGCGAGCGCGTCGGGGTCGGTGCAATCGATGGTGATCATCGCTACATCAAGTGACATGCCCCGACCCTAGATCAGCCCGGTGACAGAAAGGCGTGAAGTGCGGCGGAATAGGCGGCGACATCGGAAGCGCCCATCACTTCGCGCGCCGAATGCATCGCCAGCTGGGCCGCGCCGACGTCGACGGTCGGGATTCCGGTCCGCGCCGCGGTCATCGGGCCGATCGTCGACCCACACGGCAGGTCGGCGCGGTGCTCGTAGCGTTGCAGCGGCACGCCCGCCTGCGCGCACGCCAGTGCGAACGCCGCGGCCGTCCGACCGTCGGTCGCGTAGCGCAGGTTCGGCTGCACCTTGAGCACCGGACCCGCGTTGACCTCGATGAGGTGGCTCGGCTCGTGGCGTTCCGGATAGTTCGGGTGCGTGGCATGGGCCATGTCCCCGGATGCGACCATCGACTCCGGCAGCCGTCGCAGGAAGTCTTCCCTGCCACCGCCGGCGGCCAGCGAGATCCGCTCCAGCACCGTCAGCAACAGGTCGGACTGGGCGCCGTGGTCGGACTGGGAACCGACCTCCTCGTGGTCGAAGAGCACCAGCACCGGCACCACGCCGGGCGCCGCGGACGGTTGTGCCGTGGCCAGGAACGCCTCCAGCCCCGCGTAGCAGGTCGCCTGGTTGTCCAGCCGTGGCGCACTGAGCAATTCACCGTCGACACCGGCCCGCCGCGACGGGTTCAGGTCGTGCGTCATCAGGTCGAAGCCGAGCACATCTCGGTCGTCGACCCCGGCCCGCTCGGCCACGTACGCCAGAAACGACCGGGCACCGCTGCCCACGCCCCAGACCGCGTTGACGTGCCGCTGCGGGTTCAGTTCGACGCCCTTGCGGTCCTCGCTGAGGTGGATCGCCAGCTGCGGCACCCGCAGGATCGGCTCGTCGATCCTGATCAGGTGATGCGTGAGGGTATGGGCCGTGTTTCTCCCCGAGTCGCTTCGCTCCTGTCCGCCGGAGCCTCTCCCCGGGTCGCTTCGCTCCTGCCCGCCGGACCGCACCGAGAGTCTGCCGCTCAACCCCAGGTCGCGGTCCAGCCACGAGTTCAGCCACGCACCGCCGTACGGCTGCAGCGCGACCACCTGCCACCCCGAGACGAAGCGGTCCGGATGCTGTTTGACCCTCAGGTTGGGGCTGTCGGTGTGGGCGCCGACGATCCGGAAAGGCCTGCATGTCTCGGCCTCGTCGGCCGCCGACCGCCACGCGATCAGCGAACCCGCCCGCACGGCGAAGTGGTCACCCGCAGGAGGCCACGCGTCGCTCTCGGACAGCTCG
Source organism: uncultured Actinomycetota bacterium (assembly GCA_963771335.1). Lineage (GTDB taxonomy): Bacteria > Actinomycetota > Actinomycetes > Mycobacteriales > Mycobacteriaceae > Mycobacterium. The sequence goes on along the minus strand of CAVYTD010000005.1, from coordinate 40,253 downwards.
GTGAACCCGGCGGCGAGCAGCCGGTCCGCGGCGCTGCGGCACACATGGAACGGCGAAGGCGAAGCGTCGATGAATTCACACAGACCTTCGGCGGACGCGGTGGTCGACATGAAACCCATCCTTACCCGAATAGCCGTGTGAAGTGGAGATAGGGTCTTGTCGTGCCTCGCCCGCAGCCCATCTTGACACCTCTGAGTCCGGCGGCGATCTTCCTGGTGGCGACCATCGATGAAGGTGGCGAATCCACGGTGCACGACGCCCTGACCGAGCTGAGCGGTCTGGTTCGCGCGGTCGGTTTCCGCGTACCCGACTCGCGGCTGAATCTGGTGGCCGGCATCGGTTCGAGCGCCTGGGACCGGTTGTTCTCGGGTCCGCGCCCGGCCAGCCTGCACGAGTTCGTCGAATTCCAGGGTGCCCGCCATCACGCGCCGTCGACCCCCGGCGATCTGCTGTTCCACATCAGGGGCGGTTCGCTGGATGTGTGCTTCGAACTCGGCGGCCGGGTCCTGGCGTCAATGGCGGGCGCCGTCACCGTCGTCGACGAGGTGCACGGGTTCAAGTTCTTCGAGCAGCGCGACCTGCTCGGTTTCGTCGACGGTACCGAGAACCCTGACGGACCCGACGCGGTGGCCGCGGTCCAGATCGGCCCGGGCCATCCCGATGACCCGGACTTCGCGACCGCCAGCTATGTACACGTGCAGCGCTATACCCACGACATGGCGGCGTGGAATGCACTGAGCGTCACCGAACAGGAGCTTGTCATCGGGCGCACCAAGCTCGAAGACATCGAACTCGACGACGCGGTCAAGCCGGCGAATTCGCACGTGGCGCTCAACACGCTGACCGACGAGGACGGCAACGAACTCAAGATCGTGCGGGCCAATATGCCGTTCGGCACGCTGGGTGGTGCTGCTGGAGGACACGGGGGCGAGTCGGGCACGTACTACATCGCCTACGCCGCCGACCCCGACGTCACCGAGCAGATGTTGAGCAACATGTTCATCGGCGATCCGCCCGGGAACACCGACCGGATCCTGGATTTCTCGACAGCGAAGACGGGCACGATGTTCTTCGTCCCGACCATCGACTTCCTCGATGACCCGCCGCCGCGCCCGTCGTTGGCCGGTGACGCCGATGACGTTGGCACTGAAGCACCCGAAACCTTAACTCCGCCAGTCATTTACAACGGCTCCCTGGCGATCGGCAGTCTGAAAGGACATCCGCAATGAACAACCTGTACCGGGAACTGGCGCCGATCACCGACGTCGCGTGGGCCGAGATCGAGCAGGAGGCCACCCGCACGTTCAAGCGGCACATCGCCGGCCGCCGGGTGGTCGACGTCAGCGAGCCCGGCGGGCCGGTGACCGCCGCGGTGAGCACCGGGCATCTGATCGATGTTGCCGCGCCGGGTGACGGGGTGGTCGCCCATCTGCGCGACGCCCGGCCGCTGGTTCGGCTGCGGGTGCCGTTCACCGTGAACCGGATCGACATCGACGACGTCGAACGCGGGTCCCAGGATTCGGATTGGGACCCGGTCAAGGACGCGGCCAAGAAGCTGGCCTTCATCGAGGACCGGGCGATCTTCGAGGGTTACGAGGCAGCACATATCGGCGGCATCCGTAAGTGCAGTTCCAACACGGCTTTGGCGCTGCCCGAAGATCCTCGCGAGATCCCGGACGTGATCAGCCAGGCACTGTCAGAGCTCAGGCTGGCCGGCGTCGACGGCCCGTACAGCGTGTTGTTGTCGGCCGACATCTACACACAGGTCAGCGAGTCCACCGCGCACGGGTATCCGATCCGTGAGCACATCAACCGGCTGGTGGACGGCGACATCATCTGGGCGCCTGCTATCGACGGCGCATTCGTGTTGTCCACCCGCGGAGGCGATTTCGACCTGCAGCTCGGCACCGACGTGTCGATCGGTTATCTCTCCCACGACGCCGCCACCGTGCAGTTGTACCTGCAGGAGACGTTGACGTTCCTGTGCTACACCGCCGAGGCCTCGGTCGCGCTGAGCGCCTGAAGCGGCCCGTCGGGCCGACGTCGACACGAGGGCTCAGGCGGCCAGCACCGCGTCCAGCGCCGAATAGAACAGTCCGAGGCCGTCGTCGGACGGGCCGGTCAAGGCCTCGGTGGCGTGCTCGGGGTGCGGCATCAGGCCGACGATGCGGCCGTCGGCCGAGCTGACGCCCGCGATGTCGCGCATCGAGCCGTTGGGATTGTCGCCGCGGTACCGGAATACCACCCGGCCCTCGCCCTCGAGTTCGTCGAGGACAGCGGCCGAGGCGACGTAGCGGCCCTCACCGGACTTCAGCGGCACCAGCAGGTCAGCACCTTGCTCGTAGCGCGATGTCCACGCGGTCGAGTTGGACGCCACCTCGAGCCAGACGTCGCGACAGACGAAATGCAGACCCGCGTTGCGGGTCAGCGCGCCGGGCAGCAGGCCCGCCTCGCAGAGCACCTGAAATCCGTTGCAGATCCCCAGCACCGGCATGCCGCGCTCGGCAGCGGCGACGAGTTCGCCCATCACCGGCGCGAACCGCGCGATGGCCCCGCAGCGCAGATAGTCGCCGTAGGAGAAGCCACCCGGGACCACGACCGCGTCGACACCCTTGAGGTCGGCCTCGGCGTGCCACAGGCTCACCGCTTCGGCGCCGGCCAGCCGCACCGCCCGCGCCGCGTCGACGTCGTCGAGGGTGCCCGGGAACGTGATAACGCCCACTCGGGTCATTCGCCGCCCTCCCGGCTCACGGTCCAGTCCTCGATCACGGTGTTCGCCAGAAGCGATTCGGCGATCTCGGCGAGCTTCTCGTCGTCGATGCTGTCGTCGACTTCGAGCTCGAATCGCTTGCCCTGCCGCACATCTGAGATCCCATCGAAGCCCAGACGGCCCAGGGCACCGACGATCGCCTGCCCCTGCGGGTCGAGGATCTCGGTCTTCGGCATGACGTGTACCACCACTTTTGCCACGGCGATCACTCTACCTGCGGCGAATCCAGCGCCGCGTCACCGGCACGAGCCGAGGTAGGCGGCACACAGCGGTTCTACCATCGCGTCGAACACCCGCGCGTCGGCAACGGCGGGCCACTCGACGAGCACCGGCGTCGTCGACCACAGCGCCAACTCGACCAGGGTACTGCTGCCCGGGTGGGCGAGCAGGTAGGTGTGCATGACCCGCCGTCCCGGTTCGCTGATCACGGCCGCGAGCCGCTGCGCCTCGTTGGTGGTGGTCGACGGTGAGACCTGGGGCGCAGTGGTGTGGCAGCCGGTCAGTGCGATCCGGGCCTTCTCCAGCAGTTCCAGCGCCGTGCGCCCGCCCGTCACGGTGTCGCCGCGCCAGTGCATCACCTGGACCCGCAGGTTCCACTGTCCGGCGGGGTTGGGCACCCCCGCACGCGCAGCCACCGCGTAGTCACGAGGATCGCCCGCGCCCATAGGGCCGGCGCACCACGTCTCGAACTCGAAACGGGGTGCGGTCGCGGTGACGGCCAACCCCGCCAGGCCTGGCCAGCGATACACCGGGAACAGGGGGAGGGAGCTGGACTCGATCCATGCGGAATCGGGGATCGCGTCGCAGAACGGCGGGCAGAAACCCGGAACCGGCCGGGCGAGGCCCGGTGTGACCACCAGTCCACAGACCGCCAACGCCACGGCGAGCATCGATCGCACGTACCTCACCCCCCGGCCAGCCCCTGCGCGCCAGAATATAGGCATGCAGCTCACACACTTCGGACATTCATGCCTCCTGGCGAGCTTCACGGGCCAATCCGGCGACGGTTTGGACGCAGCCACCACCGTGTTGTTCGACCCTGGCAACTTCTCCCACGGCTTCGAGGGCCTCACGGGCCTGTCGGCTATCCTGATCACCCACCAGCACCCCGACCACGCCGACACCGAGCGGTTGCCCGCGCTCATCGATGCCAACCCGCAGGCCGCGCTCTACGCCGACCCGCAGACGGCCGCTCAGCTCGGGGCGCCGTGGCAGGCCGTTCAGGTCGGCGACCAACTGTCCATCGGGCATCTGACGGTGCGCGGTGTGGGCGGCAAGCATGCGGTGATACACCCGGAAATCCCTGTCATCGACAACATTTCGTATCTCATCGGCGACTCCGGGCACCCGGCGCGGCTGATGCATCCCGGCGACGCGCTGTACGTTCCCGGCGAGCCGGTCGAGGTGCTCGCCACCCCGGCCGCAGCGCCGTGGATGAAGATCTCGGAAGCGGTGGATTACCTGCGCGCGGTCGCGCCGACACATGCGGTGCCGATCCATCAGGCGATCGTGGACCCCATCGCCCGGCCCATCTACTACGGCCGGTTGTCCGACATGACCGACACCGACTTCCAGGTCCTCGAACCCGAGAGCGGCACGGAGTTCTGACCGCGAATCGGGCGCGCGCACGCACCGTCACGGTCGGTTTGCGCGCCGAATTCACGCGCTTCAGCCGACGTCGCGGGCGGCGGCGCGACCGGCTGCGCGGCCGGAGAACACGCACCCGCCGAGGAACGTCCCCTCCAGCGAGCGGTAGCCGTGCACCCCGCCGCCGCCGAACCCGGCGGCCTCACCTGCGGCGTACAGGCCGGGCAATACTGAGCCGTCGTTGCGCAGCACTCGGGAGTCGAGGTCGGTTTCCAAGCCACCCAACGACTTCCGGGTCAGAATGTGCAGCTTCACCGCAATCAGCGGACCGGCCTTCGGGTCGGTCAGCCGATGGGGGGCGACCACTCGGCTGAGGCGATCCGCCAGGTATGTGCGGGAAGCCCGGATCGCGGTGATCTGGCTGTCCTTGGTGAACCGGTTGACCACCTCCCGATCCCGGGCGGTCACCTCTGCCTCGACGACGGCGAAATCCAGTGGCTCGACGTCGGGTACCGCGTTCATCGCCGACACCAACTCCCGCAGCGACGGTGCGGTGACGAAATCCACGCCCTTGGCGACGAAGGCGTGCACCGGCGCCGGGCCCTTCCTGCCGCGTTCCAGCACGGCACGCACGCTGCGACCGGTCAGATCGGGGTTCTGCTCCTGGCCGGACAGGCCGAATTCCTTGGCGATGATCCGGGAATTCAAGACGAACCAGGTGTAGTCGTGGCCGGTCTTGGCGATGTACTCCAAGGTGCCCAGCGTGTCGAACCCGGGGTACAGCGGCGCGGGCAGACGCTTGCCGGTCGCGTCCAGCCACAGGGACGACGGCCCGGGCAGGATGCGGATGCCGTGCAGGGGCCAGATCGGGTCGTAGTTGGTGATGCCCTCGGTGTAGTGCCACATCCGGTCGCCGTTGATGAGGTTTCCGCCCGCAACCGCGGAGATGCCCAGCATCCGACCGTCCACATGGGCGGGCACCCCGCTGAGCAGCTGCTCGGGGACCCGACCCATCCGCTCCGGCCAGTTCTTGCGGACCAGGTCGTGGTTGCCGCCGATTCCACCACTGGCCACCACGACCGCTTGCGCACGGAATTCGAAGCTGCTCAGAACTTTTCGTGATGACGCGACACCCCGCGCGGCTGCGGAGGGCTCCAGCACCGCCCCGCGCACGCCGACGACGGACCCGCCTTCGACGATGAGTTCGTCGACGCGGTGCCGGTGCGCGAAGCGCGCTGCCCCATGGCGGGCCGAGCCGGGGTGCGGTCCGGTCAGCCGGCGCGCGAAGATGTCGACCAGTGCCGGGCCGGTCCCCCAGGTGATGTGGAATCGCGGTACCGAGTTCCCGTGCCCGCGGGCGTCGTAGCCGCCGCGCTCGGCCCACCCCACCAAGGCGAAGGTCTGTAGCCCGCGGTCGCGCAGCCAGCGGCGCTTCTCCCCCGCGGCGAAGTCCACGTAGGCGTGCGCCCATTGACGGGGCCAGTGATCCTCGGGGCGATCGAACCCGGCGGCACCGAGCCAGTCCTGCAATGCCAGCTCATAGCTGTCGCGGATCCCCAGGCGCCGCTGTTCGGGGCTGTTGACGAAGAAGAGACCGCCGAACGACCAGAACGCCTGGCCACCGATGTTGGCGGCGTTCTCCTGGTCGACGATCAGAACGCGGCGGCCGCGTTCGACCAGCTCACAGGCGGCCACCAACCCGGCCAGCCCGGCGCCCACCACGATGACATCAGCGTCAGCCATGGGCTCAAATCTACGACCAACGGCTCTCAGGCGGCGTCAGTCAGTGCAGGTCGAGTCCGCCACTCGTAGACGGCCGGGACGCACGAGTGCATCAGCGCCAGATCGACGGCGTCCAGCATGGCCTGCCGGGGACCGGGGCGGCGAAGGTGCCTGGCGGCGACGGCCACCCGCAGGATGCCCGCACGCCGCGCGGTGCGCTCCGCCGACAGCACCAGCGTGCGGCACCACCACGGCTCGGACAGGAAGCCCTCCCCGATGCCGAGCACCCGCGTGCGTACGGTGGTGTGGCGGACCAGGTCGGTGACGCCGGACAGGCCGGCCAACAGGCGAAAGCCGTTGCGGGGCAACACCGTCACCGCACCCTGCGAGACGTTCCAGCCGGGCGCCGCGAACAGCCGGGTCCGAAGGCCGAGGTGCTCGAGTATCCGGTCGGCGGCCATCAACCGCAGATTCGCCTCGTGGGCGGGCAGCGTCGCGAACTCACCGCGCCGCTGCTTGGTGGCGGCCTCGTCGAAGCCGTGCAGCACGAGAGAATCGCCGAGAACGCGGCGTTCGGCCAGCCAGTCCACCGTGGTCGCGTCGCGGTCGAGCCGGTAGCCACCCGCCAGTCGCGGCGCCACGAGGAACGACGCGGGGACGCCCCGCTCGTCGAGTTGGGCGCGGAATGCGGCGACGTCGGCGAGCGTGCGGTCGCTGACGCCGGAGATCGAGACGATCAGTTGTCCTGCCACGTCCGCAGTGTCGCAACGTCAGGTGTCCAAACGGTGGATGACACGGCGACCGAAGATGTCCGTTCGGCTATCGCGGTAAGACGGCCTCGATCGCAGCGATCACCTCGGGAGCGTCGGGTTGGGTGCGGGGCCGGAACCTCATGACCTCAGTTGCCCCCGGGGCCAGCAGAAACTTCTCGAAGTTCCACTGCACGTCACCCGCCTCACCGGCCTCGTCGGCGGTCTTGGTGAGCTCGGCATAGAGCGGGTGCTTACCCGGGCCGTTGACCTCGGTCTTGGCCAGCAGCGGGAAGGTCACCCCGTAGGTCGTCGAGCAGAACGTCTGGATCTCCTCGGCGCTGCCGGGCTCCTGCCCCATGAACTGGTTGCACGGCACCCCGATCACCGTCAGCCCGCGGTCGGCGTAGTCCTTCGCGAGCTGTTCCAGCGCAGCATACTGCGGTGTCAGGCCACATTTGGAGGCGACGTTCACCACCAACGCCGCACCGTCGGCCAGCTCAGCCAACGTCGTGGACCGGCCGTCCAGGGTGGTGAGCGCGATGTCGGTCAGGGCTGTGTCGGTCATGCACCCGACGGTACCGTCGGCTCACTTGGTGAAGAGCATCCGGGCCACCCGCTGCGCGGTGGCCGCGGGGTCGGAATCCGTGTCGATCGCCTCGTTGAGCCAGAGCATCGCGAATCCGTGCACCAGCGACCACGCGGCGAGCGCCGCCGCCTCCGGATCCTCTTTGGCGCGCGAGTCATCCAGGGTTCCCACGCCGGACGCCAGCTCGGCGCCTGCGGCGTCCTGGGCGGCGACGAGCTCGGCGCTGTCGGGGTTCACCAGCGAGCGGTCGAACATCACCTCGTAGTGGCCGGGGTGGTCGATCGCGAACTGCACGTAGGCCAGTGCGGCGTCACCGAATTCGGGCCGCGCCTGCGCGAGTGCGGCAGCCAGCTTGCGCCAGCCCTGCGCGGCCAGAGCGGTGAACAGCCCGCGGCGGTCCCCGAAATGATGCGTGGGTGCGGCGTGCGAAACGCCTGCGGCACGGGCCAATTCACGCAGCGAGACCCGGTCCGCCCCGCGCTCGGCCACCAGTTCTGCGGCCTGCCCGAGGATCGCGGCCTTCAGATCGCCGTGGTGATAGGTGTCCCTGGCCATGCCGATACCCTACTCCGGAATCTTGACACTGCCTAGATTGTCGTTCCCGGCGCGTTTACGCGTTGTGGTTGGCCTTGGCGGCATCCAGCAGCCACGCGTACTGGAACGCGGCCTCCTTCCAGCGCGCGTAGCGCCCGCTGATTCCACCGTGCCCGGCGTTCATCTCCGTCTTGAGCAGCACCTTGGCGGCGTCGTTCACCGGATCGACCTGGGAGTGACGCAGCGCGGCAACCCATTTCGCCGGCTCCACGTAATACACCCTGGTGTCGTTCAGCGAGGTCATCGCCAGGATCGCCGGATAGCTCTTGGCTTCGACGTTCTCGTAGGGCGAGTAGGACTTCATGTACCGGTACACGTCCGGGTCGTCCAATGGGTTACCCCACTCGTCCCACTCGGTGACGGTCAGCGGCAGCGTCGGGTCCAGGATCGTGGTGAGCGGGTCGACAAAGGGCACCGCGGCCAGGATCCCGGCGAACAGATCGGGGGCCAGATTGGCCACCGCCCCCATCAACAAGCCCCCGGCGCTGCCACCGTAGGCCACCAGGTTCTCCGGCCGTGTGACGTCGGTGCCGACGAGATGCGCTGCGACCGCGATGAAGTCGGTGAACGTATTGCGCTTCTCCAGCATCTTGCCGTGCTCGTACCACGGTCTGCCGAGTTCGCCGCCACCGCGCACGTGGGCGATCGCGAACACCATCCCGCGATCGAGCAGCGACAGCCGCGCGATGGAGAACCTCGGGTCCTCGCACGATTCGTAGGCGCCGTAGCCGTACAGCAGCACCGGCGCCGGATACTGCAGGCCGGCACGGTGGATGATCGAGACCGGTACCCGAGTACCGTCATGGGCCACCGCCCAGTCGCGTCGCTCGACGTAGTCCTGCGGGCGGTAGTCACCCAGCACGGGCTGTTCCCGCAGCAGTGTGCGTTCGCCGGTGGCCAGATCGAGGTCGTAGATGCGTACCGGTGTGATGAACGACGTCGCGCCGATGCGCAGTTTGGGTGCACTCCAAGTGGGGTTGGCCGACAGCCCCACCGACATCAGCTCCGAATCGAAGGTGATGTCCTGAGCCTGTCCGTAGCCTTTTTCGTCGATGGGCCACAACTGGATTCGCGGCAGCGCATCCTCGCGGTAGCTGACCACCAGCTGCCCGTGAAACGCGTCGACGGAGTCCAGCCGCACATCACCACGATGTTCGATCAGCGTGCGGTACGCCGTCGGATCGCTGACCGGCGCCTCGACAAGGGTGAAGTTCTCCGCACCGTCGTTGTGCAGGATGAGAAACAGGTCCTGTCCACCGACGACGGCGTGGTCGACCGAGTACTCGACGCTCTCGCGGCGCGGCCAGACACTGGCGAACTTGGCCTGCGGGTCGGCCGCGTCGCCGTAGCGCAGTTCCGAGGTCACCGCGCTACCCGCGGCGATGATGACGTACTTGTTGCTGCGGGTGCGTCCGACGGCGACCCAGAACCGTTCGTCGGCTTCGTGATACACGCGCTCGGCAGGCAACCCGGCTCCCAGCCGGTGGCGCCACACGGTGTCGGGGCGCCAGGCGTCGTCCACGGTGACGTAGTAGACGGTGTGGTTGTCGGCGGCCCAGGTCGCGCCCGCACCGATCCCGACGATCTCGTCGTCGTAGCGTTGCCCGGTCCGTAGGTCTTTGAACCGCAACGTGTATCGCTCGTCGCCCTTGACGTCCACCGAGTAGGCCAGGATGTGTCCGTCGACGCTGACGGTGGCCGCGCCGAGGGAGAAGAAGTCGTGCCCTTCGGCCTCGATGTTCTCGTCGAGCAGCACCTGCTCGCCGGGAACCTCCGTATGCTCGTCGAACTGTGGCGGTGTCCAGTCGTCGGGATCGACGACCGGACAACGGCATTGCACCCCGTACTGCTTGCCCTGGAAGCTGCGTCCGTAGTACCACCAGTCGCCACGCCTGGTGGGTACCGAGAGATCGGTCTCCTTGGTCCTGGCCTTGATCTCCTCGAAGATCCTCTGCCGCAGGGGCTCCAGATCGGCGGTCACACTCTCGGTGTAGGCGTTCTCCGCCTCGAGGTAATCGATGACCTCGTTGCTGGATTTCTCCCGCAACCATTCGTAGGGGTCGATGAACACGTCGTTGTGGTGCTCGCGGCGGTGCTCCAGCCGCTTGGCGATCGGTGGCTTCACGCGGACGCTCCAATCCAGTCGGCGAACCTCAGGCCCGAAATACGTTCGTAGGCTTCGATGTAGCGAGCCCTGGTGGCCTCGATGATCTCAGCGGGTAGCGGTGGCGGAGGGTTGTCACCGCTGCGGTCCCAGCCCGACTCGGGGCCGGTCAGCCAGTTGCGGACGAACTGCTTGTCGAAGCTCTTCTGCACCACGCCTTCGACGTAGTCGTCGGCGCGCCAATAGCGCGAGGAATCGGGGGTGAACACTTCGTCGGCAAGCTTGAGCTCGCCGGTCTCGTCGACGCCGAACTCGAATTTGGTGTCTGCGACGATGATGCCCTTGGTCAGGGCGTGCTCAGCGCCCTGGATGTAGGTCTGCAGAGTGCGCTCGCGCAGCTGGTCGGCCCGCTGCGCGCCGATCAACGCGACAACGTCGTCGAAGGTGATGTTCTCGTCGTGCTCACCGAGTTCGGCCTTGCTCGCCGGAGTGAACAGCGGCTCGGCGAACTTGCTCGCCTCCACCAACCCGGACGGTAGCGCGACCCCGCACACCGCACCCGTCTTCTCATAGTCGATCAGCCCCGAGCCGGTGAGGTAGCCGCGGGCCACCGCTTCGACCGGCACCATCTCCAGCTGCTCGACCACCAGCGCCCGACCCAGCACCTCGGCCGGGATGCGCTCGTCGTCGGGTGGGCCGGCCAGATGGTTGGGCGCCTCCAGGTGGTCGAAGAAGAACACGCTCATAGCGGTCAGGACGCGGCCCTTGTCGGGGATCTGGGAGTCCAGGACGTAGTCGTAGGCCGAGATCCGATCGGAAGCGACGAACAACAGGTGCCCGTCGTCGATGCGGTACAGCTCACGAACCTTGCCGCTGGCCAGATGCCGGTAGTCGGACAAAGCGGGACGCATCCGGCCAGCCTAACGGTCCGGCCACCGGCCTCGGAAAGGCTCAGTGTGCTGTGATCGAAAGATGAAATCTCGGTGGGTCCCCTATGCCACAACGCCCGGTCGGCTGATGTCGCAGCTGTTCAGCGACGCGGTGGTGATCGCCTGGACGGCCATCTGGGTGTTCGTCGGGATCGCGGTGCACTCCGCGGTGGCGACCATCGCCGAGTTCGGCTACCGGGTGGAGAGCGGCGCCAACGGGGTGGCGGGCAATCTCGACTCGGCGGGCAACAGTGCCGACGACATCCCGTTGATCGGTGACTCACTGGCCACGCCGCTGTCCGCCGCCGGCGACGCCGCCCGGGAGATCGCGGGCGCCGGCCAGACACTGGGGGTGACCGCCGGGTGGCTGGCCTGGCTGCTCGCGCTGGCCGTGGCCGCGCCACCGATCCTGGCGCTGATGATGCCGTGGCTGTTCCTACGGGTGCGGTTCTTCCGGCGCAAGTGGACCGCCGTGACGCTGGCGTCCACGGCTGCCGGCGAGCAGCTTCTCGCGCTGCGGGCACTGGCGAACCGCCCGCTGCCCAAGCTGGCGGCGATCAGCACCGATCCGGTGGGCGCCTGGCGTGACCAGGATCCGGTCGCCATCCGCGGGCTGGCCGCTCTTGAGCTGCGCGCGTCCGGCATCCGCGCCGCAGGCCTCAAACGCGCCTGAGATTCCCGCCGGAATTGCATTCCACGCGGCCTTGCCTCGACGTTTCGCGCGTGGAATGCAATTCCGGCGGGAGGTCACGCCCGTAGTTCGACCGCCAGGCGGCGGATGCCGGTGTGCCGATTGCTGCGTGTCCACTCCACCGGCTCGGCGCCCCGAGGCAGTAGTGCACACCCTGGCCGAAACCCAAGTGCGGATTCGGTTTACGCGAGATGTCGGTTCGGCGAACGCGGTGAGGTCCACCGGACGCAGCCCGGGGTCGGCACGCAGCGCCGCGAACGATCCGGGGTGTTCGGGAAGCGCGAGCAGCCCGCCGGCGATCGCGTTGCGGGTGGTCTCGGCGCCGGCGCTGAACAACAGGTTGAAGAACAGGTAGCTCTCGATGTCCGACAGTACGGGGTCCTCGGAATTGACCACCAGCGACCGCATGTCGTCGCTGGGCCGTGCCCGTTTGGCCAAGATCAGTTCCTGCCCGTAGGCGTACATCCGCGAGCCGGCCTCCTCGACCGAGAGCCGGGTGATGGCCGCCGTGCGCGAGCCGCCGAAGTCGAAGCTGGGCTCGATCGCCTCGAACAGCCAATGCCGTTCGGATTCAGGCACTCCCAGCAGGATGCAGATCATCTGCATCGGCACCTCGGCGGCCACATCGGTGACGAAGTCGAACGACTCGCCGGGCGCGACCTCGTCGAGCAGGCGCCGCGCCCTGGAACGCAGGTCGTCCTCGACGCGATGGATCATCCGCGCCGTCAGACCCGAGCTGACCAGCCTGCGCACGGCGGCGTGCCGAGGATCGTCCATCATATTCAGCAGTTGCCCGGAGATGGACAGGTCCTGCAGCAGGGTGCCGCCGAACGGCCGGCCACCGCCGGTCACCGACGAGTAGGTCTGCGGATCACGGAACACCGCAAGGGTTTCCGCATGTGTGGCGACCGACCAGAAGCCCTCGCCGTCGGGGGTGTGTTCGGTGGGCTCGTGCCAGTACACCGGCGCGCAGCGGCGGTGCACGGCGAACAGCTCGTGCGGGAATCCCCCGGCGAAGTTGTCCAGATCGGTGAAGTCGATCTGGGCCAGCTCCACCGAGGCGGTCACAGGATCGCGCCCGAAGTGTATTTGGCGGCTTCGGGATAGCGGCTGAGCAAGTCGTCGACCGTCGCGACCACCCGGTCGACCTGGTCACCTGCTGCGCCGGTGAAGACCTGCTTGTCGGCGAGTGCCGCGTCAAGCGCCACCCTGTCCAGCGGTAGCCGGGGATCGGCGGCGAGCCGGTCCAGCAGATCAGGCTCGGCGCCTCGCTCGCGCATCGCCAGGGCCACCGCGACGGCGTGCTCCTTGATGACCTCGTGGGCGGTCTCCCTGCCGACACCGGCCCGCACTGCGGCGATGAGGATTCGGGTGGTCGCCAGGAACGGCAGGTAGCGGTCGAGCTCGCGCTGAATCACCGCGGGGTAGGCGCCGAATTCGTCGAGCACGGTCAGGAACGTCTCGGTCTGGCCGTCGAGCGCGAAGAACGCGTCGGGCAGCGCGACCCGGCGCACCACCGAGCAGAAGACATCGCCCTCGTTCCACTGCGCGCCCGCGAGTTCGGCTGCCATGCAGGCATATCCGCGCAGCACCACCTGCAGACCGTTGACCCGTTCGCAGCTGCGGGTGTTCATCTTGTGCGGCATCGCCGACGATCCGACCTGCCCGGGAGCGAACCCCTCGGTCACGAGTTCGTGGCCGGCCATCAGTCGGATGGTGTGTGCCAGGGACGACGGGCCCGCGCCGAGCTGCACGAGCGCGGACACCACGTCGTGGTCCAGCGAGCGAGGGTAGACCTGACCGACGCTGGTGAGGATCTCGGTGAAGCCCAGGAACTGCGCGACGCGCCGTTCGAGATCGGCCAGGCGCTCGGTGTCGCCGTCGAACAGGTCGAGCATGTCCTGTGCGGTACCCATCGGGCCCTTGATGCCGCGCAGTGGGTAACGGTCGATGAGCTCGCTGACCCGCTGCAGGCCGACGAGCATCTCCTGCGCCGCCGACGCGAAACGCTTGCCGAGGGTGGTGGCCTGTGCGGCGACGTTGTGGCTGCGGCCCGCCATCACCAGGTCGCGGTAGAGCACCGCCCGCTCGGCGAGGCGGGCGACGACGGCGATGCCACGGGCGTGCACGAGCCGCAGCGACCGCACGATTTGCAGCTGCTCGACGTTCTCGGTGAGATCCCGGCTGGTCATGCCCTTGTGCACGTGCTCGTGGCCGGCGAGCCCGTTGAACTCCTCGATGCGCGCCTTCACGTCGTGGCGCAGCACCCGTTCCCGCGCGGCGATCGACTCCAGGTCGACGTCCTCGAGCACCCGTTCGTAGTCGTCGAGCACCGTGTCGGGAACCTTGATCCCCAGCTCGCTCTGGGCGCGCAGCACCGCCAGCCACAACCGCCGCTCGGTGACGATCTTGGCCCGCGGCGACCAGATCGCCACCATCTCGTCGCTGGCATAACGATTGGCCAATACGTTCGGGATGCTCACGAAAGCACAGCCTATCGGGCCAATGGGCGCCGTCGGCGAGCCGCGGATAGGGCACAGTAGAGCCGTGCATTACGTCGGACTCGACCTGGCCTGGGGTCAGCGCAAGCCCACCGGGGTGGCCGCGATCGACGACGCCGGACGTCTCGTGTACGCCGGCGCCGCCACCGACGACACCAGCATCCGGGCCGCGTTGGCGCCCTATACCGGGGGCGACTGCCTGGTAGCCATCGACGCTCCGCTGATCGTGACCAACCCGACCGGCCAGCGCCCCGCCGAACGTCAGCTCAACGCCGACTTCGGTCGCTTCCAGGCCGGCGCGCACCCCTCCAACACGGGTAAGCCAGAGTTCGCCGACATTCCCCGGGGCGCGCGTATCGCCCACGCTCTGGACCTCGACATGGATCCGCACTCGCAGGCGTCGCGCCGGGCCATCGAGGTGTACCCGCACCCCGCAACGGTGGCGCTCTTCCGGCTCGGCCGCACGCTGAAGTACAAGGCCAAGACGGGCCGCGGCGTCGCCCAGCTGCGCGCGGAGTTGCTCCGGCTGATGGAGCACATCGAAGGGCTCGCCCAGGCTGACCCGCCGCTGCGCCTCGCCGACAGCGCGGACTGGGCGACCCTGCGCGGCATTGCCGAGGACGCGGCGCGCAAGAGCGACCTGCGTCGAGCCGAGGATCCGGTAGACGCGGTGATGTGCGCGTACGTGGCGATGTACGCGGCGCGAAGGCCCGCCGACGTGACCGTCTACGGCGATGGCGCGACCGGCTACATCGTCACCCCGACATTGCCGTCCGATCTCGAGCCGGCCCCGCCGGAGCCGACGCCCGGCGCGATTCATGACGCGATCGCGACGTATGCCGAGCGTCGGCCGTCACTCAAAGGCTCCACCGACCACTACCTGTCCGCCGTGACGGCGCTCCTCGACGACGCAGGCATCAACTATCTCAGCGTTACCGCGCGCACCAAGAAGGTGGCCTCGTTCGCCGCGAAGGCGGATCGCACCGTCGACGGTCGTCGCCTCTACACCGATCCGCTGTCGGAGATCACCGACCAGATCGGCTTGCGGGTGATCACCTATCTGCGTGACGATGTCGCCGCGGTCGCCAATCTCCTCGGTGAGGAGATGCGGCTGCTCGATGACCGTGACATGGGGGTCGAGACGGCGAGCGAGGGCCGGTGGGGCTACGCCAGCAGGCATCTGCTCGTGGCCGTCGAAGGCGAACAACAGCCGGCCTCGGTTCAGGTCCGGACCATCCTGCAGCACGCGTGGGCCGAGTTCGAACACGACGTCCGCTATAAGGGCTCGGTTCCCGAGGAGGACGCGCCCGATCTGGACCGGCGCTTCACGCTGGCCGCCGGCCTGCTCGAGCTGGCCGACCGCGAGTTCTCGGCGATCCGTGAACGACTGCGGTCGACCGTGCCGTCGGAGCGCGCTCCGCAGACCACCAGCGATCCCCGGATTCCGACGCCGGTGCTGGCCACCTATCTGGGAAACCGCTTCCCCGACGCCGGCTGGTCACGCACGGAGCACTACGCCTGGATCGCCGGGCTGCTGCTGGAGCTCGGCATCGACTCCGTCGAGGGTGTGGACGCCGTCCTCAACCGCATCGACACGACCGCGGTGAACGACGCGATGGGTTACCGCTACCCCGCGGGCGCGGTCCGCAGGCTCGACGACGTGCTGCTCGCGGTATTCGGCACCCGGTATCTGCAGCTTGCCGGTAATGACGACCGTACTGCCCTGCTGGACAACAGGTTCCAGCGGCTTCAGGAAGGCCTCGGCTGATCCGGAGCCGATCCGAGATGCGTGCCTGACAGCCGCTGCGGTTCTGGCGATTTGATCCGCAGGTGTCCGCCCCGTAGTGCTCTGCGGGACAACAGATTCGGCTAATCCGGGGCGTTGCCGAGCTGCGTCGGGTCGGTGATCTTGGCGTCGGAGATCCCGAGTCGCTTGTTGATCAGCTGGGTGACGAAGAACAAAACCACGCCGAGGACGACCAGCCCGCCTGCCACGACGTACTGCTGGGCGGGCCGCCCCGAGAGCGGGGTGACCAGATACAGCGACACCAGGAACCCGATGACCGGCAGCGCGGTCGGCGTCTTGAAGTGCCCGCCGACCTGCTTGACATCGCGCCGAAGTACCAGCACCGCCACGTTCACCACCGCGAACACGGCGAGCAGCAGCAGTGACGTGGTGCCGCCCAGCAGTGAAATCGCACTGCTGCTGGCGAACGCCGACACGTAGATGATCAGTCCGAAAGCGATCAGCGTGGTGAAGATGATCGCCACCCACGGCGAACGACGGGTGGGGTGCACCCTGCCCAACACCGGCGGCAGCACCCGCTGGCGGGCCATGCCGTAGATCAGTCGGCTGGCCATCAGCATGTTGATCAGCGCGGTGTTCGACACCGCGAACATCGTCATGAACGGCAGGATGTCATCGATCGGCAGACCGGGGGCCCCCGCCTTGACCACCTCGACGAGCGGGGTATCGCTTTCCTCCAGCCGGCCGACCGGGACCAGTGCCACCGCCACGATGGACACCAGGATGTACACCACGCCTGCGATCGACAGACCACTCAACAGCATCTTGGGGAACGTTTTGACGGGGTCCTTGGTCTCCTCGGCCATGTTCACCGAGTCCTCGAAGCCGACCATCGCGAAGAACGCCAGCGACGTGGCTGCGGTGATCGCCACAAAAGTGCTCTTGTCCTCCCCGGTCTCGAAGGCCACGATCCGCGAGAAGTCGACGTCAGCACCCCCGGTGAAGGCCCAGAATCCGACCATGATCACCACCACCAGACCGGTGATCTCGACGATGGTCAGGACGACGTTGAGCTTGACGCTCTCCCCCACCCCGCGGTAGTTGATCGCGGCGAGCGCGGCCATGAACGCCAACGCCAGCAGCGCGACTGTGAGTTTCGGCGCCTCGATGTCCACGCCTTGGAAGAAGTTCGCCGCAAATGCCCTGGAAGCCGTTGAGGCCGAGGTGATTCCGGAGCACATGACGATGAACGCCACCAGGAAAGTGACGAAGTGAATGCCGAAGGCCTTGTGCGCGTAAAGCGCCGCGCCGGCCGCCTGCGGATACTTGGTGACGAGTTCGAGATAGCTGAACGCGGTGACGGTCGCGACCGCGAAGGCGATGAGAAACGGAAGCCACGCCGCCCCACCGACTTCGGCGGCCACATCGCCGAGCAGCGCGTACACACCGGTGCCCAGGATGTCGCCGACAATGAACAGCAACAGCAGGCCGGGTCCCATCACCCGCTTCAACTCGGGCTGTTGGTCACTGACCGTCGCGCCCGCTCCGGACTCCGTCATCGCGCCTCCCCTGACTGATCGCTGGAATGACCCATCATCGATCAGTGCGCCTGGGTGTGCAGGGTCAACCGGGAAACCTCGTCGAGGAACTTCGCGACCACGGCGGGATCGTCGCGGCGTTGCCAACCGAACGTCGTCGGTCGTTGGGCCCGGTCATGCCAGAAATGGCCGCCTCCTGAATCGGGTCGGGTGGCGACCAGCCAGACGGCGGTGTCCGCGCCGCCGGCGGGGTCGCGCAGCAGCGGTTTGGTCAGGCGGCGGAATGCGGGCAATGCCTCCGTCACGCCGGGCGTCTCGACCCAGCCCGGATGGGTGCTCTCGACGCGGATACCGGTGCCCTCCAGCCGCCGGGCCCAGTCCGCGGCGAGCACCACCTGCATCCGCTTGGTGCGTGCGTAGACCCGCAGGCCGTTGTACTTTCCGTCGCGGGACTCGAGGTCCTCGGCGCTCAACGGCGTGGTGTACATGCCGCCCGACGACATGAAGACCACCGACGCGCCGTCCGCGTTGCGCAGCACGGGCAGCAGTTCCTCGGTCATCACCTGCGGGCC
Source organism: uncultured Actinomycetota bacterium (assembly GCA_963771335.1). Lineage (GTDB taxonomy): Bacteria > Actinomycetota > Actinomycetes > Mycobacteriales > Mycobacteriaceae > Mycobacterium. The sequence goes on along the minus strand of CAVYTD010000005.1, from coordinate 22,160 downwards.
GAGTACGTGGCACGCCAGTTGCGTCTCGTGTCCCTGAGGGGTCTCGGTGCGTTCCTTGGGCATCACGCCCGCGTTGTGCACCAGGCCGTGCAGCGCGTCGATGCGCCCGGACAGGTCGGCAGTCCACGCACGGACGGCGTCGAGATCGGAGACGTCACAGACCTCTTCGATCACGACAGCTCCGGCCACCTTGCCCCGGATCGCGCCGGCGCTGTGTCTGACCTTCTCCTCGTTGCGGCCGAGCAGATGAACCGTCGCGCCGAGTCGGGCGAAGGATTCCGCCATCGCCTGGCCGATACCTGCGGTCGCGCCGGTGACGACGACCCTCTTGCCCGCCAGCGCCCTCGGAGGTGGATCGGCGGGCCACCACATCTTCCGGATCCGCGAGCCCAGCTTGGTGTAGCCGATGACCACTGAACGGTCGAGAATGGTGTCCGCAGCCGTGGTCAGGGTCCTGGCGATCGTCATGTCCCGGTTTACCACGCGCCGGGACATGCAAACCTGTCAGTTGATCGGTGCGAGCACGTCGATGACGTCGATCAGGGTGGCCCTTGCGGTGGCGCGCGGACCGTCGCCGTCCCCGACCAGCGCGGCCACCACCGCACCGTCCACCGCGCACACCAGGGCGGTGACCAGTTCGGCGCGTACCGCCCGCCCCGAGCGTTCGACGACCTCGACGACGGCGTCGGTGCGCTGCCGAAGGATGCGCCGCTGGATGTCGCGAAGCCCAGGTTGCCGCGCGCAGGCGATGATGCGCTCGTACCGCGAGATCAGCTTCTCGGTCACACGTTCCGGACTTTCGCCGACCAGCAGGTCGACCAGGAGGTCGGCGGTCGACTCGGCGCCGCGGCGACGGCGCGACAGCGCGGCGACGCGGTCCCGCAGCTCCTCGGTCTCCCGCGTCCCGACGTGTTCCACCGCCTTGGCGATCAGGTCGTCCAGAGAGGAGAAGTAGTAGGTCGTCGACGCCAGCGGGAGCCCGGCTCGGCGCGCGACTGCGCGGTGCCGCACAGCGTCGAAGCCACCTTCACAGAGCAGGTCGGCAGCAGCGCTGACCAGCGCATACCGTCGACGTTCGCCCTTGGGGGTGACTGCTGCCGTCACCCTTAGCATCGTGCCAGTCACGGGGTTTCGGCATCGCGCTTTCGGCTAATCGCCAGTCATTACTCAGGGTGGGCGATGGCATGATGGCGCGCATGCCAGCCATCAACCGTCGCACTCTCCTGCAACTCGGTCTGCGCACTGGCATCGCGGCCACGGCCGGCGCCGCCGGGGCGTACTCGTTGGGCACAGTGAGCGCCTCCATGGCCGCAGGCGCACCCCCGGCACCGCAGGCGCCACCGGTCCCGGCCTCGGCCCCGACGTATGCCACCGGCATCTTCGCGTCCGCCGCGCGCGGCGGCGCCCTGACCAACTGGATCATCGCCCGCCCGCCCGGCCAGACGGCACCGCTGCGGCCGGTGATTCTGCTGCACGGTAAGGACGCCAGCGCCCAGACCGTGATGTCGATGGGCGCCGAACAGTTCTTGGCCGCTGCGGTGCAAGCCGGTGTGCCGCCGTTCGCGCTCGCCGCCGTCGACGGAGGCAACGGCTACTGGCACCGGCGCGCGTCCGGCGACGACTCGGGGGCGATGGTGCTCGACGAGTTGATCCCCATACTGGGCGAACAGGGCCTGGACACGTCCCGGGTCGGCTTTCTCGGATGGTCCATGGGCGGATACGGCGCCATGCTGCTGGGCTCACGGCTGGGCGCCGGACGCACCGCCGCGATCTGCGCGGTCAGCCCCGCCCTGTGGACGTCGCCAGGGGCCGCGGCACCGGGCGCTTTCGACGGCGCCGACGACTACGCCGCCAACAGCGTGTGGGGCCTGCCCGCGCTCGGCGCGATCCCGCTGCGGATCGACTGCGGCTACGACGATCCGTTCTACTCGGCGACGCAGCAGTTCATCTCCCAACTGCCCATACCCCCGGCGGGTGGCTTCTCCCCCGGCGGCCATGACCCGTCGTTCTGGTCCTCGCAGTTGACCGGCGAGCTTACCTGGGCGGCGCCACTGCTGACCGCCTAGAGGGAGATACGCCCCTCCGCCGCAGCCAGGCCGATATCGGTACGAAAGTGGCTGCCCGGCAACCGAATAGAGCTAATCCGTGCGTAGGCGGCCGCACGTGCGTCCGCCAGGTCCGCACCCATGCCCACCACCGACAGCACCCGGCCCCCGGAGGAGACGACGGCGCCGTCCTCGCGGCGCGCGGTGCCCGCGTGCAGCACGCTGCTGCCCGATTCGTCGCTGCGCTCCGGACCACCCTCGGTGCCGTGGATCACGTCCCCCACCCGGGGGCGGCCGGGGTAGTTCTCCGCGGCGACCACGACCGTGACAGCCGCGCCGTCATGCCACCGCAGCGGCGGCTGGCCGGCCAGGTCGCCGGTGGCGGCGGCATACAGCAGCTGACCCAGCGGGGATTCCAGCAGTGCCAGCACCGCCTGCGTCTCCGGATCGCCGAAGCGGCAGTTGAATTCGACCACCGCCGGCCCCTTCGCGGTGATTGCGAGCCCGGCGTAGAGCAAGCCCGAGAACCGGCTACCCCGCTTGACGAGTTCGGCGGCAACGGGTTTCACCACCTCGTCGACGATGCGCGCGGTCATCTCATCGGGCAGCCACGGCAGTGGGCTGTAGGCGCCCATACCGCCGGTGTTGGGTCCGCTGTCGCCATCGGCGACACGCTTGAAGTCCTGCGCAGGCAGCAGCGGCACCACCGTCTCTCCGTCGACGACGCAGAACAGCGACACCTCGGGACCGTCGAGAAACGACTCGAGCAGCACCGGGTGGCCTGCGTCGAGCAGGCTGGCGGCGTGCGCGCGGGCGGCATCGCGGTCGGCGGTGACCACCACGCCCTTGCCTGCAGCCAGGCCATCGTCTTTCACGACCCACGCGGGATCGCCGCCCAACGGGCCGAACCGGTCCAGGGCGGCGTCCAGGTGGGCCGGGTTGTCGACGATCTCGCTGGTGGCGGTGCGCACCCCGGCGGCGGCCATCACGTCCTTGGCGAACGACTTCGAGCCCTCGATGCGCGCGGCATCCTTCGTCGGCCCGAAGCAGGCGATGCCTGCCTCGCGAACGGCGTCGGCGACACCGAGCACCAGTGGCACCTCAGGTCCGATGACGACGAGGTCGGCGCCGATGCGGCGCGCCAGCGCGGTGACGGCCGCACCGGACGTCACGTCGATGTCGTACTGGTCGGCGATGGGCGCCGTACCCGCGTTGCCGGGTGCCACGGCGAGCTCGTCGACCTCCGGGTCTCGGCGCAGCGCAAGCAGCAGCGCGTGTTCACGGGCTCCGGATCCGACCACCAGGACGTGCACAGATGCCCACCTTAATGGCACCACGTCGGATAGCTCCTGCGCCCTCGACCATACGGTTTACGTCACACAGGAGTGCATGGACATGACCACGACGAGTGATGAGCCCCAGAGCTGCCCGTTCTTACCCAAGGGGTATGACTTCACCGACCCGGACGTCCTGCTCAACGGCATTCCCGCGACCGAGTTCGCCGAACTGCGCAAGACCGCGCCGGTGTGGTGGATCGCTCCACCGCAAGGGTGCGGTGATGCGCCTGCCGGACGGCGTCACCGCCGACCAGCTGGACCTGACCAAGGCCCTGTTGATCAACCACGACGCACCCGCGCACACCCGGCTGCGCAAGATCGTCTCGCGACTGTTCACTCCGCGGGCGATCGCGACGCTGGAGCAGAAGCTGGCCGTCGCTGCACGCGACATCGTCCGGACCGCGGTGGAGCGAAACTTCGGCAATTTTCGTTGATGACATTGCGATGCCTTTGCCGCTGCAGGCCATCGCCGATGTCATCCGGGTGGGCCCACAGCTTGCGAGGAGAGCGCCCCCGGCCCTCGAGACGACATCGTCACCAGGCCGATCGAGGCGGACATCGATGGCGCGGCGATGGGCGACGTCGAGTTCGCGTGCTTCGAACAGCCCGAGCAGTGGGAGCTGTTCAAGCACGAACGACCCGAGACCGCCGCCGACGAGATCATCCGCTGGGCGGTCGGCCTGTTCTACAGCTCCGCGAACTTCGACGACGACGTCTTCGACCGCCCCTTCGAGTTCGACATTCGGCGAAACCCCAGTCCACACTTGGCATTCGGCGGCAACGGCGCGCATTTCTGCATCGGCGCCAATCTCGCCCGGATGGAGATCAAGCTGATCTCCAACGAGATCGCCGACCAGATTCCCGACATCAGGAAGCTGTCCGAACCGCAGCGCCTGCGGTCGGGCTGGATCAACGGAGTGAAGGATCTGCAGGTCTCCTACGGGTAGCCGCCGCGTGCGCTGGCCTATGGTTCGTTCGTGCGTACCCACGGTTGGTCAGGAAGCAAGCCTGCCTCGGATGAGGAGGCGATCGCCAGGATTCTCGACGCCGCGGGCACGGCGATCGAAGACCACGGCGCCGACTTCAGCATCTCCGATGTGGCCCGCACCGTCGGGGTCACCCGTCAGACCGTCTACCGGTACTTCTCCAGCACCGAGGCGCTCCTCGTGGCAGCGGCGGTGCACGCCGTCGACGGCTTTCTCGACCGGTTGACGGCGCACCTGGCCGGCGTCCGCGATCCGGACGCGGCGGTCACCGAAGCTGTTGCAACGGCGCTGGAATGGTTACCGCGGGAGAAGTACATCGGGCTGCTCATGGTGCCCGGCGGGGCGACACACGTCGAATCCGTCACCTCCGACATCGCCCTGCAGTTCGGCCGGGACATGGTGCAGCGCCTCGACGTCGATTGGGCGGCGGCGGGATATCGCGAAACGGATCTGGACGAACTGGCCGAACATCTGCTGCGGATCATCCAGTCGTTCGTCATCGACCCGGGCCGCCCGCCACGCCGCGGCGAGGAGCTGCGCGCCTACCTGCGCCGCTGGGTGGGCAACGCCGTGCGGCCGCGCTGACCTAGACCACCGTCAGCGGCAGCGACTTTCGTTCCTCGAACACCCAGGACGCGCCGCCGCTGAACCTGCACACCGCCACCTCGGACAGTTCCTCGGCCGCGGTGTCGGTCTCGATGACCCGCACGGTCCAGTCGGAGTCGGTACCGGAGACCTCGGCGCGCAGGTGCGGATCGACCGCGGCGACGATGGCCTGCAGGGGCAGGTCTGCGACGGGCGACACCAGCGAGATCCAGGAGCCGTCCTCGTAGGCGGGCGAGCGGCGCACGTGCACGAAGTCCGGGTCGACGTCCGCCGAGACGTAGGCCGCGGGGTTCAGCATCGGGTGCAGTTCGAGCACTCGCAGGGCACCCTTGGTCCCGCCAGGGAGCTTGAGCGCCTGATGAATTCGCTCGGCCGCCACCCCTGCGATACCGATCAGCTGTTTGGTGCGAATCGACCGCTCAAGCGCCACGTCATCTTTCGCGCGCGCCTGCACCGCCAGTGTGAACGACAGCACCAGCAGATGAATCTGCAGGCAGACTTCATCGGCGATCCGGACCAGCGCCGAATGCGAGAACGAGCCGAAGTCGACGTCGGACAGGAGTTCGCCCGAATAGTCCGCCATGCCTTCGTCGTTCGGATCGATCGGATCGAGTTCGGTGCTGTGCGCCCGACTCGCGGCGACGACGTCCATCGCGGGGATGAACGGCACCTCCGGGTAGGACTCGTCGATGATCACCGTCCACCGGCAGTGCGGGTGCTGGTCGGACGACCTTCTCGGCGGGCGGTGAACGGGCCGGACCTGGGTCTTGCGATTGGTGGCGAGGGCGGTGGCGTCGAAGGTGGGGTCCTCGATGTCGTGGCACATTCCCTGGACATATTTCTCGCCCATCGGCTCCACATCGAGCAGCGCGCCACAGTGATCGAGGTGGAACTCACCGTGCCAACGGTCGTGCACGGTGTAGCGGAAGTCCATGAACTGCGGCGGGGCGCCGATGTCGAGCTGCAGACCTTTGAAGATCGTGATGACGTCGATGCCCTCGTACTTCAGCGCCTTCTGCATCCGCTTGGTGTAGAGCGGGCTGGACGCCGCCCACTCCTCGATGGCGATCTGCACCATCTCCTCGCGGCCCCAAGCGCTTATGCACCAGGCCATTCCGGACCGGTCGATGAGCTGGCCGATCAGGAGCAACTCCGGCACGAGCGTGGCGAGTTCGTTGCGCGACAGCGCGGCATACCTACTTGTCACGAAGGCTGCGTCCCACGTGCATCTGAACGGCGTCGTTGACGTTGTCCTTCTCGTCCCGGGCCGCGCCCTTCTCCTCGGCTTTCTTCCGCTTCGCCACCACGCGCTTGAGTGCACCATCGACCTTGGCCCCCAGCGGGAAACCCACGTAGTGGGTGAGGAAGATCGCGATCTCGCGCAACTCCTCCCGCGTCATCTCCTCGTTGTGAAGGATCGCGTTCGCTTGCACTTCCACGAGCTCATCCATGCCCTGAGCGGCCAGCACGCCGAGCAGCATCATCCTCCGGTCGCGCATCGACAATCCGGGCCGTGTCCAGATCGAGCCAAAGAGGTGGTCGACGGTGAGCGCGAAGAACTCGCCGGGCATGTCCGGCATCTCCCAGCCATAGACCTCGTTCATCTTGGCGAGGCCCTTTTTACGCAGCTCGTCCATCGCTACTCCTTCGTGGTCGACGTCGTGTGTGGCACACCCAGACCGGCCGCCAGGTCGCGCAACGCTATCTCGGCCAGCGGCAGCTCGACCCCCGTTGCCTCGCCGAGTCCGAGTGCCAGCCGCAGGTCCTTCTCGCCCAGACCGCGGGTGTGCACGAACATGTCGTACAGGAAGTGATCGGGGGCAAGCGGTTGGGTGTCGTCGCGGGCCATGATCGCACCGGGCCCGCCACTCTGCGCGTCGCTGTGGCGCACCACCCGCCCCAGCTTCTGCAGATCGATTCCCGCCGCTTCCGCCAGCTTCTGCGCCTCGCACGCGGCGGCGAACCCGATGAAGGTCAACATGTTGCGGGCCAGCTTCATCCGGGTTCCCGCGCCCGGCTCCCCGGCACGAACCACCATCGAGGCCCACTGTTTGAAGACCGGCTTGACCAACGCGTAGGCCTCTTCGTCGGCGCCGACCATGACGGCCAACTCACCACTGTCGGCCGCACCGGCGCCACCGCTGACCGGGGCGTCGACGATGTGAATCCCCTTGGGGCGCAGCTGCTCGGCCAGCTCACCGGCTGTGCCGGGCTCGATCGTGGAATGGATCGCGATCACGGTGCCTGGGGCGGCGTGCGCGGCGAGCCGCCCGACCACATCGCGCACCTGCGCATCGGTGAGCACGGTGACGCTGATGACGTCGGCCCTTGCAACATCAGCGATGTCGTCGGCCGCCGTCGCGCCCAGTTCGACCAGCGGGGCCATCGCCTCGGCGCGGACGTCGAAGACGGTCAGCCCGCCGGGCCAGTCGACGAGTCGCTTGGCCATCGGCGCGCCCTGATTGCCCAGGCCGATGTACCCCAGCTTCAACTCGTTCACCGGATGATCTGCCCGCCGTCGACGTTGAAGATCTGGCCGGTGATCCACTTGGCCTGATCCGACAGCAGGAACAGCAGCATGCCGACCAGGTCCTCGGGTTGTCCCATGCGCGACAACGGAATTCCCTTCACGATGTCGGCCACCATCTCCTGCGGGGTGGTGGTGCGGTTGGCCTCGGTGTCGATCGGCCCGGGTGCGATCGCGTTGACGCGGATGTTCTGCCCGCCGAGTTCGGTGGCCAACTGTTGGGTGAGGCCGTTGATGCCGACCTTGGCCAGCCCGTAGAAGTTCGAGTACAGCCACGCCGCGGTCGAGGACTGGTTGACGATCGCGCCGCCGCCGCGCTTGGCCATCTTGCGGTACACCGCGCGGGTACACACCAGCGCGCCGTCGAGGTTCACGCTCATGAACTTCTTGTAATAGTCCCAGTCCACGGTGATCAAAAAGTCGAGCTTCATCCCGCCGAAGATGGCCGCGTTGTTCACCAGGTAGTCGATGCCGCCGAACTCCGAAAGCGTCTGGGCCGCCATCTCCTTGGCCGAGTCCGGGTCGGAGACGTCGACCCGCACGCCAACGCGTTGCCGCCCTCGCCCTTGATGCCGTCGGCGACCTTCTGGGCGCCCTCGGTGTTGATGTCGGCGACGACGACCGCGGCGCCCTCGCGTGCCAGCGCCTCAGCGTAGGCCTGGCCGATGCCGCCGCCCGCACCGGTGACGATGGCCACCTTCTCGGTGAACTGATCCCCGTAAAGTCCCACTCATGTCTCCCTGCGTCGTTTCCGGAGTTACTGTGCCGCCGTTGCAATCGCTTTGATCTCGAGGTACTCCTCGAAACCCGCGAGCCCCATCTCCCGGCCGATCCCGGATTGCTTGTAACCGCCGAACGGCATATCCGCCGAATACCAGACGCCGCCGTTGATGTTGACCGTGCCGACCCGCAGCCGCGCGGCCACACCGTCGGCGCGTTCGGCGTCAGCCGAGAACACGGTGCCGGACAGGCCGTACGGCGAGTCGTTGGCGATGCGTACCGCGTCGTCGTCGCCGTCGTGCGCGATGACCGTCAGCACCGGACCGAAGATCTCTTCCTGCGCGACCCTCGCGTTGTTGTCGAGGCCGGCGATCACCGTGGGCTCGATGAAGAACCCGGTGTCGCGATCGGCGGGACGTCCACCGCCACAGGCGAACCGGCCGCCTTCAGTGATCGCCGAATCCAGGTAGCCCTGGATTCGGTCCCGTTGACGCTCGGAGATCACCGGCCCGCAGATGGTTCCGGCGTCGTTCGGGTCGCCCGGCTGCAGCCCGGCCATCGTGCCCGCAGCCGCCTCTACGGCCTCGTCGTAGCGGGCGCGTGGCACCACCAGTCGTGTGGTGATCGCGCAACCTTGGCCGGCGTGCATCGACGCCGTGAAGGCAGACATCGAGCAGGCACCCGCGAGATCCGCGTCGTCGAGCACCAGAAACGCCGATTTGCCGCCGAGCTCGAGGAACACCTTCTTGAGCGTGACGGAGCCGTCCGACATGACCGCCCGTCCGGTGTTCGTCGACCCGGTGAACGAGACCATGTCCACGCGCGGGTCTTTCGACAGCAGCGCACCCACCCCGTGATCGCTGGACGTGACGATGTTGACGACACCCGCCGGAATATCGGTGTGCTCGAAGATCAGCTGACCGAGCACCGCCGCGCTCCACGGGGTGTCGGGCGCCGGCTTCAGCACCACGGTGTTGCCGGCCGCCAGCGCCGGTCCCAGCTTGGCGAGGTTGATCTGGTTCGGGAAGTTCCATGGGGTGATAGCACCCACTACCCCGATCGCCTCCCTGGCGATGGTGCGGTGGGTCTTGATTCCCATCGGCGATGCGATCCCGAGGTCGGTGGTCCACAGATAGCACTCCGCGGTGTCGGCGCAGAAGCTCAGGTCGTCGATCGGCCCCTCGAGCTGTGCCATCGACGTCAGCATCCGCGGAGCGCCCACCTCCGCAATCGCCAAGTCCCGCAGTTCTTCCAGGTGTTCGCGCAAGGCTTGTTGGAGCTGGCGGATGCACCGCACCCGGAGCTCGACGTTGGTCGCCCAGTCCGTCTCATCGAACGCGCGCCGGGCCGCCCCGATCGCCGCGCTCATGTCCTCGACGCTCGCGTCGGCAGCGACACCGAGCGTCTCCTCGGTCGCGGGGTTGACGGTGGGGAACGTGCCCGAGCTGCCCGCCACGAGCTTGCCGTCGATGAGCAACCGGCTCTCGCGATCGGCCAGGATTGCCATCCGAGCTCCTGTCTGATTCCTGGACAAGTGTCCGATGATATCCTCCGAACGATAGCCCCAGATCAGCGCGCGAGGCAAGGACAGGCTCCCGCCTCCACTGATTTATATATTCTGAACTGCTCTTTACGCGTTTCACTTGCTTGCGGGCAGCAGTTTCCGATAACTTGGACATGTGTCCAGTGAAGCTGCGACCGCGGTCCCGGATCAGACGCGGCAAACGCCCCGCAACCGGCGCCAGGAAGAGACTTTTCGCAAAGTCCTGGCCGCCGGCCTCGAGATGCTGCGCGAGTCCTCCTACGCCGACCTGACCGTGCGTGCGGTCGCCGCCAAGGCCAAGGTCGCACCCGCTACGGCGTACACCTACTTCTCGTCGAAGAACCACTTGATCGCCGAGATCTACCTGGATCTCATGCAGCAGGTCGAGTACTTCACCGACGTCAACGACAGCAAGGCCACTCGGGTGGAGAAGGCGCTGCGCAGCATGGCCCTGATGGTCGCCGACGAGCCCGAGGTCGCCGCCGCGTGCACCACCGCGCTGCTGTCGGGCAACGACCCCGCCGTGCGCGCGGTGCGCGAGCGCATCGGCACCGAGATCCATCGCCGCATCCGCGCGGCCGTCGGCCCCGACAGCGATCCCCGCACGCTGGCCGCGTTGGAGATGACGTTCTTCGGCGCGCTGGTCAACGCAGGCAGCGGCGCGTTCACCTATCACCAGATCGCCGACCGCTTGAGCTACGTGGTCGGCCTCATCGTCGGAGAGGACCGATGACCGCCAGCAGCGGCGCCATCAGCGACGTCATCCTCGATCCGTACAACTACCACTTCCACGAAGACCCGTACCCGTACTACAAGCGGCTACGCGACGAGGCGCCGCTCTATCACAACGAGGAGCTCGGCTTTTGGGCCCTGTCGCGGCACCGCGACGTGCTGCAGGGCTTCCGCAACAGCACCACGCTGTCCAACCGCGAGGGGGTGTCGCTCGACCCGATCTCCCGGGGGCCACACGCATCGAAGACCATGTCCTTTCTCGCCATGGACGACCCCGACCACCTCAGGTTGCGGACGCTGGTGTCCAAGGGCTTCACCCCCCGGCGTATCCGTGAACTCGAACCCAGGGTCACCGAGATCGCGATGCAGCATCTCGATGTCATGCTCGAGAAAGCCCACGGCGGTGCTGTTGACTTTGTGGCCGAGTTCGCGGGCAAGCTGCCGATGGACGTCATCTCCGAACTGATGGGCGTGCCGGTGGCGGACCGGGATCAGGTGCGGGCGTGGGCCGATGGGGTCATGCACCGCGAGGATGGCGTCAACGATGTCCCCGCCGCGGCGATCGAGGCATCCCTGAATCTGATCGTCTACTACCAGGACATGGTCGCCGAACGCCGCAAGAAGCTCGCCGACGATCTGACGTCGGCGCTGCTGGAGGCCGAGATCGACGGCGACCGGCTCACCGACGAGGAAATCATCGGCTTCATGTTCCTGATGGTGATCGCCGGCAACGAGACCACCACCAAACTCCTTGCCAATGCCGCCTTCTGGGGCCACAAGAACCCCGACCAGATTGAGCCGCTGTACGAGGATCCGAGCCGAATCCCGCTATGGGTCGAGGAGACCTTGCGCTATGACACCTCCAGCCAGATCCTGGCTCGCATGGTCTCCGGCGAGCTCACCTTGTACGACACCACCATTCCCGACCGCGACGTGCTGTTACTACTGCCGGGGTCGGCGCACCGCGACGAGCGCGCGTTCGAGAACCCGGACGACTTCATCATCGGCCGCGAGATCGGCTCCAAACTCCAGAGCTTCGGCAGCGGCGCCCACTTCTGCCTCGGTGCGCACCTGGCCCGGATGGAGGCGCGGGTGGCACTTGCCGAGTTGTTCAAACGAATTCGCGGATACCAGGTCGACGAGGCCAACGCCGTCCGCGTCCACTCCAGCAATGTGCGCGGATTCGCCCATCTGCCCATCACCGTGGAGGCCCGCTAGATGCCACGTTTTGCCCCTCTTCCCGAACGCCGGCCGGCCATCGTCGCGGGCGCCTCAGCCGGTATCGGTGAGGCCACCGCGATCGAGCTCGCCGCCCGCGGCTTCCCCGTCGCGCTGGGCGCCCGGCGCGTCGAGAAGCTCGACGACCTCGTGGGAAAGATCCGCGCCGACGGCGGCGAAGCCGTCGGATTCCACCTCGACGTCACCGATCCCAACTCGGTGAAGTCCTTCGTCTCGCAGTCGGTGACTGCATTGGGCGAGATCGAGGTGTTGGTGGCCGGCGCCGGGGACACCTACTTCGGCAAACTGGCCGAGATCACCACCGATGAGTTCGATTCGCAGCTGCAGATCCACCTGATCGGCGCCAACCGCCTCGCCACCGCGGTGCTGCCGGGGATGCTCGAGCGTCAGCGCGGAGACTTGATCTTCGTCGGATCGGACGTCGCACTGCGTCAACGGCCGCACATGGGCGCCTACGGTGCCGCCAAGGCCGCGCTTGTCGCCATGGTCGCGAACTTGCAGATGGAACTCGAAGGCACCGGCGTGCGCGCGTCGATCGTGCACCCGGGGCCGACGAAGACCAGTATGGGCTGGAGCCTGCCCGCCGAGAAAATCGGCCCCGCACTTGAAGATTGGGCGAAGTGGGGCCAGGCCCGGCACGACTACTTCCTGCGTGCGTCCGACCTCGCACGGGCCATCTCGTTCGTCGCTGAAACACCGCGCGGCGGGTTCATCGCGAACATGGAACTTCAGCCGGAAGCGCCTTTGGCAAGCGACCCCGCGGATCGTCAACGACTCATTCTGAACGAGGAGAACCTGGCCGGCGGGCTGGAGCGGGGGGCCCACGCGCGAAGCGCAGGGGACGACTTGGGGAGGGACCCAGCATGACGATCACCAAAGAGGTGCCCCGTGTTTCCGGTGGCGAAGAGGAATACGGCCATCTCGAGGAGTTCCGTACCGATCCGATCGCCTTGATGAACCGCATCCGGGAGGAGTGCGGCGATGTCGGGTGGTTCCAGCTGGTCGACAAGCACGTCGTCTTCCTGTCCGGTGCAGAGGCCAACGAGTTCTTCTTCCGGTCCGCCGATGAGGATCTCGACCAGGCCGAGGCCTACCCGTTCATGACTCCCATCTTCGGCGAGGGCGTGGTGTTCGACGCCAGCCCGGAGCGGCGCAAGGAGATGCTGCACAACTCGGCGCTGCGCGGTGAGCAGATGAAGGGGCACGCGGCCACCATCGAGGGCGAAGTCAAGAAGATCATCGCCGACTGGGGACCCCAGGGTGAGATCGAGCTGCTCGACTTCTTCTCCGAGTTGACCATCTACACCTCCACGGCCTGCCTGATCGGGCTGAAGTTCCGCGAACAACTCGACGGCCGCTTCGCGCACTACTACCACGAACTGGAGCGCGGCACCGATCCGCTGTGCTACGTCGACCCGTATCTGGACATCGAGAGCTTCCGGGTCCGCGACGAGTCCCGCGTGAAACTCGTTGCGCTGGTTCAGGAGATCATGGAAGGGCGGCTCGCCGACCCGCCGAAGGACAAGGCGGATCGCGACATGCTCGATGTCCTGGTGTCGATCAAGGACGAGGAGGGCAACCCCCGGTTCTCCGCCGACGAGGTCACCGGCATGTTCATCTCGCTGATGTTCGCCGGCCACCACACCAGCTCGGGCACCTCGTCGTGGACGTTGATCGAACTGCTGCGCCACCCCGACGTCTACGCCGACATCGTCACCGAACTGGAGGAGCTCTACGCCGACGGTCAAGAGGTGAGCTTCCATGCACTGCGCCAGATTCCGTTGCTGGACAACGTGGTCAAGGAGACCCTTCGCCTGCATCCACCGCTGATCATCCTGATGCGGGTCGCCCAAGGCGAATTCGAGGTCGCGGGCTTCCCGATCCACAAGGGCGACTTCGTCGCGGCCTCCCCCGCGATCAGCAACCGGATCCCCGAGGACTTCCCCGACCCCGACGCGTTCCATCCGGACCGCTACAACAAGCCCGAACAGGCCGACGTCACGAATCGCTGGACGTGGATTCCGTTCGGTGCGGGGCGCCACCGCTGCGTCGGCGCTGCGTTCGCCACCATGCAGATCAAGGCGATCTTCTCGGTGCTGTTGCGCGAGTACGAATTCGAGATGGCGCAGCCGGCGGATTCCTACCGCAACGATCATTCCAAGATGGTCGTGCAGCTGGAACGGCCGGCGAAGGTCCGCTACCGCAGGCGCGTCGCCGACGGGCTGGAGCGAAGCGACCGGGGAATCGAACAGGACTGAATCGGGAGGGCGCAGCTATGGGAAGTTACAGCGTCGGGGTCGACCCCGATCTGTGCCAGGGCCACGCCATGTGCGAGCTCGAGGCGCCGGACGTGTTCTCGGTGCCCAAACGTGGCACCGTCGAGATTCTCGATTCCGAACCACCCGACGAAATCCGTGAGGATGTCGAGCGGGCAGTCGAAAGTTGTCCCACCCAAGCGCTTTTCCTTCGCGAGAAGGACGGAGAAAGGTGATATCAATGGCGTCACGAAAGCAACTCGAGGACTGGACCCAGCGCTGGCTGAAGGCCAACCAGGACGCCGAGAAAGCCGGCGACTGGAAGCCGTTGGCCGACTTTTACACCGAGGACGCCACTTACGGCTGGAACATCGGCCCGAAGGAAGACGTCATGTGTCTGGGTAAGGACGAGATCCGCGACGTCGCGCTGGGCTTGGAGATGGAGGGCCTGGAGAATTGGGTCTACGAGTACCAGAAGGTGCTGATCGACGAGAAGCAGAACGAGATCGTCGGCTTCTGGAAGCAGATCGCCAACAAGGGTGACGGCACCCGGGACGAGATCTACGGGATCGGCGGCAGCTGGTTCCGGCTCAACGATCAGCTACTGATCGAGTGGCAGCGGGACTTCTTCGACTTCGGTCACGTGCAGAAGGCGTTCGTCAAGCTGATCGAGTCCGGCGACCTCACCCCGACGATGCAGAAGCGCATCGAGCGGTCTGTGGCCGGGGACAAGCTGCCCGGCTACTACCCACTCGGCGAGGCCCCCACCCCGATCTGGTAGCTCCCACCCAAGCGGTTGCTTGGGGGCACTGTGATATGGCTAACTAGAGCCTCTAGTCTTTACCCAGGGGCTCTAGTCGAAAGCAGGAGAGATGAAGACAAAAGGTGCTCTGATCTGGGATTTCAACCAGCCATGGTCGATCGAGGAGATCGAGATCGGTGATCCCGTCAAGGACGAGGTCAAGATCCAGATGGAAGCGTCGGGCATGTGCCACTCCGACCACCACCTGGTGACCGGCGACATCCCGATGGCCGGTTTCCCAGTGCTCGGCGGGCACGAAGGCGCAGGCATCGTCACCGACGTCGGGCCCGGCGTGGAGAACGTCGCCCCCGGCGACCACGTCGTGCTGTCGTTCATCCCGTCGTGCGGCGAGTGTCCGACATGTCAGAGTGGCAAACGCAACCTGTGCGACCTGGGCGCCCTACTGCTCACCGGCACCGCCGTCTCTGACGGCACCCACCGGGTGACGGCCAACGGCAAGCCCGTCATCCCGATGACGCTGCTGGGCACGTTCAGCCCGTACATGGTCGTCCACAAGAGCTCCGTCGTGAAGATCGACCCGTCCATCCCGTTCGAGGTGGCCTGCCTGGTCGGCTGCGGCGTGACCACCGGCTACGGCTCGGCGGTCCGCAGTGCGGACGTCCAGCCGGGTGACGACGTAGCGATCGCCGGGATCGGCGGCGTCGGCATGGGTGCCCTGCAGGGCGCGCTGATCGCGGGCGCACGCAACATCTTCGCGATCGACCCGGTCCAATGGAAGCGCGATCAGGCACTCAAATTCGGCGCGACCCACACCTACCCCGACCTCGCCTCGGCGATGATGGGCGTCGCGGAGGTCACCCACGGTCAGATGGCGAGCAAGACCATCATCACCACCGGTGAACTCAAGGGCGAGGACATCGACAACTACCTCAACCTGACCGCCAAGGGCGGCACCTGCGTCGTCACCGCCGTCGCCAACATGATGGCAACCTCCGTCACCCTGAACCTGGCGATGCTGACCCTGCTGCAGAAGAACCTGCAGGGCACCATCTTCGGCGGCGGCAACCCGCACCACGACATCCCGCAGCTGCTGTCGATGTACAAGGCCGGCCGGCTCAACCTCGACGACATGGTCACCCGGCAGTACAAGCTGGAGCAGATCAACGAAGGCTACAGCGACATGCTCGAGGGCAGGAACATCCGCGGCGTCATCCGCTACACCGACGCCGACCGGTAGCGCGGGATGACAGAAACGACGGACCTCGCTTCGGAGGGCAGGAGCGAAGCGACACGGGAATCGACATCCGTTGTCGCCGCGTCGCAGAACTCGTGGCGGTGCGTGCAGTCCGGCGACAGGGAGGGCTGGCTGGCGCTGATGGCCGACGACGTCGTCGTCGAGGATCCGATCGGCGAGGCCGTCACCAACCCGGGCGGAACGGGCGTGCGCGGGAAGGCGGCACTGGCCGCCTTCTACGACGCCAACATCGGGCCGAACCAGCTGCGCGTCACCTGCGAGGAGACGTTCCCGTCGAGCAGTCCGACGGAGATCGCCTACATCCTGATTCTGGAGACCACGTTCCCGAACGGTTTCGTGGCGACAGTGCGCGGGGTGTTCACCTACCGCGTCGACGGCGCCGGGCTTATCACCAACCTGCGTGGCTACTGGAACATGGATGCGATGGCGTTCTCCCAGAAGGAGACTGCGGATTAGCGACACTCTCGCGGGTCGCGGCGCGGTCGTCGTCGGCGGCAGGGACGAGGCAGTGGGCGCGCACGCGGCCCGACGCATTCCGGGTGCGGTCGCGCATCCGGGCTCGCCCGCGAACCCGGACGTCGCCGATGCACTGGTCGATACCTGTGTTCGCGAATTCGGCCGCATCGCCAGCTGTTTCACGAGCTGCTCGACGCGGCACCACCGGAGTACGTGGCGCCGACATGTGCCTACCTGGTCAGTGATCTCGCCAAGGATGTGACGGGCCAGATCTTCGTCGCTGCAGGCGGTTTCGTCGGCAGGTTCGACCGGCAGACGCCCAGGCTCGTGGCCTATCGGCACCACCACGACACGCCGCCGTGGTCGATCGACGAGATCTCAGAGAGTCTCGCGAAGGTCAGGTAGCAGCCTCGGGCAGCGTGTGGTCACGGTACTGCTCGCGCAGTTTGAGCTTGAGCACCTTGCCGGTGGCGGTGTGCGGCAACTCGTCGACGAACACGACGTCTTCGGGAAGCCACCACTTGGCGACCTCACCGGCCAGGTGTTCGAGGAGATCATCGCGGGTGGCGGTCTGCCCCTTGCGCAGAACCGCGACGAGCAGCGGCCGTTCCTGCCACTTCGGGTGCGGCACTCCGATGACGGCGGCCTCGGCGACCGCCGGGTGGCCCATGGCGGCGTTCTCCAGGTCGATCGAACTGACCCACTCCCCGCCGGATTTGATGACATCCTTGGCCCGGTCGACCAACTGCAGGTACCCGTCGGGGTCGATGGTGGCGACGTCGCCGGTCGGAAAGAAACCTTCGACGTCGAGTTGGTCGCCGCCCTCGCCCTTGAAGTAGCTGCTCGCGATCCACGGCCCGCGCACCCAGACTTCGCCGAAAGCCTTACCGTCCCAGGGCAACCTGTTGCCGTCGTCGTCGACGATCTTCAGCTCCACACCACAGACTCCCCTGCCCTGCTTCAGCTTGATCTGTGCCAGCTCGGCAGCGTCCAGCCCCTCGTGCTTGGGCAGCGGCCTGCCGATCACGCACAGCGGGCTGGTCTCGGTCATCCCCCAGCCCTGCATCGCCTGGGCGCCGAAGTCCCGCTCGAACCGCTCGATCATCGACAGCGGCAACGCCGCTCCGCCGGTGCCCGCCACCTGAAGGCCGAGTTCATGCGGGTCGATCTCGGGATGCTCGTCAAGATAGGCGAACAGCATCATCCACACGGTCGGCACACCCTGGGATTGGTTGACCCCTTCGGATTTCATCAGCTGGTAGACCGACTCGCCGTCTAGGTGCGGGCCGGGCATCACGAGTTTGGCGCCCACCATCGCCGCGGTGTACGGCGTCCCCCAGGCGTTGGCGTGGAACATGGGCACCACCAACAGCATCGACGTCCCGCTGTGGATGTCGTTGGTATCCCGCGCCGCGGTCATCAGGGTGTGCAACATCGTCGAACGATGCGAGTACAGAACACCCTTCGGGTTGCCGGTAGTGCCCGACGTGTAGCACAGCGACGACGCACTGCGCTCGTCGAACTCGGGCCAGTCGTAGTGGGTGGACTGCGAGCCGATGAGCTCGTCCCAGCACAGCAGGCGGCCTTCGGTGATCCCGGGGACGTCGGGCATGTGCCCGCGATCGGTCATCGCGACATAGGCTTCCACGGTGCCGAGCTCGGGGGCCAGCTGACTCACCAGTGGCGCGAAGGTGATGTCGAAGAACAGGACCCGGTCCTCGGCGTGGTTGATGATGTAGGCGATCTGCTCGGGAAACAGCCTCGGGTTGACGGTGTGCATGACCGCGCCCGAGCCCGAGACGCCGAAGTACAGCGCCAGGTGACGGTCACTGTTCCACGCCAGTGTCGCGACCCGGTCCCCCTGTTCGATGCCCAGTGCGGCGAGGGCGTTCGCGACCTGCTTGGACTGCTCGCCCACCTGCCCCCACGTCGTCCGGCGGGTGGGTCCTTCGGGGAGTCGCGACACGATCTCGGTGTCGGCGTGAAACGCCGCCGCGTGTTCGATCAGCGACGAGATCATCAGTTGCCGATCCTGCATCAAGCCGAGCATCTGGCCAGGCTAGCCAGGGGCGATGCTCGTGGTCGTGGATTGGGCGCGCAAAAGCGACCCCACGGTTTGTTTGCGCGCCGGATTCGCCTCCTGGAATGCTCAGAGGCATGGCGACCGTGTTCACGAAGATCATCAACGGCGAGATACCCGGCCGATTCGTCTACCAGGACGACGACATCGTGGCGTTCCTGACTATCGAGCCGATGACGCAGGGCCACACGCTGGTCGTGCCGCGGGCCGAGATCGACCAGTGGCAGAACCTCGAGCCCGCCGTGTTCGGCAGGGTCATGGAGGTCTCACAGCTGATCGGCAAAGCGGTGTGCACGGCGTTCGACGCCGATCGCGCCGGAGTCATCATCGCCGGCCTCGAGGTGCCCCACCTTCACGTGCACGTCTTCCCCGCGCGGGATCTGTCGGACTTCGGATTCGCCAACGTCGACCGCCACCCGTCACCGGAGTCGCTCGACGAGGCTCAGAAGAAGATCAAAGCCGCGCTGGCGCAGGCGCGCTGACTGGAATCTCGGCATCGGCGACGCGCGGCAGCGTCACCTGGAAGCGGCACCCCCGTCCGGGAGCGGTGGTCACGGTGACCCTGCCACCGTGCGCATACACCAGTGAATCGACGATCGACAGGCCGAGCCCGGTGCCGCCGCTGGCGCGCGCCCGGGACGAGTCGGCCCGGTAGAACCGCTCAAAAATGCGCTGCGCGTCCTCCGGCCGCATCCCAGGCCCCTCGTCGCACACTTCAAGGACAGCGCTGTCGGCGTCGGTGCCCACCCGCACGGTGATGCCGGCGTCCTCCGGGGTGTGCTGCAGCGCGTTGGCCATAAGGTTGCTCAGCACCTGACGCAGCCTGGCCTCGTCGCCCAACACCTCTGGGGTGCCGGGCCCGTCGAAGACTTCCATGTGGATCTTGCGCTGCGGCGCGATCGACTGAGCGTCGTGTACCGCGTCGGTAGCGAGGGTGAGCAGGTCCACCCGGTGCTGTTCGAGTGGGCGCTGCGCGTCGAGCCGGGCCAGCAGCAGCAGGTCCTCGACGAGCAAACCCATTCGGCGCGATTCACTTTCGATGCGGCTCATCAACATCTCGACGTCGCGGGCTGCACCCTGCCGGTACAGCTCGGCGAACCCGCGAATCGTCGTCAACGGCGTCCGCAGCTCGTGACTGGCGTCGGTGATGAACCGGCGCATCCGTTCTTCGGAGGTGCGGGCCTGCTCGGCCGATGATTCCGACAGTGCCATCGCACGCTGGATCTGCGCGAGCATTCCGTTGAGCGCCAACGACAGTCGACCGACTTCGGTCCGCGGGTCACGTTCCGGTACGCGACGGTCCAGTTGACCCGCGGCGATCGCGGCAGCCGTCTGTTCGACCTCCGCCAACGGCCGCAGGCTGCGATGCACGACGGCATAGCCGGCGACCCCGAGCACCAACAGGACCGCCAGCCCGATACCCAATTGCGCATACTCCAGCGACCGCATCGTCGACTTCACGTCGGACAGGTCGATGGCCACCGTGGTGAGCTCACCACGCAAGCCGCGCACCGTCATCGCGCGCCATTCGACGTCGCTGTGATCGACGGACCCGACGGTGACCGGCACCGGTCCGACGTCGTTGTCGGCGGGCAGCGCAGGCTCGGCGACGCGGTCGTTGACCGCCATCCAGATGTGCCCGTCCGGGTCGATGCCGCGGACGTAGAAATCCGACGGTGGACGGGCGGGGTTCGGGCCGTCGGTCGGTGGCGGGCAGACGCCTGGGCACCTGCGCCCAGCCCCGCGAGGCATCGAGCAAGGTGTCGTCCACCCGGTTCATGAGGCTGTGCTGCAGGATCGTGGTGACTGCGACGCCCGAGGCCAGCAGTCCGCAGGCCACCAGAACCAGCGTGGCGGCCACCAACCCCACCCGGAGCGGGATACCTCGCCTATTCAGACGTGCCACGCCATCATTATTTCAGCGTTCCTATCGGCTCTTCGCGCGAGCGCTCATCGTTGCCATCGGCTCTTCGCGCGAGCGCTCATCGCGGCTCGCGCAGGACGTAACCGACCCCACGCAGCGTGTGCAGCAGGCGCTTGTCGCCGGTGTCGACCTTGCGGCGCAGGTAGGAGACGTAGGACTCGACGACGTTCACATCGCCGCCGAAGTCGTAGCGCCAGACATGATCGAGGATCTTCGGCTTGGACAGCACCGTGCCCGCGTTGATGATGAAGTACCGCAACAGGGTGAACTCCGTCGGCGACAGCGAAACGGGCTCGCCCGCCTTCCACACCTCGTGGGTGTCCTCGTCGAGTTCGATGTCGGCGAACGCCAGCCGCGACGTGCGCGGTTCCTCGTGGCCACGCCCGGTGCGGCGCAGGATCACCCGCAGCCGCGCCACCACTTCTTCGAGGCTGAACGGCTTGGTCACGTAGTCGTCGCCGCCCAGTGTCAGACCGGCGATCTTGTCCTGCAGGGTGTCGCGGGCGGTGAGGAACAGAGCCGGGCAGTCGATGCCGTCGGCGCGAAGTCGCCGCAACAACCCGAAACCGTCCATCCCGGGCATCATGACGTCGAGGATGACCGCGTCCGGCCGCACTTCACGCGCCTTGTCGAGCGCGGCGGCGCCGTTGGAGGCGGAGTGGACCTCAAAGCCCTGAAATTTCAGGCTGACGGAGAGCAACTCGACAATGTTGACTTCGTCGTCGACCACCAGCACGCGCGCTTCCGGAACGTTTTCCTGAATGGGCATGGCCATAGCTCTCAATCTCCACCAATTCGGTTGGAAATACGCTGCCCGATCGCTGTGCACTTCCTGTGAGTTTCACCTTGCCCTGTTCATAGACTGGGCTGATGAACCTCAGCAAAGTCCTGACGGGTGTCGCCATCGCGCCGGTACGTGTCGGCCTGGCCGTCGCCGACGCGGGAATCAGTGTGGCCAAGGGCGGCATCGATGTCGCGTACCGCACGCTGGGCGAGGGGAAGGACGGGGCGAAGTCGGGCCCGACGTCGGTCGCGCCCCTGCTGGGTATCGACGAGGCGGTGGAGCGGGCGAACCGGCTGGCCCGGCTGATGGACGAGGACCAGCCCCTGGGTCGTGCACTGGCGCCGGGCGGAGCGCTGGACCGGCTGCTGAAGCCGGGCGGCGTCGTGGACAGGCTCACCGCGCCGGGCGGAGCGCTCGACCGGCTGACCCAGGACGAGGGCGGGCTGATGCGCGCCATCGAACCCGGCGGGCTCGTGGATCAGCTGCTGGCCGAGGACGGGCTGGTCGATCGGCTACTCGCCGAGGACGGCGTGGCAGATCGGCTGTTCGCCGAGGGCGGCGTGGTCGACACGCTCACCGCCCGCAACGGCCCGCTCGAGCAGCTCGCGACCGTCGCGGACACCCTGAACCGCCTGACACCCGGGCTGGAAGCGTTGGAGCCGACCATCGAGGCCCTGCGGGAGGCGGTGATCGTGCTCAGCCAGGTGGTCAATCCGCTCAGCAACATCGCCGACCGGATTCCGTTCCCCGGCCGGCGCCCGCGGAGCCGTCCGATGACCCGGCCGGTGACGTCGCAGCGGATTGTCGACGCCGACGAGTGAGCCGATAAGCTAGGTCCGTTTTCCAGCCTCCTTAGCTCAGTGGTAGAGCACTCGCCTTGTAAGCGGAATGTCATCAGTTCAATCCTG
>CAVYTD010000004.1:0-217132 GCA_963771335.1 uncultured Actinomycetota bacterium | reverse complement strand
GCGGGGACAGGTGTGAGGAAATCCACTCAACAGGCTATAACTTTGGGCCCCGACAGTGGCACACTGAACAGGTCAGATGAACCCGGGGACCCGGATGGGCCTCGAGGATCTACCAGACCAACCCATGAGGGACAACGATGTCTGAGCAGACTGTCTACGGTGCTGCAGATTCCACCCCGCGCACCCCGCCCACCAAGGTCCGCACGCTTCACCTGCAGAAGTGGAAGGCCGAGGGCCACAAGTGGGCCATGCTGACGGCCTACGACTTCTCCACCGCCCGCATCTTCGATGACGCAGGCATCCCCGTGCTGTTGGTCGGCGATTCGGCCGCCAACGTCGTCTACGGGTACGACACCACCGTGCCGGTGACCATCGACGAACTCATCCCGCTGGTGCGCGGCGTGGTCCGTGGCGCCCCGCATGCGCTGGTGGTCGCGGACCTGCCGTTCGGCAGCTACGAGTCCGGCCCGGCGCAGGCGCTGGCCACAGCCACCCGGTTCATGAAGGAAACCGGTGCGCACGCGGTCAAGCTGGAGGGCGGCGAGCGCGTCGCTGACCAGATCGCGACGCTGACGCAGGCCGGCATCCCCGTGATGGCCCATATCGGGTTCACGCCGCAGAGCGTCAACGGACTGGGCGGCTTCAGGGTCCAGGGCCGCGGCGACGCCGCCGAGCAGACCGTCCACGACGCGATCGCCGTGCAGGAAGCCGGTGCGATCGCGGTCGTGCTGGAGATGGTGCCCGCCGAACTGGCCACCCAGATCACCGGCAAGCTGACCATCCCCACGGTCGGCATCGGCGCCGGGTCCAACTGCGATGCGCAGGTGCTGGTGTGGCAGGACATGGCGGGCATGACCAGTGGCAAGACCGCCAAGTTCGTCAAGCGATTCGGCGATGTCGGTGCTGAATTGCACCGCGCCGCAACGCAGTACGCCGACGAGGTGGCCAGCGGAACGTTCCCCGCCGAAGAGCACTCCTTCTAGGAGAACTCGGGCTTCCGCTTGGCCATGAAGGCGTCGACGCCTTCGCGGCCGTCGGTGGAGCGTGCACGGGCGCTGATCAGCCGGCTCTCGAACTCCATCTGTTCTTCGAGGCCGCTGCCGAACGTCGACAGCATCAGTGCCTTGACGGCGCCGTTGGATCCGGCTGAGGTGGCGGCCATCTTCTCGGCCAGCGCATCTGCGTGTGCGGCGAGTTGGTCATCGGGCACCACCTCGGTGACCAGGCCCCACTGGGACGCCTCCTGGGCCGAGAGGACCCGGTTGGTGAGCATCAGTTCCTTCGTCTTGGTGACGCCGATGAGCCGCGGCAGGAAGTAGGACGAACTGCCGTCGGGGCTGAGCCCCACTTTGGTGTAGGCCATGGTGAACGATGCCGACTCCGCGGCGAGCACCAGATCGCCGGTCACCGCGATCGAGAAGCCGGCCCCTGCGGCGGTGCCGTTGACGGCGGTGATCAGCACGGCGTCCATCCGCGAGAAGCTCGAGATCGCGCGGTGCAGGTCGTCCGCGACGCCCTTGACGTGCAATCCGCGGTCGGGTGCAGCCGCGAAGGACTTCAGATCGCCTCCGGCGCAGAAGAAGCGCCCCGTTCCGGTCAACACGACAACCTTCGTCGCGGCCGTGTCACACTGCCGGGCGGCTGCGGCGAGCTCCCGAGTCATGACGTCGTTCATGCCGTTGGCGGCGTCGGGCCGGTTGAGGGTGATGCGGGTGATGGCGCCGGACTGCTCGACCTTGAGCGTCTCGTATTCGGTCACACCTGGACTTTAGCGTCGCGCTTCAACGCTTCGACTCTCCCCCTGCCAGCTTGTTTACGTGCGTGTGGCAGTCTGTCCCGCACGATGGCCAAATCCACCGAGGCTCTCGAGGTCGAGCGCAAATTCGACGTCGTCGAATCGACGGTCTCACCGTCCTTCGACGGTCTGTCGGCGGTTTCCCGGGTGGAGCGGTCCCCGTCGCACCAACTCGACGCCGTCTACTTCGACACGCCGGGCCGCGATCTGGCGGCCCGACGCGTGACATTGCGCAGGCGCACCGGCGGGCCCGACGCCGGGTGGCATCTCAAACTGCCTGCGGGACCGGATGCCCGCACAGAACTGCGCGAGCCGCTGGGCGACGGGGCCGAAGGCGACGTACCGGAGGCGCTGCGCGACGTCGTGTTGGCAATCGTCCGTGATCGTCCGCTCGCACCGGTTGCGCGGATCTCGACCAGCCGAACCGTCGACGTGCTGCGTGCGGCGGACGGCACCGCCCTCGCCGAATTCTGCGATGACCAGGTGACGGCACAGGCCGACCCCGACGGCCCGGAACAGCAGTGGCGCGAATGGGAGTTGGAACTCGCGGCAGGCGGCGACCGCGACCTGTTGGAGCGGCTGTCGAACAGGCTGCTGGACGCCGGCGCCGAGGCGGCCGGGCACGGCTCCAAACTGGCCAGGGTGCTCGACACGGCATCAGTTGTGGAGACACCTGAGCCGCCGGACGACCCCATTCACCGTGCCGTGGCCGAGCAGGTTGAAGAACTGCTCGAGTGGGATCGCGCCGTCCGGGCCGACGTGTACGACTCGGTGCACCAGATGCGGGTGACCACACGCAAGATCCGCAGCCTGCTGCAGTCGTCGGAGGACGCGTTCGGAATCTCCGACGATGCGTGGATCCTCGACGAGTTGCGGCAGCTGGCCGCCATATTGGGGGTCGCGCGTGATGCCGAGGTGCTCGCCGAACGGTACGAGAGTGCGCTCAAGGAACTGCCCGTGGATCTGGTCCGTGGACCCATTTGGGAACGGCTGGTCGACGGGGCCAAGCGCCGCTACGAGTCAGGGCTGCGGCGCTCGCTGATCGCCATGCGCTCGCAGCGCTACTTCCGGCTGTTGGACGCGCTGGAGGGACTCGTGGCCACCGAACCACCGCCGACACCCCCGGGGGAGGAGGGGCGTGGCCCGGTGACGATCGAGTCGGCGTACAAGAAGATCCGCAAGGCGGCCAAGGCAGCGGCCCAGGCCGAGGAAGCTGGCAGGGATGAGGCTCTGCATCGAATCCGTAAGGGCGCCAAGAGGCTTCGCTACACCGCCGCTGCGACAGGGGCCGACGACGTCTCCTCTCGCGCCAAGACCATCCAGTCGCTGTTGGGCGATCACCAGGACAGCGTGGTGAGCCGCACTCACCTGAGACTGCAGTCCGAGGAAGCACACGCCTGCGGTGAAGACACCTTCACGTACGGCCTGCTCTATCAGCTGGAGGACGACCTGGCGCGCCGATCACGCGAGCAACTCGAGGCCGCGTTGAAGAAGCTGGACAAGTCGGTGCGCAAGGAACTCTGATCGTTCAGACGGTCACGTGCGCGTCGCGAAGGATGCGCCGCAACGCCTGCATCGCATCGTGCAGTTCGGCGCGTACGACGTGTTCGGTGGTGGCGTGCTCGGCTGCGATCTGCGCCGTAGTGCGCTCGAGGTAGTACGCCCGGTAGATCATGGCGCGGTGCGGGCTCGACAGCATCGCCATGGCCTGTCGGATCACGGTGCGGTCGGTCATGATGAGAGCACCGCGTGCGGTTCGAGCGCCGACGGGTTCTCGACCAGATAGTCGAGGATGTGGTCGTGCGCCTTCGCGAGGTGTTCGCGGGTGAGACGCGCGGTCGCGGCGGCATCGCCACCTTCGACGGCGGCCAGGATCTCCTGGTGCTCGGACCCGATGTGTCCGGTCTGGCCGATCACCGCGAGATGCAGGTACACGTAGCGGTCCGTCAGCCGTCGCAGGTACTCGATCAGTTCGACCGCGCGCGGGCGGTTGGCCCGCCGGTAGACCGCCGCATGGAATTCGGTGTTGGCCGCCAGCCACGTTCGCGCATCGACGGGCTCTGACATGACCGCCAACTGCTTGCGCATAAAGAGGACGTCGGCGCGGCCGACGTTGGGCACGGCGATCTCGGTGGTTCTCGGTTCGATCAACTCGCGAAGGTCGTACAGCTCCTGCAGTTCTTCGACCGACATGCGGGTGACGACCGCAGTGGCATTCGACAGCGGCTGTACGAGGCCCTCGCCGGCGAGGATCGCAAGTGCATCGCGCACCGGGATCCGGCTGACGCCGAACCGCTCGGCGAGGCCGACCTGGGCGAGCTTGGAGCCGGGCGCGAGGTCGCCGTGCAGAATCTCCACCCTGAGCTGCGAGGCGACGCGTACCGCCGCACTTTCGGATGCCATCCCGGGTCTCCTGTCTACGATCCTCCATTTCTGTATACAGACGCTGGCTGTGCGTTTCCGTACAGAAGGGATGAGTTGGCCTGTAAGCCGAATTGGGTTATCTGGGCGTTTGTACCGTCAAGCTGTACTGGCTGTTCAACAAACAGCCTGGTCATAGAGTTGGTCCTGTTGGCTAATGAAAGCTCAGGCTAGACCTGCTGCGGACTGGCTGCGGACTTGTCCGAGCACGACCGAAAGGTGGCGGACCGATGAAGATCCGTCGCGGTCGCCTTGTCAAGTGGTTCCTGTGCTGCGGCGCCGTATGCGTTCAGCTACATATCCAGCCGGCGACCCGGCAGCCGGCGCCGTGTTGACTGCATGAGACGAGTGCCCTGTTCTGCGCGCCGGCGCTACCGTGGTCCCAGCCCCATCCCCAGGACGTGTTTTGCATGCTTTGGGCGACCGCGCCGCACGCCTTGGTGAAGTTCACGACTGCCCGGCAGTCGCGTGCTTCGCACAGGCCGACGGCCGCCAGTTCGGCCTCGATAGCCGAGTTGAGGCCCTTCGAATAGCCCACCTTGCCGGTCGTCGGTGAGATCGCGATCGCTCCCCACCCCAAGGCGCCGGCAGTCGGTGCAGTAATTCCCGTACCTCCGAACAAGCCGGCGGCCACCAGCAAGACCGCAAGCAGACGCCGGACAGCCACCCGCATAAGACCGGATCCTATTAGCCCGAGCTTTGCTGAGCAGACAGACACGCCGAAGTTCGTAGGCTCGCCCAATGAGGTTGCAGGCCCGACCGGGGACCGACGGTAGACAGTGCCGGAGGCTGGTCATCGAGCTTTATTTCTTCGGCGTGTCGACGCAGCTAATCTGAACTGCGCAGAGGACGGGGCAGATTTTGGATGGAATTTTCATCAGCTATCGGAGGGATGACAGCGGACCCTATGCCGGCCGCCTCAGGGACGCGCTTAGCCGCCACTTCGGCACGGAACAGGTCTTTCGAGATATCAACACAGTCAACCCGGGTGAGCGCTTCCATCAAGTCGTCGAGCAAGAGATCCGCTCCTGCGGGGCATTGCTGGCCGTGATCGGGCCAACGTGGCTGTCGATCAACGACGGCGCGGGGCAGCGCCGGCTGGAGAACCCCTGACGACTACGTGCGCCTAGAGATCGCGGCCGCTCTCGAGCGGTGGGACTTGCTGGTCATCCCCGTGCTGGTCGGCTCCTCGTCTATGCCAGCCGTCTCCGAGCTGCCGAAAGCTTTGGCATCGCTCGCCGAGCGCAATGCGGTACGCCTGAGCGACGAAGGCTGGGACGACCAGGTGGGGCGTCTGATCAAGGCGCTCGAAAAGGTTGTGCATCGACGCGCCGCGCCTTCAATTGCCCGGGTCGCCGCACCGAAGGCCAAGGCGGGATTGCCGAGCCCCGATGCGGTGGGTGAGGGTGCCGTGGTGGTCGGCGAGATTCCGCGGGCGCCGCAGGCGTTCGTGCCGCGTGCGACCGTGCGTCGACTCGCCGATGCGCTCAGCGGTCCCGGGGTCGCTGTGGTATGCGCGCTCACCGGTTTGCGCGGGGTCGGCAAGACCCAGGTGGCCGCGGCTTACGCGCGGTCGAGTGTCGATGCGGGCGATGGGTTGGTCGGCTGGGTCAATGCGGAATCCCGCGACGACTTGTTGGCTGGACTGGCCCGCATAGCCGCACGGGTCGGTGTAGCCGACCCCGACGGCGATTCGTTGAAGTCGGCGCAGCGGCTGCGCGAGCATCTGGAAACCCGAACAGGCGCTGCGGTGGTGGTGTTCGACAATGCTGTCGACCCTGACGCACTGCTGCAATTCCTGCCGGCAGCCAGCACCGCTCGGATCGTAATCACCAGCACAGACCGCGCGTTCACCGAACTTGGGCAGCAAGTGGATGTCGACGCGTTCAGCCGCGCGGAGTCGGTGGCCTATCTGCGGCAGCGCACTGAAGATCAGGACGCGAATGGCGCGGCGGAACTCGCCGCGGAGCTTGGGGATCTGCCAGTGGCATTGGCACAGGCTGCAGCAACGATCCGAGGGCAGCGGCTGACATATCAGCGATACCTGGACCGGCTGCGACGAGTTTCGGTCGCTGAACTGCTTGGTCCAGCCGCGGGCCAAGGGTATCGGCATGCCACCGCTGCTGCGCTGCTGCTGTCGATCGAGAACGCGGAAGGCCAGAATCCTTCGGGTTTGACGGGCATGTTATTACGGTTAGTGGCGGTGCTGCCCGCAGAGGGAGTTTCTCGAGAACTCCTCAGCACGTTGCAGTTCGACGATATTGACGAAGAGGGCGCGATCGATACGGCACTCGGCGCCTGTGTCCGGGGATCGCTGCTGTCCTGGTCGGTCGGCGGCGACTCGGTGATCATGCATCGGCTGGTCGGCCGGATACTGTGCGAACGCGACCGAGCCAGCGGACGGTGGCCTGCTACGTTGGCCAATGCATTGGACCTGCTCGAGCCGCAACTGTTCGACAAGTCACGTGCCTGGACTCAGCGCCACCTGGGTTCCGAACTCGTGTCGCAGGTCGAAGCGCTCTGGGATGTC
This sequence comes from uncultured Actinomycetota bacterium, assembly GCA_963771335.1. Classification (GTDB taxonomy): domain Bacteria; phylum Actinomycetota; class Actinomycetes; order Mycobacteriales; family Mycobacteriaceae; genus Mycobacterium. The sequence continues at coordinate 210,386 of CAVYTD010000004.1, read as the reverse complement.
ACGAATGTGGAACCGGCAGATCGAAGTATCACCGCTCGAGAACTGCGCGCACGATCCTGGGGAGTGCGACAGCTGTGTGCTGCGGCCGATCTGACCAGATCCCTCGACCTGGGGGTTCGGGTTGCCGCCGACACCGAGCGGTTTCTGGGTGCCGATGACCCGCAGACGCTGACCGCGCGCCACGATCTCGCGAGCGCCTATTGGTGGTCGGGACGCTTGGCCGAGGCGACTGCGCTGAACGAGAGGACACTCATCGATCGCGAGCGGGTGCTTGGTTCTGACCACCCCGACACGCTTACCTCCCTCAGCAACCTCGCCGGGAGCCACGACAAAGCGGGACGGCTTAAGGAGTCGGTCGCGCTGCATGAGCGCACCCTCTCAGCTCGTGAGAGAGTCCTAGGCTCCGAACACCCAGACACCCTGAAATCCCGCCACAACCTCGCCGACGCCTACCAGGTGGCGGGTCGCTACGCCGAGGCCATCGCGCTGCTTGAATCGGCCGTGACAGACCGTGGGCGGGTGCTCGGGGCCGAGCACCCTGACACTCTCCTCTCACGCCACGATCTCGCCATCGCGTATGAGTCGGTGGGTCGCGTTGCCCAGGCGATCGCCCTGCACGAGCGCACCCTGACTGACCGTGAGCGGGTCCTGGGCGCTGATCACCCGAAGACGCTGGAATCCCGCCAGAGCCTCGCCGTTGCGTACCGATCGGCAGGGCTTCACGAGAAGGCGATCGCGCTGTTGGAGCGCACCCTCGACGACAACGAAAACATCCTGGGTGCTGATCACCCTCAGACCCTGACATCGCGCAATGACCTTGCCGCCGCGTACCGATCGGTTGGGCACCACGAGAAGGCGATTTCGCTGCTGGAGCGCACCGTCACCGACCGTGACAGGATCCTGGGCGCCGAACACCCAGACACGTTGACATCACGCAATACCTCGCCTATGCCTACTGGTCGGCCGGGCGCCTCCAGCAAGCGGTCGCGCTGCTGGAGCACACTCTCACCGACCGCGAGACGATCCTGGGCGCCGAACACCCAGACACGTTGACATCACGCGACAATCTTGCGGGCCTCTACACCTCGACGGGGCGCCACAAGGAGGCGATCGCGCTGTTGAAGCGCAACGTCCTCGACTGCGAGCGCATCCTGGGCGCCGACCACCCCGACACCCTGACCACCCGCAACAACCTCGCGGCCACCTACCAGTCCGCGGGACTCGTCGAGCAGGCTTTTCCCCTGTTTGAGGGAACCGTCCTCGACTCAGAGCGAGTTCTCGGCGCGGATCACCCTGATACCTTGCGTGCACGCAAGTACCTCGCGACCGCGTATCAGTCAGCTGGTCGCGCTGAAGAGGCGTTCACGCTGTTTGAGCGCACCCTGACTGACCGCGAGCGGGTCCTGGGCGCGGATCACCCGCAGACCATGACATCGCGCGACGACCTCGCTGGCGCACATGAGTCAGCGATGCGCCTCCAAGACGCGCTCGAGCTTTTCGAACGCAACCTCACTGACCGCGAACGGATCCTCGGCAAAGAACACCCCGATACTCTTGCGTCGCGCCGCAACCTCGCTCGCGCCTACGAGTCGGTGGGGCGTCTCGCTGAGGCGATCCCCTCGTATGAGCGCACCGCGTCCGACTGCGCACGTGACCCGGGCACGAAGCTATCGGGAGGTTAGTGAATGGCTGAGGATTTCACCCCGGCGGAGTTAGAGAAACTCAACGCGGCGTGTAGTCGCGATCTGGGCGACCACGCTGGACCGTCTGCGGTTCCTTGAGCGCACGGCGATTGTTGACCGGCAGCTCGTCACGGTTCAGAGGCAAGCGCCGTGCCTGGGACCGCCGAAGACGAGGGCGAGTAACCGGACCATTCCCCTGCCCCACTGCGGACCGAGGTGGCACCGACTAGCTGAGACCGCAGGTCAACAGGTTTCCGTAGAAAAGGGATGAGTTGGCCTGTAAGCCGGATTCTGTCCCGCACCGCCGCGGATTACCACGGCGGTGAGGCGGCGACCATCCATCTGGACACACCGTTGCCGGGTGCCTCGAGCGGCCTACCCGCAGGCTCGGGCGAGCAGCCCTCGGACGCCTGCGCGACCGCACCAGGTGCGGCCTTCTTGGCCTTGCTTCGGGTGGGGTTTGCCTAGCCACTCCGGTCACCCGGAGTGCTGGTGCGCTCTTACCGCACCGTTTCACCCTTACCACCGCGAGGGTGGCGGTCTGTTTTCTGTGGCACTGTCCCGCGAGTCACCTCGGATTGCTGTTAGCAATCACCCTGCTCTGTGAAGTCCGGACTTTCCTCGAATCACTTTGCAGTGATCCGCGGCCGCCCAGCCAACTCATCCGCCCAATAAACTTAGCTCATGCCGCAGGTGCCCCCGGCCCGTTATCTGCTGCGGGCCAAGGATCTGGTCGACGCCCGTTACGCCGAGCCGATCACGGTCGACGATCTGGCCGCTGCCGCTGGCCTGTCGCGGGCGCATTTCAGCCGGATGTTCACTCGGACCTTCGGCGAATCCCCACGGGCATACCTGCAGACGCGCCGTCTCGAGCGAGCCGCGTCACTGCTGCGCCACACCGACCGCTCGGTGGCCGACATCTGTGTGATGGTCGGCCTGCAGAGCGTCGGCTCATTCACCACCAGTTTCGCCCGCGTGTACGGCCAACCGCCTGCCGCCTACCGCGCCAGCATGCCCCCCGCCGCGATGTACGCGCGCGTCCCCAGTTGCATCCTCAAACGCGACACCCGTCCGCCGGCTGACAGCCGGGTTCGCAAGACAGCACACGGGGAGAAGACGAGCGAGGAGGGCCGACCGTAGCGTCGTGCCCATGATCAAAATCGCAAGCGCCCACCTGTGGGTACATGACCAGGAAGCCGCCCTGAAGTTCTGGACTGAAAACGTCGGAATGGAAGTGCGCCAAGATGTTTCGCTGCCCGATCTCGATGACACCTTCCGCTGGTTGACCGTCGGCCCGCCGGGTCAGGATGACGTGTCGATCGTGTTGATGGCGGTGCCGGGCGAGCCGGTGATGGACGAGGCGACCAGGAAGCAGGTGCTCGACCTCACGGCGAAAGGTTTCGCGGGCACGGTCTTTCTAGTGACCGACGACATCGACACCGCGTACAAGGAAATGACCGCTCGCGGAGTCGAATTCACCGAGCCGCCGAACCAGATGCCCTACGGCATCGACTCCGGTTTCCGCGATCCGTCCGGCAACAGCGTGCGGCTGACCCAGCTGACGGGCTCCTAGCGCAGGCTTGCACGCCCGGCGCGGGCGGGCTGGCTGCTCGGTCGATGCGGACCACCAGGGTTGCGCTCGGGTGGGCGACGTTCTTCGTCGCGGCGCCCGGCACGTCGCGGGGCTGGGTCCATGGCTGATCACGCGGTGGGACATCCCGGAGTCGGGCCCGCCGTGGACGTCGCAAGGAGGGTGACGCCTCAAAAGGGTGGTGGTTAGTTGTCGTCTCAGGTGAGGCGTTCGGCGAGCAGGACTTGTTTGCGGGCGATGCAGGCGGCGTTTGTTGTCGCTCGGTGGCGATGCGGTACGCCTTGTCGTGGGCTCGGGTGCGTCGGCGGGTCGGCATCATCATTCCGCGGTGGGTGTTGATCGGGCCGGTGGTGGGCGGGAGCAGGATATCGCCGGTAGGGGTCGCTAATTGCGGGACGAACTGGGCGCCGGCGGGTTGGGTTTCATAGAGCGTTCCGCTCGGTGCGGTCCAGATGAGGGTGCCGTCGGCCAGTTGGGAATCTGACCGGCCGCCCGGCCGGTCCAGAACGTTTTGAGCAGGTGGTGGCACCAGCCAGGCGAAGTACGCTTCAGCGCCTCCGGTAGACGCGACACCGGTATCACGCTGGTTGCCGCTTCGCTTAACAGTATGTCAGCATCAAGGATATGGTTGCACGTCAGATTGCTTGCACGCTTGGTGCTGCGGTGTGGACGACGTGGGCAATGCTGAATACCGCGATCGGCGTTCCTTCGGCCGAGGCTGATCCGTGCCCCCACATCGAGGTGGTGTTCGCCCGCGGCACCTTTGAGCCACCTGGTATTGGCCTCACTGGACAGGCATTCGTGAATTCGCTGCGCCCGCAAGTTGGCGGAAGATCGCTCGGGGTGTATGCGGTCAACTACCCTGCCGGCCCTTCGGTTAACTCCTTCTCCGCCGGTACTAGCGACGCGAGCGCTCATGTCCAGTACATGGCGGCGAACTGTCCCAACACCAGGATGGTGCTTGGTGGAATGTCCCAAGGCGCGCGCGTGATTGATCTGGTTACTGCTTCAGGTGAGCCTAGCGATGTGCGCTTCACCGCCGCGCCAATGCCACCGGAGGTGGCTGACCACGTTGCCGCTGTCGCCGTCTTCGGAAATGCACGACGGAAAACTGAGGGGCCGCTAACCGCGAGAAGCCCGCTGTACGGATCTAAGACCATCGACGTGTGTGCCCCCGGTGATGCCGTTTGCAGCGAAGGCGGCAACTACCTCGCGCACTATTCGTATGTTCTGCCCGAGGTGGTCAGCGAGGCCGCGGCTTTCGCAGCGAGTCGGCTCTAGACGGCGCCTCTCTGTGTCAAGGCTTCTTGTGATGGCCAGTTGTAGAGTGGCTGCTGGTGGGTCCGGGAAGTGACTTGTCCGAAGCGTCAGCGTGCGGGGTTTGAGCTGGCCGCGCTGGACTCTAGAGCCGCCCCCGAGTGTCCTCCCGGGCCTGCCTCCCGTCTGTTTGCGTCGCTTCGGAGTTGTCGGTAGACGACGTCGGATAGTCGTCGTTTGAGGCATCGCATCGCTTCCTTATGTCCCTTGCCGTCGGTTCGCTTTCGCAGGTAATAGCTCCTGCCCGGGGTGTCCTGCCGGATTTGAGTTAGGGCCATGACATGCAGGCAGCGGTTGAGTTGTCGGTCGCCGGCGCGGGAGAGTCGGTGGCGGACAACGTCGCCGGGGGACACGTCGATCGGGGCGGTTCCGGTGTAGGTGGCGAACGCAGCCGCGGAGCGGAATCGGTCGATCGTGCGCACCCGGCCGAGGATCGTGCCCGCGGTCAGCGCGCCGATACCGAACAGCTCGGTGAGGGTGGTCCCGGATGCGGTGACGGCGGTGTCGATGTCGGCGGCGGCTTTGGCGATGCGCCGGTCCAGGTGGCGTATCTCGGTGACCAGTGAATCGCCCTGGTTCCGGTGGAGGCTCGGGCTATTGGATTTCGACCAGGGGTTGGTCGGTCCGTTTCGTAGCGTAGAAGATGGCTTCGAACTCTGTGGGCGGTAGGTCGTTGAGGTAGCCGTGCAGACGCGCTGTGTTGTGCCAGTGCACCCAGCTCAGGGTGGCCAGTTCGACATCCTCGACGGTCTTCCAGGGGCCGGTGCGGGCCGGTCCGTAGATCAGCTCAGACTTGTAGTATCCGTTCACCGTCTCCGCGAGGGCGTTATCGAAGCTGTCCCCGACGGATCCGATGGAGGGCACCGCACCGATCTCGGCGAGGCGTTCACCGTAGCGAACGGACGTGAATTGCGATCCGGCGTCGGAGTGACATGTCAAGCCCGGCAACGTATTTCCGCGTGACCAGCGGGCCATCTCAATCGCGTCGAGCACCATCGTGGTCCGCATGTTCGACGCGACCCGCCAGCCGACGATCATCCGACTGAACGCGTCGGTGATGAAGCAGACGTACGCCACGCCGGCCCAGGTCGGGACGTAGGTCAGGTCGGTGACCCACAACTGGTTGGGGGCAGTCGCGGTGAAGTTGCGCTTGACCAGATCGGGATGCCGCCCGGCGCCAGGGTCGGGCTTGGTGGTGCGGACCCGTTTGCCGCGACGCACCCCTTCGATGCCGGCGGCCCGCATCAGCCGGGCCACCTGATCGCGGCCCACGTCGTGACCGGCCCGGCGTGCCGTTTTCCACAGCTTGTGCGCCCCGTAGACGCAGTAGTTGTCCTTCCACAACTGGACCAGGGCCGGACCCAGGACGGCGTCACGGCAGGCCCGCTGCGACGGACCGCGGGACTTGGCCGCGTAGTAGGTGCTCGGAGCCACCGACACCCCTGCTGATCGCAGGACGGTGCAGATGGGCTCGACCCCGAACTCCTCGCGGTTGTCGTCGATGAAGTCGACTATTTCTTGTGTTGGCGGTCGAGCTCCGCCCCGAAGAAACTGGCCGCTCGCTTCAGAATCTCGTTGGCGCGCTTGAGTTCTCGGTTCTCTTGCTCGAGTTCCTTGACCCGCGCCGACTCTGCGGTCGATACCCCTGGAGCTAATCCTTCATCGATATCTGCCTGGCGCACCCACATCCGTACCGACTCGACGCCGTAGCCGAGCTGGCGGGCTACCCGTTGCACGGTTCCCTGCTCGGTACCCAGTTCGGCGCGCAACGCCCGCACCATCCGCACCGCGGCGGCCTTCTCTTCCGGACTGTATCGGCGTGTCGTCGGCTTCCCAGGAGACTGTTCTTTCGGCATACCTGCATCCTCGTTTCCAAGGTCAGGAGCCTCCAGCATTTCCAGGGCGATTCAAACAGTGCAGATGGGCTCGACGTGGAGGCGGTTGATGGTTTGAGTGCGGGTTTTGACCAGGTCGTCGCGGTGTTCGACGATCGCGCGTACGGCGGTCACGGCGCCCGTCGACCGCGGCGGAATTCAACGTGCGTGCGCTTCGCGCGGCGATCCCTACGCTCACGGCGTCGGCATCGTCGTTTTTGCGGCCGTGGCCGGTCGACAGCATCCGTACCCGGGCGGCGAGTTTTGCGGGAACATCGACGACGTCGACCCCGTCGGTGCGTAGCCGTGCTGTCAGTGGCGCACCTAGGCCGGATGCGCCTTCGATCGCCCATGTCGGATCGGGCCACCGGCTCGCGAAGCGGCGCAACGCACGATAGCCGTCACGGCTGACCGGGACGCGAATGGTGGCCACGGGCTGCGACGATGCGTCGACCACCGCGGCGGTCCAGGACGCCTTGTGCGGATCGATCGCGATCACCACACGGTCAGGGGCTTTCGATATCGCTGACACGACTTTCTCCTCGCCTCGATTCGGGGATGGAAAGCGAGGAGGGCACACCAACTTTCGGCTTTGCAGGCCTCTCTTCAGCCACTCCACGCGGGGCGCACCGACCCGAGGCGCAAGCCGTCTAGGAGTCAACCCAGATACAGACGACAGGTATGAGGCGGGCGATCTCGAATGGGTGCTAGATGATCATGGCTGCAGATCCCGATCACCTACTGCTCATTACACAAGTTGGTATGAGGGGCTGGGGCCCCACTGACACAAAAATGGGGTGACCACAACGGCTGACTCGGCTCGGTGGTGGGCTACGCGGTATTGGCGAGTGGTTCCAAAGTGACGCGGTATCCGAGGGTTTCGAGTTGGCTGATTGCTCGTGCCCTGGTTCGGGCGGGTTGGCGTGCGGTGTAATAGTCGGGGCCGGGGTCGCGGTAGAAGTCACCGTTGGTGAGCATGTTGAAGGCTGCGATCACCATGGCGTGTTCGACAGCGACGAGGGCGCGCATCGGGCCTCGTCGGGACGCGATGCGTCTGTACTTGGCGGAGAAGTAGGTGTTCTTGGAGCGGGCGGCCGTTATAGCGGCGATGCCCAGTACGCCCTTGAGGTAGCGGTTGCCGGGTCTGGTCTTGGTAGATTTCACCCGTCCGGCGGATTCGTTGGATCCCGGTGACAGGCCGGCCCATGACGCTAGAGAACCTTGGTCGCTAGGACGTTGAGAGTTGTCTTGAGTTTTCAGGCTGCCTTTGGCAGCAGGCGGGCCTGTTGGATGGTTTCTGTGATGTGAATGTCGATGGTGTGCAACGCTTTTCGTATCGGTGGTGGAGCTGGCGGCTGGTCAGCGGCGAGCAGCGGGCGTAACAGCCGGTCGTGGACCTTGGTGTAGAAGATCGCAAACCGCAGCCCGTCGTCGGTGAGCCGGTAGCGGTTGCGGCCCGGGATGCGGGTGATCAGCCCGTTGACCCGCAGCCGGGCCAGGTCGTAGCTGGCCTGGTTCATCGATGTAGTTCGTACCGCCGAGCAGTCCGGTCATCAAGGCACGCAGGCTCTTGTTGGTGATGCCGGTGACGGCGAGCACGCTGGTACACAGGGCGCCGGCCAGGGCTTGGACCCGAGGGTCGCCGAACCGCAAGGCCGGGGCCCTGCTGCCATCCTCATCGAGGGTGGGCTGGGCGATCCGCTCAAAGGCTGGACTCGCCAGGACGCAGCCCTGACCGACACGTTCAGTATCGAGCAGAGCGGTGTTGACCGCACGGGCGCGGGTCTGCAGCACATCGAGATGCACCAGCCGCCGCAGACAGCCCAGATCGCCCGGGTCGTTGATCACGGTCTCGATCCGCAGCGCGCGCCCGTCCTTCAAGTACTGCTTGATCCGGGAGTGCCGGTAGAAGGCGTTGACGTTGACCGCGGTGCCGTAGGTGACGACCTTGGTCTTGAACTCACCGGCCGCCGGGCGACCCCGCCGCTGACCCGCGCCGAAAAATCAGCTCGATCACCTCCGGGCGGCCGATGTCGAGGTTGTCGGTGACCAGCGCCTCGAAGAACCCGCGAGCGTGGCGGGGTGCATCGAAGACCAGCGTGCGCGAGGTCTCCACCTGGCGCATCGACAACTCCCACCAATACCCGGCGGCGCGGTCGTGCTCAGTCAGCGGCAGCGGCAGGATCGACCACCAACGTTCGGCGAACACCTGAATCGTTCCCGGGCCGAGCCGGTCGCAGATCGCCTGCAACGCAGCGGGATCGGTGCACGTGGCGAACCCGTTGGACAGCTCGGTGAAACCGATGCCGGCCTTGGTGGCTTGGCGTTTGGCCCACTCGTGGCCGTTGACCCAGATCTTCATCGGATACGGGAAATAGGCACACACCTTCACAAACGCCGGCCCGAAGTCATCGTCCCAGAGGTAGAAGTAATAACAGGTGACCCGCCGCTGGGCCTTGGTGAACGAGAACCACACCGCCTGCCCGGCACCCTTCTTGGTCGCCAGGAACACCGGCGCGAACTCCTGGGCCACCCCGATCGCGGCCACCCCCGCCCGACCGGTCGCCGCCTGCCGCGCCAGATACGGCCGCATCCGATCGATCTTGCGGTCGTCCTTAACGAACCGCACCACCGGGATCTTGTTGTCGTCGGCGAACCGGTCCACCGCCCTGCGGAACGCGGTGCCGATCTTCTCCATGATCGCCGGCGACGGGATCAGATAGCCAAGATGGGCGATCATAAACGACGCCACCTGCCCGCTCACCTGCAAATTCGGCACATAGCCATTCAGATAAATCCGATCCATGCACTCCAGATCCAGGCCTACATGCCCATCGAGCACATCATTCACCGTCACCGTGGTAGCCATCACGACAGCCTGACGGCAACCGAACCCCCTGACCAGACCCCAGCCTCGGCGGTCAGAGGCGAAGCCTCACTAGCGAACCTTGGTCGCTAGGACGTTGGGAGTTGTCTTGAGTTTTCAGGCTGCCTTCGGCAGCAGGCGTGCCTGATCGATGGTTTCTGTGATGTGAATGTCTATGGTGTGCAACGCTTTTCGTATCGGCGGTGGGGCTGGCGGCTGGTCGGTGGCGAGCAGGGGACGCAACAGCCGGTCGTGGACTTTGGTGTAGAAGATCGCGAACCGCAGCCCGTCGTCGGTGAGGCGGTATCGATTCTTGGCGGGGATGCGGGTGATGAGCCCGTTGAGCCCGGAGCCGGGCCAGGTCGTAGCTGGCCTGGTTCATCGTGTAGTTCGCACCGCCGAGCAGTCCGGTCATCAAGGCGCGCAGGCTCTTGTTGGTGATGCCGGTGACGGCGAGCACGCTGGTACACAGGGCGCCGGCCAGGGCTTGGACCCGAGGGTCGCCGAACCGCAAGGCCGGGGCCTTCCTGCCATCCTCATCGAGGGTGGGCTGGGCGATCCGCTCAAAGGCTGGACTCGCCAGGACGCAGCCCTGACCGACACGTTCAGTATCGAGCAGGGCGGTGTTGACCGCGCGGGCGCGGGTCTGCAGCGCGTCGAGATGGACCAGGCGCCGCAGACAGCCCAGATCGCCCGGGTCGTTGATCACGGTCTCGATCCGCAGCGCACGCCCGTCCTTCAAGTACTGCTTGATCCGGGAGTGCCGGTAGAAGGCGTTGACGTTGACCTCGGTGCCGTAAGTGACCACCTTGGTCTTGAACTGACCGGCCGCCGGGCGACCACGGCGCTGCCCGCGTTTGAAGATCAGCTCGATCAGCTCCGGGCGGCCGATGTCGAGGTTGTCGCTGACCAGCGCCTCGAAGAACCCGCGAGCATGCCGGGGTGCATCGAAGACCAGCGTGCGTGAGGTCTCCACCTGGCGCATCGACAACTCCCACCAATACCCGGCGGCGCGGTCGTGCTCGGTGAGCGGCAGCGGCAGGATCGACCACCACCGTTCGGCGAACACCTGAATCGTTCCCGGGCCGAGCCGGTCGCAGATCGCCTGCAACCCCACCGGATCGCTGCACGTGGCGAACCCGTTGGACAGCTCGGTGAACCCGATACCGGCCTTGGTGGCTTGGCGTTTGGCCCACTCGTGGCCGTTGACCCAGATCTTCATCGGGTACGGGAAATAGGCGCAGATTTTCACAAACGCCGGCCCGAAGTCCTCGTCCCAGAGGTAAAAGTAGTAGCAGGTGACCCGCCGCTGGGCCTTGGTGAACGAGAACCACACTCCCGTGGTCTGCCCGGTGCGCTTGGTCGCCAGAAACACTGGGGCGAACTCTTGGGCGACCCCGATCGCGGCTACCCCCGCCCGACCGGTCACCGCCTGCCGCGCCAGATACGGCCGCATCCGATCGATCTTGCGGTCGTCCTTGCCGAAGCGCACCACCGGGATCTTGTTGTCGTCGGCGAAGCGGCCCACCGCCGCGCGGAACGCGGTGCCGATCTTCTCCAGGATCGCCGGCGACGGGATCGGATAACCCAGATGCGCCGTCATAAACGACACCACCTGCCCGCCGACCTGCAGATTCGGCACATAGCCATTCAGATAAATCCGATCCATGCACTCCACATCGAGCACCACATGCCCGTCGAGCACATCATTCACAGTCACCGGCTTGTCCATGACCCTCAGCGTGACCGCAGCTGACACACGCAACAAGACCCCAGCCTCGGCGGTCAGAGGCGAAGCCTCACTGGTGACATCAAGGCCGAATTCAGAGTACGACGATGTGACGGACATGTTTCGGGGTCTCGTAACCCTGGATGATCAATCAATTGAGTATCGACGCCAGCGAGACCAGATCATTGCCCGCTGCCTGCCGCTGGCCGACCACATTGCACGCCGGTTCAGTAATCGCGGAGAGCCTCTCGACGACCTCGTCCAAGTCGCGAGGACGGGGCTCATTCAAGCGGTGAATCGCTTTGACGCCGAGATCGGGACGGAATTCCTGGCGTTCGCCGTTCCGACGATGATGGGCGAAGTCCGCCGGTACTTCCGTGATCACGGATGGTCGGTCAAGGTCCCCCGCAGGATGAAGGAACTCGGTCCCCAGCTCAACCGGGCCCGCGAGGAATTGTTTCAGGCGATCGGTCGTGCGCCCACCGCCAGCGAAATCGCCGGCCATTTGGGGATTGACCGCGAAGAGGTGGTGCAGGCGCAGATCGCTTCCAGCGCGTACTCCACCGTCTCGTTCGACGCCACCAGGAACGGCACGGACGAAGACGAGGGCCGCTCGATCAGTGACCGCTTCGGGTTCGTCGATGCCAACTTGGACCACGTGGTGGATGTTGAAACCGTCCGTCCGCTGCTGGCGGCGCTGCCCGAACGCGAGCAGACGGTGTTGTTTCTTCGATTCTTCGAGAACCTGACTCAGAGCCAGATCGGTGAACGGCTCGGGATATCGCAGATGCACGTGTCGCGCCTGCTCGCTCGATCTCTCGCCTCGTTGCGCCAACAGGCGCAGACACCTCTGGCGGTGTCAGAAATACTTCCGGCGGGTGGCGCACTTGGCGGTTCGTCCTCCATCGCCTTTGCGGGGGCGAACCTCTCCTGAAGGATCTACCCTCGGAGTTTCTCGGAGAGGGGACTGCGCCTTGGTGGCGGACCTGATACAGGAGAACGCCGCCGATGCCGCGGCGAGAGCCAAATGCCCTCGCCGCACGGATCGGCTCGCCGGAACGGCTGCCCGGATGGTCGACGAGAACGGCCGGCCCCACGACAGCCGATGGTGGTTGACCAACAGCTACGTCAGGACCACCGAAGGCGCATCGAAGAGGCAGATGCAGCCGGCTTCGGTGACGCGGTGTTCATCTTCCGGCTGATCGCCTATTTCGAGAAGCTGTACCTCGACAACATGGTGGCCGCCGACAACGGTCGTCGGGTGGAACCACACTGGCCTGCCCGTCCAGCTCATGCCGAGGCAGCTGCAGGAATGGGGAATGCGCGGGGGCGCTGGTCACGACGCCCAGCGCGGGAGAGAATCCGTACACCGAGCCCGAAGCGGGGCGGCTCGAGGGCGATCTGATTGGTCGGCGATCCGGGCCCGCGTCCTGGCGGCCCACCCCGATCTGCTCTGACTACGCTCTGGCCCGTTCCCGCAGCGTGATGTCGTCCTGGATCGCCGTGACGCGTGCCATGTCGATGCCCCAGGGGTGCGCGACGCCGACGCGCTCGTCGAGATCCCACAGCACACACTGCTCGCCGGGCATCCCGACCAGCGACCATGCGATCACGGTTCGGCGCAGCTGCTCGTGCATCGGGTCGCCGGCCGCTGCGGCAGGTTCGCCTCCGAACGGGGTGTGGTGCATGAAGCGGCCATAGGCCTCGGCGCAGAACACCTGATACCGCATCGTGCAGAGGATCAGGCCGTGCCACGCCTCATCCACTGCTTGCGAAGGCATCCCGATCACCTGGTCATCCCGCAACGCGGCCGCGCAGCAGCGCAGCCACTGCCGCAGCCCGGTGACGACGAGCTCCCGTGGCTCCCAGGGGCAGGTCTTGAACACCGCGGGTGGGAGCTCGAGTGCCGCCACGGCCGCACGCGACCGCGCGAAGCCCGTTCCACCCCGTCGTCGTGCCGTCCACTTCGTCAGCATGTATCGATGGTGCAAGCGGTTCGCAGCGCCGACAAGGGTCGGCGGCGCATTCTCGCACGATCCAAAGATTGGCCGGCGTCGCTGCCTCAGTTCTCCAGCAGCTGCGGTGGCTCCGGGCCGAGGGCGTACACATGCTCGGGCGTCGCGATCGACGTCACATCGAAAGCGATCTGCCCGGCGGCATGCGGCTCGGGAATGTCGGAATTGGTGACGATCACCAGCGTCGCGTCGCGCTCCGGCAGATACACCGTGACCGTCGTGTAGCCGGGGATGTCGCCGTTGTGGCCGAGCCACCCGTGGACGTCGAAAATCGCGAAATCGTAGTCCACGCCATCGCCGACCACCGGGCCGTCGGCGATCCGCTGCTCCTGGGTCTGGGGATGCAGCAGCGAGCCCCTGCCCAGCGCCGTCGCCCAGATCCTCAGATCCGGCACCGTCGAGACGATCTTGCCCGCGGCACCCGCCCACGACGGGTTCCACAGCGTCGCGTCGTAGACGGTGCCGTCGGGTGCCCGGTTGTAGCCGTGCGCGTAGGGCCCCGGGAGCCAGCCGTTGGCCGGAAAGCTGGTCTGCGTCAGGCCCAGCGGCCCGAAGATGTTCTGCTGCAGGTAATCCCCGAGGGGTATACCGGCAACCTTCTCGACCACCATGCCGAGCAGGATGGTGTTGGTGTTGCTGTATTCGAACTTGGCGCCCGGTGCGAAGTTGAGCGGCCGAGTGAACGCGGCATCGACCAGCTCTCGCGGCGTCGTGGCGAATGCCTCCGGTCCAGAGGGTGACTCACCGTAGAGGCGCTCCAGGAAATTGTCGGGCGCGGTGTAATCGGGCAGGCCGCTGCGCATCCGGCCGAGCAGTTCGAGGGTGATGACGTCACCGGACGGCACGCCGTCGACGTAGCGCGAGATCGGGTCGCTGAGCCGGATCAGGCCGCGGTCGACGAGCTGAAGCACCGCCGTCCCGGTGAACGTCTTGGTGACGCTGCCGATGCGGGTGTGGTAGTCGGGCATCATCGGAACACCGGTGGCGGTGTCGCCGACGCCGACCGCCTTGACGTAGTCGATCTCACCGGGAACCGAGAGGCTGACGATCGCGCCGGGGATCCCCATCTGCGCGACCCTGGCCTCGATGGCCCGGTCGAGTCGGACGGCAAGATCGGTGCTGGGATCGGCCGCCGCGTGTGGTGCGCCGACGGCGGTGATCAACGACGCCGCGACGATTGCCGCAGCGAGGAGTCGCCGGGTGGATCGCATGTGTCCTCCTCGTGCAGTGAGGCTGGAGCGCAGCGTATCCCGAACAATGGGTCAGATTCCCGTCAACCGCCGCAACCGCCGCAACCGCCGCAACCGCCGCCCCCGCATCCGGAGGTCGACCCGCGATTGCCCTCCCGGTCGGAAGCACCCGCCGACCAGGTGTCATCTGAGTGCTCCGCGTAGGTGATTCCCACTACGGCAAGGGCTACAACGACCACCGCGATGACGATGATGATGACAGTCCACATGATGTGCCTCCCGTTTTCGCTGTCGCCAGCATCGGACGACGCCGCAGGACAGAAAAGAGCACGACGGCCAACCGGGCAGTTTCCTTGCGCGATCCACAGATTGACCCAGTAAGACGATCGCGAAGCAATCTCGGACGCTGACGTGTTGTCCACTGGCGCGGGCGACCATAGCTTTCAATGCATGACCACAGTGCTCATCACCGGCTGCTCGTCCGGCTACGGTTTGGCGACCGCGCATCGCTTCCACGACGAGGGATGGAACGTCCTCGCCACCATGCGAACCCCGCGCGACGGCGTGCTTCCCCGCTCGGACCGCTTGCAGGTGCTCGCCCTCGACGTGACCGACCCGGAAAGCGTCGCCACGGCAGTCCGGTCGGCTGGGCCGATCGACGTGCTCGTCAACAATGCGGGCATCGGTGCCGTCGGCGCCTTCGAGGCCACGCCGATGGCCGTCACCCGAGAGTTGTTCGAGACCAACACCTTCGGGGTCATGGCCGTGACGCAGGCCGTCGTACCGCAGATGCGTGCGCGGCGATCGGGCGTCATCGTGAACGTGACCTCCAGCGTGACACTCACGGCGATGCCGCTGGCGGCGGTCTACACCGCCAGCAAGATGGCCATCGAAGGGTTCACCGCGTCGCTGGCCCTCGAACTCGGCTTCTTCGACGTGCGGGTCAAGCTCGTCGAACCGGGGTATGGCCCGTCGACGGCATTCGCCGGCAACGGCTCCGAGCGGATGGCCGGCCTGATCCCGGCCGAGTACCAGGCGTTCGCGGAGCCGATCATGGGTTCGTTCGCTCAGCCGGGGGCAGTGACCACCCCGCAGGACGTCGCCGACGTCGTCTATCACGCCGCCACCGACCCGTCGGGCCGGCTGCGGTTCCCGGCCGGTGCGGACGCGGTCGCGCTGGCGCAAGCCAACTAGGCGGTCGCTGCCTCCGTTAGCGTTGCCATGTGGGCACGCGAGATGCGGGAATCGCCGACGCCGCCGGTCCGATGGAAGTGTTGATGTCACTGCTGCGACCGGAAGCGGTGCTGTCCAAGATCGTCACCGGCGGCGGGGACTGGAGCGTCCGCAAGCCGCGCTACGGCGATCCCGCGTTCTGCCTCATGCTGCAGGGCTCGTGCGTCCTCGAGCCGGAGGGACTCGAGTCGATCCACCTGCGGCAGGAAGACTTCCTGCTGTTCCCCGAGATGCCGGGATTCACGCTCAGCGCCAGCACCGACGTGGAACCCACCTTCGCCGCACTCGACCACTCGCGGCACACCCGGCACGGCTCCGGGGCCGCGCCCGTCACGATGCGGATGCTCGGCGGGTACTTCCGGTTCGATCCCGCCAATGCGCCGCTGCTGGTCTCCCTGCTGCCGAAGGTCCTTCTGGTGCGCCGTGGTGAGCCCGGGTCGGCGCGGCTGAGCCGGATCGTCGAACTCATCGCCGAGGAGTCCGACGCCGAGAGTGTGTGCCGCGACGTAATCCTGCAACGGCTCGTCGAGGTGCTGTTGATCGAGGCCGTCCGGATCCACCCGGCGCCGCCGCTGGGCAGCGGGCAACGAGGGCTGATCGCGGGGCTGTCAGATCCGGTGCTGGCACCGGCACTTCAGCAGCTGCACGCCGACCTCGCGCGCGGTTGGACCGTCGAGCAACTGGCGCGCGCCGCCGCGGTGTCCCGCGCGGTGTTCGCCCACCGCTTCACCCGGACCATGGGCATGCCCCCCATGCAGTACTTGCTGCAGTGGCGGGTGGCGTTCGCCAAGGATCTGCTCCGGACCGAACGCCTGTCGACCGCACAGGTGGCCGGCCGGGTCGGATATCAGTCCGCCAGCGCCTTCACCACGGCTTTCACCCGGCTCACCGGATGCCCTCCCACCGAGTTCGCGCGTGGCCGGGACTGAGCTCCGGGGTCACAGCGACAGGATGTGCCCCTCGCGGGCGGGGACGCTGCCGTCCAGTAGCGCCGCATACACGGCGTCGACGGCCGCCGGGCCCTGGCCGGGCATCACCGTCAGCCAGGGGTTGTCGGGACGGGTGACCGGTGCCATGAACGCCATCCAGCCGGCGCCGATGCGTTCCAGCAGCCCGGTGGACCCCACTCGGCGGAGCGTTTCGCGGCGTGGTCGGGCACGAAGAACAGCACCGGCTGCGGCCCGGGCAGGTCGTCGCCGCCGCCGGGTCCGTCCCAGTGGGTGGCGCCGACGGCGCAGCTGTAGGTGAGTCGCTGGTCGCCGAGCCGGCCGATGGACCCGTCGGCCGCGGACGCGACACCGTAGGCGACTGTAGCCGAGCTGGTGAAGTCCGGTGGCCGGCGAGGTGAGGCCGACGATCGTCACCGCCTCGGGCGTCTGGCGGCGCTGCGCCAGGCAGAACGCGGTGCCGTAGGCGGTCTTGCTCGAGGCGCTGGACAGCATCACCGCGTTCGCGCCGAAGAACCCGTTGTCGAAGAGGAAGTCGTCGAGCAGGAACGACGTGGAGAACAGCGGACGCAGCAGCGCCTGCTGCGCCTCGAGTTCGGCGACGTAGCCCGGATCGGTGCTGCACCGCGTGTATCGGTTGTAGATCGGGTGCAGCCCACGCCGATGCTCGGCGGCGTCCCTGAAACCCGGGGCGGTCACGTCTTCGGGCCGCAGCACGACCTCGTCGGCGATCGGGAAGTAGCCGTAGAACCGTTCCCCGACCTCGACGCCCGCGCACCGGGACTCGACCACGGACCCGAAACCCCAGACCGGGATGCTGCCGGTCGCCGGGTCACCGGTCGGGAAGAACTGCCAGTAATTCATCGCGTCGCCGAAGACGGCATAAGTGATGTTGTTGGAGGTCAGTGCAAACTTGTCGATCCGCAGCCGCACCGCGCCGTCGTCGAGACCGGCAGGCGCGGTGTCCTCCCAGCGGGTCTGCCGGATGTCGTCGCGCTGCACCACCAGTCGCGTCGCCACTGAACTCCCTCTCGCCCGGATCCGTCCCACCTGTGTGACTCAAGTGGAGCACATGCGATTCCTGTGGGATGCGTTACTCCACGCGGCGCCGACCAGACGGAAGTGAGATCTTCGATGGATGACGCCGAAAGAGTGTGGCAGGTGTGGCGCCGAACGACCATCGTGGCTGGGTGAACCGCATAAGTGCATCGGCGACGCGAACTTGTCCTGGTTGGCCTATCACCAGTTGACCGCCCATGCGGCGATGGCGTGGCGGCGCGGTCTGCTGCACGGTCAGCCCTGATCCCGGTGCGCTCCCGCGGCCGATCGCGGTAATGTCGAGGGCTAATCGGACGCAGATCGGAAGCTCACCCATGGACCTCGTGCTCGGTTTGTCGATGACGTCGTCATCGGTGCGCTGGGTCCTCGTCGAAGGCGCCGACCGGTGAGGGCGCCACCCTGGACCGAGGCTCGCTGCCCGCCGACTCGGATGCGGCATTCGACGCGAACGCGCTGCTCAGCGCGCTGTTGGACAAGGCCGGGCGGCCGCCGCGTGCACGCCATCGGGCTGACCTGGACCAGCGCGGCGGAGGCTACCGCCAGCGCGGTGTGGCAGGCCCTGACCGACCGCGAGGTCGAGAACATCATCGCGGTCTCCGACCTCGAGGCTGCCGAGGCGTTGACCTGCGGCATCGCCGACATCGCGGGATACGAGCGGGTCGTGGTGTGCGTCGTGGAGCCCGGCGCCGCGGTCATCGCCGCCGTCACGCCGGACGGGGTGATCGCCGACCGGGTCGACGCCGCGGCGCTCGGCGATGTCGACGGCCTGTCTCCTGACGCCGTCTTCGTGGTCGGTTCCGGTGACGTCGACGCCGTGGTGGCCGAACTGCATCAGCGCACCCAGGCGCCGGTGGTCTCTGCCGACGAGGCCGACCTGGCGCTGGCCAGGGGAGCGGCGCTGGCCGTCGGCTTCGGCGGTGTCGATCCTCGACGCCCAGGCCGCACCTGTCCGGCGGCACCTGTCGCCGACGGCGACGCTGGCCGCTGTGCTGGCCGCCGCGGTCGTGACGTTCGTCGTCTCGCTGTCGGTGGCGCTGGGCATGACGCTGACGCCCGACGACGACCGGTGCCGCAGATGGCGCGCTCGGAGACCCCGGCGCGCGAAACCACCGCGCCGTCACCCGGCAAGGCCGCCCCGCGGCCCGCGAAGCGCCGGCGCCCGCGGTGGCCGAGACGTCGCGGTCACGGTCCCGTGCCCGCAGCGCCGCGCGATGGCCGAGCCGCCCGCGGCTGCCGCCCCCGGTGCACCAGCCGCCCGGCGCCTGCCTACATTGCGCCCGCGCCCGCCTATGTCCCGCCGGCGCCGCCGCCCAACTACCTGCCGCCCGCACCGGCGCCCGCGTATGTGCCTCCGGTGCTGCCGCCGCCCGCCGCAGGTGCCCGCCGTCGTGCCGCAGTATCAGGAACCCCGGCTGCGTGATCGGATCATCGAACGGATCCCGATCATCAACCGGTTCCACGAACCCAAGCCCTACGGCTGACACCCCCTCACTTCTCCGCCGGAATTGCATTCCACGCGCGAAAATGCGAGTGACGACCGCGTGGAATGCAATTCCGGCGGGGGTCAGCGGGCGACGAGGTTGCGCAGCGGTTCCCCGCGTCTGCAGGCGCGAGATGTTGGCGGCGACGTCGTCGACGCGCCCGGCGAAGGTGTCCGTGGTGACTCCCGACGAGTGCGGGGTCATCAGCAGATTCGGCAGCTCGGCGAAGGGCAGTTCGCTTGGCGCGCAATCACTGCCGCCGGTCGGGTAGCGATACCAGACGTCGACGGCCGCACCCTTGATGACCCGGTTGGCGAGCGCGTCGTAGAGCGCCCGCTCCTGGACCAGCGGCCCGCGGCCGACGTTGATCAGCACCCCCTCCGGTCCCAGCTCCGTCAACTGCGCAGCGCCGATCATGCCTTCGGTGTGGCTGTTCAGCGGCGCCGACAGCACCACCACATCGCACTCGCGCATCAGCCGGTCGAGGTCGCCGGTGTCGCCGGTCCACCGCAGCCCGACGTCGGCGGAGACCCGGCCTGAACCGGTGACCGCGGCCGCGGTGCATCCGAAGGCCCGCAACAGGTTCCAGCTTCGCAGACCGATGTGGCCGAAGCCGACGAAGCCGATGTGCGCGCCGCCGAGCGTCGGAGATTGCGGAATGGCGCTGTCGTACACCGACGTCGCCCAGACGTTGTCCCGCAGCTTGCGGTCCTGGATGAGGAAACCCCGGCGCAGCATCACCGCCGCCGCCACGACGTATTCGGCGATGGAGCGCTCGTGATGGAAGGTGTTGGCCACCAGAACATCCGGCGGCAGCGCCGCAATGTCGATCTTGTCGGTGCCTGCCCCGGCGACGTGGATGAGCCGCAGCTTCTCGGCGGCATGCGCCATGTCGGCGGTGAACCGGCTGCCGACGAACACGTCGGCGTCACGAAGATCGTCGGGGGACACGCCGCCGATGTGCCAGCGGATGTCCGAGCCGGGAGGCGCGCCGGCCTCCAGCCGCTCGCGGTGAGGGGCCAGGTTCGCGTCGATGACGACGATCTTCACATCAACCTCGTTGCAGGGCAGGGCGTTTGCTGTCGAACGTCCAGCCCGGAATCAGGTACTGCATGGCCACGGCGTCATCCCGACTGCCCAGGCCCTCGCGGCTGATACAGGTCGTGTGCGGCGGCCACGGCGGCCTCGTCGAGCTGCACGCCGAGCCCGGGTGCGTCGGGCACGGTGAGGTACCCGTCGACGATCTGGTAGGGCTCGGTGGTGATCTGCTGGCCGTCCTGCCAGATCCAGTGGGTGTCGATCGCGGTGATCTGCCCGGGCGCCGCGGCGGCGACCTGGGTGAACATCGCCAGCGACACGTCGAAGTGGTTGTTGGAGTGCGAACCCCACGTCAACCCCCACGCATCGCAGAGCTGCGCGACGCGCACCGACCCGGCCATCGTCCAGAAGTGCGGGTCGGCCAGCGGGATGTCCACCGCGCCGGAGCGGATCGCGTGGCCCATCTCGCGCCAGTCGGTGGCGATCATGTTCGTCGCCGTCGGCAGACCGGTGGCGCGCTTGAACTCCGCCATCACCTCGCGCCCGGAGAACCCGCCCTCGGGCCCGACCGGGTCCTCGGCGTAGGCCAGCACGTCGGTCAGCTCGCGGCAGGTCTTGATGGCGTCCTCGAGCAGCCAGCCACCGTTGGGGTCCAACGTGATTCGGGCATCCGGGAAGCGGTCGGCCAGCGCGATGACGGCCTTGGCCTCGTCGGCGGCGGGCAGCACCCCGCCCTTGAGCTTGAAGTCGCTGAAGCCGTACCGGGCGCGCGCCGCCTCGGCGAGCCGGACGACGCATCGGGTGTCAGCGCCTCCTCGTGGCGGACCTTGAACCAATCGTCCGCATCGGCCGGCTCGTCGGCGGGCGACTGATAGGCGAGCTCGGTCTTGGTGCGGTCACCGACGAAGAACAGGTAGCCCAGGGCCTGCACCCGCGAGCGCTGCTGCCCGTCGCCGAGCAGCGCGGCCACCGGCACCTCGAGGTACTGGCCGAGCAGGTCGAGCAATGCCGATTCGACGGCGGTCACGGCGTGCACCATCACGCGCAGGTCGAAGGTCTGCGCGCCGCGTCCGCCGGCGTCGCGGTCGGCGAACTCGCGCCGCATGTCGGCCAGCACGGCGTGGTAGTCGCCGATGCTGCGGCCGGTGATGAGCGCACGGGCGTCGTCGAGGGTGCGCCGGATCGGCTCGCCGCCGGGCACCTCCCCGACACCGGTGTTGCCCTCGGAGTCCTCGATGATCACCAGGTTTCGGGTGAAGAACGGGCCGTGGGCGCCGGACAGGTTCAGCAGCATGCTGTCGCGGCCGGCGACCGGGACGACGGTGACGTCGGTGACGATGGGTGTTCTCGTGCTCATTGTTCTCCTCCGGTTCTGATGGCGGTCACGACGCGAACCACTTGTCGCCGTTGGCCAACGGGCGCACCACACGAGACACCTTGTCTCCCATGGTCCGTAGCGCGTCGACGATCTCGCGTTCACGCTGCGGGGTCAGTCTGTCCACGGGTATCGACGCGCTGATCGCGTCCTGCGCCGGTCTGCAGTAGCGCAGCGGCACCGCGAAGCACCGCAACCCGGTGGTGTTCTCCTCGTCGTCGGTGGCGTAGCCGCGCACCCGGACGTCGTCGAGAACCTGGTCGAGCGTGGCGCGGTCGGTGATCGTCTTGGGGGTCAACCGTTTCAGCGCCGCGGGGACGTGCTCGTCGCGCTCGGCACCGAACCGTTCGGCGAGCAGCGCCTTGCCCAGCGAGGTGGCATACGCGGGCAGCCGCCTGCCGACGCGATTGGACGTGCGGCGTACTGCTTGGACTCGCGGGTGGCCAGGTACACGATGTCGGTGCCGTCGAGCCTGCCGAGGTGGAACGTCTCGTCCAGTTCGGCGCGCAGATCCTCGAGGAACGGGGTGATCAGCGGCAGGTAGGGGTCGCTGTCGAGGTAGCTGGTGCCGACGAGCAGGGCGCGGATGCCGATGCCGTACAGGATGCCGGTGGTGTCCGAGCGCACCCAGCCCTGGCTGACGAGCGTGCGCAGCAGTGCGTGGGCGCTGCTGCGGGGCATGCCGAGCGCGTCGCTGATCTCCCGCAGCCGTGCCGGGTCGTCGTGCCGGGCGGCCAGGTACTCGAGCAGTTCGACGGTGCGGACCGCCGACTTGACCTTGCGCACGGAGATGTCCGGTGTGGCGCCGTGCTCAGTCACGGTCCGCTCCTCACATCGTCAGCAGTTCGCGGCCGATCAGCACGACCGCGCCCGCCGCGGACACGCCGATCGCCAACCAGCGCAGCCGTTTCTGGTCCAGATGCCGGTTGAGCACATGCGAGAGCAGATAGCCCACGATGGCCGCGGGGATCAGCACCGAGAACCCCCACAGCGTGTGTCCGTCGACCGCCCCGGTGAAGGCCAGGACGACGAGCGACATCACCGAACCGATCAGGAAGAAGCCGCTCATCGTGCCGCGCAGTCGCGCGCCGCTGTTGCGTTGCCACACCAGCGCCATCGGCGGCCCGCCGATCGACGTCGCGGTGCCGAGCAGCCCGGACGTCGCCCCGGCCAGCACGACATTGCGCCTGCGGGCAGTGGGAATCCAGCCGCTGCTGGTGAGCACCACGCCACCCAGCACCACGCCGGCCAGCAGGAGCGCCAGCGCGCGGTGCGGCAGTGCGGCCAGCAGCAGCGCTCCCGCGACGGTGCCGGGCACCCGGCCGAGCAGCGCCCAGCCGGTGCCCGAGAGGTCGATGGCCTCGCGTTCGCGCACCACCACCATCAGCGTGACCAGCGTGGCGACCATGATCAGCGTGCCCGGAATCAGCGCGGGGTCGATCAGTGCCACGATCGGCGCGGCGAACATCCCGATGCCGAACCCGATCGAGGCCTGCAGTGCCGACGCCAGGACGATCGCCACTGCCAGAACGCAATACCCCGTGATGCTCATGCTCATACGGACACGGACTCAAGCCCACTCCCCTCGAGCAGCATCGGGTGGTGGCACAGGGCGGAGTGGTCGGCGATCTCGGGGTCAACGGATGCGGCGGGCGCCGTCGTCGCGCACACGTCGGTGGCCTTCCAGCAGCGGGTGCGGAAGCGGCATCCCGACGGCGGGTTGATCGGCGAGGGCACCTCACCCTTGAGCAGGATCCGCTGCTTGCGTTGTTCGCCGTCCAGCGTCGGCGCAGCCGACATCAACGCGGCGGTGTAGGGATGGTTGGGGCGTTCGAAAACCGCTTCGGTCGGCCCGTTCTCGATGATCTTGCCGAGGTACATCACCGCGACCCGGTCGGCGACGTGGCGCACCACCGACAGGTCGTGGGAGATGAAGACGTAGCTGATCTTCAGCTGCTGCTGCAGTTCGTTGAGCAGGTTGAGCACCTGGGCCTGGACCGACAGGTCGAGCGCGGAGACGGGCTCGTCGCAGATGATGACGTCGGGGTTCAGCGCCAGGGCGCGGGCGATGCCGATGCGCTGCCGCTGCCCGCCGGAGAACTCCTGCGGAAACTTGTTGGCGGCCTTGGCTCCCAGGCCGACCAGGTCGAGCAGCCCGCGCACCCGCATGTCGCGGTCCTGCCGGTTCTTGATCAGTTCCTTGTGGCTGCGCCACGGCTCGGCGATGATGTCGGCGGCCGTCATGCGGGAGTTCAGTGACGCGTAGGGGTCCTGGAAGACCATCTGCACGCGGCTGCGGAACTTCAGCAGATCGGCGCCCCGCAGGCTGAACGGGTCGACGCCGTCGAACCGAACGGTCCCTTCGTCGGGGCGCTCCAGCATCATCAATGTCCTTGCCAGCGTGGACTTTCCGCAGCCGGACTCGCCGACCAGGCCGAGCGTCTGACCGCGCGCCAGATCCAGCGTGATGCCGTCGAGCGCTTGCAGCTTGTTCTTCCCGGCATGCGGCACCCGGAACGACTTGCGGACGTCGCGGACCTCGAGCAGGTTCTCAGTCACTTCAGTCACTCAGTCACCTCAGCACAATCTCAGACATTCTTGACCTCTTCCGGGAAGTGGCAGGCGGCCTTGCGGCCGGTGCCGACGGTGGCCAGGGTGGGCCGGGTGGTCTTGCATACTTCGGCGGCCAGCGGGCAGCGGGCCTGGTAGACGCAGCCCTGCGGGATCGAGTGCAGGTCCGGCGGCGAGCCGCCGATGGACTTGAGGTCGTCGCCGCGGCGGGCGTTGACGGGCACCGAGTTCAGCAGACCCTTGGTGTAGGGATGCTTGGGGTTGCCGAAAACCTCGGCGACGGTGCCGGTCTCGACGATGTTGCCGGCGTACATGACGGCGACCCGGTCTGCTTCCTCGGCGACCAGCGCGAGGTCGTGAGTGATCAGCACGACGGCCATGTGGTACTCGGAGCGCAGGTCGCGCAGCAGTGCCATGATCTGGGCCTGCACGGTGACGTCGAGTGCGGTGGTCGGTTCGTCGGCGATCAGCACGCTCGGATTGAGTGCCACCGCCATCGCGATCAGTAACCGTTGGCGCATGCCGCCGGAGAACTGGTGCGGGTAGGAGTTCAGCCGCGTCTCGCGGCTGCGGGATGCCGACGCGAGTCATCAGGTCGATGGCCTTGGCCTTGGCGTCCTTGGCACTCATCCCCTGGTGGATCCGGAAGGGTTCTGCCAGTTGGGTTCCCACGGTGTAGAGCGGGTTCAGGGCGGTCAGCGCGTCCTGGAAGACGATCGCCAGCTCGGTGCCCGCCATCTCGCGCCGTTTCTTGCGGTCTGCGCTGAAAAGGTCTACCTGACCAGTCCGGCCGCCGAGCTTCGCGGTGCCGCCGACGATGTCGGCCACCGGCTCGAGCAGGCCGACGAGCGCGGTCGCGGTCATCGACTTTCCGCAGCCGGATTCGCCCAGCAGCGCCAGGGTTTCACCGCGGTGTGCCTCGAAGGACACCTCGTTGACCGCGCGCAGCGTTCCGGTGATGGTGCGGACCTCGACGGACAGGCCGTCGACCTCGAGCACCGGGGTGGCGTCGACCTCGTCGACGGGGGTGTCGTGATCGGCGAGTGCAGTCATCACAGGGCCTTTCCGGACTTGGTGAACTTCGACAGGCGCTTCTGCGGGACGGTCAGGCGCCACCGCTGACCGGGATCGGTGGCGATGCGGGCCCACGCGGCCAGGATGGTGGCCGACACGGTGGTGATGACGATGGCCAGGCCGGGGAAGAACGACAGCCACCACGCGGTGTGCAGATAGGTGCGGCCCTGGGAGACCATCAGGCCCCAGCTGATGTCGGGCGGCTGGATGCCGATGCCCAGAAAGCTCAGGGAGCTCTCCGCCAGCATCACGTAGCAGAAGTCCAGCGTCGCGACGGTCAGCAGCGTGGGCAGCACAATCGGCAGCACGTGGCGGCCGATGATCGAGGTACCGCTGGCGCCGAACGTGCGCGCCGCGTCGACGAACACCCGGCTCTGCAGCTCGGAGGACTCGGCCCGGGCGGTGCGCAGGTACACCGGGATGCGGGTGATCGCCAGCACCAGAACGATGTTGGCGGCACTCGGGGAGAAGACGAAGAGCACGACGACTGCGAGAAGCAGCGACGGGAAGCTCATGATCACGTCGGCGACCCGCATGGCGACGGTCTCGCGCCAGCCGCGGTAGAAGCCGGCCCACATCCCGATCGCCGAGCCGACGACGGCGGAGATGACGACCGCGGGGATCGCGACCGACAGCGTGGTGCGGCAGGCGACGATGAGGCGGGCCAGCATGCTGCGTCCCAGCGGGTCTGTGCCGAGGAAGTTGGCCCAGCCGTGTGTCAGCGTGAACGGTGCCTGATTGGAATTGTCCAGGTCGATGCGGGTCGCCAACTCGCCGACGAGCATCGGGCCGACGATCGCGGTGAGGAACACCAGGACCAGCACGCAGGCCGCGACGGCAGCGACGCGGTCGTTGATCAGCAGCCGGAACCAGATGGTATGTCCCCGCTGGGTTTTGGTGTCAGTGTCGGCCCCGCCGACGATCGCGGTGGTCGGTTTGACCGGAATCTGATCGATTTGAGTCATGTTGTTTTCTCCCGTCAGACCTTGGCCGGTTCGCGCACCCGCGCGTCGAGCAGCGCGTAGCAGGCGTCGATGAAGATGTTGAGAACGAAGATGCTGACCGCGGTGAGCAGCACCGCGGCCTGTAGGACTGCGAAGTCGCGCTGCAGGATGGCATCGATCATCAGCTTGCCGATACCGGGCCAGCCGAAGATCGCCTCGACCACCACCGCGCCGTTGATGAGCCCGACCGCGAGGTCGCCGGCGACGGTGAGTGCGGGGGCCGCGGCGTTGCGCAGCGCGTGGTGGGTGACCACCCGGAAGTCGCTGGCGCCCTTGCTGCGGGCCAGCCGCACGTACGGCGCGGACAGCGCGGAGACCATTGCACCGCGGACCACCTGGGTGAGCACTCCCAGTGGCCGGATCATGAGCGTGGCGATCGGTAGGATCCAGGACAGGATGCCAGCGTCGGCGCCGGAGGTGGGCAGCCAGCCCATCAGCACCGCGAACAGCCACACACCGGTGATGGCGAACCAGAAGTCCGGGATCGATGCGGCGGTCATCGACAGCAGGCTGGAGAACCGGTCGGCCAGCGAGTTCGGCCGGTAGGCGGCCCAGCAGCCGATGACGACGGCGCCGATGATCGCCAGCAGCATGGTGGCGAACGCCAGTTGAAGGGTGGCGGGGAAGGCCCGCAGCGCCATCGAGGAGGCGGATTCGCCAGTGCTCAGCGAGGTTCCGAAGTCCAGGTGGATGACACCCTTGAAGTAGTCGATCAGCTGGGTGATCAGCGGGTCGTTGAACCCGTTGGCGGCGGCGAACTCCGCGCGCTGGTCGGCGGTCGCCGACTCGGGCAGGTAGAGGTTGGTGGGATCACCGGTGAGCCTGGCGAGCAGGAACACCCCGATGAGCACGATGATCAGCGGCAATGCGCTGGTATACATCCGGCGTCGAACGAAGGAGAACATGGGCTGGGCCTTCCGTCTTTCAGGACTGGTCGGTGCGGTCGGATGCGGCCGGGGTCATTGCGGCCAGCAGCATCTCGTCGCCGGTCGCCGGATTGGGGGTGTAGTCGACTCGGGCGGACTTCCCGAGAATTCCCTTCATGTGTGCGATGTAGGCCATCGCAGCGATCTCGTTCGGTTCGTCGGCGAAGATCTGCTCGTAGGCCTTCTGACGTTCCTCACCGATGAGTTTGCCTGCCGCACTGATTTTT
Source organism: uncultured Actinomycetota bacterium (assembly GCA_963771335.1). GTDB lineage: Bacteria > Actinomycetota > Actinomycetes > Mycobacteriales > Mycobacteriaceae > Mycobacterium. The sequence goes on along the minus strand of CAVYTD010000004.1, from coordinate 183,187 downwards.
TCGTCGAAGGCGGGGGTGCCGGAGGAACTCTGGGCACCGTCGACACTCATGTACTGATCGACGGAGAAAGCGGCGTCGCCGGCCTGGTTGCCGTGTTGGATCAACGCCAGGAACGGCCCGGAGTTGTCCGGGAAGGGCCGCAACTGATACTGCAGCTGCGCCGCGGTGTCCATCATCTCGATCTTGACGTTGAGCCCGGCGTTGGCCAGTTCACTCTGCATCACCTCGACCGTCTCGGTGACGCCCGGGAACTGGCTGTTGCGGCCGATGAGACGGATCTGCCGATCCACAGGCACGCCATCGGCTTTCGCTGCGGCGACGAGTTCACGCGCCTTGTCCGGGTCGTAAGGCCACGGTTCGATTTCGGCGTTGAAACCGACCACGCCTTCTGGGATCAACTGCGCTGCGGGCTCACCGAGGCCACGGAAGATGGCCTTGACGATGCCGCTGCGGTTGATCGAGTAGTTGATCGCTTCTCGGACCCGGATGTCGTCCAGTGGCGCTTCCTCGGTGAAGATCCGCAGCGCGGTGGTCTCGTTGTTCTGGAACGGGACTCCGAGGTCGCCTGCACCGTCTTCGGGTCCGAGCCCGGTAGCGATGTCGGCTTCGTCATTGGTGATCATGGCGGCGCGGACGCTGCCCTCGCTGCGCCACTGGTACCGGGCCTTCGCGAACGCGGGTGCCTCGCCCCAGTAGGTGGCGTTGCGGGCCAGGTTGAGTTGCTGGCCGTAGTCCCAGCTCTGGATCGCATACGGGCCGGTGCCGATCGGCTCCCGGACCTTCTCGGTCATGCTGGTGGTGCGCGGCACCATCTCGACGAACGAGATGCGCAGCGGCAGAATCGGATCGGGTTCGGTGGTGCCGACGACGACGGTGTTCGCGTCGGGGGTCTGCAGGCTCAGCTCCTCGTCACCGAAGACGTAACCGTCGACGTTGCAGCTCAGGTCGGAGTTCACCGCCCGGTTGATGGAGAACGCCGCGTCCTCGGAGGTGAACGGAGCCCCGTCGGAGAACGTGACACCGTCGCGCAGCGTGAACTTCCACTCGTTGGGGGAGGTCTGCTCCCACTCGGTGGCCAGCAGCGGTTGCAGGTCACCGGTGTTGGAGTCGCGCTCCACGAGCGGCTCGGTGATGTTGGAGCGAACCACGATGCCGGTGGAGGTCAGCGAGCCGTCGCACGGTTCGAGCGTCGGCGGCTCCTGGGAGAGCACGACGCGCAGGGTGTCAGGGTCGTATCCGCCGCCGCCGGAGTTGGCGACAGTGCAGCCGCTGGCGGCGACGGTGACTCCCGCGAGGGCCAACGCGCTGAGGCGTCGGCGGATGGTGGATGTTGCGGGGTTCATGGGTCCTCCCGGGCTGGGGATTGTGACGTCCACGTATGTAGATGGAAGCTGTGATGGCAAGCACACCGTAGGGGCCTGCGGGAAACAGCGTCAACCCCGGCCGAACGGGGGTTTTCTGCAGTTTTGGTTGCTGCGATGCACTAGGTAGTCTGGCGAGAAATAGGGCCTGAGCTGCATATTCGTCGGTAATCAAGGGTCGCTTATACCGAGACGACGGTGGCGGATGCCCGCTCATGCCGTTTGGCTATAAGTCAATGCTAATTCGGACGTGGACGGGTATTCCCAGCTCGTCGTACCGTGGACGCACTATGAGCACCCAGCGCCGTTCCTCAAGTGATCCCAGTCAGAACCGCTCCGTATTGCAGGTCGGGCCGCTGAAGCCGTCGCTGGCGCAGACGCTGGCCGATGACTACGCCGCCTGGGTGCTGCCCGATTCCGCGAGGGAACGCCAGGCGTTCCTGGCCGAGCACGGCGCGGAGATCACCGCGGTGGTGACATCGGGGCGCACCGGTGTGGACGCGCCGCTGATGGCGGCGCTGCCGAACCTCGGTGCGGTGGTGAATTTCGGCGTCGGCTACGACACCACCGACGTCGACGCCGCTGCAGCCCGGGGCGTCGGGGTGAGCAATACCCCCGACGTCCTGACCGATTGCGTGGCGGATACCGCGGTGGGCCTGATGATCGACACGCTGCGGCAGTTCTCCGCGTCCGACCGCTACCTGCGCGCCGGCCGCTGGCCCGTCGACGGGAACTACCCGTTGACCCGCCAGGTCAGCAACACGCGTGTCGGCATCATCGGGCTGGGTCGCATCGGCAAGGCAATCGCATTGCGGCTCAGTGCTTTCGGCTGCACGATCAGCTACCACAATCGCCATCAGTTGCCGGATTCCCCATACGCCTATGCGTCGTCGACGGTGGAGTTGGCGCGCGGCGTGGACGTGCTCGTCGTGGCGGCTGCCGGCGGCGCGGGCACCCGTGGCCTGGTGGATCGCGAGGTCCTCGACGCGCTCGGCGCCGACGGCTACCTGATCAACATCGCCCGCGGCTCCGTGGTCGACCAGGATGCCTTGGTCTCCGCGTTGGTGGACGGCAGACTGGCCGGCGCGGGTCTGGACGTGTTCACCGACGAGCCGCAGGTGCCCGAGGAACTGTTCGCATTGGACAACGTCGTGCTGCTGCCGCACGTGGGCAGCGGGACGGTGCAGACGCGAGCGGCCATGGAGGCGCTGACCCTGCGCAACCTGGACAGCTTCCTGCAGACCGGCGCGCTGGTGACGCCGGTCCCGCTACCGGCCCCGGCGCACTAGATTCCTCCCGGCGAAACTGGGCCCGATTGTCCGCGGGCCCGGCTTCAGCCGTTCACACCGAGCATTTCCCTTCGTGGCAATGTTTGCCGGACCTGCAGGAGAAACACTTACAGTCGCACTTGATGTTGCGGTCGCGGTCTGGACGATCGGGTCGTGCCATGACAAACCTCCTTCATCTGATGGTTACGAGATTAGTCCGCCGAACCTGACCCGGCGTATCGAAACGGCATTCCAGCTCCTCCAGTCCGCGCCGGAATTGCATTCCACGCGCTGAATCCCGCGTGCAGACCGCGTGGAATGCAATTCCGGCGCGGACCTCAGCGGACGCCCTCGACGAGGTTGTCGGTCGTCCACTCCTGTTGCGGCAAGACATCTTTGAGCAGCCGTAACAACGCCGGATTGGTCGAATCGCCGCGCCACACCGCGTCGAGCTCGACGGGTCGCTCGCGGAACGCGCCGATGGTCCGGAACACCACGCCCTCGGGGTGCAGGGTCGCCGCCGACGCCGGCACCAATGCGATCCCGATGCCCGAGCGCACCAGCACCAGCATGGTGTGCACCTGCGTCACGTACTGCACATAGTTCGGCGTGGCCCCGGCGATGGTGAACGTGCTGATCAGCAGGTCGTTGAAATAACGTGCCTGCACCGGCGAGTACATCACCACGTCCTGGCCGTCGAGGTCGGTCAGCGTCAGCTGACGCGTCAAGTCGACCAAGGGATGACCCGACGGCAGTGCGGCGATCAGCTGCTCATGCAGCAGCGGCCGCGACACCAGACCCGGACGCTTCAGCGGCGGGCGCGCCATCCCGAGATCGAGCTCGCCGGTCATCAGTCCTTCGATCTGCACGGCCGTGACCATCTCGCGCAGGTCGAGCTTGACGTCAGGCAGCCGCTCCCGGGCCCGTTCCAGCAGGCGCGGCAGCACGGCGTGCGCGGAGGCCGCGGTGAAGCCGACGACGACGGTGCCGAGGTCACCCGCGGGGATGCGCTTGACGGTCTGCGCGGCTCCCTCGGCCAGCTGCAGGATGCGCCGTGCGTCGGGCAGGAACGCCGCTCCCGCAGGGGTCAGCGTCACCGTCCGGGTGGTGCGGTCGATCAGCTGCACACCGAGCTCGCTCTCGAGCTGCTGGATCTGGCGGCTGAGCGGCGGCTGCGTCATGTGCAGCCGTTCGGCGGCCCGGCCGAAGTGCAGCTCTTCGGCGACGGCGACGAAGCAGGACAACCGGGCGAGGGAGAACATCAGGCCTTTGGGGTCAGCTTGATCGCCGCGATCTTCAGCCGCGGCGACGGCCTCCTCCCACTCGGCAACGGTGGGAACCCGATCGTCGCGGAACTTCATGCCCATCGATCGCTGTGCCCGCTTCGCCCCGTAGGACTGCGTCAGCCGGTGCGCGATGTCCACGACGACCGGCCGCTCCGTGATGAGCCGGCCGTGCATCGCCGCCTTCTTACCGCGGTGGTACACCTCGGCGTCCGCACCGTCGCGGAAGTTGTATTTCCACTGCGCCGCCAGCACGACGTAGAGGTCACCGTCGAGGTGGTGGGCGCTGACCGGCACCGAATACCGCCGCCCGGTCTTGCGTCCGCCGAAGTCGACGACCATGAACTCGGTGAGCCGGCCCCCCAGCGGTGTCCGCAGCACCTGCCGCAGGACAGGGTTGAACACCTTCAGAAGGGCTTGGGGTGGATGCGCTATCTCGATCGCCGCCGACTGTTCTGCCATGAGCCCACGGTAGGACGCCGGCAGGCTCGCCGGGGGCCGAACTGCTTACCAGCGCGGGCTGAGCAGCTCGAAGGACGGATCGATGCTGCGCATGTAGCCGGTGTCGTCGCGGTCGCGGATCCCGCAGCGCAGGTACTGCTCGTGCAGCGCGGCCAGCGCGTCCTCGTCGATCTCCACGCCCAGGCCGGGCGTCGACGGGCACCGGGACCGATCCGTCGACGAACGACAGCGCACCGGGCTTGACGACCTCCTCGGTCTTCCACGGCCAGTGCGTGTCACACGCGTAGGTCAGGTTCGGTGTCGCGCCGGCGAGGTGCACCATCGCGGCCAGGCTGATGCCCAGGTGCGAGTTGGAGTGCATGGACAGGCCGAGGCCGAAGGTGTCGCAGATCCCGGCCAGCAGCCGCGAGCGCTGCAGCCCGCCCCAGTAGTGGTGATCGGAAAGCACCACGCGCACCGACTGTTTCGCGACGGCGGGCGCCAGTTGATCGAACGCGACGACGCACATGTTGGTGGCCAACGGCATCGGCGACTGCTGGGCCACCTCGGCCATGCCGTCCAGCCCCGGCGTCGGGTCCTCGAGGTATTCGAGGATCCCCGCCAGACCGGAGGCCACCTTCACCGACGTCTGCGGGGTCCAGGCGGCGTTGGGGTCCAGGCGCAGCGGGTGGTTGGGGAACGCCTGGTGCAGCGCCTCGATGGCCGCCATCTCCTCCTCGGGAGGAAACACCCCGCCCTTGAGTTTGATTGCGGTGAAACCGTATTCGTCGATGATGCGACGGGCCTGGGCGACGATGCCGTCCGGGTCGAGCGCCTCGCCGAACTGGTCGGGCTCGGCGCCGGGATGGGCCGCCCACTTGTAGAACAGGTACGCGCTGAACGGCACCGCGTCGCGGACCTTGCCGCCGAGCAGATCGGAGACCGGCCGGCCCGTCGCGTGGCCCTGCACGTCGAGGCAGGCCACCTCGAACGGCGAGAGCACCTGGTCGACGGCGCTGGCCGTGGTGATCATGCCCGCGGTACCCACCGCCGCGTCGTCGCCGCTGCAGCCGGGCAGCGATCGCCGCGCGAATAGCGTTGAGCGAGAACACGTCCAGCCCGGTGATCGCGTCGGCGGCGGCGTGCAGCCGGGCCAGGTGCCTGGTGTCGGCGTAGGTCTCACCGAGGCCCACCAGGCCGGCGTCGGTGTCGAGCTGGATGATCGCGCGCAGCGCATACGGCTGATGGACGCCGACGGTGTTCAGCAACGGTGGGTCGACGAACGCGACCGGGGTGATGCGGGCGCCGGTGATCCGAATGCTGTTCGGCGACATGGGATCAGACCGTCCGCGACGTACCGGTCAGGGCCTCGGCGAGCACCGCGCGGCCGGCGGCGATGATCGCCTGCAATTCGGTGAGATCCGTGGCGGACGGCATGATCAGCGGCGGGCGCACCGGCCCGGCGGGAACGCCCTCCATCGTCACGCCGGCCTTGATCAGGGACACCGCGTAACCGGGTACCGTGTCGCGCAGCCGCACCAACGGGCAGAAGAACGCGCGCAGCAGCGCCTCGGTCAGTTCGTTGTTGCCGGCTTCGAGTGCGTTGTAGAACGCCAGCGCCAGGTCGGGTGCGAACGCGAACGTCGCCGACGAGTACAGCGGCACGCCGATCGCCCGGTAGGCCAGCTGGGTGGTCTCCGCGGTGGGCAGGCCGTTGAAGAACAGGAAGTCGGGATCGACCTCCTGCTTCACCGCCAGCACGATGCGGGCCACCTGGTCGAAGTTGCCGGTGCCGTCCTTGAACCCGATGACGTTGGGGATCTTGGCGACGGCGACGGCCGAGTCCTCGGTGAACCGCGCATTGTTGCGGTTGTAGACGATGACCGGCAGGTCGGTGGCGCCCGCGACGGCGCGGGTGTAGTCGATCAGGCCGGCCTGCGGTACCTCGACGAGGTAGGGCGGCAGCAGCAGCAACCCGTCGGCGCCCGCGTCCTTGGCGGTGGTGGCGAATCGCTTGGCCTGGGCCACCGAGCCGCCGGCACCGGCGTAGACCGGTACTCGTCCGGCGACCACCTCGACGGCGGTGCGCACGACCGCGCCGAACTCCTCGATCCTCCATTGCGTGGAATTCGCCTGTGCCGCAGGCGATGAAGACACCGCCGGGACCGGCGTCCACACCCTTGGCGACGTGGCGGGCCAGCGCGTCGAAGTCGACGCTTCCGGACTCGGACGTTCTAGAACGGGGTGACGGGGAAGAACAGGACGCCGTCAAAGGTGGGACGCATAGTCGGGGCTCCTCTGATTGGGGTGGTGGAGTGCGGTGGGGGTCAGGCTTGGGTGAGCTGGCCGTCGATGCGCCGCCACAGGTGTTCGGGGTTGCCGTCGGCAATCGCGCTGGGCAGCAACGATTTCGGAACGTCCTGGTAGGCGACGGGCCGCAGGAAGCGTTCGATCGCCCTGGCGCCGACCGAGGTGGTGCGGGAGTCCGAGGTGGCGGGGAACGGTCCGCCGTGCACCATCGCGTAGCACACCTCGACGCCGGTCGGCCAGCCGTCGAACAGGATTCGTCCCGCCTTGAGCTCGAGGAGCGGCAGCAGCCGGCCCGCCTCGTCGAGGTCGGACTCGTCGGCGTGCACGGTCGCGGTGAGCTGGCCTTCGATGCCCTGCTGCGACCGCGTGCATCTCGGTCGGCGTCGGCGCAGCGCACGATCAGGCTCGACGAGCCGAAGACCTCGGCCTGCAGCGTCCTCGGAGGCACAGGAAGCTCTTGGCGTCGGTGGCGAACAGCGCTGCACTGCAGGCGGTCTCGCTGGCGGCGTCCTGGCCTCGCCCGGACGACCGTTCGCGCGACTCGGTCAGCGCGGCGACGCCGTCGGCGTAGCTGCGGGCGATGTTGGGGGTGAGCATCGGGGTGGCCGGCGCCGTCGGAGAGCGCCTCGCGGGCCGCGGCGACGAACGCGTCCAGGCCGGGGCCGTCGACGGCGATGACCAGGCCGGGGTTGGTGCAGAACTGTCCGGATCCCATGGTCAGCGACCCGACGAACGCGCGTCCGAGTGCGTCACCGCGGGTCGACAGTGCGCCGTCGAGCAGGAACACCGGGTTGATCGAGCTCATCTCGGCGTAGACCGGGATCGGTTCGGGCCGCCCGGCGGCCGCGGCGACCAGAGCGGTTCCGCCGGAACGTGATCCGGTGAACCCGACGGCCTTGATGCGCGGGTCGGTGACCAGTGCGGTGCCGAGTTCCTGGCCGGAGCCGAACAGCAGCGAGAACGTGCCCGCGGGCAGGCCGGCTGTCGGCGACGGCGTCGCTGATGGCGCGGGCGACCAGCTCGGAGGTGCCGGGGTGCGCGTCGTGGCCCTTGACGACGACGGGGCAGCCGGCGGCCAGCGCCGAGGCGGTGTCGCCGCCGGCGACGGAGAACGCGAGCGGGAAGTTGGACGCGCTGAACACGGCGACCGGGCCGAGCGGGATGTAGCGCTGGCGAATGTCGGGGCGCGGCAGCGGGGTGCGATCGGGAAGCGCGGTGTCGATGCGGGCACCGTTCCAGCTGCCCTCGCGCAGCACGCCGGCGAACAGCCGCAGCTGACCGGTGGTGCGGCCGACCTCGCCGGTGATGCGGGCCTGCGGAAGGCCGGATTCGGCGACGGCGCGGGCGATGAGTGGCTCGCTGATGGCCTCGATGTTGGCGGCGATCGCTTCGAGGAACTGCGCGCGCTGCTCGGAGGTGGTGGCGCGGTACGCGCCGAAGGCCTCGGCGGCGGCGGCGCAGGCGGCCTCGACGTTGCCGGCGTCGCCGTGCTGGTAGACCGGCTCGAGCGGCTGGCCGGCGGCGGGATCGAACCCTCGGATCTGCTTGCCCGATCCCCGGACGGGGGTCCCGGCGATGATCATCTGACCGGTCAAAGCGTGAGCAGTAACGGTGTCTGTGAGGGTCCCAGTCATGCTGCTAACGGTAGGAGGCATATCCATGCCTGTCCAAGACTATTTGTCGCATAAATGATGCAGAAATTGGATTAACCACCGCCAGCTCACCCCGCGCCGGAATTGCATTCCACGCGCGAAACGCCGAGACGAAACCGCGTGGAATGCAATTCCGGCGGAAAAGGGGCGAAAAGGGGGTGGGGGTTACGTCAGCGCGAGTTGTGCGAGGCGCTTCTCGATGACGGCCAGCAGTGCCGCGATCGCGACGCCGTCACCTGTGACGTCGAGGCTGCCCTGGGCAAAGGCATCGGTGAGGGTGACTTTCCCGCCGGCGAGCGCCGCGATGGTCGGCGCGGACGCCCGGACGGTGACGTCGCTGGGCGTCGCGCTCTTTCCCGGGGTCACCGAAACCCTGCCGCCCTGAATACGAAGGCATGCGGTGCTGTCGTCGATGTCGAATTGGTAGACCGCGTCGAGGTCCTGGGGCGCATCGAGGCGCAGGTCGGCCGCGAGGAAATTCAACAGCCACTCGGCGCGCAGCAGTTCGTGCGTGGGGTCTGCGTCCGCCATCTGGTGGCGGGCTCCCCACATGGCCAGGGGACGACCGCGGCGGCGAGCTCGCGCCCGGCGTCGGAGAGTTCGTAGACCACCGTCGAGCCCGGCTGGTCAAGCGCCAGTCGTCGCTGGATGACGCCGTCGGCCTCCAGCTGCCGGACCCGGGCGGCCAACAGGCTGGTGCCGATACCGGACAACGCCTCCGCCAGCTGGGTGTACCGCTTCGGGCCGGAGACCAACTCGCGCACGAGTAGCAGCGTCCAGCGCTCACCGACCACGTCGAGCGCGTGGGCGAGCCCGCAGAACTGTCCATAGCTCTTCCGCGTCATAACTCCCATTGTACCCCTCAGCTCCTCTTTTCAACTTAAACTGCAATATCTGTTGTGTACTTTACTTTCTTATGTTACGTTATCGACAAGGGTGCACGCCAGGCCTGATCGGCAGTTGGAAAGCAGTTGCGCACCAGCAGCATCCGGCGGCGCGACATCTGGAAACTCCATACGAATCCGAGGTGATCCTCATGGCTTCTCTTGTCAACACCGGACCGTCTGCAGGTGCACGCTGGACGCTCGCCGCACTGCTGAGACGGCTGCAACCCGCCGCACGGCCTCGTCGCATCGAGACTGTCGTGACAGCCGAGGTCGCCGAGGTCCGTCGGACGAAACGCCACTACCCGCCGCAGCGCGACGCCGTCTTCGAGCGCTCGGCGATGGCGCGGGAGATGTTCCGGCTCTGACGCCTCAGAGGTAGGCGCTGAATCTGGCCCAGAACCGGTCGTCGGTGCTGCCCGCCGCGCCTGACCTCCCACCGCAGCGCATCGGAATTGGTCTTGCCGGCCGAACCGCACACCTGAAAAGCCGTGATCGTCGAGTTCGTCGACGATCTCCAGGATGGTCTTCGGCCCGTGCCGATAGAAGATGATCGGCGACGACGTATCGGGGCTCGGCGCCTCGGAGCAGCAGTTTCGTAATCAGGCCAACGGTCGCAGCGTGGCCTGACAGATCCCGGTCGACGTGATCGAGCCGGGGGATCCAGAGCGCGATGGGGGAGAGGTCTGGGAAGACCACGGGGAGCGAAAATCTCGGCGGATCGTCAGTGGGGCTGACCGGGCGCCGAAAAAATTCGCTCGCGGTGGGCACCCAGAGATTGGGCGCGGAATCCGCCGCGTACCGGACCGGGAAGTGCCGAGTCAGGCCGGGCGCCGGACCTGTAGCGCCGAGTCAGGCCGCGCGCCTGCTCATCGTGGTAAAAATGCAGCACTTGTGCAGCACCCAACGTCATCGCAGCGCACCGGGGCTCCCCCAAGCGGGCAACCAGTCGTCGGCCGATTGACATGGGTCCGGGCAGCCCCGGCAAACAGAATGTAGCTTCAATAGACATACCGATTGGCCGCAGCCGAGGAGAAACCGGTGAATGCGACACCATTCGGGCACTATCAGCTCCAGCAGCTGATCGGCCAGGGCGGGATGGGTGAGGTCTACCAGGCCTACGACACCAAGACCGACCGTGTGGTCGCGATCAAGGTGCTTCCGCACCACATGGCGGTGGATGAGACCTTCCAGGCCCGGTTCCGGCGCGAGTCGCAGGCGGCTGCGGGCATCAACGACCCGCACGTGGTCCCGATCCACGGGTACGGCGAGATCGACGGCCGGCTCTACCTGGACATGCGCCTCATCGAGGGCCGCAACCTGGGCACCATGCTGGCGGACACCGAGAAGCCGCTCGGCGCGGCGTTCGCCGTCACGATCGTCGAACAGGTTGGCCACGCGCTCGACGCCGCGCACCAGGCCGGTCTGATCCATCGCGACATCAAGCCGTCCAACATCCTCATCACCGGCCGCGACTTCGTGTACCTGATCGACTTCGGGCTGGCCCGCACCGCGGGCGAGAAAGGACTGACGACCGCGGGCAGCACCCTGGGCACCCTGGCGTACATGGCGCCGGAACGCTTCGAGGGCGGCGAGGTCGACGCCCGCTCCGACATCTACGCCCTGACCTGCGTGCTCTACGAATGTCTCACCGGCTCAAGGCCTTACCCGGCCGACAGCCTGGAGCAGCAGATCGCCGGGCACATGGTCTCGCCGCTGCCGCGCCCGTCCGGCGTCGACCCTCGGCTGGCCGCATTCGACGAAGTCATCGCCAAGGGCATGGCCAAGAAGCCCGCCAAGCGCTATCAGAGCGCCGGCGAGCTCGCCGCCGCCGCGCGCCGTGCGCTCAACGCGCCGGTGCGCCGAACCGGAAGTGGTTCCCGGCATGCGGCCCGATCCCAACGCAAGACGCCGACGAAGGCTCTCGTGGCGGCAGGCGCGGCCGTCCTGGTCGTCGCGCTGGCCGCGATCGGTCTGTGGCAGTGGGCGCCGTGGCGCGACGGCGGCGACGGTGATCCGGCGGCCCTGCCGGAAGGGGCCATCGCGTCGATCGCGGCGACGGTGCCCGCCGACATCCGCGAGACCGGCCGGCTGGTCATCGGGGTGAACGTGCCGTACGCGCCGATGGAGTTCAAGAACGCCGACGGCCAGCTGGTGGGCTTTGACGTCGAGCTGATGAATGCGGTGGCCAAGGTGCTGGGCCTGGTGCCCGACTACCGCGACACCTCCTTCGACGCGATCATGCCGTCGGTGCAGGACGGGACGTTCAACGTCGGGATGTCCTCGGTGACCGACACCAAGGAGCGCGAGGCCTCGGTCGACTTCGTCACCTACTTCCAGGCGGGCACCCAATGGGCGAAGCGCTCCGGCACCGCGGCCAACCCGAAGTCGCCGTGCGGGTTGAAAGTCGCTGTGGCACAGGGGACATTGCAGGAGACCGAGGAATTGCCCCGCAAGAGTGACGAGTGCGTCGCGGCCAGTCAGGAGCCGGTGGACATCGTGGTGTCGTTCAGTCAGGACGAGGTGACGAACACGCTGATCAGGGGAGAGGTCGACGCGATGTCGGCCGATTCGCCGGTGACGGGGTTCGCGATCAAGCTCAGCCGTGGCGATCTCGTGCCTGCGGGCGACGTGTTCGACTCCGCCCCGTACGGCTGGCCCGTGCACAAGGGATCGGGGTTGGCGGAGTCGCTGCGGTTGGCGCTGGAGCACCTGATGGAGACCGGTGAGTACCGCGCCGTGGCCACGATGTGGGGCGTGGAGCGCGGCATGATCGAAAAACCGGTGATCAACGGCGCCATCAGGTAGGCCGTCGCCTCCTACCCTGGAGAAGTGACATCAACGTCGCTGACGTCCCTGCCTCCCGGCCCGCGCCTGCCCGGCGCGGTCCAGGCCGCACTGATGCTGCGGTGCGGGCCGCGGTTCGTCGCCGCGTGCCGGCGCCGCTACGGCCCCTCGTTCACTCTGCGGGTCGCCTCGATGGGCACGCTGGTCTACCTGACCGACCCCGCCGACATCAAGACAGTATTCGCCGGCGATCCACGCATCTACCATGCGGGAGAAGCGAATTCGATGCTCAAGGGGTTGCTCGGCGACTCCTCGGTGCTGGTGATCGACGACGATCTGCACCGCGACCGGCGCCGGCTGATGCTCGCGCCGTTCGCCCGCGACGCGGTCGCGCGGCCAGGCCGCCGTGATCGCGCAGATCGCCGCGGACAACGTCGCGGGCTGGCCCGTCGGCACTCCGTTTCCCGTCGCGCCGCGGATGTCCCAGATCACCCTGGAGGTGATCTTGCGGACCGTGATCGGCGCCAGCGACCCGGCGCGGCTGGCCGCGCTGCGCGAGGTGATGCCGCGGCTGCTCGCCGTGGGACCGTGGGAGGCGTTGGCGATCGCCAACCCGGGGCTGATGGGACGGCGGCCGTGGCAGACGGTGCGCGACGCCATCGCCGAGGCCGACCGGCTGCTCTACGCCGAAATCGCCGACCGGCGCGCCGACCCGGACCTCGCGCAGCGCACCGACGCGCTGGCAATGCTGGTCCAGGCAGCCGAGGGAAGACCAGGCCGATTCGCCGCCGGGACGGCTCCGATGACCGACCGGGAGCTGCGCGACCAACTGATGACGCTGCTGGTGGCCGGCCACGACACCACGGCGACCGGGCTGTCGTGGGCGCTGGAGCGGCTGACGCGGCATCCGGCGATCCTGGCCAGGGCGGTGCAGGCGGCGCGTGCGGGGGACGACGCCTATCTCGACGCGGTGGCCAAAGAAATATTGAGGATCCGGCCCGTGGTGTTCGACGTCGGACGCGTCCTCAAGGAGCCGATCGAACTGGCAGGTCACCGGCTGCCGGCCGGGGTGATGGTGATCCCGGGCATGGTCCTGGTGCACGCCGACCCGCAGGTATACCCGCATCCGGCCCGATTCGACCCGGACCGGATGCTCGACGCGACGCTGAGCCCGTCGACGTACCTGCCGTTCGGCGGTGGCAATCGGCGCTGTCTGGGCGCGACGTTCGCGATGGTCGAGTTCCGCGTCGTGCTGCGCGAGATTCTGCGCCGTGTCGAGCTGGACACGACGACCGCCGCGGGGGAGCGCAGCCGACTCAAGCACGTCATCTTCGCGCCGCACCGGGGTGCGCGGGTCCGCGTTCGGTCCATGCGGACGGTGTCGACAGCTGTCGACAAGCAGGCGCCGTCGTGTCCGGTCACGGGTTCCCCATTACCGGGCTGAAGGGTGTTCACCGCTGCTGAGGGGCAGGTGGGTGTAGTCTGAGGGGCAGGCGGAGTTCGCGCGGACAGTCTGTTGCGACAAGTTCCGAACGCGAAAGTACTCAGCCCGCGAAGCGATTCTCTTCGCCTCGGACACAGTGCGGGTATGCCCCACACCACTCAAGGACGCTGCTTATGGATTCGTCTGATCTGTTTTCACACCGTCAGGCACCGGAGGTCGCTGTTTCTGGCGCGAACTCCAAAGAGCCGGTTCAGGCTCCCGTTTTCTCCGATCAGCACAAGCCCCACAAGACCCACAAGACCCACACGGCCGATTCGCCATCCCCATGAACGGGTTGGCGCGGTCCCGCCGCGCTTCCCGACCGATCAGGGTCACGCTTGCCAGGCAGCTGGGCAGTGAGATCGACGGTGCCTGGTGGCCGCATACGGCGTCGGTGGCGACCGAACTACCCGAGCTGGTCGGCGCCCTGCACCGACCGCTGGGTGAGATCGTCGACATCCGGATCAATTGGTCGGCGACCGAAGGCCAGCTCGACTTGGAGACGATTGCCACCGGCGCGCGGTTGCTGCGTGCCGGCGAGCGTTTCCGACGGCCCCGCCTGATGGTGGTCGTCGGGCGTGACGCGTCCGCGAAACTCCTTGTGGTACCGAGCATGACGTCACAGGCTCTCGGGTTGATGGTTCTTCGCACCGCCGCCGGGCTGCCCACCTCGGGCGGCACCGGGGACTCCCGGCTCTTCGAGACCGCGCGCGTGGTGATGCGGCTTGCAGAGGCCGAGAGCGCGAAGTGGTGCGACCCCATCAAATCGTGACGCGCTGAGCCTCACTCGCGCTGTAAAGCGCTGTACTAGTTGAGCACTCGATGATCGTCGCATCGGAGTGCATTGATTGGCCAGGAACCGTGCTAGCCTCAAGGGGGATGTCTGTCTGACATCCATTCAGAATGACGGAAGTTGAAAGAGTATGGCACAGGGAACTGTGAAGTGGTTCAACGGCGATAAGGGCTTCGGCTTCATCGCCCCCGATGGCGGCGCAGAAGATGTGTTCGTTCACTACTCGGAAATCGGTGGGAGCGGATACCGCTCGCTCGAGGAAAACCAGCGTGTCCAGTTCGAGGTCGAACAGGGCGCCAAGGGACCTCAGGCGGTCGGAGTAACGGTCGTCTAGTAGGGACAAAACCGTAATGTGGGCTGGTAGGTTTTCCTACCAGCCCACATCTCTGTTGACGTGGCCGATGCCACGCGAATCCCTTGTTGGCTCAATGGTTTCAGAGGTGCTGCGGCGGGCCGCGAAGGCGTAGTGTCAAGAGTATCGGCGGTTTGTCGTACGCGACTATCTGAGATCGCGTCGTCGCTGTTTCACGGCATCGCGGGTCACCTGAAGGCCCGGGCGGGATCGTCACCATGGCACAACAAGACAAGGGTGACGGCTCCGGCCAGCGCCACCACCGACCCGAGCACACGCCGCGGCTGCGGTTGAAGCGCAAGGCACCCATCGCCGGCTCCGTCGACGGAGCCTGGTGGCCGCACAGCGACGATCTCCCGGCTGAGCTCGCGGACCTGGTGGCGGTGCTGTCGGTGCGCCTCGGCTCCGTGTCGCGGGTGACCTACAACCTTGCCGAGTGGGACCAGCCGCCGCGCAAGGTCCGCGTCGACGGTCAGATAGTCCGACTCGACGGGTACCACCGCCAGCCGACGCACACGGTGGGAATCCTCGACGGTCGCGGTGGCGAAATCGTGCTGCTGGTGGTGCCTGCGCAGACCGGCGCCGACGATGCACACACCATCATGATGGCCGCCGCCGCACCGGACAACGTATCGACGGTCGGCTCCCTGCTGGCCGGCACGCCGGGATCATTGAGCGCAGCAGTATGACCGGCCCGGAATTCAAGGCCCTCAACGACTTCGACATGAAGGACCTGCACCCGCAGGCCTCGACATCGCGACGGATGCTGCGGCGCCTCGAGGATATCGAGAATCTCGCCACCCCGGGGCCGCGCAGTCCCGATGGCCGTGCCGCACTGGCTTCCAGTGTGGTGGCGCACGCCGTGATCGAACTCGAGGCTCAATTCATCGAGTTGAGAAAGCAACTCGAGTCGAAGGCGTGAAACAGCGGGTCAGCCTGAGTAAGTCGGTGGGCACCGATGGGTGCCCACTGCGCTTCAGCGCTTCTTGTCGAACATCGCCGACTCGACCGCGGAGTTCTTGGCTGCCGACTTGGCGTTCTTGACCGCGCGTTTCTCCTTGAGAGACTTGCCGGACTTCTTGGACATGCCTTGCCGAGGAGATTTGTCAGACATCGCTGGCCCCTGATCATTGTGGGGGCCTGGTCGGTCCCGATGGCTCGACCTTACCCCTCGAGCACCGGACCGCGTACCCCCAAATAGGTCGTCAGGGTGTAACGTGGAAGACGTTGGGAACCCAGCCAGTCCGCACTGCGTCAGCCGTTTCTCCGCTGATTTTTCGCCGAGCAACCGCTCACGTCGGACATGCCGGTAGCAACCATAGGTTGGGATTACCTTGAACGCAATGCCCACATTCGAATCGATTCTCGCTCCCGTTGCGCGGCAACCGATTTCCAAGGCGGTGAACTTCGGGGTGCTCAGTACCTACCCCCCGACGCCCTGCGGGGTGGCGAAGTTCAGCGCAGGCCTGTGCGGAGCGTTGGGTGTTCATGGATCCAAGGCCGGCGTTGTGCGGGTGGCTGACGAGTCGCCGTCGACGTCCGGCCAGGTGGTCGCCGAACTGGTCAACGGCTGCGCGCTGTCGGTGAAGGCATGCGCGGACTCGCTCAACGACACTGACGTCGCATTGATCCAGCACGAGTACGGGATCTATGGCGGTTCGGATGGCGAGGAAGTCATCGACATCATCGAGGGACTGCGGGTCCCGTCGATTGTCGTCGCCCACACGATCCTCAAAGACCCTACGCCACACCAGCGTTGGGTCCTCGAGACAGATCGCGGCCAAGGCGGGACGGGTGGTCGTGCTGTCCGAGTCCGCGCGGGAACGACTATGCCTCAGCTACGCCGTCGACCGTCGCAAGGTCGTCGTGATCCCGCACGGTGCGACCATCCCGACCAGTCCGCGCGCGAAGCGCGCAAGTCGACCCACCATCCTGACGTGGGGTTTGCTGCGCCCCGGTAAGGGCATCGAGCGGGTCATCGACGTGATGGCGTCCCTGCAGGACGTCCCGGGCCGGCCCCGGTACCTGGTTGCGGGCCGGACGGATCCGAAGGTGCTCGCCGCCGAGGGCGAGGCGTACCGCGAGTCCCTCATCGAGCGGGCGCGCCGCGCCGGCGTCGCGGACTCGGTGACCTTGGACCCCCAGTACCACGGCGGGGCGATGTTGAGCGCCCTCATCCAGTCGGCCTCGGTCATCGTGCTGCCGTACGACTCCACCGATCAGGTCAACTCCGGGGTTCTCGTCGACGCCGTCGTCAGCGGCAGGCCCGTGGTGTCCACCGCCTTTCCGCACGCGGTCGAGCTGCTCTGCGGTGGGGCGGGCATCGTCGTCGACCACGAGGACCAGGACGCGCTGCGAACCGCGCTGCGCCGGGTCCTGACCCAGCCGCGGCTGGCCGGTTCGATGGCCGCCGAGGCCCGCGTGATGGCGCCGGAGATGGCGTGGCCGGTCGTGGCCGATGCCTATATCCGGCTGGCGCAGCGGCTCCTCGCCGAACAGCACGATGCCCGGCGTTTGTGGACTGTCCTGCAATGATTTCCCCGCTGCCCGGCCTCGTCACACGAAGCCCGCAGCGGCTTGCGGCTGACTCCTCGAGGGTCATCACCCAACTCTTCGTGCCGGGGCAGGAAGGCTTCGAAAACGCAGACTCCCGCGCCGGATCCGTTCTCAATCGGGTCCTTGCTCTCACCGAGGACGAGGTGCGCTCGTCGTTGGACGAGGTCGTCATCCGTTTCGACAAGCGCCACCGCGACCTCGTCGGCACCTTCCGCAGGCACGCTCGTGAGCTCGCCGATCACCTCGACAACGAGACACACCTGTCGGAGGAACGAATGTTGTTGGTGGGGGCGACATTCACCAGTGAGTACGCCATTGAGGGCGCGGCGTTGTGCAACCCGAGCATCGTCGCACACCCGGACCAGGCGGGGACCGCGGCGGGATGCCTGCGATTCGTGATGAGCGTGCGGGGCATCGGGGAGGGCCACCGGTCGTCCATCGGGTTCCGCACGGGCGTGGTGGACGCGTCGGGCGGTGTGACGCTCGACGCGCGGGGTCCGTTCGCCACCATCGGCGCGGTCCGGTCGACGCTGCTCGACAGTGGCCCGTTCCGCAGTGAACTGACGCGGCTGCGTCTGGGCGGCGAGGCCGCCGACTACGTGCTCGACGCGCTCGACGACCGGTTCACCCGAGCCGACCTTGACGAGCAACTCGACAAGCTGCAGGGCCATCTCCGCGTCTGGGGCCGTGCGCAGCAGACGATCTCGCAGATCCGGCTCATCGCCGAGCGCACCTACGCCGTCGAGTTCGCCGCCGATATCCCGCTTTCAGAGCGGGTGTTGATGCCGGCGATGCGCGCCGAGATCGCCGGCGTGGAGGATGCGCGTTTTGTGCGCTTCGTTCGCGACGACGGGTCGGTCACGTTCTACGCCACCTACACCGCCTACAGCGGGAACGATATCCGCCAGCAGCTTCTCGAGACGCAGGACTTCCTTTCCTTCACCTCGACGCCTTTGGTCGGGGACGCGGCCGCCAACAAGGGCCTGGCCCTGTTTCCGCGCCTCATCGGCGGGCGCTTCGCTGCCATGTCCAGAAGCGACCGCGAATCGAATTCGGTTGCTTTCGCCGACAATCCATACATCTGGAACAAGTCGGCACCCTGCCAAAAGCCGATCGAGGCGTGGGAGGCGTTGCAGCTCGGCAATTGCGGAGCGCCCATCGAGACCGAGGCCGGGTGGCTGGTGCTCACCCACGGCGTCGGCCCGATGCGGACCTATCGCATCGGGGCGATCCTGCTCGACCTGGAGGATCCGACCCGGGTCATCGGCCGGTTGCGGCAGCCGCTGCTGAGTCCCGCGGCCGACGAACAGGACGGCTACGTCCCCAACGTCGTCTACTCCTGCGGAGCGCTCGTGCACGCCGGGACCCTGGTGCTGCCGTACGGTATCGACGACTCGGCCATCGGTATCGCGACCGCACCGGTATCGGAATTACTTGCAGCACTGCAGGAATAGTGAGACGACGATGAACAAGCATGACGATCGACAGCGAATCGACGCCTTGTGAAACGAGTCGTGGGCGCCGAGCTCGTCGTCGAGATCACCGCACCGTCGACGCTGGAATTCCAGATCGCTGTCGCACCGCATCCCAACACCCAGTTCTCTGAGTCGTTGTCGTTCGTGTTGGATGGAAAACCGTTGCAGGCCAGAGAGATCAGCGGTACGCACGGCAACCGGATCCACAAACTGGAAGCTCCGGTGGGACGGCTGCAGGTCGACTACGCGGCGACGATCGTCGGCCATACCGGGCCGGCGCCGGTGACCGAGTACGACCTGTCGAGGTATCTTCGCCCGAGCCGCTATGCCGAGGCCGACAAGTTCTACGGATTCGCGGCAACCGAGTTCGGCAGCTACGCCGATTCGACGACCCTGTTGGAGAAGGTGTCCCTGTGGGTCGGCAGCCGGCTGAACTATGTGCCGGGTTCCAGCGACCCGATCGACGGAGCGGTGGACACCCTGCTCTCGGGGGCCGGAGTGTGCCGCGACTTCGCGCACCTCGTGGTGGCGGTGCTGCGGGCCGTCAACGTGCCGGCCCGCGTGGTGTCGGTGTATGCGCCGGGCCTGTATCCGATGGACTTCCACGCGGTTGCCGAGGCGTTCGTCGAGGGGCACTGGCGGGTGGTCGATTCGACCCTGCTGGCGCCGCGGCAGTCCCTGGTGCGCATCGCCACCGGGCGCGATGCCGCCGACACCGCCTTCCTGGACAACCACAACGGGGCGATCACCCTGGACAAGCTCCTGGTGACGGCCATCGTGGACGGCGACCTACCCAGGGACGCGATCGACCAGCTGGTGTCGATCACCTGACCGGGTGCGGATAGGCGTCCTCGCGGCGCTGAAACGACAGGATCGCGGGATTGAGCACGACCCCGTCGCGAATCTCGATGGCCCGGGCGATGGTCGGCGTCGCAGCCCACGTCGAAGGCCCGGCCAGCACCGGCTCGAGGTGCGGCAGCAGTGCTTCGCTGATCTCCCAGGTCGCCGAGTTCCACAGGTAGGACGGGCTGTGGTCGACGGCGTAGTAGAGCACGCCGTTCGCCACCCCGATCATCGGCTCGGCGAACGAGGTCGGCTTCGCCCAGCTGAAGCCCATGCCGACGTCGCAGGAGACGTCGACGATGAGGCTCCCCGCCGTGAAGGCGCCCAGGTCGCCCTCGGTGACGAAGACCAGGGGTGCGCTCGGATCCTGCAGAACGCAGTTGACGACGATGTCGAAGTCGGCAAGGAAGCCGGCCACCGGGACGTTCCCGTCCGGGGTGTCCGCCCAGATCCGGTCGGGTGTGTCCGGGTCGGGAACCATCTGGACGATCTGGGTGGAGTGGATCGGCGACGCGACCGCGGCGACGTCGCGATTGGTCAGGACGTGCACCTCGTCGACGCCGTGTGCGTTCAGCGCGGTGACGGCGCCGCGGGCGGTCGCGCCGAACCCGATGACGGCGGCGCGCAGCCGGCGGCCGTAGCTGCCGGTGATCCCGGCGAGCGCCATCGCGTGCAGCACGGAGCAGTAGCCGGCCAGCTCGTTGTTCTTGTGGAAGACGTGCAGGCCGAACCCGCCGTCGGACTGCCAGTGGTTCATCGCCTCGAACGCGATCAGCGTCAACCGCCGATCGATGGCGACCTGGGTCAGGTCGGTGTCCTGCACGCAGTGCGGCCAACCCCAGATGACCTGTCCCACAGTCATCTCCGAGAGATCCTCGGCCTGGACCTTGGGTAGCACGATCACGTCGCAGTCGGCGATCAGCTGGTCGCGAGTGCCGATCCCCCCGACGAACTCGGCCAGCGCGTCGTCGGTGGCGCCGAACTGCGCGCCGTACCCGTGCTCGAGGAAGATATGCGGCCGGACCTGGGGATCGATCCTGCTGAAATGCGCCGGGTGAATCGGCAGCCTGCTTTCGTCGGGCTTGCGGGAGTGAGCCAGGACACCCAGCGAAAGCTGTTGCGGTTCAGCAGGGTTTGTCATTGCTGGCCCCTCGAACATGGGGCCCGGTTGGTCCCGACTTCCTGACCCTACCTGGACAGGCCGCGTCGGCCTCACTAACCTGATGATGACGCCGACGTCCCGCCGTGTTCTCTCGATCCCGGCTGGTGGTCCGCAACACCCGGGTTCCGACACGAGCCCAGACAAACCGCCCGGACGGATCGACAGGACATCGCTTTGGCAATCGCCGATATCGCCGCGTACGCACATCTCACCGAGGCGGAGATCGAGGCCCTCGGCCACGAACTGGACGCCATCCGCAGTGACATCGAGGAGTCACTCGGTGCGCGCGACGCGGCCTACATCCGGCGCACCATCAGGTTCCAGAGAACCCTCGACGTCGCGGCGCGCCTGGTCATCGGTTGCAGCCGGTCGCGGGTCGGCTGGGTCGTGGGGACCGCGGCGCTGGCGTTCGCGAAATCGGTCGAGAACATGGAGATCGCTCATAACGTCGGCCATGGTCAATGGGACTGGATGAACGACCCGGAGATCCACTCGACCACGTGGGAGTGGGACATGGTCGGGGTGTCGTCACAGTGGAGGTACTCGCACAACTACCGACACCACGTGTTCAGCAACGTGGTCGGCGTGGATGACGACCTGGGTTTCGGCGTGATCCGGATGACCCGCGACGAGCCGTGGAGGCCTGAACATCTGCTGCAGCCACTGCGGAACCTGTTGTTGGCCAGCATCTTCGAGTGGGGTATCGGCCTTCACGGTATTCATTCCGAGCGTGACCGGGTGGCACCCGATGAGGCCAAGATCGTCGAGGAGAGGAAGGCGTTCGCGACGAAGATCGCCCGCCAGTCACTGAAGGACTACGTGCTCGTCCCGGCGCTGAGCCGCTCCCGGTGGCGGCGGACCCTGGCGGCGAACGCGGCGGCCAACGTGGCGCGCAACTTCTGGGCGTATGCGGTGATCTTCTGCGGGCACTTCCCCGACGGCGCCGAGAAGTTCACCGCCGATGTCCTCGAGAACGAGACCAAAGGCGAGTGGTATCTGCGACAGATGCTCGGTGCCGCCAACTTCAACGCGGGCCCGCTGATGGCCTTCTCGAGCGGCAACTTGTGCTACCAGATCGAGCATCACCTGTTTCCCGACCTACCCAGCAACCGCCTTGCGCAGATCGCGGTACGGGTCCGGGAACTGTGCGACAAGTACGACCTGCCCTACACCAGCAGTTCGCTTGTCCGCCAATACCTTCTGGTACTGCGGACCATCCACAAACTGGCACTTCCCGACAGGTTTCTGGTGGCCACCAGCGATGATGCGCCGGAAACCGCTTCGGAGCGGAAATTCCTCGAGGGTGCCCCGGCAACGGGGCTTCGCACGGCGTTGCGGGAGCGGGCACGCACTCGTCGAGATCGCGCCAAAAGCCTGCTTGTTCAGGTCGTTAGTGGCAACCAATCGACGCTGAACAGCGTACGGTGAGAAGCATCGGGCAGCTCGGTTGCGAGCGAACATGCTCGACTGAAAAGGAATTCATCATGGCGGCGCCAACACAGCTCCGAACCCCGTACGACCGACGTGTCGAACTCGTCACGGACACCATCAAGGATCACTCCAAGCTTGGAGACAAGGCCGCAACAGAACTTGCCGTGCACGTTCTGCACGTTCTGAACTCCATCCCGGAGAAGGTGCGCTGAGCAACGGCTTCGTTCGCACCCGCCCGCGCTTGAACCCTGACCATGCCGGTATTGGGCCGGCGCGTAGGAGGCTTGCACGATGACAGTTACCGTGACCCTTCCAGACGGCCACACCGACGAGTACCTACGGTTTGGCGACAACTACGTCAAGCATCAGGACGGCAGCCTTGACGTCGTCCGTGGCGGCGCTCGGCAACCGTTGAGCTACGCGGCGGGAGACTGGACCGAAGTGGAAGGTGACCAGAGCAAATGGAAGAAGCGCGGGTTCTGGGGCGGATGAGACACCGGAACCTGACCGGGTGAAAGTGGCGATCCGTGAGCAGCTCCTGGCTGCGGTGGACGGCCGGCGCGGCATCGATGCCGCCGACCGGCTTTGTGAGGCGTGCGTGACACTCCTCGATGTCGACGCGGCGGCGATCTCGCTGGTCTTCGACGGTGCCAACACCGGCACCCTGGGATCCAGCGGCGAGTTCGCCCGGGTGTACGACGAACTGCAGTTCACCCTCGGCGAGGGACCGTGCCTCGAGTCGGTCAGCCGGCGCGCGCCGGTCCTGGTGACCGACCTCGCCGACGGCAACGACCAGCGTTGGCCCGTCTACGGCCCGGCGATGCTCAACCACCGGATCCGTGGCGTGTATGCGATGCCCGTCGTCGTCGCCGGCGAGTATGTCGGAGCCCTCGACCTGTTCCGCACGCTGCCCGGCAAACTCGGTGGCGGCCAACTCGCCGGCGCCATCGTCGCCGCGGAGCTGGCCGGTATGCCGCTTCTCGATCTGCTCGACGCCGACATGAAGGCCGCCGTCTCCGACCCGGGCAGCAACGCCTGGGCTGAGCTGAACGCGCTGTCACGTGCCGAGGTCAGCCAGGCGACCGGCGTGCTCGTCGCGCAGCTTCATGTCGAGCCCGCCGAGGCGCTGCTGCGGCTGAGCGCCCACGCCTACGCGACCGGCCGCGCCGCCACCGACGTGGCCCGCGACATCCTCGAGCGGCGGCTCAAGCTCGAGGACGACTGATGCCCGGCATACCCGGATACCACGATTGGAGGGCGAAGTGACTGACATCCCACGTGAAACGCGCGTTTTGGACGCGGTCGTCTCGCTCGTCGACAGCCTGCTCGTCGACTTCGACGTGATGGACCTGCTGACCGAACTCACCGAACGCTGCGCGGACCTGATCGACGTGGCCGCCGCCGGTTTCCTGCTCGCCGACCCCTTCGACCAGCTGCACCTGCTGGCGGCGACCACCGAGCAGGCCCGCGAACTGGAACTCTTCCAGCTGCAGGCCGACCAGGGACCCTGCATGGAGTGCTACGCCACCGGTGAACCCGTGTCGGTCGCCGACCTGGGCGCCGAGGCTGCGCGCTGGCCGAGGTTCGTCCCCGCGGCGCTGGACGCCGGCTTCGCCTCCGTGCACGCCGTCCCGATGCGTGCGGCCGGAAACGTCCTCGGTGCGCTCGGTCTGTTCGGCACCCGCCCCGGCGCACTCTCCGACGCCGACCGCCTCGTCGCGCAGACCCTCGCGCACATCGCGTGCGTGGCGATTCTGCAGGAGCACGCGCCGACACCGTCGACCGTGATGCCGCAGCTGCGCTCCGTGCTGACCAGCCGCGTCGTCGTCGATCAGGCCAAGGGCTTCCTGCGCGAAGTCTTCGATCTGTCCGTGGAGGACGCCTTCACGCTGCTGCGTAGCTATGCGCGCGCCAGCGGGGACCACCTGACCGATGTCGCCCGTCGTCTGATGGCCGATCGGCATTCGCGTCCGGTGCTGATCGCCGCCATGGCCGAATTCGCCAAGGCGTCAACAGATTAGGGAGCGTGCCTGGCCCGTGCGCGCCGCACTGCCTCGTCCACCAGCCGCTCGGCGACGACGACGAGCTTGACGTTCTCGCTCTGGCTCATCCGCTTGAGCCGCTCGACCGCCTCCTCGGCGGTCGCGCCGGTCCGGCTGCGGACGATCCCGATCGCCTGATCGATCACGGCGCGGCTTGCCAACGCCTTCTGCAGGTTGTCGGTCCGCTCCCGCGCGCTGGCCAGTAACGTTGCGTTGTGCAGTGACACCGCGGCGGACTGGGCAAACTCGGAACCCAGCACCACGGCGTGCTCGCCGAAGGCGTCGCGGGTGCGGGCATAGGAGTTGATCGACACCGATCACCTCATCGCGAATGACCAGGGGCAGCGACAGGGCTGAGTGCACCGCCATCCGGGCCACTCTGCCGCCGAAATGCGGCCAGCGGATGTCACTGCCCAGTGAACCGCTGACGGTGACCCGCCCGGTCTGCATGGAGGTGATGCACGGACCCTCGTGGAGCTCTTCGTACTGCACCTTGTCGATCTCCGCGACGAACTCCGCGGTGGCAGCACATGTTTGGATGCGTGGCGTGACGTGCTGCGGCTGCAGCAACGCGACGCTGGCACCGTCGACAGCCGGGATGGCGTGCGCCGCGAACTGCGCTACGTCGCGGAGCAGTTCGTCGACGCCGCGGGCGTCGGCCACCAGCCCGGCTACGGCTCTCACGCCGGCATGCAGGTCGTTCTCGTCGGCTTCGCGTTGTGCGGCCGACAGATCTGCCTGCGGGGCCCGACCGGGCTGCGCGTCGTAATCAGCCATGGTGCCTTCTGAGGTTACTCGTGAAAATGTCGACTCAACAGGGTATTCAGTCAGCTCACCAGGGACAGCGCGTGGGCGCGTCGCAGCTTGCCCGACGGCGTTTTCGGGATCGTGCCCGGTGCCAGCACCACCACATTGCGGGGCCGCACGTCGACCTCGGCGAAGACCTCGTGGGCGACCTGCCGCTCGACCCGGCGCATCTGGGTTTCGTCGCCGAAATCCTTGCACTCCACGGCAACCGCGAACGTCTCCCGGGAGCGCCCCGCGTCCAGTCGCACCGCGACGGCGCATCCCGGCCGCACCCCTCGGACGCGCCCTGCAGCGCGCTCGATGTCGGTCGGGTAGATGTTGCGGCCGGCCATGATGATCACGTCCTTGAGACGCCCGCACACCACCACGTCGCCGGCCTCGGTGAGGTAGCCGAGATCGCCGGTGTCGTACCAGCCGCGCTCGTTCTGTGCGGCGATGAATCCGCCGACCGTGGTGTAGCCCCTGGTGACCGGGTCGCCGCGGACTTCGATGACGCCGACGCCCCGGGCGGGCAGCTCGGCGCCGTCCTCATCGACGACCCGCAGCTCCAGGCCCGGCAACGGCTGGCCGAGGGTCACCAGCCGCCGGGTGTGGCCCTTGGTCGCCGGCACCGCACGATGCAGGATGGACGAGCAGGTCGGCGTCCACCTCGTCGACGACCATGCCGCCGCCGCACTCGGAGAACGACACGGCCACCGTCGTCTCGGCCATGCCGTAGGCGGGGATGATCGCCTCGGGCTTGAGGCCGAAGGGGGCGCCGGCTTCGCAGAGGTCCTCGACGTCGAGCGGGTCCACCTGCTCGGCGCCGGACAGCGCCCACCGCAGCGAGGACAGATTGAACTCGCCGGGTGTGGCCTGCCGGCGCAGGCGCTTGGCCAACAGGTTGTACGCGAAGTTCGGCGCGGCCGTCATGGTGCCCTGGTACTTGTCAATCAGCTTGGGCCACAACAGAATGTCGCTCAGGAAGTCCATCGGCGTGATCTTCACCAGCTCGGCGCCGTAGTACATCGGCACCGTCAGGTAACCCGTCATGCCCATGTCGTGGAAGCACGGCAGCCAGCTGACGATCACGTCGGTGTCGATGTCGAAATCGCAGCCGACGGTCATCGCGTCCGCGTTGGCGACGATGTTGGCGTGCGTGATCTGCACGGCCTTGGGCGACCCGGTCGAACCGCTCGTCAATTGCATCAACGCCACGGCGTCGTCACCGGTGGCGACCGGCGCGATCGGATCGCTCTCGAGGAGGTCCCCGATGGTCAGCACGGTCATTCCCATCCCGGTCAGCACTGGCGCGGCGGCCATGAACGGGTCGGAGATGACGACGGCTCTGGCCGCGATCATGTCGATCACGGCGGTGGTCTCTTCGGCCCAGCGCACCAGATCCGTGCGTGGCGTGGGCTGGTGCACCATCGTCGCGCTCGCGCCACGCATCCAGATGCCCTGGGCCGTCGGCGCGATCTCAACCGGTGCCCCGGCCAGGACAGCGACCGCGTCGCCCGGCCCGATGCCCGCGGCGGCCAAGCCGCCCGCCACCCGGCGGGCCCTTTCGTGGACCTCGGCCCATGACTGGCGGACTGGCGTGTGCGGTTCGCCGGTGACGAAACCCCTGGTACTTCGTTGGGCGTTCTCATACATGGTCTCGGTGAATCGGCTCATAGAGCAGCCCCTAACGCAAGGGCGCAACGGCGCCGGTGATCTGTGCCGACGGACCGGCACGAAGGTGCTGGTCCGTCAGGTACTGCGCGAGCCGTCGCTGAAGTTCGACCGACGTCGACCCACGCAGGGCCGCGGTACAGCGTGACCTCCTCGGGTCCACTCCAGAGGTTCCCCGTTCCGGTTCGGTTCGAGGGTCGAAGCATGCCAGACGGGATGAGAGTAACGGCTGAACCGCCGAGGACCCGCCAAACACGTCCGGTGACGAGCGGATCGTTACGACCTCGGTGGCGTTGCGACACCAAACCCCCCGCTTGGAGACGCATACCGGGAAAGGGCGGCTGACGTCGAGTTCCGGCGGGGAGATCAGATCGCCGCCGTGACGTTTCCGAGAGGCTGGGGACCAACCCGCGTGAACCTTACCGCGTCTGCTCTCAGCGTTCGCGGATTAGGCGGCGGATGTGACCGAATTGCTGTATCGCCGCGGGTCGGCGCTCTGAGGTCCGTCGATCCGCGGGCATGCGTGCTTCGCCAACAGCGATATCGGAAGCGATATCGCGTTCCGACTTCCATCACCTCAGCGCGGCCGCGTGGAAAGGCACGGATCCGTGGTGAACACTTCCGGGCGGCACGGTATCCGTTGCCACGGGCACCGGAACTGACTCATCGGTAAGAAATGCCGAAAGGCGCCCGGGGGCCCGTTATGACCCGGTATGCATCTATATATGGGTGCGGGGTCATACGTAGGTCGAGTTGGCGGGTTGGCGGTCGCACTGGGGATCGGTGCTGCGGTCCTGGCGGGGGCGGGTGTCGCCGCGGCCGACGATGCCGGGTCCCGTTCTTCATCAGCGGAGTCTTCGGCGTCGACCGAGACCTCGTCGGCGCAGACCGAGTCCGACAAGGCGGACGTCGCCGACAAGGACGTCGCCGACGAGGATGTCGTCGAGCGCAAGAGAAACCGGGACCGCAGGGCGCCCCTCGAGAAGCCGGCCAAGAAGATCGTCGCCGAGGACGAGCCGGACGAGGCGGGGAAGCCGGTAGCCACGGAAGAGGAACCGGCCACCGAGCAGGAGCCGGTCGCCGAGGAGGCTCCCGCGAAGGAGCGCCAGCGGGTGGCCTCGACGGCGATCTCGAACGTGGTGACCGCGATCTTCGACGTCGACCGTTCCGACGAGCCGGCTGATCCCCCGGAGTCTGCGCTGGCGTTGACGTTGGTGGCCACCGCACGGAAAGAGGCCGACGCCGAGACCATCGAGGCGCCGCGGCCTCAGGTGGCCGACAGCCTGGTCGCCGCGGATGTGACCTCCTACCCGATCCCGACCGGCGTCGAAGTCACCCCCTGGACCCCGCCGTTGCAGTGGCTGCAGAAGGTCCCGGTGCTCGGACGGGTCGTGGTGACGCCGACCGTCAGGCTGCTGCACGCGATCCCGTTCGTGGGCGACTTCCTTCATCCGATCATCGGTTTCCCGATCGACCACGATGCGCCCGCGGGTGTCCCACAGGCCCGTAGCTTCATCGTGAAGTCCTTCGACGGGACCAAGATCTTCGTCAACTTCATGCCGGCGGAGGGCTTGGACGGCGACGACGAGGCACCGACGATCCTGTCCGGGTCCGGCCTGGGGCTACCGGGCTCGACCACGCTCGATCTGATGAACGACAGCTTCCTGCCGCACGACGTGATCGGCATCGGCGCACTTCGCGAGGAGGGCTACAACGTCGTCACCTGGGATCCGCGTGGTGAGT
This sequence comes from uncultured Actinomycetota bacterium, assembly GCA_963771335.1. Lineage (GTDB taxonomy): Bacteria > Actinomycetota > Actinomycetes > Mycobacteriales > Mycobacteriaceae > Mycobacterium. The sequence goes on along the minus strand of CAVYTD010000004.1, from coordinate 154,861 downwards.
GGCGCTCCGGTGGCCGGATGCAGTTGCAGTCACCGGATTTCGAGGGCCGCGATATCTCCCACATCATCAGCTACCTGGCCACGCTGCCGGGGGTCGAGCTCGACGGCGCGAACGATCCGAAGATCGGTATGGTCGGCGCGTCCTACGGTGGTGGCATCCAATTGGCCACCGCGGCAATCGATCACCGTATCGACGCGATCGTGCCGACGATCGCGTGGAACAGCCTGACCGACGTGCTGTTCCCGCGCGGCACGGTGCGCAGCGGGTGGGCGACGCTTCTGAGCTCGGTTCTGGTGTTGACGCTTTCGCGCCCGAACGAGCGGATCCTGCCGGCGGCGATCAAGGGTATCCTCACCGGTCAGGTCGCGCAGGACGACATCGACCTGCTGAACAGCCGCGGCTATGCCGACCAGCTCGGCGACATCACCACGCCGACCCTGCTGGTCCAGGGCACGGTGGACACTCTGTTCACGCTGGCGCAGGCCGACATCAACGCCCGGGCGCTGATCGAGGCAGGGCACCACGACGAAGGTGTTGTGGTACTGCGGAGGTCACGGCGCCTGCCTGAGCAGCTACAACGACGGCGACGTCATCGACGACCGGACGCTGGACTGGCTGGACCGCTACGTCAAGGGCGAGGACGTACCTGACCGGGCCGCAGTTCGAGTGGGTGGACCAGAACGGCGATCTGGTACTCGTCGGACACCTATCCCGCGCCGCAGGGCATGACGTCGGTCGAAGCGGAAAGCTCTGTGCCCAAGACAATTCCGTTCGTGCCGTTCATCGGTGGATCGGGCCCGAACCCGCTGATCATCACGCGGGGTCTGATCCCGGCGCTGCTCGGGCTGCCGTCGGCCGCGCCTGCGATCAATGCGGTCAACCTCGAGGTGCCCGCCGCCACGGAGACCACCCACATCATCGGGGCGCCGGAGCTGACGCTGACGTACTCGGGTACCGGCAACGCGAAACACGTGTACGCGCAGATCGTCGACGACAAGACTCACCTGGTGCTGGGCAACCTCGCCACGCCGATTCCCGTTGAGCTGGACGGGGAGACGCACACCGTGACGTACTCGCTGGAGCAGGTGGCGCAGACGCTCGAGCCGGGCCAGTCGGTGACGGTGCAGATCGTCACGTCGACGTTCAACTTCCTGAACTTCTACTCGTGGGGCCGGATCACGGTGGAGGCGATGAGCGTGAAGCTGCCGACGCTGGGCGCGGCTGCGGTGGCTCTGGAGGCTGCCTAACCTTCGGCGTTCAGACTTGGCGTTCAGACTGCGCTGACGGCGGGGCCCACTCGCACTTCGTCGCCGTGGGCGCAGTCTCGATGGGGCCTGTGGATGGATTCGGCGGCGCATAGGCCGGAAAGTGACACCCTCCCCTCATGGAGGGGGTCTTCATCGGCAGGGAGGCGCTGACGCGCGGGGCGCTCACCCGTCACGAGCTTCGAACGTCCCACCGCAGGGTGCTGCCTGATGTGTATGCGCCGAAGCGGGCCGAACTGACGCTGCGACAGCGCGCGACGGCGGCGTGGTTGTGGTCCCGACGGGAGGGTGTCGTCTCGGGTGTCGCGGCGTCGGCGTTTGTTGGGAGCCAAATGGATTGACGACGACGTGGTGATCGAGCTGAACTGGCCCAACCACCGGGCGCCGGCAGATGTTCTCACTCGCACCGACACGCTGCACGACGACGAGGTTGTTCAGGTCCAGGCGTTGCCGGTGACCACGCCCGAGCGGACGGCGTTCGACCTGGCGTGTCGGGGCTCGGTGGGTGACGCGGTGAGCAGACTCGACGCGCTGGCCAGGGCCACGCATTTCAAAGTGCAGGATGTGCAGCAGCTGGCGCAGCGGCATCCGCGTGTGAGAGGTCTGCGCCGGGTGGATCGGGTGCTCGATCTGGTCGACGCGGGTGCCGAGTCGCCGCGGGAGTCTCGGCTGCGAATGATGTTGATCGACGAGGGGTATCGGCGGCCGAGGACGCAGATCCCGGTACTCGGGCCGGATGGCTACCCGCGCTACTACCTCGACCTGGGGTGGGAAGAAATCAGCGTTGCTGTCGAGTACGACGGGGAGCATCACCGCAAGGACGACAAGGCCTACCGCAAGGACATCATTCGGTTGGAGTACATCGCCTCGGTCGGGTGGATCGTGGTGCGCGTCGTGAAGGGCGACAAGCGACAGGAAATCGTTCGAAGGGTGGATCGGGCGCTGGCTGCCCGGGGCGGCCTTTGATACTGCGCTGGCGGCGGTGTCCACCCACGCTTTGTCGCCGTGGGCCCAGCCTGAACGCGAGAAGGGTCCCCCTGTTTGCTGGACCCGCCCCCGACGCGCGCACACCCCGTCTCTCGGGACCGTGACCACTCCGTTCGGCCAGTAGGGTGTAGTCTGAGGGAGGTTGGTAAAACAGCCACTCCGGTAAGGGTCATCTTCTGCGCACTCTGCGCTGACCTCCCCGAGTCTTCACTCATACGCCGGATACGCCGGTGGCAACCAACCCAGTCGGGATGATTTTGAATGCTCCAACGTTAGTCAACCATGTGGCCGCTCCCTTTGGGGTGCAAAGCTTTTCGTATTTGCCGAGCTTCGGAATCCTCAGCACGCACCCGCCGACACCGTGTGGCCTCGCGACGTTCAGCGCGGCCCTGGCCGGCGGACTGACGACCAGGGGCGCCGACGTGAGCGTGGTCCGCATCGCCGATGGGACTCCCTCGGAACACGCCCACATCGTCGGGGAGCACGTCAACGGTTCCGCGCCTTCGGTGATAGCGACCTCGGACCTACTCAACCGGAGCGATGTCGCCGTCATCCAGCACGAGTACGGCATCTACGGCGGTCCTGATGGCGACGAAGTCGTCGACGTGATGAAGGGCCTGAACGTCCCGTCCATCGTCGTCGCTCACACTGTGCTCAAAGATCCGACACCCCAACAACGTTCGGTGCTCGAAGAAGTTGTGGCACGTGCGGACCAGGTGGTCGTGATGTCGGAGGCGGCCCGGCGACGGCTGTGCACCGGATTCGGCGTCGACGAGACCAAGATCATCACCATCCCGCACGGCGCAGCGCTCCCGACGACCGCCGCCCTGAAGCGTTCGGGCCGGCCCACGATCCTGACCTGGGGTCTGCTGGGCCCGGGTAAAGGCATCGAGCGGGTCATCGATGCGATGGCTTCGCTGAAGGACCTTCCTCATTCGCCGCGATACCTGATCGCCGGCCGCACCCACCCGAAGGTGCTCGCCGCCCAGGGCGACACTTATCGCGAAGCCCTCATCGCCCAAGCGCAGCGCCTCGGTGTCGCCGACTCCGTGTCGTTCGACGCCGCCTACCGCACCCCCGAAGCGCTGACCGCGTTGATGCAGGCCGCCTCCGTCGTCGTGCTGCCCTATGACTCCAGGGACCAGGTCACCTCCGGCGTGCTGGTCGACTCCATCGCCAGCGGGCGGCCTGTCGTCGCCACCGCCTTCCCCCACGCCGTCGAGCTGCTCGGCAGCGGCGCGGGCACCGTGGTCGGTCACGACGATCCCGACGCACTGGTGGCTGCGCTGCGCCGGCTGCTGACCGATCCACGCGTCGCCGGCTCGATGGCCTCGGAAGCGCGCGACCTGGCCCCGGCGATGGCTTGGCCCGTGGTCGCCAACGCCTATCTCACGCTCGGGCAGCGGCTCGTCGCGGCCCGTTTGGCAGCGGCATGACCATCACCGCGCCACACCCGATGTTCGCGCATCTGCTGCGAATGACGGACTACCACGCCACTTTCGAGCACGCCTGCCTGACCGAACCCCGCCGCGAACACGGCTACTGCACCGACGACATGGCCAGGGTGCTCGTCGTCACCACTCGGGAGCCCGAGACGCACGGCGTGGTGAACGGCCTCGCCGGCAAGGCCCTGACGTTTCTGAACGAAGCACAGTCCTACGACGGCGCCTGCCGCAACCGGATGGACGCCTCGGGGCGTTGGACCGACAAGCCGACCACCGATGACCATTGGGGCCGGATGATCTGGGGGCTCGGCACCGCCGCGGCCCACAGCGACGTCAGCCTGGTACGCAGACTGGCCGTGATTCAGTTCGAGCGTGCCGCCCAGGCCAGGGCGCCCCACTTGCGGGCGATGGCGTTCGCGGCCATCGGTGCCGCCGAACTCGTCAGCGTCGAACCCGGGCATCCGGAGGCCCTCAGGCTTCTGGCCGACTACGCCGCCTCCGTCCCGGCGGCCGCGGACAACCCAGACTGGCCTTGGTATGAGCCGCGACTCACCTACGCCAACGCCGTCCTCGCCGAGGCGACGATCGCGGCGGGCGTCGCGCTGGACGACCAGGCGCTGCGACAGCGTGGCCTGGACTCGTTGGAGTGGTTGCTGGATTTCGAAACGGCCGACGGACATCTCTCGCCGACCCCCGCCGGTGGCCGGGGCCCCGAGGACAGCAAGCCGGGGTTCGACCAGCAGCCGATCGAGGTGGCCACCCTGGCCGACGCGTGCGCCCGCGCCGCGGCCGTCGATGCGCGGCCGCTGTGGCCGGAGGGTATCCGGTCCGCCGTCGCGTGGTTCCAGGGCGACAATGACGCCGGACTGCCCATGTGGGACCCGGAAACCGGTGGCGGTTTCGACGGCTTGCACGCCGACTCGGTGAACCTCAACCAGGGCGCGGAGTCGACGCTCGCGGTGATATCGACCTTGCAGCAGGCGCAGCGCTTTTCGCCTGTCCCTCATTGATGTAAGAGCTGAGGCCGCGATGAGTAGCAGACGCCGAGCCGAGTTGAGCGAGCTCGTCGTACACGCCGGTGCGGGTTTCGTCGCCAAGGACCGTCCACACGTGCGGGCGGCGTTGTCGACGCTGCGGCCGCATCTGGGCAGGCGAAACACCGACGACGTGACCGTGGAAGTCTCGCTGCAGGACCGCGGCCGCCGGGAGCAGCGCGTCACCTTGCGAATCACCCTGCCGGATATGGAGCCGCTCGTTGCGGTGGCCACCAATGGGGATGTGATGCGCGCACTTGACGAGGCGAGACGCGACGTGATCCGGCAGCTCGGACACCATCCGTACGCCCCGTCGCGACGCCGGAGCACCGCGCCCATCTCATAATCGCAGGGCGTCATCGGCGCTGACGAAGCGTAGACTGATAGTGACCCGCCAGGCGCGCAATGTCGACCGGTCGGCACACATTTCGGTTCCAGGGTTGAGATCCACGCCCCTTGTGCTGGATCGACCGAGGACATTGACATCGCCATCACGGATATTGCCAGATACACCCATTTGAGCGCAGTCGACATCGAACGCCTCGGAAGCGAGCTCGACGCGATCCGCAGTGACATCGAGGGTTCGCTCGGCGCCCTCGACGCGGCCTACATCCGCCGCACCATCCTGTTTCAGCGGACGCTCGACGTCGCGGCTCGGCTGCTCATCGCCGGTACCCGCTCGAAGGCCGGCTGGGCCCTGGGGGCGGCGGCCCTCGGCTTCGCGAAGAGCGTGGAGAACATGGAGATCGGCCACAATGTGTCCCACGGCCAATGGGACTGGATGAACGACCCGGAAATCCACTCGAGCACGTGGGAGTGGGACATGGTCGCGGTCTCGTCGCAGTGGAAATACTCACACAACTACCGCCACCACGTGTTCAGCAATGTGCTGGGGGTGGACGACGACCTGGGGTTCGGCGTGATGCGGGTGACCCGCGACCAGCCCTGGAAGCGACAGTATGTGTTGCAGCCGCTGCAGAACCTTTTCCTGGCTCTGACATTCGAGTGGGGCATCGCCGCGCATGGCGTCGATCTGGAACGCGGTCGGGCCGAGAAGGTCTTGCAGACAAAGGCTTTGGTGGCGAAGATCGCCCGCCAGGGACTCAAGGATTACGTGATGTGGCCGGCGCTGAGCATCAAGCGGTGGCGCAGAACCCTGGGCGCGAACGCGGTCGCCAACCTGCTGCGCAACTTGTGGGCGTATGTGGTGATCTTCTGCGGGCACTTCCCCGACGGCACCCAGAAGTTCACCCCCGATGTCCTGCAGAGCGAGACCAGGGCCGAATGGTACCTGCGGCAGATGCTGGGCGCCGCGAACTTCAAGGCCGGCCCGCTGTCTGGGATTTGCCAGCGGCAACCTGTGCTACCAGATCGAACATCACCTGTTTCCCGACCTGCCGAGCAACCGCCTCGCCGAGATCGCCGAACGGGTGCGGCCGCTGTGTGCGAAATACGGCCTGCCGTACCTCACGGATTCCCTTGCACACCAATATGGTTCGACGTTTCGGGCGATCCACCGGCTGGCTCTGCCAGACGGCTTCCTGGGTGGTCGCGACGAGGAGGTCGCCTCTGCTGCGGCCCCGCGGCAGGGTACGTCGCGGGCGTGTGCGGTCCGACGACGCGAGCGGACGCCGGATTCGCGTCGCCGCTTTGCCGCTCGGGCGGCCTGAGCTGTCGGACCTGGGCGGCGCGGTCACCTGGGCGGTCGGGCGGTCGGGCGCGGCTGGGTGCTTGCACGCGAGATTGCGTTGAGGGTTGTGATCGCCCGTAATAGACAGCCATCAGTGCAATCTCGATAACAAGGACCCCGCCATGATCGGCCGCTAACTGTCGAGGAGGGTGGCCCCGTGGCGCCACGCGTCGAGGATTTCGTCGACGCGGTCGCGTACCCGATGTCGGGCGGTGTCGCGATCGACACCCGACATGAGCAGGTCGTCGTAGTCGGTGTCCACGTGGCGGACCGAGGCGGCGACGGCGAGGCGAAGGGCATCGGCGTCGAGCGCCCGGCCTGCGGCGCTGCGTCCGATGCGTCCGCTGCCGCGCACGGCGGCGTGGTAGGCGATCGCATCGGCGCGGGCGGGCGGACAGCCGGGGAACTGTTCTCGGATGGCAGCGGCGAAGCTGTCGAAGAACTCCTCGTCGACGGCGGCCCGGCGCACCTGTTCGCGCTGGCGGCGCAGCGCGCGGGCATCGGCGTCGTCGAGACATTGTTGGGCCGCTTGCTCGATGGCGTCATCCTCGGCCAGAATGCCTTGGCGCTCGTAGCGTTTGCGGCTCCTGCTCCAGCGGACGACCACGGCTGAGAGGCGGCTGGCCTTCTTGGCGCGGCGGGTCAGAGCGGCGTCGCCCGCGGGCAGGAAGACGAGATGACCGAGGTCGGCGCAGTCGAGGCACAACGCGCCGGCATCCGTCTTGACGAGCAGATCACCGGTGTCCCCGCACGAGTCGCAGGTCCAGGCCTTCAGCGGCGAGACCACGATCAGTTCGCGGGGACGCTGGGGTGGTATCGCGGGTGCGTGCTGTTCAGCGGTGGCCCAGCGGGTGCCGAAGGCGCGTTCGGTGGCGGGGTCGCCGTCGGCGGTGAACTGGAGATCGTGGTAATCGGTACCGAAGGGTTCGAGGCCGTTGTTCTGAGCCCAACGTCGCAACGCATCGAGGGCGGCGGCCGTCTTGGTGTGGTCGACGACGACGCAGCGGTCGAGGGGGGTGACGCGGCCCTTCTGCCAGCGGTCGACGTTGGACTGCGCGAGCCAGCCCAGACCCACCAGGACGTCGATGGACGTGACGAACTGCTGGTCGGCCAGGGTCGCCTCAGCGATGCGGGCGACGCGTGTCTCGATGCCTGCCATGATCCGAGATTAGTTCCGCGATCCGACGGACACGGGGTGAGGTGCCCAGAAGACTCGCGCGGACTCCGTGTTCACGTCGACGCTTCGCGCCTAGTTCGGCCTGAGCAACTGGTCGGCCGGGCCGACCATTTTGAAGTACCCACGGCAGCGATAATTCGGCGAAAAGCTAAGTGGCCTAATCAGTCGCCGAAATTTTCGCTCGCCTTGGGCACCGAGTGAACCGTCCGTCGAGCGCCTCATTCGGGTTCGCCTCGCTCCACAGATTGTGCGACAGGCAGCCCGAGATCGGTCGCACGGGCGGCGAGCTTCCCGTCGAAGGTGGCGATCGCGGCGCCGTGATGCTCTGCGGTGTAAAGGACACAGCAGTCCGGCATCTTGAGCTGCGTCGTCGCCCGCAATTCCCCGAGGCGGCGGGCACCGGTGGCTGGCAAGTCGAGCGATTCGACGCTTAGGCGGGCCAGCAGTCGGTCGAGTCGGTCGGCTTGTCCTGCTCGGGCAGCACCGACGTACACCTCCGCAAGCGTGACGACGCTCGAGGCGAAGGGTTCCAGAGAGTGCGCCATGAGTAGATCGGTTGCCGCCGCGTGGTGTGTATCGGTCGACTCGAAATGCGCGATCAACACGCTGGCGTCGAGCACGATCATTCGGGCCAGTCCTCGCGCAGCTCTTCCAGATAGTCGGGACCAAAAACTCCAGTCAGGCCGCCACCTGTCTCTGCGATGACCCGTCGACGTTCGTGGTCCTGCGCAGTCTGGTTGTGCGCTAGCGTGTCTCGTCCAACGAGGATGAGCTTGCGCAGCAGGGCGCCGGGTTTGTCGGAAAGTTCTGGCCACGCGTCGCGCGCCATGCCGAGGGCATTGCTGATGTCCTCGGTCTCCGTTATCGCGTGGCGTGGGTGATCGGTGGGCACCTCAGAAGTGTAACACCGATCGCCTTAGTGTCACACCACCTAGCGCTGGACGGCAACCCACCGTCCGAGTCGCGCGCTCTCCGCGATGGCGTCGCCGATCAGCACCTGCTCGAGACCGTCGTCGAAGGTCGGATAGTCCGCCTTCTCCGGCGCGATCCCGGCGGCGATGGCCGTGTAGACCGCGCGGAACATCGCCTTGAAGGCGTCCGGATATCCCTGCGCGTGCCCGGGCGGGTAATCGCCGACGGCCCGCAACTGCACCTGGTTGGGCTCGTCGCGATGACCGATCCACAGCTGCTCGGGGTTCTCCGATCCCCAGCTCAGCGACGCCGCCGAACCGCTCACCTCGAAAGCCAGGTGGTTCTTGCGTCCCGGCGACACCTGCGACAGCGTCAGCACCCCTCGGGCGCCTCCGTCGAACCTGAGCAGCACACCCGCCATGTCCTCGGTCGCCACCGCCGTCGGCTCCGAATCCAGGAAGCGCTGCGGTATCACGGTCGCGAGGTCCGCCATCACTTCGACGATCCGCTGACCGCAGACGAAACCGACGAGATCCAGCCAGTGCGACCCGATGTCACCGACGACGCGCAGCGGTCCGCCGATTTCCGGGTCGAGACGCCAGTTCCAGTCGGTGTCCTTGGCCAGCCAGTCCTGCAAGTAGGTGCCGGTGACGAGGCGCACCGAACCGGCGATTCCGGAATCCACCCGCGTGGCCGCCTCCTGGCAGAGCGGATAGAAGCGGGAGATGAAGCAGACGGCGTTGACGAGGCCCAGATCCTCGGCGGTGTCCCGGATTTCGCACGCCTGCGCCGGCGTCATCGCCAGCGGTTTCTCGCAGATCACGTGCTTCCCGGCCCGCAGCGCCGCGAGCGACTGCTCGTAGTGGCAGTGGTTCGGCGAGCAGATGTGGACGGTGTCGACCCGGTCGTCGGCCAGCATGTCGGCGAGGCTGAGGTACGGCTCCGCGATTCCCGCCGCCGCGGCGCGCTCGGGCGAGGATCCGACGACGCCCAGGACCGGGACGCCGTTACGGGCCAACGATTCCGCGTGCGCGCGGGCCATGAACCCGGTGCCGACGATGGCAGCTGCTAAGTCAAGTTCGGTCATGTGCGGAACAGGAACCTTTCGACCTTGCCGAGGCGCAGCACGGCGGCGAACGCCAGCGCCACCACGGCGATGAAGAATGCGGACACCGCGCCCAGCGCAGGCGAGATCGCCCCGCGCAGGCCCGAGTAGACGTAGACCGGAAGGGTCTGGTTGTCGATGTTGGTCAGCACCTGGCTGACCACGAAATCGGTGATGCTGAGCACGAAGACCACCAGCGCGCCGGTGACGATTCCCGGTGCCAGCAGCGGCAGCCGCACGAAGAGGAACTGTTCGACGGGGTCGGCGCCCAGCGTCGCGGCGGCGGGAACCACGTTGGGGTCGGTGTCTTCGATCGCGGCCAGCACCGTCCACAGCATGAACGGGAAGCTGGTGACCGCGACAGCGACAGCGACCGCGGTGAGGCTGCCCCGAAGACCGATGCGGCTGTACAGGTCGAAGTAGGCGAACGCGGTGACGATGGTCGGCGAGCTGAGGCCCAGCGACAGCAGAACGGTGAAAAGTGTTCTGCTGTGACGACCCACGTGCGGCAGCGCGAGCGCTGCCGGCACGCCGCAGATGACGTTGATGAGCACGCTGATCCCAGCGACGTACAGGCTGTTGCCGAGCGCGGTCCACACCTCCTGGTTGGTGAACATCTCGCTGTACCAGTGGCTGGTTAGCCCGCTCGGGGGGAAGGTGAGCACCTCGCCCTCGGACAGGGACGCGATCACCACCAGGAGGGTGGGCACCAGCAGCGGGATCAGCGCGCACACGGTGAGGACGCCGGCCAGTCGGACACGTGTCATCGCCGCCGCCTGCGTCCCAGGACCAGGATCGCCGCGGTACCCAGGCTGACGATCAGCAGCAGCAGGATGCCGATCGCCGCGCCCTGTGGCGGATTGCCGAGCCCGAGATAGCGGTCCTGCAGGAAGTTGGAGACGAAGTTCTTCAGACCACGCCCGATGATGGCGGGGTCGGCGAACGCCGCCATGGTGAGTGCGAAGCAGGCGGCGAACGCCGCGACGATCCCGACCCGCAGCTGCGGAAGGGTCACCCGCAGGAAGACCGTCAGCGGGCGGGCGCCGAGAGTCGCTGCGGCGGCGCCGAGTTCAGGGTCGATCCGCAGCACGGCCGGCAGCAGCACCACCACCGCGGCGGGCAGCAGGATCTGCACGATCCCGATCCCGATGCCCCACAGGCTGCCCACCAGATGCAGCTGGCCGGCAGTCAGCCAGTCGAGGGGACCGCCGGGGCCGATCGCCACCAGCAGCCCGAACGTCCGGGTGATGTCGCCGGTCAGCAGCGGCACGAACACCCCGATGAGCAGGGCCAGCCGCAGCCACCGCCGACGCACCCGGGTCAACGTGATCGCGTACGGGAGGGCGATGGCGAGGGCCACGAGCAGGCGCGAGCACCGCCATGACCAGCGACCTGGTCAGCACGGTATGGAACTGGGGATCGGACATCAGCCCGCCGTACTGGGTCAGCGACAGGGAGCCCTGCACGGCGAGGAAGCTGTCGTAGGAGTGCAGGCTGCGCCACAACAGCGCGGCGAGGCCGGCGACCAGCGAGGCTGCCAGCAGCAGACCGGGCAGCAACGCCACGACCCGTCGCAGCCGCGCCGGGACCGCTCGGGTCAGCAGCGAGTGGGTCGTGATGAGGGCATCCACCAGGCGCCAGGTCGGTGAGGACGCGCTGGACGGGAGGTCCTGCCACTGCTCGGCCACGGCGCGCGAGTGCATGATCAGGCCTGCGTGACGATGGGGACGTCGTCGGCGTTCCAGGCCACCACCACGCGGTCGCCCACGTCGTGAGGTGGCGCACCGCCACCGGCCGGAACATGCACTGCCGCTGTGGGACCGCACTCGAGCTGTACCTGATAGAACGTCCCGTGGCCGTCGAACGCGGAGAACATCACCTTGCCGCGTAAACCGTTGTCGTAGCACTGCCGGGGTTCGTCGGCGCCGAGCAATCGCAGCCGCTCAGGTCGCATCACGGCGACGGCCTTGCCCAGCGGGACCGACGGCTGCACCGTGACCGCCACCCCGGAACCGCGCAGCGTCCGTGCGCCGTTCGTGGTGACGACGTCGCCTTCGAGCAGCAGCGGATCACCGAGGAATCCCGCCACGAACGCGGTGGCGGGGTTGGTGTACAGGTCGGCGCCGCGCCCGCACTGCACGATCCGGCCGCTGTCCATGAGTGCGATGCGGTCGCTGACCATCAGCGCTTCCCGCTGATCGTGGGTGACGTTGACGATGGTGACGCCGAGCTCGCGGTGGATGCGGGTGAGTTCGAGTTGCATCGTCTCGCGCAGCCGTCGATCCAGTGCGGACAGCGGTTCGTCGAGCAGCAGGATGCGGGGCTCGTAGACCAGTGCCCGGGCGAGGGCGACGCGCTGGCTCTGGCCGCCGCTGAGTTCGCTCACGCTGCGGTGCTGCAGGTCCGGCAGCTGCACCAAAGTCAGTGCCTTGCTGACCCTTTGGGCGATCTCCTGGCGGCCGACCCGGCGCATACGGAGCGGAAATGCGACGTTGTCACCGACGCTGAGGTGGGGGAAAAGCGCCAGTGACTGGAAAACGACGCCGAGCTCACGCGTATGCGCCGGGCGGCCTGTCATGCTGCGCCCACCGATGACCACGTCGCCGTTGTCGGCGTCGAGGAGGCCCGCGATGATGCGCAAGAGGGTGGATTTGCCCGACCCGGAGGGGCCGAGCAGGGTGAAGAACTCGCCGTCGCCGATCTCGAGGGACACGTCGTCGAGGACGACGGCGTCGTCGTACCTCTTGTCGATGTGGTTCACCCGGATGGCGGCGGTCGAGCTCATGGGCAGGGTCCTATCGCCCGATCGCGCCGTCGAAGGCCTTCTGCCACGCCTCGTCGTTCTTCGCCATCAGCGGGATGGGTGCCACGATCGCCTTGACGGCGGCAAGGTCCTCGGCGGAGCGGGGGAATACCGCTTTGTTGTCCGACATGTAGGCCGGCACCGTGGCCTCGGGGTTGACGGGGATCAGGCCCAGCTTGTCCGCCACCTCGGACTGGACCGCGGGATCGAGAAGGTAATTGGCGAACACCTGCGCATAGTAGGCGTTGGCGTCGGGGATGCCCTTGTGGATGTAGTAGGCGTCACCGACGACGTACAAACCGTCAGACGGTGCCACTAGCGCGATCGGGGCACCTGCGTTGATGGCCTGGATGCCGGATCCGGTGTTGCTGATCGCGAGCTTGACGGAGCCGTTGATCAGCGCGGTGACGACGTCGGCGTTGGAGCCGAGTTGCGCGAGATTGGGTCGCAGTTCGGAGATGCGCGCCCACACCGGGTCCATCCCGGCGGGCGGATCCTTCGCGGGGTCGACGCCGAGTGACTGGGCGAAGCCGAACGCGGTGCTCGAGTAGATGGAGTCGACCGCGAGGCTCTGGCTGAGTTCGGGCTTGAAGAGGTCGTTCCAGGTTTTCACGGCGGCCGGGTCGATCTTGTCGGTGCGCACGATGAACGGGACGGTCAGCGTGTACGGGTTGACGTAGCTCCACGGGCCGTCGCCCTTGTCGGCGGGTGCGGCGGTCTCGGCGGTCACCTTGGCCAGGTTGGGCGCCAGCTCCGGGTTGATCGGAATCGTCCATCCGCGTGCGGCATTGGTGTACGCGCGCTGTTGGGCATTGAAGCTGGCGTCGGCGCTGGGTCGCTGGCCCGACGAGATCTCCTGGTTGAGCTTGGCGTAACTCACCGCTTCATCGGTGGTGTCCCAGACGATCGGGATGCCGGTGTCCTCGGTGAACTTCTTGGCGGCGGTGTCGGCGTAGACCTTCTCCTGGTCGCCGCTCCAGATGCGGATGACGAGGCGGTCCGGCTTGGTGGCCGGTTCGGCGGGTACGCCGGTACTCGTTGTGCTCGACGCGCTTTCGTTGCTGCTGCTACCACAAGCGGCGAGGCCGGTGGTGGCCAGGACACCGATTGCCGCGACGGCGACGATTCTTCTGATGCGACTCATTGGGCCGGCTCCTCGGGTCAGTGCGGAAGCAGTTCGGTGGAGTCCAGCGGCATCATCGGCGCCAGGTAGCGGTAGCCCAGAACCAAAGCGTTGGGCTCCTTTCCGAGCATCTCGACGATGTCGGCCTCGCCCTCGATCTTCGACATGGCTGCCTTGGCGAACACCTCGTCCTCGTGCTCGATGTCGAGATTGCCGTCGTAGCCGACCTCGGTCAGCGCGGTGATGACCTTGCGCCAGTCGATGACACCCCAGCCCGGTGCACGAAAGCGCCACCAGCCGTTGCCGAAGCCCTGCAGGGGGCCGAAGGCCTGGCCGTAGAACCCGAGCACCCCGCGCTTGCGTTCGTCGATGTCGATGTCCTTGGCGTGGAAATGCACGATGCGGTCACCGAAGTCGTGGATCGCCTGGATGTAGTCGATGCCGAGGAAGACCAGGTGCGACGGGTCGATCTCGAGGCCGAGGGCTTTGGAGGGAACGGCCTCGAACATGGCCGTCCAGATCTCGGGGCTGAAGGCCAGGTTCTCGCCGGTGCGGGTCTTGTGGTTGAGCATCGGGCAGTTCTCGATGCCGATGCGGATGCCGAGATCCTCTGCCTCTTTGGTGAAGTCGGTGAAGAGGTCGGTGAAGGGCTCCATGCAGTCCTCGACCGTCCACCCCGGCGTCATGCCGACGAAGGTGCACACCGAAGGGACTTCCATGCGGTCGGCGAGCTGCATGACCTTGCGGAAGTAGCGCTGGTATTCGGCGGCTTCGTCTTTGTCGGCGGCCAGATAGTTGGGGTAGTAGCCCAGCGCGGAGATCTCGATGCCGCGGTTGTCGAGATCGGCGCGGATCTCCTTGATGCGTTCGTCGGTGATCTCGTCGGCGTTGAGCGACGACTGCGGCCACGCGGACAGTTCGATGGAGGTGAATCCGGTGTCCTGGGCGAACTGGGCGATGTCGCGGCTGTAGTCGGTGTAGAAGCCGAGCCTCATGAGATCCCTCTCTGGGTCTTGCTGATGCTTAGGACGCTATGAGAGCCTTCCGTCGGTGTCTAGAACAACTTGCGTCAATCTATGACGGAACTGGTGCGGCTGTCGTCGCTGCAACGCCGGATCGTGTCGGCGCTGCTGACCCGTGGGCCGCTGTCCCGGTCGGAGCTGACCGATCTGCTGGACGTCAGCCGGTCCCGGCTGTCACCCGAGGTGGGCCATCTGATCGCGAAAAACGTTGCCCGGGAGGAAGTGTCGGCGGCGTCGACGGGCGGGCGACGGGCGTCACGGGTGGTGCTGGGGGACGCCGGGTTCGGTGTGGTGGCGGGGGTGGACATCGACCACAGCGGGGTGTCGGTGGTGTTGATGCAGCTGGACGGGACGGTGGTCGCGCGGCGGGTTGTGGAGTGTTCGGCGCCGGCTGAGCCGGTGCCGGCGTTGAAGGCGATCGACGTGGCGCTGAAGTCCTCGGTCGCCGAGGCTGGCAGCGTGTTGCGGCTGATCGGGGTGTCGATCGCCGCCGACATCGACAATGTAGGGCAGGTGTCGGAGCCGCCGCCGACGATGCCGCGATGGGCTGGCGTCTCGATCGGTGAGCACTTCACCCGCCGGTTCGGGGTGCCGACGTTTGTGGAGAACGACGTCAACGTGCTGGCGATCGCGGAGCGGGCCCGGGGTGGGCCGGCGTCGCGGATGCTGAACTACGCGGTGGTCAAGATCTCGAGCGGCGTCGGCTGCGGGCTGGTGGTCAACGGCGGGTTGGCGCGGGGCAGTGACGGATACGCGGGGGATCTCGGGCATGTCTGCATCGACCCGGCCAGCGCGGCGGTGTGTCCGTGTGGGAACACGGGGTGTCTGGAGGCGGTGGTGTCGGCGCCGGCGTTGGTACGGGAAGCGGAGGCGCTGGCGAAGTCGGGGCAGAGTATGGCGCTCGCCGCGTTGAAGAATCTGGGGCCGTTGTCGCTGGAGGCGATCGGTCAGGCGGCGCAGTTGGAGGACCCGGCGACAACCGCGATGCTGCGAGCTGCCGGCCGGCATGTGGGGTATGCGATCGCGGGGCTGGTGACGATCTTCAACCCCGCGGCGGTGTTCCTGTCGACGGGGATCCGGGGTGCGGAGGATGTCGTGCTCTCGGCTGTCAGGCAAAGGGTGTACGAGCATGCCCGGCCGGCGGCGACGCGGGGGCTGGTGATCGGGACGTGTCAGCTGGGTCGCGACGACGGCGCGGTGGGGGCGGCAGAGTTCGCGTGCCATGCGATGGTGGCGGGGTAGGTCTCGCGCCGGTGGCGATTCCGCTGATGTGGTCCTTGCCCAGGGCATTGGCCATCGTGTTGGCGCGCTCCTCGGGACGACCTGCTCGCAGGGCGCCGTCCCGACCGCCTCATCGCGTTCACCGGCCGCCAACCGGCGCGCCACGGTGCCCGGATAGCGGCCGTCAGTCGGTATTAAGCGCCCACGCGGCGTTTGGCGTCTTTGTCGACCGCGGTGGCGATGTCGTGGACGAGCCGGGAATGCCACTGCTTGTGCGCCGCCAAGTCTGCGGTGAGCGCATGGCAGTCTGGGCACTCCTGATGGGCCGGGCTCTGCTGGGTCTGCTCCATGGCCAGCACCTCCTCGAATAATTGCAGCTGTGTCCACGTTGGCACGAAGCCGACCCCCTGTCCAGCACGAAGCCGTCCCGCCGGCAATGTTGTGACTTCGGTCCCTTTCCCGGCACCGAATCCGGTGCTCTGATGGAACCGACGGGACGGCGTTTGTTCGGACCGACGGACAGGCCGTCCGTCGGATGGAGGTACTGCAATGAACACGTCACAACAGGTCCATGACAGGACGCGGTTGTTCGCCCGCGTGCTCGGGCCTTTCATGGTGATCGTCGACGTCGCGGCCGTTCTGCGGGCGTCGGAGATGCGAACGTTGCTGTCGGACTTCTCGGCGAACTCGGCGTGGCCGTGGGTGTCGGGTGCGTTCATCTTGATCGGCGGTCTCGTCATAGTGGCCCTGCATCAGCACTGGCACGGTGCCGCGGCGATCATCATCTCAGCGCTGGGCTGGCTGGTCATCGTGCGTGGGGTGTTCCTGCTGGCCTTCCCCGACACATTCATGTCGTTGGCAGACAACATGATCGGCGCGACAGCATGGTGGACGGCAGTGTGCGGCCTGGCCGCGCTGATCGGTGCGTACCTGACCTACGTCGGCTGGGCACCCGAGCACCATCGGCCGAACGCGCACGCGACGAACCCGAGCCGGGACGTGACTCCGGCCGCGTAGGCGAGGTTGACCGACGCGCGGTGGGTAGCGGTTCGTCAACGGCGTTGAGCCCACTACCCGCCGGTGCCACAATCGAACTATGGACCCGGGCCCGCTGGGCCGGAGATCGGTCGGACTCTGCTCGGATCTCGACACGCTGACAGCGACGTGCCGCGCACTCCGTCGGCTTCCGTCGCCGGATGAGCGACCAATCCTGACAGCGAACCCGTCGTGGAGAGCTCGCGGTCGCCGGCGCGTTGGCGTCGAGGCGGCATCGGGCGGAATGGAGTCATCATGATCACCCTCTACGCGGTGGCCGGCGTGGTCGCGCTGACACTGCTCTCGGTTCTCGGGTCGAGTGTGCGCGTGATCCAACAGTTCGAACGTGGCGTGGTGTACCGGTTCGGGCAGGTGCAATCCCGGGTGCGCGAGCCCGGGCTGACGTGGCTGGTACCCGTCGCCGATCGTCTGCAGAAGGTGAACATGCAGATCATCACGATGCCGGTGCCCGCCCAGGACGGCATCACCCGTGACAACGTGACCGTCCGGGTGGATGCGGTCATCTACTTCAAGGTGGCCGATCCGGTGCGCGCGGCCGTCGATGTACAGGACTACATGTCGGCCATCGGGCAGGTCGCGCAGACGTCGCTGCGGTCGATCATCGGCAAGAGCAACCTCGATGACCTGCTGTCCAACCGGGAGCACCTCAACCAGGGCCTGGAGTTGATGATCGACAGCCCGGCGCTGGGCTGGGGCATTCACATCGACCGCGTCGAGATCAAGGACGTGATCCTGCCCGACTCCATGAAGCGCTCGATCGCCCGCCAGGCCGAGGCCGAGCGGGAGCGACGGGCCAGGGTCATCACCGCCGACGGCGAACTGCAGGCCTCGCAGAAGCTGGCCGCGGCGGCCGGGGTGATGTCCGAGCAACCCGCGGCGCTGCAACTGCGGCTGTTGCAGACCGTCGTGGAGGTGGCGGCGGAGAAGAACTCGACCCTGGTGCTGCCCTTCCCTGTCGAACTGCTTCGCTTCCTCGAACGGTCGACACCGCCGGGGCAGGTCGAAGAACCGGCCGACGATGACGTGCCGCGCTCGATCGCGGCGAACGTCGCCGACGGCATCGGGCTTCTGCGCCTCGATGAATCCGTCGCGCAGCGGAACCGATAATCGGGAGGCGCTCTATGCCGTCGCGAGCGATTCCCAGCGCGAGCGAATCATTCGGCGGATAGATGGTCACCGAATCAAGTACCGATTGTTTCTCTCGTAGGTCCGCAGCTGTCGGCCTGGTCGTCACTCCGCTGCGAACAAGTCTCGGTATCAATGCGGACGACGCCGAAGCTGGCCATCGTGGTGGATGGCAGCGCTCCGCCGGGGGCCGGAAACGAGTACACACCTGCCAGTTGCGGTCACTCAGCTACGTCCAGTCTTGCCCTGTCAGGTCGGTCGAGCCCGAGTACCAGACCGCATCATCGGTCAAGGACTGGATCGCGTCTTGAGCCCCTGCAAATCCATGCCGATGAGGTTGGGCATCGTCCACGTTTGGACTGCGGCGGTCGCTGCCCGTCGCCCTCCGCTGCGTGATATTCGCGTGTAACCTTGGCCTCTGAGCAATTAGCTTGTGCTGCTTCGACTTCGGCGTCGTGGCAATACTGCCTGCTACGTGGAGCGGGTTGAGGACAGCACGATGCGGGCACCCCGTCAACGCCGCCGGTGACCCGCACCGTCGCCGCGAGACATCTCGAAAGGTTGGAAGGTACGCACATGGGCTCCCCGAACGTCGGTTCCCGCCTGGGCACCCAATTCGGGCCGTACGAGCTGCAGTCGCTGATCGGCGTCGGTGGGATGGGCGAGGTCTACCGCGCCTACGACACCGTGCGCGAGCGGCTGGTGGCCATCAAGGTGCTGCGCACGGACCTGGCGGCGGACCCGAGCTTCCAGGAGCGTTTCCGACGAGAATCACGCGTGGCCGCTCGGCTGCAGGAACCGCACGTCATCCCGGTGCACGACTTCGGCGACATCGACGGTGTCCTCTACATCGACATGCGCCTGGTCGAAGGCGCCAGCTTGAAGGACGAGCTGCGAGTAAATGGGGCGCTGCCGGCTAAGCGGACGGTCGGGCTCATCACCCAGGTCGCAGCTGCGCTGGACGCCGCACACGCCAACGGCCTGGTGCACCGCGACATCAAGCCCGAGAACGTGCTCCTCACCCACGACGACTTCGCCTATCTGGTCGACTTCGGCATCGCGCACGGCGGTGGTGAAGCCAGCGTGACCAAAACTGGGCTGGTCATCGGGTCGTGTGCCTACATGGCGACCGAGCGGTGGAACGGGGAAGCCGGGTGGCCATCGTCGGACGTGTACTCGCTGACGTGCCTGCTCTACGAGTGCCTGACCGGTCGGGCGCCGTTCGAGGCGGGCGATCTGCGGCAGGTCATGAGCGCGCACATGTTCTCGCCGCCGCCGCGGCCGAGCGTCACGCGGCGCGGTGTCAGCCCCGCGTTCGATGCCGTCATCGCACGCGGCATGGCGAAGAATCCGGCCGACCGGTACCCGTCGGCCGGCGAACTGGCGAGGGCCGCTGCCGAAGCCGCGCATGTGCCCGTGGCGGCCGCGCGCCCGAGCCCGCCGCAGAACACCCGGCAGTTCTCGGCCATCGAGCCGAACCCCGCCGCGTCGGGCTACGTGCCCTCGTTTTCGCCGCCTACCCCGGTGCGCCGCAATCCGCGGTTCGGTCCGATGCATATCATCCTGGTGGTCGCGAGCATCATGCTTTTCGGCGTGGCTGCCGTGCTGGCGACTGTGCTGATGTCCGGTGACGATTCTGGGTCCGCCCCTCAGACCAGGCTTGCCGCGCCGCCCCCATCGACGACCGCGCCGACGTCGGAGGACGCGACGTCGACTCCGTACGACCACGTCCCCGGTGACGCACGTCACCTTCGGCGACCAGTGGCGCGATCTCCGGGGTGTCCGGAACGGACGGGCAGGGTTTCGTCGGCCATTCCGCCCGGTGCGATGCGGGAAGTTCGCCTGCGGCGGCCATCAGAACTTCGCTGTCACTGGCCGTCGTGTGCGAGGGACCGTCGGGCAATTACTACTACCGCGGCGAGCGACTGCGCGATGGGGCCAACCTGGAACTCGCCAACGCATCGCCCGCAGGGGGTGGCTTCGAAGTCACGAACCCGGCCGACGGTGCCCGGTATGTAGTGCAACCCGATCGGCTGATGATCCTGAGTCGCGGCGGAGTCGATTCCGACGAGCCGGCGCTGGAGTACGGGTCGGGCTAAGCGGGTCTTTCTTGGGCGTCGAGGGCGACCGAATCACGTGTCTCGATCGTCGTGACGCCCTGAGCGGCGAGCGCCTCGGCGGCGTCCTTGATTGCGACGGCCCTCAGGGGCCCTCGTTGAATTCCTGTTCGGGTTTTCCTCTAGACGAGGCCGTCGATGTCGAGAACAACGCTCGGTCGTCTGGTCGCGAAAAGGTTATACGAGAGCTGGAGTCGGAGGTCTCTACCTGGGGTCGGAGGCGTCAGGCGGCTGACGCTGGGCGATGCCGGGTTCGGGTTGTTGCCGGGATCGACATCGACGCGAGCGAGGTCTCGCTGGTGTTGATGCAGCTGGACGGCACGGTGGTCGCGCGGCGGGTTGTGGAGTGTTCGGCGTCGGCCGAGCCGGCGCCGGCGTTGAAGGCGATCGACGTGGCGCTGAAGGCGGAGGTGACCAAGGCGCGCAGTGTGCTGCGGCTGATCGGGGTGTCGATCGCCGCCGACATCGACAACGCCGGGCAGGTGTCCGAGCCGCCGCCGACGATGCCGCGGTGGCTGGGTAGGTCTCGCTTTTAGACTGCGCTCGCGGCATGCTGCACTCGGCCGTTGTCGCACTGGGCGCAGTCTGAATTCAATCGTGGATACTCAGGATCAACGAGAGTGCGCGCTGTACTTGGTACATAGTGTCCGGCTCCAGAGCACCCAGCTTTTCCACAAGGCGTGTCGGGCGACAGCTCGCACGCCACGGCAGAGGGCGACGCTATCGGATTCGACGCCTTCGGACGGCAAGACAGAGGGCCGCAGGGGAGATCCTGTCCGAGAGCTGGACACCGGGACTACCACTACCAATTCGTCGTCGACACCCGCGAGAATCTCGTCGACGGACACGACGACTGCAGGGCGATGTTCGCCCGGTTGGCCGGCTCGGGCGGCGCCGAGGGCTACTAACCACAGCTCGCCGCGCCGTGGATCATTCAAGGTCGAGCCCATCGTCGAGGGTGTCGTTCCAATCGGCAGCCTCGTCGCGTACCGCCTGCTTTTCCGCGTCCGCGCGGGTGGCTTCTCGTTCGGCCCTCAGAATCGCCGCGTGTTCGGTGCGGGTGGCGAGTTCCGTGAGCAGCGCGGCGATCGAGACTCCCCGTGCCCGGGCGTGCACGGGGAGCCGATCACGTGTCTCAATCGGAACCCTGATCCTGTCAACGACTCCGGCGGGGGTCGTGAACGCGACTTGTCGGTGCGACTCGCCACACTGACGCCATGTCGAAAGAGTTACTCGCGGACTTCACCGACTGGCTCGATGAGTGTGGCGCGGCGGACGCAACGGAGTTGGTGAAACATGCGGATACGTTTCTGCGGTGGCGGGCCAATGCGCCGTTGGAGTCGCTCAACGAAGACGATATCTGCACCTTCTTGCTCGAGTGGTGCCCGCGCCAACGTGCAACGCCTGCCGAATTGGCAGGCGAGGTATGCGAGGCGATGGTGGAGTTCAGCTTGTTCCTCGGCTTCACGGGACGCCTGCGCGGTGGGCGTCAGCGCGGCCGATTGCTCGCGAGGCGCGCGAACACTCTCGAACATGCCATGCGCGCCGTGATCGCCGACCACACCAACTGCGTCCCAGCGACGTCGCCGGGCGCCGGCAGCCAGCGCTCCGCGCCCGACCTCACCGACGTGGATTTGGCCACTCTGGCTTCCGTGATGTTCTCCGCACCAAGGGAACAACGCTCGACGTTGCTCGCCGCGTGGAAGCCAGCGTTGTCGGCACCAGAACGGGCAGGGATCGTCGCGGCTTCGATCACGGACTCAACCGATGCGGGAACCCGGCTCGTTGGGGTCCTTCTGCTCGGCATGTTCGATACCGACGTGGCCGAGCCGTACATGCGGCAACTATTGGACACCGCAGCGGCCGGGCACGCAGCGATCTGGTTGCTCGATCACAGGCTGGCCGACGGCGACACCGTCGGCGGGTTCATCACCCCGGCCATCATGGTCGATATTCTGTCCCAGCTACTCGACCACCCGGATGTGTTGTGTGAGCAGTTCCTCGCCGGCTACCACCCCCACCGCATGCTCGACTTCTTCTGGCGCCATCCGGCACCCGAGACGGCAGCGGTGCTCGACGTACTGGGGCGACACCTGCCAGACCGGACGCTCGCCAAGGAAGCGCGCAGGGCCGGAATCAAACACCGAAGCTGGATGGCCAACGAAAGCCGCTAGTGGCGCCCGCCGGTAGAGCCTCATCTTGACCCGCGTCCGGAAAGGCCGATTGCCGACCATCGGATGCCCAACTATAGTGCGGGTAAACCAATAATAGTTCGTAAAATTCGAGGTGGAACCTATGGAATTCAGTCGCCCCTTGGCCACCGTGACGCCCACGCTCGATGGCGACGTCCTCGCGGTTCTTGCGGCTCATGACGTGACCTTCACGACCGGACAGATCCACAGAATCCTGAACCGCTTCTCCGAAGAGGGCATCCGAAAGGTTCTGTCCCGCTTGGTCGTCCAGGGCGTGGTCACGGCCGAACGGGTGGGCAACGCGTTCGCCTACCGGCTGAACAGCAACCACTTGGCGGCTGGGGCGATTCTGGCATTGGCCCGACTGCCAAACGAATTTCTCAGTCGATTGGAAGCTCACTTCACGGGGTGGCAGGCGCCGCCGGCCTACGCGGCGGTATTCGGATCTACGGTGACGGATTCGATGACCGTGGACAGCGACATCGACCTGTTCCTTGTCCAACAGGACGATACGCCGGAGGGACTATGGACTCACCAAGTCGGTGAACTGGCCAGAACGGTGACTGGCTGGACAGGCAATGATGCTCGGGCGGTCGAATACACCGTCACTGACCTGCGGGCGGCTCGTCGGGAACCTGTAGTGCGCGATGTTGTTGATCACGGCCTCACCGTCGCCGGAACACGAGCGTGGCTTATTCGCCAGGTCGGCTTTCAGCGGGTGGAGCAATAGCAGGTGACCGGACGAACACGGCCTTCCTCGAGCGCGCACCGCGCGCGTCGACTGAAGAAGGCGAGAGAATTTCTCGATGCGGCTGTGCTCATCGACGACGAGGCTCCAGATGCAGCGGTGAACTTGTATGTCTTGTCAGGCATCGCGGCGGCCGACGTGATCTGTTGTGCTCGCCTCGGGAAGTACGCCTGTCTATGCCTCATATCGACGTCAATGCCGATCGAATCCCGACCGGCTGCTCGGCGACGAGTTCACCATGCTCGAACTCCGACTGGCGCACGCACGGGATACATTCACGCCGTCGGAATGGCTGCGCCAACGGCCACGAGCGGGTGATATCATGCGATATCACCGATCGTGGAGGCATTCATGACCGACGTTCTGATACGAGACATCCCAGACGACGTCTTAACAGCGTTGGACCAACTCGCTGCAAAACTGGGCCTCTCCCGTATCGAGTACATTCGCCGGCGGCTAGCCCAGGACGCACGTACGGCAAGAATCGCCGTCGCCACCGCTGACTGGCGCCGGTTCGCAGACGACTACCGCGACCTTGGTGACTCGGCTGTGATGGACCAGGCCTGGGAATGAGCGAACGGCCCTGGCTCATCGATAAGTCGGCGCTCGTGCGAGTGGGTGAGAGTCCTGACGTTGAAAAGTGGAACAATCGCATCGAACGTGGATTGGTGCATATCACGAATGTCACCCGCCTCGAGATCGGCTACTCCGCGCGCAGCGGCGCTGGCGCCCGCCGCGACTTTCGTGAATCCCCGCTCGGCGCAATGCCGGTCGAGTACCTGACGCCGGCGATCGAGGATCGCGCCCTGGAGATTCAGTTGCTGCTTGCCGATATCGGCAAGCACCGCGGGCCGTCGATTTCGGATTTGCTGATCGCGGCGACCGCGGAGCTCGTCGGCCTGACCGTGTTGCACGTCGATAAGGACTTCGATGTGATCAGCGAACTCACCGGGCAACCGACCCATCGTTTGACAGTCCTGCAACGCTGAGCCGACGCGGGCCTGATACTGAATGGCCGAGCGCGACCTCGACCGTCATCCTGACGAACGCTACGCGCGACGCGTGGGCTACTGTGAGTTCGGCTGGATCCACCACGGCGGGAAGCTGATGTCCAGCCGTTCACTGCGTTGGTAGCCGGACCACGTCGGCACTCCCGGCGGCTGTCCTCGGTAGACGCCGCGGGCCGCAGCCACGACCCGTTCACGTTGAGTCGGCCACTGCAACGCGGTCGCGATGTCCTCCAACGTCGCCAGTCGGTGGTCGTCGAGCGTACGGTCGACCAGCGCCATCGCGGGCAATGCGTTGCTTTTGTCACCGTTACACCGTCTGCAGGCCAGAACCAGATTCGCCAATCCGTCGATTCCCACCAATGACCACGGCAGCACATGGTCGATCGGGTTATCCGCTGGCAAATGCGTTCCGCAATAGAAGCAGTGCGGCCCGAACTCCTCCTTGTACGGAGCTCTGACCGCCGCCAGCGCGGAACGTTCGCGTCCGAAGAGATGCCCGGCGACGTCGGGTACGTCCGCCTCGAGAAACTTGTTCATGCGCCGCACATCCTCGACCCACATGATCTCGAGGGCCGGCTTCAACAACCCGGCCAGCCGCGCCAACCCGTAGGCGACGCCCGGGTTGAGCACGATGGCGTCCCCGTGAGCGCGAACCGTGGACCGCGACACGTTCTCCCCGAGAAACGAGTCGTCATACAGGAACGGGTCGCTCACCGATGCGCCGGGAAGTTTCTGGAGGCGGGGGAGTGGCTGCTTGATCAGCGCGATCGCGACGCGGTCGATGGCCTCCACGTAGGCTGCGGGAGCACGCAGAATCGCGATCTCGAGTGGCATTCGACCGTCTCCGGCCTTCGCCGTTGCGCGTAACGCTTTGGCCGCGTCGATGATTCGGGTTCTGCTGCCCGTGCGGCGCTGGGCGAGGTTGTGCCCTTCAAATGGCCGGACCTGATGCCAGTAAAGCGCGAGCACACGGTGCGCAAGGTCCGGGATCGCCACGGTGAGCGGGTCGTCGAGGTGTGGCGGCAGGTTCTCGATGGAGTGCTCGATCAAGGCCATCAGCGTCGCTAGCTTGTAAGTCGCATCGCGTTGCCCTTGCTCGAGGATCGCTACGACGCGTTGACCGAGCTGCAGCGGATCAGTCGCCACGGCCCGACCTGCCCGCGCGAACGCGGTGGCAATCCAGCACCCGCCCATTATCGACCGGCGGGGCGACCGGGGTCGCAAATCCGGTAGCGAGCGATTAAGCACGCTGGCGGTCGACGAATATCCCATTGCTACCGCGGCCGGTCAACGGCATAGGAGGCCTGCCGCCGACGGTCACCTATGTGACTGCGTTCAGCGTGCGTTGACGGCGACGTTTACTCGGACTTCTTGTGCAGTCTCAACGCCGTATTTCGCCATGGCAGTCCTCGCTCAGCCACGAAGTGCCTTGCGCGCCAACGCGGCTGCCGCCGGACTGACGACGTCGCGCCGACGCCAGGTGACGGGCTGATCGGTGACGTTGGTCAGCACCTCGTAGACGGGAAGGTGGCGCAGGGCCGATTCTGTAACGGGCCGCCCGTCCTCGTGGCGCCAGCCCAGTTCCGTCAACAGCGCGGCGATCTTGCCCAGCGGCAATTCCGCGTCCGCAGACGCCGCGGTAAAGGCCAGAATCAACAGGGCGGCCTGCAGGCGGAACCTCTCCGCGGGCTTGGGGATCAGCCGACCGGCCAGATGCTCCCACAGCGCGTCGACATCCCGCTGGGCGGATTGACCGGCCTTGGTCAGCAGCAGCGTGCCCTTGGCCTTGCGGAGCAGACCCACCTCCTGCAGGATCTCCCGGAACCGCAGCAGCGGGTAGCAGTGTGCCTCGCGGTTGTTCTTGCCGATCCAATCAGCCATCACCGGAACAACTTCCGATGCCGCCTCCACATCCGCCGGTTTGAGATAACCCGCCGCCGTCAACGCGATGCCGCCATCTACCGCCCGGTCCAGGAACCACTGGAACCCGCGCAGGTGGCCGGACACCTCGGCCACATCCAGCGGCGGGGATTCCGCGGCCAGCGTGAGCGCCGCCTCGGACAGGCTGTCGCCGTGCGCGGTGTAGCTGAGCTGATGAACCAGATCGACCAGGCGCACGTCGATGCCTGCTTCGTGCAGCACGAAGTACGCACCGCCGTACGCCTTGTTGATCCGATCCGGCTCGAAGAGGGCGGGGTCGGGGAGCACCTCGGCGAGGCTGTCCGCGTCGACGAGGTGCCCGCAGTCCTCCGGCGGTGCGGCGCGCTCACCGTCGACGACGGCTGCGGCGGGACAGCCACTATCGGCGGACAGCACCTGCTCGAGGCGGATCGTCAACTCCCAGTTGTCGCCGTAGTCGTACAGGTAGTGCAGCACATCGCCGGTGGCACTGAGGGTTTCGTCGAGGCGAGTTTCGGCGGCCGGGATGCCGTCGTCATCGTCATCGTCAAAGTCGTTGTCGTGGAAGTCGTACGGGCACAGGAAATGCTGACTGTGACGGTCGAACGCGCCGCCGCCGAGCGAGAAGCGGTGCAGGTGCGAGTCGGTCCAGTCGAAGGCCACCTGCAGGACTTGATGCAGAAGATCCAGCGTCATGTCCGAGCGCAGGTCGATCCGTCGCCAGATCGGTGGGTCGGCGTCGTCGATGTCAACCCTGACCCGGTAGACGACGACATCGCCTCGCCGGACGTGCCGCAGATCTGGCCGTGACTCTAGATCGGTCACCACCCGCAGGTGCCGTCGGTCCTTCACGTGTGCCCCCCTGTCGTCGATGTGGAGTGTTGTCTGCGGCGCGCCCACTGTTATGTACCAGGCCAACGCGTGGTGAGTGAGGTCGGCGTCCATGCCGGCCAGGCGGGCGTGCCGACGACGGCCTGTCCAGGTTGCGGTGGGAATACAACAAGGTACCCTTTTGGGGTAGAAAGGTACCATCATGGCCCTGAACATCAAAGACGAGTCGGTTCACGACGCTGTCAAACGGCTCGCCAGGCTCACCGGTGAGTCGCAGGCTCAAGCGGTGGCGACTGCCGTGAACGACAGGTTGGCCAAGCTTCAGCAGGATGATCTCGCGGCACGCCTCATGGCACTCGGGCACCGGACCGGACGCAGGATGACTGCGGAAACCAAAGGACTCGACCACGGAGAGATGCTCTACGACGAGGAGGGCCTTCCGCGATGATCGCGGACACGTCCGCGATCATCGCGATCCTGCGAGACGAGGGCGACGCAGAGGTGTACGCCAGAGCGATCGCTGCGGCTGAGGTGCGCCGACTGTCCGCTGCCAGCTATCTCGAATGCGGCATCGTGCTGGACGCGCAGCGCGACCCGATCGTGAGCAGAGCGCTGGACGAGTTGATCGAGGAAGCCGAGATGGCAGTCGAGGCGGTTACCGAGCGCCAGGCTCGCCGAGCCCGCCAGGCGTATGCGGACTTCGGCAAGGGAAGCGGGCACCCGGCCCGGTTGAATTTCGGTGATTGCCTCTCATACGCGCTTGCGACCGAACTGCGCGAACCGCTCCTGTGGAAGGGAAACGACTTCGGACACACCGGCGTGCAATCCGCGCTCGAGTAGCGCCAAGCCGAAGCGCCAGCCGCTGGTAAACCGATCGGGCACCATGGTGATATGCCGCTCTCGGAAACGACGCTGCTCAACGTGGCCGGTGAACTGGTCTACGCCCGGGGCGAGGACTACGTCCGTTATGTCCGAGGGCTTCGCATTACCGACGTCAAGGCCTACGCGTCGATCCAGGGCAAGCAGGTCTACACCGTGGAACTCGACTGGTCCGGCCCGCTACCCGACGGATTCTGTACCTGCCCGCACCACGCCGACGGCAACTTCTGCAAGCATCTGGTCGCGACCGGACTCGCCGCGATAGACAGTGGCCGCGTCGCGGTCGACGACCCGCCCAGCGGCACCGCTGAATACGCACTGGAATCAGCGGTGCAGGCCATGGACGTCGACGAGCTGCGCGAACTGGTCCTGACATGTGCGCAGCGCGACGGCTCACTACGGCGCATGCTGGAGATCCGCGCCACGACCGCTTCCGGTGACGACAGGCAAGCTAAAGCCGAGTTGGAAACCTATGTGCGAAACACATTGGCGTTTCGCGGATTCATCGACTACCGACGCTCTTTCGATGTCGCAGGCGTGGCCAGTGAAGTGCTCGACGAACTCGAGGATCACCTGGACAACGGGGCCGCCGAAGTTGCGCGGCCGGCGCTGCTGCGCGCACTGACGCGGCTACGCAAGATCACCGAGCAGGCTGACGACTCTTCGGGATCGATCGGCGATGAATGCCAGCGGGCGGCCGACCTCTACGCACGGGCCTGCCGGCTGGGTGAGCCCGATCCCGTCAAGCTCGCCATGTGGCTGGTGAAGTTCCGCGCTGACTCGCCAGGGTGGCCGACTGTGGTGCTGGCAGACTTCGTGCACGCATTCGACGAGCAGGCACTCGGTGTGTACCGCCGTGCGGTGGCAGCACTCGACCGAAAGCTCGAAGGTCTTGATCACTGGAAGCGGTTCGAAGTCGACGCCATGCTGCTTGAGCTCGCCGACCACGACGGTGACGTCGACCGAGCCGTCCACTTGCTGAGTCAGCGCGAACACCCCGCATACGGCGCAATCGTCGACCGATTGCGCGCAGCCGGGCGCGCGGAAGATGCGTTGACATGGATCGACCGTGCAGTCGCCGAGGGGCGAGTCACCAGCCACGGTGGTGGCAACGCGTATTGGCTGAGCCCCGACGACGTGGCCGCGACGTACAAGGGACTGGGCCGCATCGACGATGCGTTGGGGGTGCTGCGTAACGATTTCGCCCGCCAGCCGTCGGTGCAGAACTACCGCGTCCTCGTCGACTTCGCGACTGGAATCGACCGTGCCGATACCGAACGCGCCTGGGCTTTCGAGCACGCGCGCGGACTCGCGTCTGACCGCTTCGCCGCCGGCGCGGTCTTGGTGCAGCTCTTCCTGAGTGAGGGCGACGTCGACGCCGCTTGGCAGGCGGCCGACCGTTTCGGCCCCGGCTGGGCATGGAAGGAGCTCGCCGCCCGAGGCGCCGAGGCTCGGCCCATCGACGCCGCAAACCTGTACCGGCCCCAGCTCGAGGTCGACCTGCGACACCCCAACACCAAGCTCTATTCCGGCATCGCCGCCACGCTGGCAACGATGGCCGAACTCTATGAACGAGGCGGCCGCACAGCTGATTTCGCGTTGTTCATCGCACAGATCCGGCACGAATACGGCCGACGACCGTCGCTGATGAAGGCGCTGGACGCGAAGGGGCTCTGACGGTATTCAGCGACCGTCAAAGACGCCCCGTTGCCCAGGCACGCCGGACCTTTTGATCGCGGCTCATCGCCAATGGCTCGTGGCCGAGCGCGACCACTCCCGACGGCTGGCCGACCAGAGCGACTGACGCATAATGGCCGCCGTGGCATCGAACCGAATGAACCGAGAGCAGTTCTTCCGCGTGGTTGCTCCGCTCGAGGACGACCGTCTGCGTATGGCACTGTGGAATCTTTACTGGCGCGGAACCGCCGACGTGCGCCAGCGCATCGAGGCCGAGCTGGCCGGTGACGGCGGTGGCCGTCCGCCACGTGCCGCGAAGTCGACGGTCGATCCCGAGGCGGTGCGTAGTGAGGTCAAATCTTTCGTGTCGCTGGCCCGGGCGGGCGCCTATCTGGCGGGGGACCGGCGGGTGTCTCCGCGGGAGCGGACGCGGTGGCGGTTCACCTTCAAGCGGCTGACTGCCGACGCCCAGCAGGCCCTGCGCGCCGAGGAGCCCGGCTCGGCCGAAACCGCGCTGGAACAACTGATCGACCTGGCCTGTGAGACAGCCGGTTACGACTACTTCCGCTCCGACGACCCGATGGCTGCGGCCGGATTCGTGGTCTCGGACGTGGTGTCGGTCTTGTGGACATCGAGGTGGGAACGTCACGGCTTTCAGGGGTTCGCCGACACCGCGGCGCCGCAGCTGATTCGGTGGGAGTCGCGTTACGGTTGGACCCGCCACGGCGACGGGCCGGTCGCGGCGAAGGAAACCTCGCTGGCGGCGGTGCTGTCCCGCATGCTGCGGGTTGCCGACACCTGGGAGCGTTTCGCTGAGGCCTATCTGCGGGCCTTGGACGAGGTGCCGACCGGCAGCGCAAGACGTTCCGGCCGTAGCAAAGAGGAGCGAGCCGAGGCGCTGGCAGAATGGCACGGCTTGCTTCTGGACAATCTGGAGGACACCGACGGTGTGCTCGACCGGATCGTCGGCCACGTCGCCCTGGGCGGCCCTGAACAGAAACTTCTATCCGCGCGCCTTGCGCACCGTCGCGGCGACATCGGCCGTGCCCGCGATCTTGTTTCCCAATGCCTGCGAAAGCTTCCTGGTCATAGTGACTTCCGTCAGTTCGCAGCTGAGATCGGTGTTGCAGGTCCGCAGTGATCCGGACGTCAACGCGCAGGACGCAGCCGGGAGGTGCGTGAACACCCGCCCGGCCAGCACGCCCGGCAACCACACGTACCGGTCGTCGATCAATTGTCTTGTTGCGCTGGTCATTCGTCGAGAAGTCCGTCCGGACCTGACTTTGGCGTGGTTACCCCTTCGGCGAGGAGACAGTCCTCGAGGTCGGTCTCGTGCAGGGGTCCGGGCTCGGTGGGCGGCGGATCAGCGGAAGGACTCGGGCTGTGCAAGCGACGTATCCCGGATCTGACATCGGGCAAGGCGCTGGGTATTGCGGCGAGGTAGAGCTGTTCGGTCTTGTCCTTGGCGAGTCTGAGCAGGGCGGCCTGCAGGTCGGCGATCTGCCGGGCGATCGCGGCCGGGTTCAGGCTGTCGCGATAGGCAAGCAGCTGTGATTCTTGGGCCGGCGAGAGGACCCCGGCTGTCAGCAGCCGGTCCAGCGGGGTCTTGGGCTCGTCGTAGAGGCGGCGGCGCTGACCGTCGCGGCCAGAGCCGTAGCCGACGGGTTTGATGGTGGGAGTCAGGTAGTTGAATCGGTCGTTGACCAGCTTCCAGAGTCGGTTGAGCACCGCACGTTCCTCGTCGGTGTCGTAGCGGTAGTAGAACCCGTACTTGCGCACCAGATGGTTGTTTTTGGACTCGATGGTGGCTTGATCGTTCTTCTTGTACGGCCGTGACCGGGTGAAGAAGATCTCCATCTGCGCGGCCCACTTGATGACGGCCTTGTTGAGGAACTCAGTGCCATTGTCGAAGTCCAAACCGGTTACCTCGTAGGGTATTTCATGCACCCCTGCCTTCAGTGCGCCGAGGATGTGGGTGTGGGCGTTGTTGCGCACGGTGCGGGTGAAGACCCAGCCGACATGCATGTCGGTGAGGTTGAGGGTGCGGGCGAACTCGCCTTTGAGGGTAGGCCCGCAGTGCGCGACGGTGTCGCCTTCGAAGAACCCCGGCGATGCCTCGACCTCGTCAGTTGCCTTGCGGATTTTGATCGAGGCCCGCAGCAGCGGGGTGGCCTTGGTGGTCGAATTCCCCGTGATCTGGTCGCGGGCCTTGGCCGGGCGCAGGTAGCGGTCGATTGTGGCGCTGCTCATCGCCAACAGTTCGACACGCACCGGCAGGCTGTAGCGGTCCTGATCGGGCACCAGTTCGTCATGGCGTTCCAATGCATCCAGCTGCAGGGCCATGGAGGCGGCCAGGTACCGGCCACACTGCCCGCCTGAGGCCGCCCAGACCTTCTGCAGAACCTTCAATGCGTCGTAGGAATACTTCGGCTTGCGCTGCCGGCGAGGACGTTTGGTGATCTGCCGGCCCGTTCCAGGTGGCCGGGCCGCGGCCGTCAACCGTCGACGAGCATTGTCCCGCGACCAGCCGGTGTCCTCCACCACCTGATCCAGAATCTGAACCCTATCCGCCTTCGACGCCTTCCCATACGCCCTGGCGAACCTCGCGGTGATCTCGGCACGAGACGACATCTACATTTGCTTGCGATATGCATGCAATCTGCGTACAGTCGCCTCGTGCGAACCTTGCATCTACGTAACGTGCCCGACGACGTCATGGACCGGCTCGAGCGATTGGCTCGTGCAGCGAGCACGTCGGTGACAGCCGTCGCGATCCGTGAACTCGATGCCGCGACTCGCCGAGTCGACAACGCCTCGTTGGTCGCCACCCTGCCCGATCTCGACATCCCGGCAGAGAACATCGTCGAACAGTTGGAGGCCGATCGCCGGTGATCGTCGTCGACGCGTCGGCGGCAGTCTCGGCACTACTGAATGACGGTCAGGCGCGACGATTCATCGCTGGTGAATCTGTTCATGCGCCGCACCTGGTGGATGCCGAAGTGGTCAGCGTGTTACGTCGGCAGGTTGCCGCGGGTCTGCTGGCTCCACAGCAAGGACGCCGAGCCTTGGATGTCTGGAGACGGCTTGGTCTGATTCGCTACGCCGCTTCACCTCTGCTGGAACGTGTCTGGGAGCTTCGGGCCGCGGTGACGTCGTACGACGCGATGTACGTCGCTCTCGCCGAGAACCTCGACTGCGCTCTGGTTACAGCAGATGCGCGGTTGTCCGGGGCGAACGGACCTCGTTGCGCCATCACGGTTGTACCGCGATGAGCGCTGCCTGACGTTCAGCCTCCGCAGTCGGCAGGCGTTACTCGCGCATCGTCACCCTGATCGCAGGATCAACGCACATCGGCGAAACTGAGGCACTAGAACTCGGTAACGAGATACGCTGGGCCACAGCGCCATACGTTTCAGCCGCTCTCGATCAGCTAACGCGTTCTACAACACGAGTCGCGTCGCTGTCCCTGCGTACTTCGCGGCCAGAGCATCCGCCAACCCATCCCACGTCGACGCCGTCGCTCGTCGATCTCCGGTCGGCAAGGCGCTGCGGCTGTGGGATGCCGTGGTCGCGTGGACCGAGTTCCCCCTCTCTACGAGCTGCAGCTGCCGAAGACAGCCGCTGACCAACAGGCGATCGCCGAGACCTTCCGGCCGTACCTGGATGCCAGGGACTGGGTGTCGGTCAATCGCGGCAAGGTCGTCACCTTCGACAAGCCTCGTCAACGAAGCGCGGACGCTGATCCGCACGGCCGGTGCTCTTCCGGTACCTGCACCGAGGTGCTGGCGTCAACACACGATGACGCACCAAAATCGCAAGGGACCCGCAAGCTCCTCGTGCCGGGAAGAACGCGTCGGGTGCCGTCGCTCTGAAAGGCACAGGCGTCGAACATGTCTCACTGGTGGCGGTGCACCAAGACTGATGGCGGATACCTGCACGCGAGTTTGCGCTAATGGTCGTGATTGCGATCTGAGCCACAGCCATCAGTGCAGTTTCGCCGACAAGGCCCCAGCGTCCCACGTGCGCACGACGAACGTCGACGTACTGTTCCACGCTGCGGCAGAGGCGCCACCTCCACGCACCGGTGCGTTGCTGTGACGGGGCCATAGACTGATGCTGTGAGCGTGCTGGGCGCCTTCGTGGCTACGTCGTCCAGGGCGCGCGACACCTTCTGATCGGGTGTGCCCCAGACCGGTGAGCACTTCTACCACACTCGATCCGGTCGTGGGTGCCGGCCGCGGCGCAGGCGAGATCCAGCTGGTCAGCAATGAATACACCAGGCTCGGCGTCGGCGCAGCGGCGAGAAGAAGACTCCGGAGGAGACTCAGGCCAGATAGGGCGAGGGATGTTGATCGGCTTTGATATCGGCCCCAGAGGCTTTGTCGCCAACGATGCAGTATCGGCGCGCGACCTCACTCAAGGTCGCGCACCGCGATCAGATGTTGCGAGACAGGCACACCGTCGACGTACTTCTCGACTGCCTGCTCGATGACCAGGTCCTGTCCGGTGAGCCGGGTGTAGTGCTGATGCATGTGCTCGCCCCAGGAGCGCACGATGAACGTCTCCACGAACGTCGACTCCTGTTCGACGCTGCGGAAGAGTCGCCACTGCGACGCACCGGTGCGTTGCCGTGATCGGCCCAGCACCACCATCGCCGCCAGGAACGCCGCCTCGTCCTGCGGGTCGACCCGATAGGACGTCACGATCAGAACCGGGCCGTCGAGCGGTTCGGGCTCGAAGACCAGGCTCGGTTCCGGCCAGTGCGACGACGGTGTCAGGTCGAGGTCCCCGGTCCTCGCGTGGAGCGGCCACCAGATCGCCGACAGACCGCACATCAGCAGCAGGGCGGCACTGACCAGCAAGCTCGTCACGCTGCTCGTCGCTCCCGCGAGCACTCCCCACAGCAGCGA
This sequence comes from uncultured Actinomycetota bacterium, assembly GCA_963771335.1. Taxonomy (GTDB): domain Bacteria; phylum Actinomycetota; class Actinomycetes; order Mycobacteriales; family Mycobacteriaceae; genus Mycobacterium. The sequence goes on along the minus strand of CAVYTD010000004.1, from coordinate 120,633 downwards.
CCCCAGGGCCTGCCCACCCATGAAGATCAACTGGTACACCGACAAACCTCGGGCGCGCACCCACGCCGGCAGGCTCAGCTGCATCGATGCATTCAACGTCGACAGACACAACAACCACGAAGCACCGCCGATGACCAGCGCGGCCAGCACGACGCCGAAGTTGGGCACCAACGCCAGTACCGCAGTGGCCGCGGCGAAACCGACGGAGGCGACCGTGAGCAACGTGTTCTGGCCGAACCTCGCCCGGATCCGGGACAACGCGACAGCGCCGAGCAGCGCTCCGACGCCGAGCGCTCCGAGCAGCAGGCCGTAACCCGACGACGACAGGCCCAGTTGGTCTTTCGCGATTACCGGCAGCAGGCCCCACAGCGCGCTGGCCGGCGTGATGAACAGCGCGGTACGCAGCAGGATCCGCCGCACGATCGGAGAGCTGCGGATGAACCTGCCGCCGGCATTCAGCGCCGCCAGTGCCCGCTCCGACGGAAAGGACTGCTCGACGGCGGGCCTGCGCCACATGATCAGAACGATCACGATGCCCACGAAGGACACGGCGTTGAGGGCGAACACCAGGGTCGGCCCGGACAGTGACACCAGGGCTCCCGCGATCGCCGGCCCGATCGCCCGCGCGCCGTTCATGCTCATGCTGCCCAGCGCGGCGGCGGCCGGGATCTGCTCGGGCGGAACGAGATCCGGCTGGATAGCCTGCCAGGCCGGCGCGGTGAGTGCCTGTCCGCAGCCGATGACGAACAGCAACAACAACAGGACCGTGGGGGTGGTCAGACCGGCACCGGTCAGCGACGCCAGGGCGGCCACCGTTGCGGCCATCGCACCCTGCGTCGCGATGAGCAGCCGGCGCCGGTCGATGAGATCCGCGAGCACCCCGGACGGCAAGGCCAGCAGCATCACCGGCAGCGTGGTGGCGGTCTGCACCAGCGGCACCAGCACCGCGGCCCGGGGGTCGCCGACTAGCATCCACTGCGCACCGACCGTCTGCATCCAGGTGCCCAGGTTGGAGACGAGCTGCGCGATCCACAGGGCGCGAAAGACTGGTGAGCGCAGCGGGGCCCACGTCGAGGCCGCCTGCGCGGTGGTCATGGGCTACTCCGGTGTCGAGCCACCTGCACAATGTACGGCGATGGGCTTGGCTACGGCGCCGACGATGCCGAATGCGCGCCGAGGCGTATTTGCTGGCGGACCCGATCCGCGAGGCGCCGGCGCGTGGCAATCCACGGCATCTGCTCGCCATGATCGGGTTCGGAACCTAGAACACTGTGCGCAACGGCATCACGAGATGCGCTGAGCCACAGCGCCATAACGCTCTAAGCGGTCTCGATCGGCCAGAGCGTTGTACAACACGATCCGCGTCGCAACCCCTTGGTACTTCGCGGTCAGTGCGTCCGCCAACCCATCCCACGTCGACTCGGTAGCGAACCTCGCGATGTGCTCGTCGGTGATCTGTGCGGCCATCCCCGCGAGGTCGCCGGCCTTCTGCTTCTCCCGGATCCGTGCCGTCGTCCCCTCGAAGCCGGCCTCGTCCCAGATGAACGCGTAGTTCGGCGTGCTCCCGTAGAAGCTCATGCTCGCCCGCACCAGCTCGCGTTCGCGATGCCGTTCCTCGTCGGTGTCGCCCACGATCGTCATTACCGGCACGATCACCGCGATGTCCTCCGGTGACCGCCCCGACTTCGCCGCTCCTTCAGCACGATTCGGCACCAGATGGCGCGCGATGTACCCCGGCTCGCCGAGCGGATGCACATGGATCCCGTCGGCCACCTCGCCTGCCATCCGCAACATCCACGGGTTCACCGCCGCGATGTCGACTTTCGGATCCGCCTCCTCGATCGGGCCTGGACTCCACTGCGGGGTGATGAAGTCGAGGCTGTAGAAGTCACCGCGGTGGTCGAGTTTCCCTGTCCGGAACGCCGCGAAGCACGCCTTCACCGCCCGCACGTAATCCCGCAGCCGCGGACCTGGACGCTCGAACTCCACGCCGTAGCGCCTGACCACGTGCGTTCGCACCTGCGTTCCAAGCCCGAGTCGGAACTTGCCGTCGGTCGCTTCCTGCAGTTCCCACGCCGTCGCCGCCGTCACGAACGGACTCCGCGGGAACGCCACCGCCACACCCGTGGACAACTCCAGGCCCGGTGCAGCCTGCGCCGCCACCGCCGCGTTGAGATACGCGGTTCGTCCGGTTTCAGTGAACAGAAGGCCCGAGAAGCCCGCCGCGTGCGTGCGCTGGGCCAGGTCACCGATCTCTTGCAAGGGCTGCGGAGTCGTCATCACGTCGACGTGCACGGTCGAACCTTACGTCGCCCGGGTTGCACAGTCTTGATACCTGGTACCCCGTTCGTAGTAGAGGTGCCGTTATGGCGTTGCCAGGCCCAAGCGGTGGCGACTGCCGTGAACGAACGGTTGGCGCACGCCCGCAGCTTTCACGGCGTCAACAAAAATGTGGACGGCTTCTGCAGGGGCATGAGTTGACGGGGAGCGTCCGGCGGCGAGGTTGCACCGAGGGTATATCCGTGGTTGGAGGGGTCACGCACCCTCGGGTGGTAAACGATTCGCATACCGACGAGGTTCGGTAACGAGGCGATTCTTGATTACCTTGTTCGTCGACACCGCCGCTCGTGATGGCGTGTACCGATGCGACTCGGCAATGTCGAACAACCGCTGCGGTAGACCGTCCAGAGGGTAGCCGAACCATCGGATGGTGTCGGGCTCGCCGGGGCGCCGGAGCGAGGACGACGGCTGGTTCTCCTCGAAATCGACCAGGTAGTAGTAGCGCACTGCCTCATCAACATCTGGCCACGGCCCCGGGTCGATGTTGGATTCCCTGGTGTCCCGGGCGAGCCCCCACGTTCGGTTGGACGGTGGCGCGGTGTACACCACATACATCATCGGCCCGGTGGTCCAGGCATGGGAGACGAGATAGGGGCCGTCTCCCTCGTTGTTTGCGTTATCGATACGCAGCAACAACTTTCGGAGCACCTCGACAGCGAAGTGGCTTTCCGCGTCGGTCTCAGTTGATGGGCACATTGTTGTTCACCCACGGCGGCGTCAGCGTCCAGCCTGGTTCCACTTCGACAACCCCACTACCGTCCCGAAGGGGATACATCGAAATGACCCCTTTCTGCCCGCCGTCCGGCACGGCGGGATTTCCTTCGTTGATGTTCGCCACGATTCTCATCGTCACGCTTTCGCCAGTGTCCTCGCAATCAGGAATTCCGAGAAAGCCCGATGAGCAGTGCACACGGTTGATCGGCACCTCGTAGCTGACAGTACCGCCGTCGTTGCTCATGGGCCGACTGTGCGAAATCAGGTCCGTGAATACATTTGGGTTGACCACGTGGTGCCTCCAATACGCCTTGTCCCACCCGAAACCTCTCTGCGTGGTCGCGTCGTAATAACCACGTCGCAGAACAACATGGTTGCCGTCGAGATCGGTAGCCTCGGCGACCACCTCACTGACCGGGTAAGAGGGAGGCGGAGGCGACTGCTTGAAGTCGACGGGCTCCGCTGATCCCGAGGCGCCTTCACCTCCGAACCTCTGACCGTCAGCGAGGGCTCGGTATTCGTCACTGATACTGCGGATGTTGCCGCCCAGGTTTCTCAGCTCACCATCGGCGCGTTGAACGATCGCGCTGACCTGGCTCAGGCCCTTGCTCACGATCGGCAGCAGGGTCCGCTCACCGGCCGGGTTCTTGGGTACGCTGGCCGCAGCCGCGAGGACCCAGGTGCGCACCGAGTCGAGATCACGGCGACCTTTAGTGACGACCTGCGCGGACGCATCGACCTGGGATGCCAGCCGCTGGTCGAGCTTGCCGAGCACCGCGATCACGCGCTGATGCTCGGAGTTCACCGCGGCATAGTGCGTTGCTGCACCGCCCGTCCAGTGTCCCCCCGGCGCCGCCTCGTCGAGGCTCGACGTCAACTGGTTGAGCGTGGCGCTCTGATCGAACCGCTCACCGGTCGGTGGAGTGCCCTCGCCGAAGGTGGCCCGTGCGTTTGTCCACGTCGAAAGGAACGCATTCAGCACGCTCACACCGCCTGGCCTCCCACCACGACCTGATTATCTCCCGAGGCTCGCCACTCCACTGTCACCAATTCGGCGCCCGCCCGGCGTTGAGACTGCGTTGGCGGTGAATTGGCGATTGCCACATACCGTGTCAGCCCGCCGGGGACCCCGGACACCACGCCGAAACGAGTTCATCACGAATCCGCACAGCCCACCCCGCCGCCTCGGAAGCTGTCGCCTCGGACGCTTACTATGGGCCTCCGACCGCTTGGTCGAAACCACGATCCCGGTCTCCCGCCGACCCATACTGGAGTGCTCTTGCCCTGGTCCCGCCGCGCCGTCGCAGCCTGTGCCGCGGCTGCCGTCGTATTGCTCGGCGGCGACGTCTCGCACCCGGCCGTCCAGTGCACGGCGGCCTGCGCGGTCGCCACGGCGGCGCAGACCCGCCCCCTCGCCGCTCCGGTACCCGAGGCCGCCGCCGTGCAGGTGCTACCGGGCGCAGCCGCCGAGGACGTCGATCCCGGCGGTCCGGTACTCGTTGTCGCCCGCTCCGGCACGCTGGACAGCGTCGCGATGGAAAACGATTCGGGAAAAATGATCGCCGGCGCATTGACCCCGGACAGGAAATCGTGGCGGCCCAGCGACCAGCTCGGCTACGGGCGCACCTACACCATGTCGATCACCGCCCACGGGCCCGGCGGGATGCCGTCCCGCCAGACCTCCAGCTTTTCCACGGTGTCGCCCGACGCGCAGGCCGCGGTGTACCTGAACACCACCGCGGGCGTCCCCATCAAGGATGGCGGCACCTACGGCGTCGGCGTGGTCGTCGTCGCGCGCTTCGACTCGTCGATCGGCGACAAGGCCGCGGCCGAGCGTCGACTGCACGTCACCGCCGACCCGCCCGTCGCCGGGTCCTGGAACTGGATCGACGATCAGACCGCCCATTGGCGGCCCGAGAAGTATTACCCGCCTGGGACTTCCGTGAACGTGTCGACACATATCTATGGTGCGCGGCTTGGGGACGGTCTGTACGGTGACGACGACAAGCACGTCTCGTTCCGGATCGGGGACTCGCACGTCTCTGTCGCCGATGACACGACCAAGCAGGTCAGCGTGTTCGACAACGGCAAGCTCGTACGCACGATGCCGACCTCGATGGGGATGGGCGGCACCGAGACGGTCGGCGGCAGAACCTTCTCGTTCTGGACCCCCAGCGGCGTGTACACCGTGCTGGACAAGGCCAACCCGGTGATCATGGATTCCTCGTCGTACGGGCTGCCGACCGGGTCGAGCCTGGGCTACCGTACGACCGTCCCTTACGCCACCCGGATCAGCACCGACGGCATCTACTTGCATCAGCTCAACGCGACCAGGTGGGCTCAGGGCAACACCAACGTCTCGCACGGCTGTCTGAACCTCAACAGCGACAACGCCGCATGGTTCTTCGACTTCTCCGTCCCCGGAGACATCGTCGAGGTGCGCAACACCGGGGGACCGCCGTTGCAGCTGCAGCACAACGGCGACTGGAGTGTGCCGTGGGAGCAGTGGCGTGAGGGCAGCGCTCTGCACCAGTGACGCCGATCGCGTGAAAGTCACCGCGGCGAAAGCATTCCGGTCAAGTGACGGAAGGAGCGACGGGACGCCATCGCCACCCGCCACGGTGTCAGGACAATTTGTCCTCGAGGATGGACAGCGACCTCAGGAGGGCATCCTCGGGCAGCGGCGTGTTGTGTGATGCGGCGATCAACACCCCGACGATCGCACCGGCCACCACCCGTCGCCCCAACTCATCGGCCGGGTCGCCGCGGCGCACCAGCGCCTCCGCGATGAGGTCGATCAACCGGACGTATTCGGAGTACAGCAGGCCGCGTACTTCAGGCACCTCGTACATCAGCCGCTGACCAGCGGCAGCGTCGTCGCGTTCCTCCTGGGACAGTTCACCGAAGAAAGCAGCCACGGCGTATCGGTAAGCGGCCACGGGATCCAGCTCCGGGGGAGCAGCGGCAAACGCCTCGACAATGGGCGATATCTGATCATCCGAGGTGAGCAGAGCTTCTTTGACGCCGAAGTAGCGGTAGAAGGTCCGCGAAGAAACCTCGGCGGCAGCAGCGATCTGCTCGATGGTGGTGTTGGCGTATCCCTGCTTGTCGAACAGCTGGAACGCCTCACGGCGTATCGCGAGTCGGGTCTGCAGCTTCTTGCGCTCCCGCAGACCTCGCGACGACGTAGGCGCAGGCATGCGGTAATCAGATCAGTTCGTTCAGGCTGCGCTGGCGGCGGGTGGGGCTTCTCGTGCCGCGACCACGAACCCCGCAAGTGGCGCGTAAGACGGATGACGAAATTTCGCGTACTCGTCTGGGGCTCCTGTCATGGCCGTTCACCTCGGACGGCGCCGTAGGTCACAGAGGACCGAAAGCGTTCCACCGCAGAGACTTTCACGTAGCCAAACTACGCCCCTGTGCGGGTAGCCGCGGGTGCAGAGTCGGGCCTCGATGAGATTGCCGTCAAGCTTAGCGGGTGGAGTTGCCAGGAGGGCTGAGTGAATCCCGCTGCGGCACAAGGGACTCACGACTGATTATTCAAGCCCAAGCGCTGCGCGCAGTCGGTCCGCATCCATGCCGCCGCGGGCGGCTCCACCAGAGGGGAAGGTGTCGAGCAGTTTGATCAGGTCGGCGCGTCGGGTGGGGTCGTCGGCGGCCTGACGCGGCGTGTGGCCATCCAGTGCGGGGATTGGCTCGTCGAGCCAGTTTGTCTCGTAGTCGTGAATGAATTCGGCGAGGATTCCGGCCACGTCGGGATCGTTCGGATCCAGCGCGACGCCGCCACCACCGGGCAGCTGGTTGGCCAACTCGGCGGCCTCACGGGTGTCTCGGATCGGTCGCCGGGTGTCGTCGAGCACCGTCATCCCGGGATCAAGACGCGTCAGGGTGGCCAGCACCCGGTCCATTCGCCTGTCGCTGTTGGTCTCCACCCGCAGCGTGTCACCGTCGAGTATCAGAGTGCACCGGATACGTGGCATGCCTTGGGAGAGAACATGCTCCAGCCAATGTGGCGGCTCTTCACCCTCAAGTCGGTCGTAGGCGTCGTCGAGCGCGGATTCGACCCCGCCCGGATCGCCGACCCGCACGGTGGCCTGGCAGATCGCCAGCGGATCACCCTCGGTATTGACCAGCGTCGGCGGCGCGAACCGTCGGCTCAGCGCCGCCACCAACTCCAACGGATCGGGTTCGGCATCGAGCAGGGCGATCAACGCGTCGCGCTCGTGCAACGCCACCGGCTCCATCCCGCCGAAGAACTGCATCGTGTCTCCGGCTGGCACCGCTCGTGCACAGAGCAGCTGCCCGGGTTTGACCACGCGGCTGCCGGAGCGTTCGCGCACCTCGTGCGTGTCGCCGGTGCGTACGTCGCGCACGGTCATCCCCAGGCCGCGGTGGACCTTTTCGACCTCGAACACCGTGCGGTCCACCAGCAGCCATTGCTCGGCGAGTGCCCGCTCGTCCTCGGGCAGCAGTGACCCGCGCGCCGCGAGAAAATCCGCGAACGCGCCACCCTCGAACAGCACCGCGTCGATCAGCAGGGGGTCGGCCAGCCCGGCGAAATCTGTGTCGCCATCGCCGTCGGTATAGCGGCTACGTTCGAGCTCGACCTCGGCCAGCAGTTCATGCCAACCACTGAGAAGGGTGTGCTGTGTGGCTTTGGAGTAGAGCCAGCCGGCCCGCTCGGCCACGGGTAGCTGTTCGCGACCGAGGTGGCATTTCTTGTACTTGCGGCCCGACCCGCACCAGCACACGTCGTTCCGGCCGATATCGGGCCGGGGCTCAGCCCGATGTCGCTCCAGAAACGTGACCATCGGATCGTCGGGTGGGGCGCCGGCGCGACGCAACAGCGACAGCCCGCGCTCGACGTCACCGCGATCGGAGGCGAACCGCGCCAGATCGAACAGCACCGGCGCCCAGTCGGTATCCATCGACTCGGCGGCCAGTAGTTCTTGTTCGGCCTCCTCAACGGCGCCGGTACGTTCCAGCGCAATCGCACGCAGCCAGCGAAACGCAACCCGCGCTGGGCGAGGGACTTTGGGCTCCAGCGACTCGGCGAACAAACCCAGCGCGGCCGCCCCCGCGGGGCCGGAACCAATCGTCTCGGTCATCAGGATCTCGGCCAACACCGGGTCGGCGAGCGCGCCGCCAAGCTCACCAGCCAGCTCGCCCAGATTGGGGCCCTCCGGTTCCTCAGATTCCTCGCCGACTGTCGGAGCCAGATCATCGAGCAGTTCGTCAGGGTCGGCCATCTCGAACAGCAGCGCCGTCTGCTCGTAAATCTGGAGCAGGGTGTGCAGCGCGAACGCGTCGTCCGGATCGAGGTCGTATCGCCGGGCGAGCGCGGCGCACCTTCGTTCGAAGTGCCAGACGTCGAAATCGAATCCGGCTGGGGCAAGCCATTCGTCGTCGCGCGGCAGTCCCGCGTCGTCGACGATCTCGCTCAGCGGCGCCAGCGGTTGGGTGAACAGCGCGGGATCGTCGGCGCATGCCGTCCACACCACCGCGTCGAAGTACACCGGCGCGTCGGCGTCGAGCATCGCGGCGAAGCGCGGGCCTACCGCAGCATCGGCAATCGCGGTGACCGGCTCGATCGCCAATCCCTCCGTGGTCAGCCGAACCCCGACCACGTCGCCCTCGGCGACGCCCCGCGCGGCCAGCGTGCCCGGAGCGAGCAGCAACGCCCCCAGCGGATCGACAAGGTGCAGCGGAATCTCCCGCTCGTCGAGCAACTCGCGATCAAACATGGGCAGCACCACGTGAGCGGGCGATCCGTCGTCGAACCGCGAACACTGTTCGTCCTCACACAAGGTGGTGACCGGGTCCAGATCCGGGGTCACCGTGAGCATGTCGTGGGCCAGTTCGGTTGCGCTGAGCCGGTGGGTGAACACCCGCCCAGCGAGCAGGTGCGGCAGCCAGACCCACCGATCGTCGAGCAGCTGGCTTGCTGTGCCACCGATTTCGTCGATCAACTCCTCGAATGTGTCCTCTGGGTCCGGTACGCCGGCTGCCTCTAGCCGTCGTACCACGTCGTCCTCGGGCAATGGGCCGTGCTCGGCCAGGATCTTCGCCAGGGCAGCTGTCGGATCGAGGGCGTCTGTCACAACAAACACCCTATGTGGTGGGCGCGTCCAACACGCAGGCGCTCCACGGACTGCACGGTGACCTTGGCGCGGCTGCCTCCTTACACGCGAGATTGCGCCTACGGCTGTGCTCAGACCTGCGCCACAGCCGTGAGTACAGTTTCGCGGACAAGGACGCCCAGACAGATGTTGCTGCGGTGCGCATGGCCCCAGACCCGGCTAGAAAGCTCGTTCAGACTGCGTCAGTGGCGCGCAAGTGCGAGTGGAGACCACCGCGCAGTCTGAACGAGAGGAACCGTGTAACACCCGCGCAATCCAGGACTCCTACCGTGGCCAACCATGACAGCGACCGGCATCAACATCGGGGGCTGACCAAGACCTTCACGGTGGGCCGCAAGACCGTCGAGGCCCTCGGGTCCGTCGACCTGGCCACCCAGGAGGGTGCGTTCCTGTCGCTGCTCGGCCCCTCCGGCTGCGGGAAGTCGACGGTCCTGCGGATCCTCGCCGGCCTCGAGAAGCCCACCGACGGCACCGCCCTCATTAATGGCATGTCCCCCTACGAGCTGCGCAAACACCACCAATTGGGCATCGCGCGGAGTACTTCGCGCTCGAGAAGGGCTACTACAGTGACGCCGGATTCGGCGGGGTGAACCTGGTGGCCGGCGGCGCCGCGGGCACCGGCGTGGAAGCGGGTCTGGACACCGGCAAAGTGTGGATCGGTTTGTCGGCGCCGCAGCTGACCGCCCCGGCGGTGCTCAACGGGCTGCCGGCCAAGATCGTCGGCGCGACCTACCAGAAGAACCCGTTCGCCATCGTCAGCGCCGCTGCCACGCCCATCAACACGTCGCAGGACATGGTGGGCAAGAAGGTCGGCGTGCACGACTCCAACCAGCTGGTGTTCGGGGCGCTGCTGGACGCCAACGGCATCGACCCGGCGTCCATCACGATCGTGCCGGCGCAGTTCGATCCGTCCCCGTTGGCCAACGGGGAAGTCGACGGCTGGGTCAGTTACGTCACCAACGAGCCGATCACATTGAAATCCAAAGGTTTCGACAACCACGCGATGCTGTTCGCGGACTTCAAGCTGCCGTTGGTGGCCGAGACGTTCACGGTCAAGCAGGAAACCATCGACAACGAGCGCGACAAACTGAAGGCCTTCCTGATCGCGGAGATCAAGGGCTGGCGCGACGCGATCGCCGACCCCTCCGGGTCGGCCAGGCTGGCCGCCGAAGTCTATGGCAAGGACCAGAACCTCGACGTCGCCGAGCAGACCGAAGAAGCCAAAGCCCAAGTCGGGCTAATTGTTTCGGACGACACCAAGAAGAACGGCCTGTTCACGATGACGCAGGCGCTGGTGGACGCGAACATCGCCGCGCTCAAAACCGCGAAACTGGACATCGCCGCCGAGGACCTCTTCGATCTGACCATCATCGACGAGATCTATCAGGAGCAGCCGGAGCTCAAGGCGTAGCCGTTATTTGTGGGCGGGTCCCGGATCCGGTGGCGTAGCCGGAATTGGAGTCCGGTCAGGGACGTCATCCGGGGTGAGGCGTTCCGGCACCTCGACGGGGGTGAGCCGCTCGGGAGGCTCGGTGGGTGCACTGTTCATGGGGGTGGTCTACCCGATGCCCGCTCGTCCCAAAACGGATTTCACACCTGGTTGACTGTGCCGATGAGGCCGCACTGGATACACGGGCCCGCCATCCGCGTGCTGGGCGGCGCGATCCTCGGCCTCGTCGCCACGGGTGTGGCGGCCTCGAAGGGGTTCCGCTGGTTCTCCCTGCTGATCTGGTGGGACGTCCTCGCCGTGACGTTCATGGCGTGGACCTGGGCGGTGATCTGGCCGTATGACCCCGCGCAGACCGCCTCCCACGCCGAATACGAGGAGCCGGGCCGTCAGACCGTCTTCGCGCTGATCCTGTTCGGGGCGCTGGCCAGCCTCGTCGGCGTCGGGGTGCTGTTGGCGAAAGCGCGGCCGGACAACTTCGGCTTCATCGCCCCGGCGGTGGCCGTGGCCAGCGTGGTGATCTCGTGGTTCGCCGTGCACACGCTGTATGCGCTCACCTACGCCAAGATCTACTTCAAGGAAAAGCCGGTCGGCGGAATCGATTTCAACACCGAGCACCCGCCCCGCTACAGCGACTTCGCCTACGTTGCCTATACCGTCGGCATGAGCTTTGCGATCTCGGACACGAATCTGACCTCGTCGAGGATGCGCGCCACCGCCCTCGTGCACGGCCTGCTGTCCTACCTGTTCGGGTCGGTGATCGTGGCCTCGGTGGTCAACCTGATCGCCTCGGGACTGTAGGACGCCGGGGCGGTTCGTCGCGAAACGAGTACTGCAGCCCGCGGATCGCGTAGTGCACTACTCGCGCCGGTCGCGCCGAGACTCCTTACTGTCGATTTTGCAGGGGCCAAACGAAATAGAAGTTCGGCCTGTGCTGGAGGGGAAAACCAACCAACCATTGAGGAGAATGCAATGACTACATCAAGGGACCAGCGATGAGCGCCCCCGCCGATACCAGCCGAGGCGAAGCGCAAGCTGTTGCCTCATCTGGTCTTTCGGCTCCGTTTGCCGAGGTGTGGCAGGACGCAGAACCGAACGCCGTCCGATGGTTGTTCGGCGCGCAGCCGGCCACCGCGGGACAGCCGACGTCGTCGGGACTGTCGGTGCCCTACGCTCAGGAGAGTCAGACAGCCGAACAGTCCACTGCGGTAGCATTTCTCGGCGCGGGATCGCCACAACCGGAACTCAGCGGGAACGGCTTCAGCTACCGGCACAACTGGGGTCCGCGGCGTGGTCAGTGGACGCTGCGGCTCAACATGGGTGGCGTCACCGCCCGCTCGCGCGTCTTCGTCTCGATCGGCGAGGGAGTTGCCGGGGGCCCGGACGCGGGGAAGTTCATGGGGGCGGCTCGCTACAGCCTGTTCAACGTCGCTCCGCGGGCCGGGGGCGTCGATATCTGGATCAACATCGAGTGGAGTGCGGACATCCTGCTCTATGTCGACTATTTGATCGTCAACCCGTAGCCCATCCGAGGAGACATTGATGTCTACACAAGTTCTCAGCGCCGGCAACGGCGTGCAGACGGTGCCGAAGCCGACCGAGTCGTCGGCTGGTGCGCCGTATCAAGAAGTGACCGGCCATGCCGGGCAGGGCGCATCAGGGGCGAACGCGACCCCGCAGCCTGCGCTCAGCGGCACCGGCTTTACGTATCGCCACAATTGGGGGCCGCGGCGGGGGCAGTGGGTTCTGCGACTCAACATGGCCAACGTCCACCCGCGTTCCCATGTCTTCGTGTCCATCGGCGAGGGAGTCGCGGGCGGACCGGACGCAGGCATGTTCCTGGGGGCCGCCCGTTACACCGTCCACAACGTGGTGCCGCGCGCCGGTGGCGTCGACATCTGGGTGAACGTCGAATGGAACTCCGACATTCTGCTGTATGCCGACTATCTGGTCGTCAACCCACCCGGTAATCGGACGGTCTCGCTGACCGTGCATCGACATTCCACCGTGGCTTTGACCGACGCGGACGCCGACCGCATTCTGACCGCCATGGGGACGGTCCTGCAGACGTCGAACGTCGCCGGAGATGTGGCGACCGCCGTTCAGTTCGTCCGGAACGGCCCCGTTCGGGTACTGCCGAACACCGTCGCCGGGACAATCCAGACAGAGGCCCAGTGGAACACCCTGATGGGTGCCGGCACGGGGGTCAAAGTTCTCAGCGGCATCAATTGGTGCAGCGGTCCCGGCGGTTCGATCATCGGATGTGCACCCGTCGGAATCGCCACCGCCAACCTGGCGGTCGTCCGGCACACCGCCAATCAGGAAGGCATCCTCTGGGCACACGAGTACGGCCACAACGCCGGCAACTCCCACCGAAATGACGCCAGGGCCATCATGAATGCCACCATCGGTGCGAACCGCGATTCCGTCGACAGCACCGAGTCGGCAAGATATCTGGCCGGCCCCCTTGCGATCTCAGCCGCGGCGCAGGCCGGGAGCTCGGGCTGCTGCGGCGGCGACTCGATCGAGCCGCCGTCGGATGTCCGGGAGTTCGTCTCGCAACACTGGATCGAAGGCGTTCCGTATCAAGCGGCCTCGCTCTACACGGAGCAGGATGCGCGACGACTCGTGGAGTTGCTGGGGGCGCAGGAACATGAGGAGTTCCTGCCGGAGATCGTCACCACGCTGTGCTTCATCGGTAGCCCGGTGGCGGCGGAACCGCTCATCGATTTCGTCAAGAGCGCCCGGGCGGGGCGGGCCGTGTTCAAGGCGAAGCACGCCGCGCTGATACACCTCGGCGATCTGATCAAGAAGTCCGGCAACCAGCAAGCGCTCGACTTCCTCACTCACGTCGCGACGGACATGGGTGCGGCGCGAGGTCTCGCCCGGTCCGAAGCTGCAGTGAGCGCAGCGCAGGCGGCCGATGCGGGCGTCGAGGCACCGACCGTGGAGACGCTGGGCGCCGAGCTGGCGGTGTCCGCAACGTTCGGTCTGTCGCTCGCGGCGACTCCGGCCACGCTGGAGACCGTCAACCGCCTCAAAGACGATCCCGACGTCTTCGCCTCGGTGAATCAGGCGGCGGCCGAGGCGGTGGAGATCGGGCGTGATGTCCTGGCCCGCGGTCAGGAGGAATATCACCGTCGCAAGGGTCAGTAGTCCTCTTCGACGACATCCGAATCAGGCCACCGGGGCAGGCACGTAGCCCCGGTGGCCTGATCTCTGCCCGGCACCGGCGTCTACCGCGCGTGAGCGGCCTCGCGAAACCGCTGTACCAGCGCCGAGTCCTGTGGGCTCGTCCACATCACTTGCGTCAGCAGCACATCGGCGACACCGGTCTGCGGATCGGTGCGCCACCCGGTGCCCAGGCCGCCGTCCCACCCGTAGTACCCGTTGGACTCGACGCACTGCCCGTACCCCCACCCGGCACCGTCGAGGAACACGTCGGCATCCTCGCGCTGCTGCGGCGTCAGGTGGTCGGTGGTCATCGCCGCCAGCGACTCGGCTGAGACCAGCCGCCCGTCCCGCAGCGCATCGGTGAACCGGACGAGGTCGTCGATCGTCGACACCAAACCCGATGAACCCAAGGGGAACTCAGGCGGTGAGGACCACATCCCGTCGGCCGGATCGAAGATCTGCAGAACACCCTCGGTCCGCGTCCACAGCGGAACGAACCGGTCCAGCTTCTCCGGAGGTACGAAGAACGCCGTGTCCACCATCCCGGCCGGCTCGAAGATCCGCTCGGCCAGCAGCTCGGGCAGTGTGCGGCCGGCGATCCGCGAAAGCAGCACCCCGAGCAGATCCGACGGTGTCTGGTAGAGCCACCTCGTCCCGGGTTGGGCCACCATCGGCAGCGCCGCCAATCGCCGGATCCACTCGTCAGGCGCCGGAGGCGCATAGCGGCCCGGTGGGCCGTCACTGCCGAGCTGTGCCTCGGCGTAGGCCAGCTGAATCGGTGCGTCCATCGGGAACCGCGGCAGCATCCCGTCCCCGCACCGGAACGTCAGGACGTCGTCGACGGTGACCTCGCGCTCGGCGGGCACGGTGTCGTCCAGCTGCGCGTCGTCGGCCCGCAGTACCGGCCGGCCCGCCAGCTCGGGCAGCCAGCGGACGATCGGATCGCCCGGGGCGACGTCACCGGAATCGACCATGCTCAGTGCGGCTGCTGCGACGATCGGCTTGGAGATGGACGCAATCCGCATGATGGTGTCGCGCCGCAGCGGCGACCCGTCGCCGTCGTTGCCGGCGACGTAGATGACCGGGTCGCGGCCAGGAGCCGTCACCGCCGCGACCGCCCCGGGTATCGATTCGTCGGCGATGGCCGTGTCGAGAACGCTTTCGATCGTCATAGCGGTTCCGACCGTACGCGCGGGACGAAGTCATCGCGGGTCAGCCGTGGCGCGGGAAGCCCGCGGCCGTCAGGACAACGCGAACCGCAACCCCGCCACCGCGGTGCCGTTCCAGATGTCGGCGGTGACCTCCGCGGGCCGCACCGCGATCACCTCTCCGCCCTTGTCGAGCACGGTGACCGCGATCCGCGACATCAGGTCGTAGCCATCGTCACCGAAGGTCACGCGGCCGGTGTCGTCGAGCCTGCCGAGGGTGTCGATGGTGAAGTCGTACACCAGCGTCGAGACCGCCCCGGCGACGGCGGCTTTCCCGATGTCTGCGATGTCGGTGGCCACCAGCCCGCGGGCCACGCCGTCGCCGATGTCGTCGACGTGGGTGTTGGTGTGTTTGGCGTTGAGCGCCGACAGCACCCCCCGGATGGCTTCGTCGATCTGGTCGGGCCGCAGCTCATCGGGTGAACCGGGTACGGCCACGATTCGACGCTTGTGGTCGATGCCCCGGTAGAGGTCGAGCAGCGGGTCGGTCGCGAACAGGAACAGTGGCCGGTGATTTGACGGATCACTGTGTCCGAGTTCGGATTCCACCGCCTCGGCGACACGCTTGGCATATGTTTCCAGCAGCACCTTCTTGCCCTCGTCGCCGGCCAGTCGGCGCACGTGACCACGGTCGCGGATCGTCGCGCGGTTGGTCGCCTCGGCCACGTCGGCCGGGTAGTCGCCGACCAGGGGCAGCTCCTCGGCGCGGGTGGTGGCCGACGCCTGCCAGAGGTTCCACCCGTTGGCCGACAGCGTCAACGCGAACGCGTCCTGCGGCGTTGTCACCGCGCGCACCAGCTGCCCGATGTCGAAGTAGGCGCCCACCTGCGACTGGTTCTGCAGCGCATTGGGCAGCACGTACACCTCGTGGACGTCGTCGGCGATGAAGATCGCCAGCGAGCGCGACAACCGCAGCCACAGATCGGACTCGGCGATCTCCGTCCACCGGTCGCGCAGCTGCTGCTCGACGGCGTGGCGCGCACCGCCGTTGCGGATGGTGCGCAACGCATGGTCGACGGCGCTCTTGGCCGTCAGCAGGTTGTTCTCGCGCTGATCGGGGGCCGGCGAGGTCTCCACGTACACCGTGATGGCGTGTTCGTGTGGCTCGCCGAGCCGGATCAGGTCGGCTGTATCGGGCAGCTGGTATCGCGTCACCGCTCACTCCTTTGTGTCAGGTGTCCACCAACCACCATAGGCACGCGTCGAGGCAGCGCGCTGCTGACCAAAGTCCTTCAGGAGTGGCAATGGAATCGGGCCGCACGTCTACCGCAGCTCGCGCAGCGTCGCGAGCACATCGTCGACGTCACTGTCGGTCGTCGACCAGGAGCACACGAACCGCACGACCGGTTCGCCGAGGTCGGGCCGGTGCACGACATAGCACTGCGCGAGCCTGTGGTGCACATCGGCGTCCAGGTTCACGAACACCTCATTGGCATCGACGGGTGAGGCCAGCTGAAACCCCAGCGCCGTCATGCCGGTGCTGAGCCTGCGGGCCATCGCGTTGGCGTGGGCCGCGGTGTCCAGCCAGAGACCGTCCTCGAGGAGCGCCAGGAACTGGGCGGCGACGAAGCGGTGCTTGCTCGCCAGATGACCGATCTGCTTCTGCACGAAGTGAATTCCGCTGAAGTGTTCGGGGCGGCGCACCAGGACGGCGTCGCCGAACAGCATGCCGTTCTTGGTCCCACCCACGGTGACGATGTCCGCGTCGCCGATGGCCTCGCTCGGTGAGACATCCAGCGCGGCAATGGCGTTGGCGACCCGCGAGCCGTCGACGTGCACCAGCAGATCGAGGGCGTGGGCGTGATCGACGAACTCCGCGATGGCAGGCACGGTCCAGACGCGCCCGTTCTCGGTGGACTGGGTGATCGTGACGATGCGGGGCTGGGAGTGGTGCACCTCGCCGCGGCGGGCGACCCTGCGGTCGAGCTCGTCGGGGGTGATCAGGCCGTCGTCGCTGGCCAGCCGGGTGAGCTGGGCGCCCGAGAGCCTGACGGGTCCGCCGGCCTCGTCGAGAAGGACGTGGGCGACGTCGCTGCAGAGGATCTCGTGCCACGGCTGGACCGCCGACGCCAACGCGATGATGTTGGCCGCTGTGCCGGTGAACGCGAACAGCACCTCGGCGTCGGGGGAGTCGAAGGCTGCTCGCAGGGCGTCGGCCGCGTGGCGGGTGACGGGGTCGGCGCCATACGACGGGGCGGACCCGTCGTTGACCTGCTGCAGGGCGTCGAGCGCCTTGGGGTGCGCCGGCGCGGCGTTGTCGGAGGCGAAGGCGGCGGAGGCGGACGACACGTCCGCCATGATCGCACCTCCCACCTGCACACCCGCCCGGGCCCAGCGAGGCGGTCTGCATCAGTGCATCAAGATGCGGAGATGTTATGGTGGCATATGCGGACCACCATTGATCTCCCCGAGGACCTGCACAAACAGGCGCAGGCTATCGCTCGTGACACCCGCCGCACACTCAGCGAGACGGTCGTGGACCTCATGCGGCGAGGCCTGGGGGCCCCGAGTTCTTCAGCGGTGATGTCGAAAGACCCGAGAACAGGGTTGCCCCTTCTCAGCGTCGGGACCATTGTCACCTCCGAAGACGTGCGGTCCCTGGAGGACGAGGAGTGACGGCGCTGCTCGACGCGAACGTACTCATCGCACTCGTGGTTGCCGACCACGTCCATCACGACGCGGCGGCAGAGTGGCTGTCGGCTTCTGACACGGCGTTCGCGACCTGTCCCATCACTCAAGGCAGCCTCACCCGATTCTTGCTGAGGGCCGGTCAATCGGCTGCTGCTGCACAGCAGGTCGTCAGCGCGGTCAGCAGCTCCGAGCGTCACGAATTCTGGCCTGACAGTGTCTCTTTCGCCGATGTGCGATTGAGTGGCGTCGTCGGTCACCGGCAAGTGACTGATGCGTACCTCGCACAGCTTGCCCGGCATCACGCCGGTGAACTCGCGACGCTCGATGATGGCCTTGCACATCTGCACAACGACGTCGCGCTACTCATCCCCACAGCGTGAGGTGGTGCCTGGCGTCGCTACTCGCTCTTCCCCGAGCGCCACGATCGCCACCCGCGGTGCGCCGCGAACGCCCCGATCACCGCGGTCACACACCACACCGCGATCGCCGTGTACGCCAGCGGCGCCGAGAACTCACCGATCGACGCCCCCAACGCGGTGTACACGAACGCCCGCGGCACCGACCCGATGAACGCGCCGGCGGCCATCTGCCACAACGGAACTCCGAACGCCCCGAACGCATATGAGGCCAAGGCGTCGGAGATCCCGGGCACGAACCGCTGACCCACCACCGCCCACAGCCCGCCCCGCTTGATCCACCCGTCGATGCGCTCGGAACGCTGCGGGCCGAGCAGCCCCCGCGCGCTCTCGCGACCGGCGCGCCGTCCCGCCAGGCTCGCGATCACCGTCGTGCCGACGGTCGCGCCCAGCGTCACGAACGTCCCGAGCAGCGGGCCGAACAGGAACCCGCTGCCCCCGGCGAGCAGTGGCCCGGGCACCAGAATCGCGCCGAGCACCGACGACACCACCACGTACGTCACCGGCGCCAGCGGACCCGTCGACGCCACCACCCCGCGGGCGTACTCCACGTCGATGACCCGCTGCACGGCGGCCAGATAGAACAGCACGGCCAGTAGCGCCACGAACAGCGTCAACCGCACGATGTGGCGTCGCCGGGACGTCTCGGGAGGGCCTTCGCTGTCAACCATGCCGACCGCAATCCTGCCGCACCCCGGCGGCGTGGGAAGTCCCGGCGGCAGCGCGGAGTCTTCCGCGCGAGCTACCGTGGGGTCGTGCTGCGCCCGCGCTATCTGGAGGATTACGACCGTGTCCCCGCATGAACCCCGCCGCTACATCGTGATCGGATCCGGCGCCATCGGCGGAACCGTCGGCGGCGCCCTCACCAGGGGCGGCGCCGAGGTGGTGCTGGTGGCCCGCGGCGCGCACGCCAAGGCCCTGGCCGACAACGGCCTGGTACTGCGCACCCCCGACGGGGTGTTCGAGATCCCCGTCACCGTCGCGGCCGACCCCGCCGGTGTCCGTCTGACGGGGCGTGACGTAGTGGTCTTCGCCACAAAGACCCACCAACTCGATGCCGCCCTGCAGGAATGGGTCGACCAACCCGTCCACGACGGGTCCGACGTCATCGGCACCGCGGGTGAACTGCTGCCCGCGCTGACCGCACTCAACGGTGTGGTCGCCGAGGAGAAGGCGCTGCGCTTCTTCAGCCGCGTGTACGGGGTGTGCGTCTGGATGCCCGCCGCCCACGTCACCCCGGGCGAGGTGATCGTGAGATCCTGGCCGGTGGCCGGCCAGTTCCACGTCGCCCGATGGCCCGCGGGATTGGCCACGCCGGAAGACCGGGAGTTGCTCGCCGACATCGAGTCCACCTGGACACCCGCGGGAATCCGCATCCAGCTTCCGGCCGACGTCGCGCCGTGGAAGTACAACAAGCTGCTGAGCAACCTCACCAATGCCGTTGTCGCCCTGACCGGTTCAGCGTCCGACGACCACGACGTGGCGGACGCGGTCAGGCAGGAGGGCGAGGACATTCTGCGGCGGGCGGGAATCGAGTTCGTCCCGTTCGAGGTGTCGTCGGCGGCGCGGGTCCACGGGCCCACGGTGCGGCCCGTGCCGGGCACCGACCGCGTGATCCCCAACTCGACCTGGCAGTCGCTTCACCGGAACAGCGGCAGCGTGGAAACCGACTTCCTCAACGGTGAGATCGTCCGCATCGCGCACCGGCACGGCATGACCGCGCCGCTCAACGCCAGGTTGGCGCGCCTGGCCCGCGACGCCGCCCGCACCGGCCAGGGCCCGGGGGAGCTCACCACGGTCGAGCTGGCCGCGGTCCTCGGGTTGACCAGCGGCGCGCACCGCAGCTGATGGCCGCCAGCTCGCAGCGATACGAACCCGACGGTGGGGCAAGACCTTTGGAGGAACCGTGAGCGTGCGCGAGGATGTCCTGATCACCGCTTCGGAATTGGCTCGCCTGCTAGATGAGGGCGAACCGGTGACGCTGCTGGACGTGCGATGGTCGCTGCCCGAACCGGACGGCACCGCGGCGTACGAACGCGGTCATCTGCCGGGCGCGGTGTACGTGTCCCTCGACGACGACCTCACCGACCATGAGGTGCCGGGACGCGGCCGTCATCCGCTGCCGTCCGGGTCCTCTCTGCAGGCGGCTGCGCGGCGCTGGGGCGTGCGCACCGGGATCCCGGTGGTGGTCTACGACGACTGGAACCGCGCCGGGTCGGCCCGCGCGTGGTGGGTGCTGACCGCCGCGGGGATTCCGGACGTCAGGATCCTCGACGGTGGGCTGGCGGCGTGGACGGGCGAATTGCAAACGGGCACCGCCACTCCCGAGCCCGGTGATGTCACCGTCGCCCACGACGACCTCTACGCGGCGGGGCGCAGGACGGTCACTGCCGATGAGGCGTTCGACACCGGGGTGCTGCTCGATGCGCGGGCGCCGGAGCGTTACCGCGGTGAGGTCGAGCCCGTCGACCCGGTGGCCGGCCACATTCCCGGTGCGCTGAACCTGCCGAGCACCAGCCTGCTGACCGGTGACGGTGCGTGGCTGTCGGAACCTGAGCTCAGGCGGCTGTTCGACGCCCGCGGTGTGAAGGCCGGCTCCGGGGTGGCGGTGTACTGCGGTTCGGGTGTCACCGCTGCGGTCGCCATCGCGGGGTTGGCCGCTGTCGGCGTCGACGCCGCGCTGTTTCCGGGCTCGTGGTCGGAGTGGAGTTCGGACTCCACGCGTCCGGTGGCCCTCGGCGCGGAGTAGTGCGGGTAGCGGCCGGAGTCACTCCTCGATGTCGAGGACGGGAGTGGGGCGCTGGAATCCCCGCGTGACCACCAGCAGCCAGACGAACCCGATCGCGAGCCAGATCAGGCCGATCACCAGCGTCATGCCGGACAGGCTGGTCCACAGCCACGCCGTCAGCAGGAAGCCGATCGCCGGAGCGATGAGATTGAGCACCACGTTGGAGCGGTCCCGCAAGTCGACGAAGTAGTGCTTGATCACCGACAGGTTGACCACTGAGAACGCCACCAGCGCACCGAAACTGACCAGCGAGGCCAGCGTCGCCAGATCGATCACGATAGCCAGCAGTGAGATCACGCTGACCACTCCGATGGCGTACACCGGGGTGCTGAACCGGGCCGACACATGCCCGAACACCTTGCGCGGCAGGATTCCGTCGCGGCCCATCGCGAACAGGATGCGTGCCACCGACGCCTGTGAGGTCAACGCCGACCCGAGGGCGCCGGCCACATAGGCGGCCGTGAAGAACGTGCTGAGGAACTGCCCGCCCGCGGCCACCATCACGTCGAGCGAACCGGAGTCGACGTCGGCGAACTCGTTGGACGGGAACACCACCTGCGACGCATAGGACAAGACGATGAAGATGAGTCCCGAGACGATGGTGGCGATCATGATGGCCTGCGGCACTGTGCGTCTGGCATCCCGGGCCTCCTCCGACAGCGTCGACACCGCGTCGAATCCGAGGAAGGACAGGCACAGGATGGCCGCGCCCGCCAGGATCGGGCTCATCCCGCCGGCGCTTCCGTCACCGGTGAACGGCGCCATCAGGTCGACGGTCCCGTAGCCCGAGATCGTCACGACGGCGAGCACCAGGAACGTCACGATGAAGATCGTCTGGATCGCGATGATCAGGAAGTTGGCCCGGGCGACCGACACGATGCCGACGATGTTGAGCACCGTGACGACGGCGATCGCGATCAGGACGATCACCCACTCCGGCAGCGCGGGCACCGCCGCGTTCAGATAGAGGCCGATGACGAGGTAGTTCAGCATCGGCAGGAACAGGTAATCGAGCAGCAGCGACCAGCCGGCCAGGAATCCGGCCGGGGCGCCGAACGTCCGCTGCGTGTAGGTGTACGCCGAGCCCGCCACCGGGATCGCCGCGGCCATCCGCGCATAGGACAGTGCGGTGAACACCATCGCGATGAGCGTGACGATGTATGCCAACGGCAGCCGGCCACCGGAGGTCTCGGTGACGATGCCATAGGTGGTGAACACCGTCAGCGGCACCATGTACACCAGACCGAACAGCACCAGCGATGGCAGGCCGAGGGCCCGCTTCAGGTGACCTTCGTCCGGCAGGGTGCCCGACACGGGCGCAGAAGATCTGGTCGGCTCGGTCATGGTTTTCGCCTTTCAGTTGCCGGCCCGGTGCGCCGGTTGGCCATCGAGATAGGTTGCACGAACGCCGATCCCGGGCAGTTCTGAGGCCGGGGATCGTCGGGGGTCTCGGTCGAGCCACACCAGGTCCGCTCGTGCTCCCGGGAGGATCCGGCCCCACTGTGATTCTGCGAACGCCTGATTGGCCACACCCGCGGTATAGGCGGTCAAAGCCTGCTCGATGGGCAGGATCTCGTGTGGGGTCCAGCCGCCCTCGGGATCTCCGTCGACGGTTTGGCGCGACACCGCGACCGCGATCCCGTCCAGCGGTGCACCCGAGGACACCGGCCAGTCCGACCCGAAGCCCAGCGGCGCACCCGAGGTGTCCAGCGTTCGGATCGGGTACTGCTTGTCGGCCCGCTCCGCACCCAGCCGCGGGACGGTCAGCACCGTCATCAACGGGTCCAGCTGGGCCCACAGCGGTTGCATGTTGGGGATGACACCGAGCTCGGCGAACCGCGTCAGGTCGGCGTCGTCGACCAGCTGGCAGTGCGCGATCACCGGCCGGCGATCGCGTGGACCGTTCTGCGCGACAACGTGTTCGATCGCATCGAGTGCCTGCCGCACCGCGGCGTCGCCGATGGCGTGGATGTGGATCTGCAGGCCGAGTTCGTCGACGCGGCGGGCCGCCTCGGCCAGCGACTCGCCCTCCCAGTTGCGCATGCCCCGGTGCTCCCCCGAGTCGCTTCGCTCTCCCCCGGAATGGCTGTGCAGGCCCGAACAATACGGCGCCAGCAACGCGCCGGTCTCGTTCTCCACCACACCGTCGGCGAAGAACTTCACCGACTGCGCGGTCAGCAGCGGTGAGGCCAGCTCGTCGACTTTGCGCCGCTGCGAGGCGTACTGCGTCACCTGGGAGTCGAAGTGTCGCGGGTCGGCGTACAGCGCGAGGTTGAACCGCATCCGCAACACCCCGCGGCGCGCAGCCTCGACGTAGGTGTCGACGTCGGCGGGCTCGACCCAGGCGTCCTGCACCCACGTCACGCCACGCGCCAGGAAGTAGTCGGCGGCCGTGCCGAGCGCGTCGATGCGGACCTGCTCAGCCAGCGGCGGTACCACGTTCATCACCAGATCGACTGCGCCCCATTCCCGCAACGTGCCCAGCACCGACCCGTCGTCGCGGTGCGGAATCGAGCCCAACGGCGGATCTGGGGTGTCGGCGGTGATCCCCGCGCGCTCCAGCGCGGCGGTGTTGCACCACACGGTGTGGTAGTCCCACGCCCGCAGCACCACCGGGCGGTCGGGGACGGCGGCGTCGAGCCAGCGCGCGTCGAACAGGCCGTCGAGGGCCAGGCTGCCGTCGTAGGAGGCTCCGGTGATCCACTCCTGTTCGGGATGCTCGTCGGCGTACTGCTTGACCGCCAGCACGATCTCGTCGACCGAACCGCACGCGCGCACCGCGGGGCCGACGGACTCCAACCCGCCGTAGAGCGGATGGGCGTGCCCGTCGCCGAACGACGGCATCAGGAACCCGCCATCGAGGTCGACGCGGGCGGCGCCGGCGCCTTGGCGGCGCGCCTCGTCGCCGACCGCGACGACGACGCCGTCGTCGATCAGAAGCGCGTCGGTCTCGCCGCGCCCGGTCCAGATCGAGCCGCCGACGAACATGGTCGCGGTCATTTCACCACTGCCGTCGCGGGATGGCCGACGCCGTAAGGGTGTTGGGCGTCAACGGGTTTGGTCAGCGTCTCATAGGTGTCCGGCCGACGGGTCAGCAGGAACGGGAACAGTTCGAGCCAGTCCCGACGCTGATCCAGATCCAGGTCGGCGACCAGCACCGCTTCCTCGTCTCGCGGGGCCGCCACCAGCACCCGGCCGTATGGATCGGAGATGAACGACGACCCGTAGAACGTCACGGTGCCCTCATCCCCGACGCGGTTGGGCACCACCATGAACAGACCGCTGCTGATGCCGTTGGCGACGATGACCTGCTGCCACAGCGGGCGGGTGTCGAAATCGGGGAACACCGGCTCGGACCCGATGGCGGTGGGGTAGACGACGATCTCGGCGCCGCCCAGCGAATAGCTGCGGGCGACTTCGGGGAACCACTCGTCCCAGCAGGTCGGCAGTCCGATCCGCGCTCCCAGACCGGGCGGCTCGTATACCGGATAGGCGTCGGTGCCGGGTCCTGGGCGGAAGTAGGTGTCCTCGTAATAGCCGGCCGAGATCGGGATGTGCAACTTGCGGGTTCGCGCCACCAGTTCGCCCGCAGGGGAGACGAGGATGGCGGTGTTGAATCCCAGTCCGTCGGGGCCGGGCGAGCGCTCGTAGAGCGAGGCGTGCACGAAGATCCCGTTCGCGGTGGCGGCCTCGGCGGCAAGCGCGAAGGTCGGCCCGTCGGCGAGGTCCTCGGCCAGCGCGCCCGGGTTCTGGCCGCCAGGCCGATCGGCCGGGTAGCGCAGCAGCGTGATCTCGGGCAGGAACACCGCGGTGGCGCCTTCGGCGGCGGCCCGGTCGATTCCGGAGCGCAACACCCGCACGAGTTCGTCGGCGTCCGGCCGCCAGCGGTGTTGCACCAATCCGACGCGCAGCGGCGGGCGCCGAGTGTCCGTCGATCGCGACAGGGGCGCGGCGGCGGGGGCGGTGAGCGTGATCATCCCACTCCTAAAACGAATGAAGTTCGTTTATTGTGAACTGAGACACCCGGCTGCGCAAGAGGGGAGCTGCGGAATGGGACGACCCCGAACGCCTCTGCTGTCCACCGATCGCATCGCCGGGGCCGCGCTGGACCTGGTGACGACGACGGGTGGGTTCACCATTTCCGGGGTCGCGCGAAAGCTGCGGGTGCAGCCGTCGTCGCTGTACAACCACGTCACCGGGCGGGACGACATCGTCGAGCTGCTGCGCGAGCGGGCGATGTCGGAGGTGCAGTTGCCCGCGGCCGATCCCGGGCGACCGTGGCGCGACGTGCTCGCCGACATCCTGCGGTCCTACCGGCGCAGCTATGCGCGCTACCCGCGGCTGATCCCACTGCTCACCGCCCACGCGGTCAACAGCACACATGCGTTCACGATGTACAACGCACTGGCGGTGACACTGCAGCGCGCCGGATTCACCCCGTCCGACACGCTGCGGGCAATCACCCTGATGGACTGCTTCGTGCTCGGGTCGGCGCTGGATGTCGCTGCGCCCGAGGAACCCTGGCATTCCGGCGCCGAGGTCGGCCCCGAGCTGGCCGCGGCCCTGGCCACCGGGGCGGCCCAGCCGCAACGCGCCGACGACGCCTTCGAGTACGGCCTGGCGGTGCTGCTGCGCGGGCTCGACCCGCCATTGGGGACGTGATTCGGGCGCGGTTACCGACGCTGAGCGACGGCAACCGCGCCGAAATCACTAAGAATCGCGGCGATTCCAGTGGTTCCGTGCTGCGTCGAGGTGCGGCACCATCGGGTCACGTGACCCATGCCGCCGAATCCCTCTCGGCCGACGTGCTGGTGATCGGCGGCGGACCGGCGGGAACCTGGATGGCGCGGGTCCTCGACCACACCCCGGCGCTGCACCTGCTCGCCGACCGGGACGGCGTCGTATCCGGGGCCGCCGCGGTGGGCCCCCAGCTTGCGAGGGGAGTGCCACCGATTTCGCCCGAACTCAGAACTGGACGCCGCGGGTCAGCGCCCCGTCGACGAGCAGGTTGGTTCCGGTGATGAAGCTGGCCGCCGAACTGCTCAGGAACACCACCGCATTGGCCACTTCCTGCGGTGTGGCCATCCGGCCGGTCGGGTTGAGGGCGAGCGCTGCCGCGAACAACTCGGGGTTGTTCTCTTCGATGGACGGCCACACCCCGCCCGGGAAGTACGTGTTGCCGGGGCTGACCGAGTTGGCGCGCACCCCCTGGCCGGCGAGCTTGTGGGCTACGCCCTGGGTGTAGTGGATGATCGCGGCCTTCATGGTTCCGTACGGGCCCGCCGCGAAGTCGACCTCGCGCCCCGACACACTCGAGATCGTCACGATCGACCCGCCGCCTGCAGTCAGAAGGTGCGGCAGCGCGGCGTCGACCAGACCGACGGTCCCCATCAGGTCGACGTCGAACGAGGTGTGCCAGTTCTCCACCGATTCCGGGATGGCCAGTGCGCTGACGTTGGCGACGACCCCGTCCAATCCGCCGAAGGCGTCCGCGGTGGCGTTCACCCATGCGGTCAACGCCGCCGCGTCACCGACGTCCACCGCAGTGCCGACCGCGGTGACGCCGTCGGCCGTCAGCTCCGCCTGTGCCTCGCTGACCGCCTGCGGGGTGCGGGCGCAGTAGGCGACGGTGGCGCCCTCGTTGAGTAGCCCTTCGACGACGGCGCGTCCGATGCCGCGGGTGCCGCCGGTGACGGCGAAGCGTTTGCCCGAAAGTCCGAGATCCATGGCTGTCCTCTTCTCAATAGGTGATGGTTCCGAAAGATTCTGCAGCAGTGCGCAATTCCGAGTGCACGCCGCCGTACGCCAGCGCGGGAGGAAGCAGCCGCTTGTCGATCTTGGTCACGGCGCTGTAGTTGGTGTCGACGACATTGGCGATCGGCGCCAACGAGATCTGCGTGAGGAGCTGGTAGGCATCCAGCCGGTCCAGGCCGTAGAGGTCGCCCAGCCACGTGATCATCTCGACCTGGCCGGCCCGCCACGCCTCCTCCAGCGGCCGGCCCGACCCCACGCACATCAGATGGGTGTCGGTTTCCAGCCGCGGCCAGGCCGGACCTCCGCCCTTGATCAGGTCGACTATCGCGGTCACGTTCATGGCGCCCTCGACGGCGGTGCCGCAGGACTCGCCCTCGCCCTGGCGGTAGTGCCCGTCGCCGAGTGAGAACAGCGCGCCGGGCACGTTGACCCGCAGATAGCAGGTGGCGCCCGCGGCCATCTCGGGGGTGTCCATGTTCCCGCCGAACACGTCGGGCACCAGCGAGCTGCGCACCTCACGCCGGGCGGGCGCGACCCCGACGGTGCCCAGCATCGGGTTGGCGGGCAGGCCCACGTTGAAGTCGCTGCCTTTGGCCGAGAACGCCAATGTCTTTGCCGAAGAATCGTATTCGTAGATCCAGGTGCGCTCCTCGAGTGGATCCTGCAGCGTCGGGCTGGCGGGCACGCTCGTCAGGCCGCCGAAGAACGGGATCAACGTCGAGGCGCCCCAACTGCGCGCCGGCGTCAGGTCGACCAGGTGGATGGCGAGCGTGTCACCGGGTTCGGCGCCCTCGATCCAGAACGGGCCCGTCTGCGGGTTGAGATCCTCGGTGTCCAGTGCGCTGGTGGCGACGTCGGCCGCGCTGGTGATCCGTCCCCCGAAGGCGTCCTGGGTCCACAACGTCAGCGACGTCGGCGGGATGATCCGCATGATCGGCTCCGCGCCGCCGAAGGTGTAGTGCAACTGCTCAGGCGTCGGAACGAAGGTGACGTGGTCCATGGCAGCCATCCTTGTCTCTGCCCGCCGAACGTGCAGCAGACTTCGCCCCGCGAAATATCATTCCTGGTCCTGATCCCACCGGTTTCACGACCCGGGATGATATTTCGCGGCGGCGCGCGACGTGCGTGGCACGATGGGGTCATGCCTGAGGACGCGATGAATGACGAACGCGATTTCAACCAGCGCAACATCGACGAGTTCCGTGCCAACGGCGGCAAGGTTGGCGGCCAGTTCGAGGGCTTTCCGTTGCTGCTGCTGACTTCGACCGGCGCCAAGAGCGGCGAGCAGCGTGTCAACCCGGTGGCCTATTTCGACATCGACGACAAGATCTACGTTGTCGGTTCTTCGGCGGGCCGCGACCGGGATCCGTCCTGGGCGTTCAACATTCGAGCCCATCCCGGCGCCAGCGTGGAGATCGGATCCGACGCGCCGCGGGCCGTCACCGCCCGCGAACTGCCCCGGGACGAACGAGACAGCGTCTACGCCGTCGTCGCCGAACGTGCTCCCGGCTTCGCCGACTACGAGACGCGCACCGACCGCGTCATCCCGGTCTTCGAGTTGGTGCCCGCCGGCTGAGGGAATGTGACGGCGCTCGCACCGGTTGGCAGAAGACATGGCGAAGATGACCAGCGATGAGCGCGAGCAGTACCTGGCCGACGTCCATGTCGGGGTGATCGCAGTCGAGCGACCCGACCGGGCCCCGCTGGCGGTACCCATCTGGTACGGCTACCGGCCCGGCGGTGAGGTCTTGCTATGGACCGAATCAGATTCGGTGAAACACAAGCTGATTCGTGACGCGGGCCGCTTCGCCATCACCGTCCAGGACGAGAACCCGCCCTACAAATATGTCACCGCCGAAGGCGATGTCACAGGCATCGCCCCGGCCGAGGACCCGGAGGTCCGCGAGCTCGCGGTGCGCTACCTCGGACAGGACGCCGGCGGGCAGTTCACCGACCAGAACCTCACCCCGACCTCGGTGGTCATCCGGATGCGCCCGCAGCGCTGGTTGAGCACGGATTACTCCAAGTAAGGGCTACCGCGGCGGTGGAGCTGCCCCCGGCGCGGGTAATGGTGCCGGCGGCGGTACTGCCCCCGGAACCGGTAGCGGCGGTGGGGGCGGAGGTGGCGGGGCCGTGAGGATCCGCACCATGTCGGCCTTCATCGCCTGCAGCTGCGCACCCCAGTAGCCCCAGCTGTGAGTGCCGTTGGGCGGGAAGTTGAACACCGCATTGCGACCGCCCGCGGCCAGGTACTTCGTCTGGAACTCCCTGTTGGTGCTCACGGTGATGTTCTCCAGATACTGCGCGCCGAAGTTGGCGCCGAAGTCCCTGTTGGTGTCGAGGTCGGAGGTGACCCCGTTGCCGCAGTAGACCCACAGCGCGGTCCGGTTGGCCACCAGCCGGTTGACGTTCACCGTCGGGTCGTTGCGCTGCCAGGCGGGCGAGCCGGGGATGCCCCACATGTCGACCGCGTCGAAGCCTCCGGCGTCCTGCATCGCGATGTCGATCAGTGTCGGCCACAGCCCCCGCGACGGCGCCAGATAACCGGACAGCGACGCGGCGAACTTGTACTGCCGCGGGTAGAACGCCGCCATCGTCAGCGCGGTGCCGCCCGACATCGACAGGCCCACAACAGCATTCCCGAACGGGTCCTGTCCCCGATTGGCCGCCAGCCAGGTCGGCAGCTCGCGCGTCAGGAACGTCTCCCACTTGTATGTCACCGTGCCCGCGCTACCCTTGGCCGGCCGGTACCAGTCGGAGTAGAAGCTGGACTGGCCACCGACGGGCATGATCACCGAGATCCCGGACTGGAAGAACCAGTCGAACGCGGCGGTGTTGATGTCCCAGCCGCTGAAGTCGTCCTGCGCGCGCAGGCCGTCGAGCAGCAGCACCGAATGCGGCCCGCCACCCTGGAATTCGACGCGGATGTTGCGACCCATCGCCGGTGACGGAACGTCGAGTTGTTCGATCGGCAGGCCCTCACGGGAGAACGCCGCGGCCTGCGGGGCGGCGCCGGACGTCAGCAATCCGGCAACCAGCAGTACCGCGGCGGCCACGTGTGCACCGACGCGGCGAACCCGATGCCCGAAGAGCGCCACGGCGCGAAGGTAACAGCGGGCGGTCGGGTCATCGCGGGGCCGCGCGGGGCAGTGACCGGGTTGTGACCTCTGTGAATCGGGCGCGGAAACCGACCGTGAGGGTGCGTTGGCGCGCCGAACTCACCGGAAGACGTGCGCGAGCGGTGACGACGCGCCCGACGCGCCCGACGCGCCCGGCGTGAGTGGCGTCGTCAGCATGACCGGTGCCTGGGCCATGAAACGCGCCGCGCGGCCGCGGTGTTCGTCGGCGGCATGCACGGTGAACGGGTGCATCAGGTACATGTCACCCGGGCTGCCCGTCGCCTGCGCCACCGGGCGGTCGGAGCTCGCGGCGTCGACGAGGCGCCCGGCGGTGACCGCGTCGAGCAGCTCCTCGCCGAGCACGGCGGCGACGTCGCGGTGCGATCCGGCCCGGATCCGCGTCGGCGCGTCGTCGCTCGTCACCTCCGAGAGCAGCGTCAGCAGCAGCACGGTGTGCGGCCTGCCGCTGACCGCCCACGAACCGTCTGACTGTGGCGTGTTCAGGTCGATGTGCCAGCCGCGGTCGTCGGCGGGCGGGGACACCGGGAACCGGACCGGGATGTTGCCCAACGACCCGCGGGGCGTCCATCCGCCCACACCGCACACGGCATCCAGAGCCTCGGCGAGCCGGGGGCTGCGGGCCAGCTCGCCGAACGGTCCGTCCCCGGTCAGGTCGGACGCCCAGATCACCGGTTGCGACCAGGACGCGGGATCGCCAGGGGAGACCCCGAGCTGCCTGCACAACGACGCGCGTGCCGCGTCGGCGACCGTCCTGGGAGACGCCTGCTCGACCTTGACGAATCCGCCGGAACAAACGCGTCGACATCCACCACCCACGTGGCACGCCGGAATTGCATTCCACGCGGCCGGAGCTCGGGTTTTCCCGCGTGGAATGCAATTCCGGCGCAAAGACGGAGGGGGAGAGAGTTAGAGGTCCACTGACATCGGGCCGACGCCCCAGATCTCGTCGCAGTACTCCTTGATCGCGCGGTCCGAGGAGAACATGCCGCTGCGGGCGGCGTTGCGGATCGACATCCGTGACCAGGTGTCGCCGTTCAGCCACGCCCGCGAGACCTCGTCCTGGCAGTCGACGTAGGACCGGTAGTCGGCCAGCGCCAGGAACGAGTCGTGGTGCAGGAAGTTGTCCACGATGGGCCGCAGCACCTCGGTGTCGCCGTGGGTGAACGCACCGTGCGCGATCAACTCCAGCACCGCTGCCAGCTCCGGGTCGGACTCGACGTGGCTCAGCGGGCGATACCCCTCGGCGTAGACCGACGCCACCTGGCTCTCCGTCAGCCCGAACAGGAAGAAGTTCTCCGCGCCCGCCTCCTGGCGGATCTCGACGTTGGCGCCGTCCAACGTCCCGATCGTCAGCGCGCCGTTGATCATGAACTTCATGTTCCCGGTGCCGGAGGCCTCCTTGCCCGCGGTCGAGATCTGCTCGGACAGGTTCGCCGCCGGGTAGACGAGGTGCGCGTTCTTGACGTTGAAGTTCGGCAGGAACACCACCTTGAGATAGCGGTTGACGTCGGGGTCGTTGTTGACCGTTGCACCGACCGCGGTGATGAATTTGATGATCCGCTTGGCCATGAAGTAGCCCGGTGCGGCCTTGCCGCCGAAGATGAACGCTCGCGGCGGGATCGCCAACCCCGGGTTCTGCTTGAGGCGGTGATACAGCGTGATGATGTGCAGCACCATCAGGTGCTGACGCTTGTACTCGTGGATCCGCTTGACCTGGACGTCGAACATCCAGGTCGGGTCCAGCTCGATGCCCGTCGTCGAGTGGACGTACTCCGCCAGTCGGGACTTGTTGGCGCGCTTGACTTCTCGCCACCGCTGCCGGAACGCCGGATCGTCGACGAAGGCCTCCAGCCCCTTCAGCCGGCCCAGATTCGTCAGCCACCCCGGGCCGATCGTGTCGTCGAGCAGCTCGCGCAGACCGGGGTTCGACAGCGCCAGGAACCGTCGCGGCGTCACCCCGTTGGTGACGTTGCCGAACCGCTGCGGCCACATCTCGTAGAAGTCCTTGAGCACGCTGGCCTTCAGCAGCTCGGAGTGCAGCGCCGCGACACCGTTGACGGCGTGGCTGCCGACGGTGGCCAGGTGCGCCATCCGCACCCGCTTGCCGCCCTCCTCGCCGATCAGCGACATCCGCGCCACCCGCTCCTCGTCGCCGGGGAACGTCGCGCGAACCTCCTCGAGGAAGCGCTCGTTGATCTCGTAGATCAGCTCCAGGTGGCGCGGCAGCGCCTCCCCGAACATGCCCAGCGGCCAGGTCTCCAACGCCTCCGGCAGCAGGGTGTGGTTGGTGTAGCCGAACGTGCGGACCGTGAGGTCCCACGCCTGATCCCAGGTCAGCTGGTGCTCGTCGATCAGCAGCCGCATCAGCTCCGCCACCGCGATCGACGGGTGAGTGTCGTTGAGCTGGATCGCCCACTTGTCCGGCAACGCCGAGAGCGGCCGCCCCGCCCGCTTCAGGTGGATGTTGAGGATGTCCTGCAGCGAGCACGTCACGAAGAAGTACTGCTGCAGCAGCCGCAGTCGCTTGCCCGCCTCGGGTTCGTCGTTGGGGTAGAGCACCTTGGAAACGGTCTCGGAAACCACCTGATCGTCGACGGCCTTGTAGAAATCGCCGGTGTTGAAGGCGTCCAGCGCAAACGACTCCAGCGCACGCGCGCTCCACAACGTCAGCGTGTTGCACGTGTTGACGCCGTAGCCCTGCACCGGGGTGTCGTACGAGACACCCTGCAGCACCCGCTGCGGCACCCACCGCACCCGGAACTTGCCCGTCACATCCTCGTACTCCTCGGTGTGACCACCCCAGTTCACCAGGTAGCTGGCGTCCGGCTTGTCGATCTCCCACGGGTTGCCCCGCACCAGCCAGTTGTCGGTCTTCTCGATTTGCCAGCCTTCCTGGATCTCCTGGCGGAAGATGCCGAACTCGTAGCGGATTCCGTAGCCGATCGACGGCCGCTCCAGCGTGGCCAGCGAGTCCAGATAGCAGGCCGCCAGCCGGCCGAGGCCGCCGTTGCCCAGGCCAGGCTCGACTTCGCAGTCCAGGATCACGTCGAGGTCCTGGCCGAGGTCGGTCATTGCCTGCCGCGCGGCGTCCTCGATGCCCAGGTTGAGCAGGTTGTTGCCCAGCTGCGGACCCATCAGGAACTCCGCCGACAGGTAGCACGTCACCTTCGCCGACAGGTCCAGCCAGTCCTGCGTGGTGGCCATCCAGCGCTTCTGCATGCGGTCGCGAACCGCCAGCGATAGCGCTCGGTAGTAGTGCTCGGGGGTGAGAACCGCAGGTGGGCGCGCGACCGAATACAGCAGGTGATCGGACACCGCGTGACGCAGCGCGTCAGCGCTCATGCCCGTACGGGTCTGCCCGGTCGGCCCCAGCTGCGTGCCGTTGACCTCGGTCGTTTCTGGGGAGGTGGGGTTCACGACATCGGTCACTGGGTCTCCTGCGGTCTGGCTCGAGAAGCGCGAACGGATCATTCTGTCGTTCACGTGTTTCGGAAAAGGGTCCGGAGGGTGAACTCCGCGCTAGCCCTGGTGCGGACGAGTATGGGAAACGCTACCGGGAGAATATCGACGTGCGTGTGCAGAATCCCCGCGGTCACCACCCGGCAGCGACGCGGCCAACGCCGGCCCGAGGTCGCGGGCGCGAATCCCGTTGATACCGGATCACCGTCCTGCGTGATCGCGCCGATCGTGTCGTGCACCAGCGTCACCCCCGCCGTCGCCGCCTGCGAATCAGCGCTCGAAGTGCTGGTAGTCCTTGGGGGTCCGCCAGTAGCCGCCCCAGCGCCAGCCCCGGTCGGTGAACGCCCGCACCGCCGGGTCGCCGTCGTGCAGCATCCCGGGATCGGTGCGGGTGCGGTCGACGAACGGCCCGGCGTTCGCGGGCTGATAGTCACCCCGGCCATCGATGTAGGGGTTCAGCAGGGGGTTGATGTCGACGGCCCGGCCGTAGGCATGCAGTGACCAGCGTCCGGTGCCGGGGATGTCCCTGCAGTTGAACGCCGAGGTGTTGTTGTCCCGCATCGACAGCTCGTCGTCGGCGCCGGGGTAGTGGTCGACGGTGCGCATCCGTTCGATCGGGAAGCGCAGCCGGAACAGCTGCTCGAACACCGCGATGACCTCGGCGGTGAGGTCCTGGTGCACCACCAGTTGGCCGCGGTGGGTCTGCCCGTCGAAGCCCCAGTGGTCGAGGTCGACCCGGCGCAGCGTCTCCGGTGGCAGTGGGCAGCCGGGACGCCACGTCGTGCCGAGCTCTGCGGCCGTGACGGGGTGGACCGACACCGGCCCCGGCTGCGGGGTCGGTGGCTGCGACGGGGCCGCAGGGGCGGTCGATGCCCGCGCGGAGGTCGTCGATGTCGGTTCGGAGGGTTGCGGAGCCGGGGCGGGGGCGCACTGCACCAGCGCCACCGCAGTAGCCGTGAGCGCGGCCAGCCTCGTCGCGGTCATTGGGAAGTCACCAGGAACCACCGTACCGAAGCCGGCGCTGCGATTAGTCGTCCTAATCACTTCTGTTAGTTGAGCTTTCGATTGCGAGCCACGATCACAACCTCGCCGTCACCGATGTGATCTGTACCATTCGCGGGTTATATTGTGTCCGCAGTCACAGAGAGGACGCGCATGGTCGGAATGGGCGAGGGCGCCATAGTCCCCCAGAAGGTCGAATCATCCCGGGCCGCGCGCGCATCCAACTCCGTCAACTGGTTGGTGGCATTCGTGATGCTGGCCATCCTGATCGCCGCGGTCGCGGGCGTCGTGCTCGCCCTGTCCAGCGGCATGCCGACCGTCGCGATCCTGATCGCGCTGGTCACCGGCGCGATCTTCGCCGGCGTGGCTTGCTGACGCCGTAGCGCTTTGGGGCGCGCGTCGCTAGATCATGTCGTTGCGGGTCAGCCACCGCATGATCGGCCAGCCGATGAACACCGGCAGCCAGCAGGTCAGGATCCGGTACAGGAGCACCGACGGGACGGCGATGGCCGCGGGCACGCCGAACGCGGCCAGACCGCCGATCAGCGCGGCTTCCACGGCACCGACGCCACCCGGCGTGGGCGCCGCCGAGGCCAGCGTGCCCCCGACCATCGTCACGATCGTGACGGTGACGAAGCTGGTGTCGCCGCCGAACGCCTCGATGCTCGCCCACAGTGCCAGTGCCGCCCCGAGTGTCGTTGCTGCACAACCGAATACAATAACCGCCAGGCGTTTGGGTTCGCGCGCCAGCTCGATGAGGTCGTCGATGACCTCCTTGAGGCGGGGCCGCACCGCGGTGGCCAGCCAGTGTCGGAGCTTGGGGACGAACAGGAACACCCCGACGGCCCCCAGCGCCGCGCCGGCGATCAGGTAGAGCACGGTGGCGCTCGGCACGAACTGCCTCAGGTTCGCCGACGCGCCCGCCGCGGCGCTGAAGACGATCAACAGGGTGATGTGGGTGATCACCTGGACCGACTGCTGAAGCGCCACCGCGGTGGTGGCGCGCAACGCGCCCAACCCGCCCTTCTGCAGGAAGCGGGTGCTCAGCGCCAAACCGCCGACCCCGGCAGGCGTCGTCGTCGCGGCGAACGTGTTCGCGACCTGCATGATGGCCAGGTTCCGGAACTTCACCAGGCCGTCCGCACACGCCCACAATGCGGCGCCTGCGCCGAGATACTTCAGCGCCGACACCGCCAGCCCCGCCACTGCCCACCACCAGTTCGCGGTGGCTAGTTCCGAGAAGAACACCGGCACCGAGGCGATGAAGGGATACGCGACGTAGACCAGCGCGACCAGCAGCACCATCTGGATCAGCTGGCTTCGGGTGAAGCGGGTGATGGTCGCGGTTTTGATCTGGTCGGCGCCGGTCTGGCGCTTGACTTCGTCGCGGGCGGTCGACATCGCGGTGCCCGCATCGCGTACCGACATCCGAATTCGTTTCGGCACAGCCGCTTTGGTGAGACGACGGGACGCCGCCAGCACCGCCTCGTTGCCGAAGACGGTGATCGCCGCCTGCACGGCGGGTTCGGCGCCGTAGAGGTCGGTCGTGGTGAGGAGCAGTTGAGCGATGTCGGTGTGCAGATGAGCTTCGGAGGCACCGTATTCGGCGAAGCTGAAGCCACCGAACATCGGCGTGCCGTCGACGACCGTGATCTCCTTGCTGCGCAAGTCACCGTGTGAGATCTGCTGACTGTGCAGCACGCCCAGCGAATCCCACAGCCGCGAGACGGGTGTCTCGTCGGCGCAGTCGTCGATCGTGGTGCCCACTGATGGCTTGTGCGCGTAAAGAGTCCATCCCCGCTCCAGCGTCGCCATCGCGATCGGCGAGGTGTTGGCCAGCGCGAGGTCACCGACGGCGATCGCCATCAACGCACGGTGCTCGACGGCGCGACGCATCGAAGTCTGCAAGGGCGCGGTTTCGCTGTCGCGCAATCTCAGCTTGCCCCAGAACTGGCGCAGGGCGCCGCCGCCGCGTTGATGCGGCCCGTACAACTCGACGATGGCGGTGCCCGCTTCGGGGTCTGTCGAGTCGGCTCCCTGGTCCTCGGTGGCGGTGAGCCCCAACGGCCCACGCCCGGCCGGCCGGACCACCTTCAGCGCGGACACCCGGAACCCCCGGCGCGTCATCGCCCGCACTGCGCCGTCGAGCGGGACCTCCAGTGCGGGTGTGCCCACGACGAGCACGACCAGTGCGCCGACGAACCAGCCCACCGCGAGCCCCAGCAGCGAGCGTGCCGGCACGACCGCGCTGACGACGAGGTGGATCGGCACGAACGCCAGCAGCAGCGCCCACCACCATCGCCGCCAGTGCGCGGGCAGCCAGGGGCCCGACACCGTCAGGACCGCCGCCAGCATCCCGATCCACCGCGGGTCGTCCAGGAACTGCGACAGTACGGTGTCGAGACGCT
This sequence comes from uncultured Actinomycetota bacterium, assembly GCA_963771335.1. Lineage (GTDB taxonomy): Bacteria > Actinomycetota > Actinomycetes > Mycobacteriales > Mycobacteriaceae > Mycobacterium. The sequence continues at coordinate 84,012 of CAVYTD010000004.1, read as the reverse complement.
CGCTCAGATCGAAGTGCCAGCGCGGCGCGGCGATGCCGTTCCCGGTGATCGACAGCGACAGGATGGCGATGACCCCGGCCGCGGCGTAGGCGCCCAGCAGCTTCCATTGCCGCGCGACGATCAGCCCGATGAGGATCACGAACGGCAACGCCAGGATCGCGATGCCGTAGATCAGGTAGACGGCGTTCGACTGCGTCGGGCTGAGCACGCCGACGATCTCGGAGATGGACCTCTCCAGCGCCTGCCACTCGTTGCGGGTGATCAGCGAGCTGGTGACGATGGCGACGAGGAACACCCCGGCCAGCGTCAGCCGCAGGATGTCGTTGGTGCGACGGGTCAGCGGCTGGAGCAGGCTTCCTGAGACAGTGATGTCCCGCCCGTCAACTCGCATGTGGCAACGATCTCTCGGATTGGCTGGTAGGCCGTGAACGGCTCGCCCAACAACTTAGCGATTGTTTCGCCGTCGGTCGGTACCTGCCGAAGGGGCGCCCCTTGAGGTGTGGTGTCAGCGCATACCGATGAAGTAGTCGCCCCGAACACACAAAGGGCACCTCCGGGTGGAGGTGCCCCTTGTGTGGGAAGCTTCAGCGGACGTCGACGTAGATGACCCGGCCGACGGTCTCGAGGACGCGGTCGTCGCGCTGGGCGTCCCAGGTGTATTCCTGGATCTCGTGGCCCTGGCGGACGGCGACGACGGTGGAGTCGTGCGAGTGCGGCGCCATTCTCGCGGTTGACGATGACGCGGTTGCCCTGCGCCTCGAGCGCGCTGATGGTGTCTGCGGCGCTGCCCGAACCGGACGGGGCGGCGAGAGCCGGTGCGGCGAGTCCGACGAAGGCGGCGGCGAATCCAGCGGCGGCGGCGGTGGCGATGGTGATGTTCTTCATTTTCTTGCTCTTCCCTATGTTTCGGGTCGGAGCCGTGGAGCGAATCTCGCGGTTCTGACGTTTCCAGATCGGTTGTCTTCGTTGGCTCTTCATCCGATCTGACTGGTCCAACTCCGGGTATCGCCCGTTCATTTCCGCTGGCAGAAATTGAACGACGCCTGGCAGGAACCCGGCGCGCCCAGTGCCGGAATTGCATTCCACGCGCTGAATTGCGAGCTCAGCCCGCGTGGAATGCAATTCCGGCGGGGAACTAGCTCAGCCGCAGGGCCAAGCCGGATGCCCGCACGACGCGCCGCGAGATCGCCTCCCGAATGGCCGCCTCCGAGCCGACCACCCGCGCTCGCTTCTTCGCTCGCGTCACTGCCGTATAGAACAGCTCGCGGGTCAGCAGCCGCGACTCCTCCTGCGGCAACAACACGGTGACCTCGTCGGCCTGGCTGCCCTGGCTCTTGTGGATGGTCATCGCGTGCATGGTGTCGACTTCGGCGAGCCTGCCGGTCGCGAACTCCACCGGTCCCGCGCCCGAACCAACGACCGCACACAACCCATTCCCGCGCACCACCGTCACGCCGGTGTCCCCGTTGTACAGGCCGAGCCCGTAGTCGTTGGCCGTCACCAGCACCGGCCGCCCGGCGTACCAGTCGGTCCAGATCGGTTCACCCGTCGAGTCGGTCAGCCATCGCTCGATCTGTCGGTTCCAGTACGTCACGCCGTGCGGCCCCCGTCGGTGTGCACACAGCAACCGGTGCTCACCCAGCGTCGCCAACCCCGCCGCGCCGTCACCCAGGATCGCGGCCTGACGCAGCCGCAGCGCGTGCGGGAGCAGCACTTTCCGCAGCTGTTCACCGGGCTCGTCGGTGTCGAGCCACTCGATGTTCTCGCCGCCCGCCGCCAGCAGATCGATCACCTCGTCGGCCTCGCCGTCGCGAATGGCGGTCGCCAACGCGCCGATCGACTCACCGAACCGGTGCGACGTCTGCAGCGCCGCTGTCCGCACGCCGTCGCGGCCGCCGAGCCCGTCGACCAGATCCGCCAGCACCGCGCCGGCTTCCACCGACGCCAGCTGATCCGCGTCGCCGACCAGCACCAGGCGGCTGTCCGGGCGTACCGCCTCCAGCAGCCGGGCCATCAGCGTGAGCGACACCATCGACGTCTCGTCGACCACGATGACGTCGTGGGGCAACCGGTTCTCGCGATTTTGACGAAACCGCGACGAGTTGTCCGGCCGCGGCCGCAACAGCCGATGCAGCGTCGACGACGTCAACGCCGGCAGCCGATCCCGGTCGACCGGATCGAGCTGGTCGACCTCCAACTGCACCGCCTCCAGCAGCCTCGCGGCGGCTTTGCCGGTCGGCGCCGCCAGTGCGATCCGCAGCGGCGGCTTCCCGGCCAGCGACGCCTGCTCGGCCAGCAGCGCCAGCAACCGCGCCACCGTGGTGGTCTTACCGGTACCCGGCCCACCGGTCAGTACCGTAAGCGATTGCGCCAGAGCGACTTCGGCGGCTGAACGTTGCTCCTCCCAGCCGTCCGGGAACAACCGCTCGAGGCTGGGCAGGGTGTCGTCGGGCAGTGGTGAGGCCAGCAGCGCCAGCACGTCATCGCAGACCTGCTGCTCCTCGAGCCAGTACCGGTCGAGGTACAGCAGCTCGCCCGTGCCAGCCCGGTCGACGTGGCCGAAGAGCCGCAGCACCGGCGGCGTGCCGACCAGCGGGCTGGCCCGCACCGCGGCCAGCCACGCCTCCGGTGACGGCCACGGCAGCTCGGGCTTGCCGACCTGTTCGGCGACGGAGCGAAGATCGACGCACACCGATCCGGCCCGCAGGGCTCGCACCACGAACGCGACGGCCAACGCGACGGACTCGTCGGTGTCGTAGGCCAGCGCGGTGAGCCGGCGCGCCACGTGCACGTCCGCCGGTTCGAACACGTCCGCGTCAGTGAACGCGCCGAGCAGTCCGGTTGCAGCGACGGATTGAGTGCTCACGCCGCCACCACGCCCGCGTCGAGCAGATTCGACAGCGCCACGATCAATGACGGCGCCGGCTGCCAGCTGAAGACACCGGTCGGATGCCCGTCGGCCACCGGGGTCGCCTCGCCACACATCCCGCGCACGAACAGGTACAGCACCCCGCCGAGATGGCGCTCAGGCTCGTACCCGGGTTGCCGCCACCGCAGGAAGCGATGCAGCACCACGCAGTACAGCAGCGCCTGCAGCGGGTAGTCGGAGTGCAGCATCGCCTCCGCCATCCGGGCCTGCCCGTAATCAGCGGAGGTCAGTGGCTTCTCGGGCTCACCCAGCCAGTTGGTCTTGTAGTCGGCGACGAGGTACCGCTCGCCGACACGCAGAACCACGTCGAGTCGAGCCCGTCAGATAACCCCGCAACGACTGCCCGGCCAGCGCGCCGGTCGACAGCCGCCCGGCGTAGGACGCCAGTGGATCGTCGGTGGCCACGTGCTCGCGGAACAGCCGCCCCACGTCGGCCAGCGAAATTCGGGGCGCGTCGCGGTGCCGGGTCCCGCCCACCCCGCCGCGCAGATCGCCACCACCGAGGGGGAACTCGAAGTCCAGCTCCCGCAACCGATCCCGTACGCCGATCTGCCGAAGCGTGACGCCAGGAGCGAGCGGACCCAGCGGTGTGTCGTGCATCGGCACCAGCGCGGCGGCGAGCTCCTCGGTCGGTACGTCGACAGGCCACCACACCGAGTGCTCGCGGATCTGGCCCTCGAGTTCGGCCGCCAGGTCGGTGGCGAACGGGTCGGCGGTCTCCAGCACCGCGTGCACCAGCGTGCCGAACTTCGCGCCCATCGGCAGGTCGGCCATCGGCGAGGGGACAGCCGTCACCTCGGGATCGGCCGGCTCCGACACCCAGACCTCCCCGACCTCGTCGTCGAGCTCGGCGACCTCCGGCTCGCTGGACACCCCACCGGCTGTCTCGGCGGCGCGGATCAGCCCGGAGTACGACGTCCGCCGCCACGACGCGTCGATGTGGCGGTGGAAGTGCCGAACAGCGAGATCCTTTGGGGGCAGCGGTAACTCGACCTCAGCGGGGGAAGACACCACCGAATCCTCGAGGACCGGGCCACCGTGGTCGGCCCAGGCGCGCAGCGCTGCCATGGCGTCGGCATCCCCGATGATCGCGGGATCGCATCGGTCGGGCACCACCGGATCACCAGGAGCGCGGCCCCGCAACAGCCGCGACAGCCCGCCGTTGGGTTCATCCCACGACGGCGCCCACCACGCCACCACCTGCGACTGGGCGCGGGTCAACCCGACGTACGTGAGCCGGACGTCGTCGGACGCGGCCTCACGCCGGCCGAGTTTCGTCACCTCGGCGCAATCCGGGCTGGTCTCACCGCCGATGTGCAGGCACCGTTGCGTGCCGTCGTGGAACAGCACGGCCTCGTCGGTCCGGATGTAGCGGTTGAACGCGAACGGCAGGTACACGATCGGATACTGCAAGCCCTTGCTGGCATAGACCGTCATGATCTGCACCGCGGCGGCGTCACTGTCCAGGCGGCGGTTGCGTTCGGTTGCGCCACTGCGCTCTTCGCGCTGGGTGCGTAGCCAGTCACGCAGCGCCGGCAGGCTGAAGTGCTCGCTATGGGCGGTGTCGTGCAGCACCTGCGTCATGTGCGCGAGGTCGGTCATTCGTCGCTCACCGTCGGTCCATGACAGCACCCGGCGGCCCATTCCGGCGAGCTGCGCGGCTTCGAACACTGCCGCGACGCCGCGCTCCCGGACGTGGTCGGCCCACTCGCGGATCTTGTCGGTCACGCGGTCGGTCAGAGCGTCGCCCTGAGCCGCAAGCTCTTCGGCGGTGTGGCCGAAGAACATCGTGGTGGCCGCCGCTCGGACCAGCCCGGTGCGGTGCGGCTGGTCGAACGCCTCCAGCAGGCACAGCCAGTCGTCGGCGGCGTCGGAGCGGAAGACGTCCGAATCGCCGGTGTACACCGCCGGGATGCCCGCCGCGGTGAGCGCGTCGAAGCACGGACGGCCGTCCTTGTGGATTTCGACGATCACCGCGATGTCACCGGCCTGCAGCGGCCGGCCGTCGTAGGTGGCTCCGCTGGTGAGCAGCGCGCCGATATCGGCGGCCAGGTCCCGGGGAATGTGGCTGCGCAGTTGGTCGATCGCGATGGTTCTGTCCTGTCGCGTCGCGATGGTGTCGCGTGACACCACCCGCAGCCGGAACGGCTCGTTGTGCGGCGCGCCCGCCAGCCGGTGACCATGGTGATACGCCGTGACCGGGCGCACGACGATGTCACTGTTGCCGAGTTCGGCGTCGCGGAGCACAGCTTGCAGGCTGTCGACCAGCACGGCATCGCTGCGCCAGTTGGTGCCCAGGGTCTGGCGTTCCCCGGCGCTGCCGGCGGCGTGCAGATAGGTGGCGATATCGCCGCCGCGGAACGCGTAGATCGCCTGCTTCGGGTCGCCGATGAGGATCAGCGTGCAGTGGCCGCTGAACGCCCGGTCGATCACCTGCCACTGCACGGGATCGGTGTCCTGGAATTCGTCGACCATCACGATCGACCAGCGCCGCTGCATGCGGACCCGTGCCGGTGAATCGTCGGATTCCAGCGCGGTGGCCAGCCGGCTCAGCAGATCGTCGTAGCCGAGGATGCCGTGCATGCGTTTGCGTCGCTCCAACTCCGTGCACACGGACTTCGCGAAGTCGACGCGGACGGCGGCGTCGGTACCCGGCGGCGGTTCGACCGGACGGAGTTCGGCACTCGGGTTCGCGACGACGGCGCGAGCCAGATCGAGCGCTTCGCCACGGGACAGCGGTGGACGGTCGCGCGCGCGGCCGAAGTGTGCGAGATAGAGGTCGTCGACGATCTCGGTCACCAGGTCGTCGACACTCTCGGCGAGCGTCACCCCGGCATCGGTATCGCCGGCTATGCCAAGCGATTTGAGGACCAGATGGCAGAACTGGTGGGTGGTCGCGATGGTGGCGGCATCGAAGCCGGCGAGGGCGTCGCGCAATCGTCGCTCGCGGCCGCGGAGTTCCTCGGCGGTGCCGTCGAGCAGGTAGGCGACCAACTGGTTGTCACCGACCGTCGACGGATCGCCGAACGCCACCACCGCGGCCAGGATCTGCCCGCGAACCCGCTCGCGCAGCTCCTGGCTGGCGGCCTTGCTGAACGTGATCAACAGCATCTGGTCGAGCGTCGCCACTCCCTCGGCGATGTACCGCGTCACCAGGCCGGCGAGCGCGAAGGTCTTACCGGTACCGGCGCTGGCCTCCAACACCGTGGTGGTGTCCGGCGCCGGGAGCGGGCCGAGCAGATCGAAGGTGAGCGAGGAGCGGAGCGGATCGCGCATTTGCCGGGTCATCCGTGGGCCCCCTTCTCCGCCTGCAGCATCGGCAGCCACAGCCGCGCGGCGTAGGCACCCAGCCGGGTGGGCTCGCCGTCGTACTCCTCGCCGGCGCGCACCGGCTCGAGCAGAACGTCGAGTTTCGACCTGCCCCAGACGCGCTGGTGGGCAGGCTCCTCGTTCTCACCCGGGAACTTTCCGGAATTCCATTTGAAACCCGCCTGCTTCTCGGGATAGCCGCGCGACTGGCGGGTCTCCGCCCACACGTAGGAGGTCTTGAGCGGCAACGGGATCGGCTCGCGGCGACCGGCGTCGTAGATCGCCACCAGATCGCCGAGCACCACGGCCGCAGGCGCCCGCGGCGGCCCGAGAAGCCGCTCCTTCGGTGGACCGCTGCGCTTCGGTCGCCCGATGCACACCGCAGCCCAATCGCGGCCGGGATAGCGAGCGATCAAGGCCAGCAATCGAATCCACGACTCCAGCAGGTGTCGGCCGTCGAGTTTCGAGTAGGTGACCGCGACGAGCCGGTCACCGTAGACGCGGGGAACGGTCCCCGTGACCCGCCGTCCGTTCCCCAGATCGATGTCCACGTCATAGGCCTGGGCCGGCCGACTGCGGTGCTGATGCGCCGCGATGGCCAGACTCGCGGCCTGCTCGCGGATCTCCTGCGCCTTGCGCCAACCGAGTTGGCCGGGTGGCAGCGAACCACGTCGCCACTCCGCCTGCTGTGCGTCGTTCGGATGCATACCGCGCGCCATGTCGTCGAGCATCCGGTCGCCGACTTTCCATTCCTGGAGGGCGTCGATCTCCACGGGCATCGCGTCCTCGATGGCGTCGACGTCCCAGGGCAGCGTGTAGTCCAGCGCGCGAAAAAAGCCTTTGACCGGGTCGCGGAAGAAGCCGATCAGGTCGTCGAGTGCGACATCGTCCGGCGGCGGAGCCGGCAGCGGCTTGTCGAGCAGTGCGGGGCGGTCCGCGCGTTCCCCGGCGGCGACCTGTGCGGCGGTCAGTGCGGTCGAGTCGAAGGTGAAGGGTTGCCCCGCGGGCATGTTGAGCGCGCCCGGTGTCACATTGCGAATATCGAAGGGCTGCAACGGGTGTTCGACCAGGACCTGGTCGCGGGCTTTCTCCGGCGTGGTGATGTCGAGTGTGTCCAGCAGCTCCATCACGGGTACCGCGGGGGGTTTGCGTTGTCCGGATTGCTCGTTGGCGCCGGTGTAGGTGATCACCAGCTTCTCGGTGGCTGCGCCGATGGCGTCGAGCAGCAACTGCCGGTCCTCGGAGCGGATGTCGCGTTCCCCGGTCATCGGGTCGCGGGCCAGGACGTCGTCGCCGTCGACCACGCCGAGTCGCGGGAACACCCCGTCGTCGAGCCCGACCAGGCACACCACGCGGTGCGGCACAGATCGCATCGGCACCATGGTGCACACCGTCAGCGTGCCGGTCCGGAAGTTGGCGCGCGTCGGCCGGCCGGCGAGGTGGCGGTCCAGCAGCGCCTTCACATCGGGCAGCCGCAGCTCGACATCGGCGTGCGTGCCCGCATGCCCGAGCACAGCGCCGAACTCGCGCTGCACCTGGCTGGACTGCCACTCGTCGGCATCCGGGACGGCTGTCAGCAGCGCGATGCCGTCGGCGAGCGCAGTTAGCCAATCACTCAGTGGCCTTGTGCCGGAGAGTGATTCACCGACAGCCTGGAGCCGTTCGAGGTACTCCGCGAGCCGCCCGGCCAGCTCGACCCGGTTACTGCCGACGTCGTCGAGAGGCAGCGTGGTGTCCAGCCAGGCGTGCGAGTCGTCGGACATCGCCACCCCGGCCAACACCCGGTCGATGCCGAACCGCCAGGTGTTCTGCACGAAGTCGACGCCGTACGGGCGGCGGTGGGCGGAGTCGAAACCCCAGCGGATATTGGCTTCGCGCACCCAGTCACCGATCGCGTCGAGGTCATCGTCGCTGAAACCGAACCGCAACCGGATCGGCGCGGACTCGGCCAGGTTGAGCACCTCGCTCGCGGTGGCGCGACCGCCGGCCAGGCCGAGCAGTTGGGCCGCGACACCGAGCAGCGGGTTGGTCTGGGTGAGCGCGCGATCGGCGAGCTTGACCCTCAGGCGGTGCGCCGGGTGGGCACCGTGGACGACATCGCCGAGTCCGAAACCCGCGACGATCAGCGGAGCATAGGTCTCGATGTCCGGGCACATGACGAGGATGTCGCGCGGTTCCAGCGTGGGGTCGTCGGCGAGCAGCCCCAGCAGTACCTCCCGCAACACGTCGATCTGCCGGGCCGGGCCGTGGCTGCTGTGCACCTGGACTGAGCGGTCGTTGGGGGACAGCCGCCGGCCTTCCCGGCGGACGGCGTTGGCCGCGATGTCGGATTGCAGCCAGCCGAGGAGGGTGTCGGGGCGGTCGGCGGATCCGAGGCATGCGTCGGCCTGGGTGTCGTCGGGCAGGCTGCGCTGCAGTTCCCGCAGGTCGCGGCCGAGCGTGGCGAGCAGCGGGTGCCCGACGTCGCGGTGGGACGTGTCTTCGCGGCGGGGCACGGTGCCGTGAGTATCCTGCAGCGACCCCCACAGATCGTCACTGGGATGCGGCAGCCACAGGTGCAGATCGTGGTGAGTGCTCAACGCATGGAGCAGTTCGATCTCGGTGAGGGGCAGCCTGGTGTGGCCGAACAGCGACAGCCTCTCTGGCAGGTCGGCGCCAGATTCCCTAAGTCGGGTAACGGTTTTCGCGTGCCGGATGGGTGGCGGGTCCGCCTCGACACGGTCGAGCAGGGCGCGGTAGAGCTGGGGCTGCCACTGCAGGTCCTGGTCGAGGTCGTCGGTCCGCCCGTCGAGCCAGTCGACCAGTAGCTGCGGGCGTTGCCGGGCATAGGAGGCGAACAGGCCGGCGAGGCGGCGGGCGACGGCGTAGCGCCGTCCCTGGCGCAGCTCCTTCTCCCCGCCGTGCTCGAAGTGGCCCAGGTGGGCGGCCAGTGCGGTGCACCACGGTTCGTCGAGGCAGCCGTCGATCACCTCGAGCAGCGGCCACACCATCGCATCCGGCGACCATGGATCGTCGTCCGCCATGCCGGTGAGCTCGGCGATCAGTGACTGTGGATGCCGGAACGCCACGCCCGCACAGATACCGTCCTGGCCGTTCCCGCGGCCCAGCACATGCGAGAGCCGTTGGCTGAGCCAGCGCTCCATGCCGCGCGCCGACACCAGCACCAGTTCCTCGGTGAACGGGTCGGGCAGCGGGGTGGACAGCAGGGTGCCGAGCCCGTCGGCGAGCAGATCGGTGCGGTCGGCCCGATGGAGATGAAGCGCCATCGGCCGTCAGACTACGACGGCTGGTTCTCCAGCCGTCACAAGGCCGGTGAGCTCGTCGAGAACCCGACCCAGTTCCTCCACCATCCAGCTTTCGGCGCCGCGGGTCCGGTAAGCGGCGAGCAGCCCCCCGTAGTACCAGAGGTGGTCGCCGGGATCCTTCACCGTGAAACGCTGCCACAGTTGTGGACCGTCGGCGCGGAAGTCGCGCAGGATCGCCCGCGCATTGTCGAGCTTGTCGGCGAGCGAGACGAGGATGGTGTCATCCCCGACCTCGGCCAGGTGAGCGATGTAGGAGTCCTTACGGTCGCGCCACGGCGGTTTCGGTGTCTCGTCGGTGTCGCTGCACTCGGAGACGATTCGCGCGACGTCGTCACCGAAGTTGGCCCTGATCTCCTCGAGGGTCGCCGCACCGCCCGCGTCCTCGACACAGTCGTGCAGCAGCGCCGCGATGGCCTGGGACTCGGAGCCGTTGTCACCGATCACCAGCCCCGCCACCGACAGCAGGTGCCCGACATACGGGATGTCGCCGCCCTTGCGCAGTTGGTTGTGATGTTTGAGCTCGGCGTAGACCAGTGCCTTTGAGAATTGGCCCGTGAGCCTTGGTGCCGTCGGTTGTTCACTCATCGTCGTCCCTCCTGATACCCCGACCCTAACCGCGGTTACCGACAGGGGAAACCAGACCGGGCGCGACACGGGAGGGAGTGGGTGTGCAGACCGGCATGCGGATCCCCTCTCAGCAGCTGGGGTCATCGGGTCAGGAACACGGTAAGCGTTGTGCCGCCGGGATTTTCGTACTCGCCGATGGTGGCCATCGTCAAGCTCCGCAGCGCTCGACACCCGAGCGGGAACCGATGAGCGGCCCGGCGTATGCTCCCAACTGTGGAAAGTGCTGACACGGACGACGTGGCGCCATCCGAAGTCGAAGTAGGAAACCAGATTCAAGATCCGCGAACCAAGCTTTGGTTCCGGGTGTCGTGCATCCGAATCAGTTTTGCCGCGAAGCAGCGGCAAAAGTTTGACCGGTGTGGCGATTTCGACTGTGACGCTTACTATTTCTCAGGGGCGCACGGCAAGCAGATGACCTGCTTCGAAGGGCAACAGCTCGTCCATCGAGCCGAGCTGCCCGCGCGTAGCGATTACCACGCATAGCGGGTCACCCCCGCGACTACCGTTGGGACCATCGGCGCGGCTCGGGTGATTACGCACCCCAGATGGCGTCCGCTCATTGAGATGTCGGCAATGATCTCTACTCCGCGCCTCGTAGCACCGCCGATACAGTCAGCGCCAGGATCCTGAAATCCAGGTTCAGTGACCAGTTCTCGATGTAGTAGTTGTCGAACTCGGCCCGGTCGGCGATCGAGGTCTGTCCGCGGAGGCCGTGCACTTGCGACCAGCCGGTGATGCCGGCCTTCACCCGGTGCCGGTCGCCGTAGCGCCGCACCTGTATGGCGAATAAATCGACGAATTCCGGCCGCTCGGGACGCGGGCCGACCAGGCTCATGTCTCCCCGCAGCACGTTGAGCAGTTGTGGCAGTTCGTCCAACGAGGTCTTGCGCATGATCTTGCCGATCCGAGTGCGCCGATCGTCGCCTTCCACCCCGCCGGGCGCCGCCCCGGTCTTCAAGTCGAAGCCTGCCTTGATTGGGTCCGCAGGACGCATGCTGCGGAACTTCAAGCAGTCGAAGACCTTGCCGTCGCGCCCGATTCGTTCCTGACGGAACAAGATCGGTCCCGGGGAGCTGAGTTTGACCAAGAGTATGAGCCCGAGGAACAGCGGCGAGATGACCAGCAGTCCCAGCGCTGCCGCCGTTCGGTCCACGGAATGTTTGACGGCGAACTGCCAGCCCTTCGGGTCGATGTGACAGAGCACCATCAGAGGTATACCGCCGAGGTGCTCGACCCAGGCGCCGACGCCGACGGCGTCCATCAATCGGGGCACCACTCGAACCCGCATCCCGAGGTTCTGCGCCTGCTGGGCGGTACGCGCCAGCTGCTCATCCGACGTCGAGGAGGGCGCCACGATGAGCTTCTCGGCGCCGGTTGCGCGCGCCGCGCTTTCGAGATCGTCCGCGGTCCCCAAGTAGGGCACACCGAGCACCTCCATGTCGGCTGGCGCGATACCGTCGAGCACGCCCGCCGGATGTAGCCCGTACTCCGGCACCTGACGCATCCGCTCGATGAGCTGATGGGTGACCGGGCCGGAGCCGATGATCAGCACCGGTGCTCCAACATCAAAAGTCCGCCGCAGATGCCGGTTCGCTATGGCTCTGATCAGGCGGACCCCGGGTATGAGGATGACCGCACACACCCATATCCGCAGTACCAAATCGCCGGGGCGGACGTGCCCCTCGCCGGTCGCCACGGCAGGCACGAACAGCAGTGTGATCGCCAGCGTCGCCAGGGTGGCCACCGCAATGGACGTCTGCACCGGTTCGAAGTCGTCGAGAAATCTGGGGCTGAGCTTCCGTCGGTACATCGACCGAGCGGCCAATAGCACGATGACGATCGGCACGAAGAGCCACCCATACAGAGCGATGTCGCCCGCTCCCGGCGCGTCCGGGGTCCACCACCACTGGGCCAGCGCCACCGCGAAAGTGGCATAGAAAATGTCAACGACCAGCGTGATCGTCGAGTACAGGGGATCTCGCCGTAGACGTTCGACCCAGCGGGGCGGGGCCGAGCGGTCATGGCGAACGGGCTGCGCCGCCGTCGTCAGCGACTGGGTGGGGCGATGAGGCGCCGGGATCGTCGTCGTCACGTCAAGCGGCATGCATATGTCCCCCCGAAGCTGTCAGGCCCGACTCTAGGTGTGCCCGGCCGCCAATGCAATTGATTGACCGAACCGCTATAACTATTTGCCAGATGTCACAACTGATAGTTAGTAATTGTAATAACTAGAGCCTCTGAATACATTGGTTCAGACCGTGACCGACCCGAAGATTTTTTCAGCGGTGAGCGCAACGAGGTCACTCAGCACCTGTACGTGGCCCGTGCTCCACAGCCGCGGCTTGGTGTCGAAAACACAAAGCGTGCCAATGGCATTTCCGTCGTGGTCGAGCAGAGGTATGCCGAGATAGGCGACCACGCTGCCGTCTCGAACCGCTGGATGGTTCTTGAATACCGGGTCGGTTCGTGCGTCTTCGAGAATCAGCGCTGAGCCGTTTGCCACAGTGTATTGACAGATTGATCGATCGAGTGATGTCTGTCTTTCCTCTGGGGAATTGCCACCCATACCGACCGAGCATTTGAAGAATTGCCGGTCGACGTCTATCAGCGACACCGCCGCATACGGCGCTTCCAACGCGTCGGCGGCGGCGCGAATGATCCGGTCGTAGGCCGCTTCCGGCGGGGAATCCAGCAGCCCGGTGGCATAGAGAGCCCGCAGCCGGTTCGGGTCGGTTATCGCCGCTGTTACGTTCGGCATGTCGTCCTCAGCAAACACCCCGGAGTCCGCGAGGTGCGCCAGCAGGTCCTCGATTGGGGGACTGCCGGCTGGCCTGTGTTCGGCAACCATCTGTGCTGCCACGGCGCGCGCCACGTAGGTAGCGACGTCCTCACCGGCGCTGCGCGCATACTCTCCGAGGACGCGGTTGAGCCAGTCGTCGAATCCCTGCAGCAAAGCTGTCATATACTGACGCTATCTGAAATTGCGGGGGATCCACCAAATACCTGTAGTTGCAGTGCCGCGATGGGAGTCGGGGCCGGCGCTGGCATCAGCCCTGTTCGATGATGTTGCCGTTGCCCGACGTCGAGATCACCGGCGTGCCTGCGCGGTAGGTCACCTTGTTGTCGAAGCCCGACGCCGTGATGCTCCCGGCGCTGTCGATGGTGACGATGTTGTCCATCCCCGAAACGGAGACGCTGAAGCAGTCGCCCTGGATCTCGACGGTGTTGGTCATGCCGCTGATGTTCACCGTGCCCCGGTCGCACACAATGGTTCTGCGCTGTTCGGTGCCGCCGAAGCTCTCGATCTCGCCGACTCCGACCGTGACGACCTCGCCGCTCGGGTCCAAGGGGACCGGGGTTTCGGGTGTGGGGATCGGCGCCCCGGATGTGTCGACCGATCCACCGCCACCCGAGATGTCCGGCGAGGCGGGGCGCACCGGCCCCACGTCGAAGCTGCTGAAATTGAAGAACAGGACAGCGCCCACGGCGCCGACCACGATGATGCCGACGACCACCGGTAACAGCCAGAGCGCCGGGGAGCGCTTGCGAACGACCCGTTGCGGCGGGGAGTAATACGGCGACCCGAACTGCGGCGATCCGTACTGCGGGTACGGCGCCGCCTGATAGGGGCCGGGCCGCGGCGGCGTGTTGTACGGATGGGGCGCAACGGGCACGTGCTCCGACGGCCCGGCTTCGTAGGGCTGGGTGCCCAACTCGTTGGCGTACGCCTGGTCGGCGAGCGGACGCTCGAGGTCCCGGATGCGGGCTTCGGGGTCCCCGTCTGGCTCCATCAGCAGATGTTTGCACACGTTGTCGCCCCTGCTCAACGGTTGCAGGGCGAAGCCGGATCTGACCGAACGCTGACGGTTGCCGGCGTCGGGATAGGGCGCCCCGTGAACGTGGTAACCACAGACATGGTGGCACCGGGTTTTCTCGTCATCGGCAGTGGTCCCGCCGGCGTCAGCGCAGCTGAGACGTTCGCAGCAGGCACCGCCATATCCCCGTCGCATCCTGTCGGCGGATCCGGCGCTGCCCTACGCCAAGCCGCCCCTGAGCAAGGACTATCTACGCGGGCGCCAGGCCAACCTCGATCTCCACAGCGCCGGCTGGTTCGACCGCAACGACGTCGGCCTCATCCGCGGGGTGAGCGTCGAGCGCATCGACGTCGCCGCGCAGGAAGTGATCACCGCAGGCGGTGCGCACTACCCGTACTGGCACCTGGTGCTCGCCTCCGGTTCGGCCGCCGTGCCACTCGCCGCGACCGGCGTGCGCCCAGACATCCGGCTCGCCGCTGCGGCGGGCCTAACGACGCACGACGGCCGCGTCGTCATCGACGAACACATGCGCACATCGGTCCGAACATCTACGCCGCAGGCGATATCACGTTCGCGCACAACGTCGCCGCGGGCCGGCCGGTCATCTCCGAACACTGGCGCGATGCCGCCCAGCAATGTCTCGTCGCCGGGCTCACCGCTGCGGGCTGCCCGGCTGCCTGGGACAAGATCTCCGTATTCTCCTGCGCGATAGGGAAGTTCACACTCAGGTACCGCGGCTGGAGTGCGCCGCACGACTCGTGCCGGCTGGCCGAGCGGCGCGACGGATTCTCCGCGACCTACCAGGCCGGCGGCAGCGTCGTCGGAACGCTGGACGCTACAGCCAGTCCCGCCTCTTGAACATCACATACAGCACCAGCACCAGAGCCACGATGATCGCCGTGCTCGCCACGAAGCCGCCGACGGTGTCGATGCCGGGATAATCCACGTTCTGGCCGTAGAAGCCGGTGATCGCGGTCGGCACCGCGATGATCGCCGCCCACCCCGTGAGCTTCTTCATCACGATGTTCAGGCGGGCGTCCTGCAGCGAGAGGTTCGTCTCGAACACCGTCGTGACCATGTCGCGCAGCGACTCCGTCCACTCCGAAACCCTCAGGACGTGGTCGTACAGGTCGGCGTACACCGGATCGAGCTCGACCGCGGTCTTGGCGTCCATTCTGCGGTGCTGGATCACGGTGACCACCTCACGCATCGGCAGCACCACACGTCGCAACGCGACCAGATCCTTACGCATCTGGAACGTCTTGCGCTGCAGACCGTTCCGTGGAAACTGGTCGGCGAACAGATCGTCCTCGAGGCTTTCGATCCCGTCGTCGAGGCACTGGACCGCGTCGAAGTGTCCGTCGACCACGACGTCGAGCAGTCCGTGTACCAACGAACCGACGCCGTGCTCCTGGCCGCCGAGTTCGTCGAAGCGGCGCGACACCTCGTCGATGTCGAAGTGCGGTGAGAGCCGAACGGTGATCAACCCTTGAGGCAGGACGAACCCGGAGATCCGGTGGATCTCCAGCGTCGACTCCGTGGTGTCCTCGGGCGGTGGCGACTTGACCGCCACCTCGTACACGGTGAAGAACGTGTGCGTCTTGTAGGCGACGGCCTTGGTGCGTTCGGCGTCGGCGACGGCGTCTTCGACCGCCCACGCGTTGAGGTGCAACTCCCGGGCGAGATCCTTGAGGATCGCGTGGTCGGGGTCGTAGATGTCGCACCACACCAGGGTGTCGTCGGCGACCAGACAGTCCGATATCGCCGAGAACTCGAAGTCGTCCTGGGGCTTGCCTTCGCGCCAGATCCTGCCGCGGACGTGGGTCACCCGATCATCATGTCAGCGTCGAGGCCGACCCCGCTCGTTCGGTGCGCCGAGCTGCGCGACCGCACCGACGGATGACGCGTCCACGCTCGTCGAACAGCTCTCACAGTAACCTTCTCGCATGCCGAACCGGGGGCGTGCCGACTCCACGCATACCCGGCCGCCCGCGCGCATCGCCGTGGTCGGGGGTGGTTGCAGTAGAGGCGATGACCGCGGTGAACATCGCCAGGATCAGTGAACACCCGCTGCACGTCATCGTCATCGACGACCGGGGTTCGGTGGGGCGCGGAACTGCCTACGGGCTGAGACGGCCGGAGTATCTGCTCAACGTTGCGGCCCGGAATATGTATGTCGGCATCCCCCGATGAGCCGGAACATTTTCTGAAGTGGCTGTGCACCCGTTCGGAGTTCGAACCCGTCCCGGAGATCGAGCTGCGTGAGCGTTTCGCGCCGCGACAGATCTACGGAGATTACCTGCGCTCGATCGTCCAGCACCATCTGCAGAGCCCGCCTGAGACATGGCGCGTCTCATCGGAATTCGTCGTCGGTGACGCGATCGACATCGAGCCACGGGACGGCCGGTGTCTGGTGAGCCTGGCCGAAACCCTTGCCGCGCACCCGGCCTGGGTCGCCAATGCGTGGCAGCGTTGGGAGGATCGGTTGCCGGCACATGACGGCATCGTCGCCATCCTGGGCACAGGCCTGACAGCGGTCGACGCGATCATCACCTTGCGCGATTTGGGATGGCTGGGCAGCATCCACGCGAACTCTCGGCACGGGTGGTTTCCGCACGCCCACTTCCGTGGCATCGAGTATCCCGAATTCCCGCCTGAGGGAGTCGATCTCGCGACGCTGACGCTCGACGAACTGCAGTTGCTGGTCGAAGAGCACTGCACAATCCTGCACGAGCAGAACGCCAATCCTGCGATCATCGTCGACAAGCTGCGCCCGCACAACCAGCGCATCTGGCGGAACTTCAGCCGCGACGAGCTCTGGCCTTTGCGTCCCGGCACGCCACCCGATCGGTATTGCTGCAGAACTTTCTCCGCCGGGGTGCGCTCGCTCCGGACGACACCGACATGGGTATACGGGTGGTTCGCGACCACACGGTGGACTGGGCACGGCGCGCGTGGACGTACAGGAGGAAGGTCAGCTCCAGCTCGAGTACATGATCTGAGAGCCCGTCAGCCGGTCAACCCGAGTTCCACCGCGCTGTCGAAGGTGTCGTCGAGCAGCACGACGTTCTTACCCGCACCGTCGAGCAGGGAGGCCGCTACCGATGCACGGTAACCGCTCGCGCAGTGCACCCAGATCTCCCTGTCGCCCAGATCGTCCAGCCGGTCGAGCAGCGTGTGCACGGGGATGTTCACCGCTCCGCTGATGTGCTCTGCGGAGAATTCGTCCTCGCGGCGCACATCCACGACGCGGAAACCGTCTGGGCCACCCACCTTGGCGAGCGCCTCGAAGTCGGCCACCCGGTAGCTGGTGATCGACCTCCGGCGGCCCCTCCCGGTTGATCGCCCCCATCTGGGCGTAATAGGCCGGGAATTCAGACAGGTTGGCCAACAGGTCGTCGACGAAGTCCTGCTCATCCTGTGTCAGCGCGGGATTGGCGCTGCGCTGCTCGCCGATGGTCGAGTTCTCCCGCCCGGCGCTGCTGGCGGCGCAGAAGCTACCGAAGCCGTGGGTGGGGAACAGCGCTGCGTCGTCGGGCAATTCGTCGGCAAGCCGGCGCACCAAGCGGTACTGCGCCACGGTGAGCGAGCGGGTGTGTTCGGGTCCGACGAGATCGGTGCGGCCGGTGCTGTCGAACAACATCGACCCGCCGGAGAACACCCCGACGGTGCGGCCACCGCCGTCGATGAGCTCGTAACTGATGTGGTGTTCAGTGTGCCCAGGGGTGTGCAGGGCGCGCAGTGTGAAGGTCCCGGCGTCGACGACGTCACCATCGGATACCCGCCGCGCCGGGTAGCCGAGCTCGTCGCCTGCAGGCACGACGTACTCGGCCCCCGAGGCGCGAGACAGCGCAAGGCCGCCGGACACGTAGTCGTTGTGGACGTGGGTCTCCAGGACATGGCTGATGCGCGCACCGGATTCGGCCACCAGATTGAGTACGCGGTCGATATCGCGCTGCGGATCGACGACGACGGTCCCGCCCGCGCCGGTGACAATGTAGCTGCGATCGCCCAGCGAGGACGTCTCGATGACGGTCACGTCGACGTCGCCGCTCATGCTGGACTCCTCGAGAGGAGTGCCCCACGTCAGGTCAGGGTGAATTCTGTTGCCAAGCCGTCGATTCCAGCGCGGATGGCATCCAGTCCGGATTGACGTGCCTTCAGTTTAGTCGCGAGGTGCGCCCCGGCGTGCAGCGTCGTCGCCGCTTCCTGAGCCACCTGCTGGGCGCGCGCCACCACCTGGTCGGCCTCGACGATCTCGTCGAGCCAGCCGCCGGCGATCGCGTCGTCGCCGACAAACGTCGACGCCAGCGCGGTCCCACGCTGGAACGCCGCCGGCGTCAGCCGCATCCTCATGATCTCGACCGCCGAGATCGGGATGGTCATGCCGATGGCCACCTCGATGGCCTGGCACCGCGACTTGGGCGCTCCCACGCGATGGTCGGCCGAGAGCAGCAGGAACGAGCCCATCGCGATGGCCGGCCCGGTCGCGGCGATGATCACCGGCACCGGGAACGTCAGCGCCCGCACCGACAGCTCGAAGCCACCCGCAAGCATTCCGAGCGCCGCAGCGGCATCCCCGGACTGGAAAACCGCCAGGTCGAACCCGCCGCTGAACACCCGCGAGTTGCCCGCGAGCACCACCGCCTTGGCGGCATCGGCCTCGGCCCGGTCGAGCGCCTTGTTGATCGCGCCCTGCATCGCGGGTCCCAGCACGTTCACCTTGCCGTCGTCCAGGGTGACGGTGGCCACCGAGTCCGCAAGTTCGTAGGAAACAGTGCTGGTCATGGTCCTCCTGTCAGGCCGTAATCAGGCGGGTCGAACGTAACAGCGTCGCCACGGCCACTACCTAGCCGGGTTTGGCCTCCTGACCGAGAACAGAGGTACTCGGCTACTCGTGCCGCCGCGCGTGCAGGTCAATAGCGTTCATTTCAGCGCGGTGGCGAGGGGTCGCCGCGCACCAACCAGAGGAGATGCCATGCGTGCAAAGAGGAAGCGGTCGGCCGAGCATCTCGAGTCCGAGAGGAGCGCGCGTAAGCGCAGGCGGTCCGCGACGAACGGTGTCCCCAAGCTCGGCCTGTGGGAATGCGGGATCGGTTCAGGCTGGAAGTGATCTGATCCGGCGGAAATGTGGTTGACGCCCGCTCAGGATGAGGTGACCAGTGCCGGTGGGGGAACCGGCCAGGAGGGGACTGGCATCAGGCGTTCTGAGCGGGCGTCCCTCAGGTCGAGTAGCGAGGTGTGGCCGGGGTCAGCCGCCCATCAGCATGCGCCACTGGTCCAGATTGCTCGCACGGTAGACATAGTTGCTGCGTCGGACGTCGGAGAGCGACGCGCTCGGCTCGGTGGAGTACCAGTGCCCCGGGAACACCGTGGGGTCGCCGGGCAGCTGCAGCCAGCGCCTGCAGGCTGCGGAACATCTCGTCGGCGTTCCCGCCGGGAAAGTCGGTGCGGCCGCAGCCGTCGAGAAACAGGGTGTCACCGGCGACGAGCCGACCGTCGAGCAGGAAGCACTGGCTGCCGGGCGTGTGGCCGGGAGTGTGCAGCAACTCGATGTCGATGTCGCCGACGCTGACCTTGTCGCCGTGCTGATGCGACGTCAGCTCGCTCGGTGCGATCCCGGTGATCCGCGACACCCAATCCGCCTCATGGGCGTTGACGTGAACCGGCACGCTGACGCGTTCCAGGAGTTCGGCGAGGCCCTTGAGTTCGAATCCCATCATCGAACCGCCGACGTGGTCGGGGTGGTGGTGGGTGACCAGCACACCCGAGAGGCGCATACCGTCGGACTCCAGAGCGTCCACCAGGTCCTGCGCTGCATAGGCGGGGTCCACCACCACGGTGTCGCCCGTCTCCCGGTCCCCGATGAGGTAGGCGAAGTTGCGCATCTGCTGGGCGATCATGTCGCCCGCCGCGAAATCGCGGCCCGATAGCAGCTGCCTGAAGTAGAGCCGGTCCGAGTCAGCCATGACCGTCAGCGTATGCAGTCGGCGGCGTCCATACTGCGCTCAGGGTCGTCCTCGTGGTCGCCCCACAGCCCTCGATGCATTCTCGACTGTCCTTGCCCCGCAATGACCAGCGGTTTGGCGACTGAAACCGGGAGAATGTACCCTCTTTAAGGCCCATCGCTCGGCGGGGGGCCCGAGTAGTGCAAGCAAGGCAGCAGCGCCCCCTTAGCTCAGTCGGTAGAGCGTTTCCATGGTAAGGAAAAGGTCAACGGTTCGATTCCGTTAGGGGGCTCGGTGGACGACTGGCGGAGCGCCGCCGGCGTCGATCCGGGGCGGTGTAGCTCAGCTGGTTAGAGCGCACGACTCATAATCGTGAGGTCGGGGGATCGAGCCCCCCCACCGCTACAAGACAAGTACGAGAAGAGAGGCACCTGACGTGGCGTCCAGTACAGACGTGCGGCCGAAGATCACTTTGGCATGCGAGGTGTGCAAGCACCGCAACTACATCACGAAGAAGAACCGCCGCAACGATCCCGACCGGCTCGAGATCAAGAAGTTCTGCCCGAACTGCGGCAAGCACCAGGCCCACAAAGAGTCGCGCTGAGCGGCCCGACCCGGGCCGGGCGCTGTCGATTCACGGTTGCCCTGGCCGACTAGGTAGGTTCAACACTCGTGTCGTTCTTGGACAGTTTCGTCGGGTCGCACTTTCGCTATCCCGATCATTACGTGGTGGGCCGCGAGAAGATCCGCGAATACGCCGTCGCCGTCAAGAATGACGATCCCGCCTTCTTCGACGAGGAGGCCGCCGCCGAGCTCGGCTACGACACGCTGCTGGCGCCGCTGACGTTCATCTCGGTGTTCGGCTATCAGGCGCAGCAGGCGATGTTCGCCGCCGCCAAAATCGGCGTCACCGATGCGCAGATCGTCCAGGTCGACCAGGTGCTGAAGTTCCTCAAGCCCATCAAGGCCGGCGACAAGTTGTACTGCGACGTGTGGGTGGACTCGCTCCGCAAAGCCCACGGCACCGACATCATCGTCACCAAGAACATCGTCAGCAACGAGAACGGCGACGTTGTCCAGGAGACGTACACCACCCTTGCGGGGCGTAGCGAAGAAGACGGAGAGAGTGGCTTCAGCGATGGCACTGCGTGAGTTCGGTTCGGTCAAGGTCGGCGATCAGCTGCCCGAGAAGATCATCCCCCTGACCAGGGGCGACCTGGTGAACTACGCCGGTGTGTCCGGTGACCTCAACCCGATCCACTGGGACGACGAGATCGCCAAGCAGGTCGGCCTCGACACCGCCATCGCGCACGGCATGCTCACCATGGGCCTCGGTGGCGGCTACGTCACCTCGTGGATCGGTGACCCCGGCCGCGGTCACCGAGTACAACGTGCGTTTCACCGCCGTGGTGCCGGTGCCCAACGACGGCAAGGGCGCCGAGATCGTCTTCAACGGCCGCGTGAAATCCGTCGATCCCGAGATCCAAGTCGGTACTGATCGCGCATCAGTGCCACCTCGGGCGGGAAAAAGATCTTCGGCCGCGCCATCGCCATCGCGAAGCTGGCCTAGGTCGGTACGTGGCTCTCAAGACAGACATCCGGGGGATGGTTTAGCAGGTACCCCGACACTTACGTCGTCGGCCGCGAACAGATCCGCCAATACGCGAAAGCCGTCAAGGCCCTCGACCCCGGCTCCCATGATGAGGACGCCGCCGCAGAGCTCGGCCACAGCAGCATCATTGCGCCGCCGACCTTCATGGCGATCTTCGCGGTGATGATTCAGACGCACTTCTTCCAGAACGTCGACGTCGGCATGGAGACGTTGCAGATCGTTCAGGTCGACCAGAAATTCCTGTTCCACCAGCCGATCAAGGCCGGCGACGAACTGACCGGCACCCTGTACGTGCAGTCGGTGGACGAACGCTTCGGCGCCGACATCGTCACCACCCGCAATGTGGTCGCCAGGCCGGACGGCGAGGTCGTGATGGAGTCCTATACGACCCTGATGGGCCACGAGGGAGACAATTCGATCTCGGTCAAATGGGATCCCGAGACCGGTCAGGTCGTGCGCACGGCCACGGCCGAATAACGGCTCTGCGGGCGTGGCCGGATTAGTAACTCCGACGGGGTCCGCGCTACACTCGGACCTCGGGGTTTTCCCAGTTAAGCGCGCTGTCCGTCGGCTCTGATCGACCGAACGGGGAGCGCGCGAATTGTGTGGCCCCTGACCCGCTATGAAGGGGCGTAGCTCAACTGGCAGAGCAGCGGTCTCCAAAACCGCAGGTTGCAGGTTCAAGTCCTGTCGCCCCTGCAACTGAATACTCGACAAGGGTGGACACTGGAAGGTGACCCCACGAGACACCCGATCAGAAGAAGGAAGGCATGCGGTGAGCGACGAGCGCGATGGTGCCGGCTCCGCAGACACTGGCACCGACACCGACAGCGGTGACACCGGTGGCCAGACGGCGGTCGTGACGCGACCGCTGCGGCCCACCGGCAAGCGATCGCGGCGCGGCGCGGTCACCGAGGTCGATGGACAGCACGCCGGCGACGACGACGACGCGCCCGCTACCGACAGTTCGGGTAGCAAGGACGACGGCAACAAGAAGGGTGGCCCGCCCAAGAAGAAGACCGCCAAGAAGCCCAAGGACGGGCCGTCGCGGAACCCGATCGCGTTCGTTCTGAACTACCTGAAGGAAGTCATCGCCGAGCTGCGCAAGGTCATCTGGCCGAACCGCAAGCAGATGGTCAGCTACACCACGGTCGTGCTGGTCTTCCTCGTGTTCATGGTGGCGCTGATCGGCTTGACGGACCTCGGTCTGGCCAAGCTCGTGATGATGGTGTTCGGCTGACCGCGATGGGTGCGACCAGTGAAATTCAGAGAGGACTGACACGTGACTAGCTTCGACGGCCAAACGCCTTCGGGTGACACCGTCGACACCATCGACGTCGACGAGGTTGACGCCGAGAGCCGACGCCGCAGCGGATTCGCAGGCCGAGGGCACCGACGAGGATGCCGCCCCTGCCGAGGTGGCCGACGATGCTGTGGTTGCCGACGAGAGCGTCGACGAGGAAGAAGACCCCGCCGTCACGCTCAAGAAGGAGCTGCGGCTCAGGCCGGGTGAGTGGTACGTCATTCACTCCTACGCCGGCTACGAGAACAAGGTGAAGGCCAACCTCGAGACCCGCGTGCAGAACCTGGACGTCGGTGACTACATCTTCCAGGTCGAGGTGCCCACCGAGGAGGTCACCGAGATCAAGAACGGCCAGCGCAAGCAGGTCAACCGCAAGGTGCTGCCCGGCTACATCCTGGTTCGCATGGAACTCAACGACGAGTCGTGGGGCGCGGTGCGCAACACCCCGGGCGTCACGGGCTTCGTCGGCGCGACGTCGCGGCCGTCGCCGCTGTCGCTCGACGACGTCGTGAAGTTCCTGCTGCCGCCCGCTGCGGCGAAGAAGCCGGCCAAGAGCACGGCCGGTGCGGCCGCGTCCTCCGAGGCCTCGATGGAGCGTCCGGAGATCCTCGTCGACTTCGAGGTCGGCGAATCGGTCACCGTCATGGACGGCCCGTTCGCGACGCTGCCCGCGTCGATCAGCGAGGTCAACGCCGAACAGCAGAAACTCAAGGTGCTGGTGTCCATCTTCGGCCGCGAGACACCCGTCGAACTGACCTTCACCCAGGTCGCCAAGATCTAAGAACGACAAGTAAAGGAATCGAACGACTCATGGCCCCGAAGAAGAAAAAGGTCACTGGGCTGATCAAGCTGCAGATCCAGGCGGGAGCGGCCAACCCCGCGCCGCCCGTCGGTCCCGCGCTCGGCCAGCACGGCGTCAACATCATGGAATTCTGCAAGGCGTACAACGCGGCGACCGAATCGCAGCGCGGAAACGTCATCCCCGTGGAGATCACCGTCTACGAGGACCGCAGCTTCACGTTCGCGCTGAAGACCCCGCCCGCGGCGAAGCTGCTGCTCAAGGCGGCCGGCGTGCAGAAGGGTTCCGGAGAGCCGCACAAGACCAAGGTCGCCAAGGTGACCTGGGATCAGGTGCGTGAGATCGCCGAGACCAAGAAGGAAGACCTGAACGCCAACGACATCGAACAAGGAGCCAAGATCATCGCCGGCACCGCCCGGTCGATGGGGATCACCGTCGAATAGCGGCGTCCCCGACCCTGAGCGCAGTCTCAACGCAGTAATCCGTGGGAGGGCCAGCTGCGGCCCGCCAACCACAACTTCTGATCAGGAGAGATCAATGAGCAAGAACAGCAAGGCATACCGCGAAGCCGCCGAGAAGATCGACAAGACCCGGCTGTACACGCCCCTGGAGGCCGCGAAGCTGGCCAAGGAGACGTCGTCGAAGAAGCAGGACGCCACCGTAGAGGTCGCGATCCGGCTCGGCGTCGACCCCCGTAAGGCCGACCAGATGGTGCGTGGCACCGTGAACCTGCCGCACGGCACCGGCAAGACCGCGCGCGTCGCGGTGTTCGCCGTGGGTGACAAGGCCGTGGCCGCCGAGGCCGCCGGCGCCGACATCGTGGGCAGCGACGACCTGATCGAGAAGATCCAGGGCGGGTTCCTCGACTTCGACGCCGCGATCGCGACGCCGGACCAGATGGCCAAGGTCGGGCGCATCGCGCGCATCCTCGGCCCGCGTGGCCTGATGCCGAACCCGAAGACGGGCACCGTCACCCCCGATGTGGCCAAGGCCGTGTCCGACATCAAGGGCGGCAAGATCAACTTCCGTGTCGACAAGCAGGCCAACCTGCACTTCGTGATCGGCAAGGCGTCGTTCGACGACGCGGCGCTCGTCGAGAACTACGGTGCTGCGCTCGACGAGGTGCTGCGGGCCAAGCCGTCGTCGTCGAAGGGCCGTTATGTGAAGAAGGTCGTCGTCTCGACGACGACCGGGCCGGGCATCCCGGTGGACCCGGCGGTCACCCGGAACTTCACCGAGGCGTAGGCGCCGGACTCACGTGAAAAACCCCGCACCACCGGTGCGGGGTTTCTCGCGTGCCGAAGCTTTTGTGGAGTGCTCCTCGGTCACCGCACGCATCCGGCCTCAGCTGTTGCCGCAGGCCGACGGATCGACGCCGTATCCCCCATCTGAACCCCGATGTGGTGGCCGAGTAGCACTCCCTCAGCAACATAACACCCGACACGTCAATCGGGATGCCGATCTGTGATTATCGCGGGCGAAAGCGTTGAGCCCGCAGCCTTCTCCTGCAGTTTCGGTATTCGCTACACGTGCACTGCACCGCGATCGGGCACCGCTGCGCAAAGGCATCGTTTCGGTAGCTAGGCTGCCAGGCCCGGCTTCAGGTAGGTGACGAGGCTGACGTCGATGGCCTCGTCGATGAAGTAGTACTGGCAGCCGGTCAGGTACTTCATGTAGCGGTTGTAGTTCTCCTCGTCGGTGGCCGCGATCGCCTCATCCTTCGCAGCCTCCAGGCGGCTGGCCCAGATTCCGAGCGTCTTGATGTAGTGATTGCGCAGCGACAGCGTCTCCGGCACGACGAAGCCGGCCTTCTCGCCGTGCTCGACCATCATCTGGGTGGTGGGCACGCGCCCCCCGGGAAGATCTCGGTGATCATGAACTTGACGAACCGCGCCAGCTCGAAGGTCAGCTTCTTACCGCGCTCGGCGAGGTCATACGGGTGATAGCCGACGCTGCTCTGAACCGTCATCCGGCCGTCATCCGGCAGGATCTCGAAGCACGTCTTGAAGAAGTCGTCCCAGCGGTCCTTGCCGAAGTGCTCGAACGCCTCGATCGACACGATGCGGTCAACGGGGCTGTGGAACTGCTCCCAGCCCTCCAGGCGCACGTCGAAGGTGCGCTTGCTGTCGAGCTTGCCGAGCAGCTGGTTGCAGTAGGCCTGCTGGTTCCGACTCAGGGTCAGGCCGATGACGTTGACGTCGTACTTCTCCATCGCGCGCTGCAACGTCAGGCCCCAGCCGCAGCCAACCTCGAGCAGCGTCATGCCGGGCTTGAGATCCAGCCGATCCAGGTGCTGGTCGACGTTGGCGATCTGCGCCTCCGACAGCGTGACGTCGGGCCCGGTGAAGAACGCGCAGCTGTACTTGCGCGTCGGATCCTGGAACACCCCGAAGAAATCGTCCGACAGGTCGTAATGCGCCTGAATGTCCTCGAAGTGAGGAGTCATATCCTTGGTGCCGGTCGATTGATCAGACATGTTTTCCTTGCTCCACTTGCCGACGTTGTGCAGACCGTACCGAATGCGCGGCACAACCACCGCAAGCACGCGCCCGAAGCGTCCACCCTAACGTTCTGGCGGTCCGCTGATCCAATCCCTGCCGGGGCCGTTATTTGGCGAGCGTGAACTGATTGACGTCGATGTAGCCGACCCGGAAACCCTGTGCGCAACCGGTCAGATAGTGCATGTAGCGGTCGTAGACCTCTTCGGACTGCACGGCGATGGCCTCGTCTTTATGGGCCTCCAGCGCCGTCGCCCACAGATCCAGCGTGCGGGCGTAATGCGGTTGCAGCGACTGCGTCCGCGTCAGGTCGAAGCCCGCCTTCGTCGCGTGCTCACCCACCAGCTCGATTGTCGGTAGGTAGCCGCCCGGGAAGATCTCCGTGAGGATGAACTTGACGAACCGGGCCACCGAGAAGGTCAGCGGCATGCCGCGTTCGGTCATCTGGGGCAGTGTCAAGCGCCGTGATGGTGTGCAGCAGCATGACGCCGTCGTCCGGCAGCACCCGGTACGCCATCGCGAAGAAGTCGTCCCAGCGGTCCCTGCCGAAATGCTCGAACGCGCCGATCGACACGATCCGGTCGACAGGCCGATCGAACTGCTCCCAGCCCTCCAGCAGGATCTGCTTGTCACGGGGGCTGTCGGACGCGGCGAACACCTTCTCGACGTGGGCTTTCTGGTTCTCGCTGAGGGTCAGGCCGATGACGTTGACGTCGTACTTCTCGACGGCCCGCATCATCGTGGATCCCCAGCCGCAACCGATGTCGAGCAGCGTCATCCCCGGCTCCAGGCCGAGCTTGCCCAGCGCCAGGTCGACCTTGGCGAGCTGCGCCTCTTCGAGCGTCATGTCGTCGCGCTCGAAGTATGCGCAGCTGTATGTCTGCGACGGATCCAGGAACAACTGGAAGAACTCGTCGGACAGGTCGTAGTGCGCTTGTACGTCTTCGAAGTGCGGTTTCAGATGTCGTTTAGAGGCCATGGTGGCAGGCTCCCCTAGGACACTGCCCGAAGAGGTTCTTCTGAGACGGCGGTCATGTGCCCGTCTGGCATGCTATCTGCTTTTCGGACTGCCCGAATTGACGCAGGAGTCAGCATCCCTCGGCGAAGGTGGTCTTCAATTCGCCGACGATGTCGTCCCACAGCGGTTCGGGAATCTCGTGTCCCATCCCGTCGAACAGAACCAGCCGCGAACCCTTGATCGCGCGGGCGATCGCCCGTCCCCCGAACGGCCGCATCAGCTTGTCGGCTTTGCCGTGGATCACCACCGTCGGCACCGTGATCTGACGGTTGTAGCGCACCAAGCTGCCGCTGCCCATGATCGCCCCGAGATGCCTCGCCACCCCGGCAGGGTAGTAGGAACGGTCGTAGCCCTCGCTCACGTCGGCGCGGACCCGGTCCTCGGGCGCCGGGTAGCCCGGGCTGCCGATGATCTTGTTGACGCGCACCGCGTTCTCGATGACCCCCTCACGCGTGGTGTCCTTGGGGCGCTGCAGGATCGCCGCGAGCTGGCGCCGCCCCGGCGGCGGCAGCACCGGTCGGTTGTTGCTGGAGAAGATCACGGCGAGCGTCCTGGTACGGGCATGGTGCCGCGCGGCGAAGATCTGCGCGATCATGCCGCCCATCGAGGCGCCGACCACGTGTGCCCGGTCGATCCCGAGGTGGTCGAGCAGTGCGGCGGCGTCGTCGGCCATGTCCTCCAGGGTGTACGCCGCCGGGACTGGGCAGACCGATGAACGACCGCGCCATCCGGGGCAGCAGTGGCGCGCCTGAATGATGGCCGGGCAGCTTGGTGGACAGCCCGACGTCGCGGTTGTCGAAGCGGATGACACGCAGGCCCTGGTTGACGAGCTTCTCGCAGAACCCCTCGCGCCACAACAACAACTGGGCGCCCAATCCCATGATGAGCACGACGGCCGGGTCGTTCGGGTCGCCCATGTCCTCGTAGTGGATGTCGACCGGGTTGTCCGGGTCACCGGACCTGGCTGTGCCTGTTCGGACCTTCATCAGGCCTCGACTTCCTCTGTTGGATTCTCCTCGCGCAAGCGCTCGTCGGCGCTGTGCTCCCGGCTGATCTCGACCATGAAGTTGGCGAAGTAGCCGGTGAGCTGCGGATCGCTCATCATCTGCCAGCGCGGCGCCAGCAGCTTCATGTAGCGCTCGACGTAGAGGAACTGCTTGCCGATGAGGACCAGCTCGCGGGGCAGCTTGACGTCGTAGGCGTCGGCCAGCGTCGAGAGCTGCTTGCCGATCTCGGCGTAGCTCAGATCGCCCAGCGATGTCACGGTCAGCGGCGTCGCGAACTTCTCCAGATCCTTGGCCGCCTGCGCCTCGGGTTTGACGGTGCCCACCGCGCCCATCATCACGACGATCTTGCCTGCCGTCGCGTGGTCCTTCTTGACCAGCAGCGCGTGCACCAGTTCCCGCAACAGCCACCGGGTGCGCGGATCGATACGGCCCATGATGCCGAAGTCGAAGAACACGATCTTGCCCTGGTCGTCGACATACAGGTTGCCCGCGTGCAGATCGCCGTGGAACAGGCCGTGGCGCAGCCCGCCCTCGAACAGGCTGAACAGCAGCGCCTTGACCAGCTCGGTGCCGTCGAACCCCTTCTCGCGGATCGCGGCGACGTCGTCGATGCGCACCCCGGCGATGCGCTCCATCGTCAGCACCCGCTCGCTGGTCAGATCCCAGTACACCTGGGGCACCCGGATGTTCTTGCCCAGCGGGGAGGCGTGCATGTGGGCGAGCCAGGCGTCCATCGACTGGGCCTCCAGGCGGAAGTCCAGTTCCTCGGCGAGGTTGTCGGAGAAGTCGGCGACGACGTCCTGGGCCGAGAGCCGGCGGCCCAGCTTGGCCAGCTCCACCAGCTGCGCGCCCCGCTTGAGGATCTGCAGATCGGCTGCCACCCGGCGGCGGATCCCTGGCCGCTGGATCTTGACCACGACCTCCTCGCCGGAGTGCAGCGTGGCGTAGTGCACCTGCGCGATCGACGCCGACGCGAACGGCTTCTCGTCGAACGACTGGAACAGGTTCGCCGGCTCGTCGCCGAGTTCTTCGCGGAACAGCTTGTGCACGGCGTCGGAGTCGGCGGGCGGGACGCGGTCGAGCAGGCTGCGGAACTCCCGCGACACCGGTTCCCCGAATGCGCCGGGGCTGGATGCGATGATCTGGCCGAACTTGACGTAGGTGGGGCCGAGGTCGGCGAAGGCCTGCGGGAGCTGCTTGACGACCTTCTGCTGCAGCGAGCCGCGGCCGGCGAGCTTGGTGACGACGCGGGCGCCGGTGCGGGTGACCTGCCACCCGGTGGCGCCGATGCGTGCTGCCTCGACGGGCAGGGGCACCCGGTCCAGCTTGGCGAGCGCGCGGTGCTGGGTCTTCTTGGTCTTCCGCGGGATGCTCATACCGTGCAGTGTCTCAAAATCCGCGGGCCGGTGAAAAAGGTGTGCACCCGGTCACAGTCCCACCCCCGTGCGCCGGAATTGCATTCCATGCGGGTTTCACTCGGGTTTCTCCGCGTGGAATGCAATTCCGGCGGTAGTGAGCTGACGGGTTTCTGCCATCGGGCGTTCAATACCTGCCAGCGGAATTAAACCCCCTGACCTGCTGGTTCAACCAGACAGATCCAACAAGATCAATCAGGAAGTCAGAACCGCGCGATTCGCTCCACGGCTCAGACCGCAAACATAGGGAAGAGCAAAGATCATGAAGAACTTCACCATCGCCACAGCCGCAGCAGCCGGATTCGCCGCCGCCGTCCTCGGGCTGGCAGCCCCCGCCTTCGCCGCCCCCAGCGGAGCCGACGACGCCGCACAGACCATCAGCCAGCTCGAGTCTCAGGGCAACCGCGTTGTCGTCAACCGGCTCAGCGGCGCCCCGCTGTCGGATGCGTCGGTGGTGGCCGTGCGGCCAGGCGCCGATATCCACGAGTACACCTGGGACGCGCAGCGCGACGACCGTGTCCTCGAGACTGTCGGCAAGGTGCTCTTCGTCGATGTGAAGTAATCCCCACCACAACGGGGCGCCCCACTCTCAAGGGGCGCCCCTTTCGTGTGTCTACGACCCGGCGGCCGGCTTGAAGGGCTTGAGCCAGTCCGTCTCCGGCCAGCCCTCCAGACCACCCAGGAGCTCGTAAAGCGTTGCACCATCGATGGTCTCGCGAATGATGTCGCCCTGCCCGGCGTGCCGTGCCAGCTCCTCGATCATGTGAAAGATCACCCAGCGCACCGACCAGGCCGACACATCCTTGGGAAACCATGGCACCTGGTGCGGAATCGGCACCGCCGCACCCAGGTCCGACATCTCGATCAGCCGGATCGTCTCGGCGTTCTGCTTGTCGAACTCCGCGAGGATCCCAGCGAGCGTCTCGTCTTCGCGCATGACGAACTCGTGCTGGTAATCGGCGGCCTGGTCCTCCATCGGGCGCTTGTCGCTCTCGGTGAGTTCCGGCGCCGCGGCCACCCGTTCCATCCAGCCGTGCTGGCAGTTCGTCACGTGCTTGATCAGCCCGCCGATCGACAACGCGCTGACCGACGGGGTGGAGCGTGCCTGCTCGTCGGTGAGCCCGAAGGCGATCGCGTGGAAGGCGTACTGCTGCGCGGCGACATACTCCTTGAGTCCGGCGCGCTCGTCGGCGATGGGCGGGGGCATGGCGGGCATCGGTCAGTTCTCCTTCTCGTCGGTGTGGATGTAGAGGTCACGGAGCAAGGCGATTTCGGCACCGTGATGAATCATCTCGCGGTTGATGTGCAGGACGAGGGTCGCCATCGTCTCGTCGGCGTACGGGCCTTCGGCCGGGCCGCACGGGCGCCACAGTTGCTCTTCGGACAGCCCGCGCACTCCGGTGATCCACGCGGCGTACTGGTCGTCGAGTTGCTTGAGCGCGGTGTCCGCGCCGGTCGCGTAGTCCCAGCTCTGGTAATCGGCCGGTGGGCCACCGAAGTGGGAGTGGACGCGCACCGCCAGGACTCCGACGATCAGGTGTGCCAGCCGCCAGGCGATGGTGGTCACCGGTTCGGGATCCGGCGGCGGATACGCGAAATCTGGGATAGGGCTCCCGCCGTCCATCCGAATCGTCCAGCAGTCGGGTACCGGCTGCCAGAAGTACTCCTCGTCGGTCAGCCCGTCCAGTCGGGGGCGCATCTGCACGCGCCAGTGGAAGTCGAGCTGTTCTGCCAGGTGGGACGCCAGTTCGTTGCTCATGAACCCACCCTCTCATCCATTGAGGACAGTTTCTGTCCGCAGACTGCGGCAGACTGAGAGCATGTCCGAAACGACCGGCCGGGTGCTGCAATTGCTCGGGCTGCTGCAGTCCCGCCGGGTGTGGAGCGGCCCCGAGCTCGCCGAGCGGCTCGGGGTGACGACGCGAAGCGTGCGTCGCGACGTCGACCGGCTGCGTGACCTGGGCTACCCGGTGCACGCCAGCACCGGGCACGGCGGCGGCTACCAACTCGGAGCGGGTGCGGCGCTACCGCCGCTGCTGCTCGATCCGGAGGAGGCGGTCGCGATGGCGGTGTGTCTGCGGGTCGCCGCCGGGGGCAGCGTCGCCGGTATCGGAGAGTCGGCGCTGCGCGCACTGAGCAAGCTCGACCAGGTGATGCCGGCGCGGCTGCGGTCGCAGGTGTCCGCCGTGCACGACACGACGGTGACGCTGGGCGCCGCGACCGACACACCGGTCGACCCGGACGTGCTGATGACGCTGGCGCGGGCCAGCCGCGACCACGAACACGTCACCGCCGGCTACGTGGACATGCGCGGCAACGCCACCCAGCGGCGGCTGGAGCCCTATCAACTCGTGACCACCGGGCGCCGTTGGTATCTCCTGTGTTTCGACCGTGACCGCGCCGACTGGCGAAGTCTTCGCCTGGACCGGATGTCCCACGTGCGGGCCCAGGGAAGCACCTTCGTTCCGCGCGACGCCCCCGACGCCGCCTCCTATGTCCGCAGCGCGATCTCCTCCGCGCCGTACCCTTACATCGCCCGGGTCAGGTACTTCGCACCGCAACACGTTGTGGAGCAGTCTTTCTCGGCGGCATCGGTCAGCATCGAACCCGACGGACCCGACGCCTGCATCGTCACCGCGGGTGCCGACGATCCCGAGCGGATGGTGCCGTGGCTGGCACTGCCGGGCTGCGACTTCGAGGTGCTGGAGCCGCCGGAAGTCGTCACCGCGGTGCGCACGGTGGCCGAACGCCTTGGGCGCGCCGCCCGGCAGCGCTCGGCTCAGGAGACGACGGTGCCGCCGATGACGACGTCACCGACGATCGGCACGCCGGGTCGGTAGGCGAGGTGGACATAGGACGGCGCTTCGAGCCGGATGAAGTCCGCCCGCCGGCCGACGGCGAGCACGCCGATGTCGTCGCGCCGCAGCGCCGCCGCACCACCGGCCGTCGCTGCCCACACCGCCTCTGCGGGCGTGAAGCCCATGTCGCGCACGGCCACGGCGATGCAGAACGCCATGCTGGTGGTGTATGAACTACCGGGGTTGCAGTCGGTGGCCAGCGCAACGGTGACTCCCGCATCCAGGAACCTCCGCGCGTCGGGCCATCTTGCGCGCGTGGAGAATTCAGCCCCCGGCAGCAGGGTGGCGACCGTCGATCCGGCCGCCAGCGCTTCGACGTCCGCGTCGGTGGCGTACGTGCAGTGATCGACTGATGCCGCGCCGAGGTCGACTGCCAGCTGGATGCCTGCGCTCGGGCCGAGTTGCGCCGCGTGCAGTCGCGGCGTCAGCCCGGCGCCGATACCCGCCTCCAGGATGAAACGTGCCTCGTCGACGTCGAATGCGCCGCGATCGCAGAACACATCGATCCATCTGGCGTGCTCCCGGCACGCCGCCAACATGTCGCCGGCGACCAGGCGGACGTACGCATCGCGGTCGGAGCGATATTCGGGCGGGACCACGTGCGCACCGAGAAACGTTGTCTCGGAGGTGAACCGGCGGCCCAGTTCCAGTGAGCGCCGCTCGTCGGCGGTGGTCAGGCCGTAACCGCTCTTGGTCTCGAACGTCGTCACCCCGCCCCGGTGCAGTTCCGACGCCAGCCGGCCCAGGGTGGCCGAGAGCGTGTCGTCGGACGCGCCGCGGGTGGCCGCGACGGTCGTGGCGATGCCTCCGCCGTCATAGGGCAGGCCACTCATCCGCGCGGCGAACTCGGCGGCGCGATCGCCCGCGAAAACCAGGTGGGCATGGCTGTCGACGAATCCGGGCAGCACGCTCGCCCCCGCCCAGTCGACCCGCCGATCCGCCTCGGGCGCCTCGGCTTTGGGGCCGACCCACCCGATCGTGCCCCCGTCGACCAGTAACGCCGCGTCGGCGATCACACCGAGCGCCGACCCGTCGCCCGCGCCCGGGTCGTTGGTGACGAGCTCACCGATCCCGGTGTACAGAGTGCTCATCGGTCCTCCCACAGTGTGCCGATGGCTTCCGCGAGTGCCCGCCCGACGTGCTCGATGCGGTGATGGTGCCGATCCGTGACGACGGCACGGCCGTCGGCCACCACGTCGGTGACGTCGGCGGCGCTCGCGGCGAACACCACGTTCTCCGCTGTGGCTCCGCCGCCCGCCGTGCGGACCGAGGTCAGGTCGAGCGCCACCAGATCGGCCCGGTCACCGACCGTGATTCGTCCGGCGCCCGACCAGCCCAGCGCGCGGTGCCCGTCGGCGGTCGCGGCGTTCAGCAGCCGGGCTGCCGAGAAGGCGCCACGCCGCTGCCTGGCCAGCCGCTCGTCCAGCTCGACGGCCCTGGCCTCCTCCAGCAGATCGATCATCGCGTGGCTGTCAGTGCCGAGGCTGAACGGCCCTGGTCCGTCGATCAGGGCCGCCGCCGGACCGATCCCGTCGCCGAGGTCGCGTTCGGTGGTGGGGCAGAAGCAGACTCCGGTGGCGCTGTCGCGGAGGTCGGTGACGTCCTGATCGGTCAGGTGGGTGGCGTGCACGGCAGTGGTGCGCGGTCCCAGCACGCCGTGCTCCCGCATCAGCGCCGTGGGGGTGCAGCCGTGAGTGGCGCGACACTGCTCGACCTCGGCGACCTGCTCGCTGGAGTGGATGTGCAGCGGGGTGTCGCCGGCGTCCGCCCACGACGCCACCGTCGCCATCTGCTGCGCCGGCACCGCACGCACGGAATGCACTGCCGCCCCGATCAAGACGTGGCGTTGGTCCTTGCAGTCGGCGCGCAGCGCCTCGACCCGGTGCGCCCAGCTGTCGGCGTCACCGTCTCCGAAGCGCCGCTGGGGTCCCTGCAGTGCGTCACCGTCGACGCTCGCGGTCAGGTAGCAGGTGTCCAGCAGCGTGAGCCGGACGCCTGCGTCCGCGGCGGCAGCGGCAAGCGCCTGACCCATCGCGTTGGGATCGGCGTACGGCTGCCCGCCCGAACCGTGATGCAGATAGTGGAACTCCCCGACCGCGGTGATGCCCGCGAGTGCCATCTCCGCATACGCCGCACGAGCCAGGGCCAGATAGGACTCCGGCGTCAGCCGCTCGGCCACGTCGTACATCAGTTCACGCCACGTCCAGAACGATCCACCGCCGCGCTGGGTGTGCGACCGCAGCGCCCGGTGGAACGCGTGCGAATGCGTGTTGGCGAGACCCGGGATGACCATGCCGCGCAGCAGCTTTCCAGCTGCGGCGCAGCCCGTTTCGATCGAGACGATCCGACCGTCGTCCACCGTGATGCGGACACCGTCGGCGACCCCGTCGCCGAGCCACGCGTGCTCGCACCACCAGGTGTCCGTCACCGGGCCACCCAGTCCGCCATCACCTCGGCGAGTGCCTCGGCACCGCGTCTGCAGTCGGCGATCTCGGCGTACTCGTCGGGTGAGTGCGACACTCCGGTCGGGTTGCGCACGAACAGCATTGCGGTGGGCACCTTCTCGGACAGCACACCGGCATCATGGCCGGCCGCGGTCGGCAGCACCGGCACCTCGCCCAGCGCGGACAGGGCCCGCACGATCCGCGCTCGTGGCTCCTCGGGAAAGACGACGGCCGGGCTGACGGATTCGACATCGACCGAGAGCGAGACACCGTCGTCGTCGGCGTATCCGGCGGAGTCGGCGGCGATCGCCTCGACCATCGCGGCCAGCGTCGCCTCGTCGGCGGCACGCGCGTCGAGCCAGGCGTGCACCCGAGACGGAATGGCGTTGGCGCCGTTGGGGGTGACGGTCAGCTTGCCGAAGGTCGCCACCGCTGCGTTGGTGGTGGCACGGTCGCGGGCGGCGCGCACGGTCGCGGCGAACGCCAGCATCGGGTCGCGGCGGTCGACCAGTCGGGTGGTCCCGGCGTGGTTCGCCTGCCCGCAGAAGGTGAACTGCCACCGTCCATGCGGCCAGATGGCCGAGGCCACTGCGATGGGCTTGTCCACCAGATCCAGTGCCCGTCCCTGTTCGACGTGCAGTTCGACGTACACCCCGACACGCTTGGTCAGCTCCGGGTCGGGGCCCAGGTGCGCCGGATCGCGGCCGGCCGCAGTGAGGGCCTCGGCCAGCGTGGTGCCGTCGGCGTCGCGCAGCTTCAGGGCGCGCTCCGGACGCACGGCACCGGTGGACAGCTGCGATCCGACGCAGGCCACCCCGAAGCGGCCGCCTTCTTCGTCGGAGAACGCGACGACGGCGACCGGGATGCGCGGGACCACCCCGCGGGTGACGAGCAGATCGATGGCCGCGAACGCCGACACGATGCCGAGCGGCCCGTCGAAGGCGCCGCCGCCCGGCACCGAGTCCAGGTGCGAACCGGTGACGAAGGCGCCCGTCGGGTCACCGAGCCAGTTCGCGGGCAGCCACCACGCCCAGACGTTGCCGTTGCGGTCCTCCTCGACGCTCATCCCGCGCCGTTGCGCCTCTCCGGCGAACCACTCCCGCAGCGTCAGATCGGCCGTGGTCCAGGCGAACCTGCGGTATCCGCCCGTCGCCGCGTCCCGCCCGACGTCGAGAATCGATTCCCACAGTGAGTCGAACGTCATCAGCGCTCCTGCATGGGAATTCGCACACCACGCTCGGCGGCGACCTGGCGGGCGTACTCATACCCCGCGTCGACGTGACGGATCACACCCATGCCAGGATCGTTGGTCAGCACGCGCTCCAGCTTCTGCGCGGCAAGTGCCGACCCGTCGGCGACGCACACCTGCCCGGCGTGGATGGAACGCCCCATGCCGACTCCGCCGCCGTGGTGGATCGATACCCACGACGCGCCCGAGGCGGTGTTGACCAGCGCGTTGAGCAGTGGCCAGTCGGCGATCGCGTCGGAGCCGTCCAGCATCGCCTCGGTCTCGCGGTACGGCGAGGCCACCGATCCGGAGTCGAGATGGTCGCGGCCGATCACGATCGGTGCACTCACCGCGCCGGAGGCGACCAGCTCGTTGAATCTCAGCCCGGCGCGGTGCCGTTCGCCGTAGCCGAGCCAGCAGATGCGTGCGGGCAGGCCCTGGTAGGCGACGCGCTCCTGGGCCATCGTGATCCACCGGCGCAGGTGGTCGTTGTCGGGAAAGAGTTCCAGCACGGCGCGGTCGGTGACCTCGATGTCCTTCGGATCACCGGACAGGGCGACCCAGCGGAAGGGGCCGAGCCCCTCCTCGAATTGCGGCCGGATGTAGGCGGGTACGAAGCCGGGGAAGTCGAACGCTCTGTGGTACCCGGCTTTTCGGGCTTCGTCGCGGATCGAGTTGCCGTAGTCGAAGACTTCGGCGCCCTTGTCCTGGAAGCCCACCATGGCGGCGACATGCTTGGCCATCGAGGCCTCGGCCTGTTCGGTGAAGTAGCCGGGGTCCTTGTCGGCCATCTTCTTCATGTCGTCGAACGCGACGCCGATGGGCAGGTACGCCAGCGGGTCGTGCGCCGATGTCTGGTCGGTGACGACATCGATCGGCGCGCCGCGGTCGAGCAGTTCGGGGAACACCTCGGCGGCGTTACCCAGCAGGCCGATCGACAACGGCCGCTTGGCATCCCGGGCCTCGACGGCCAGCATCAGCGCCTCGTCGACCGAGGCGGCGCTGGTGTCGAGATAACGCTGTTCGATGCGGCGCTCGATGCGGCTGGGATCGCAGTCCACACAGATGGCGACGCCCTCGTTCATGGTGACGGCCAGCGGTTGCGCGCCGCCCATGCCGCCTAACCCGGCGGTCAGCGTGATGGTGCCGGCCAGTGATCCGCCACTGCGCTCATAGCGGCCGGAGGCCGCGAGCTTGCGCGCCACGGCGCCGAACGTCTCGAATGTGCCCTGCAGGATGCCCTGCGTTCCGATGTAGATCCACGAGCCGGCGGTCATCTGGCCGTACATCATCAACCCGGCCGCCTCGAGCTCGCGGAACTTCTCCCAATTCGCCCAGTCGCCAACCAGATTCGAGTTGGCGATCAGGACCCGGGGCGACCACTCGTGGGTGCGGAACACCCCGACCGGCTTGCCCGACTGCACCAGCATGGTCTCGTCGTCCTCGAGGGAGCGCAGGGTGGCGACGATGGCGTCGAACGCCTCCCAGCTGCGGGCCGCACGTCCGGTACCGCCGTAGACCACCAGGTCCTCGGGGTGTTCGGCGACGTCGGGGTCGAGGTTGTTCATCAGCATGCGCAGGGCGGCTTCCTGCTGCCAGCCCTTACAACTGATCTCGGCGCCGCGGGGGGCGCGCACGGTGCGGGCTGAATTGGAAAATCCGGTGGTTCCCATGGCGTCCAGCACACCCGACCGACGGGCATTGCTCCAGTGCGTTTCAACAGCTAGTGTCTCGTATCCGAGACGAGGCAGGAAGGCGACCCATGTCGAGTACCTCACCCGCGGTGGGAAGGGCCCTCGACGTGTTGCTGTACCTGGCAGCCAAGTCCGGACCGGCATCGGGCGCGGCGATCGCCCGCGACCTGAAGATGCCACGCTCGTCGACCTACCACCTGCTCGACGTGCTGATCGCCCGCGGATTCGTGGTGCACTACCCCGACGAACGCTCCTACGGCCTCGGGATGTCGGCGTTCGAGATCGGATCGGCCTACCTGCGCCACGAACCGCTGGAGATGCTGGCCCGGCCGCTGCTGCGGCGGCTGGTCGCCCAGGTCGGCGAGACCGCCCACCTGGGCGTCCTGCACGGAGCGGAGACCCTGTACCTGCTCAAGGAGCAGCCCACGGTGTCCCGCATCCCGGTCACCCTGGTCACCGACATCGGGGTGCGGCTACCCGCACACCTGACCGCCAACGGGCGCTCCATCCTGGCGCACCTGCCCGCCGCCCAGGTGCGCGCGCTGTTCCCGTCGGCCCGCGGCTTCGTCGATCGCACCGGCCACGGGCCGGCCACCCTGCCGGAACTGCGCCGGGTACTGGCCAAGGAACGGGGGCAGAAGTGGGCCGAGGAGGTCGGCCTCGTGACCCCGGGCCTGCAGTCGGTGGCGGCCTGCGTCTTCGACCACTCGGGATGGCCCTGCGCAGCGATCAGCGTGACGTGGCGCCAGGACCACACGCGAGCCTCGCACGGCGATCTGGTGCGGGCCGTGCGTAGCGGCGCCCAGCAGCTGACCGGGGCACTGTCCGGACACGGCCCGGACGGCTGGTTCGCCGATGTCTGAGATCCGAGACGGTATCTCCGGGTGGGCAGGTCCGCGGCACCGGGTTCGGCCCTAGGTTTGCGGTCATGGCAGTCATCGTCGGCTTGGGTCCCGTCAGCTTCGACGACGTCGTCGCGGTCGCGCGCGGGGACGCCGCGGTGGAGCTGGCCGACGAGGCGGTGAAGGCGATCGACGACAGTCGCCGTCACATCGAGGCGTTGGCGGCCGACCCGACCCCGGTCTACGGGGTCTCGACCGGGTTCGGCGCCCTGGCCACCCGGCACATCCCGCCGGAGATGCGTACCGCCCTGCAGCGCAGCCTCATCCGCTCCCACGCCGCCGGCTCCGGCGTGGAGGTGGAACGCGAGGTGGTGCGGGCGATGATGCTGCTGCGGCTGTCGACCCTGGCCAGCGGGCGCACCGGGGTCCGCCGCGAAACCGCCCAGGCCTACGCCGACCTTCTCTCCGCCGGTCTGACACCCGTCGTCTACGAGTACGGAAGCCTCGGCTGTTCCGGCGATCTCGCGCCGCTGGCGCACGTCGCGCTCGCGGTCATGGGTGAGGGCCAGGTGCGCGACCGCGACGGGGAACTGCTCGACACCGCCGACGCGTTGGGTGCTCACGGTCTGGCGCCGGTCATCTTCGCCGAGAAGGAGGGCCTGGCGCTGATCAACGGGACCGACGGCATGCTGGGCCAACTGGTGCTCGCCCTGACCGACCTGGACGCCCTGTTCCGGGTGGCCGACATCGCCGCGGCCATGAGTGTCGAGGGCCAGCTGGGCACCGACCGGGTGTTCGCCGACGACCTGCAGCGCCTGCGGCCGCATCCCGGCCAGGCGTCCTCGGCGGCGAACCTCACTGCGCTGCTGGCCGATTCGGCGATCGTGGCCAGCCACCGGACTCCCGACTGCGCGCGGGTCCAGGACGCCTACTCGCTGCGCTGCTCGCCCCAGGTCGCCGGCGCGGGCCGGGACACCGCGGCCCACGCCCGCGTGGTGGCCGAGCGCGAACTGGCCAGTGTCATCGACAATCCCGTCGTGACGGTGGACGGGCGGGTGGAGTCCAACGGCAACTTCCACGGCGCGCCGGTGGCCTACGTGCTCGACTTCCTGGCCATCGTCGCCGCCGATCTGGCCGGTATCAGCGAGCGCCGCACCGACCGCTTCCTCGATGTGGCCCGCAACCACGGACTCAACGCGTTCCTGGCCGATGATCCCGGCGTCGACAGCGGCCACATGATCGCCCAGTACACCCAGGCCGGGATCGTCTCCGAGCTCAAGCGGCTCGCCGCACCGGCGAGCGTCGACTCGATCCCGTCATCGGCGATGCAGGAGGACCACGTCTCGATGGGGTGGTCGGCGGCCCGCAAGCTGCGTCGCGCGCTCGACGGCCTGAGCCGCGTGCTCGCCATCGAGGTGCTCACCGCCGCCCGGGCGATCGACATGCGGGCCCCGCTGACACCGTCGCCGGCCACCGGCGCCGTCGTCGCGTTGCTGCGCAGGCACGTCGCGGGGCCGGGACCGGACCGGTACCTGGCGCCGGAGTTGGCGGCCGCCGTCGGCCTGGTGCAGTCCGGCGAGGTGGTGGCCGCCGCCGAGGGCGTCGTCGGCCCGTTGCGCTGACCTGCGCACGTCCAGTGGTGAGCGCCCGTAGGGTGGCGGAATGCAGGTGACCTCGGTGGAGTCGACGGAGCTCTTCACCGGCCCGGCCGATGCACCCCTGCAGCTCGTGCTGGTGTCCTACCGCGACTGCCCGACGCCCACGCACGTGCGGGTCGAGGGGCCGGGACTGGAGACCGTCGGCGACGCTCTCGCCGAACCCGGCGGCGCGTCGGTCGAGGTCGCGGTCCGCGTCACCGACCCGGTGCCCGGACAGCGGCGACCGGCCCGCGCGGTCGCGGGCGACAGCAGCGTCGATTTCGACTTCACCGTCGCCGAGCCCGGCTGGACCATGTTCATGGTCAGCCACTTCCACTACGACCCGGTGTGGTGGAACACCCAGGCCGCCTACACCAGCGTGTGGACCGAGGAACCCGCCGGCCGGTGCCGGCAGACCAACGGCTTCGAACTGGTCAGCGCCCACCTCGAGATGGCCAGGCGGGAGCCGGAGTACAAGTTCGTGCTCGCCGAGGTCGACTACCTCAAACCGTTCTGGGACACCCACCCCGAGGACCGCGCCGACTTGCGCAGGCTGATCGCGGAGGGCCGCGTCGAGATCATGGGCGGCACCTACAACGAGCCGAACACCAACCTGACCAGCCCTGAGACCGCCATCCGGAACTTCGTGCACGGCATCGGTTTTCAGCGCGACGTGCTGGGCGCCGACCCCGCGACGGCGTGGCAGCTCGACGTGTTCGGCCACGACCCCCAGTTCCCCGGGATGGCCGCCGACGCGGGCCTGACGTCGAGTTCGTGGGCGCGGGGGCCGCACCACCAGTGGGGGCCGATGGCGGGCGACGGGGACCCCGGACGCATGCAGTTCGCCAGCGAGTTCGAATGGATGGCACCTTCGGGGCGGGGTCTGCTCACCCACTACATGCCCGCGCATTACGCCGCGGGATGGTGGATGGATTCGTCGGCCTCGCTGCAGGACGCCGAAACCGCCACCTACGAGCTGTTCGCCAAGATGAAGACGGTCGCGCTGACCCGCAACGTGTTGCTGCCCGTCGGCACCGATTACACCCCGCCCAACAAGTGGGTCACCGACATCCACCGCGACTGGAACTCCCGCTACACCTGGCCGCGGTTCGTGTGTGCGCTGCCGCGCGAGTTCTTCGCCGCGGTGCGCGACGAACTGCGGACGCGCCGGGACGGCGCCGTCACCGCAGACCCGCGACATGAACCCGATCTACACCGGCAAGGACGTCTCCTACATCGACACCAAGCAGGCCAATCGCGCAGCGGAGAACGCGGTCCTGCAGGCCGAGCGGTTCGCGGTGTTCGCCGGGTTGTTGTCCGGCGCAACCTATCCCGAGGCTGCGCTGGCCAAGGCCTGGGTGCAGCTGGCCTACGGCGCGCATCACGATGCCATCACCGGTTCGGAATCCGATCAGGTCTACCTCGACCTGCTCACCGGCTGGCGTGACGCGTGGCAGCTGGGAAGCGGCGCAAGGGACCGCGCTCTGACGTTGCTCTCCAGCGCCGTCGACGGCTCGGTGGTGGTGTGGAACCCACTGGCGCATAACCGATCTGATGTCGTGACCTGGCATCTCCAGCAACCCTTCACGGGCCACCTCGTCGACAGTGACGGACATGTGGTCCCGGTGCTGTCCGAACACGGCGGGCATTCGGTCACCTGGCTGGCCCGCGATGTGCCGTCGCTGGGCTGGTGCTGCTACCGGATGGTGTCCGGCGGCCACGCCGATGAGTGGGAGCCGCTGGCGGGCAACCAGATCGTCAACGATCACTACCACCTGCGGGTCGACGAGGCACGCGGCGGCGGGGTGAGCTCGCTGGTGGCGGCAGGGCGCGAACTGATCGCCGACGGCCGGGTGGGCAACGAGCTGGCCGTCTACGACGAATACCCCGCACATCCCGCCGCGGGGGAGGGGCCGTGGCACCTGCTGCCCAGGGGGCCGGTGACCACGTCGTCGCAGACGCCGGCGACCTCGGTGCGTGGGTATCGCAGCGCGCTGGGCGAACGACTCGTCGTCACTGGACGAGATCCCCGGGCTGCTGCGCTACACGCAGACCCTCACGTTGTGGCGGGGTGTGAACCGCGTCGACTGCCGCACCACCATCGACGACTTCAGCGGGGAAGACCGCCTGCTCCGGCTGCGATGGCCCTGCCCGGTCCCCGGCGCGATGCCGGTCAGCGAGGTCGGCAATGCCGTGATCGGTCGCGGCTTCGGACTGCTGCACGAGCCGGGTTCCACGGAATCGGTGGACACCGCGGTCTTCCCGTACACCTTGGACAACCCCGCCTACGGCTGGTTCGGCCTGTCGTCGGTGGTGCGGGTGCGCTTCCGCGGCGGCGCCGACGTGCGGGCGATCTCGGTGGCCGAGGTGGTGGTCCCGGCCCGGACCGATGCGGCGACGGACGCGCTGCTGCGCGACCTGATGACCGCGCTCGTCCGCGCCGGAGTCACCGCCACGTGCACCGTCGCCGACGCTCCCCGGTACGGCGACCTCGCCGTCGACTCGAATCTGCCCGATGTGCGGATCAGTGTGGGCGGGCCCGCCGAGAACTCCTTCACTGCAACCGTTCTCGGAGCGACCACCGGCTCATCGAGGGAGTGGATTGCGGCGGCCAGGCCGCTGCGGGACGTCTGGGTGCCCGGCGCCGATCTGCGTGACCCGGGCGCGCTGCCGGTCCTGCTCATCGGTGCCGACGGGGACGCCGGCACCGCGGTGGCCGCGCTGATCGACGACCTCGCCGACGCCGAGATCGTCGTCGACCAGGACGCCCCCGGCGGTGTGGAGGACTTCGAATCGCGCACTGTCGCGGTGATCAACCGCGGCGTGCCCGGCTTCGCCGTCGACACCGACGGCACCCTGCACGCGTCGCTGCTGCGGTCCTGCACGGGATGGCCTTCGGGAACCTGGATCGACCCGCCCCGCCGCACCGCTCCCGACGGGTCCAACTTTCAGCTCCAGCACTGGACTCACACCTTCGACTACGCCGTCACGTCCGGGGTCGGCGACTGGCGTGACATCCACATGCCCTCCCGCAGCGCTGAATTCAATCAACCGCTGGTGCCCGTCATCGCCCACCACGACCCGAGCTTGGGTGGCCTGCCTGCCTGGGGATCGCTGTTGGAGGTCGAACCCGCTCACGCGGTGAGCATCGGTGCGCTCAAGGCGAAGGGCAACCCGACGGCCCGGGGGAGTGCCCGCCACGTCGACCTCGCCGACGGCATCGCCGTTCGGCTCGTCGAGACGCTGGGCCGCGACGTCGAGGTGACCGTGCAGTCGGGGCTGCGCAACATCTCGTCCCCGACACGTCTGGACCTGATCGAACAGCCACTCCCGGGAAGCGGCGAAGCCGGCGCCGTACGGCTACACGGCTACGAGATCGCCACGCTGCGAACACAACTCAACCTTCCGCGGGTCCTGCGCGCCGACCAGGTGAACCTGGCTCCCGACGCCGAGCCCGCCCAGCCGCTCTACGCGAGATACTGGCTGCACAACCGCGGACCCGCCCCGCTCGGCGGGTTGCCCGCCGTCGCGCACCTGCACCCTCACCGGCTCGAAGCCCGGGCCGGTGCGGTGGTCACACTCAGGCTCACCGCGGTCAGCGATGCGACCGACACCGCGCTGCACGGCAGGGTGCGCCTGGTGGCACCGCCCGGGTGGGATATCGGGATGGCCGAGCTGCCTTTCGTCCTCCCGCCCGGGGAGCACCTGGAGTCCACCGTGGAGGTGGCGGTGCCGGCGGGAGCGGCGCCCGGTCTGTATCCGGTACGCGCCGAGCTGGCCGCGACCGGCGGGGCCATTCCCGCGTCGTGGCACCAGACGGTCGAGGACGTCTGCATGATCTCGCTCGGGAATCATGACGACCAGGTGCTCCGACTGGTCACCGAGCCTCGGGCCGTCGACGTCGCGGCGGGCGACACCGCGCGGCTGGGTGTCACCATCGGCACCGATGCGCACGCCGACCTCGCCGTCGAAGCGCACGTCATATCGCCCTGGGGAACCTGGGAATGGTTGCGCCCCAACATTGTCGGAGACGTGGTGCCGGCACGGGGCACGGTCGAGCTGGAGTTCGACGTCGCGCCGCCGACGTGGACGGAACCGGGCCGGTGGTGGGCGTTGATCCGCGTCGCGTGCGCGGGGGAGCTGCTCTACACACCGGCGGTCGCGGTCATGGTGCGGTGGCGATGAGCGCTTGCGCGAAGAGCAGAAGGCGATGAGCGTCGACGTGGCGGCCACGGTCGGGAGCGAGTTGGTCACCGTCGCCGAGGTGGACGCCCGCGAACACGCCCTGCGCGCAGGCGGTTCGGCCGACGCACTGCCGCGACCGGGAACCAGCGAGGCCCGGCAGCTGCGCCGCTGGATCACCCAGGTCCTTGTCGCCGAGCGGGTGGTGGCGGCCGAGGCGAGCGCGCTGTGCGCTCGTGACGAAGACGCGCCGGCCGAGCGGGATCTGCTGCCCGACGAGGTCGCGCGGCTGGAGATCGGCAGCGTCGCAGCGTCCACGCTGTCAGAACCGC
This sequence comes from uncultured Actinomycetota bacterium, assembly GCA_963771335.1. GTDB lineage: Bacteria > Actinomycetota > Actinomycetes > Mycobacteriales > Mycobacteriaceae > Mycobacterium. Next base: position 39,210 of record CAVYTD010000004.1, on the reverse strand, counting down.
GCGGCCGCGCGGTGTTCGCGCGCGTCACCGCCGCGGTCCGCATCAGCGACGCCGAGGTGCGGGATTACCACTGCCGCAACCCGTTCCGCTTCGCGAGCCGTCCGGCGGCGCCCGGGGGCTGGCACGGCGCGCCCGTCCGCGCCGACCTCGACGACGTGCGACCCGTCATCGCCGGGCATCTGCTGGCAGCCGCCCAGCGCCGCGAATACCGCCGTTGGCTGGACGCGCGATGCGCCGACGCCGTGGTGCTCGCACCCGGCTACGAACACCCCGGCGATCCGCGGCAACCCGACAACACCCATAGGCACTGATGACTGACCGCATCCTGACGCTCGACGTCGGTGGCACCAAGATCGCCGCCGCGCTGGTCGACCCCGACGGAACGATCGTCCATCGCCGACAGCGACCGACGCCGCGAGGCGACGCCGAAGCGGTGTGGGCGACCGTCGAGTCGCTGCTCACCGACGTGCAGGCCGAGGCCGACGGCACGGTGACGGCGGTGGGGATCTCCTCGGCGGGGCCGGTGGATCTCCCCGGCGGGACCGTCAGCCCGGTCAACATCGCCGGGTGGCGGCGGTTCCCGATCGTGCAGCGCGTTGCGGACGTGACCGGTGTGCCGGTGCGGCTCGGCGGTGACGGGCTGTGCATGGCGATGGCGGAGTGGCGGCGCGGGGCCGGGCGTGGCACCCAGTTCATGCTCGGGATGGTGGTGTCGACCGGCATCGGCGGCGGGCTGGTGCTCGACGGCGCGCCGTATCACGGGCGCACCGGCAACGCCGGCCACGTCGGGCACGTCGTCGTCGAACCCGACGGAGCCCCATGCCCGTGCGGCGGCCGCGGCTGCGTGGAGATGGTCGCCTCGGGTCCGCATCTGGCGCAGTGGGCACACGCCCACGGCTGGCGGGCGCCCCCGGATGCCGACGCGAAGGCCCTCGCCGAGGCCGCCGCGAACGGAGACCCGGTCGGGCTGGCTGCGTTCCGCCGCGGTGCGCAGGCGCTGGCCGCGATGATCGCGTCGGTGGCCGCGGTGTGCGACCTGGACCTCGTCGTGATCGGCGGCGGCGTCGCGAAGGCGGGCGACGTACTGTTCGACCCGCTGCGCGAGGAACTGACCACCTACGCGGGCCTGGACTTCATCCGCGATCTGACGGTGCAACCCGCCGAGCTCGGTGGGGACGCCGGTCTGGTCGGCGCGGCCTACTTGGCGAATCTGGCGCGCTGAGCGACCGTCACGGTCGCTGCGCGCGCCGGATCCGCACACGTTTTGGCTGATCGGGGGTGGCGCGCTATCCTGGCTGGGTTCTACCGAAGACCGTCGGTCACCGAGAAATCGGTTGAAGGTCCGGGATCCCCCGGGCGGCCCACGCAGGAGGACGAGGCTAGCTCATCTGCGCCCCGACCTGTCTGTGTCGGGGCGTTCGTCGTTTCCGGACCCAGCTGATCTCTCACCGGACGACGTACACCCCCAACGAGGAGGCATGCATGGCCAAGGCTGACAAGGCCACCGCGGTTGCCGACATCGCCGAGCAGTTCAAGGAGGCGACCGCGACGCTCGTCACCGAGTACCGCGGGCTGACCGTCGCCAACCTCAAAGACCTGCGCCGTTCGCTCGGTGACACCGCCACGTACACCGTCGCCAAGAACACGCTGGTCAAGCGTGCCGCGGCGGAGGCCGGTGTGGAGGGTCTCGACGAGCTGTTCGTCGGTCCCACCGCGATCGCGTTCGTCAAGGGCGAGGCCGTTGACGCCGCCAAGGCGATCAAGACGTTCGCCAAGGACAACAAGGCGCTGATCATCAAGGGCGGCTACATGGACGGCCGCCCGCTGTCCGTGGACGAGGTCAACCGCATCGCGGACCTCGAGTCGCGCGAGGTGCTGCTGGCCAAGATGGCCGGCGCGATGAAGGCGAACCTGTCGAAGGCCGCCGCCCTGTTCAACGCGCCGGCGTCGCAGGTCGCCCGGTTGGCAGCCGCGCTGCAGGAGAAGAAGGCCGCCGAAGAGGCCGCTTAGCGGTCTGGTTATCTGCACAACCCCCCAGTCAAGAAGTAAAACCAGGAAGGACCACATCATGGCCAAGCTGTCCACCGACGACCTGCTCGACGCGTTCAAGGAACTGACGCTGCTGGAGCTGTCGGAGTTCGTCAAGAAGTTCGAGGAGACCTTCGAGGTCACCGCCGCGGCTCCGGTCGCCGTCGCAGGTCCGGCCGCCGCCGCCGCTCCCGCCGAGGCCGCCGAGGAGCAGTCGGAGTTCGACGTCATCCTCGAGGGTGCCGGCGAGAAGAAGATCGGCGTCATCAAGGTCGTCCGCGAGATCGTTTCCGGCCTGGGCCTCAAGGAGGCCAAGGATCTGGTCGACGGCGCCCCCAAGCCGCTGCTCGAGAAGGTCAGCAAGGAAGCCGCCGAGGAGGCCAAGGGCAAGCTCGAGGCTGCCGGTGCTTCGGTGACCGTCAAGTAGTTCGTTTCGACGTCGGCTTCAGCCGACAACGTCAGCTGTAGGGCTGGTCTGGCAAACAGATCGGCCCTACAGTCGTTTGCGGACTCGGTCTGCGACCGGGTGTTCGCAGACCGAGTGTTGCTGCACAGGCACGTGGGTTACAGTGACTCAAGCCACAGGCGGGGAGCATGTGGCCTGGTTCTCGAAGCGGTACGGCACTTGGCGAGAGGAATTCGCGTGGGCATTGGCATTCAGGTCGAGGGGCTGACGAAGTCCTTCGGGTCCCAGCGAATTTGGGAGGATGTCACGTTCGACCTTCCCGCGGGTGAGGTCAGCGTTCTGCTCGGCCCGTCGGGTACCGGTAAGTCGGTGTTCCTGAAGTCGTTGATCGGTCTGCTGCGCCCGGAGCGCGGCAAGATCATCGTCGACGGCACCAACATCATCGAGTGCTCGGCCAAGGAGCTCTACGAGATCCGCACGCTGTTCGGGGTGATGTTCCAGGACGGTGCGCTGTTCGGCTCGATGAGCCTGTACGACAACACCGCGTTCCCGTTGCGTGAGCACACCAAGAAGAAGGAAAGCGAGATCCGGCAGATCGTCATGGAGAAGCTGGAGCTCGTCGGCCTCGGTGGCGATGAGACCAAGTTCCCGGGCGAGATCTCCGGCGGTATGCGCAAGCGCGCCGGGCTGGCCCGCTCCCTGGTGCTGGACCCGCAGATCATCCTGTGCGACGAGCCCGACTCGGGTCTGGACCCGGTGCGGACGGCCTATCTGTCGCAGCTGCTGATCGACATCAACGCCCAGATCGACTGCACGATCCTGATCGTCACGCACAACATCAACATCGCCCGCACGGTGCCCGACAACATGGGCATGTTGTTCCGCAAGCATCTGGTGATGTTCGGGCCCCGCGAGGTGCTGCTGACCAGTGATGAGCCGGTGGTCAAGCAGTTCCTCAACGGTCGCCGCCTCGGTCCGATCGGGATGTCCGAGGAGAAGGACGAGTCGACGATGGCCGAGGAGCAGGCGCTGGCCGACGCCGGTCACCACGACGGCGGCGTCGAGGAGATCGAGGGGGTGCCGCCCCAGGTGAACGCCACCCCGGGCATGCCCGAGCGCAAGGCCGTGGGCCGACGCCAGGCCCGGGTGCGCGAGATCATGCATACCCTGCCACCCGCCGCCCAGGAAGCCATCCGCGCCGACCTGGAGGGCACCAACCGGTACTCGGAGCGGATACGCCGACGAGCCGACGACGCGCCACCGCGCCGAGGACGACGCTCCCACCGGTCGTATCCCGGTCGCCGGCGAGCGCTGACTTCTGCTCCCTGATTCACCGGTCCGGGTCACTCCCGGGCCGGTAGTGCTTTCTGGCCTCCTGGCCCTTCAACGTGGTCCGATGCCGCGACCCCCGTTCTGCGCACCCGCGTATTCAGACATCGTGCGGGATTTTGCTGATTTGTCGAAATCATGCGCAAAACGATCTGAATAGGCCTGGGAGCGTCCGCCGAGCGAGCTTGACGGTCTGACCAGTACCGGGCTCAGGCAGCTCAATTGCCGACGCCCTGGCCGGGCGTCAATTTTTTGCCCGCTGGCCTTGCGATGTCGTTCGGCTTACCTATAAAGTTTGCCAGAATTGCGCTTTCGTGCACTGCAACCGTCCGCGTGACGAATGCACGGGGGCACTCCGCGATGTGCGACAACAGGAGAACAATGGTCGACCGCTACCGGGTCTGGGTGGGAGCAGGCGTACTAGCGGGGGGAGTTTCGGCGGCAATGCTGGCAGGCGCAGGTGTCGCAGCCGCCGACGACGGATCGTCGTCAAGCACGGATACTCAGGCATCACCGAAAGCCGGGTCACGAACGGGCGCCGGGGGCGGGGAACGCGATTCGCGGCCTCGAAGAACGTCGCACAGGGTCGCCGCCGACGATGCCGACACCAAAGGCGATGACGCCGAGACCTCGAGTGAGGAACCGGAGGAAACGGTCGCGGACCCGCAGGAGTCCTCGAGTGAGGAGCCGACCGCGTCCGACATGGACGAGGAGCCCGATGCCGTCACCGCCCGGACTTCCTGGCGCCGCAAGCAGCGCGCACCCGACCCAGACTCCGAGCCGCCCGCCAGCGCCGGCCAGGCGCCTGACGCCGAACAGCCCGCCGAAGAAGCCGACGCCGCGCCTCAGACGCCGTTACCGACCACGTTCGTGGAAAGCATCGAGACCGATCTCGCGTCGCCGGACGGCGTACTCGTGATGCGCACAGCGGCCGCCGAGGTGCCGTCCTTGAACACCGGCCCGCGGCGCCTGCTCGACGTCTTCAACGACGTCGGGACCGCGTTCTACAACGTCTTCACCAACACCCTGCAGGGTCTTGCCGGCCCGGTCCGCGCCCCGTTCGGGAGCAGGGTGCGGGTAGAAAGCTCGACGCTGACCATCGGCGATGGCAAAGTCGTTCCCGCGGACTGGTACTTCCCCGACAGCGAGCAGCCTCCGACCGGCCTGGTCTACCTGCAGCACGGCTTCCTCGCCGGTGCGTCGTTCCTCAGTGCTACTGCCGCGTACCTGGCCGAGAAGACCAACAGCGTCGTCGTCGCGCCCACCTTGACATGGAATTTCTTCGACACCGAGAACTACCCACTCGAGTGGCCCGTGACGGGCCGCGCGATCGCCGACCTGTTCACCGCCGACCGCGCTGTCCTCAACGCGAGTGCGCAGGCCGCCGGGTTTGCCGGGATTCTCCCGACGCGGGTCGTGTTGGCAGGCCATTCCGCCGGGGGTGGTCTGGTGGTGATGGTGGCGCGCTACCTGGCCGAACTCGGCACGGCCGGCAACCTGGCCGGCGTGGTGATGTTCGACGGCGTCGGAACCCTGAGTCCCATGAGTCAGGACCTGGCGAAGATCCCGCGCTCAATTCCGGTCTACAACCTCGCCGCCGAGCCGAGCTCCTGGAATTGGAACGGAGACGCCGACAAGCGCCTCGCCGAGGTGCGGCCAGGCATGTTCACCGGTGTCAAGATCACCGGGGGACACCACGCCGACGCCATGCAGACCACCAGCTGGGCAGTGCAGTACGTCGCGTACCTGGCCACCGGGTTCTCGTCGCCGCTGGACATCATGGCCACCAAGGTGCTGGCAACGGGATGGATCAACGATATGTTTGCCGGCACCCGTACCGCCCGGTGGTACGACGGCGACGGGTCGGCGCGGGAGATCCTCTCAGGCTGGTGGTGGCGGCAGTTCAGCAACCGAACGGAGATGCAGGGCGCGCGCCCTGCGCAACCTTTGGCCGTCTGATTCCGGTTATCAGCGTCACGGGCAGGAGAGCCGCGCTACGGTTTGCTGGATTTGGACAGGGGTGCGCGATGTACGACCGGATGTCGATGTGGTTGGGCACGGGCTTGATCACCGCCGGAATGTCGGCATCCCTCCTCGTCGGTGCGGGCGTGGCCGTCGCGGCGACCGAACCCGCCGGCGGCGGAGAGACTTCGACGTCGCCGGGCGCCGTGTCGGCTGGTTCGCGGACCGAGCCGGACACCGCCGGCCCCGACACCGAGTCCGACAACTCCGACACCGATTCCGACACCTCCGATGACTCCGAAGTTGAGGACCGGCAAGCCGACAAGCCGGCAGCGGAGCCCGAGCCGACCGACGACGCCGGGGACGACACAGCCGACGCCGACGCCCCCGAGCCGGCCGCCGAGGCCGACGACACAGCCGACGAGGCCCCCGAGCAGCTCGACGTCACTGCCGACGAACGAGACCGTGACGGGACGACGACACCCGACGACGCCGAGCAGGCGATCGCGACGCCCGAGCCCGCCGTCGACGAGCCCCAGCTGGTCGCCGACGCCACAAACGAGTCGCAGCCCGCCGCGCAACCCGAGAGACTCGCCTCGGAGGGCGACGTCAGCGTCGCCGAACCCGCCGCGCGGGCCGTGGAGGCCGCTGAGCCGACCATCGCGCAGGCGCGCCTGGCGATGGTGCCGGCGGCCGACGACGGTTCAGAGCTGGCGGCCGCGGCGACCGCCCCGCGGCAGACGCTGCTCAGCGTCGTCAGCACCGTCATCTTCAACCTGTATTCGGCAGCCATCAGGGTGTTCGGCGGCCCGCCGCTGCTGCCCTGGGGCAGCACGGTCACGGTGCGCAGCTCCTCGGTGACGATCGACTGCGGCGACGGGTACGAGGTGCCCGCGGACTGGTACGTACCGGAGGGGCCGACGCCCACGGAGCTGATCTATCTGCAACACGGTTTCCTGGCCGCCGGCCCGTTCTACAGCTACACCGCGTCCCGACTGGCCGAAGCCACTCACAGCATCGTCGTCACGACGACGCTGACATCGAACTTCCTGACATGCGACGGCTGCTGGGTCGGTGGTTCCCCGATGCACAAGGCGGTGGCCGACCTGTTCCTCGACGGCAGTACTTCCCTGGCCGACAGCGCGTCGGCCGCCGGGTACAGCGCCACGCTGCTGACCGGGGTGGAAAAGGTCGTGCTGATCGGGCACTCCGCCGGTGGAGGACTGGCCGCAGGCGCAGCCGGATATATGACGGAGAACGGCACGATCGACCGACTGGCGGGGGTGGTGATGCTGGACGGCGTGGGCTTCGGCTCGGTCGTGCCCGTGGCGCTGGCCACGCTCCCCGACAACCTGCCGATCTACAACCTGTCCGGCAAGTCCTATTTCTGGAACCTGAGCGGTTCCTCGAACACCGCCCTCGAGACGGCGCGGCCGGGTGAGTTCTACGGAGTGCGGCTGGTCGGCGGACTGCACTCCGACTCGATGGCGGGCGGCAACATCTTCGTGCAGACGGGGCTGTACCTGGTCACCGGGTTTTCCAAGCCGCAGAACGTCAAGGCCGCCGAGATCCTCAGCGCGGCCTGGATCGACGACATGTTCGCCGGTACGGCACCGACCGACGGCCCGCTGCCCGAGTCGCCGTACTACGGCTCCCCCGGAAAACTGCTCCAGATCGACACCCCGCGCGGCCCGGCCGAGGCGTACGTGTCACCAGGCCCCGAAGAGCGGCTGACGCTTCTCGACAGCGTTTTCACGTTCTTCTCGAACATCCTCTTCGGCATCAACTTCGCCACCTGCGTGGCCCCCTCGGCGGAAAACGCTCCAATTTCTGCACCCAACACGCTTCTATCTCTTGACGGAAGGACGAAAGCGGGCCAATCTATTGCCCAGCATGTTTGCATGGGATGAGGACGCCAGCCAGCGCCCTAGGGAGTGCAGTGTGCGGAGCTCTGCCGATATTTGAGGAATACGCCGTCCTGCGGTACTGTTGGACGTTGCGCTGGCTGCATCCTGCCCACCTCACCCGCCTACGACATCGTGGACTACGCCTGAGCCCTGAGCTCAGTGATCTAGTCGCGTGCCGTGCGTCAGAGTTCCGGGCCTGATTGGCCAGCCGAACCGACGCAGATATCGCGGCAAATGGTCCGGTCCTATCCGGTACCTGGTAGTCGCATGAGGTGCTGGAAGGATGCATCTTGGCAGGGTCCCGCCAGATCGAGGCTACAAATTCCGAAGTAGGTTCCACCAAAAACTCCGTTCCCGGAGCACCCAATCGAATTTCTTTCGCCAAGCTTCGCGAGCCTCTCGAGGTTCCGGGGCTTCTCGACGTGCAGACCGACTCGTTCGAGTGGTTGATCGGCTCCGAGCGTTGGCGCGCCAACGCCGGTGGCCGCGGTGAGGCCAACCCGGTAGGCGGCCTCGAAGAGGTGCTCACCGAGCTCTCGCCGATCGAGGACTTCTCGGGCTCGATGTCGCTGTCGTTCTCCGATCCGCGCTTCGACGAGGTCAAGGCCCCGGTCGACGAGTGCAAAGACAAGGACATGACGTACGCGGCGCCGCTGTTCGTCACGGCCGAGTTCATCAACAACAACACCGGCGAGATCAAGAGCCAGACGGTCTTCATGGGCGACTTCCCGATGATGACCGAGAAGGGCACCTTCATCATCAACGGCACCGAGCGTGTCGTGGTGTCCCAGCTCGTCCGGTCGCCCGGTGTGTACTTCGACGAGTCCATCGACAAGTCCACCGAGAAGACGCTGCACAGCGTCAAGGTGATCCCCGGCCGCGGCGCGTGGCTGGAGTTCGACGTCGACAAGCGCGACACCGTCGGTGTCCGCATCGACCGCAAGCGCCGGCAGCCGGTCACCGTGCTGCTGAAGGCGCTGGGCTGGACCAACGAGCAGATCGTGGAGCGCTTCGGCTTCTCCGAGATCATGATGGGCACGCTGGAGAAGGACAACACCGCAGGCACCGACGAGGCGCTGCTGGACATCTACCGCAAGCTGCGTCCGGGCGAGCCGCCGACCAAGGAGTCCGCGCAGACCCTGCTGGAGAACCTGTTCTTCAAGGAGAAGCGTTACGACCTGGCCCGGGTGGGCCGCTACAAGGTCAACAAGAAGCTCGGGCTGAACGTCGGTGAGCCGATCACCAGCTCGACGCTGACCGAAGAGGACGTCGTCGCCACCATCGAGTACCTGGTGCGGCTGCAGCAGGGCGACAAGTACATGACGGCGCCCGGCGGCGCCGAGGTCCCGGTGGAGACCGACGACATCGACCACTTCGGTAACCGTCGTCTGCGCACCGTCGGCGAGCTGATCCAGAATCAGATCCGCGTCGGCCTGTCCCGCATGGAGCGCGTCGTCCGTGAGCGGATGACCACCCAGGACGTCGAGGCGATCACGCCGCAGACCCTGATCAACATCCGTCCCGTCGTGGCGGCGATCAAGGAGTTCTTCGGCACCAGCCAGCTGTCGCAGTTCATGGACCAGAACAACCCGCTGTCGGGTCTGACCCACAAGCGCCGTCTGTCGGCGCTGGGCCCCGGCGGTCTGTCCCGTGAGCGCGCCGGCCTCGAGGTCCGCGACGTGCACTCCAGCCACTACGGCCGGATGTGCCCGATCGAGACCCCCGAGGGTCCGAACATCGGCCTGATCGGATCGCTGTCGGTGTACGCGCGGGTGAACCCGTTCGGCTTCATCGAGACGCCGTACCGCAAGGTCGATCGACGGTGTCGTCACCGATGACATCGAGTACCTGACGGCCGACGAGGAGGACCGCCACGTTGTGGCGCAGGCCAACTCGCCGACGAAGCTCAATGACGACGGTGCCGACATTTTCGTCGAGGATCGCATTCTGGTTCGCCGCAAGGGTGGCGAGGTCGAGAACGTGTCCAGCTCCGAGGTCGACTACATGGACGTCTCGCCGCGCCAGATGGTGTCGGTCGCCACGGCCATGATCCCGTTCCTCGAGCATGACGACGCCAACCGTGCCCTGATGGGTGCCAACATGCAGCGCCAGGCGGTTCCGCTGGTGCGTAGCGAGGCCCCGCTGGTCGGTACCGGCATGGAACTGCGTGCCGCGATCGATGCGGGCGACGTGGTCGTCGCCGAAAAGGCGGGCGTCATCGAGGAGGTCTCGGCCGACTACGTCACCGTGATGGCCGACGACGGCACCCGGCATACCTACCGGATGCGGAAGTTCGCCCGCTCCAACCACGGCACCTGCGCCAACCAGCGTCCGATCGTGGACGCCGGGCAGCGTGTCGAGGCGGGTCAGGTCATCGCCGACGGGCCATGCACCGAGAACGGTGAGATGGCGCTGGGCAAGAACCTGCTCGTGGCGATCATGCCGTGGGAGGGCCACAACTACGAGGACGCGATCATCCTCTCCAACCGTCTGGTGGAAGAGGACGTGCTCACTTCGATTCACATCGAGGAGCACGAGATCGACGCCCGCGACACCAAGCTGGGCGCCGAGGAGATCACCCGGGACATCCCGAACGTCTCCGATGAGGTGCTGGCCGATCTCGACGAGCGCGGCATCGTCCGCATCGGCGCCGAGGTCCGCGACGGCGACATCCTGGTCGGCAAGGTCACGCCGAAGGGCGAGACGGAGCTGACCCCGGAGGAGCGCCTGCTGCGTGCCATCTTCGGCGAGAAGGCCCGCGAGGTCCGCGACACCTCACTGAAGGTGCCGCACGGTGAATCCGGCAAGGTGATCGGCATCCGGGTGTTCTCCCGCGAGGATGACGACGAGCTGCCCGCCGGCGTCAACGAGCTGGTCCGGGTGTACGTGGCGCAGAAGCGCAAGATCTCCGACGGCGACAAGCTCGCCGGACGCCACGGCAACAAGGGCGTCATCGGCAAGATCCTGCCCATCGAGGACATGCCGTTCCTGGAGGACGGCACCCCGGTCGACATCATCCTGAACACCCACGGTGTGCCGCGACGGATGAACATCGGCCAGATCCTCGAGACGCACCTGGGCTGGGTTGCCAAGGCGGGCTGGAACATTCAGGGTGCGGACGGCACAGGTGAAATTCCGGCGTGGGCGGGCAATCTGCCCGAGAACCTGCTCTCGGCCCCGGCCGACAGCATCGTGGCCACCCCGGTGTTCGACGGTGCGCGCGAGGGCGAGTTGGAGGGCCTGTTGGCCTCCACGCTGCCCAACCGCGACGGCGACGTGATGGTCAACGCCGAGGGCAAGGCGCGGTTGTTCGACGGCCGCAGTGGCGAACCGTTCCCGTACCCGGTGACGGTCGGCTACATGTACATCCTGAAGCTGCACCACCTGGTGGACGACAAGATCCACGCCCGCTCGACCGGTCCGTACTCGATGATCACCCAGCAGCCGCTGGGCGGTAAGGCGCAGTTCGGTGGTCAGCGGTTCGGTGAGATGGAGTGCTGGGCCATGCAGGCCTACGGCGCGGCGTACACGCTGCAGGAGCTGTTGACCATCAAGTCCGACGACACGGTCGGTCGCGTCAAGGTGTACGAGGCGATCGTCAAGGGCGAGAACATCCCCGAGCCGGGCATTCCGGAGTCGTTCAAGGTGCTTCTCAAGGAGCTGCAGTCGCTGTGCCTCAACGTCGAGGTGCTGTCTTCTGACGGTGCCGCGATCGAGATGCGCGACGGCGATGACGAGGACCTGGAGCGCGCTGCCGCGAACCTGGGAATCAACCTGTCCCGCAACGAATCTGCTTCAGTTGAGGATCTGGCTTAGACCCTCGTTTGATTGTTGTTAGTTATCTAAACCCGCAAGGGGAAAGGAAGTTACGTGCTCGACGTCAACTTCTTCGATGAACTCCGCATTGGCCTTGCCACTGCGGACGACATCCGCAATTGGTCCTTCGGCGAGGTCAAGAAGCCGGAGACCATCAACTACCGCACGCTCAAGCCCGAGAAGGACGGCCTGTTCTGCGAGAAGATCTTCGGACCGACTCGCGACTGGGAGTGCTACTGCGGCAAGTACAAGCGGGTCCGCTTCAAGGGCATCATCTGTGAGCGCTGCGGCGTCGAGGTCACTCGCGCCAAGGTGCGCCGTGAGCGGATGGGCCATATCGAACTGGCCGCCCCGGTCACGCACATCTGGTACTTCAAGGGCGTTCCGTCGCGCTTGGGCTACCTGCTCGACCTGGCGCCCAAGGATCTCGAGAAGATCATCTACTTCGCCGCCTACGTGATCACCGCGGTCGATACCGAGATGCGCCACAACGAGCTGTCCACGCTCGAGGCCGAGATGGTCGTCGAGAAGAAGGCCGTCGAGGATCAGCGTGACTCCGACCTGGAGGCCCGGGCGCAGAAGCTCGAGGCCGACATGAAGGAACTCGAGGAGGAGGGCGCCAAGTCCGACGTGCGCCGCAAGGTCCGCGACGGTGGCGAGCGCGAGATGCGCCAGCTCCGCGACCGGACCCAGCGTGAGCTGGACCGGCTCGACGAGATCTGGACGACGTTCACCAAGCTGGCCCCCAAGCAGCTGATCGTCGACGAGCTGCTCTACCGCGAGCTGCAGGACCGCTACGGCGAGTACTTCGAGGGCGCCATGGGCGCGGAGTCGATCAAGAAGCTCATCGAGAACTTCGACATCGACGCCGAGGCCGAGCTCGCTGCGCGACACCATCCGCAACGGCAAGGGCCAGAAGAAGCTGCGTGCGCTCAAGCGGCTCAAGGTGGTCGCGGCGTTCCAGATGCAACCGCAACTCGCCGATGGGCATGGTGCTCGACGCCGTGCCGGTGATCCCGCCGGAACTGCGCCCGATGGTTCAGCTCGACGGTGGCCGGTTCGCGACGTCCGACCTGAACGATCTGTACCGCCGCGTGATCAACCGCAACAACCGCCTCAAGCGACTGATCGACCTCGGTGCCCCCGAGATCATCGTCAACAACGAGAAGCGGATGCTGCAGGAGTCGGTGGACGCGCTGTTCGACAACGGCCGTCGCGGCCGTCCGGTCACCGGACCGGGTAACCGTCCGCTGAAGTCGCTGTCGCGATCTGCTGAAGGGCAAGCAGGGCCGGTTCCGTCAGAACCTGCTCGGCAAGCGCGTCGACTACTCCGGCCGTTCGGTCATCGTCGTCGGCCCGCAGCTCAAGCTGCACCAGTGCGGTCTGCCCAAGCTGATGGCACTCGAGCTGTTCAAGCCGTTCGTGATGAAGCGTCTCGTCGACCTGAACCACGCGCAGAACATCAAGAGCGCCAAGCGCATGGTCGAGCGTCAGCGTCCGCAGGTGTGGGATGTCCTCGAAGAGGTCATCGCCGAGCACCCGGTGCTGCTGAACCGCGCACCGACGCTGCACCGCCTCGGTATCCAGGCCTTCGAGCCGCAGCTGGTGGAGGGCAAGGCCATCCAGCTGCACCCGCTGGTCTGCGAGGCGTTCAACGCCGACTTCGACGGCGACCAGATGGCCGTGCACCTTCCGCTGTCGCGCGGAGGCGCAGGCCGAGGCCCGCATCCTGATGCTGTCCTCGAACAACATCCTGTCGCCTGCGTCGGGCCGTCCGCTGGCCATGCCGCGTCTGGACATGGTGACCGGGTCTGTACTTCCTGACCACCGAGATCGACGGCGACATCGGCGAAGGCGTGGCTGCCGCCAAGGATCAGCCGGAGACGGGCGTGTACAGCTCGCCTGCCGAGGCCATCATGGCGCTGGACCGCGGTGCGCTGTCGGTGCGGGCCAAGATCCGGGTGCGGCTGACGCAGCTGCGTCCGCCTGCCGAGGTCGAGGCCGAACAGTTCCCCGATGGCTGGAAGCTGGGCGACGCCTGGATCGCGGAGACCACGCTGGGCCGGGTGCTGTTCAACGAGCTGCTGCCCAGGGGCTACCCGTTCGTCAACAAGCAGCAGCACAAGAAGGTGCAGGCGGCGATCATCAACGATCTCGCCGAGCGCTACCCGATGATCGTGGTCGCGCAGACCGTCGACAAGCTCAAGGACGCCGGCTTCTACTGGGCCACGCGTTCGGGTGTGACCGTGTCGATGGCCGACGTGTTGGTGCCGCCGCAGAAGCAGGAGATCCTCGATCGGTACGAGGCGGAGGCCGACGGGATCGAGAAGAAGTACCAGCGCGGCGCGCTCAACCACGACGAGCGCAACGAGGCTCTGGTCAAGATCTGGCAGGACGCCACCGAAGAGGTCGGTAAGGCTCTGGAGGAGTACTACCCCGAGGACAACCCGATCATCACGATCGTGAAGTCCGGCGCGACGGGCAACCTCACCCAGACTCGCACCCTGGCCGGCATGAAGGGCCTGGTGACCAACCCGAAGGGTGAGTTCATCCCGCGTCCGATCAAGTCCTCGTTCCGTGAGGGCCTGACGGTGCTGGAGTACTTCATCAACACCCACGGTGCCCGTAAGGGTCTGGCCGACACCGCACTGCGTACCGCCGACTCGGGTTACCTGACCCGGCGTCTGGTCGACGTGTCGCAGGACGTGATCGTGCGCGAGACCGACTGTGAGACCGAGCGCGGCATCAACGTCACGCTGGCCGAACTGCAGCCGGACGGACCGCTGGTCCGTGATCAGCACATCGAGACGTCCGCCTACGCGCGGACGCTGGCCACCGATGCGGTCGACGCGAACGGCAACGTCATCGTCGAACGTGGGCACGACCTGGGTGACCCGGCGATCGACGCGTTGCTGGCCGCAGGCATCACCGAGGTGAAGGTCCGCTCCGTGCTGACCTGCGCGACGGGCACCGGCGTATGTGCGATGTGCTACGGCCGTTCGATGGCGACCGGCAAGCTGGTCGACATCGGCGAGGCCGTCGGCATCGTGGCCGCGCAGTCCATCGGTGAGCCCGGCACGCAGCTGACGATGCGTACCTTCCACCAGGGTGGGGTGACCGGCGGTCAGGACATCGTCGGTGGTCTGCCCCGCGTGCAGGAGCTGTTCGAGGCCCGCGTTCCGCGTAACCGCGCCCCGATCGCCGACGTCTCCGGGCGGATCCGTCTGGAGGAGAGCGACAAGTTCTACAAGATCACCATCGTTCCCGACGACGGGGGCGAGGAGGTCGTGTACGACAAGCTCACCCGGCGCCAGCGGCTCAAGGTGTTCAAGCACGACGACGGCTCGGAGCGTCTGCTGACCGACGGCGACCATGTCGAGGTGGGCCAGCAGCTGCTGGAGGGCTCGGCCGACCCGCACGAGGTGCTGCGCGTCCAGGGCCCCCGCGAGGTGCAGATCCACCTTGTCAAGGAGGTCCAGGAGGTCTACCGCGCCCAGGGTGTGTCGATCCACGACAAGCACATCGAGGTGATCGTCCGGCAGATGCTGCGGCGCGTCACCATCATCGATTCGGGTGCGACGGAGTTCCTGCCCGGTTCGCTGACCGAGCGCGGCGAGTTCGAGGCTGCGAACCGTCGGGTCGTCGCCGAGGGCGCCGAGCCCGCGGCGGGGCGCCCGGTGCTGATGGGTATCACCAAGGCGTCGCTGGCCACCGATTCGTGGCTGTCGGCAGCGTCGTTCCAGGAGACCACGCGGGTCCTGACCGATGCGGCGATCAACTGCCGCAGCGACAGGCTCAACGGTCTGAAGGAGAACGTGATCATCGGCAAGCTGATCCCGGCCGGTACCGGCATCAGCCGCTACCGCAACATCCAGGTGCAGCCGACCGAAGAGGCCAGGGCCGCGGCGTACACGATCCCGTCCTACGAGGATCAGTACTACAGCCCGGACTTCGGCCAGGCCACCGGCGCCGCGGTGCCGCTGGACGACTACGGCTACTCGGACTACCGGTAGTCTCGATCCACCAGAACAGCCCCCGCTCTGGCGGGGGCTGTTCTGCGTCTTTCGCCCAAACCCACAAATGGGCGAAGAAGTACGAGTACTCGACGCCATTTCGTCCAGTTCGGCACTAGCCGTACCGCCCGCCACACGGACGTCACCGGCGTCGGTCCGCCTCACTAGACTCGACGACGTGCTCATTGGTTCCCATGTCCACGGTGACGATCCCCTGGCCGCGGCGCAGGCTGACGGCGCCGACGTGCTGCAGTTCTTCCTCGGCAACCCGCAGAGCTGGAAGAAGCCGCCGCCGAGGGAGGACGCGGAGGTCCTGAAGGCCTCGTCGCTGCCCATCTACGTGCACGCCCCGTACCTCATCAACGTCGCCTCGGCCAACAACCGGGTCCGGATTCCATCCCGCAAGATCCTGCAGGACACCTGCGACGCAGCGTCGGCGATCAACGCCACCGCGGTTATCGTCCACGGCGGGCACGCCGACGACAACGACATGGACGCCGGCTTCGAGCGGTGGGTCAAAGCGCTTGCAAGCCTCAAGACGGACGTGCCGGTATACCTCGAGAACACCGCCGGCGGCGACCACGCGATGGCCCGGCATTTCGACACCATCGCGCGGCTTTGGGACCACATCGCAGACACGGGCATCGGGTTCTGCCTCGACACCTGCCACGCCTGGGCGGCGGGAGAGGCGCTGGTCGACGCCGTCGAACGGATCAAGGCGATCACCGGCCGCATCGACCTGGTGCACTGCAACGACTCCCGCGACGCTGCGGGATCGGGCGCGGACCGCCATGCCAACTTCGGCACCGGCCAGATCGACCCGCAGCTGCTGGTCGCGGTCGTCGAGGCGGCCGGGGCTCCGGTCATCTGCGAGACCGCCGACGAGGGGCGCAAAGACGACATCGCGTTCCTGCGGGAGCGCCTCGGCTGAACTCGAGCACGTATCGTTCGTGACGATCATCGTCGGCCTGCTGCTGATGCGCTCCGACGAGCTGATCCACCCGCCGCGACGCCCCCGCAGCATGGGCGACCTGCGTGCCGGCCTGGCATACGTCCGTTCGACTCCTGAGCTTCTCGGACCGCTGGTGTTGCTGGCATGCGTCGGCGTGGTTGCGCTGAACTTCCAGGTGCTGATTCCGCTGCTGGGGTATGACGCGTTCGACGGGGATGCCCGGACGTCGGTTACCTGCTTGCCGCCTTCGGGGCCGGTTCGGTCATCGGCGGACTGGGATTTGCCGGCGTGCTCAGTGCCTCGGTCGGACGCATCATCGCTGCGGCGGTGGTCGTCGGCGTGCTGTTCATCGCCACGGGTGCGCCGACCGTGACTCTGGCGCTCGGCGCGGTTTTCGTCCTCGGCGCAGGCGCCGTGGTCTACAAAGCGCTCACGAGCACCTGGCTGCAGTTGACGGCGGCCCTGTGATGCGCGGGCGAGTTCCGTCCCTTCTGGTGGTCGCGATGGGGGGCACCACCCCATCGGTGCCCCGCCGTCGGGTGGCTGGCCGAGCATTTCGGGACACGGGCGACGTTCGCCATCGCGGGCGCGTGCCGGTGCTCGCAGCCGCGGCCACCTACCTGTATGCGCGCCGGTTCATCTCAGGACGCGGCCGCGATCAGGGCGCCACCGCGGTGCAGACCGCTGCTGCGCCGCACGAGATGGTGGCCCCCCGCGGGGCGTAAGACGGCAGTTGAACGGCAGGTGGCGTCGCCGTGAACTAATCTCGTCGGAGTGTCCGCACTTGACCAGTCGTCGATTGCGTTGGCGCACGTCGAAGATGCCCTCCAGCCGGATCGGCGTGCCCGGTGGGTGCGTGTCGCGCGGTGGGCGGCCATCGTCATCTGGGCGACCGTGGTGGTCTGGCGGACCGTCACCGACGGCTTCGCGTTCAACCGCGAACTGTTGCTGGTCTACATCTGCACCGGCCTGGCCGCCGCCAGCATCGGCCAGGGCCGGCGCGTCCTCTACGTGATCCGCGACTGGTTGCCGTTCGCGCTGCTACTGATCGCCTACGACCTGAGCAGGGGAGCGGCGACGCTCATCGGGCGGCCCACGATGTGGCACTGGCAGGCCGACATGGACCGCCTGATGTTCTTCGGGACCATGCCGACGGTATGGCTGCAAGAGCACTTGAAGTTGCCGCATCCGCCCTGGTGGGAGGTGGCGATCAGCAGCGTCTACATGTCGTTCTTCATCGTGCCGTACGTCATCGCCGGCATTCTGTGGTTACGCAACCGCGACGAGTGGAAGGCGTTCGCCCGGTTGTTCGTCGGCCTCAACCTGGCCGCGCTGGTGATCTATGCACTGCTGCCCGCCGCGCCACCATGGGCCGCGGCGCGGTGCACCCCCAGGGACGTCGCGGCAGGACCGTCCGGCCCGGGCTGCATGTTCAAGCCCGCGCGCGGCGTGCCCGACGGCGGCCTGCTGGGTGCCATGCAGACCACCCACGACGGCGCAAACAGCTGGGTGGAGCGCATCGTAGGGCGCGGCTGGGGCAAGCTGAACCTGCACTCCGCCACCGCGCTGCTCGATCAGGGACAGGCCAGCGTCAACCTGGTCGCGGCGATCCCCTCGCTGCACGCGGGGATGTCGGCCGCACTGGCGGCGTTTCTCTGGCACCGCGTGCACCGCGCGTGGCGTCCGGTGCTGGTGGCCTATCCGCTGGTGATGGCGTTCACGCTGGTGTACACCGCCGAGCACTATGTGATCGACCTGCTGCTCGGCTGGGCGCTGGCCGCGGTGGTCATCACCCTGATCGCGCGGTACGAGCGCCGCCGGCGACGACCGACCCCGACAGGCGTTCAGAAGACGATGGTCTGATTGCCGAACCGGATGATCCGGTCCTCGCAGTGCCAGAGCACCGCCCGGGACAGCACCAGCCGTTCGACGTCGGCCCCTAGGCGGGTCAGATCGGTGACGCTGTGCCGGTGGTCGACGCGCACCACGTCTTGTTCGATGATCGGCCCTTCGTCGAGGTCCTGAGTGACGTAATGGGCGGTGGCGCCGACGAGTTTGACACCGCGCTCCTTGGCGCGGAGATAGGGCGCAGCGCCGATGAACGCGGGCAGGAATGAGTGGTGGATGTTGATCATGGGGCACCCGACCGCGTCGATGAACTGCGGCGTGAGGATCTGCATATAGCGGGCGAGCACGACGAGGTCGACGTTGCCGCGCAGCAGATCGAGCTGGCGCTGCTCGGCCTCGGCGCGGATGTCCTTGTGCGCCGGGACGTGAATGAACGGCACCCCGAAGGGTCGGACATCGTCGGCGAGGTCGGGATGGTTGGCGATGACCATCACCACGGACATGTCCAACTCGCCGCGGCGATTGCGCCACAGCAGGTCGAGCACGCAGTGGTCCTCCCTGGATGCCAGGATGGCGACCCGTTTGGGTTTGGCTGCCTCGGTGAGCCGGAAGTCCATGTCGAACGGGGAGGCCACCTGCTCGGCGAACGCCCTTTCGAGCTCGTCGCGTGCCGCTGGTAGGCCGGGTATGTGAAAGATGGTGCGCTGCATGAACATTCCGTGCGACTGCTGAGTGGCGTGCTGGTCCAGGGACACGATGTTGGCACCCCTGCCCGCCAGGAACTGGCTCACCGCGGCGACGAGACCGGGCCGGTCCGCGCAACGGAGCAACAGTCGTCCGACGTCTTTGACCGACCTCACCTCCCGTGCGGCGTTTCCAGTCGAATGGAAAGTCTAGCGGCATTACACCTTCTTGTGCGGTCGTCGGAGAAGTGTAATAGTGAGGGCATGCCGGACACGCATGTGGTCACCAATCAGGTCCCCCCGCTGGAGAACTACAACCCGGCTGCATCGCCGATGCTGGCCGAGGCGCTGATCCGCGAAGGCGGGGCGTGGGGCGTCGACGAGGTCTTCGAGCTGGGAGCACTCGGTGGCAGCCCCCGGGCCCAGCGCTGGGGCGAGCTGGCCGATCGCAACCGGCCGATCCTGCGCACGCACGACCGCTACGGTCACCGGGTCGACGAGGTCGAATACGACCCCGCCTACCACGAGCTCATGACCATCGCGGTCGGCCACGGTCTGCACGCCGCACCTTGGGCCGACGACCGACCGGGGGCCCACGTGGTGCGCGCGGCGAAGACCTCGGTGTGGACGCCGGAGCCCGGACACCTCTGTCCCATCTCGATGACCTACGCCGTGGTGCCCGCGCTCCGTCACAACCCGGACCTCGCGGCGATCTACGAGCCGCTGCTGACGAGTCGGATCTACGACCCCGCACTCGCCGTTCCCGCGACCAAGCCGGGCATCACCGCGGGGATGTCGATGACCGAGAAGCAGGGTGGCTCCGACGTGCGGGCCGGTACCACGGCAGCCACCCCTGACGGCGACGGGTGTTACCGGCTCACCGGTCACAAGTGGTTCACCTCCGCACCGATGTGCGACATCTTCCTGGTGCTCGCTCAGGCGCCCAATGGCCTGAGTTGTTTCTTCCTGCCACGGGTGTTGCCCGACGGCACCCGCAACCGGATGTTCCTGCAGCGGCTCAAGGACAAGCTCGGAAACCACGCCAACGCCTCCAGCGAGGTCGAATACGACGGGGCCACCGCCTGGCTGGTCGGCGAAGAGGGCCGCGGGGTCGCGACGATCATCGAGATGGTCAACCTGACGCGGCTGGACTGCACCCTGGGCAGCGCGACCAGCATGCGTAACGGGCTGATGCGCGCCACCCACCATGCGCAGCACCGGAAAGCGTTCGGCGCCTACCTGATCGATCAGCCCCTGATGCGCAACGTGCTCGCCGACCTGGCCGTCGAGGCCGAGGCCGCGACCATGCTGGCGATGCGGATGGCAGGCGCCACCGACAGCGCGGTGCGCGGCGACGAACGCGAGACGCTGCTGCGCAGGATCGGCCTGGCGGCCGCCAAGTACTGGGTGTGCAAGCGCGCGACGCCGCACGCCGCCGAGGCGATGGAGTGTCTCGGTGGCAACGGATACGCCGAGGAGTCCGGGATGCCGCGGCTGTACCGGGAGGCTCCGCTGATGGGCATCTGGGAGGGCTCCGGCAATGTCAGCGCATTGGATGCGTTGCGCGCCATGGCAACCCGTCCCGAGTGTATCGAGGTGCTGTTCGACGAACTCGGCAGGACGGCAGGCCATGACCCTCGGCTGGATGCGCACGTCCAGGCACTGCGTCCGGCGCTGGGCGACGCGGCAGACCCGGTGACCATTCAGTACCGCGCCCGCAAGATCGCCGAAGACATCTCCCTTGCGCTGCAGGGCTCGCTGCTGGTGCGCCACGGGCATCCCGCCGTCGCCGAGGCCTTCCTGGCCAGCCGTCTCGGCGGTGCGTGGGGTGGGGCGTTCGGCACGCTGCCAACAGGTTTGGATCTCGGGCCGATCATCGAGCGCGCGCTGGTCAAGGGCTGAGCCCGGCGGATGACCCACGCAGACCGGCGGACAGGAGGGGTGCGACCCGGGAGTGGACTCAGGCCCGTCGACTTCGACAACCTGAAGACGATGACCTACGAGGTCACCGATCGGGTTGCCCGCATCACGTTCAACCGCCCGGAGAAGGGTAACGCGATCGTCGCCGATACACCGCTGGAGCTTTCGGCGTTGGTGGAGCGCGCCGACCTCGACCCGAACGTCCACGTGATCCTGGTGTCCGGCCGCGGCGCCGGATTCTGCGCGGGCTTCGACCTGTCCGCCTATGCCGAGGGTTCGTCATCGGCAGGCGGCGGTAACCCGTACCGGGACACCGTGCTGTCGGGCAAGACGCAGGCGATCAACCATCTGCCGAACCAGCCGTGGGACCCGATGATCGACTACCAGATGATGAGCCGGTTCGTCCGTGGGTTCTCCAGCCTGATGCGCGCCGACAAGCCGACCGTGGTCAAGATCCACGGTTACTGCGTTGCCGGCGGCACCGACATCGCGCTGCACGCCGATCAGGTGATCGCCGCATCCGACGCCAAGATCGGTTACCCGCCCACCAGGGTGTGGGGAGTGCCCGCCGCGGGACTGTGGGCTCACCGCCTCGGCGACCAACGCGCGAAACGCCTTCTGTTCACCGGTGATTGCATCACCGGCGCCCAGGCCGCCGACTGGGGCCTGGCGGTGGAAGCGCCCGAACCCCAGGATCTCGACGAGCGCACGGAGCGGCTTGTCGAGCGGATCGCCGCGGTGCCGATCAACCAGCTCATCATGGTCAAGCTGGCGATGAACAGCGCGCTGTACAACCAGGGCGTGGCCAACAGTGCCATGATCTCGACGGTGTTCGACGGGGTGGCGCGCCACACCCCCGAGGGCCACGCGTTCGTCGCCGATGCGCGTGAGCACGGCTTCCGCGATGCGGTGCGCCGCCGCGACGAACCGTTCGGCGATCATGGCCGAACAACGTCCGGGGTCTAGGCGTGGCCAAGGCGGTGTCGCGGATGACGGCACGCTCGGTGGTGCTGAGCGTACTTCTCGGAGCGCACCCTGCCTGGGCGACGGCCAGCGAACTCCTCAGGCTCACAGCGGATTTCGATCTCAAGGAGGCGACGGTCCGGGTGGCGCTGACCCGCATGGTGAGCTCGGGTGACCTCGTTCGTTCCGAGGATGGCTACCGATTGTCGGACCGATTGCTCGCTCGCCAGCGCAGACAGGACGGCGCGATCAACCCCCGCACCCGCCGGTGGGACGGCGCCTGGACCACGCTGATCATCACGAGCGTCGGCGGCGACGCGCGCACCCGCGCGACTTTGCGGAACACGCTGCAGGACTGGCGTTTCGGAGAGCTCCGTGAGGGCGTCTGGCTGCGGCCGGCCAACCTCGACGTCGAACTGGCGGCCGAGGTGCTCGACCGAGTTCGGGTGCTGCATGCCTGCGACGACGACCCGGCCGAGCTCGCCGGCAGGCTTTGGGACTTACCGGGCTGGGTTCGCGCAGGCGACCACCTCTTGGACGAGATCGCAGCGGCCACCGACGTTCCCGGTAGATTCGTCGCGGCCGCCGGAATCGTGCGTCACCTGATCACCGATCCGGTCCTGCCCGACGAACTGCTGCCTGCGCAGTGGCCCGGTGCGGCGTTGCGCACGGCCTACAACGACTTCGCCGCCGAACTGGTGGCGCGGCGCGACGACGCGGAATTGATGGAGGCCAGATGAGTGGTACGGCGGGCAGGAGCGAAGCGACCGGGGGATCGGGTACGGCGGGCAGGAGCGAAGCGACCGGGGGATCGGGTGGAGTGCGAGTCGAGAAGAGCGGTCCGGTGACGACGGTCATCATGAACCGGCCTGCGGCGCGCAACGCGGTCAATGGACCGGCCGCAGCCGAGCTGTACGGGGCGTTCGACGAATTCGACAAGGATGATTCCGCAGCGGTCGCGGTGCTGTGGGGAGATAACGGAACCTTCTGTGCGGGAGCCGATCTCAAGGCCTTCGGCACCCCCGACTCCAACCAGGTGCACCGGACCGGGCCGGGCCCGATGGGTCCGAGCCGGATGACGCTGTCCAAACCCGTCATCGCCGCCGTCAGCGGTTACGCCGTCGCCGGCGGGCTGGAGCTGGCGCTGTGGTGTGACCTGCGGGTGGTTGAGCAGGACGCGATCATGGGGGTGTTCTGTCGCCGCTGGGGTGTCCCGCTGATCGATGGCGGCACCGTCCGACTGCCCCGGCTCATCGGCCACAGCCGCGCCATGGATCTGATCCTCACCGGGCGCAGCGTCGACGCCGACGAGGCCATGGCGATCGGGCTGGCCAACCGCGTGGTGCCTCCCGGCGAAGCACGGCCGCGGGCCGAGGAGCTGGCGGCCGAACTGGCGGCGCTGCCTCAGCAGTGTCTGCGTGCCGACCGGCGCTCGGCGCTGACGCAGTGGGGTCTGCCGGAGGCCGACGCGATGAACTTCGAGTTCGGCAGCATGGCGCGGGTCGCAGCCGAATCGCTGGAAGGTGCGGCCCGCTTCGCCGGCGGCGCGGGTAGGCACGGAGCGGGTGCCTAGCCCTTGGTCAACTGCGTTGAGCTGGTGATGAATTCGCAGATGGTGTCGGCAGCGACGTCGGCTCCGTCGCGTCGTCGAATCTGTTCCCCGAGCCGATCGGCCGCCTCGCGGTAGGTGCTGTCACCCAGCACCGTCTCGATGGCCTCGCGGATGCGCTTCGGCTTGGCGTGTTTGGGCAGCAGCACGCCCGCATGAACATGCTCGAGCGCTGCACCCACCCGCTTCTGGTCGATCATCGGGTTGGCGGGCATCACGATCTGCGGCACCCCGAAGGACAGCGCCCGCATGGCGGTGCTGTGACCGCCGTGTCCCACCAACAACGACGTGGTGGCGAGGACCTGGTCGTGGTCCAGCCAGCTGTGTATCGAGGCATTCGGCGGCACCCGCAGTCCGCGGGCATCGATGCCCGGCCCCACGGTCACCGTCGTCTCGAGGGGCAGCGGCGCAACTGCATCGAGGATGTTCTGCAGCATTGGTCGTTGTCCTGCAAAAGCATTCGTGCTCAAGCTCACCAGGACTCGCGGAACATGGTTGGGGACTGCGGCGCTCGGGACGCCCTGCCACGTTACGCCGGTATGGCAGACGGGCGGCGCTCCGCGCGCCGGGTCGAGATCAGCGCGGGCGGCGACGACCTGCAGCAGACCGTGGTGTTCGGCCTCGAGCGGGTCGACACCACGGAGCCGCAGCAACCAGCCGACCGGGCCCGCCGCCAGGTCCTGCACCGCGCGATAGAAGCAGTGCACGAATACGATCGTGGGGAGGCCGGATTTCGCGATCTCCGCGATGCCTGCGGCCAGGATCATGTCGACGACAACAGCGTCCGCATGGAGGCGCTCTGCGGCGTCCACCACGCTACGGCCGAGCCGCCGGTCCGATGCCACCCGGGCGAAATCGGTCATGATGGCAGGTAGTGACCGTCGCACCGTCGGGTCGAAATGCCTTCCCTCGGAGAAGGGCTCGAACGATAATCCGGCGGCCTCGACCCGGTCCCGAATTCCGCGGTGGCCGACGACGTGGATCTCGACGCCGCGGGCATGAAGTGCCCGCGCCACTGCCACCTGTGGCGGAATGTTTCCGCCGCCGTCCACCATGGCGAACACGATCTTCACAGCGCCTCCAGTAACGCCCCGGTCATCAGCAGCATCCGGTCAAGGACGTCGTCCACCGACAGTCCCCGGTCGAGGCGCAGCAACTTCCAGCTGTAGACATCGGTGGCGACGACGAGCACATCGACCAGCCGCGACCGCGCCGCGGGCTCCTCAGGCAGGCGAGAGTCGAAGACCTCCTCCACCCACGCGCGGTGTGCCAGCCGTCCGGTGTTGTTCATCCGCTCGGCGCGGGGGTCGTCGTTCTTCTCGGAGAGGACGGCGAGCACCATGTCGCCACGGCGCTCGTAGTGGGCGATGAGCACACCCAGTGCGGCTTCGGCGTTCGGGTGTCGGCGGGGTGCGTTCGGCCATCACTTCGTCGTATGCCCGGGACCAGGCGGCGTCGATCAGAGCGTCGCGGCTTCCGAAATGCCGGAGCACCGTCTTGACGGTCACGGCCGCGCGCTCGGCCACCGCGGGGAGCGTGATCGCAAACGATCGCTCAGCCATGAACGTGTCGATGGCGGCGGTGAGGATCGCGTCGCGGGTGGCGTCTTTGGCCTCTTGGCGTACGCCCATGGTGTAGCCCCGCGTTTTCATGTCCACCATGATAGACACCAAAGAGTGAGACGCGTCAGCCCTTGGAGACGCTGTTGTTGCTGCCGGTGTCGTTGAGCTTCGGATCGCCGTCGCGGTAGGTGACGGTGTTGTTCAGCCCGACGACGGAGAGTTCGGTCTCGATCCGCTCGAAGGTGATCTTGTTGTCGGCACCGCCGATGTTGACGTTGGCGCACGTGCCCTTGACGGTCAGCGTGTTGTTGGATCCGCCGACGTTCAGCGACTTGCCGTCGGCGCAGTCGATGTCGGCCGTGGTGCCGAACGAGCCGTAATTGATCGTGTTGCCAATCTCGACTTGGGCGCCCGACGACCCCGCCGTCACCGTCGGGCCGGAGGAGTCCTGACTGTTCGAGCCACACGCGGTCAACCCGAGAGTCATTGCCAGCGCCGCGGCGCCGGTCCAGCTGAACAGTCGCAGGGGGGCGCTCACCGGCCAAGCCTACGACGTTCGGCGCACTTGTTGGGCAGAGTCGCTTTGGCCTGACGCGCTCGGTACCGTGAACGGCGATGCGTCGACGTGTCCGACAATTTCTCATCGTGGCCGTCACAGCGACGGCCACCGTCACCGCGTGTTCGCAGACCGTCGGCGGGACGGCACAGCGGGCCGATCCCGGCGTCCCCGATCCCGGTCGCAGTTACGGCTACGTCGACGATCGATGCGGACTGCTCGACGACTCCTCGGTGCAGGCCACCCTCGGTGCCGACGACGTGAGCCGGCCTTACAGCGGCGCGGTGTGCCAGTACATCCTGTCGCGTTCGGGGCCAGGGGCGGCGCCGACTGCGCCGACCACGCCTGTGCCGACCACGACAACGATCGACGTCACGTTCTCGTGGTTCGAAGACGGCAGCCTCGAGCGTGAGCGTGAACTGGCCGCGGCGCGCGGGGCGGTGGTCACCGACATTGTCGTGGAACGTCACGGCGCATTCTCGGCGCGCCGCGACACCACCGGCGCTGCCTGTTCGGCCACGGCGGCGGCGGGAACGGGCGTGTTGAGCTGGTGGGTGCAGTACCGCGGTCAGTCCTCCGGCGATCCGTGCGTCGAAGCCGAGAAGCTGCTGTCGGCGACGTTACGTTCGGATTTGTGAGATGACCACCGCCGCGAAGCCGTGGACCCAGGTCTGCGTCGCGCTGTCGGTCGCGCTGCTCGCCGGGTGCGGGGCGCCCGATCATCCCGGAGACCCTGACGAGGGATCTGGTGCCGGCTCTCCCGCGGGCGGATTCCACAGCGGGGACTGCAACGGGGTCACCGACGCCGACGTCGACGAGGCCGCCGGGTCGAAGTTGTTCAAGTCGGCCGTGGTCAGCGACGCGGGATGCTTCTGGCAGGAGGACACCGGGCTCGGCAGCGTCGGTGCCGGAATGGGCATCTCGACGTGGTGGTACCGCGGCAGCGACATGGACACCGAGCGGGAGCTCGAACAGCGGGCCGGGCGGGCGCTGACCGAACTCTCGATCGACGGCAACAAGGGGTTCAAGGCGTCCGACGACACCGCGTGCAGCATCTACGTGGCCAAAGGCGGCGACGTCATCACCTGGTCGATCCAGACGATGAACTCGGCGACGCTCCCCGATCTGTGTTCGATCGTCGAACAACTCGCGCAGCTCAGCCAGCAGCGGGTGAACTAGAGTTTTTCGCTGACCCGAAAGTGGGTCGCACGGGACGACCTGAGGGGGATCGGCGAGATGGCAGCTCGGCCGACGCGTCCTGCGAGGCTGAGCCGTGACTCCATCGTCAACGCCGCGCTGACGTTCCTCGACCGCGAGGGTTGGGACGCGCTGACGATCAACGCGCTGGCCAATCAGCTGGGCACCAAAGGCCCGTCGCTCTACAACCACGTGCACAGCCTCGACGATCTGCGCCGGACCGTGCGGATGCGGGTGGTCGGCGACATCATCGACATGCTCAACACGGTCGGGCAGGGTCGCACCCCCGACGACGCGGTCATGGTCATGGCCAGCGCCTACCGCAGCTATGCGCACCACCATCCGGGCCGCTACTCCGCATTCACCAGGATGCCGCTGGGCGGCGACGACCCCGAGTTCACCGAGGCCACCAGGGCCGCGGCGGCACCCGTGATCTCGGTGCTGTCCGCCTACGGCCTGGATACCGAGGCGGCCTTCTTCGCTGCATTGGAGTTCTGGTCGGCCATGCACGGGTTCGTGCTGTTGGAGATGACCGGGGTGATGGCCGGCATCGACACCGACGGGGTGTTCACCGACATGGTGATGAGGCTGGCGACCGGCATGCAAACCCGATGAGAGTTCGCCCGGAGCCCGGTCGGTGGCGCTGACCTGCGTGAACGCCGCCCGCTAGCGCTGCTTCACGGGTTTGGATCGGTGCGGTCTGCCCTGGTATCGTGGACGTTCGTGCCTGGCAAATAGGGCGCTTGTGTTTCTTACGAAGCACAAGCATGCCTGCACGCCGGGCCACTTCGCATGTCCGCCATGCCCTGAGAAAACAGGCAATGCCTCGAAATTTTCTCGGCGGCCGCATGCGACACGCCCGGCCGCGGGGTAACCCGGCTCGGCAGAACTGCAGGACACGAGAACTTCAGAGCACGACGCCAGTACGACACGTCACCACGACGAGCAACACAGGAAGCCGGTACATGCCAACCATCAACCAGCTGGTCCGTAAGGGTCGCCGCGACAAGATCGCCAAGGTGAAGACGGCGGCCCTCAAGGGCAGCCCGCAGCGCCGCGGCGTGTGCACTCGCGTGTACACGACGACCCCGAAGAAGCCGAACTCTGCGCTTCGTAAGGTCGCGCGCGTGAAGCTGACCAGTCAGGTCGAGGTCACCGCCTACATCCCGGGTGAAGGCCACAACCTGCAGGAGCACTCGATGGTGCTGGTGCGTGGTGGTCGTGTGAAGGACCTCCCCGGGGTGCGCTACAAGATCATCCGCGGCTCGCTGGACACCCAAGGTGTGAAGAACCGCAAGCAAGCCCGTAGCCGCTACGGCGCCAAGAAGGAGAAGAGCTGATGCCGCGCAAGGGGCCCGCGCCGAAGCGCCCGCTGGTGAACGACCCGGTCTACGGGTCGCAGCTGGTGACTCAGCTGGTTAACAAAGTCCTGCTGGACGGGAAGAAATCGCTGGCCGAACGCATTGTTTATGGTGCGCTCGAGCAGGCCCGTGACAAGACCGGCACCGATCCGGTCGTCACCCTCAAGCGCGCTCTGGACAACGTCAAGCCGGCGCTCGAGGTGCGTAGCCGCCGTGTCGGTGGCGCCACCTACCAGGTGCCGGTCGAGGTCCGTCCGGAGCGCTCCACCACGCTGGCACTGCGCTGGCTGGTCAGCTTCTCCAAGGCCCGGCGCGAGAAGACCATGGTCGAGCGGCTCGCCAACGAGATCCTGGACGCCAGCAATGGCCTGGGTGCCGCCGTCAAGCGACGCGAGGACACCCACAAGATGGCCGAGGCGAACCGGGCCTTCGCGCACTACCGCTGGTGATTGCACGCCCGCGGCCGGTGGCCCGCAGGGCGCAACTGAACACCTGACAAGCAAGCGAAAGAGTGGGAATTTAGCCGTGGCACAGGACGTGCTGACCGACCTCACGAAGGTCCGCAACATCGGCATCATGGCGCATATCGACGCCGGCAAGACGACGACAACCGAGCGCATCCTCTACTACACCGGTATCAGCTACAAGATCGGTGAAGTTCACGATGGCGCCGCCACGATGGACTGGATGGAGCAGGAGCAGGAGCGGGGGATCACCATCACCTCCGCCGCTACCACCTGCTTCTGGAACGGTAACCAGATCAACATCATCGACACCCCCGGGCACGTCGACTTCACCGTCGAGGTGGAGCGCTCGCTGCGGGTTCTCGATGGCGCTGTCGCCGTCTTCGACGGCAAGGAGGGCGTCGAGCCGCAGTCCGAGCAGGTCTGGCGCCAGGCCGACAAGTACGACGTCCCCCGCATCTGCTTCGTCAACAAGATGGACAAGGTCGGTGCGGACTTCTACTTCTCGGTCCGGACCATGAAAGAGCGCCTCGGCGCCAACGTGATCCCGATCCAGCTGCCGATCGGTTCCGAAGGCGAGTTCGAGGGCGTCGTCGACCTGGTCGAGATGAAGGCCAAGGTCTGGCGTGGCGAGACCAAGCTCGGTGAGACCTACGAGACGATCGACATCCCTGCCGAGCTGCAGGAGAAGGCCGACGAGTACCGAACCAAGCTGCTCGAGGCGGTCGCCGAGACCGACGAGTCGCTTCTGGAGAAGTATTTCGGTGGCGAGCAGCTGTCCGTCGAGGAGGTCAAGGGTGCGCTGCGCAAGCTCACCATCAACTCCGAGGCGTACCTGGTGCTGTGCGGCAGCGCGTTCAAGAACAAGGGTGTACAGCCCATGCTCGACGCGGTGATCGACTATCTGCCCTCGCCGCTGGATGTGCCGCCCGCTGTCGGGCACGCGCCCAACAAGGAGGACGTCGAGGTCGTCCGCAACCCGTCGACCGCCGAGCCGTTCTCGGCGCTGGCGTTCAAGGTCGCGACGCACCCGTTCTTCGGGAAGTTGACCTATGTCCGGGTGTACTCGGGCAAGGTCGACTCCGGCTCGCAGGTCGTCAACGCCACCAAGGGCAAGAAGGAGCGGCTGGGCAAGCTGTTCCAGATGCACTCCAACAAAGAAAACCCGGTGGAGACCGCGTCGGCGGGCCACATCTACGCGGTGATCGGCCTGAAAGACACCACCACCGGCGACACGCTGTCCGATTCCAACGATCAGGTCGTGCTGGAATCGATGACGTTCCCCGACCCCGTGATCGAGGTCGCCATCGAGCCGAAGACCAAGAGCGACCAGGAGAAGCTGAGCCTCTCGATCCAGAAGCTGGCCGAGGAGGATCCGACCTTCAAGGTGCACCTCGATCAGGAGACCGGCCAGACCGTCATCGGCGGTATGGGCGAGCTGCACCTGGACATCCTGGTGGACCGGATGCGTCGCGAGTTCAAGGTCGAGGCCAACGTCGGCAAGCCGCAGGTGGCCTACAAGGAGACCATCAAGCGCAAGGTCGACAAGG
This sequence comes from uncultured Actinomycetota bacterium, assembly GCA_963771335.1. GTDB lineage: Bacteria > Actinomycetota > Actinomycetes > Mycobacteriales > Mycobacteriaceae > Mycobacterium. The sequence goes on along the minus strand of CAVYTD010000004.1, from coordinate 9,084 downwards.
TCGAGTTCACCCATAAGAAGCAGACGGGTGGCTCGGGCCAGTTCGCGAAGGTGCTCATCTCCATCGAACCGTTCACCGGTGAGGACGGTGCCACCTACGAGTTCGAGAACAAGGTCACCGGCGGCCGCATCCCCCGCGAATACATCCCGTCGGTGGACGCCGGCGCCCAGGACGCGATGCAGTACGGCGTGCTGGCCGGTTACCCCCTGGTGAACCTGAAGGTCACGCTTCTCGACGGCGCCTTCCATGAGGTCGACTCCTCGGAAATGGCCTTCAAGGTGGCCGGTTCGCAGGTACTGAAGAAGGCTGCCGCCCAGGCGCAGCCGGTCATCCTGGAACCGGTCATGGCCGTCGAGGTCACCACACCCGAGGACTACATGGGTGAAGTGATCGGCGACCTCAACTCCCGCCGTGGTCAGATTCAGGCCATGGAGGAGCGCAGCGGTGCCCGCGTCGTCAGGGCGCATGTGCCGCTGTCGGAGATGTTCGGCTACGTCGGAGACCTCCGGTCGAAGACCCAGGGCCGGGCGAACTACTCCATGGTGTTCGACTCGTACGCCGAGGTTCCGGCGAACGTGTCGAAGGAGATCATCGCGAAGGCGACGGGTCAGTGAGAATCGAGGGCCGCCAGGCCCGAGGCTCGGAGCTGATCCGGAGTCGAGCAACGTACTCCGCGAAGGCGACGGGTCAGTGAGAATCGAGGGCCGCCAGGCCCGAGGCTCGGAGCTGATCCGGAGTCGAGCAACGGACTCCGCGAAGGCGACAGCTCAGTAATCTGACCCGTCGCCACCGCGGCGATTAGCACCTGCAAAGATCAACTCTGCTTTACACGAAGCACCAACACAGTCCAGGAGGACACAGAAGTGGCGAAGGCGAAGTTCGAGCGGACGAAGCCGCACGTCAACATCGGGACCATCGGTCACGTTGACCACGGCAAGACCACGCTGACTGCAGCAATCACCAAGGTTCTGCATGACAAGTACCCCACGTTGAACGAGTCGCGCGCATTCGACCAGATCGACAATGCGCCTGAGGAGCGTCAGCGCGGTATCACGATCAACATCTCCCACGTGGAGTACCAGACCGAGAAGCGTCACTACGCGCACGTCGACGCCCCCGGTCACGCTGACTACATCAAGAACATGATCACCGGTGCCGCCCAGATGGACGGTGCGATCCTGGTGGTCGCCGCCACCGACGGCCCGATGCCGCAGACCCGCGAGCACGTGCTGCTGGCCCGCCAGGTCGGCGTGCCCTACATCCTGGTCGCGCTGAACAAGGCCGACGCCGTCGATGACGAGGAGCTCATCGAGCTCGTCGAGCTGGAGGTCCGCGAGCTGCTGGCCGCCCAGGACTTCGACGAGGACGCCCCGGTGGTGCGCGTCTCGGCGCTCAAGGCGCTCGAGGGTGACCCGGAGTGGGTCAAGTCCGTCGAGGAGCTCATGGACGCCGTCGACGAGTCGATCCCGGATCCGGTGCGCGACACCGACCGGCCGTTCCTGATGCCCGTCGAGGACGTCTTCACGATCACCGGCCGCGGCACCGTGGTCACCGGTCGTGTCGAGCGCGGCGTGGTCAACGTGAACGAGGAAGTGGAGATCGTCGGCATCAAGACGACCAGCACCAAGACCACGGTCACCGGTGTGGAGATGTTCCGCAAGCTGCTCGACCAGGGCCAGGCCGGAGACAACGTCGGTCTGCTGCTGCGCGGCATCAAGCGCGAGGACGTGGAGCGCGGCCAGGTCGTCATCAAGCCGGGCACCACCACCCCGCACACCGAGTTCGAGGGCCAGGTCTACATCCTGTCCAAGGACGAGGGCGGCCGTCACACGCCGTTCTTCAACAACTACCGTCCGCAGTTCTACTTCCGCACCACCGACGTAACCGGTGTGGTGACGCTGCCGGAGGGCACCGAGATGGTGATGCCCGGTGACAACACCGACATCTCCGTCAAGCTGATCCAGCCCGTCGCCATGGACGAGGGCCTGCGCTTCGCGATCCGCGAGGGCGGCCGTACCGTCGGCGCCGGCCGGGTCACCAAGATCAACAAGTAGGTTCAGAGCCGCGAAGTGGCGCTCACCCGAAAGGGTGGGCGCCACTTTCGTTTGCCCTTAGTCCCACTTCTGAGACGCGAGTGCGCGGTTTCATCCGCGACTCGCCGATGCCGCGGATGGTGACGCACACTCGCGGCGAGGCACCGCCGCGCCTCGGGTGGTAACGCGCGCGGCGGCGCCAGCGATGTACCTGGCAACGGCCGCAGAGGGGTCGGCCGCTCACGATTGAGGTTCTCTTGGTTCGCCGCATTGCATCGCTGGTCTGCGCCACCGTCATGGGTGGGGCAGCGTTTCTGACCGTCGCCACCGCGCAAGCGCAACCCGAATGCCCGGACGTTCACTGGATCGGCGCCGCCGGTTCGGGTGAGCGCGCCGGGGACCTGACCGCCGACGGCGGCATGGGCCGGGTCGTCTTACAAGTCGTTCCGGGACTTCGCCCAGATGGTCCAGCAGGACGGTCGCACGATCACCGCCGAGGCGGTCGAGTACCCGGCGGTTCCGGTGCCCGACGACGGCGGCATCTTGGACTGGGCCGGCTTCATGGACAGCGTCGACACCGGTGCCGCGGCCTTGGGTCAGCAGTACCACGACTTCGTCCTGCGGTGCCCGACGTCCAAGGTGGTGCTGGCCGGCTACTCGCAGGGCGCGATGGTGGTGCATCGCAATCTGCACGCGCTCGACGCCAACCCGCAGCTGGCGGCCGCACTGCTGGTCGCCGACGGCGACCGGCTGCCGCAGGACCCGACGCTCAACCTAGGCTCGGTGACGGCTGTGCCGGGCGCCGGGAAGGGCGTTGCTCAGGACTGGCCGATTCTCGCGCACGCTCCGGCCCCGCTGCCGCTGACGATGGGCGCACGGACGATCAGCGTGTGCCAGCTCGGGGATGCGGTGTGCGACTACGACCCGGACGCCGAGGATGAGATGAACCCGGTGTCGGTGGCGGTGCACACCAGCTATGCGCGTTCGTCGGCCGGCCCGGACGCGTGGACGTGGCCGCTGTACCAGCTCGTGGGACCGGCGCCGGTCGAGGTTCCTGTTGCGAATCCGATGGTGGTCAGCGCAGGTTCGTAACCCGGCGGAAGCCGCAGCGGCATTCGCCGACTCTGGCGATAATCTGAGCATGTCCACATTCTGGCGCTATGTCCGTGTCCAGTTCTTCGTCTTGCTGTGCGGCATCGTCGGCCCGATCTTCCTGGTCATCTACTTCGCGTTGGGCGCAGGCCCGATGGTCAAATGGATGTTCTGGGTGGGTCTGCTGATCACCGCGCTCGACGTGTTGATCGCGCTGGCGATCACCGGCCGAGGGTCCATCTCGGCGGCCAAGACCCAGGAGCTGGAGGCGTCCGGTGTGCTGGCGCTGGCCCAGGTCGTCGGCATTCATGAGACCGGCACCAGGATCAACGATCAGCCGCTGGTCAAGATCGACCTACAGGTCGCCGGGCCCGGTATCACGCCGTTCTCGACGCAGGACCGGGTGATCGCGTCGGTGTCGCGGCTTCCGATGATCACCAGCCGCAAGCTCGTCGCGCTGGTCGATCCGACCACCAATGAGTATCAGATCGACTGGCAGCGAAGCGCTTTGGTGAGCGGACTGATGCCTGCGACGTTCAGCGTGGCCGAGGACAACCGCAGCTACGACCTGACCGGCCGGACCGAACCGCTGATGGAGATCCTGCAGGTGCTCAAGGCGAACAACATCGGCATCGACGACATGGTCGACCTGCGGTCGAATCCGACTGCGCGCCAACAGGTGCAGGCCATCGTGCGGCACGCCGGCGCGCAGCACGCCCCGCCCCCGCCGGTGCCCGCCGCGGCGCCCTACTTCCCACCCGCCGAACCCACGACCGCCCAACGACTTCAGCAGCTCGAAACGTTGCGGGCCACCGGCTCGATCACCGACGCCGAGTACTCCACCAAGCGCCAGCAGATCATCTCCGAGCTGTGACGATTGGGTTCCCCTCGATGCCGTGACTGTCAATAACGAGGTATCGCCACCGCCCGCTTGGTAACTTCCACACGGGTTCGACCGGCTTCAAGATCGCGCGTGTCGAAACTGAGGCGCCTCGCCAACCGCAAGCCCGATCTGGACGCCGGAATATGCGGTGAAGCTGACGGTGACCAAGGAGACCTACGAGAACGGCGGCGCGCGGCGCAGCGACGCCGTGGTAGCAGGCATCGCCACGTTCTACACCCTGTTCCTGATTTACGCGGCCGGTCCGGACAAGCTTTTGCTGTCCTGCATTCTCTACGCGGTGGGTGCCGCGCTCTACGTCATGGCCCGCAGGGAACGCGGGCTGCAGGTATTCACTCGTGCCGAAGCGGTGTTGTTCGGCATCATCATCATCGGCGCGGTGGCCGGCATCGTATCGCTGGGCACCGGCACTATCACGATCTGACAATCGAGAGGATCGATCCATGACCACAGCCCCCGTGCCATCAGCCGCCTACGGCGTGCACTCCGAGGTGGGCAAGCTGCGCAAGGTCCTGGTGTGCTCGCCGGGTCTGGCCCATGAGCGGCTCACCCCGACCAATTGCGACGACCTGCTCTTCGACGATGTGCTCTGGGTGCAGAACGCGCGCCGTGACCACTTCGACTTCATGGACAAGATGCGCGACCGCGACGTCGAGGTCGTCGAGTTGCACAACGTGCTCACCGAGACGATGGAGAACCCCGAGGCCAAGGCGTGGCTGCTGGATCGCAAGATCGTCGCCGACGAGGTCGGACTCGGCCTTGTCGACGACACCCGCGGCTTCCTGGACTCCCTGCAGCCGCGCCGCCTGACCGAGCTGCTGATCGGCGGGATGTCCACCCGGGACCTGCCCTCGGATCTGGGCGGCGGCTACCGGGCGCTGGCTCGCGAGAACATCGGCGTCACCGAGTACCTGATGCCCCCGCTGCCCAACACGCTCTACACGCGGGACACGACGTGCTGGGTCTACGGAGGGTTGACGCTCAACCCGCTGTTCTGGCCGGCGCGCCACGACGAGACCTTGTTGATGAAGGCGATCTACGAGTTCCACCCCGACTTCGTCGGCTCGACGGTGTGGTGGGGTGACCCGGAGAAGTCGTGGGGTCTGGCCACCATCGAGGGTGGCGACGTGCTGGTCCCCGGCAACGGCGTGGTGCTGATCGGCATGAGCGAGCGCACGTCGCGGCAGGCCATCACCCAGGTCGCGGCCGAACTGTTCAAGAATCAGGCGGCCCAGAAGGTGATCATTGCGGGTATGCCCAAGCTGCGGGCCGCCATGCACCTGGACACCGTGTTCACGTTCGCCGACCGTGATGTCGTCACCATTTATCCCGAGATCGTCGATGGCATCGCACCTTTCACCTTGGTGCCCGCTGACCGGAAAGGCTCAGCGATCGGGGTCGACGTCATCGAGGAGACCAAGCCGTTCGTGGAAGTCGTTGCCGCCGCCCTGGATCTGCCCGCGTTGCGGATCGTGGAAACCGGCGGAACCAAGTACGACTCGGAACGTCAGCAATGGGACAGCGGCAACAACCTCGTCGCCGTCGAACCGGGCGTGGTGTTCGCCTACGACCGGAACATCCACACCAATTCGCTGCTGCGCAAGGCGGGCATCGAGGTGATCACCATCGTCGGTGCCGAGCTCGGCCGCGGCCGCGGTGGCGGCCACTGCATGACCTGCCCGATCATCCGCGACCCCCTGGAGCACTGAGCCTTACTAGAACACGTTCCAATTCGGCTGCTAGCCTGAGCCTCGAGTTCGACGAAAGGACCGGCGATGGCGGCAGCCAACGGAGCACTCGAGGGACGCGTCGCGTTCATCACCGGAGCCGCGCGCGGACAGGGTCGCGCGCACGCCGTGCGGCTGGCTTCCGAGGGCGCCGACATCATCGCGATCGACGTCTGCAAGCCGGTGTCAGAGACCGTCACCTATCCGATGCCGACAGCGGAGGACCTCGCCGACACGGTACGACTGGTCGAAGCCACCGGCCGCAAGGTGATCGCGCGTGAGCTCGACATCCGAGATCTCGAGGCCCAGCAGCAGGTGGTGGCCGAAGGGATGGAGCAGTTCGGCCGGCTCGACATCGTGGTGGCCAACGCCGGCATCCTGAGCTGGGGCCGGATCTGGGAGATGTCCGAGGAGCAGTGGGACACCGTCATCGACATCAACCTCAACGGCACCTGGCGCACGATCCGGGCGGCGGTCCCCGCGATGATCGAGGCGGGCAACGGCGGCTCGATCATCATCGTCAGTTCGTCGGCGGGCACCAAGGCCACCCCCGGCAACGCCCACTACTCAGCCTCCAAGCACGGACTCGTGGCGCTGACCAACGCGCTGGCGATCGAGGCGGGGGAGTTCGGGATTCGGGTCAACTCGATCCACCCCTACTCGATTGACACGCCGATGGTCGAGACGCGAGCCATGATGGAGATCTTCGGAAAGTATCCGGCATTCCTGCACAGCTTCTCGCCGATGCCGTACCAGCCCGTCAATCATCACGGCAAGAAGGGTCTCAAGGAATTCATGGCCCCCGAAGAGGTTTCGGACGTGGTGGCCTGGCTGGCGGGCGACGGGTCGGCGACGATATCCGGTTCCCAGATCGCCGTCGATCGCGGGACCGCCAAGTACTGACCGGGTGTTCGGCTAGTTGGGTAGCACGAGCACGGGCACCGGGCTGTGCCGGACGATCTTGGTGCCCTTGGATCCGAGGAACACCCGTGCGATCGCGCCCTGCGGCGACGTGCCGAGTGCGAGCAGTTCGCCGTCCTCCCATTCGGCGGCGTCCAGCGCCTGATCCCAGCCGTTTCCGGTGACGACCTGGAGCAGGACATCGTCGCCCACCACGCCGGCGGTCTTTAACTTGGCCAACGCCTCTCGCGAGTGGGAAGCCCAGGACTGCAGGATCGTGTCCTCGGCGTGCAGCCCGACCTCCGGCGGGTACATGGTGCGTCCGCGCACCGCAAACGTGATCACTCGCATCGGAACGCCGAGCTGGGCCGCCAGCGTCGCGACCCGTTCCACGACGTGAAGCGATTCCGGTGTGCCGGGGTAGGCGCAGGTGATCCTCGTCAGGCTATGTGTCTTCGAGCCGCGATAGCCGCGAGGGCTGATCGCCAGCGGAACCGGAGCCGAGTGAAGCAGACGGTCGGCCGTCGATCCGACCACCACCTGCCCGAGGCTGCCGTGGGCAGCCGAACCCAGCACCAGCACCTCGGCCTCCAGTTCCTCGACCGCTTCAAGCAGGCCACCCGGAGCCGACCGGTGTGCGTACTTGTGGAAGCTGACCTCCAGATCGGCGTCCAACGACGCGATGCATTTCCTTGCCTGCGCGGCAGAGTCGACGGCGAGCCTGTCGGCGTAGTGGGCGTACTCGGCATCGACGCGGGCAGGTGACGGGGTGGTCCACGGCTTCGGCACCACGGTGACCACCGCGAGCGACGTCTTGAGCGTCCGGGCGGCCTCCACCCCGAGGTTGAGCGCCGCGAGCCCGCCCTTGCCGGCAAGGTATCCGACGACGACGGTCATTGCGAATCCTTTGTCGGAGCGATGATCTCGACGCCCTCGACGCCGGGTGCGGCCGTGGCGATGATACCGTCCCCTCCGTCGTTGAGCGCGCTGTGGTGACGGCTCCAGAAGACGTAGAACACCAGCGCCACAGCCACCCAGGCGCCGAACCCGACCCAGGTGTACCAGTGAAGACCTGACAGCACCCATACACATGCCACCACCGAAAGCACCGGCGTTACCGGATACCCGGGGACCTTGAAGCCCCGCGTCAGGTCGGGTTCACGCACCCTCAGGATGATGACCCCGATGGACACGACGATGAACGCCACGAGTGTGCCGATCGAGACCATGTCCAGGAGGTAGTCCAGCGGAATGAAGCCGGCGAGGATGGCCACGACCACCGCGACGATGATCGTGTTGTTCACCGGGGTCATGGTGCGGGGATTGACTTTGGCGAACATCGACGGCAGTAGACCGTCACGGCCCATCGCGAACAGGATGCGAGTCTGTCCGTACATCACGACTAAGGTGACCGAGAAGATCGAGATGACCGCTCCTGCGGCCAGAACGGTGCTCGCCCAGGTACTTCCGGTGATGTTCTCCAAGATGACCGACAGGCCGGCGCTGGCCTGCTCCTCGGAGCCGAATTCGGCGGCGGGTTGGGATCCGAGACCGGCGAACGCCACCAGGATGTAGACGCTGATGACGATTACCAGCGCGGCGATGATCGCCCGGGGCATGGTCTTCTGCGGATCCTTCACCTCGTCACCTGCTGTCGATACCGCGTCAAGGCCGATGAAGGAGAAGAAGATAGTGCTGGCTGCTGCCGTGATGCCTGCAAAGCCTGCGTTCCAGAACCCGGCGAAATGGTCGGCGTTGTAGGCGGTCAGTGCGATCACCACGAACAGCCCCAGCACGCCGAGTTTTATGATCACCATGACCGTGTTGACCGCGGCCGATTCACTCGCGCCACGGATGAGTAACACCGCACACATGACGATCAGGACGACCGCGGGCAGGTTGATCGCACCGGGGTCGGCATCCCAGGGTGCCGCGGTCAGAGCATGGGGGATCTGAACTCCGAACAGGTTGTCCAACAACTTGTTCAGATAGCCGCTCCACCCGACGGCGACCGCCGAGATGGACACTCCGTATTCGAGCAGCAGGCAGGCCGCGACCCCCATCGCGACGAACTCGCCGAGCGTTGTGTAGGCGTAGGAGTAGGTGGATCCCGACACCGGCACCGCGGACGCCATCTCGGCGTAACAGATGGCCGATAGGCCCGCCGCTATACCGGCGATGATGAACGACACGATGACCGCAGGACCCGCTTCGGGTACCGCAGATGACAGCACGAAGAAGATGCCGGTACCGACCGTGGCGCCGACACCGAACATCGTCAGCTGGAAGGTGCCGATCGTGCGTTTGAGATGGTCGGAGGCCCCGTGAGCGATCGGCGCGCCGAGCACCGGACGCCGTCGGAGCATCTGCTCGGTGAGACCTATCGATGACGCGGGCATGGTGCCTCCTGGTCGTTGGCAGGACGGTTTCG
>CAVYTD010000003.1:0-230590 GCA_963771335.1 uncultured Actinomycetota bacterium | reverse complement strand
GGCGTAACGACTTCTCAACTGTCTCAACCATAGACTCGGCGAAATTGCATTACGAGTAAAGATGCTCGTTACGCGCGGCAGGACGAAAAGACCCCGGGACCTTCACTACAACTTGGTATTGGTGCTCGATACGGTTTGTGTAGGATAGGTGGGAGACTGCGAAGCAGCCACGCCAGTGGTTGTGGAGTCATTGTTGAAATACCACTCTGATCGTATTGGGCCTCTAACCTCGAACCGTCTATCCGGTTCAGGGACAGTGCCTGGCGGGTAGTTTAACTGGGGCGGTTGCCTCCTAAAAAGTAACGGAGGCGCCCAAAGGTTCCCTCAACCTGGACGGCAATCAGGTGTTGAGTGTAAGTGCACAAGGGAGCTTGACTGCGAGACGTACATGTCAAGCAGGGACGAAAGTCGGGACTAGTGATCCGGCACCCCCGAGTGGAAGGGGTGTCGCTCAACGGATAAAAGGTACCCCGGGGATAACAGGCTGATCTTCCCCAAGAGTCCATATCGACGGGATGGTTTGGCACCTCGATGTCGGCTCGTCGCATCCTGGGGCTGGAGCAGGTCCCAAGGGTTGGGCTGTTCGCCCATTAAAGCGGCACGCGAGCTGGGTTTAGAACGTCGTGAGACAGTTCGGTCTCTATCCGCCGCGCGCGTCAGAAGCTTGAGGAAACCTGTCCCTAGTACGAGAGGACCGGGACGGACGAACCTCTGGTCCACCAGTTGTCCCACCAGGGGCACCGCTGGATAGCCACGTTCGGACAGGATAACCGCTGAAAGCATCTAAGCGGGAAACCCCCTCCAAGACCAGGCTTCTCACCCATCAAGTGGGATAAGGCCCCCCGCAGACCACGGGATCGATAGACCAGACCTAGAAACCTCGCAAGAGGCGCAGGGAACTGGCACTAACCGGCCGAAAACTTACAACAACAACAAAACCCGCAACCACACCACACCAAAAATCAACCACACACAAACACACCCCACCACCAAAAAACACCACCCCCAACACACCGGGGGAAACACTCAACAACGAGTGAATAAAGTTACGGCGGTCCATAGCGGCAGGGAAACGCCCGGACCCATCCCGAACCCGGAAGCTAAGCCTACCAGCGCCGATGATACTACCCACACGGGTGGAAAAGTAGGACACCGCCGAACACAAATTAAAAGTCCTTTGCCCCCCAATTCAATTGGGGGGCAAAGGCATTTCTGCATCCAATTAATCTAATCGAATAGCGTCGGAGTAAGCGAGACTTTCCGTTTCTCCAAATCCAGAAGTGCCCGCTTTCGATCCAGACCTCCGCCGTATCCGGTGAGGCTTCCGTTCGCCCCGATCACGCGATGGCACGGCACGATGATGCCGATTGGGTTATGGCCGTTCGCGAGTCCCACCGCCCGGGAAGCCCCGGGAGCTTCGAGTTGCGCGGCGATCTGTCCGTACGAACGGGTCTCGCCATAGGGGATCGTCAGCAGCGCCGACCACACCCGTCGCTGAAACGCCGTGCCCACCAAGTCCAACTCCAGCTCGAACTCCGTGCGCTCTCCATGGAAGTACTCCTCCAACTGATCGACGGCGTCCGGAAACGCGGTGTCATCAGGTTCCCAGCCGGCTCGATTCGGTTCGTAGGTCTGATCCACCATCCGCAGATGCCTCAGCCGTTCCGCCGGACCCGCGAGTGTCAGCTTGCCGACGGGGCTGTCCACCATCCGGTATCGCACAATTGCCATCATCTCTCCTTGGGTGGCCACTGGTTGACGGAGTGGTCGAGCGCGGTCCAGAGATGCTGGGTGGCATACGAACGCCACGGGCGCCATCGGCTGCTGCGCCCGATGAGAAGCTTTGGTACCGAGGGCAAATTGAGCTGCCGCGCGGCCATGACCACGCCCAGATCGGTGGCAGGGAACGCATCGGGATCGCCGAGGGCCCGCATGGCGATCATCTCCGCGGACCAGGGACCGATCCCGGGAAGCGCCAACAGCTGCTCCCGGGCGCGGTTCCAGTCGGATCCGGAATCGAGCGCGATATCACCGCTGTGCAACGCGGCGACCAAAGCAGCCAACGTGCGCTGCCGGGCCTTCGGGAAAGCCAGATGCCGTACGTCGATATCCGAGAGCTCCTCGGCCGTGGGAAAGACATGTGTGAGATCCCCGTCAGCATCGTTGACCGGGTGGCCGTAGGCCGCCACGATCCGAGCGGTGTGCGTGCGCGCCGCGCTCATCGACACCTGCTGGCCGAGCACGACGCGGATGGCGAGTTCGTGCTCATCGACAGTCCGCGGGATACGTTGACCGGGTGCTTTGGCGACCAACGCGCCGAGTTCCTCATCGGCGCCCAGCGCGTCCACGATGGCCTCGGGATCCGCGTCGAGGTCGAGCAGCCGCCGGCACCGGGCGATCGCCGCCGACAGGTCACGGAAATCGTCCACCACCAGCCGGCATCGCACGTGATCCGGGTTGGGTTGCAGGCTGACGATGCCGCTGCCGTGCGGCAGCGCCAGCGTCCGCCGAAAGGTGCCGTCGCGCACTTCTTCGACGCCAGGGACTGCGCTGGCCGCCAGATGGCCGAAGATTCCCTCGTAGGCGAACGGAGTTCGGACCGGGAGCCGCAACGACATCACGCCGGTACCGGCGGTGTCGTCGCGGTCGAATCGAGCGCGCGCCCTGCGGCGGAGCAGTGTCGGCGTCAGGTCGCACACCGCACGCACGGTGTCGTTGAACTGGCGGATACTGGAGAACCCCGCCGCGAACGCGACATCGCCGAACGGCATCTCGGTGGTTTCGATGAGCACCCGGGCCATTTGGGTTCGCTGTGCCCTCGCCAGCGCCAGCGGGGCCGCTCCGACCTCCGCTTGCATCAGGCGCTCGAGCTGGCGCACGGTGTACCCCACCCGAGCCGCCAGTCCGGTGACGCCCTCCCGGTCGACCGTGCCGTCCGCGATCAGGCGCATCGCCCGTGCGACGACGTCGCCGCGCACATTCCATTCGGGGGAACCGGGTGAGGCGTCGGGCCGGCACCGCTTGCACGCGCGGAAGCCGGCGCGCTGGGCAGCGGCCGCCGTCGGATAGAACCGCATGTTGCGGGCGTAGGGCGGACGGACCGGGCAACTGGGCCGGCAGTAGATCTTCGTCGTCAGAACAGCGGTGACGAACCAACCGTCGAACCGGGCGTCCTTGGCCTGGACGGCCCGGTAGCAGCGGTCGAAGTCGGTATGCATGACATCGACAATTACACCCGACCTCCGACATCACTGGCGGAAAACCGACATGGTGATCGCCGCAGTCGCCTTCGCAGGGTGGATACACTCCACCCCGTGGCGGAACTGGTGCAGCGATACCTCGACCGCATCTGCGCCGAGCACGCGGGTGTGGCCGATGGTGCGCTGGCCGACTACATCCCCGAGCTGGCCGCCGTCGACCCCGACGGCTTCGCGTTGTCATTGTCGTCGGCGGACGGATATATCTACGAATCCGGCGATGCTGCACTGGAATTCACCATCCAGTCGATCTCCAAGCCGTTCACCTACGCTCTTGCGCTCGATCAGATTGGCATGGATGCCGTGGATACGAAGATCGGCGTCGAACCGTCCGGCGAGGCATTCAACGAGATCAGCGTGGACCGCTCCACCAAGAGGCCCAAGAACCCGATGATCAACGCCGGGGCCATCGCCGCGGTGTCGCTGATCCCGGCCGCCACACCCGACGAACGCTTCGCGATGATCCAGGATTTCTACTCGGCATTCGTGGGGCGCCGGCTCGAGTTGGACGACCAGGTGTACGCGTCGGAGAAAGCCACCGGCAGTCGCAACCGCGCGATCGGCTACATGCTGCAGAGCTTCGGGGTGCTCGACGACGATCCCGACGAGGTGCTCGACGTGTACTACCGTCAGTGCTCGCTGAAGGTCACGTCGACCGACCTCGCCAAGATGGGTGCGACGCTGGCCCGGGGCGGCGTCAATCCGCAGACCGGCCGCAGGGTGACCGATGCTGCAGTGGTCAAGCGCACGCTGGCGGTGATGGTCACCTGCGGCATGTACGACGCCGCAGGAGACTGGGTCAGCGCGGTGGGAATGCCGGCCAAGAGCGGCGTGGGTGGCGGCATCGTCGCGGTGCTGCCCGGCCAACTCGGCATCGGTGTCTATTCACCGTTGCTCGATGGCAAAGGCAACAGCGTGCGCGGAGTTCGCATGTGCCGCAGTTTGTCTGAGCAGCTTGGCCTGCATTTCCTGACGGTGGCGCGCGATTCGCGGGCCACACTGAGAGCTGTGTATGAACCGCGCGACGGCATTCGCGTCTACGAAACGCACGGTGACCTACTGTTCAGCGGCGCTGAGCAGGTGTTGCGCATCGCCGACCGTGACCGGGACGGCTTCGAGGTGGCGATCCTGGATGTGTCCCGCGTCGACGACATCGACGATGCCGCACGGGCACTGCTCTCGGGGATGAGTGCGGCGCTGCGGGCGGAGGGCAAGGCGGGCTATCTGGTGGACCCCGACGGAATGGTCATCCGCTCTGAGCCCGATCTGGAAGCCGTCCGGTTCCGCACCGTCGACGACGCCGTCGAAGCGGCGCAGGCCTGGATCGCCCGCAAGCGGCGCGTCAGTCCGCTTTGACCGGAGTGGCGAGCCGGGTCGGCTCGTCGTGGCCGCGCAACGTCACCGTTTCGCCCAGAGTCCAATGCGCACTTTCGGTTTCGGTGGCGCGCGCGACGGTCTCGGCGGCAGCCACCAAGCGCTGGGGCTCGTTCTTGGACAGCTCGCACAACCGCGCGGCCTCGTTGACCGGTTCGCCGATCACGGTGTACTCGAAGCGTTCCCGCGCGCCGACATTGCCGGCGACGACGTTCCCCGCCGCGACGCCGATACCTGCCTCGCACTCGGGCACCTCCTCGCGCAGGCGCCGGCTGATCTCGCGCGCCGCCGCCAGCGACTCGTCTTCGGGATGCTCCAACGACACCGGTGCCCCGAACACTGCGAGCGCCGCATCGCCTTCGAACTTGTTCACCAATCCGTGGTGCCGGTCGACCTCCTCGACGATCACGGCGAAGAACCGGTTGAGCAGGTCGACGACCTCCACCGCAGGCAAGCTGGTGACCAGCTTCGTCGAACCGATGATGTCCACGAAAATGACTGCGGCGTAGCGCTCTTCGCCACCAAGTTGAGGCCTCTCCTGCTCCGCCAGAGCGGCGACCTCTCGTCCGACGTGACGTCCGAACAGGTCGCGCACCCGCTCGCGTTCCCGCAGCCCGTGGACCATCGCGTTGAACCCCCGCTGCAGCTGGCCGAGTTCGGTGCCGTCGAAGATCACCAGGTTGGTGTCCAGATCGCCCTGCTCGACCCGATTGAGCGCCGCCCGCACGACACGGACCGGGGTCACCGTGAGCCAGGCCAGAATCCACATCAGGATGGCTCCGAAGACCAGCGCGAACAGTGCCAGGATCATCACCGCGACGGTGAACTGCGTGGGTGTCAGGTTGCGCTGCGTCAACGTGATGGCGGCAGCCAGGAAGATGCCGAGCACGGGGACTCCCGATCCGAGCGCCCACACCAGCATCGTGCGGCCCATCAGACCCTCGGCGAAGCGCCGGGGCGGCTTGCCCGCCTCCAGCGCCTGCGCGGCCACCGGCCGCAGCGCGAACTCGGTGAACAGGTAGCAGCTGGCGGACACGACGATGCCGGGGAAGCTGACGCCGAGCAACCACTTCGGGATGAAGTCGGTGTCCTGCCACGCGTACAGCGTGGTGAGCACCACCGTCCCGAGTCCCCACAGCGCCAACAGAACACGGGTCAGCCGCCAGGGCGCCAGGAAGGTGTTGCGCTGGTCTTCGCGGGTGGGGTCGCGCTTCTCGATGGCCCATCGCACGTTGTCGATCACCCGGCGGGTCGCCCAGAACACCCCGACCACCAGCGCGCTCACCAGGTAGATCGGAACCGCGATGAACGTGATCGGGGCGACGTCGGGATCGAAGACGCTGGGAGTCGGGAACGCGACGATGACGACCAGCGTCGCGACCCCGATGCCGATCAGGTTGGCGATCACCACGAAGGCGGTCAGGATGACCTGGATGCGAATCCGTCGGCGGCCCTGGCTCTCCGAGACGCGGCCGAGGATCCACGACCCGTACTCCGGGGTCGGTGCGACCCTGCCGCTCTGGTTGGTCACTCGTTCCAACACGCGGCCGAGTCGCTGCGCGGCCGTCTTGTTCGCGGTCATCGTGAGGTCAGCCTAGGTGATGGCGATCCGTACGCGTCGATGCTCGCCGCACCGGAAAGGGTGGGTGCATGATGACCCGTCACGGCCGGCGAGCAGACAGAAAATCGCACTGCAAACCGCGAAATCATGCGATTTTGCGTCTGCTCGCCGGACGCTTCTGCTTGTTCGACGTTTAAGGTGGGTCGGGTGCGTCTCGTCATCGCCCAGTGCACTGTCGACTACGTAGGTCGCCTCACCGCCCATCTGCCCTCCGCTCGGCGGCTGTTGTTGTTCAAGGCCGACGGATCGGTCAGCGTGCACGCCGACGATCGGGCCTACAAGCCGCTGAACTGGATGTCCCCTCCCTGCTGGCTGGTCGAGGACCTCGAGGGCGCTGCGCCGGTGTGGGTGGTGGAGAACAAGGCAGGTGAACAACTGCGGATCACCGTCGAGGACATCGAGCACGACACCAGCCACGAGTTGGGTGTCGACCCCGGGCTGGTGAAGGACGGCGTCGAGGCCCATCTGCAGGCGCTGCTGGCCGAGCACGTCGAATTGCTCGGGGCCGGATACACATTGGTCCGCCGCGAGTACATGACGCCGATCGGTCCGGTGGACCTGCTGTGTCGTGACGATCAGGGCCGCTCGGTAGCGGTCGAGATCAAGCGGCGCGGCGAAATCGACGGGGTGGAACAGCTCACCCGTTACCTCGACCTGCTCAACCGCGACTCCGTGCTGGCCCCGGTGGCGGGGGTGTTCGCAGCACAGCAGATCAAGCCGCAAGCCCGCACCCTCGCGCTCGATCGCGGGATACGTTGTCTGATCTTGGATTACGACAAGATGCGTGGCATGGACAGCCACGAGTTCCGGCTGTTCTGATGGCGAGGCGTCGGACGGCAGGGGCGAGAGGGTCCAAGAGATTCGGCCAGAATCCGCAGCCCGCGCCGCGGCGCATCGAGGTGGGCGCCGACGGCAATGACTACGAGGTCCGACCGGTGCCTGCGGCGAGGGCGACGAAGATCTACCGGTGCCCCGGATGTGACCACGAAATCCGTTCTGGCACAGCACATGTGGTGGCGTGGCCGGTGGATTCGGCGGGGTCGGTGGAGGACCGTCGGCACTGGCACACGGCGTGCTGGACGCACCGGGCTACGCGTAGCCCGACGCGCAGATGGTCCTAGCGCTCGGCGCTGCCGGTGTGTTCACTGGCGGGCTCGACCAGCTCGATGAGCACGCCGCCGCCGTCCTTGGGGTGGATGAAGTTGATCCGAGAGTTCGCGGTGCCGCGCCGCGGCGCGTCGTAGATGAGCCGCACACCCTGCTCACGCAACCGCTCGGTCAGCGCGTCCAGGTCGCTGACCCGGTAGGCGAACTGCTGCAGGCCCGGGCCGCGCTTGTCGAGGAACTTCGCTATGGTCGAACTGTCATCGATCGGGGCCATCAACTGAACCTGGGTGCCGCCGACCGGTGCGCCGCGAACCGTCAGCATGGCCTCACGGATGCCTTGGTCGTCGTTGACCTCTTCGTGCAGCACGATCATCCCGAGGTGGTCGTGGTACCACTTGATCGCAACGTCGAGATCAGGTACGGCGATTCCAACGTGGTCAATCGCGGTGACCAGCGCGGTGGCCAGTACCGGACGGGCGTCAGTCTGCTCGGCGGTCATATCGCAAAGGTAACCTAATGACATCGGATTCGAATACCTCGGTGATGACGTATAGCGTCATCTTGCCGTTTCGGAGCCGCTCAACACCCCCTAGGAGGTATGCATGACGACGTCTGTGATTGTTGCTGGAGCCCGTACGCCGATAGGCAAGCTGATGGGCTCACTGAAGGACTTCTCCGGCAGTGACCTGGGCGCGGTGGCGATAGCGGGAGCGTTGGAGAAGGCCAACCTGCCCGCGTCTGCCGTCGAGTACGTGATCATGGGCCAGATCCTGACCGCCGGGGCCGGCCAGATGCCGGCACGGCAGGCCGCGGTGGCCGCCGGCATCGGCTGGGATGTGCCCTCGCTGACCATCAACAAGATGTGCCTGTCGGGCATCGATGCGATCGCACTGGCCGACCAACTGATCCGCGCAGGGGAGTTCGACGTCGTCGTCGCCGGTGGCCAGGAGTCGATGAGCCGCGCCCCGCATCTGCTGATGAACAGCAGGTCAGGCTACAAATACGGGGACGTCACGGTGCTCGACCACATGGAATACGACGGTCTGCACGACGTCTTCACCGACCAGTCCATGGGTGCGTTGACCGAGCAGCGCAACGACGTCGACCAGTTCACCCGCGCGGAGCAGGACGAGTTCGCCGCGGAATCGCATCAGAAGGCCGCCAAGGCCTGGAAGAACGGCGTCTACGCCGACGAGGTGGTGTCGGTGGAGATTCCGCAGCGCAAGGGCGATCCGATCGTGTTCACCGAGGATGAGGGCATCCGCGCAGACATCACCGCGGATTCGCTGGCGGGGCTCAAGCCCGCGTTCGTCAAGGACGGCACGATCACCGCGGGTTCGGCGTCGCCGATCTCCGACGGTGCATGCGCCGTCGTCGTGATGAGCAAGGCGAAGGCCGAGGAGTTGGGACTGACCTGGCTGTGCGAGATCGGTGCCCACGGTGTGGTTGCCGGGCCGGATTCGACACTGCAGAGCCAGCCCGCCAACGCGATCCGCAAGGCCGTCGCCAAGGAGGGCATCAGTCTCGACGACCTCGATGTTATTGAGATCAACGAGGCATTTGCGGCGGTCGCGCTCGCCTCGGTCAAGGAGCTGGGCGTGGACCCCGCGAAGGTCAACACCGACGGCGGCGCGATTGCCATCGGGCACCCGATCGGCATGTCCGGCGCCAGGATCACGCTGCATGCGGCGCTGGAATTGGCGCGTCGGGGCTCGGGGTATGCGGTCGCAGCGCTGTGCGGCGGCGGCGGCCAGGGCGACGCCCTGATCCTGCGACGTCGGTGAAACGGCAGGATCTCTCAACGACGCAACGTAGTAGCTGGGGCTGAGGTCCGGCACAATGGCGGCCATGACAAGCGCATTCGACGTTCGCCGGGTGGCCGGATGGTTTCGGTTGATCGCGTTCGCAGAGGCGGTCAGCTGGGTCGGACTGCTGGTCGGCATGTACTTCAAGTACCTGGGCTCCCCGCAGACCGAGGTCGGGGTGAAGATCTTCGGTCCCGTGCACGGGGGGATCTTCATCGCCTTCCTGGTGGCGGCGTCGCTGGTCGGTGTCGCCCACAAGTGGGCACCCGGCACATGGTTGCTGGCTTTGCTGGGCAGCATCGTGCCTCTCGGCAGTGTGATCTTCCTCATATGGGCTGACAGAACCGGTCGGATCGGGCCGGTATCGGCCCCCGCAGGAGCAGAGGCGGCCACCCGCACGGGCCGGGCGTCAGGTACCGGGTCACCAGGACGGCCGGTACCCGAAACAACATGACAGACTTGATCGCGTGACACGTCCTCGACCCCCAATCGCGCCTGCCATGGCCGGTGCAGTCGACCTGTCGGCGCTCAAGCAGCGAGCCACCGCTCCCAGGGAGGGCGCGGCACCGGGTGCTACCTCAGGCGCACCGGGCGCCGTGGAGATCACGGAAGCGAACTTCGAAGCCGAGGTGCTCGTCCGCTCCAATGAGATGCCCATCGTGGTGCTGCTGTGGTCGCCGCGCAGCGACTCCAGCATCCAACTCGGCGAGGTGCTCAGCGGCCTGGCGGCCGCCGACAAACCCAAGTGGTCGCTGGTGACGGTGAACGTCGACACCGTGCCGCGGGTGGCCCAGATGTTCGGCGCGCAGGCGGTTCCGACGGTGGTCGCGCTGGCCGCAGGCCAACCGCTGTCGAGTTTCCAGGGAGTGCAGCCACCTGAGCAGCTCCGGCGCTGGGTCGACTCGCTGCTCGAGGCGACAGCCGGAAAGCTCGGCGGCGCAGGCGATGCCGATGAACCCGAGCAGGCCGACCCCGAGGTGGAGCAGGCGCGGGCACATCTCGACAACGGGGATTTCGACGCGGCACGCGCTGCGTACCAGGCGATCCTGGACGCGAACCCCAACCATGTCGAGGCCAAGGGCGCGGTGCGCCAGATCGGCTTCCTGCAGCGGGCCACCGCGCATCCGCGGGACGCGGAAGCGATCGCCGACGCCTCGCCGGACGACATCGACGCGGCGTTCGCCGCCGCTGACGTCGAGATCCTGCAGCAGAACGTCGAAGCCGCATTCTCGCGGTTGACCGGCTTGGTCAAACGCACCGCGGGTGACGACCGTACGAAGGTCCGCACGCGGCTGATCGAGTTGTTCGATTTGTTCGATCCCGCCGATCCCGAGGTGATCGCAGGCAGGCGCAATCTCGCCAACGCCTTGTACTGACCCCGCCCCGCCGGAATTGCATTCCACGCGAAAAAGTGCGAGTTATCGCCGCGTGGAATGCAATTCCGGCGCTGGGGGGACGCTGGGAATTACGCAGGTTCGAACCACAGCGCGGCCAGCGGCGGCAACACCATGACGGCCGACGCAGGCCTGCCGTGCCACGGCTCGTCCGTCGCCTCGACGGCGCCGAAGTTTCCGATGCCCGACCCGTGGTAGTTGTCGGAGTCGGTGTTGAGCACCTCGCGCCAGGTGCCGGTATGCGGCAGCCCGAGCCGGTACCGCGAGTGCTCGGTGCCGGAGAAGTTGAAAACGCACGCCATCGTCGAGCCGTCGTCACCGAACCGTAGGAAGCTCAACACGTTGTTGGCCGAGTCGTTGGCGTCGATCCAGGAGTATCCCTCGGGCTGACTGTCACGGGACCACAGCGCCCTGCTGCCGCGGTAGATGCCGTTGGCGTCGGACAGCATCCGCAGGATCCCGTCACTGAACCCGTTCTCGTCGAGCTGGTACCAGTCGACCCCGCGTTCCTCGGACCACTCGGCGCGCTGCCCGAATTCCTGGCCCATGAAGAGCAGCTGCTTGCCGGGGTGTGCCCACTGGTAAGCGAGCAGGCTGCGGATGCCGGCCGCCTTCATGTGGTCGTTGCCGGGCATCCGGCCCCACAGCGTGCCCTTGCCGTGAACCACCTCGTCGTGACTGATGGGGAGCACGAAGTTCTCGCTGAAGGCGTAAAGCAGTGAGAACGTCAGTTCGTGGTGATGATAGCTGCGGTGGATGGGGTCGCGCTTGATGAATTCGAGCGTGTCGTTCATCCAGCCCATGTTCCACTTCATCGAAAAGCCAAGTCCGCCAAGGTTGGTCGGGCGTGTCACACCGGGCCACGACGTGGACTCCTCGGCGATGGTGACGATGCCCGGGTTGATCTTGTGGACGGTGGCGTTCATCTCCTGCAGGAACTGCACCGCCTCGAGGTTCTCCCGGCCGCCGTGGATGTTCGGGGTCCAGCCGCCCACCGGGCGCGAGTAGTCCAGGTAGAGCATCGATGCGACGGCGTCCACCCGCAGGCCGTCGATGTGGTAGTCCTGCAGCCAGTACAGCGCGTTGGCCACCAGGAAGTTGCGCACTTCGGAGCGACCGAAATCGAAAACGTAGGTGCCCCAGTCCAACTGCTCGCCGCGGCGAGGATCGGCGTGCTCATAGAGGGCGGTGCCGTCGAAGCGGCCGAGTGCCCACGCGTCCTTGGGGAAGTGGGCGGGTACCCAGTCGACGAGGACCCCGATTCCGGCCTGATGCAGGGTGTCGACGAGGTGACGGAACTCGTCGGGTGTGCCGAACCGCGAGGACGGCGCGTAGTAGGAGGTGACCTGGTAGCCCCACGATCCGCCGAACGGATGCTCTGCGACGGGCAGCATCTCGACGTGCGTGAAGTTGTGCTCGACGAGGTATTCCGTGAGCTGCTCGGCCAATTCGGTGTAGCTCAGTCCGGGCCGCCACGAGCCCAGGTGAACCTCAAGGGTGCTCATCGGCTCGAACACCGGGTTGCGCTGCGCGCGCCCGGTCATCCAGTCATCGTCGGCCCAGGTGTAGTCGCTCTGGAAAACCTTCGACGCGGTCTGCGGTGGCACTTCGGTGGCGAACGCCATCGGATCCGCGCGGTCCGTCACGGCGCCGTCAGCGCCGTGCACCCGGAACTTGTACAGCCCGTTGTCCGGGAAGCTCGGCCAGAACAGCTCCCAGACGCCGGTCGAGCCGAGTACGCGCATCTGCGCCTCGTCTCCCCAGTGATTGAAGTCGCCGACCACACTTACGCCCGTGGCGTTCGGCGCCCATACAGCGAACGACACACCCTCGACGACACCGTCGGCGGTGGTGAAGCTGCGCGGGTGCGCGCCGAGGATCTCCCACAGCCGCTCGTGGCGGCCCTCGGAGAACAGATGCAGGTCGACCTCACCGAGAGTGGGCAGGAAGCGGTACGGGTCGGCGACCGTGTGCACGAAGCCCGACTCTCCGCCGGTGTAGTCGACCTCCAGCCGGTAGTCGACGAGTTTGGTGAAGGGCACCGCGACGGCGAACAGACCCGACTCGATGTGCCGCAGCGGGTACCTCACCCCACCGATCAGGGTGCTGACCTCCACCGCGTGAGGCCGGTACACCCGGATCACGGTGTGATCACCGTACTCATGGGCGCCCAGCACAGAATGCGGGTCGTGGTGCTCGCCGGCCAGGAGCCGGTTGAGGTCGGCGGTGTGCGGACGCAGATGCGGGCTCTCGATCTGGTTCGTCAGGTTGGACGCTTTGGTCATGTCGTCATTCCCTACGCAGAAGGTTCAGTCGTTTGTCGGCGGGAAGCTGGGGCATGTTGAGCACATGCGCCACCGCCCGTGCAGGTTCGAGGCGTACGTAATTGCCATGACCCCAGTGATATTCGTCCCCGGTGATCTCATCGCGGACCCAGAAACGGTCGTGTTGCTCCATCCCCAGGGCGGCCATGTCCAGCCATAGCGTGCCTTCCTCGGGGCCGAACGGGTTGAGGGTCACCACCACGAGTACCTGATCGCCGGTGATCGGGTCGAACTTGCTGTACGCCAGCAGCGCGTCGTTGTCGATGTGGTGGAACGTGATGGTGCGCAGCTGTTGCAGCGCAGGGTGCAGGCGTCGAATCTCGTTGAGCCGGGTCAGGAACGGTTCCAGAGACTCGCCGTCGGCCAGGGCGGCGTCGAAATCGCGGGGACGGAGCTCGTACTTCTCGGAATGGAGGTACTCCTCGCTGCCTTCGTGGACCGCTCGGTGCTCGAAGAGCTCGTACCCCGAATACACGCCCCATGTCGGGCTCATCGTGGCGGCGAGGGCTGCGCGGATCGCGAACATCCCCGGCCCGCCGTGCTGCAGGCTTTCGTGCAGGATGTCGGGGGTGTTCGTCCAAAGGCTCTGCCGGCTGTAGTCGGCATGCTCGGCGATCGACTCGGCGAACTCGGTGAGCTCCCATTTCGCCGTCCGCCAGGTGAAGTACGTGTAGGACTGCGTGAATCCGAGCTTGGCCAGCCCGAACAGCCGCGCGGGCCGGGTGAAGGCCTCGGCGAGGAACAGCACGTCGGGGTCGATGTTCTTGGCCTCACCGATCAGCCATGCCCAGAAGTTCGGCGGCTTCGTGTGGGGGTTGTCGACCCGGAAGACCTTGACGCCGTGGGAGATCCAGTACCGCACGACGCGCAGCACTTCCTCGTACAGTCCCGTCGGGTCGGTGTCGAAGTTCAGCGGGTAGATGTCCTGGTACTTCTTCGGCGGGTTCTCGGCGTAGGCGATGGTGCCGTCCGGGAGCACCGTGAACCACTCGGGGTGGTCACGCGCCCACGGATGGTCCGGCGCGCACTGCAGCGCCAGGTCGAGTGCCACCTCGAGACCTTCGTCACGGGCGGCAGTGACGAAGGCGTCGAAATCATCGATGGTGCCCAGGTCCGGGTGCACCGCGTCGTGGCCGCCTTCGTCGCTGCCGATCGCCCACGGCGAACCGACGTCGTCGGGGGCGGCGGTGACACTGTTGTTGCGTCCCTTGCGATGCACCTTCCCGATCGGATGGATGGGCGGCAGGTAAGCGATGTCGAAGCCCATCCTGGCCACCCGGGGCAGCGCCTTGGTCGCGGTGGCGAATGTCCCGTGTACGGGGTGTCCCGTGCTGTCCCACCCGCCAGTGGACCGGGGGAAGAACTCGTACCACGAGCTGAACCGCGCCAGCGGTCGATCGACCCAGACGCCGTGCTGTCCGTCACGGGTGATCAGTTCGCGCAACGGATACTGGTCGAGTAAGTCGGTGACCTGCGGGGACAGCGCTGCGCCGGCGCGCCAGAACGGGTCGCCGGGTTCGCGCAGTCTCTCCGCGGCTTCGATCAGCGGGTATCGCATCTGCCGCGGCACGCCGGTGGAGGCACGATCCAGCAACTGCGCTCCCATCAGCAGATCATTGGACAGTTCGCCTTCGCTCTGACCTGCCTCGAGCTTGGCGATCACGTGCTTGCGCCACGTGGCGATCGGATCGCCCCAGCCGTCGACGCGGTAGGTCCACAGACCGATCGCATCCGGAATGAAGTGGCCGTGGAACACGTCGGGGGTCGTGCCCTGCGCCATCGACACCGTGAGGGGACGGACCCGCTGGGTGGTGTTGACCACGTCCTGGATGGGAACGGGTTCGACCACGCGCACCCGGCCCGGTGGTTCGTCGGCCAGCGGCGGATACGTGGTCCCGTGGTAGCGCACCACCAGAGTGGCCGATACCGCATCGTGGCCCTCGCGCCACACCGTCGCCGTCACCGGCACCACCTCGCCGACCACCGCTTTCGCGGGAAACCGTCCGCCCGATACCACAGGCGCAACGTCATCGATCTCGATCCGACCGGCGGCCACTTGCCCTCTCCCTACCCCGCACGGCGCGTGCCGCGCGTGTCGTTGTCTGGTCGCGTTCACAGCCTGGTTTGTCAGCCCTGTCGCGCTATACCCACCGTAGTGCTGGGCTCAATCACGTGGGGGCTGATGCGTAACCCTGGTGGGTGCCGGCGCGCCGCACCGGGCAGTGCCGAACGCGATCCGGCTTGCACCGCGTGGAACATCAGTAATGTGAGCTCGCGTGAAAGCTCTCCGCCGGTTCACCGTCCGCGCTCATCTCCCGGAGCGGCTGTCCGCGCTAGAGCGGCTCTCCATCAATCTTCGTTGGTCCTGGGACAAGCCCACCCAGGATCTGTTCGAGGCGATCCATCCAGCTCTGTGGAAGCTGGTCGGATGCGATCCGGTGGCGATGCTCGGGCAGGTCAGCCCGGCGAGGGTCGAGGAGTTGACCCACGATGAGTCGTTCGTCCAGCGTCTCGACGGCCTGGCTGCCGATCTGGACAACTACCTGAGCAGACCGCTGTGGTACCAGGAGCTCGCCGCTGAGAGCGGCGCACCGGACGACCGGGTGCTGCCTAACGGCATCGCGTACTTCTCGATGGAGTTCGGCGTCGCCGAGGTGCTCCCGAATTACTCCGGCGGCCTGGGAATCCTCGCCGGTGATCACCTCAAGTCGGCCTCGGACCTGGGTCTCCCGTTGATCGCCGTCGGGCTGTACTACCGGTCCGGGTATTTCCGTCAGTCCCTGACCGCCGACGGCTGGCAACACGAGAGCTACCCGTCGCTGGACCCGCAGGGCCTGCCGTTGCGCCTGCTCACCGACGCCGGGGGTGAGGCGATCCTGGTGGAGCTGGCCATGCCCGGGGGAGCGCAGTTGTCCGCGCGCATCTGGATCGCGCAGGTCGGCCGAATTCCGTTGCTGCTGCTCGATTCCGACATCCCGGAGAACGAACACGATCTGCGCGGGGTCACCGACCGCCTCTACGGCGGTGACCAGGAGCACCGGATCATGCAGGAGATCCTGGCCGGCATCGGCGGCGTCCGGGCGATCCGCGCTTTCACCGAGATCGAGGGCCTGCCCGCTCCCGAGGTGTTCCACATGAACGAAGGTCACGCCGGTTTCCTGGGTGCCGAGCGGATTCGGGAGCTGATCGAGGCCGGCCTCGACTTCGACACCGCGCTGACCGTTGTCCGTTCCTCGACGGTGTTCACCACCCACACTCCGGTGCCCGCCGGGATCGACCGCTTTCCGCTCGAGATGGTGGAGCGCTATTTGGGACCGGACGCGGGCGGTGCCGGTTCTCGGTTGTTGCCCGGAGTGCCGGTTGATCGCATCGTCGCCTTCGGCGGCGAGGACGACCCGACGAAGTTCAACATGGCGCACATGGGACTGCGGTTGGCGCAGCGCGCCAACGGGGTTTCCCTGCTGCACGGACAGGTCAGTCGCGAGATGTTCAACGACCTGTGGGAGGGGTTCGATCCGGCGGAGGTGCCCATCGGCTCGATCACCAACGGTGTGCACGCACCCACCTGGGCGGCGCCGCAGTGGCTGGAGCTGGGACGTGAGCTGCTGGGTAGCACCGATCTGAGCTCGTTGAGCGAGCCCCGGGTGTGGGAGCGGCTGCAGCAGGTCGACCCCGGGCACATGTGGTGGATCCGCTCCCAGCTGCGCGGGGCACTGGTCGAGGACGTCCGGGCCCGGGTGCGGCGCTCGTGGCTCGAGCGCGGCGCGGCGGAGGCCGAACTAGGTTGGATTGCAACAGCTTTCGATCCAGAGGTGTTGACCATTGGATTCGCCCGGCGAGTACCCACCTATAAGCGGCTGACGTTGATGCTGCGGGATCCCGAGCGGTTGACGAGACTGCTCCTCGACGACAAACGGCCCATCCAGTTGATCGTCGCGGGCAAGGCGCATCCCGCTGACGAAGGGGGCAAGGCACTGATCCAGCAGGTCGTGCGTTTCGCGGACCGCCCGGAGGTGCGCCATCGGATCGCGTTTCTGCCCGACTACGACATGTCGATGGCCCGACAGCTCTATTACGGCTGTGACGTCTGGTTGAACAACCCGTTGCGGCCGTTGGAGGCGTGCGGGACGTCGGGCATGAAGAGCGCACTGAACGGCGGGCTGAATCTGTCGATCCGTGACGGTTGGTGGGACGAGTGGTACGACGGCGAGAACGGGTGGGAAATTCCGACGGCCGACGGTCTGGCCGACGAGAACCGACGCGACGACATCGAGGCCTCCGCACTGTACGAACTGCTCGAGCATGCCGTCGCGCCCAAGTTCTACGACCGCGACGCCGCCGGCGTTCCGACGCGCTGGGTCGAGATGGTCCGCCACACCCTGCAGGTGCTCGGCCCGAAGGTGCTGGCGTCGCGGATGGTGCGCGACTACACCGAGAAGTACTACATCCCGGCGGCGCGGTCACTCCGCCGGTCGATCGAGCCGGGCCAGTCGAGTGCCGAAGCGTTCAGTGCGCCGTTCGGGGCTGCCCGCGAACTCGCCGAGTACCGGCACCGCGCCGAGCGCGCGTGGCCGCAGATCAAGATCACCGACGTGGACAGCTACGGGCTGCCGGACACCCCGCTGCTGGGTTCGGAGCTGACGCTGACCGCGCAGGTGCAGCTGGCCGGGCTGGCGCCCGACGAGGTGACCGTGCAGGCGGTGCTCGGCCGCGTCGACGCCGGTGACGCGCTGGTGGATCCCGTCACCGTGCCGATGACGCATGCGGGAACCGCTGACAGCGGCAAGGAGACCTTCACGGCTACGACGCCGCTGCCCATCACCGGCCCGGTCGGGTACACGGTTCGGGTGCTGCCCCATCACCGTCTCCTCGCAGGCGACAACGAGCTCGGCCTCGTCACGCTGGCATGACGCTCATGGGAAACGTTTGAAGCAGCGGTCCACGTCTCCGAGAACCCCGACCCGGAACGCGTCGATCCTGGAGAACCCCGCCGGCACGGACTCTCCGTTGACGTCGCTGGCCGCCAGGCCATTGGTGAGGATGCCGGATACCGCCTCGTCGACGTCGCCCGCTGTGAGCGCGACCGTCTGGCCGTCGGGTGTCGTGACTTCCTTCGTCATCTTGACGGTCGCCACCCCGGTGAGGCAGGCCGTGCGCAACCCGGCCTCGGCGTTGTCGAGCTGCACGCCGCCGCGTTGCTGCTGGATTGCCAGCATGTACCGCGACACCAGCACCGAATAGGCCATGTTGTCGCCCGCGGCAAGTCTGCTGCCGTCCGGTTGGTAGGGCTGGGCGCCCAAGTCCGCGAGTCCGGGCACGTCCACGACGATCGTGTTGGTCGCCGGGCAGAACGACGCGGGGGGGCTGGGCCGCGCATCGGCGCAGTCCTCGGCGTCGGCGGGATCCAAGCTCAGCGCGGGGGGATCGTTGGGCGCGAACAGGATCCCCATCGCATCGATGATGGAGCGCACCGAGTTGTCGGTCACCGGGAGCTCGCCCGTCTGGTCCTCAGGCAGGAGCACCGGCAGGTCGCCGCGCCGCTGGCTGATCTCACGCAGGTCCATCGCCGCGCACGCCGATGGACCGTCGGTGAAGCCGAACTGGAACGCCGAGACCCGTTCGAATGCCGAGCCGTGTTCGTTGACGCCGACGTCGGGATCGCCCTCGTTGAGCAGCGGATCCCGGAACGAGATGACACCGGCCAACACCTGGTTGAGTCCTTCGCCGGTGCTCAGCGTGAAGCGCGGTGAATTGTCCTCGGCCACCCAGCGCATATAGGCGCCGGAGAGGCAGTCGGCCTGCTGCTCGCCGACCAGGGTCGGGGTGCTCGTGCCGGACAGGCCGGCCTGCCGCGCCACCGCGTGGCCGTACTCGTGGGCGAGCACCATCACCACACCCATGTCCCCGTGTGCGCGCTTCAAGCTGGGCAGCAACTCGCCGCGATCCCAGCCGATCGTTCTGTCCGGCAAACAGAATCCCGCGTTGACCAGCCCGTAGGTGTCGTCGCCGCAGAACTCGCCGTCAAAACCACCGGCGTCCCACGAGACCAGCGCCTTCGCCGGGGTGAACTCGTCGTCGAAGGCATCCGGGTACGCGGTCTCCCAGTACTGCTCGATGTCGCTGATCGCGCTTCCGGCCAGGTGGTCGATGTCACCGCCGTCGGTGCCCTCCACGTCCCTGGTGGGGCCTTCGGCGTTGGCACGCAGACCGGTGGGACCGTCGGTAGCCGGCATTCCGGCCACGCTGAACGGGTCGTCGAAAACCGACACGGCGTAGCCCTGAAGAGATGTCGAGCACGCGGTGCCCAGCAGCACCGAGCAGGTGACGAGCGTGGCGCCGACGAGGTGACGCCGACTCTTGAGCAGATCCGTGGACCGACTCATGGACGCCGCCTTTCGGTGAGCGTTCGGCGGCCTGGGCGGCGCGCACCGGAACTCCGCTGCAAGGATAGTGAACCCGCGCCGACAACCGCGCTGATCGGCCTAGGTCTGTCGGTCTCGAGCGCGAAGACGCTGCAGCGCCGCCCGCACCGACGCGCCGTCGGTGGTCGTCCAGAACGGCGGCAGGGACGCCCGCAGGAAGCCGCTGTAGCGTGCGGTGGCCATCCGCGAGTCGAGGACGGCCACCACGCCGCGGTCGTCGATACGGCGCAACAGCCGGCCCGTTCCCTGGGCCAGCAGCAGGGCGGCGTGGCTGGCGGCCACGGCCATGAACCCGTTGCCGCCCCGCGCCGCGACGGCGCGCTGACGCGCGGTCAGCAGCGGATCGTCGGGGCGCGGGAACGGAATCCGGTCGATGAGCACCAGGGACAGCGATGGACCCGGAACGTCGACACCCTGCCACAGCGACAACGTGCCGAACAGGGATGTCCGCTCGTCGTCGGCGAAGCGTTGCACCAGCGCCGCGGTGTTGTCGTCGCCCTGGCAGAGCACCGGGGTATCGAGGCGTTCCCGCATGATCTCGGCGGCGGCTTTGGCGGCCCGCATGGAGGAGAACAGGCCGAGCGTGCGTCCGTCCGCGGCGGCGATCAACGAGGCGATCTCGTCGAGTTGTTCAGCGGACCCGGTGCCGTCGCGGCCGGGGGGCGGCAGGTGGGCGGCGACGTAGAGGATGCCCGATTTCGCGTGGTCGAACGGCGAGCCCACGTCCAGCCCGCGCCACGCGACCTCGGCGTCGGATATGGCGTCGGACCGGTCCAGGCCCCATGCCGAGGCCATCGCGTCGAAGCTGCCGCCGATGGTCAATGTCGCCGACGTCAGCACGGCCGTCGAACGCCGGAACAGGCTGGCGTGCAACAGACCTGCCACTGACAGCGGGGCGACGCGGAGCACCGTGCGACTTTCGGCGGCCGGCCGGGATGTTTCGGTGTGTTCGACCCACACGACGTCGGTGCGGTCGGGGATCGCGGGAACGAACGAGCCGAGGATCCGTGACGCGGTATCGCTGACATCGGCCAGAGATGTGACCGCTTCGGTGCGCGCGGCCGCGGTCTTCGGATCGTTAGGGGCGGTGTCGATCGCGCTTCGGGCCCTGCTCGCGGCGTCGCGCAACACCGTCAGGTAACTCGCCATCTCTTCGTCGAGCACGTCGATACGACCGGCGCGGGCGTCGAAGAGCGCCGACGTGAACGTCGCAACCGCGCCGTCCAACCGCTGTGCGAGCTCGGGTTCCACCATTCGGGCAGCGCGCCGCTGTGCGATGCCCAGCGAGGTCGCCGACAGCTCGGCGGTCGCGACACCGGTGACCCGGTCCACCAACTCGTGCGCCTCGTCGACGACCAGCAGGTCGTGTTCGGGCAGCACGTTGGCCTCGCCGATGGCGTCGATGGCCAGCAATGCGTGGTTGGTGACGACTACATCGGCGTGGCCGGCGAGGTCGCGGGCCCGCTCGGCGAAGCAATCGGTGCCGAACGGGCAGCGGGACACGCCGATACATTCCCGCGCCGACACGCTGACCTGCGACCAGGATCGGTCGGCGACCCCGGGGTTCAGTTCGTCACGGTCACCAGTCGCCGTGCTCGACGACCACTCGACGAGCCGCTGCACATCGCGCCCCAGCGCGCTGGCCGCAATCGGAGAGAACAGCTCCTCCTGCGGCCGGTCGTCCGGTTCGGCAGGCCCGCTCGCTCCGTTGTGGATCTTGTTGAGGCACAGGTAGTTTCCGCGCCCTTTGAGAAGTGCGAACTCGGGCCGGCGCGGCAGTTTCCCGGTCAGTGAGTCGGCCAGCCGGGGCAGGTCGCGGTCGACCAGCTGACGCTGCAGGGCGATCGTGGCGGTCGACACGACGACCGGGCGGTTGTCGGCCAGCGAGTGCGCGATCGCGGGCACCAGGTAGGCCAACGACTTCCCGGTGCCCGTCCCGGCTTGCACGGCGAGGTGCTCGCCGTGCTCGAAAGCGTGCGCCACCGCCTCGGCCATCGCGACCTGGCCGTCGCGCTCCGCGCCGCCCAGCGCCGCCACCGCCGTCGCCAGCAGCTCGGTGACGTCCGGCACCCGGATACCCACCCGGCCTCAGCCTGGGCTGCCCGAAGGCGCGATCATCCGCGTCCGGATCGCAGGGTCGCCTTTGGAGAGCTTCAGTCCGTCCCACGGGAGGCTGTGCAGGCCCTGGCTGACGCGGTCACGCGCGGGTTGCAGGCCGAGGTCGGCGACCGGATCGCCGCCGCGCACCAGCGGGACCGTCAGCGGTCGGACGACGAGATCCGGTGGCGCCGGCGGCGGCTCGCTGACCGGATGAACGACCTCCTCGACGATGGTCCCCGACGCCTTGGCCAGCCGCAGAGCACTCTTTCGCCCACCGTGGGATTCCTTGTGGCTGCTGCGTTTCTCGACGGGAATGCCGTCGACCTCCACCAGCTTGTAGACCATGCTCGCGGTCGGCGCGCCCGACCCGGTGACCACGGAGGTGCCGACCCCGTAGATGTCGACGGGTTCGGCGCGCAGCGCGGCGATGGCGAACTCGTCCAGGTCGCCGGAGACCACGATGCGGGTGTGGGTGGCGCCGAGGCTGTCGAGCTGATCGCGGACCTGCCGGGTCAGCACACCGAGGTCGCCGGAGTCGATGCGTACCGCTCCCAGCTGCGGGCCCGCCATCTGCACCGCGTTGGCGACCCCGGCGGTGATGTCGTAGGTGTCCACGAGCAGCGTCGTGTCCACGCCCAACGCATCGACCTGAGCCTGGAACGCCGCCTTCTCCCAGTCCGACGTCGACTGCCCGGCCGTGGTGTGCAGCAGCGTGAACGCGTGCGCGCTCGTGCCCAGTGCGGGCACCCCGTAGCTGCGCTTGGCCTCGAGGTTCGAGGTGCCGGTGAAACCCGCGATGTACGCCGCGCGCGCCGCGGCGACGGCGGCCCGTTCGTGGGTGCGCCGCGACCCCATCTCGATCAACGGGCGCCCGTCGGCGGCACTGACCATCCGGGCCGCGGCTGAGGCGATGGCAGTGTCGTGGTTGAAGATCGACAGTGCCAGCGTCTCGAGCAGCACGCATTCCCCGAACGTCCCGTGCACCGACAGCACGGGGGAGCCGGGGAAGTACAGCTCTCCCTCGGGATATCCGTCGACGTCGCCGGTGAACCGGTACGCGGCCAGGTACGCAAGGGTATCGGGGTCAAGGAAATCGGTGAGCGAGCTCAGCTCCGCGTCGTCGAATCTGAACGCCTGCAACGCTTCCACGAATCGGGCGGTCCCGGCGGTGATGCCGTAGCGCCTACCCTCCGGGAGGCGGCGGGCGAACACCTCGAAGGTGGTGCGCCGGTGCGCGCTGCCGTCCCGCAGCGCCGCGGCGAGCATCGTCAATTCGTACTTGTCGGTCAACAGGGACACAGGCAGCCCCGGAGACGAGGCCCGGGACGATCCGGTCACAGGCCAACCGTATCGGTTCGGAGCACTACTTCGACCCCGGTATTCTTACCCACATGGTTACGCCGGCGAAGGCCCGACCGGGAACCCGCGAAGAACGTGACGTCGCCGAGGTCGCCCAGGAGGACGTCGCCGCCGACGCACCGTGGGTGACCCTGGTCTGGGACGATCCCGTGAACTTGATGACCTATGTGACCTACGTGTTGCAGAAGCTCTTCGGCTACAGCGAACCGCACGCGACCAAGCTGATGCTGCAGGTCCACAACGAAGGCAAGGCGGTGGTCTCGGCGGGCAGTCGGGAGTCCATGGAGGTCGACGTGTCCAAGCTGCACGCCGCAGGGCTGTGGGCGACGCTTCAGCAGGACCGCTGAGCCGGCTGTGCGTAAATGGAAGCGGGTCGAGGGCGCCGACGGCCCGCGGTTCCGGTCAGCGCTGGCCGCCCATGAAGCGGAGTTGTTGAGCAGCCTGGTCACCTCGCTGCTCGGGATGCTCGAGGATCGTGACTCGTCGGCGCCGGTCGATGAGCTCGCCGAGATCACCGGAATCCGGACCGGCAATTCGGTTCCGCCGCAAGACGATACGATGAAGCGCCTGCTGCCGGACTTCTACCGTCCGGCAACCGATCACCCCGCCGGGTCGGGCACCGCGGAAAGTCTCAACGGCGCGCTGCGGAGTCTGCACGAGCCCGAAATCATCGACGCGAAACGTCAAGCGGCGCAATGCCTGTTGGACACCGTGCCGCAGGGCGGCGGGAAGTTCGAACTGACCGAGGACGATGCGCAGGCCTGGGCGTCTGCCGTGAACGACGTGCGCCTGGCCTTGGGCACGATGCTCGACATCGGCAGCGACGGGCCCGAAAGGCTCCCCAACGACCATCCGATGGCCGGACACCTCGACGTCTACCAGTGGCTGACGGTGCTGCAGGAGTACCTGGTGTTGAGCCTGATGAGCAGGTCGCGGTGATCGATGAGCGCTTGCGCGAAGAACAGACCGTGGTGATGAGCGCTTGCGCGAAGAACAGACCGTGGTGAGCGCTCGCGCGACGAACAGGCGGCGGTAGTGAGCGGCGCGATCACCGATGTGGGCGGCGTCCGCGTCGGGCACCACCACAGGATCGACCCCGACGCGCAGCTGGGCTCGGGCTGGGCGACGGGCACGACCGTGGTGCTGACTCCTCCCGGCACCGTCGGCGCGGTCGACGGTCGCGGCGGAGCTCCGGGCACCCGGGAGACCGATCTGCTGGATCCGAGCAACTCGGTGCGCCATGTCGACGCGGTGGTGCTCACCGGCGGCAGTGCGTTCGGGCTCGCCGCTGCCGACGGCGTGATGACCTGGCTCGAGGAGCACGGGCGGGGTGTCGCGATGGACGGCGGCGTGGTGCCGATCGTCCCCGCCGCGGTGATCTTCGATCTGCCGGTCGGTGGCTGGCAGTGCCGTCCGACCGCGGAGTTCGGCTACCTCGCGGCCGAGGGTGCCGGCACCGATGCCGGGATCGG
The DNA here is from genome assembly GCA_963771335.1 of uncultured Actinomycetota bacterium. Lineage (GTDB taxonomy): Bacteria > Actinomycetota > Actinomycetes > Mycobacteriales > Mycobacteriaceae > Mycobacterium. The sequence goes on along the minus strand of CAVYTD010000003.1, from coordinate 206,355 downwards.
CACCGTCGGTGCGGGCGTCGGTGCGCGGGCCGGGGTACTCAAGGGGGGCGTGGGGACGGCCTCGGTGACACTCGCCTCGGGTGTGACCGTCGGTGCGCTCGTCGTCGTCAACTCGGCAGGCGACGTCGTCGACCCCGACACCGGTCTGCCTTGGCTGGCCTATCAGATCGAGGAGTTCGGGCTGGTTTCCCCGCCGGCCGATCAGCTGGCCGGCTATGCCGATCGGCACGGCGAGCTCAGCCCGTTGAACACCACCATCGCCGTGGTGGCCACCGACGCCGCACTCAGCCCGGCAGGCTGTCGCCGGATGGCGATCGCCGCGCACGACGGCCTGGCGCGCACCATCCGCCCGTGTCACACCCCGCTCGACGGCGACACGGTGTTCGCGCTGGCCACCGGCGCTGTGGAGGTGAATCCCGACCCGACGACGCCGGCGTCGATGTCGCCGGAAGTGCCGCTGATCACCGCTGTCGGCGCGGCCGCCGCGGACTGTCTGGCCCGCGCGGTGCTCGTCGGGGTGCTGGCCGCGGAGGCGATCGCCGGAATACCCACATACCGTGGCCTGTTGCCGGGAGCGTTCGAGTGAAGGAGAACGCGCAGTGCTGACAATCCGTGCCGACCTGGTCGACGCGATGGTCAGCCATGCCCGCGCCGACCACCCGGACGAGGCGTGCGGCGTCATCGCGGGGCCCGAGGGATCCGACCGCCCCGAGAGGTTCATCGCCATGCTGAACGCGGAGCGCTCGCCGACGTTCTACCGATTCGACTCGGGGGAGCAGCTGAAGGTCTGGCGCAGCTTGGAAGACACCGGGGACGCTCCCATCGTCATCTATCACTCGCACACCGCGACCGAGGCCTACCCGAGCCGCACCGACATCTCCTACGCGTCCGAACCCGATGCCCACTACGTGTTGGTGTCCACCCGCGACCCCGACGACCACGAGCTGCGCAGCTACCGCATCGTGGACGGCGTCGTCACCGAGGAACCCGTCAGCATCGTCGAGAAGTACTAACCAGAGAGAATCCTGTGCCTGATCCAGCAACCGTCACCGTCTCCATCCCGACCATCCTGCGCACCCACACCGGCGGCGAGAAGCGCGTCAGCGCCGCCGGCAACACGCTGGCAGCGGTGATCGATGACCTCGAAGCCAACTTCTCGGGTATCACCGAGCGCATCGTCGATGGTGACAAGCTGCACCGCTTCGTCAACATCTACGTCAACGACGAGGATGTGCGGTTTTCCGGCGGGCTGCAGACCCAGATCTCCGACGGGGACTCGGTCACGATCCTGCCCGCTGTCGCCGGAGGGTGAGTAGGAGTCCGATGACTCGGTACGACTCACTGCTCAAGGCACTCGGCGGCACCCCGCTCGTGGGTCTGCAGCGGCTCTCACCGTCCTGGGACGGGGACTCGGGCGGCGCACCCCACGTCCGGTTGTGGGCCAAACTCGAAGACCGCAACCCGACCGGGTCCATCAAGGACCGGCCCGCCCTTCGGATGATCGAGGACGCCGAACGCAGCGGAGTGTTGCAGCCCGGCGCCACCATCCTGGAGCCGACGAGCGGCAACACCGGTATCTCCCTGGCGATGGCCGCGCTGCTCAAGGGCTACCACCTGATCTGCGTGATGCCGGAGAACACGTCGATCGAACGGCGTCAGCTGCTGGAGCTCTACGGTGCGCGGATCATCTATTCGCCCGCGGAGGGCGGTTCGAACACCGCGGTTGCGCACGCCAAAGAACTTGCCGCAGAGCACCCTTCGTGGGTGATGCTGTACCAGTACGGCAACCTGTCCAATGCCGCCGCGCACTACGACGGAACCGGGCCCGAGTTGCTGGCCGACCTGCCCGAGATCACGCATTTCGTCGCGGGGCTCGGTACGACGGGCACCCTGATGGGCACCGGCCGGTACCTGCGCGAGCATGTCCCCGGAGTCCAGGTCGTCGCAGCCGAACCTCGATACGGAGAGGGTGTCTACGCACTGCGCAACATCGACGAGGGTTTCATCCCGGAGCTCTACGACCCCGACGTCCTGACCACTCGGTATTCGGTCGGCTCGTTCGAAGCGATCAAGCGCACCCGCGAGCTGGTGCAGATCGAGGGCATCTTCGCCGGCATCTCCACCGGCGCCATCCTGCATGCCGCACTGGGCATGGCCGCCAAGGCGGTCAACGCAGGCGAGCGGGCCGACATCGCGTTCGTGGTGTGCGACGCCGGGTGGAAGTATCTGTCGACCGGGGCGTACGCCGGTAGCCTCGATGATGCGGAAGACGCGCTGGAAGGGCAGCTATGGGCATGAGGGTTCGAGCATGACTCTGCCGGGCGGCTATCCCGGCATGGCCGGTCCGCCTGCGCAGCCGAAGAGGCGCCCGGCGTGGATCGTCGGCGCCGCCACCATCCTGTCGTTCGTCGTATTGCTCTGGGTGGTCGAACTCTTCGACAACCTCACCGGACATCGCCTCGACGACAACGGTATTCGCCCGTTGGAGACCGACGGTCTGACGGGCATCCTGGTCGCGCCACTGCTGCATGCGAATTGGGAGCACCTGATCGCCAACACCGGTCCGGCGCTCGTCCTCGGGTTTCTGATGACCCTGGCCGGGTTGTCCCGGTTCATCTACGCGACCGTGATCATCTGGATGCTCGGCGGGCTCGGCACGTGGCTGATCGGCAACGTGGGCGCACCGACCTACAACGGAGTGGTGGTCGAAACCAACCATATCGGCGCCTCCGGCCTGATCTTCGGCTGGCTGACCTTCCTGATCGTCTTCGGCTTCTTCACCAGGAAGATCTGGGAGATCGTCGTCGGCGTGATCGTGCTCTTCATCTACGGAAGCATCCTGCTCGGCGTGCTACCGGGAACGTTCGGCGTCTCGTGGCAGGGCCATCTGTGCGGAGCGATCGCCGGAGTCCTCGCCGCTTATCTGCTGTCCGGGCCCGAACGCAAGACGCGCGCGTTGCGCCGTCCGGTCCGACCGCCCTCCCTGAGTGCATGAATCCCGACGCATTGCACCCGATCGGGATCTTCGATTCCGGCGTCGGCGGGCTCACCGTCGCGCGGGCCGTGATCGACCAGTTGCCCGACGAGGAAATCATCTACGTCGGTGATACCGGCAACGGGCCGTACGGGCCGCTGACGGTTCCGGAGATCCGGGCCCATGCCCTGGCGATCGGTGACGATCTGGCCGGCCGCGGGGTCAAGGCGCTGGTGATCGCGTGCAACACAGCGTCGTCGGCCTGCCTGCGCGACGCGCGGGAGCGCTACGCACCGGTGCCGGTCGTCGAGGTGATCCTGCCCGCGGTACGCCGTGCCGTGCGGGCCACCCGCAACGGGCGCGTCGGGGTGATCGGCACGGCCGCCACGATCGCCTCGGGCGCCTATCAGGACGCGTTCGCCGCGGCGCGCGACGTCGAGGTGTTCGCGGTGGCGTGCCCCCGCTTCGTCGACTTCGTCGAACGCGGCGTGACCAGCGGCCGACAGGTGCTGGGTCTGGCCGAGGGATACCTGGAACCACTGCAACGCGCCGAGGTCGACACGCTGGTGCTCGGCTGCACGCACTACCCGATGCTGTCGGGCCTGATCCAGCTGGCGATGGGTGACAACGTGAGCTTGGTGTCCAGCGCCGAGGAGACGGCCAAGGAGCTGCTGCGCGTGCTGACCGAGAGCGACTTGCTCAGGCCGCACCCCGACGCCGCTGCGCCCCCACCGCGGCGGGTGTTCGAAGCGACCGGCGATCCTGAGGCGTTCACGGCGCTGGCGGCACGATTTCTCGGCCCCACTGTCGACGGTGTCCGGCCCGTCCGGCGTCACCTCGGCGCGCCAACATGACGTTCGTCGCCTAAAGCGGCAATGTTTTCCTCATGCCGATCGTGGGCATGGCAAGCTAGTGACCGTGCGAATCACCATACTGGGCTGCTCCGGCAGTGTGGTCGGCCCTGATTCGCCTGCGTCGGGATATCTCGTCACCGCGCCCGGCACACCGCCGTTGGTTCTCGACTTCGGTGGCGGGGTGCTCGGGGCGCTTCAGCGCCACGCCGACCCCAATTCGGTGCACGTATTGCTGTCGCATCTGCATGCCGATCACTGCCTGGATCTTCCCGGGCTGTTCGTGTGGCGGCGCTACCATCCGTCGCCGGCGCTGGAGCGCGGCGTGGTCTACGGTCCGGGCAACACCTGGGCGCGGTTGGGCGCGGCATCCTCGCCGGAGGGCGGGGAGATCGACGACTTCACCGACATCTTCGACATCCGGCACTGGGTGGACAACCAGGCTGTGGAGATCGGGTCCTTGACGGTGCTGCCGCGGCTGGTGTGCCACCCGACCGAGTCCTACGGCATGCGGATCACCGATCCGTCTGGGGCGACGCTGGTCTACAGCGGCGACACCGGCTATTGCGACGCGCTGATCGACCTGGCCCGCAACGCCGATGTGTTGCTGTGTGAAGCCTCGTGGACCCACTCGCCGTCGCGCCCGCCCAGGTTGCATTTGTCAGGGACGGAAGCCGGGCGGGTCGCCGCCCGTGCGGGTGTATCCGAACTCCTGCTGACCCACATCCCGCCGTGGACATCGCGCGAGGACGTCATCAGCGAGGCGAAGGCCGAGTTCGAAGGCCCGGTGCATGCTGTGGTTTCCAACGAAGCTTTCGACGTCATTCGGTCCTGAACCGCCCCTCGGCCTTCGAACGCCCAGACCGACATCTGGGCGAAAAAGTGCGAAGAGAATGCTGCTAAACGTCGATCTCGGCGATGAATTGGCGACCGGTAGTGTTGGCCCGTGTCCAGACGAGAAGACGGCCGGCTCGACGACGAACTGCGCCCGGTCACCATCACCCGCGGCTTCACGTCCCATCCCGCGGGATCGGTGCTGGTGGAGTTCGGTCAGACCCGGGTGATGTGCACTGCGAGCGTCGCCGAGGGCGTGCCCCGGTGGCGTAAGGGCTCCGGTCAGGGCTGGTTGACCGCGGAGTACGCGATGCTGCCCGCCGCCACCCACGACCGCTCCGATCGCGAGTCGGTCAAGGGTCGGGTGGGCGGACGGACCCAGGAGATCAGCCGACTGGTGGGCCGGTCTCTTCGTGCCTGCATCGACCTGGGGGCGCTGGGGGAGAACACCATCGCGATCGACTGCGACGTGTTGCAGGCCGACGGCGGGACCCGCACCGCGGCGATCACCGGCGCCTACGTGGCTCTTGCCGACGCCGTGACCTACCTGTCCGCGGCGGGCAGGCTGTCGGATCCGCGTCCGCTGTCGTGCGCGATCGCCGCGGTGAGCGTCGGCGTCGTCGACGGCCGCATCCGTGTCGACCTGCCCTATACGGAGGACTCCCGCGCCGAGGTGGACATGAACGTCGTCGCCACCGACACCGGCACGCTCGTCGAAATCCAGGGGACCGGAGAAGGCGCGACGTTCCCGCGGTCAACGCTGGACAAAATGCTCGACGCCGCGATGGCGGCATGCGATCAGCTGTTCGAGGTTCAGCGCCAGGCCATGGAGCTGCCGTATCCAGGAGTGCTGCCCGAGTCCGGCGAACCTGCGAAGAAATCCTTCGGAAGCTGACAGCGGTGTCCCGGCTCGTGGTGGCCAGTCGCAACCGGAAGAAGCTGGCCGAGCTGCGCCGGGTGCTCGACGCTGCAGGCCTGTCGGAACTGACGTTGCTGTCGCTCGACGATGTGCCGCCGTTCGACGAGGCGCCCGAAACCGGGGCGACCTTCGAGGAGAACGCTCTGGCCAAGGCTCGTGACGCGTTCGCGGCCACCGGGCTGCCCGCGGTGGCCGACGATTCCGGGCTCGAGGTCGATGCCCTCAACGGGATGCCGGGTGTGCTCAGCGCGCGCTGGTCCGGACGGCACGGCGACGACGCCGCGAACACGGAGCTGCTGCTGGGTCAGCTGGGCGACGTTCCCGACGAGCGCCGCGGCGCGGCGTTCGTGTCGGCGTGCGCTCTGGTGTTCGGGGCGGCGGATTCCGATTGCTCGGTGGTGCGCGGTGAATGGGCGGGCAGCATCGTGCGCGAACCCCGCGGCGACGGGGGCTTCGGCTACGACCCGGTGTTCCTGCCCGCCGGCCAGGAGAGGACGGCCGCCGAGCTCAGCCCCGAGGAGAAGGACGCGGTGTCGCATCGCCGCCGGGCGCTGGCCGCGTTGGTGCCGTCGCTGCGGGCCCTCTCGCGCTGAGGTCTCGTCACCCGGTTCAGCACCCAGGCAGCCGGGATCGTCAGGCCCAGCGTAGCCACGATCAACCCCGGCATCGATCCGGTGAACAGCGGCCACCGGAGCACGAGATCCATCACCAGCGCCATGACCACGACGTGCAGCAGGAAGACCTCGTAGGAGATCTCGCCGAGCCACACCATCGGCCTGCTGGCCAGGAGCCGCGAGTACCAGCCCCCCGGACCGAGCGCCAGCGGCGCGACCGCCAACGTCGCGATCGCGGCGTACAGCAGCGACTTCGCGACCGGTGCCCACGCCGGGATCGGGCCGAGAAGGGCTCCTCCGACCGGAGTCGACACCAGCAGGTACAGGGCCAACGCCAATCGGGATCGCGACTCTCGCCGAGCATCGGCTGCCGAGTGTCTGAAGCACCGCGAGCGCCATACCGCCCACGAACCAGGCGAGGTGAGCGGGAAGCCACATGCTCGCAGAGTTCGGCAGCACATCGGTGGTGAGGACGAGGATGATCCACGCGGGGGACACCGCGGCCAGCCCGGCGAGCCCGGCCAGCGCGCGTCGCGGTCGCCACTCGCCGCGGCACAGCACCTGCAGCAGGAGATAGGCCAGGGCGGGAAGCGCGGCGTAGAAAGTGATCTCGACCGCCATGCTCCACATCTGCGACAGCCCGGGGTGCAGAATCGTCGTCGGGGAGTCGGCGGTGTAGATCTGGGTGAAGGTCAGGTGGCGGAGCAACCCGTGCCAGCTTTGCCCGGGGTTCGGGGCCGGGGGTGAAGACGGTGTAGATCTCGAACGTGGCCACCACCGTCACCACGTACGCCGGCACGACACGTCGCACCCGACGGCCCGCGTAGCGTCGTACCGACGGTGACGGCGTGCCGCCCGCAGCCGCACGCACCCATGGCCGAAACAACAGGAAACCGGAAAGCACGAAGAAGATCGCGACGCCGATCTCGAGGCGCGCGTAGATCGCGCCGAGGTATCCGTGGGTGAGGTAACCGGTCGCGAACGCCGCGTGCGTGCCGACGACGAGCAGCGCGGCGACGGCTCGCACACCTGTGAGGGCCGGAGCTCGAGCCGACGTCTCGCTCAGGCCGCCCGCCTGGGCGGCGTCATCGCGCACCTCGAGGCTGGCTGACATCGCACTGAGTCTAGCTACCTCACACTGCCGAACTGGGCCTTGATGTTCTGCGTCTGGAAGTGCTCGACGATGATGCCGACCAATGGGATCGTGCCCGCGAGCAGGACGCCGACGGTCTTGGCGATCGGCCAGCGGACCTTCACGGCGAGGTTGGCGGTGAACAGCAGATAGACGAAGTAGACCCACCCGTGCACGACCGCGATCCAGCCGAGTGAATCGTCGTGGAAGGCGTACTTCATCACCATCTCGTAGCAGAGGGCGATCAGCCAGATACCTGTCGCCCAGGCCATCACGCGGTAGCCGAGCAGCGCCTTGCGGATGGTCTCGACGGGTGTGATGGGCGCGGGGGAGTCGGGTGCGGTCACGTACCGGTTCCTGTCAGTCTCATCTCGTCTTCCGGTCGTCGCCTTCGGCCTTGGCGAGGTCGGCCAGGTAGGCGTTGTACTCACGCAGTGTCCCGTCGTCATCGGCGAGGGCTGCGGGCTTCGGTCGTTCGGGAAGCAACCCGGCGGGTATCTCGGTGACAGCGTTCTCCGCGTGTGGCGCGGGTGGGGCTTCTTCGTAGCGGACGAACTTGTAGTAGGCGTACACGCAGAAGCCTGCGAACAGCGGCCACTGCAATGCATAGCCGAGGTTCTGAAAACTACCCGAGGCCGATTCGAAGCGAGTCCACTGCCACCACGCCAACGCGAGACAGCCGCAGGCCGCGGCGATCACCAGCAGGATGAGCGCCGGCCTCCTACGTCGCGTAGTGGACACCACTAAAAGGTACCGCGCTACGATCGAGGCGCTGCGGGCGTGGCGAAATTGGCGATACGCGCGGGCTTTAGGTGCCCGTGTTCGAAAGAACGTGTGGGTTCGAGTCCCACCGCCCGCACTCAACCTGCATCATCGAGCGTGTCGTCACGGTTGTCGATCAGCCGGATTCACGACCCTCAGTGCACGCTCGGCACTCCTGCCTGATCAGGCAGGTACCTCGCTCGGTGCGCCCTCGGTCGCTTCGGACTTGAAGCAGGCGATGCTCGTCGCGAAGCTGATCAGCGCGGCGAACCCGGCGACGATGGCGATCAGCGTCTCGTCGGCCCCCCAGCTCGCCAGGGCCACCGCGAGCGAGATGATGGCGCTGATGATGAGGAACAGACCCGTGGTGGCGACCGCCTCGTGAAAGGGATCGTCGGAGCTGTAGGCGCCTTCGGCACTGTCGGCCATGGGGTCTCCTGTTCGGGCGGTGCGGGCGTGCTGCGGGGGGATTGCCCGTGACCGTGGTCCCGAAACCCCCGGAACCTTCGGTATCGCTGTCAGAAGTCCGATTCGCTGACGCGGCGGCGATACGCCGACGGCGTTTCGCCGCAGAACTGGGCGAACGCACGGGTGAACGAACTGACGCTGTCGAAGCCGACCGCGGTGGCCGTCTCCTGCACTGACTGTGTGGGAGCCGCGAGCAGGGCCATCGCCCGCAACATGCGGGCGTGCAGCAGATAGGTGCGCCACGACAGGCCGAGCGTGTCGGCGAACAGCCGGCGCAGCGTGCGCTCCGACACCGACACTGCGCGGCTGACCTGCTCGCAGGTCACGGTGGCGAGGTGCCGTTTGGTGTAGTCCATCGCCGCGGCGACGATCGGGTTGTCCGACGTCGGCAGGCTCAGCGGCGCCTCGTGCTCGAGCGCTTCGCTGACCAGGGCGGCCAGGGTGTGGAAGAACCCGTCGGACATGTCGTCGCCGCGGGCGCGGTCGATCGGCCAGCGCAGCGCGTAGATCATCATCTCGCGGATCAGCGGGGACACGGCCAGGATGCGGGCGCGGTCGCCGCCGTCGGGGATCAGTGCGCGGTCGAACATCACCGCCACGGTCTTGACGTCGGGATTCATCACCGCCTGGTGATCCAGTCCCGCCGGGATCCACGCGGCCTGCTGGGGCGGAAGCAGGTAGTGCGCGGAGTCGGTTTCGACCTCGACCACCCCGTGCAGTGCGTATTCGATCTGGTGCACCTCGTGTGAGTGCCAGCCGGTGATCAGCGCGTCGCCTTCGTAGAGGTAGCTGCCGCCGAGCGCGGACCCGCCGCCGCGCAGTTCGATGACCCGGCGGGCGGGCCGGTGGGTAGGACCGAGAGTCCCTCGTGCGGCCATCTTGGCCGATTCGGACAAGAATCTGTCCGAAGACGCAGAGACGGTCATGCCATGCACACGGTACTAGTGGGATATGAACACCGATGACCTGATCCTGGTGAGCATCGATGACCACGTCGTCGAGCCGCCGGACATGTTCCTGAACCACGTCCCCGCCAAGTACAAGGCTGAGGCGCCCATCGTCGTGACCGACGACAAGGGCGTCGACCAGTGGATGTACCAGGGAAGACCGCAGGGGGTGAGCGGTCTCAACGCGGTGGTGTCGTGGCCCCCCGAGGAATGGGGCCGCGACCCCGCCGGCTTCGCCGAGATGCGCCCCGGGGTGTACGACGTCCACGAGCGCGTCCGTGACATGAATCGCAACGGCATCCTGGCCTCGATGTGCTTCCCGACGTTCACCGGCTTCTCCGCCCGGCACCTCAATCATGCACCGCGAGGACGTCACCCTGGTGATGGTGTCGGCCTACAACGACTGGCATATCGACGAATGGGCCGGCACGTACCCCGACCGCTTCATCCCGATCGCGGTGCTGCCGACGTGGAATCCCGAGGCGATGTGCGCCGAGATCCGCCGCGTCGCCGCGAAGGGCTGCCGCGCGGTGACGATGCCGGAACTGCCGCACCTGGAAGGCCTTCCGAGCTACCACGACGACGAGTACTGGGGTCCGGTGTTCCGCACCCTGTCCGAGGAGAACGTGGTGATGTGCCTGCACATCGGCACCGGGTTCGGGGCGATCAGCATGGCGCCCAACGCCCCCATCGACAACCTGATCATCCTCGCCACGCAGGTGTCGGCGATGTGCGCGCAGGACCTGCTGTGGGGGCCGGCGATGCGCAGCTACCCGGACCTGAAGTTCGCGTTCTCCGAAGGCGGCATCGGCTGGATCCCGTTCTATCTGGACCGCAGCGACCGGCACTACACGAACCAGAAGTGGCTGCGCCGCGACTTCGGCGACAAGCTGCCCAGCGATGTGTTCCGGGAGCACTCGCTGGCCTGCTACGTCACCGACAAGACCTCGCTGAAGCTGCGCCACGAGATCGGCATCGACATCATCGCCTGGGAGTGCGACTACCCGCACTCGGATTGCTTCTGGCCCGACGCGCCCGAGCAGGTGCTCGCCGAACTGAACGCCGCAGGCGCCGACGACTCCGACATCAACAAGATCACCTGGGAGAACTCCTGCCGGTTCTTCGGCTGGGATCCGTTCAAGTTGACGCCGAAGGACCAGGCAACCGTCGGTGCGCTGCGCGTCAAGGGCGCCGACGTCGACGTGTCGATCCGGCCGCGGGCCGAGTGGGCGCGGCTCTACGACGAGAAGCAGTTCGCCAGGACGTGACTCAGCCCGGCGGCGGCTGACCGTCACCGACAGCCGGCGCCGTGCGCGGGCCGGTGACCACCGCGGCGGTGTGGTCGCAGACCGCCGCGTCGCGTACGGCCAGGGCTGGTTTCGCTCGGGAACCGACTCCGTGCGAACGTGTTTGAGCTGCGCGCGCAGGTGGGCGCGCAGGTCGTGAAGGTCGGGATCGGCCCAGCGGTTGCGCGCCTCGATCGGATCGTCGCTGAGATCGTAGAGTTCCCACTGATCGTCGAGCGGGTCGCTGCGGTATACCGGACCGCCCATGCCGTCCGCGGCGAGGTGCCGCACGCCCGGCTCGGTCCAGGTGCCGGGGTCGTCGAACGACCGCACCAGCTTCCACAGATGTCCGGCGCCGCCCGGTCGCGGCATCGTCGTCGACACGCATGACCAGTCCCTCGAAATTGGCCGCGGTGTGGGCCGGGATCCGGATACGCAGTGGGGCAGGAGGATTCGACGTCAGCTTCAGCGCGCGTGCGACCCCTGAGGCGCCGGTGTCGCCCTCGAGCACGTTGTCGCGCGTCATCAGGTACACGGCGCGATCGTCGTCGGCCGGTGCGCCGTCGACGACCGGCATCAGATCGCGTCCCGGCAGTGGGTGCACTTCGGAGAACGACTCGGCCAGTTCGGCCGCGACGGCGTCGACGTCGACACCCGCCGCGGAAAGCAGGGTGGGCACCAGGTCGACGTGCGAGGTCGGCGCTGTCACCGTGCGCGGATGCGTGGGGTGGCGTCCGACCCTGGCGATGACGAACGGAACGCGCGTCGCCTCGTCGTAGAGGTTGAACCACTTCTGGTGCAGACCGCCGTGGGCGCCGAGAAGGTCGCCGTGGTCGGCGGTGCGCACCAGGACCGTGTCATCGGGCCCAGCGCCCGAGCCGCTCTCGGTGACCGCGCGGCGCACCCGGTCGATCGGGGTGTCGACTTCGGCGTGTAACCGGTAGTACAGATCTCGGTAGAGCTGAGCGTTGCGCCGGTAGGTCCGCTCGATGACCCGCGCCGGACCGTAGCCGGAGTAGTAGGCCTCCCGGAAGGCGATCTGCGCGGCGGGTTTGGTGGACAGGTCTTCGTCCGCGGTAGGGGCCGGCGGAATCCGGGGCGGGTCAAGAGGTGACGGCTTCAGCGGATTGCGTCGCGCCCAGGCCGGGAACAGCACGATGTCGTGCGGGTTGACGAAGCTGGCCACCAGCAGGAACGGGCGAAGCGCGGCGGGATCCCCGGCGCGCCGCCGCGCATAGCGGTCCTCGAGCCAGGCGACGACGCGGTCGGCGATCAGCGGGTCGCGGCGGATGCCGGCGTTGGAGAGCTTCGCGCCGTGCGGTTCCGGGCCCACCCATCCCGAGAAGCCGTACGGGGCAAGCGGATCCGCCTCCAGGTAGCGGTGCACCGCGGCGGCATCGATGACCCCGCGATCGTCGTTGGTGGCCAGTGACTCTCCGGTGGCCGGGTCGGTGAGGTCGGCGTGGGAGATGTGCCACTTGCCGTCGTAGTGGGTGTCATAGCCCGCGGCGCGGAACCAGTTGCCGAGTGTGGGGACCTCGCCGCGGCGTAGCCAGCGCAGCCGGGAATCGTCGTGGGCCTTGCCGATGCCGTCGGTCTGCGTGACACCGTGAAGGTCGGGGTAGTGACCGGTGAAGATCGTCGGGCGACTGGGCACGCAGGCCAGCGAGCCGGTGTAGTGGCGAACGAAGCTGACGCCATGGTCGTCGAACCATTTTCTGCCGGCTGAGGATTTCGTTGCGCCACGTGCTGACGGGCGCGGTTTCGTAGGGTGGGGTAGCGCGTTCCTCATCGGTCATCACGATGACGATGTCGGGGCGGTGACCGCTCATGCGGAAGTCATCGGGTCTCCTCACAGTGCTTGGCCAGCGAGTCCAGCAGTGCCTCGGAGCGCCTCGCCATCAGCCGCGCGGCGACTCGTTCGGTGATCGGGCGCAGTAGTCGCCGACTGATCTGGACGGTGCTGGTCACCGTCACGGTAGTCCGGCCGACGCTATCGGGCCGCAGATTCCACCGGTTCGACGCCGACATCGTGCGGGGCACGCCGGAGATGTCGTAGGCGAGGAGTCGCGGCGGGGCGAACGCCATGATCGTCTCGATGAACGTGTCGCGGCCCACCTGCACTCGGCGGGTCAGGCCGAGGGGGTCTGCGTCGTCGCCGTGGTGGAGCAGGCAGGAATGGTCGACGCCGGCGGCCCACGCGCTGAGCGAACCGAAGTCCGCCAGCACTTCCCAGATCGCCTCGGGCTCCGCCGCGATCGTTCGGGAATGCCTGACCTCGGCCATCACCCCATTCAACTCTGTCCGGCGCGGCCGCCAGCTCATGGCGCGCTGAGACCGCCGATCACGGTGCGGGTGATTGACTCGGCGCGCTGGCGGGGGAACGACCGCCCTTCGCGCTGGATCGCGTAGACGACGCCGCCGACGATGGCGTCGGCCGCGTCCCGGGCCGCGGTCTGGTCGAACCCTTCGGCCAACAGCCGGCCTCGGACGGTGTCGTGCAGCGGCGTGCTGAACCCTGCACGCAACCGGTCGGCGGTGTCGGGGTGCTCCATCCCGGCGGTGGTGAGTATCCGCAACATGGCGTTGCCGCGCGCCGTCGTCAGCGTCGCGGCGAGGTTGACCGCCCACCGGCAGATGTCGGCGGTCACGTCCGCGGTCGGCGTGATCGGCCGCAGGATCTTGTCGGCGTCCTCCAGGATGACGTCCGCGACCAGTGCATGCCTGCTGGGCCACCAGCGGTAGATCGTCTGCTTTCCCGACGCCGGCCCGGGCGGCGACCGCCTCGATGCTGAGCTTGTCGAAACCGCGTTCCAGGAGCAGTTCCCGGGTGGCGCCGACGATGGCCATGCGCGACTTCTCGCTGCGCCGCCGCGGCGCAGCGAGCTGGGCGGCCATCAGCGGGCCCGTCCGCTTTACACGCTGGGACATCGCCCGTAGTCTGCCACAAGACGAGACGTTGCGTCTCGTGAACTGCGGCGGAAGACGAAACTGGTGAGTTGCTAAATGGCGGGAACAAAGCTGGTGATCGGCGCCAGCGGGTTCCTCGGATCGCACGTCACCAAGCAGTTGGTTGCGCGCGGTGACGACGTGCGCGTGCTGATCCGCACCACCAGCTCGACACGCGGTATCGACGGACTACCCGTGGACGTCCGCCACGGAGACATCTTCGACGGCGAATCGCTGCGCGCCGCCATGGACGGATGCGATGTCGTCTACTACTGCGTGGTCGACGCCCGCCCGTGGCTTCTGGACCCGGCACCGCTGTGGCGGACCAACGTCGACGGCCTGCGCAACGTCCTCGACGTGGCGGCGGAGGCGGATCTGATGCGCTTCGTATTCACCAGTTCGATCGGCACGATCGGTCGCGTCGAGAACGGGCTGGCCGACGAGAGCACCGCCCACAACTGGCTCGACGTCGGCGGCGACTACATCCGTTCCCGGGTGGCCGCCGAGGACTTGATGATGCGCTACTGCGCCGAGAGGGGCCTGCCCGGCGTGGCGATGTGTGTCGCGAACACCTTCGGGCCGGGCGACTGGCTGCCGACACCCCACGGGGGCCTGCTCGCGGCCGCGGTGCGCGGCAAGGTGCCGTTCTACATCGACGGCTACGACGCCGAGGTCGTCGGTATCGAGGACGCGGCCGGGGCGATGGTCCTCGCAGGTGAACGAGGGCGGATCGGCGAACGCTACATCGTGTCCGAGCGGTTCATGAGCACCCGCGAGGTCCATGAGATCGCTTGCAATGCAGTCGGTGTCGCGCCGCCGAAGTGGGGGATCCCGATCCGGCTGATGTCCGCGGCCGGTCATGTCAACGGCTTCGTCGCCCGCCTGCGTGACAAGGACACCAAGCTGACGGCCTTGAACATCCTGCTGATGCACATCATGACGCCGCTGGATCACTCCAAGGCCGTCCGCGAGCTCGGCTGGCAACCGCGGCCCACCCCGGAGGCGATCGTGGCGGCCGCGCATTTCTTCCGTGACGCCCGCCGCACCGCCGCGGTCGCCGGGCAGCGGCGGTGACGATCGCCCTCACGCCCGAGCAGCAGCAGCTGGCCGAGGCGGTCACCCAGTTCGCCGCCAGGCACGCGCCGATCGAGAAGACGCGCAAGACATTCGACGCGCTCGCCGCCGGCGAGCTACCGCCGTGGTGGGATGACTTCGTCGTCAACGGTTTTCACGCGGTGCACCTGCCCGAGGAGATCGGTGGTCAGGGCGGCACGCTGATGGACACGGCATGCGTGGTGGAGGCCGCCGCGACAGCCCTGCTACCCGGTCCGGTGTTGTCGACGGTGACCGCGGGTGCGGTCGCGCTGCTGGCTGACGACACGCCTGTTGCGCGTGCGTTGTTGGGCCGGCTCGCCGAGGGCGCGTCCGCGGCCGTGGTCCTTCCGGGTGACCACGGCCTTCGCGCGACGCCGTCGGACGACGGCTGGACGGTGACCGGCACCTCGACCGCGACGCTGGGGCTGTGCTCGGCGCAGGTTCTGATCGTGGCTGCCACCACAGTCGGTGGAACATTCTGGTTCGCGCTCGATCCGTCCCGCAACGAGGTCGCGCATCGATGCCCTCGACGGCACCGACAAGACGACCGACGTCGGTGTGTTGCGGCTCGACGGGTATGCCTGCGCAGCGGGATTCGGTGCTCTCCGGTATCGACGACGAGCGGGCACGCTGCCTGGCAGTGGCGCTGACCGCCAGTGCCGCATCGGGAGCCGTCCGGTGGTGCGTGGACGCCGTCACCGCCCACCTTCGCACCCGGGAGCAGTTCGGCAAGCCGATCGGCACGTTCCAGGCGCTACAGCACCAGGCGGCGATGCTGTTGGTGAACAGCGAACTGGCGACGTCGGCGGCCTGGGATGCGGTGAGATCGGCGTCGGAGGATAAGGTGCAGAACCGCATCGCCGCGGCGGGCGCGGCGCTGATGGCCGTCGCTCCGGCGCCCGAATTGGTCCTCGACACGCTCACCATGTTCGGGGCGATCGGCTACACCTGGGAGCACGATCTACACCTGTATTGGCGTAAGGCCACCAGCCTGGCCGCATCGATCGGGCCTGCCGGACGGTTCGCTGAGGCGCTCGGAGACCTGACTCGTACCGAAACCCGGTATTTAGCAGTCAAACTCGGCGACCGCGACGCGGAGTTCCGACGGGCGTCGCCGCCGTGCTCGATGAGGCGCAGACCCTTCGCAATGACCAGCCCGGGCGGCAGGGCGACTACGACGAACCTGGCCACCGGACCGCAACGCACGCTCATCGCCGACTCCGGCCTGATCGCCCCGCACTGGCCCCGGCCGTGGGGCGTGGATGCCACGCAACTGCAGTTGCTCATCATCGACGAGGAGTTCGCCGGCAGGCCCGACCTGGTCAGGCCGTCGCTCGGTATCGCCGAATGGATTCTGCCGACGCTGATCAGCTCGGCGCCAGTGGATCTCCAGCAGCGGTTCATCCCGCCGACGCAGCGCGGTGAGCTCGGCTGGTGCCAACTCTTCAGCGAACCCGGTGCAGGCTCGGACCTGGCGTCGCTGACGACGCGGGCCACGAAGGTCGACGGCGGCTGGCGGATCAACGGTCACAAGATCTGGACGTCCTCCGCCCACACCGCCGACTTCGGTGCGCTGCTGGCGCGCACCGACCCCGACGCGGCCAAGCATCGGGGACTGGGCTACTTCATCGTGGACATGCGATCCGAAGGCATTGAGCTGCAACCGATCCGGCAGGCCACCGGGGAGTCGCACTTCAACGAGGTGTTCCTGACCGACGTCTTCGTCCCCGACGCGATGCTGCTGGGCGGGCCCACCGATGGGTGGAGCCAGGCGATCGCGACGATGGCTCAGGAGCGGGTGGCGATCAGTGGCTACGTCAACTTCGACCGCGCCAGCATCCTGCGGCGCCTGGCGAACGAGGAAGGACCCGACCACCGCCGGGTGCTGTCGGCGCTCGGTGAAGCAGACGCCTATGCCAATGCGATCAAGGTGCTCGCTGTGCGTGAGGTCATCCGGCTGCTCGACGGGCAGGCGGCGGGGCCGGCCTCCAGCATCGCCAAGGTCGCCATGAACGTGATGCTGCGCCGGACCTTCAAGGCCACCCTTGAGCTCACCGCACCGGCGGCGCTGATCGAGGACTCCGATCCGGCGATCATCGAGCCCTATTTCCACCTGCCCGCCGAGCTGATCGGCGGCGGCACCAAGGAGATTCAGCTCAACATCATCGCCCAGATGATTCTCGGACTGCCCCGCAAGTGAGGGCGCCAACGAAAGTGAGTGCACATGGGGTTGCGCGGTGAGGCGGCGATCGTCGGCTATCGTGGAGCTGCCTCCGGAGAAGATGAACAAGGCGACTCCCGCGCCGTTCACGCTGGAGCAGTGGGCCGAGCTCGGTGCCGCCGCGCTCGCCGACGCGGGGCTCTCGGGTGAGCTGGTCGACGGCATCGTCACCTCGCACCTGGGTGAGTCGGAGATCTTCGTGCCGTCGACGGTCGCCGAATACCTCGGTGTCCGGGCGAATTTCGCCGAGCTCGTCGATCTCGGCGGGGCCAGCGCGGTGGGTATGGTGTGGCGTGCGGCGGCGGCGATCGAGCTGGGCATCTGCGACGTGGTGCTGTGCGCGATACCCGCCAGGTACCTCACCCCGACCTCGGAGAAGAAGCCCAAGCCGTTGATCGACGCGGTGTTCTTCGGTGCGTCGAGCAATCAGTTCGGTTCTCCGCAGGCGGAATTCGAGATTCCCTACGGAAACCTCGGCCAGAACGGCCCCTACGGCCAGGTCGCCCAGAGGTACGCCTCGGTGTACGGCTACGACGAGCGCGCGATGGCCAAGATCGTCGTGGACCAGCGATTCAACGCCAACCACACCGACGGGGCGATCTGGAAGGACACGCCGTTGACGATCGAGGAGGTACTGGCCAGCCCCGTCATCGCCGACCCGCTGCACATGCTCGAGATCGTGATGCCGTGCGTGGGTGGCGCCGCGGTGGTGGTCGCCGGCGCCGACATCGCTGCCCGCTCGGCAAACCGTCCGGTCTGGATCAAGGGCTTCGGGGAGCAGGTGCCCTACAAGACGCCGACGTATGCCGAGGATCTGCTGCAGACTCCGATCATCCGTGCCGCCGACACCGCCTTTTCGATGTCGGGGTTGAGTCGCGAACAGATGGACATGGTGTCGATCTATGACTGCTACACGATCACCGTGCTGCTGAGCCTCGAGGATGCGGGCTTCTGCGAGAAGGGCAAGGGCATGGAGTTCGTCTCCCAGCACGACCTGACGTTCCGGGGCGACTTCCCGCTCAACACGGCGGGCGGCCAACTCGGGTTCGGCCAGGCCGGTAACGCGGGCGGCATGCACCACGTCTGCGACGCGTCCCGTCAGATCATGGGCCGTGCCGGTGCGGCCCAGGTGGCCGACTGCAACCGGGCGTTCGTCTCCGGCAACGGCGGCATCCTTTCCGAACAGACCACGCTCGTCCTGGAAGGTGACTGACCGTGAGCGCCTCGATGTTCCAGCGGCCGATGCCGGTCAAAACGCCGACCAGCGCGCCGTTTTGGGACGCTCTCGCCGAGCACCGGGTGGTCATCCAGTACTCGCCGTCGTCACAGTCCTACGTCTTCTACCCGCGGGTGCGCGCGCCGCGCACGCTCGCCGACGACCTGGAATGGCGGGAGATCTCCGGCATGGGGACGGTGTACGCGTTCACGGTCGCCCGCCGACCGGTCGGTCCGCACTTCGCCGACGCGGTGCCGCAGCTGCTCGCCATCGTCGAGTGGGACGAGGGGCCACGCTTCTCGACCGAGTTGGTCAACGTCGCCCCCGAGGACATCTCCGTCGGTATGCGAGTCAAGCCGGTGTTCTGCGACTATCCGGACCACGACGTGACGATGTTGCGCTACGAGCGGTCGGCGCAGAGCTCAGTGCCCGGGTCGCCGCGGTGACCTTGCGCCCGATGAGGTGATGGGGTCGGTGTCCCGCAACGACGCTGTCCGGTTCATCGATGCAGGCCAGTGCTGCGGCGATGGGCGAGGGCTGAGTCCCGATTCCCTAGTCGGTCACCAACTTCCGCAGCGGACGGCCCGCCGTCTCCCGCATCGTCAGCACCGTCAGCAGCGTGACGACAGCGGCGGCGATCACGTAGTAAGCCGGCGCGATCTCGTTGCCGGTGCGGGCCACCAGCCACGTCGCGACGTACGGCGCGGTTCCGCCGAACACCGCGACCGACAGGTTGTAGCCGATCGAGTAGCCGCTGGAGCGCACCCGGGTCGCGAACAGCTCGGCTCCCGCCGCCAACGACGCACACACGAACACCGACTCGATGGCGGCCAGCGCGGCGTGCGCGGCGATGGCCGCAGTCAGTGATCCGGTGTTCAACAGCAGGAACAACGGATAGGCGAAGACGGCGAATGCGATGGAGCCGGCGATCAGCAGGGGTTTGCGCCCGATGCGGTCGGACAGCGCACCCAGCGGCGGGATCAGCACGATCGCCGACCAGGCTCGCGACGGTGATGGAGACGAACGCGTCGATCTTGGTGAACTCCAGCGTCTTGGTGAAATAGCTTGGCAGGAAGGTGAATACGATGTAGAAGCCGACGTTGTGGATGACCACCAGGCCGATGATCTGCAGGATGGGCCGCCACGAGGTGGTGACCGCCTCCTTGCAGCGGTGAGGTCGACAGCTCGCCTTCGTCGCGCAGCGACTCGAACTCCGGGGTGTCGCTGAGGCGCAGCCGGATGTAGAGGCCCACGGCGCCGAGAACGCCCGCGATCAGGAACGGTATCCGCCAGCCGTAGGAGTTCATCGCGCTCTCGGAAAGCGTCGCCTCGAGTCCGGTGACGGTCATCGAGCCGAGCAGGAATCCCACGACCACCGACCAGACGAGGAACGACACCACGAACCCACGGTGCTTGTCGGAGGCGTACTCGGCCAGAAAGCAGGCGCCGCTGCCGTATTCGCCGCCCGCCGAGAAGCCCTGCAGGCAGCGCAACAACAGCAGCAGGATCGGTGCCAGCACGCCGATCGAGTCGTAGCTGGGAACCAGTCCGATGGCCAGCGTCGATGCCGACATCAGCAGGATCACCAACGCCAGCACCCGCTGGCGTCCGATGCGGTCGGCGAGCGGCCCGAAGAAGAAGCCGCCGAGGGGACGCATGAAGAACGCCGCGGCGAAGATCGCGAAGGTGTTCAGCAGCGCAGCCGTCTCGTCGCCGGGCGGAAAGAACTTGTCGGCGATGTAGGTGGCGAGAAAGCCGTAGACCGCGAAGTCGAACCATTCGACGGTGTTGCCGATGGCGGCGCCTCTGACCGCCTTCCTGACCGCGCCGGGTTCGGCTCCGGTACGGTCGCGGCTTCCCTGGTCGACGGTCATGGTTGTCCTCCTGGCTGATGGAATTCCGTTGCGCGCGAAGGCAGTCGAAGTGATCGTGCGTCACGGTCGGTGATGAACATGTGACCCGGTGAGTGGAAGATGGCCAGCGACGGCCGGGCGCTCTGCGCGACGACCTGCGGCGTCACCCCGCACGCCCAGAACACGGGAACCTCATCCGCGCCGATGGCCACCGGGTCGCCGAAATCCGGGCGTCGAGGTTCGGCGATGCCGAGCGCAGCGGGATCGCCGACGTGCACCGGGGCCCGTGCATGGCGGGGAAGCGCGCGGTGATCTCCGATCGACGCGGGCGATGTCGTTCGGTGCGAACGGGCGCATCGAGACGACCAGCGGCCCACCGAAGGGCCCTGCGCCGACGCAGCTGCGGTCGGTGACGTACATCGGGACGTTGATGCCCTGCATCCTGATGCGCCAGCGGCAGTCCAGCGGCGGCCAGCGCCCATTCGAAGGTGAACGAGCAACCCAGCAGGAACGCCACCAGATCGGCGCGCCAGTACGCCGAGATGTCGGTCGGCTCGTCGATGCACTCGCCGTCGCGCAACACGCGGTAGCGCGGGATGTCGGTGCGCAGATCGGCGTCGGCGGCGAGCACCGTCCGGATGCGGCGAGCCGGTGTCGGTCACCTCGAGAAGGGGGCACGGACCGGGGTTTCGCACGCAGAACCGCAGGAAGTCCAGCGCATCCTCTTGCGGCAGCACGACCAGGTTGGCCTGCGCATAGCCGGGTGCCAGGCCGCTGGTGGGGCCGGTGTGCATGCCCGCGCGGATGCCGCGCGCGAGCCTCGGCCGCGTCGTTGGCGGCACGGACCGCTGCAGTTCGCATACGGGTGCATTCCCGTTTCGGGCGGGCGAAATAACGCGAACGCCGGCAACTGGGGCTCATGTGAGAACTGTGGCGCGACGTCGCATCTTGGCTACTCGGCGACGACGGCACGTAGACGTCCGTGACGTCGGATCGTCCGCGCAGGGTGGTCTGCCCGTGAGGCGCCCAGTGGTCACGCTCGGCGGATTCCGCGCGCGCGATCGCCGCACCCGAGCACAGCGCCCTGCCGTCGAACTCCTTGGCGCAGTCGGCCAACCGCGCCGCCTCGTTCACCGGCGTCGCCGACGACCGTGTACTCGTACCGGTTCTCGGCGCCGATGTTTCCGGCGAACACCGGCCCGGCCGACACCCCGATGCCGAAGTCGACTGGGAGCCTTCGCAATTCCGCTGCCAGGGCGCGCGCGGTTGACAGCGCCGCCGAGGCGGGGTCGGCGATGCGCAGCGGCGCGCCGAACACCGCCAGCGCCGCGTCGCCCTGGAACTTGTTGATCAACCCGTGGCGTTCGTCGACGGCGGCGACCACGATCTGGAAGAAGTCGTTGAGCACCCGGCCACCTCGTGGGGTTCGTGAACGATGGCCAGCTGCGTCGAGCCGACCAGGTCGATGAACAGGACCGCCACGTCACGTTCGTCGCCCGACGGCGATTCGTTCTGCTCGACGGCGCGGCGCGCAACCTCCTCGCCGACGTGGCGGCCGAACAGGTCGCGCAGCCGGTCGCGCTCCCGCAGGCCGGCGACCATCCGGTTGAAACCGGTTTGCAGCCGGCCGATCTCGGACCACTCGTAGACGTCGATGCTCCGGTCGATCTCGTCCCTTCTCGACGTCGGCCATCGCGTCGACCACCTGGTTGACCGGGTCGGAGATCGACATCGACACCAGGATCATCGCGCGCAGCCCGAGCACCACGGCGACCAGCGCCAGGACCAGCAGCGCCAGTTCGATCGGCGTGGACTCGTCGAGCAGCCAGCCGCTGGAACCGCATGATCAGCAGCAGCGCGATCGCCGAGCCGGGCAGCGCGGTGCAGACCGTCCACATGAGCAGCAGTCGCGCGCGGACGCCCGGCGCAGCCGGGCGCTCGAGGTCGGCGGGCACGCCGGCCAGCAGCGGTCGAAGTGTGCGCAGCGTGAACAGGAATCCGGTGCACACGGTGGCGATGGCGCCGAACATGGATCGCCGTGGTGATCACGATCGACGGCCGTTGCCCGCGCTGAGGTTGAGCGGCACCAGGATTGCGCGCGATCAAGACCCACGGCGCGACCGTGATCGCGGTCTGGCGCCGCATCATCCTGGTCGCCGTGCGCAGCTGCGCGTCGGTGGGTGTCAGGCCGGCGCTCATCCAGCGCAGGGTGGGCGGCACGATCAGCACCGCGCCCGCGGCGACTGTGACGGTGCCGACGAGGCCGACCACCACCAGCGTGATGACATTGCCGGCGGTGACGACGCTGCGGCCGACCAGCGACGACGACGATCGCCACCACCTCGGCGACCGTCAGCACATAGGCAAAGGTGAGACCTGCGGCGTAATCGGATGAGCAGGCGGCGTGGCCTCACCGGCCGAACGTATCAGTCGCTGGCGGGCAGCGGCTTGGCTTCCTTGAGCGCCAGCGGGGTGGCGCCGATGCTGAGGGTGCCCTTGCCCGCCTTGGTGACGAGCACCTCGGCGCCGCCGTCGTCGACGTAGCGCTTGCCCATCAGGTTGCCGTCGGCCAGCGCGTCGTCGAGGGCGAGGCCGGAATCGCCGGCTGGCTCTCGTGCCGATCGGCACCATCGGGTGCGCCGCCGGCGCGGAGGTCGTCGAGGCTGTCGGCGCTGCGCACGACGATCACCTGGGTGTCGCAGACCTGGCTCTGCAGTCGGGTGCCGTTCTTGATCATGCGGGCTCCTTGGTTGAGCTGGTGCGTTGAGTTCGTCGACCAGTTCGCGGCGCAGCACCTTGCCGGTCGCGTTGGTGGGCAGTTCGTCCCGGAACACGACCCGGTCGGGGGTGCGGGATCCGCGCAGCTGGGCGCGGACGTGCGCGCGCAGGTCCTCGACGTCGGGCGCGGTTCCGGGTCGGGCCACGACGACCGCCACGATGATCTGGCCCCACTCGGGATCCTCGGCGCCGACCACCGCGCAGTCGCGAACATGCGGGTGCTCGACCAGGACATCCTCGATCTCGGCGGGCGCGATGTTCTCGCCGCCGCGGATGATGGTGTCGTCGGAGCGGCCGCCGATGAACAGGTAGCCGTCGGCGTCGAGCGAGGCGACGTCCTTGGTGGGGAACCAGCCCTGCTCGTCGAGCACCGAGCCGATGTCGGTGTAGCTTGCCCGACACCTGCTCGCCGCGGACGAACAGCTCGCCCGGTCTCGCCCGGGCCGAGCACGGTGCCGTCCTCGGCGCGGATCTCGACCTCGATGCCCGGCACGGGCTGGCCCACCGAGCCGAGCCGCGCGGATCGCCGCGTCGTCGGTCGCGCCGAGTGCGGCGCGGTGGTCGTCGGGGGTGAGCACGGCGATGGTCGAGCTGGTCTCGGTGAGGCCGTAGGCGTTGACGAACCCGACATCCGGCAGCAGCGACAGCGCCTTGCGCACCAGCGGCAGCGCGACTTTGGAGCCGCCGTAGGCGAGGGTGCGCAGCGTCGGCAGCGTGACGCCCTGTCGCCTCCAGCACGGTGACGATGCGGTCGAGCATCGTCGGCACCACGGTCGCCGACGTGACGCCTTCTCGGTGCCGACCAGACGCACCCACTCGGTCGGCGTCGAAGTTGCGTGAGGTACACCATCTTTCGGCCCGCGTACAGATTCGACAGCGCGGCGCTGACGCCGGCGATGTGGTACGGCGGCACGCAGATCAGCGCGGCGTCATCCGGGTCGGCGGAGGCGAACTCGACGGTGCCGGTGATGTAGCTGGTCAGGTTGTTGTGGGTGAGTTCGACGGCTTTGGGCTTCGACGTGGTGCCCGAGGTGAACAGCACGACGGCCGACAGCGTCGGGATCGGCGAACTCGGCAGCGGGCTCGGCGGTTGCGGGCCGCGGCGAGGAATTCGCGCCGACGCCAGCGTCCGGTACCCGTCGCCGACGGCGTCGCGGTACTCGTCGTCGACCACCACCAGCGGATCGGGCAGGCGGTCGAGCAGCGCCCGCAGCCCGTCGGCCGACAGCCGGTAGTTCAACGGCGTGAACGGCACTGCCGCGCGCGCCGACGCGAACAACAGCAGCGGCAGCATCGCCCCGCCGGTGCCGACGTAGGCGACGTGCTGGCGCCCGGAGGCCGCGATGACGCCCGCGCCGCCGTCGGCCAGCGTGCTCAGTTCGTCTGTGGTGAGCCGAAGGTCGTCGGACACGACCGCGGTCCGGTCGGGGTCGCCCGACAGCGCCATCTCCAGCAGCAGCGAGATGCTCATGACTGCTGTCCACGAAGATATCCCACATCGGGTCGTCGCCACCGCCGTAGCGCGACAGGTCGGTGACGCCCGCGGCGGTCAGGACGTCGGCGTCGATGAAGCACTGCCCGTTGACCTCGGCGGCGGGCTTGCGTCAGGATCGCCACCGCCGCGTCGGCCATGATGTCGGTGCTGCGCGACCGCTGCCACGAGTTCGTCACCGGCGGACAGGTTGGTCACCGCCGACGTCGCGATGTAGGTCTGTGGCCACAGGCAGCTGAATCCGATTCCGGCCTCGGCGTACTCGCGCGGCCCAGCCCAGCGACAGCAGCGTCATCCCGTACTTGGACAGCGTGTACGACGGGTGCGCGCCGAGCCAGTGCGGGTTCATGTTCAGCGGCGGCGAGATGGTCAGCACCTGCGCGTTGCCGGACTTCCGCAGGTGCGGCAGCGCCGCCTTGGTGAGCAGGAACGTGCCGCGGACGTTGATGTCCATCATCAGGTCGAACTTCTTGGCCGACAGCTCCTCGGTGCGGTCGGTCGAGATGGCGCTGGCGTTGTTCACGACGATGTCGACGCCGCCGAATCGCTCGACGGCCGCGTCGACCGCGCGCTGCACGTCCTCTTCCTTGCGGACGTCGCCGACGACGGCCAGACCCTTGCCGCCTGCCGCCTCCACCTCGGCGACCGCGGTGTGCACGGTGCCGGGCAGCTTGGGGTGTGGCTCGGCGGTCTTGGCCAGCAGGACGACGTTGGCGCCCAGCTTGGCGGCGCCCAGCGCGATGGCCAGTCCGATCCCGCGGCTGCCGCCCGAGACCACCAGGGTGCGGTCGGTGAACTGATGCCTCGCCGGACATGGCCCTCCTCGGTGATGAGCGCTTGCGTGACGAACAAGCGCCTGTTCGTCCCCGTCGCGATGGCGCGGGATAGTGCCGTTCTCATTTTAGGCGAATCCCATAATCGCTGTGTACCGGGGTTTCGGATGCGGCGTCTGGGGCGCTCGCACATACTGCGGCGTGCGGCTTTCCCCTCAGCGGTATTGGCATTCTCATTTTTTGCAAGTACGTTATCCTCTGATGAGCGAGCCAGTCGCCAGACACCTTCCGGGCATCCCGCTGGAACCCGTGTACGGACCGGCCGACCGGGCCGGCGACCCGCCGCCGCCGGGGTCCTATCCCGTTCACCCGCGGCAACTTCGCGTCCGGCTACCGGGGCAAGACGTGGACGTTCCGCCAGTACTCGGGCTTCGGCACCGCCGAGGAGTCCAACCAGCGCTACCGGTACCTGCTCGGCCAGGGCGGCACCGGGCTGTCGGTCGCGCTGGATCTGCCCACCCAGTGCGGCTACGACTCCGACGACGCCGAGTTCGGCGAGGAGGTCGGCAGGGTCGGCGTCGCGGTCGACACCCTCGCCGACGCCGAGATCCTGTTCGACGGGATCCCGCTGGACAAGATCAGCACCAGCTTCACCATCAACGGCACCGCGGCGATCCTGCTGGCGTTCTACGTCGCCGCCGCCGAGAAGACAGGGCGTGCCGCGGGAGAAGCTCACCGGCACCATCCAGAACGACATCCTCAAGGAGTACGCCTCGCGCGGGACCTGGATCTGGCCGCCCGAGCCGTCGCTGCGGCTGATCGCCGACACCATCGAGTTCTGCGCGGCGGAGGTGCCGAGGTTCAACGCGATCTCGGTGGCCGGCGCGCACTTTCGCGATGCCGGCGCCAACGCGGTGCAGGAGATGGCCTTCACCCTGGCCGACGGGGTCACCTACTGCGACACCGTGGTCGAGCGCGGCCGGATGACCATCGACAAGTTCGCGCCGCAGATCTCGTTCTTCTTCTACACCCACGGCGACTTCTTCGAGGAGATCGCGAAGTACCGTGCCGGCCGCCGGCGCTGGGCGACGATCGTGCGCGAGCGCTACGGCGCCACCACCGACAAGGCGTCGATGTTCCGATTCGGCTGTGTGGCCGGCGGCGCCTCGCTGTATGCGCCGCAGGCGCAGAACAATCTGGTGCGCGTCGCCTACGAGGCGATGGCGGCGGTGCTCGGCGGCGTGCAGTCGATGTTCACCGCGGCCTGGGACGAGCCCTTCGCTCTTCCCAGCGAGGAGTCGGCCACGCTGGCGCTGCGCACCCAGCAGATCCTCGCCTACGAGACGGGCGTGACCAAGGTGGCCGACCCGCTCGGTGGCTCGTACTTCGTCGAGGCACTCACCGATGCCACCGAAGAGAAGATCATCGAGATCATGCACGACCTCGAGCAGCACGGCGGCATGGTGCGGTGCATCGAGGACGGCTATCTGCAGGGCCTCATCGCCGACGAGGCGTTCAAGATCCACCGGGAGGTCGAGTCGGGCGAGCGTCCGGTCGTCGGGGTGAACAAGTTCGTCGTCGACGAGCCCGCGCCCGACCTCGCCACCTACGAACTCGATGCCGAGGGGCGCGACCTCCAGCTCAAGCGGCTTGGCGAAGGTCAAGGCCGAGCGCGATCGCGTGGCGGTCAAGGAGGCGCTGGCGGCGCTGTCGAAAGCCGCTGAGGGGAGCGACAACCTGATGCACAAGCTGATCGACTGCGCCAACGCCTACTGCACCGTCGGGGAGATGGTGTCCACGCTGAAGTCGGTGTGGGGCGAGTTCCAGCAGCCGGTGGTGTTCTGAGTGGCCACTCGCGTACTGGTCGCCAAGCCCGGTCTCGACGGACACGACCGGGGCGCCAAGATCGTCGCACGCACCCTGCGCGACGCCGGATTCGAGGTCATCTACACCGGCATCCGGCAGCGCATCGAGGACATCGTGTCCATCGCGCTGCAGGAAGACGTTGCGCTGGTGGGTCTTTCGATCCTGTCCGGCGCGCATGTCGCGCTGACCACCCGGACCGTCGACGCGCTGCGGGCGGCCGACGCGGGCGACATCGCCGTCGTCGTCGGTGGCACCATCCCGCAGAGTGACGTGCAGAAGCTCCTCGACGCGGGCGCCGCCGCGGTGTTCCCGACCGGCACGTCGCTGGACGACCTGGTGCGTGACGTCCGGGCGCTGACCGAGAAGGCGGGCGAGCCCGCATGAGCCGGCCGTGGCGCTCGACGGCTTGCGTTCGCCGAGCGTGCGCTCAGGCGACTCTTCGACCGAATTCCCGCCGTGGCCGCACGTTCGGCGTCGGCAGCAGAGTGGAGGGAGCACTCATGAGACTCGGCGTGATGATCGGGGCCGAGCGCGGCGACATGGCGCGCAAGGTCAAGAAGCTGGTGGCCGACGTCGAGTGGGCCGAATCGGCGGGCATGGACACCGCCTGGATGCCGCAGGTGCCCGACGACTTCGACTGCCTGACGATGGTGGCGCTGATGGCGGCGCACACCTCGCGCATCGAGCTCGGCACCGCCGTCGTGCCGCTGCAGGCGCAGCACCCGATCGCCCTTGCCCGCCAAGCACTCTCGGTGCACGCGACGGCGGCCGGCCGGCTGGCGCTGGGTGTCGGTCCGTCGCACCACTGGATCATCCGCGACATGCTCGGGCTGCCGTACGAGAAGCCGGCCGCCTACACCCGCGACTACCTCGAGGTGCTCAACGCCGCGATCGCCGGCCCCGGACGCCGTCGACGTGGAGAACAACACGTTCACCGTGCACAACCCGACCGCGCTGGGTGCCGAGACGCCGATGCCGGTGCTGGTCGCCGCCCTCGGCCCGGTGATGCTGCAGATCGCGGGCGAGCAGGCCGACGGGACGGTGCTGTGGATGGCCGACGAGAAGGCCATCGGCGACCACATCGCCCCCAAGATCAACAAGGCCGCCGCCGAGGCGGGCCGTCCGGCGCCGCGGATCGTCGCGGGCATCCCGGTGTGCCTGTGCGCCAACTCCGAGATCGACGCGGCCAAGGAGCGGGCCAACCGGATCCTGGCCGAGGCCGAGACGTCGCCCAACTACCAGCGGCTGCTCGACCGTGGCGACGCGCGCAACGTCGGCGATCTGTGTGCGGCGGGGGACGAAGAGCGCGATCCTGGCGCGCTTCATGCAGTTCGCGGACGCCGGCGTCACGGACCTGTCGGTGCGGCTGTTGCCGATCGGGGAGACCCGAGACGAACTGGTGGCCTCGAAGTACCGCACGCGCGAGGTGATGGGTGAGCTCGCCAAGGCTGTGCGGCGATGAGCGCTTGCGCGAAGAGCAGAAGGCGGCGATGAGTTCCGGGCCGCCGCTGGCGGGCATCCGCATCCTCGAGGTCGGGGTGATGTTGGCGGGCCCCTATGCGACCATGCTGCTCGCCGACCTCGGCGCCGAGGTGATCAAGATCGAGCCGCCCGGCGGGGAGATCTCCCGCCAGGTCAGCGACAGCTACTTCGCCAGCCTGAACCGCAACAAGCAGAGCATCTGCCTCGATCTCAGGTCGGCCGAAGGGCGCCACCAGCTCGGTGAGCTCGTCGCGAATTCGCATGCGCTGCTGGTCAATATGAAGCCGTCGGCGATCCGGCGGCTGGGTTTGACCTACGAGTCGCTGCGGAAGTTCAACGAGCGCATCGTCTGTGTGGCGTTGACCGGGTTCGGGCTCGACGGCGGCGACGACCCCGCGTTCGACTACGTCATCCAGGCGGCGACCGGGGTGGCCGCCATGACCGGCGATCCGCAGGGGCCGCCCACGCTGCCCGGCTACTCGTCCGCCGACAACTCCACCGGGCTCACCGCAGCGCTGGGCCTGCTGGCTCAGATCGTGTCGGGCCGCGGCGGGCAGATCGACGTGTCGCTGCGGGACGTGATGCTCTCGCAGCTGAACTACCGCGCCGCAGCGTTCCTCAACGACGGGATCGAGCCGCAGCGCCATCCGTACGGTGCGCATTCGTACTATGTTCCCGCGCAGCTGTTCTCGACTGCGGACGGGTACCTGGCGCTGTTCATCACCCACGACGCCTTCTGGGCGGCGTTCGCTGCCGAGGCCGGGATCGAGGGGTTCCCGACGATGGCGGAACGGGCCGCGCTGCCGCGACGAAGTTCTCGGGCTTGTCAGCGCTGCGCTGGCGACTGATACCGCGACAGGATGGCAGGACAGACTGCGGCCGTTGGGGATTCCGGTATCCGCTGTCCGCACGCTACCCGAGGCGCTCGCCGCGACGCCTGAGGCGCTGATCACTGCGGGGGACTTCACACTCGTGGGCAGCCCGATCCGGATCGTGGGGTACGAACCCGACTACCGGCCCGCGCCCCGGCTCGACGAACATGGCGCCGTCACCCAACCGGCTCACTCGTCGTAAGTCACCGTCACGCTGGGAGTGTCGGGGACGGCCTGACAGGTGAGCACATATCCGTCGTCGACCTCGTCTTCGGTCAGTGCGTCGTTGACGCGCATCGTGGCGCTGCCGTCCTTGAGTAGGGCCATGCACGTGCCGCAGTTGCCAGCCTCGCAGGAGAAGGGCGGCGCCAAGCCGGCGCGGCGAGCGCTTTCAAGCAGTGTCTCGCCGGGTTTCGGCGAAACCGACGCGGTGCTGCCGTCCAGGTGGATGGTGACGGTAGCTGTATCCGTGCCTGTCACGGTGCCCCCTGTGTGCGGGCCGGTCATATGACCCTCTCTCGACATTGTCATTCTGATAATAGGAGAATACTATTCTCCTGGACAAGCGGTTGTCCTCTCCAAAATGTTACCCACGACTACCGGGAAGGGCGCGCGCAACGTGAGTGAGCGGATGGCGCTCGCCTTCGGGGAGCGGGAGTACAGCCTTTCCGAGCTCGACGCGATGGCAGGCGGGATGGCCGCGGTGCTCGAGGAGCGAGGGGTGGGACCCGGCGCTCGTGTCGCGGTGATGTCGTCCAACCGTCCGGAGTTCGTAGTGACGCTGCGGGCGATCTGGCGGTTGCGCGCGGCGGCGGTGTTGTTGAGCCCGGCGTGGAAGCAGGCCGAGGTGCGCCATGCGCTGTCGCTGACCGCCCCGTCGCACGCCGTCGGCGATAATCCGGTGCTCGGCGAGTTGATGCCGATGCTGCATCTGGACGAGCCGGTACCGCAGTCGCACGGCGCGGCCGGGGCCGCCGACGTGGACGCCGACGCGGTGTTCGTCTTCAGTTCGGGAACCACGGGCATGCCCAAGTCGGTTCGTCACACCCACGCCTCGCTGGCCCTCGCGGTGCGCCACTGGCGCGACGCGCTGCAGCTGACCGACGCGGACCGCATGCAGGTGATGACCCCGCCATCCCACATCCTCGGCCTGCTCAACATCGTGACGGCGCTCGACACCGGCGCCTGGATCAGGCTGCATCCCCGCTTCGACATCGACACGATGCTGCGACACATCGAATCGGACCGGATCACCATCGAGATGGCGGTCGCACCGATCGCGTTGGCGCTGTCTGCGCATCCGGCGTCTGGAATCCCATGACCTGTCGTCGCTGCGGTACATCATGTGGTGCGCCACCCCGGTGACAGGGAGTGTCGCGCGCGCGGTATCCGAGCGCACCGGCGTCAGCTGGGTAACCGCCTACGGGGCAAGCGAATTGCCCGTGATCTCCTGCAACGAGATCCAGGGCGCGCGGCTGGACACTGTGGGCCGGCCGGTACCGGGGGTGAGGGTGCGGATCGTCTCGCTCGAGACCAGCGAGCCGCTCGGCGCCGGTGCCGAGGGCGAGATCCAGGTGCTCTCGGAGTCGGCGATGGCCGGCTATCTGCCAGATGAGACGACCGCGGACGCCTTCGCGGATGGGTGGTATCGCACGGGCGACGTCGGCCACCTCGACGCCGACGGGTGGCTGAGGATCACCGATCGTGTGAAAGAGATGATCAAAGTGCGCGGCTTCCAGGTAGCGCCTGCTGAAATCGAAGCCGTGTTGCACGGGCATCCTGCTGTCGAGGATTGCGCGGTCTTCGGCGTGCCCGACGGGGCCAACGGCGAAGCGGTCGTGGCTGCCGTCAAGACCAGTGCCACGGTAGAACCCGACGCGCTCATGGCGCTGGTCGCGGAGCGGCTCGCGTCGTACAAGCGACTGAGCCGAGTGTTCATCGTGTCCGAGATCCCGCGCCTGCCATCGGGAAAGGTATTGCGCCGAGTGCTGAAGGAGCGGCTGTGGACGTCCGTCTGACAAGTGAACAGCAACAGCTGCGGGATGCCGCGGCCAAGCTGGCCGATGATCTCGGGCCGGGATCGGTCGCCGACCTCGACGATGAGGTACGGACCGCGCGGCTGGAGAAGGCCGTCGACGCGACCGGCTTCCGGACGCTGCGCTCCGACGGAGCCTCCGGGGTCGAGGTGGCGATCGTCGCCGAGGAGTTCGCGCGGGGCCTGGTCGACGTCCCGTTCCTCGGCCCGGTTCTCGCCGACGATCTGAGCCAGCGGCTCGGCCGCGACGCGTCCGCGGCGGGCGAGGGTCCCGAGTCCGTCGATCTGACCGGGGCGCTCGCCGGAGTGGTCGAGTTGCCTGCAGAGCTCGCCGACCTCTCCAACGAGGACGCCGGCCGCTGGCATGCGCTCGCGCTGACGGTCACCTGCGCCGACCTGGTGGGCGCTGCGCGCGGCACCCATGCGCTGGCGTGCGAGTACGCCAAGATGCGTGAGCAATACGGCGCAACCATCGGCTCCTACCAGGCCGTCGGTCATCTACTGGCGGACAGCCTGGCGCTCATCGAGGGCTCGATCAGTGTGTTGCGCCACGCCGCGTGGGCCGTCGACGAGCTGCGTCCGCTCGAGGCCATCGAGGCCGCCCGGGTCGCCAAGATCTACTGTGCGCGTGCGGCGTTGACGGTCTGTGAGACATCGATCCAGGTCCACGGCGGCATCGGGAACACCTGGGAGTGCCTCGCGCACATCTACCTGCGGCGGGTGCTCGCCGCAACCGAGACGTGGCCTGTGAAGCTGGAGGAGCTGACCATTGGACTTTCGTGATTCTCCGGAGGAAGCCGCATTCCGGGACCGGTTGCGCGGCTGGCTGACCGAGCAGAAGGGCAAGTTCCCGACGTCAGGTGACGACTACTGGGCGAAGGCAGGCGACTGGCACCAGGCCCTCTTCCAGGCGGGGTTCTTCGGCACGTCGTGGCCCAAGAAGTACGGCGGCCAGGATCTGCCCGCGGTGTATGACGTCATCGTCGACGAGGAGATCGCGAAGGCGGGTGCCCCTGCCAGGCCAAGCCTCGGGTATCTGGTCGTCGGGTTATCCCATCACGGCAACGAGGAACTGCGGCAACGCTTTCTACCCGGGATGATCAACGGTACGGAGCGGTGGTGCCAGGGGTTCTCCGAGCCGGGCGCGGGTTCGGACCTGGCGTCGTTGACGACGACCGCCGTGCCGTGTGGCGACGACCCCGATACCTATGTCATCCACGGGCACAAGATCTGGACGAGTTACTCCGACGTCGCCGAGTGGTGTCTGGTGCTGGCACGCACCGACAAGACAGTCCCCAAGCACAAGGGCATCTCGGCGTTCATCGTGCCGATGCACCAGCCCGGCATCGTGCAGCGCCCGCTGAAGATGATCAGCGGGGTCACCAGAGAATTCGGCCAGGTCGAGTTCGACGGCGCCCGGGTGTCCGCCGAGAACATGATCGGCGCCCCCGGCGACGGCTGGAAGCTCGCGATGACCGTCGTCAGCCACGAGCGCGAACCGTCGACGCTGGGGTTCTCGGCGCGGTACGGGAAACTGGTGCGCCAGTTGGCTGGTCGCGTCGACGGTCCAGCACCGGACGAGCTGTCGTGGGCCTGGGTCCAGACCGAGATGCTGAGGCTGCACGTGCGACGGCGACTGTCCGAGCAGATGGATGGAATCACGCACGGGCCGCAGGGGTCGCTGGACAAGCTGCTGATGACGTGGGTCGAGCAGTCCGTCGGGCACGCGGCGCTGGCGACAGTCGGCACCGGTGATCCCGAGTTGTTCGGTGCCTACATGTACAGCCGCGCGCAGAGCGTGATGGGCGGCACCTCGCAGATTCAGAAGAACATCATCGCGCAGCGGATTCTCGGATTGGGGACGCGATGAGCGTTTGCGCGCCGATGACCCCCGGCGCAGAGCAGACGACGCAGAGCAGGAGGAACTGAAATGTACGACTTGCCAGACGAAATCGAGGTCAGTGCGGACGGCGGCCTGCGGATCATCACGCTCAACCGTCCCGATGACCTCAATGCGGTCAACGACGCATTGCACGTGGGGCTGGCCAAGGTCTGGGAGGCGCTCAACGAAGACGCCGACGCGCGGGCGGCGGTGATCACCGGCGCGGGCCGGGCGTTCTCGGCCGGCGGCGATTTCAACTACCTCGATGAACTGCGTAACAACGAAGCCCTGCGCCAGAAGACGATCAAGCACGGGCGCGACATCGTGATCGGCATGGTGCGCTGCCGCATCCCGGTGGTCGCCGCGGTCAACGGTCCGGCCGTCGGGCTGGGCTGCAGCCTGGCGGCGCTATCGGACATCGTCTACATCGCCGAGGACGCGTTCTTCGCCGACCCGCACGTGCAGATCGGTCTGGTGGCCGCAGACGGTGGCCCGCTGGTGTGGCCGTCGCAGATCAGCCTGTTGCAGGCCAAGGAGTTCGCGTTGACCGGTGTGCGGATCAAGGCGGCGCGGGCGGTGGAGCTCGGGTTGGCCAACCACGTCGTCGCCGACCCGCTGGCCGAGGCGATTGCGTGTGCGAAGAAGATCATGGAGCTGCCGCAGCAGGCCGTCGAGAGCACCAAGCGACTGATGAACATCCAACTGGAGAAATCGGTGATGGCGTCGCTGGACTACGCCAACCTCGCGGAGTACGTGTCGTTCGGGACCGCCGACTTCAACAAGATCGTGGACGGGCTGATCGCCAAGCAGAAGAGCTGACTGCTCGCGGTGAGAGCACTCGCGGTCAGAAGGTGAGGGACTCGGAGCGCTGGACGGTGCCCGTGACACCGGTGGCGTCCTGCTGCGCCAACCGCACCGCGGCGTCGGCCATCGCCTCGGGCGGCTCGACCATCTCGGGCGGGATCTGCATGCCGGCGCCGCCGGCCTGCCAGCCCTCGGTCAGCACCACCCGCGACGGGCTCAGGCAGTTCACCGCGATGTTGTCCGGTTTCAGATCGGTGGCCAGCCCGAGGTAGAGCCGTTCGGCGGCCGCCTTGGACACCCAGTAGGCGTTGGCGCCGTGGTCGGTCATGGCGACGCCGGTGGTCGTCACCGCGATCAGCGAGCCCCCGCCGCGCGCACGCACGTGCGGGATGACCGCCTTGGTGACGAGGAAGACGCCGGTGGTGTTGACATCGAGGCACAGCTGCCAGCGTTTCAGCGGCGTGGATTCGATTGGGCCGAGCCACAACACGCCCGCGTTCGCCACCAGGATGTCGATGCCGCCGAACTCGGCGACGGTTGCGGCGACGGCGTTCTCGACCGATTCCTCGCTGGTGACGTCGCATGCCACCGGCAGGGCACGTCCACCCGTCGGCGGTGATGCGGTCGGCGACGGATCCGATGGTGCCCGGCAGCTTGCCCTGCTCTTCGGAGCGAGCCGCGACGGCCACCGACGCGCCCGCCTCGGCCAGCGCGCACGCGACCGTCGCGCCGATGCCGCGGCTGGCGCCTGCGACGAACGCGACCCGCCCGATAAGGGGGCCGGTCACTTGGGCGGGAACCGCAGCGCTCCGTCGAGGCGGATGATCTCGCCGTTGAGGTAGTCGTTCTCGATGATGCTCTGGGCCAGCTGCGCGTACTCGGTCGAGCGGCCCATGCGCTTGGGGAACGGCACCTGTGGGCCCCAGTACTGCTCGAGTTGGTCGGCGGCCTTGTCCGTACGCCGGGGTGTTGATGGTCCCGGGCGCGATGGTGACGACCCGGATGCCCAGCGGGGACAGGTCGCGGGCCGCGACGAGTGTCATGCCCAGCACCCCACCCTTGGCGGCGGCGTAGGGGAGCTGGCCGATCTGCCCCTCGTAGCCGGCGATCGAAGCGGTGTTGACGATGACGCCGCGCGCGCCTTCGTCGAGGGGCTCCGTCTTGGCGATGGCGGCGGCCGAGAGCCGCATGACGTTGAACACCGCGGTGAGGTAGAACTCGATGGTCTTCTTGAAGCCCTCGAGGTCCAGCGGTGACCCGTCCTTGCCGATCAGCCGCCCGCCGCTGGCCGGTCCGCCGTGCGTGTCGACCGAGATACGCAGCGGTGCAAGCGATTCCGCCTCGGCGATCGCGGCGTTCACGGATTCCTCGGAGGTGGCGTCGGTCGGCACG
Organism: uncultured Actinomycetota bacterium; assembly: GCA_963771335.1. Classification (GTDB taxonomy): domain Bacteria; phylum Actinomycetota; class Actinomycetes; order Mycobacteriales; family Mycobacteriaceae; genus Mycobacterium. The sequence goes on along the minus strand of CAVYTD010000003.1, from coordinate 170,858 downwards.
TAGCGCACCCCGAGCTCGGCCTCGAGCGCCTTGCCCTTCTCGTCGGCCAGGTCGGCGACGACGACCTTGGCGCCCGCTCCGTGCAGACGGCGCACCGTCGCCTCGCCCAGCCCGCCCGCGCCCCCGACCACGAGGGCCGAGCTACCGGTGATCTGCATGTGCGGTCCTCTCCTTGAAACTGACACTCTCAGCAAGAGAGAATATCATTCTCACGTGCGGAACGGGACTCGCGAGTCAAGGGAAGCGCCTGCGTAATCTGTCTGAAGTGACCATCGACGAGCTCATCGCGGCAGCGGGTAGCGGTTCGGCCCGTGCCACCGGCAAGCTGCTGAGCCTGGTGGAGAGTCCGCGCCGGGATGAGGTGCTCGCGTGCGCTCGGCGACGTCACCCCTGCCCGCGTCGTCGGCATCACCGGCCCGCCGGGTGCCGGGAAAGTCGACGACGGTCGGCGCTCTCGTCGGCGCCTACCGGGCCAAGGGATTGCGGGTGGCGGTGCTGGCGGTCGATCCGTCCTCGCCCTACAGCGGGGGTGCGCTGCTGGGCGACCGCATCCGGATGGCCGCCCACATCAACGATCCCGACGTGCTGATCCGGTCCGTGGCGGCCCGCGGCCATCTCGGCGGCCTCGCCGCCGCGGTACCCGCTGCGATCCGGCTGCTGGCGGCACTGTCCTATGACCTGGTCATCCTCGAGACGGTCGGCGTGGGGCAGTCGGAGATCGAGATCGCCGCGGTCGCCGATCCGACCGTGGTGATCCTCAACCCCGGCGCCGGCGACGCGGTCCAGGCCGCGAAGGCGGGGCTGCTCGAGGTCGCCGACATCGTCGCGGTGAACAAGGCCGACCGCGACGGTGCCGACCAGACGGTGCGCGACCTGCGCGCCGAGACCGCGGCGCCGATCCTGAAACTCGTTGCCGCGCAAGGGGACGGCATCGACGAGCTGCTCGATGCGATCGAGGCGCACCACCGCAACGACAGCCCGGAGCGGCGGGCGGCACGGGCCCGCGCGCAGATCCTGTCGCTGGCGCAGACGCTGTTGCGTCAACATCCGGATCTGGACCGGCTCGCCGACGCCGTCGCCGAGGGTCGCGACGACCCCTACGCGGCCGCCGGGCGACTTTCGGTTCCCCGACCCGAGTCGGGCCGGGAGGTCCAGCAGGCGACGCGTCGATCTGCCGCCCGGTGGCGTTGTCAGGACAGCGACTTGCCGGTGGCCGCGGCGTAGCCGGCGCGGTAGCCGAACACCATCGCCGGGCCGATGGTCCCGCCCGCCCCGCCGTATGCCTTCCCGGTGGCGCCGGCCATCGCGTTGCCCGCCGCGAACAGGCCGGTGATCGCAGTGCCGCTGACGTGCAGGACGCGGCCGTCGCGGTCGGTGCGCGGGCCGCCCTTGGTGCCCATCGCGCCGACGGACACCGGCACCGCGAAGTACGGGGCGGTGTCGATCGGGCCGAGCGTCTTGCCCGCGGCGTCGGCGCGCTGTGTCGTCACCCCAGTAGCCGTCGTAAGCGCTTGCGCCGCGGCCGAAATCGGGGTCGTGCTCGTCGGCGACGTTGGCATTCCAGGCGTGCCAGCGTGCGCGCCAGACCGGCTGCGTCGATGCCGGTCTTCTCGCCGAGCTCGGCGAGATCGGCGGACTGGCAGAACCAGTCGGGGACGGGCCCGTCCGGGTTCCACCCCGAGGAATCCGTAGTGCTTGAGGTGCAGGGAGTCGAACACGATCCACGCCGGGTCGTTGGCGTACCCGAGCTTGCGGGTCGAGGAAGTGGAACGGGCCCGCCATCGAGTTGTACTCGCCCGCTTCGTTGAGGAACCGCTTGCCCGCCCGGTTGACGATGATGCTTCGCGGGCGGGTGCGCTCGAGCCGCACGCTGCGGCTGCGCGGATGGCCGTCGAACGTGTCGCCGGGGATCTGCACGATGGGCACCCACCATGCCTCGCCCATGTTGGCCAGGTCGGCGCCGTGCGCCATCGCCATCCGCAGACCGTCGCCGGTGTTGTTGGGTGGCGAGACCGCGCCACGCATCGGGCCCCGCAGGTACGCCTCGACCAGTCGCTGGTCCCATTCGAAGCCGCCGGTGCCCAGCACGACGCCGCGTCGGGCACGCACTCGAAAGTCCCTGTCGCCCTGACTGATCCGGACACCGGTGATGCCCAGCGGGTCGGCGATCAGCTCTACCGCGCGCGCCTCGGTGTGCGGGACCACGCCCGCGTCGAGCAGCCCCTTGAGCAACCCGGCGATCAGCGCCGTCCCGGCCACGCAGTAGTCGCCTGACTCGTCGTCGACGGAGGCGTGGATACGCGCCCGTGTCTCGGCGTCGATGCCGACATTGCTGAAATCGGCGGGGAACGAGGTGATCCGGTCACGCCAGTCGCCCAGCTGCGAGAGGTCGAATGGCTTGGCGTTCAACGAACGTCCGCCCGCGGGTCGTCCGCCGGGTAGCTCGGGCTTGTAGTCCGGGAAGCCGGCGGCGACCTCGAACTCGAGATCGCTGTGTGCCTCCACGAAGTCGAGCATCGCGGCTCCGGTGTGCACGAACGTCTCGACCAACTCGTCGTCCATGACGCCCAGCGACTGCGCGCGCAGATAGGCCATCGCGTCGTCGGCGGTCAGCACGCCGTCGGCGGAGCGGTTGTGCGCGGGGATCCACACGATCCCGCCCGACACCGCGGTCGTGCCGCCGACGCTCGGCGCTTTCTCGTACACCTCCACCGAGGCGCCGCTCGACCGCGGCGGTCAGCGCGGCAGTCAGCCCCGCTCCGCCGCTGCCCAGTACGACGACATCGACGTCGTGGTCCCAGTCGGTCACCGCTGCCTCCTTCCTGTGATCCTCAGCTGAGGATCGCCGATAACTCGTTGGCCGCCTTGATGACTGAGTCGCGACCGTGCACGACGACGTCTTCCCGGTGCGAGATCAGATTGATGCAGGTGGGTGGTGACGGTGGCCTGCGGCGCACCGGCACCGCCAGGCCATAGGTGTTGGGTTCGATCTCGCCGTGGGTGATCGACCCAGCCCTGCTGGCGCGTCCGCGGTACGAGGTCGCGCTCTCCCGGACGGGGCGGCATGCTGGCCAGCAACGCGATCCCCGCCGCACCGCGTTCCAGCGGGTACCGGCTGCCCTCGTGGAACGACAGTTGGTAGAAGACGTTCGTCGGCACCATCACCGCGATCGCGACCTGCTGGTCGCCCTCGGCGACCAGCAGCGACACCGTGGTGCCGAGCTCGTCGGCCAGGCCCCGCAGCGTCGGCACGCACATCTGGCGGACGTTGTTGTCGAACGATGCGCCGAGCACGGCCAGCGCCGCCGCCGAGCGGTACCGGCCGTCCTCTCCTTTGACCACGAACCGGAATTGCGCCAGCGTGCTCAGCAGCCGGTAGGCGATCGTGCGGTGCACCCCGATGTCGTCGGCGACCTGGGCGACGGTCAGTCCCGTCGGTGAACTGGCGACCAACTGCAGCGCGCTCAGGCCGCGGGCCAGAGTCTGGGAGCCGGGGCGCCGGGAGCCGTCGCCGTCGTCTCCCGCCCACCGGAGTCGGGCTGACGACCTGAGTCGACGGACGGTCGAGTCATGGAGACCTTCCTTGACAGACGCACTCGCGAGAGTGATGCTCTGACTATAGTGCACATGTATGTGCGATAAATGAGCAGAGTGCTTACAAAATACGAGAATTCGATTCTCGCAGTCAAGGTTTCGCGGGCAGCCCAGGGAAGGGGTACGGGGTGGCGGAGTTCGAGAGCGTGTGGAGTGATCTGCAGGGCGTCGCGCTGTCCCAGGGCTATCTCGATGCTGGGGGAGTCCGCACTCGCTACCTGCACGCCGGCGACCCCGGCAACCCGGCTCTGGTGTTCCTGCACGGATCGGGCGGCCATGCCGAGGCCTATGTCCGCAACCTCGAGGCACACGCCGAACATTTCTCGACATGGTCGATCGACATGCTCGGTCACGGATACACCGACAAGCCCGGTCACCCCCTCGAGATCGCGCACTACGTCGAGCATCTCGTCGCGTTCCTGTCCGCGATCGGCGCCGAACGCGCCCATATCAGCGGTGAGTCGCTAGGCGGCTGGGTCGCCGCCCGCGCGGCGGTGGACCATCCCGACCTGGTGGAGCGTCTCGTGCTGAACACCGCGGGTGGTTCGCAGGCCGACCCCGAGGTGATGAAGCGGATCGTCACGCTGTCGATGGCCGCCGCGGAAAACCCCACGTGGGAAACCGTGCAGGCACGCATCAAGTGGCTGATGGCCGACAAATCGAAGGACTACGACGACATCGTCGCCAGCCGGCAGCGGGTCTACCGGCAGCCCGGCTTCGCCTCCGCGATGAAAGACATCATGGCGCTGCAGGATCCGGAGATCCGCGCGCGAAACCTGCTCGGCCCGCAGGAATACGGCGCGATCACCGCGCCCACGCTCGTGGTGTGGACGAGCGACGACCCCACTGCCGATGTCGAGGAAGGCCGCCGCATCGCGTCGATGATTCCGTGGCGCGCGGTTCGAGGTGATGCCGGGGTGCGGGCACTGGCCGCAGTACGAGGACGCCAAGACATTCGACCGGCTGCATCTGGACTTCCTGCTGGGGCAGCGCTTGCGCGAAGAGCAGAGAACGCGAATGAGCGCTTGCGCGAAGAGCAGAAGGCAGCGATGACGATCACTGACGTGGACGTCGTCATCGTCGGCGCCGGGCCGTCCGGTCTGACCCTGGCGAACATCCTTGGACTGCAGGGAGTTCGAACGATCGTGGTGGAGGAGCGCGACACCCTGATCGACTATCCGCGCGGCGTCGGCCTCGACGACGAGGCGCTGCGCACCTTCCAGTCGATCGGCCTGATCGACCGCGTGCTCCCGCACACCGTGCCGAACCAGATCCTGCGCTTCTTCGATGCCAAGCGCCGCCTGCTCGCCGAGATGGCACCGCCGGACGCCCGATTCGGGTGGCCCAAGCGCAACGGCTTCGTCCAGCCGATGGTCGACGCCGAACTGTTCCGCGGTCTGCAGCGATTCGACCACGTCGAGGTCCGGTTCGGCCGTCGAATGCAGACCTGCGTCGAAACACCCGATGGCGTCACCGTCGAGTTCTCGGACAGGACGGACCCCGTGCGCGCCCGCTATGTGGTGGGGTGCGACGGTGGCCGCAGCGCCACCCGCCGCTTGATGGGGGTGTCGTTCGACGGCACTACGTCGTCGACGCGCTGGCTCGTGGTCGACGTCGCGAATGATCCACTGGGCCATCCGAACAGCGAGGTCGGCGCCGATCCGCGGCGTCCGTATGTCTCGATCTCCATCGCCCACGGCATTCGGCGTTTCGAGTTCCTGATCCATCCCGACGAGAGCGATGAGCTGGCCGACGATCCGGCGTTCGTCAGACGCATGCTCGCGCAGCTTGTTCCCTATCCCGAGCGGGTCGACATGATCCGGCATCGGGTGTACACCCATCATTCGCGCATCGCCGGATCCTTCCGCAAGGGACGATTCATGTTGGCCGGTGATGCCGCGCACCTGATGCCGGTGTGGCAGGGCCAGGGCTACAACAGCGGCATCCGGGATGCGGCCAACCTCGGTTGGAAGCTGGCGGCGGTGGTGTCCGGGCAGGCCGACGATGCGTTGCTCGACACCTACGACGTGGAGCGCCGCAAGCACGCCCGCGCCATGATCGACCTGTCCACGATGGTGGGCCGGGTGATCTCGCCGACGAATCGGCGGGTGGCCGCGCTGCGCGACCGCGTCATTCACGCGGCGTCGGTGGTGCCTTCACTGAAGCGCTATGTGCTGGAGATGCGGTTCAAACCGATGCCTCGCTACCTCCAGGGTGCGGTGTACCACGCTGAGCCCGCGGTCTGAGAACTCGCCGACGGGCACGCTGTTCATCCAGCCCCGTGTCGACACGCGCGATCAGCAGAACGTTCTGCTCGACGATGTGGTGGGAGCGGGCTTCGCCGTGCTGTGCTGGAGCAACAACCTGCGCGCCGTCCTCGGTGACAACGCGTTCGACCGCTGGAAGGCATTGGGGGCCAGGTTCATCGAGGCTCGCCCGATGACCCAGCTGCACTGGTCCGGCCACGACGACGCCGACGTCGTGGTCATCGGTGACCGCACAGGTGCCCTCAAGTCCTGGTTCGACGTCTATACCGACTCCGTGCTGTTCCTGCGCCCCGACCGGTGCATCGCCGGGGCCTGCATCGCCCAGCGCGCACCGGAGGTCTCGGCGTCGTTGTTCTCCGTCTTGCATTTGACGAACACACTGCCCCAGGGAGGAGGATCCGGTACTTATGGCGAAAAGCCAGATAGCGCTGTGCTGCATGTCACACAGCCCGCTGCTGAACCTTCCGGGACCGTCACAGGAACTTCTTGACGACATCGAATCGGCTATCGCGGCGGCGCGGGAGTTCGTCACCGCTTTCGATCCCGAGTTGGTCGTCACGTTCTCCCCAGACCACTACAACGGGTTCTTCTACAACGTGATGCCACCGTTCTGTATCGGCACCGCCGCCGAGGGGGTCGGGGACTACGGCACCCATCGGGGGCCGCTCGACGTGCCCGCCGACCTCGCAACCGACTGTGCCCGAGCGGTACTCGACTCCGGCGTCGATGTCGCCATCTCGGCGGCGATGCAGGTCGACCACGGCACCGTGCAGCCGCTGCAGAAGCTCTTCGGCGACGCCACGGCCAAGCCGGTCATCCCGGTGTTCATCAACTCGGTGGCTACCCCGCTGGGACCGCTGAGCCGGGTGCGCGCGCTCGGCGCCGCCGTCGGCTCCCATCTGGCCGGCCTCGGCAAGCGGGTGCTGGTGATCGGATCGGGCGGCCTGTCCCATGACCCGCCGGTGCCGACGCTGGCCACCGCCCCGCCTGCTGCGCTGGATCGGATCGTGCACGGCAAACCGATGACGACCGAACAGCGGCAGGCCCGTCAGGTGGCGGTAATGGCGGCCGCCCGCGAGTTCGCTTCGGGGCAGGGCTCACTCGCGCCGCTCAACCCGGATTGGGATCACGCGTTCCTGGATCTCCTCGACACCCGACGGCTCACCGAGGTCGATGGCTGGGACAACGGCTGGATCGCCGCGCAGGCGGGCAACTCTGCGCACGAGGTACGGACCTGGGTGGCCGCCTTCGCCGCGCTGGCCGCGCAGGGCGATTACGAGACCGGCAACCATTTCTACCGCGCGGCGCCGGAACTGATCGCCGGCTTCGCCATCAGAACGGCGGTGGGTGCGCCGTGAGCTCTGCAACCGATCCGGGGTTCGACCACGTCACCGACGTTCTGGTGATCGGGTCCGGCGGCGGTGGGATGACGGCTGCGTTGGCTGCGGATGCGGCCGGCCTGGACACCCTGGTGGTGGAGAAGTCCGCGCGCTTCGGCGGCTCCACGGCGCTGTCCGGCGGCGGGATCTGGGTGCCCGGTGCTCCGTCGCAGCGCCGCGAGGGCCACGTGCCCGACCCCGACGACGTGTTCCGTATCTGCAGCAGATCACCGGTGGTCTGGTCAGCGATGCGCGGCTGCGGAAGTACGTCGCACGCCGCACCGGAGATGATGGAGTTCCTCGAAAAGCTCAGTCCTTGGCTGGAGTTCGTGTGGAAGCCCGGCTATGCCGACTACTACCCCGAAGCTGCCCGGCGGCTCGGCGTTGGGCAGCACCATCAACGTGCCCGCCATCGATCTGCGCGTCCTCGGCGACGAGGAGCAGAAGCTGCTTGCGCCGCTGGCGTTGGCTCCCAAGGGAATCTGGTTCGCGCCCAAGGACCTGCGGTCGTTCTACCAGGTTCGACAGTCGTGGCGGGGCAAGGCCGTGCTGGTGAAGCTGATCTGGCGGATGTTCCGGGCCCGCGTGTTCGGCGACCGGATGGCCGCGATCGGTCAGTCGCTGGTGGCGCGGTTGCGGTTGGCGATGAAGCAGCAGAACATCCCGCTGTGGCTCGATGCCCCGATGACCGAGTTGATCACCGATGTCGACGGCGCGGTGGTCGGTGCGGTCATCGAGAAGAACGGGCAGTGCCGCCCGGGTCCAGGCCCGCCGTGGCGTCGTGCTGGCCAGCGGTGGGTTCGATCACGACATGCAGTGGCGCAAGGAGCACCTCCCCGAACTCGGCAGGGTCGACGAACTCGCCGGGGGCGAGAACGACTGGAGTTTCGGCAATCCGGCCTCCATGGGTGACGGAATCCGCGCGGGCGAGAAGGTCGGCGGCTGCCACCGATCTGCTCGACGAGGCGTGGTGGTTCCCGGCGATCTGCTGGCCCGACGGCCGGCTGCAGTTCATGCTCAACGAACGCATGATGCCCGCCCAGTTCGTCGTCAACGGCGAAGGGAAACGCTTCATCAACGAGGCGGCGCCCTACATGGACTTCGCCCACGCGATGATCGACGGGCAGCGCTCCGGCATCACCCACATCCCGTGCTGGCTGATCACCGACATCCGGTCCTTCCACCGTTATGTCGTCGGCGGGCATCTGCCCATCCCGAAGATCCCGTTCGCGCCGGTGCCCACCGGCTGGAAGGTACCCGCGGCATGGCTGGACTCCGGCGTCGTCAAGCGGGCCACCAGTTGGGAGGAACTCGCCGCGCAGATCGGTGTGCCCGGTGTTCAATTGCGTCGCACCGCAGAACGGTTCAACGCCTTGGCGCGCACGGGCCACGACGATGACTTCAACCGTGGCGACAGCGCCTACGACAATTACTACGGGGACCCGACTCTGCCCAACCCGAATCTGCACCCGCTGGGCAAACCGCCGTACTACGCGTTCCAGATCATCCTCGGCGACCTCGGTACCTCGGGGGGCCTGCGCACCGACGAATACGCGCGGGTGCTGCGGGCCGACGACAGCGTGATCGGCGGTCTCTACGCCGTCGGCAACGCGTCGGCCGCGGTGATGGGCCGCAGCTACGCCGGTGCCGGCGCCACCATCGGACCGGCCATGACATTCGGATTCGTGGCCGCCCGGCACATTGCCGACACGACGGACCGACCGACACCAGCCACCGATCTTGCGAAAAGCCAAGTCTTGCCCAATCTTCAAGGAGGTAACAAGAGATGAAGATTTCCCTGTTCTACGAGTTCCCGTTGCCCCGACCGTGGTCGGAGGACGACGAACACCAACTGTTCCAGCACGGCCTCGATGAGGTGGAGCTCGCCGACAAAGCCGGCTTCTCGACCGTCTGGCTCACCGAGCACCACTTCCTCGAGGAGTACTGTCACTCGACCGCGCCCGAGTTGTTCCTGGCCGCAGCAAGCCAGCGCACCAAGAACATTCGGCTCGGCTTCGGGGTCATGCACCTCCCGCCGCCGATCAACCACCCGGCGCGGATCGCCGAGCGCGTCGCCACACTGGACCACCTGTCCAACGGGCGGGTGGAGTTCGGTACCGGTGAAGGTTCGTCGGTCGCCGAGCTCGGCGGCTTCAACATCGACCCTGCCGACAAGCGCGCGCAATGGGAAGAGGCGCTGGAGGTCTCGATCCGGTGCATGGTCGAAGAGCCGTTCAGCGGATTCAAGGGTGAGCACGTCGAGATGCCTGCCCGCAATGTGATCCCCAAGCCGTTGCAGAAGCCACACCCCCCGGTCTGGGTGGCCTGCACCCGGCCGTCGTCGGTGCAGATGGCCGCCCAGAAGGCGATCGGCGCACTGAGTTTCGCCTACACCGGGCCGGAAGCGCTCAAGGACCGGGTGGACGGCTACTACAAGGAGTTCGAGGAGAAGGGCACGCCGATCACCCCGGCGATCAACCCGAACCTGCTGGCGATCGGTGGTGACCTGTCGATGATGGTGGCCAAGTCCGACGACGAGGCGCTCAAGCGGCTCGGCATCGGCGGCGGCTTCTTCTCGTTCGGGATCATGCACTACTACCTGACCGGCATGCACACCCCCGGCCGCACCGGTGTGTGGGAGCTCTACGAGAAGGCCGTCAAGGAGGACCCGACGCTCGCCTACGGCCCGGGCCGCGGCGCGATCGGCTCACCCGACACCGTCCGGGAGTTCCTGCGCGGCTACGAGGCCAGCGGCGTCGACGAGATCATCCTGCTGCTCAACCCGCGCAGCCACGAGGGCACGATGGAGTCCATCGAGATCATGGGCAGGGAGATCCTGCCCGAGTTCATCGAGCGCGACGCGAAGGCGGTCGCCGACAAGGCGAAACGCCTCGAGCCGGTGATCGAGAAGGTCGAGGCGCGCCGCGAGTCCTGGGACGTACCGCTGTTCGACGACACCTACGCGTTCGGCGGCCTGCCCACCGGCCGCGGCGGCAAGTTCACCGCGGGTGAGATTCCCGAGGCGATGGCCGAGATCAACGAGGGCCGGGTCAAGGCCGCTCAATTGGAGAAGGAAGCCAAAGCGGCAAAGGAAGCCGCGAGCTGAGCGTGGCCACACTCGACGAACTGGTGCGCTACGACGGCAAGCACGTCGTAGTCACCGGCTGCGCCTCGGGCATCGGCGCCGCAGGTGGCCCGCCAGCTCGGTGAGCTCGGCGCCCGCGTGACCGGACTGGATCGCCACGTGCTGACCGAAACCGGCGTCGCGTCCAGGCGAGTTCATCGAGGTCGACCTGGCGGACCCCGACTCCGTCGACGCGGCAGCCGGTGCCGTCGACGGTCCGGTCGATGCGCTGTTCAACGTCGCCGGGGTCTCCTCGGGCATCGGTGATCCGCTGCTGGTCGTCCGGATCAACTTCCTGGGCATGCGACAGTTCACCGAGGCGCTGGTCGAGCGCATGATCCGCCGGCGCGGCGATCGCCAACGTGTCCTCGCTGGCGGCGTCGTCCTACCGCGAGAACGCGGGCACCACAGCGGGTCTGCTCGGCACCACATCGGTCGCGGCGGGGCTTCAGTGGTGCGCCGAGAATCCCGATGCGCTGGCCGACGGCGGTTACCGACTGTCCAAGGAGGCGATCATCCTCTACGGAATGCACCAGCGCCGCCGATCTGGGCGCCCGGGGAATCAGGATCAACTGCACGGCGCCGGGCGTCACCGAGACCGCCGATTCTCGACCAGCTGCGGTCGGCCTACGGGCAACGGTATCTGGACTCGTTCACCGCGCCGCTGGGCCGGTTCTCCACTCGCCGAGGAACAGGCCGCGGCGCTGGTATTCCTCGGAAGTCGCGCGGCCGGCTACATTACCGGGCAGGTGATGTGGACCGACGGCGGAATCCTCGCCGAGCCGGCTCTGGACGCAGATTGCATCCGCCATGCAGAATGACCGAGTGGCACAGGGGAGTTGACGATGGCCGGCAGCATGACGGACTTCCGCAAGATGGCCGACGAGGTGCGCAACTGGGGGCGGTGGGGCGACGACGACGAAGTCGGCACCCTCAACTTCATCACCCCGGCGAAGGTCGCCGAGGCGGCGGGCCTGGTCAAGCAGGGCAAGGTGATCTCGCTGGGCGGTGACTTCGGCTCCGGCGGGCCACAGGGCGCATTCAAGTTCCGGCAGAACCCCGTGCACGTGATGACCGTCGACGGCGGTGACGCCTCGACGCTCGTCGAGTACGGCCCGCAGTGGCTGCGCAACGCGGTGGCCGCGGACATCAGCGCCTTCTTCGCCGACAACCCGTTCCGGTTCAACGACGACATCATCGTGATGCCGCTGCAGGCGGCCACGCAGTGGGACGCGTTGTCGCACGTCTACTACGAGGACAAGCTGTACAACGGTTTTCCGGCGGACTCGGTGACCAGCTTCGGAGCGTTCCACTGCGGCATCGAGAAGGTCGACACCAAGGGCATCACCTCGCGCGGTGTGCTGCTCGACGTCGTGGCGCACCGCGGCGTCGACACGTTCTGCGAGCCGGGCAAGCCCATCACACCGGCCGAACTCGACGAGATCGTCGCCAAGCAGAATGTCGAGATCCGCTCAGGTGACATCGTCGTCGTGCACACCGGATGGTGGACGCGCTTCCTGGCCACCGGTGACGGCGGTGAGGCGGGCTCCGGGCTGGACTGGACGTGCGCGTCGTGGTTGCACCACCACGAGGCCGCCGCCGTCGCCGCCGACAACCTGATGGTCGAAGACCCCAACCCGGCCAACGGTGTCGAGGGCACCTTCCTGCCGATGCACATGCTGTGCCTGCGCGACATGGGCCTGATGCTCGGCGAGTACTGGGACCTCGGACCGCTGGCCGCCGACTGCGCCGCCGACGGCGTCTACGAATTCCAGCTCATCGCACCGCCGCTGAAAGTGGTCGGTGCGGTCGGAGCCCCCGTCAGTCCGATAGCGATCAAGTGAGTATCGACGTGACCAGCGCCAGAACAACCATTCATCGTCGGCCTCGGCGGAACGCTGCGGGCGAACTCGTCGACCGAGCGGGCGCTGCGCTACTGCCTGGCTTCCGTGGAGCGCCAGGGCGGCCGGACCCGGCTGTTCAGCGCCGAGGACCTCGATCTGCCGATGTACGCCCCCCACGAACTGGAGCGCACACCGCGCGCCCTCGAACTGGTCACGGCGCTGCGCGACGCCGATGCCGTCGTCGTCGGCTCGCCCGGATACCACGGAGCGGTGTCCGGTCTGGTCAAGAACGCGCTCGACTACATCGAGGACCTCCGGGAGGATCCGCGCGTCTATCTCGACAACACGCCCTGGGGATGCATCAGCTGCGCCTACGGCTGGCAGGCGGCGGTCGGCACGCTGACCCAACTGCGCAGCATCGGGCATGCGTTGCGGGCGTGGCCGACGCCGCTGGGGGTGGCGATCAACTCCGCCGACCCGGTCTGGGATCCGTCGGGCGAGCTCGCCGACACCGATCAGGGCACCGCGGTCGGAAACCAGCTCGACCTGCTCGCCACCCAGGTCCTGGCCTTCGCGCAGACATCGAAGGTATCCGCGTGATCGATCAGCACAGCGTGCTGGTCGACGGTCTGCTCACCAGTTATCTGGAAGCGGGACAGGGTGATCCGGTGGTGCTGCTGCACGGCGGCGAGTTCGGCGCCGATGCCCGGATCGGGTGGGAGCACACCATCGGCGCGCTGGCCGAACGCCACCGCGTGCTCGCCCCCGACATGCTCGGGTTCGGCGGGTCGGCCAAGGTCGTCGACTTCACCGACGGCCGCGGCATGCGGATCCGGCACATCGCGCGCTTCTGCGAGGTGATGGGCGTCGACGTCCGCGCACTTCGTCGGGAACTCGATGGGCGCCATCAACCTGCTCGTCGACGCCACCTCGGAGTCGCCGGTGCTGCCCGTCCGCAGCCTGGCGACGATCTGCGGCGGCGGCGACATCCAGCGCAACGAGCACGTCGCCGCGCTCTACGACTACGACGCGACCGTCGACGGCATGCGCCGGATCGTCGAGGCATTGTTCTACGACCCGTCCTATCCCGCCGACGACGACTACGTCCGGCGGCGCTACGAGTCCAGCATCGCGCCCGGGGCGTGGGAGTCGTTGGCGGCGGCCAGGTTCCGCCGTCCCGGTCTGGACGCCGCCGTCGACGCCGAGCAGCGCGCGGGCCTACGATCGCATCACCGTGCCGACGCTGGTCGTCGAGGGCCGGGGCGACAAACTCCTGCCGCAGGGCTGGGCCGCCAGATCGCCGGGCAGATCACGCGACGGCCGATCCGCGGTCATCGAGGACGCCGGCCACTGTCCGCAGATCGAGCAGCCCGAGGCGGTCAACGCGCTGCTGCTGGACTTCTTCGAGGGGATTGTGCAATGACCGAACTCGCAGGCAAGGTCGCGATCGTCACCGGCGGCGCGTCGGGCCTCGGGCGCAGGGCTCGGTGCGACGGTTCGCCGCCGAAGGCGCCAAGGTCGTGTTCTGCGATGTCGACGACCGACGGGGGTGCGGCGCTGGCAGCCGACCTCGGCGCCGACGCCATGTTCGTCGACAGCCGACGTGTCGGACATCGAGCAGGTCGGCCGGCCTGGTGACGACGGCGGTCGAGCGCTTCGGGGGTCTGCACGTCATGGTCAACAACGCCGGGGTGTCGGGCACCATGCACCGTCGCTTCCTCGACGACGACCTCGCCGAGTTCGACAGGGTCATGCGGTCAACCTGCTCGGCGTGATGGCAGGCACCCGCGACGCCGCCCGGCACATGGCCGAGCACGGCGGCGGCTCGATCATCAACCTCACATCGATCGGCGGCATCCAGGCCGGTGGCGGGGTGATCGACCTACCGGGCGTCGAAGGCGGCCGTCATCCAGTTCACCAAGTGCGCGGCAATCGAGTTGGCGCACTATGAGATCCGCGTCGAACGCCATCGCCCCCGGCAACATCCGCACCGCGATCGTCCGCAAGTCGGCGGCGGGCGACGAGGATCGCGAGCGGCTCGAGCAGTTCGAGGCCAAGATCCGCCAGCAGATGCGCGACGACCGGCCGCTGAAGCGGGAGGGCACCGCCGACGACGTCGCCGAGGCGGCGCTGTACTTCGCCACCGACCGGTCCCGCTACGTCACCGGCACGGTGCTGCCGGTCGACGGCGGGACCGTCGCGGGCAAGGTCATCGTGCGCAAGCCTCGCGAAGTCCGACGACGCCACCCCGTGAACAGCTTTAAATCAGTCGCTTGACTTAGCAGGTGTGACGGGGTTCACTGTAGCCGTGACGACTGCCAGGACCGTGCGCGCCGACCGGGCCACCAGCACGCAAGAGGCGATCCTGAAGGCCGCCGAACGGCTCTACGCCGAGCACGGCGTGTTCGCGGTGTCGAACAGGCAGGTGAGTGAGGCTGCGGGACAAGGGAACAACGCCGCCGTCGGCTACCACTTCGGCACCAAGACCGACCTGGTGCGCGCCATCGAGCACAAGCACCGCGGACCGATCGAGGAGCTCCGCGAACGGCGGATCGTCGACATCGGCGACTCCACCGACATGCGGGACTGGGTCGCCGCCTGGTCTGCCCGCTGACCGATCACCTTGCCGCGCTGGGCAATCCGACCTGGTATGCGCGGTTCGCCGCGCAGGCGATGACCGATCCCGCCTACCACAGCATCGTCGTCAAGGACGCGTTGTCGTCACCGTCGCTGGTCCGGGTGCTCGACGGCATCAACGGCTGCCTGCCCGATCTGCCCGTCGACGTCCGGGTCGAGCGCAACATCATGGGCCGGAACCTGTTGATGCACAGCTGCGCCGACCGGGAGCGACTGCTGGCGCAGGGGTCGCCGGTGCCCCGGTCGTCGTGGCAGGCCGCCGCATCCGGGTCTGATCGACGCGATCGTCGGACTCTGGCACGCCCCTGTCACGGAGCTGCCCTGACATGAAGGTCACCGTCGACCAGGACAAGTGCGTCTCGTCCGGGATGTGCGTGCTCAACGCCGGCGAGGTGTTCGACCAGCGCGACGACGACGGCGTGGTGGAGCTGCTGATCACCGAGCCCGGACCCGAGTACGCCGAACAGACCCGCAAAGCCGCGGCCGCATGCCCCGCCCTGGCCATCCACATCGAGGAGTGAATACGTTGACAGACACGCTCGCCGAGGAAGCGGTGTCCGCCGTCCCCGAGTACCCGATGGAGCGTCGGCCGCGCTGCCCGTTCGCGCCGCCGCCGCAGATGCTCGAGATGGGCGACGCCAAACCGCTGTCCCGGGTGCGGATCTGGAACGGCACCACCCCGTGGCTGATCACCGGCCACGAGGTGGCCCGGACGCTGTTCGCCGACCCGCGGGTCAGCGTCGACGACCGGCGCGAGGGTTTCCCGCACTGGAACGAGCACATGCTCTCCACGGTGAACAAGCGGCCGCGGTCGGTGTTCACCTCCGACGCCGAGGAGCACACCCGGTTCCGCCGGATGTTGTCCAAGCCCTTCACCTTCCGGCGGGTCGAGGCGTTGCGGCCGGCGATCCAGGAGGTCACCGACGAGTGCATCGACGAGATCCTGGCCGGCCCGCAGCCCGCCGACATCGTCGCCAAGCTCGCGCTGCCGGTGCCGACCCGGGTGATCAGCGAGATGCTCGGCGTGCCCTACGACGACCACGAGTTCTTCCAGCATCACGCCAACGTCGGACTGGCCCGCTACGCCGCTGCGGACGCCATGTCAGAAGGGCGCGATGAGCCTGCACCAGTACCTGATCAACCTCGTCGAGCAGAAGCAGGCAAACCCGGCCGAGGACGCGGTGTCCGACCTCGCCGAACGGGTCACCGCCGGCGAGATCAGCGTCAAGGAAGCCGCCCAGCTGGGCACCGGGCTGCTGATCGCCGGCCACGAGACCACCGCCAACATGATCGGCATCGGCGTGCTGGCCTGCTGGAGAACCCGGAACAGGCTGCGCTGCTGCGGGATTCCGATGATCCGAAGTTCATCGCCAACGCCGCCGAGGAACTGATGCGCTACCTGTCGATCATCCAGAACGGCCAGCGCCGGGTGGCCATCGAGGACATCGAGATCGCCGGCGAGACCATCCGCGCAGGCGAGGGCATCATCATCGACCTGGCGCCCGCGAACTGGGACGCCGTCCGCCTATCCCCGAACCCGACAAGCTCGACTTCACCCGCGACGCCGGCCAGCAGCTCGGCTTCGGCTACGGACGTCACCAGTGCGTCGGGCAGCAGCTGGCCCGCGCGGAACTGCAGATCGTGTTCCACACGCTGCTCCGCCGCATCCCCACCATGCGCCTGGCGATCCCGTTCGACGAGGTGCCGTTCAAACACGACCGGCTCGCCTACGGCGTCTACGAACTTCCGGTGACCTGGTAGCCGCCGCCAGATCTACAGTCCTGCACCACAGCCCGATTGGAGTTCCAACGATGTCAACCCCGACACGACACTGCACTGTCTCCCACCCACCCCCCGACGTCCCTCTATCCCCCCGAAGGCTTCGGCGCGCCCAAGAACCGGCAGGGCCACTCCACCGGCGCAGTCGTCGGCCTGCCCGCCGGACACCGAGATCTTCTCCGCCGACAACCACATCTCGGTCGCCGACGACATCTTCTACGAGCGCTTCCCCGAGGAACTCAAGGGCGCCGCGCCGCGCATCTGGTACGAGGACGGCGCCTACATGGTCGGCATGAAGGGCAAGGCCTGGACCGGCGGCGACTTCGGGCGCGTGCTCATGCAGTACGACGACCTCGCCGGTGCCGCGTCGAACAACATCGAGGCCCGCATCCGGGAGCTCAAAGAGGACGGCATCGACAAGGAGCTGGCCTTCCCGAACGCCGTGCTGGCGCTCTTCCACTACCCGGACAAGGCGCTGCGCGAGCGGGTGTTCCGCATCTACAACGAGCACATCGCCGAACTGCAGGAACGATGCAACGGCCACTTCTACGGTGTCGGGCTGATCAACTGGTGGGACCCCGCTGGAACCCGGGCCACTCTGTCCGAATTGAAGTCGTTGGGGCTCAAGACGTTCCTACTGCCGCTGAACCCCGGCAAGGACGACGACGGCAACATCTACGACTACGGCAGCGCGTCGATGGACGCGGTCTGGGACGAGATCGAGGAGGCCGGCCTGCCGGTCAGCCACCACATCGGCGAGACGCCGCCCAAGACGCCGTGCGAGAACAACAGCGTGGTCGTCGGCATGATGGTCAACGTCGACTCGTTCCGCGAGCAGTTCGCCAAGTACGTCTTCTCCGGGATCCTCGACCGGCATCCGACGCTCGAAGATCGGCTGGTTCGAAGGCGGCATCGCCTGGGTCCCAACGGCTCTGCAGGACGCCGAGCACATGCTCGCCTCCTACCGGCACATGTTCAACCACCAGCTCGAGCACGACGTCCAGTACTACTGGGACAACCACATGAGCGCCTCGTTCATGGTCGACCCGCTCGGCCTGCGGCTGATCGACCGCATCGGCGTCGACAACGTGATGTGGTCGTCGGACTACCCCCACAACGAGAGCACCTTCGGATACTCCGAGAAGTCCCTGGCGTCGGTCGTCGAGGCGGTGGGAGCCGACAACGCGGTGAAGATCGTCAGCACCAACATCAGGAAGTTCCTCGGCTCCGTGACGCTCATGACCGACGTTTCGCCGCCGGATCGCTCACTGCTCGACATCCCGGACCTGCCGGATCGCGCCAGGATGTACCGGGAGTGCGGCGCCCGGATCCGCGAGTCGATGAGGGCGAAGGGCGTCGACGCGCTCGTGCTCCTCGGCAACGGCAACGTCGTGTACGCGACCGGTGCCAGCTGGCCGCTGCTCGACGCCGGGCTGTCTCATGTCGAACGTCCGATCGCCGTCGTGCTCGCCGACGACGAGCATCCGCACCTCTACATGCCGTTCCGCGAGGGCAGCTCCTTCGAATCAGAGCTTCCGGCCGACCACGTGCACGGCCCGCTGTACCTCGAATTCGACGAGGGCGTCCAGTATTTCGCGACCATCCTGGCGGACCTGGTGCCTGCGGGCGCCTCGGTGGCGGTTGACGAGCTGACCGGTGCGATGCGGCGTGCCGGGACGCGACTGTTCCCCGCGGGTCCGCCCTCGGATGCCGCGCAGGTGATCGGCCCGGCCAAGCTGGTCAAGACCGTCGACCAGATCTCGGCCATCCGCAAGGCGTGCCGGATCACCGAGCAGGCCGTCGCCGACGTGCAGAGGTCGCTGGCTCCCGGCGTGCGCCAGATCGATCTGTCTGCGCAGTTCGTGCGTCGCGCTTTCGAACTCGGCGCCACGGCCAACATGCTGGAGGCGATCTGGCAGGTCATGCCCACCACGAGGGACAGCGGTGCGGTCTGGACCACGACCGGTGATCTGGCGCTGCCGCTGCTGACCACCGAGAAGGAGCTGGCCAAGGGCGACGTGCTGTGGACCGACGTCAGCATCACCTATGAGGGGTACTGCTCGGACTTCGGTCGCACCTGGCTGGTCGGGGAAGAACCCTCCGACCGCCAGCAGGCCCAGTTCGTCAAATGGCGCGAGATCCTCGACGCCGTGCTGGCCGTCACCAAGGCCGGGGCCACGTGCGGTGACCTCGCGCGCGCGGCGATCGCCGCCAACGGTGGCGCGAAGCCGTGGCTGCCGCACTTCTACCTGGGGCACGGCATCGGCACGAACGCCGCCGAAATGCCGATGATCGGAACCGATCTGGGTCAGGAGTTCGACGACAACTTCGTCTTCCCCGCCGGCATGGTGCTGGTGCTCGAGCCGGTCGTCTGGGAGGACGGCACCGGCGGCTACCGCAGCGAGGAGATCGTGATCATCACCGAGGACGGCTCATCAGTCCATCACCGACTACCCCTACACGCCGTATGGAGCAGGGCGGATGGCTTCCCATGAGCACTGAGATCCTGCCCGACGACCTCGCACTGCGCACCGGGCGACGCGCAGCGCGCACTCGCACAGATGGAGGCCAACGATCTCGACATCCTCGTGCTCGGCCGCCAGGCGAACGTCCGCTACGTCACCGGCGCGCCCCAATTGTGGGTGGCGGGCACGCGGCCGTTCGCGCCGATCTGCGTCGTCGTGCGGGCCACCGGGGAGATCCACCTCAACAGCAGCTGGGACGAGGGCATCCCCGAGGAGATCGGGCACGACCACCTCTACGGCCTGGCGTGGAACCCGATGACGCTCATCGAAGTACTCAAGAACATCGACGGTGCGGCGACGGCGCGCCGCGTCGGAACCGACGCGCTGTCACCGACGTTCGGCCAACTGTTGCCGATCGCGTTCCCCGCCGCGGAGCTCGTCGACGGGGAGGCGGCCATGCGGGCGGCGCGGCGCATCAAGACCGCTGACGAAATCGGCGTGCTGCGCGGCGCCCTCGCGGTCGCCGAGCACGGCCTCGCCGCTGCGGTGGCCGGACTCGCGCCGGGAACCTCCGAACAGGCGCTCACCGGCGTCATGCTGGAGGCGATGGCGGCGGGTGGCGTGAGCACGTCGGCCACCCAGGACGGCGCCTGGATCACCCCGCGCGAACACTCCTGGCGGGTGGGCCGCGCGTCGACCGCAGGGTCGCCGACGGTGACCTGGTGGCGTTCGCGTCCGGCGCGCTGGCCGACGGCTACGTCGGCGAAGTGGGCCGCACCTGGCCGGTGGGCGAGGTCAAGGGCGCCGATGAACTGTATGCGCGCTCGAATGCGCTGTGGGACAGGCTCGTCTGCGGCTTGCCGGCCCGGTGCACCGGCCAGCGACCTGTTCGCCGCCTATGAGGCCGCCGGCGAGTCGCTGCCACCGATGCCGGTCGCCCACGGGCTCGGGCTCGGGTTCGATCCGCCGGTGATCTCGCCGGACCTGGCGCAGACGGCGGCCGCCGAACGCCTCGATCCCGGCATGGTGCTGGCCGTGACCGCCTACGTGTGGGAGGCGGGTGTCGGTGCAGTATTCCGCCGCGATGCCGTGCTGATCACCGACACCGGCGCCGAAGTGCTCACGGCCAGCCCGTTGCCGGCGCAGACCGCCGCCGGAATCAGCTGAGGGAGCACACATGTCGGATGCCAAGCGCCCCTCGGCCGAGGAGATCATCCTCTACGAGAAGGACCCGAAAACCAAGATCGCCACGATCACGTTCAACCGTCCCGAGTTCCTGAACGCGCCCACGTCGGCGGCACGGCTGCGCTACGCGGACCTGCTGCGCGCAGCCACCGTCGACAACGACGTCAAGGTGGTGATCATCCGCGGCGTCGGCGACAATCTGGGCAGCGGCGCTGATCTTCCGGAGTTCATGGAGGGCAACGACGACACCGACCTCCGGCTGGCCGAGCTGCGGCTCGAGGATGACGGTGTCGGCGAGGTGAGCTATCCGCCCAAGGGATCCTTCCGTCACGGCGCGACGATCAGCGCGTGGTACGCCAATGTGCAGGCGGGCAACCGGCCGTTGCAGGAGCTCAAGAAGATCAGCATCGTCGAGGCCAAGGGTTACTGCTACGGCTGGCATTTTTACCAATGCGCGGATGCCGATCTGGTGATCTCGTCGGACGACGCGCTGTTCGGACATCCGTCGTTCCGCTACTACGGCTGGGGCCCGCGGATGTGGACGTGGGTGCAGATGATGGGGCTGCGCAAGTTCCAGGAGATGGTGTTCACCGGGCGCCCGTTCACCGCGCAGGAGATGTACGACTGTAACTTCCTGAACAAGGTGGTCACCCGGGACCGGCTGGAAGCCGAAGTGGACAAGTACGCCAGAGCGTGCGCGCGGAACCGGCCGGTGGACACCGTGTTTCAGCAGAAGATGTTCTTCGAGATCTTCAAGCAGCACCAGGGTGAGTACATGGGCAGCCTGCTGTCGGCGTTCTTCGAGTCGATGGGCAGCGGCGCGGTCAATGACGATGGTGACGACCTGGACATGCACGAGGCGATCGACAGCGGGCTCGCCGATGCGGTCAACGACAACGACAACAAGTTCCCGCCGGACTTCCGATTGAGCAAGTCCAATCGGGCCAAGGGCGACTAGGACGGCGATGTCCCCGATGTCGGAGCCGCCTCTCTCCGGGTATGTCGTCGTCGACCTGTCCAGCGGGATCGCCGGCGCCTACTGCACCAAGATGCTCGCCGATGGCGGCGCGGAGGTCATCAAGGTCGAACCGCCGCAAGGTGATCCGCTGCGCGCCTGGTCGGCGTCGGGAGCCTCGATCGACGACGGTGCCGACGGTGCCCTGTTCAGCTACCTCGCCTGCTCGAAGCGCAGCGTGGTGGCGGACCCGCAGTCGGACAACGACTTCGTCGACGCGCTGCTTGCCGACGCGGCCGCGGTGGTCTGGTCGCGGGGGTCCCTCCTGGCCGACGCTCCTGACTTCACCCCGGACGCGATCCGTCGACGCCATCCACACCTGACCGTCACGGCCATCACCGCGTTCGGACTGCGACGGGCCGTGGAGTGAGCGTCCGGCAACGGAATTCACGCTGCAGGCATGGTCGGGCGGCATCGTCGGGCTCGGCCGCGGCGCCCCGGACCGGGCTCCGGTGTACGTCGGCGGCCAGGTCGGCGAGTACCTGGCGGGCGCCTACGCCAGCGCGGCCACGCTGGCATCGCGGATGCGTGGTGGAGCCGAGCTGGTCGACCTGTCGATGCTGGAGACCGCGATCCTCGGCCTGACCTATTACCCGGTGAGCTACTTCGAGATGCTGGGCAGACCGTGGCGCGACGTGCGCCGGCTGACGGTCCCCGGCATCGCGCGGGCCAAGGACGGACTGGTCGACATCGGCTGCGGTACCGCCCAGCAGTGGTTCGACCTGTGCGCGATGACGGGTCACCAGGAATGGATCGACGAGGACTCGCCGCTGTCGATCACTGCACAGGCCAACGAGAGGGCCGACGAGCTCTATGCGTGGGTGGCCGACCAGACCGTCGACGAGATCAGGGACCTGGCCACGGCGTTCCGCATCCCGAACGCGCCGGTCGCCAACGGCGCCAACGTCGACTCGCTGGACCACTTCGTGGCGCGCGGCTCGTTCATCACCAACCCTCGTGACGGCTTCACCCAGCCTGCACACCCGTACCGCATGTCCCCGGCGACGCTTCGGTCGCCGGAACCGGCCCCGCGCCTCGGCGAGCACACCGAGCACTACCGCCGCAGAATCGACATTTGGGTCAGAAAAAGCCCCGAAATCGCACCCAGAATGTCGGTTTCGGCGGGGGAGGCGTTGCCGCTCGACGGGGTGCGGGTGATCGATATGACGACCTTCTGGGCCGGCCCGAGCTGCACCCACCTGCTGGCGATGCTGGGCGCCGACGTCATCCACGTCGAGTCGACCCGCCACCCGGACGGTACCCGGCTGATCGCCGGTATCCCTGTCACCGAGGACCTCTGGTGGGAGCGCTCGCCGATCTTCTCCGGGCTGAACACCGACAAGCGCGGCCTGACACTGAACCTGCAGAGCTCCGCCGGCCGCGACGTGCTCGATCGATTGATCGCCACCGCCGACGTCGTCGTGGAGAACTTCACCCCGCGGGTGCTCGAGAGCATGGGCCTGACCTACGACGCGGTGCAGGCGATCAAACCGGACGTGATCATGGTGCGGATGCCGGGCTTCGGGCTCGATGGGCCGTGGCGCGACAACCCCGCGTTCGCCTACGTCATCGAGGCCGCCGCCGGGATCAGCTGGCTGACAGGCTATCCCGACCTCAACCCCTTCGAGCCCTACTCGGTGGGTGACCCCAACGCCGGCATCCACGCCTTCAACGCGGTGCTGCTGGCGCTCGAGCATCGCCGTCGCACCGGGGAGGGGTCGATGGTCGAGGCGGCGATGGTCGACGCGGCCCTCAACATCGCCGCCGAGCAGGTGATCGAGCACTCGGCCTACGGCGCCCTGCTGCAGCGTGACGGCAATCGCGGACCCGCGGCGGCACCGCAGAACCTGTACCGCACCAACGAGATCGACGAGTTCGGCCGTCCCGACAGCTGGGTGGCGGTTGCCGTGGCGACCGACGCGCAGTGGGGCGGGCTCTGCGACGCGCTCGGCCGCCCCGAATGGGCGACCTCCGATGAGCTTGCGACCGCATCGGGCAGGCGCGCCCACCACGATCTGATCGACCGCCACCTTTCGGCGTGGTGCGGCGACCGCACCGGCGACGAGATCGTCACCGCACTGTGGGACAACGGGGTTCCGGTGGCCAAGGTCATGCAGCCGCACCGGCAGGCCGAGATCGCGCAGCTGTCGTCGCGCGCGGGTTCTTCGAGTCGGTCGAGCATCCGGTCAATCCGCGCCACCAGGCACAGCACGATGCCGTTCCGGTTGTCCCGCGGACCGGACCGGGTGCACCGATCGCCCGCACCGCTGCTCGGCCAGCACAACCATGAGGTGCTGGCTGAACTCGGGCTCGCCGATGACGAGATCGGTCGACTCGAGGCCGACGGGGTCATCGGCACCGCGCCCGCCCACTAGCCTCACCTGTATGGCCATCGACCCGTCCGACATCCTGCTCACCGGTCGCGTCGCGGTCGTCACCGGCGGCGGCGCCGGAATCGGCCGCGGTATCGCCGAGGGACTGGCGGCATTCGGCGCATCCGTCGCGATCTGGGAACGTGACCCCGACACCTGTGCCGCTGCCGCCGATGCCATCGGCGGCCTCGGCGTGGCGACCGACGTTCGCGACGCCGAGGCGGTCGACGCCGCACTGGAACGCACCGAACGTGAGCTGGGCACGGTGTCGATCCTGGTGAACAACGCGGGCGGCACCTTCAACTCGCCGCTGCTGGAGACCACCGAGAACGGCTGGGATGCGTTGTACCGGAGTAATCTTCGGCATGTGATGCTGTGCACGCAGCGGGTGGCACGCCGCCTGGTGGGCGCCGGCAGCCGGGCAGCGTCATCAACGTCACCTCGATCGAGGGCGTCCGCGCGGCACCCGGCTACGCCGCCTACGCGGCCGCCAAAGCCGGTGTCATCAATTACACCAAGACGGCGTCGTTCGAACTGGCGCCGCACGGCATCCGGGTCAACGCACTGGCGCCGGATCTCACCATGACCGAGGGTCTGCGACGCATCAGCGGCGGTGGGTTGACCGTCGGAATCTGCAGGGATATCGGAGCTGGCATCCCGATGCGCCGCGCCGGACATGTCGATGAGATGGCCTCTGCGGCAGTATTTCTCGCTTCGGAGATGGCCAGCTACATCACCGGCCAGACCATCCACGTCGACGGGGGAACCGAGGCGGCGGGCGGCTGGTATTACCATCCGCACACCGGTGCCGCCGACGCTCGGGCCGGGCTGAGCCCGCCGGAATTGCATTCCACGCTGCGCTAGCTCGGCAAAAGGCGCGTGGAATGCAATTCCGGCGATCTAGTCCGGCGATGGATCACCGATCCTGCGCCGGATCGCGCCCCAGGGATCGGCGTACTGGCCCGGGCTGCTTCCAGTAGGCCGAGCGCCGCTTGAGGACCGCGCGGATCGAGCGGAGCCGCCAGCGGCAGCAGCATAGCGTACGACGCCGGCCTGCCGGCGGGTCTCGTCGATCATGTCCTGCCACGAATAGTGCTGGAACTGACAGCGCTTCCTGCGCGCGGGTGGTATCCATCCAGTCGGTGACGAACCAGTCGTCGTCGCTGTTCGGGTTGCCCTTGCGGCCCGTTCGGCAGGCCGCCCTTGAGCCCGCGCGCGGCGGCCAGCGCCGGTGTGATGTCGCCCTGCAACAGCCGGTGGGAGTCGTCGCCGGCGATCAGCAGGATCTCCCGCGCGACGTCGGCCGTGGTCGCAGCGGCGAATGCCCATGCGACATCGCGGACGTCGACGATGTGCATCCGGCCGTCGGTGGGCAGCATGCTCTCGAAGATACAGCGCGTCAGCGTTGAACGGGATGGCCTTGAGATCCGCACTGAGCACTGCCGCCGAGCCGCAGCACCACCCATTCCAGCGAGGACGCCCGAACGATCGCCTCGGCCTCGGCCTTGTGCGCGCTGTACAGGTCGGAGTGCCGCATCGGCATGTCCGCCGTCACCGGCCCGGTGGAGCGGTGCGGGTTGCGCGCGCCGAACACCGCGTTGCTGGAAGCCTGGACGAATCGCGGAGGATTCGGCTGGGCCTCCGCGATGCCGACGAGCGTCGCCGTGGCGTCGACGTTGACGCGCCGGGCCAGTGCGCGGTTCTTGTAGATCAACGGCGGGATGATCGCCGCCAGGTGGATGATCGCCTCGGGCGCCACCTCGGCGACCAGTCGGCGGTCTGATCCGCATTGGTGAGATCCGCCCACCGGACCGTCACGCCCGGGGGGAGGCTTCGCCGCCGCCTTGCGATTGGCCGGGGTGTCGAGGTCGGCGACGACGACCCGGCGGCCGAGCTCGGCCAAGCGCCGCACGGTTGCCGAGCCGACGAGTCCGAAGCCACCGGTGACAAGCACCGTTCCCGGCATACATCTCCTAGCTGCGGATATGACATTCTCTTTATCGGAGAGTAGCATATCCGTGACCATGTCCGACGAGCGCGCAGAGATGGCCAAGTGGGACCCCGGACTCACCCGGCAGATCACCAATTGGGTGGGTCCGGTGATCCGACGATACTTCCGCGCCGAGGTCCGCGGACTTGATTCCATGCCTGCAGCAGGTGGCGCACTCCTGGTCTCCAACCATTCCGGCGGCATGCTCACTCCCGACGTCTTGGTCTTCGCGCCGGAGTTCTACAAGAACTTCGGCTATGACCGGCCGCTGTACACGCTGGCGCACTACGGCGTGTTCATCGGGCCGTTGGGTGACCTGCTGCGGCGTGCCGGTGTCATCGAAGCCAGCCGCGAGAACGCCGGCGACGCGCTGCGATCCGGCGCGGTGGTGCTGGTGTTCCCCGGCGGAGACTACGACTCCTACCGGCCGACCCTGACCGCGAACGTGGTCGATTTCGCCGGCCGCACCGGATATGTCCGCACCGCGCATCGAAACCGGTGTTCCGATCGTGCCGATGGTGTCGATCGGCGCGCAGGAGACCCAGATGTTCCTTGCTCGGGGCGACTCGATCGCGCGCCTGATCGGCTTGACCCGCGCGCGCATGGAGATCCTGCCCGTCAGCTTCGGGTTCCCGTTCGGTCTATCCGTGATCTTCCCGCCGAACTTTCCGCTGCCGTCCAAGATCGTCACCCGTGTGCTCGATCCCATCGACGTCGTCGCAGAGTTCGGTGAGGACCCGGACGTCGACGAAGTCGACCTGCACGTCCGGGTGGTCATGCAGGCCGCGCTGGACGAACTGGCTCGCGAACGCCGGTTCCCGGTACTCGGTTGAGCGCGATGGCCGATCAGCTCGGACTCCTCGCGACGCTGTTGCGGGCCCGGTTGATCGCGCCGATGCGCCCGGACAGGTATCTGCGCATGGGCGCGGCGATGCGGCGCGCCGGGCTCACCGCGACCGTCGGCTTCGCCGCAGCAGCGCAGCGATGCCCCGACCGGCCGGGCATCATCGACGAGCGTGGCACCCTCACCTGGAAACAGCTCGACGCGCGCATCGATGCTCTCGGCGCTGCGCTGCAGGAACTCAAGCCGAAAACCGTTGCGGTGATGTGCCGCAACCACCGGGGTTTCATCGAGGCACTGGTCGCCGCCAACCGCATCGGCGCCGATGTGCTGCTGCTGAACACGTCGTTCGCCGGACCCGCGATGGCGGAGGTCATCGACCGCGAGGGCGCCGATGTCGTGATCTACGACCAGGAGTTCACCGCGACGGTCGACCGCGCGCTGCAGAACGCACCGAAGGCGATCAGAGTTCTCGGCTGGGAGGACGCGCCCGACGGCACCCCGACGCTGGACGGGTTGATCGACAGCCACCCGGGCCGGCGGCCGGCGCCCAGCACCCGCACCAGCGACATCATCCTGCTCACCTCCGGCACCACCGGAACACCGAAGGGCGCCAAGCGTTCGCAAAGTAGCGGCGGCGCGGGCGACCTCAAAGCCATTCTCGACCGCACCCCGTGGCGCGCGGAGGAACCGATCGTGATCGCCGCGCCGATGTTTCACGCCTGGGGCTTCTCGCAGTTGCTCTTCGCCGCCCTGCTGGCCTGCCCGATCGTCACCCGCCGCAAGTTCGACCCGGAAGTGACGCTCGCGCTGATCGACCGGCACCGCGCCACCGGTCTCGCGGTGGTTCCGGTGATGTTCGATCGGATCATGGAGCTCCCCGCCGCGGTCCGGAAGAAGTACAGCGGCCGGTCGCTGCGCTTCGCCACCGCGTCCGGCTCGCGGATGCGCCCCGACGTCGTCACCGCGTTCATGGACGAGTTCGGCGACGTGATCTACAACAACTACAACGCCACCGAGGCCGGCATGATCGCCACCGCGACCCCCGCCGACCTTCGCGTCGCCCCGGACACGGCGGGACGGCCGGCGGATGGAACCGAGCTCCGCATCCTCGATGCCGACCTCCAGGAGGTCGCCTCCGGTGAGGTTGGTCAGATATATGTCCGCAGCTCAACGCTTTTCGACGGATACACCTCGGGGACGACCAAAGAGTTCCATGACGGGTTCATGGCATCGGGGGACATGGGTTACCTCGACAGGTCGGGCAGGTTGTTCGTGGTGGGCCGTGATGACGAGATGATCGTGTCCGGCGGGGAGAACGTCTACCCGATCGAGGTGGAGAAGGCGCTTGTCGCTCACCCCGGGGTTTCCGAGGCGGCGGTCCTCGGTGTCGACGACGAGCAGTACGGCCAGCGGCTGGCTGCGTTCGTCGTTCCCGCGGCGGGCACCAGCATCACCGTCGACGACCTCAAGCAACACGTGCGGGACAGCCTCGCGAACTACAAAGTGCCACGCGACATCACGATCCTTCACGAGCTGCCGCGCGGCAGCACCGGCAAGATCCTGCGCAACGAGCTGCGCGCGCGTTGAGCTAGCCGGTCGACACCGCCGGGGCCATCGCGGTGCCGACGATGCTCGAGCGTGCCAGCCCGCACGCGACACGCAGTTCGTCGAACGCATGGACCATGGCGTCTGTCGCCTCGTGTGTGTCGGCGAAGGTGCGATCGTCGGAGAGCACCGCGATGTCGACCTGGTCGACGTAGCTCCACACCGTCATATTGAACGCGCTCGCCGCGGAAAGCACGCCAACAGAATAGATCTCGCTCACAGGTGCGCCGCCGATGTGCCCGCGTTGTCGGGGGCCGGGGACGTTGGAGACCGCGACGTTCATCAGCCGGTTGTGGTCGGCGCGCTTGGATTGTGCGCGGAACATCGCCGGCGCCAGCGGTGGCGGCAGGTACTCGAGTATCCTGCCCTGCAACGTGGGCCCGAGCAGATCATTGGTCTCCTTGGCCCTCGTGGTGGCCAGCGAGGTCAGTTTCACGCGCTGCAGCGGATCGTCGACGTGCACCGGCAGCGACACCATGATGCCGCCGATCTCGTTTCCGGTGATCCGGTCGGTGGACTTGTCGGTGCTGATCGGAACGGTCGCCATGATCGGCCGGTCGGCGCGACCGTCGTAGCGCAACAACAGCTCGCGCAGGCCGCCCGCGGCGACGGCGAGCACGACGTCGTTGAACGTCACGCCGAGGTGCTTCCCGGTCTCCTTGACCTCGGCCAGCGACACGGTCGCCGTTGCGAAGGTGCGAACCGGGGAGACGACGTGGTTGAGAAACGTCGGCGGCGCGTTGAACGCCTTGGCCAGGTCGGGATGGTGGTCGCGGGTCTTATTGCGCTTGCGGAGCCTGGTTACCCCGCGGGCGGCGTCGGCTACCAGGTGGGGTAGCTCCGCGATGTTCTGGAAGTGGTCGAGTTGGGCCTCCCAGAGCAACTGCCCGGTGGACGGTTCCGGGCACGGTGTCGGGTGGTTCATCTCGTTCGTCGCGCGCGGAGCCGGCCAGATCCATCAGCCGCGCAAGCAGATTCGCCGACGCTACGCCGTCGGCGAGAGTATGGTGCACCTTGCCGATCAGCGCGAAACGGTCCTCGGCCATCCCCTCGGCGAAGTAGAACTCCCACAGCGGCCGGCTGCGGTCCAGCGGTGTGCCGGCGATCTCGCCGATCACCTGGTCGAGTTCGCGCCGGCTACCAGGATCCGGGACTCGGACCCGGCGCAGGTGATAGTCGAGATCCACCGGACAGTCCTGCATCCACATCGGGTGGTGCAATCGCCACGGGATGTCAACCAGCCGGTACCGCAGCGGCTCCAGCAGATGCAGGCGGCGCGCCACCGTCCGTCGGAACGCCTCGAACCCGAACTGCCCCGGATACTCGGAGGCGTCGATCACCGCGACCTTCAACGTGTGCGTGTGCAGGTTCGGCGTCTCGCTGTACAACAGCATCGCATCCATGCCGTTGAGCCGCTTCATGGTCAACCATGCAACCACTCGACACTCATGATCACGGTGGTTTCACCGAACCCGGTCAGCTGCCGACGATGTCCAAGCCGTGCGCGACCGACGTGCGGTAGCCGAGCCAGATGTCCTCCGCGGACGCCAACTCGGCGGGGAGGCGCAACGCATCCCGGTGCTCTCCGAGCAGGCCGCGTTCGGCTCGGCGCCTGCGGCGGTCATCGTGTGCCCGGCTACTTCAGGCAGCTGCCGGCGTCGATCGGAAGCGTCACACCGGTAAGGTAGCGCGCCTCCTCGGAGGCGAAAAACAGCACCGCGTTGCTGACATCCATCGGGTCCACCCACGGGATGGGCAGCGTGTGGAACATCTGGCAGATCGGGGCCATGTCATCTGGGCCTGGGTTTTCCAGATCGGGCCGGAACATCTTCCAGGTGCCCTCGTTCATGATCATCGGGGTGCTCACATGGGTGGGTGCACCGAGTTGGCCCGGATCATGTGCTGCCCCAACTCAACCGCGAAGGTCCGCATGAGACCGACGACGCCGTGTTTGGCTGCTATGTAGTGACCGCATGTGCGGATAGGCCTTCATCCCGCCGACCGAACTGGTCAGGATGATCGATCCGCCGCGACCGCCCTCGATGAGGTGCGGGACACCGGCTTTCACGGTCTTCCACACACCGCTGAGGTTGATGTCGATCATCGTCGTCCAGTCTTCTTCGCTGGTCTTGTCCAGCGTCTCGCCGCCGTTGCCGATGCCGGCGTTGGCGACGATGATGTCGAGCCGGCCGAACTGCTCGACACCGCTGTCGACGGCGGCCTTCAGCGCGTCGTAGTCGCGCACGTCGACCTCGGCGGTGAAGATGCGGCGGTTGAGTCCCTTGACCAGGTCGGCGGTTTCGGCCAGGTCCTCCGGCGTGGACGGCGGGATCCGGCTCTGTCCGCGCCGATCGGCCTGCAGATGTCGACGGCGATGATGTCGGCGCCCTCCTGGGCCAGCCGCACCGCGTGTGCCGCGGCCCTGTCCGCGTGCCGCGCCGGTGATGAAAGCGACCTTGCCTTCTACACGTCCTGCCATGTCGGTCAGTCCTTCGGGGTCGTTGGTGTGTTCGAGGTTTGTGATCAGCCTGATAACGAAGGTGGGCATGGATTCCCAGCCACGGACAGCCGTGGTCTGCGACGGCTTGCGCGTTGGGCCAGTCGACCTCCCATTCGGGGAAGCGTTTGAGGATCTCCTCCAGCGCGATGCGGCCCTCCAGCCGGGCCAGTGCGTTGCCCATGCAGAAGTGCGTTCCGGCACCGAAGGTCATGTGCGAGCGTTGTTCCCGGTGGATGTCGAAGACATCGCCGTTTGGCGGAAACCGGCGGTGGTCGCGGTTGGCGGCGCCCACCAGCATCAACATCGCGCTGCCCTCGGGCACGGTCTGGCCGTAATACTCGATGTCGCGGGTGACGTAGCGGGCGATCTGCAAAGCCGGCGGTTCCCAGCGCAGAATCTCCTCGATCGCCTGCGGGATCAGTGCGGGGTTCTCCGACGAGTTCGCGGCGCTGATCGGGGTTATCGGCCAGCGTCTTGCCCGCCCAGCCGATCAGCCGCGTGGTGGTCTCCGCGCCGGCGGTGGCGACCACGGTCAGATACATCAGCAGCTCGTCACGGCTCAGCCGACGCACGGTGCCGGTCTCGTCCGTGAACTCGACGTTGAGCAGGTCGGTCATGATGTCGTCGGACGGATGCTCGGTGCGGTAGTCGATGAACTCGGCGAATACCTCACCGGTGGCCATCCGGTCGACGTGTTCGGCTCTGCAGGGTGGCTTCACCGTGGTCGGTGACCCGACGCTGGTGTTCTTCGGGAATACCGAGCAGCATCCCGATGACCCGCATCGGCATCTGCTCGCCGAGGTCGTTGACGAAATCGAACCGGCCCGTGCCCACCAGCGGGTCCAGGCAGCGCGCAGTGAACTCGCGGATCTGCGGCTCCAGTGCGAGCACCTTGCGCGGGGTGAACACCCGGGAAAGCAGATTGCGGTGGATGTTGTGGATCGGCGGATCCTCGAAAATCAATGTGCCCGGCGGGATCTCCATGCCGGACTTGATGATCTCGAGCAGCGCGCCGCGACCCGAGATGAACGTCTCGTGGTCGATCAGGGCCTTGTTGACGTCGTCGAACCGGCTCAGCGCGTAGAAGTCGTGCTGCTGTTGTAGTAGAGCGGCGCCTCTTCGCGGAGGCGGGCGAACACCGGCGTAGGGGTCCATGTTGAGCTCGACGCTGTAGGGGTCGTAGTACAACTCATCCGCCGTCGCGGCACCCTGCACGGCGGAGCTGTCAGCGCTGATCGTCACGGGTATCCCTCTCGCTGGACCAGTCTTGCGTAAGACATCGGGCTGCCATTTGTCTCACAACTTTGGCATCGCTGGCACACAAGTGTCAATGGTCGACTCTTTTCGGGCAAGCAATCCTCTCCGCAGAGAAGAACAGCCCTCTCAATCGGGGAAGCGTTCGCGACGACGCGGTAGGACGACACGCGGGTGCAAACAGTGTTCTGGAAAACAGAGAGTGGGATTCTCGCCTATTCGGCGGTGAATCCATGGGCGCAGAAGTCCCAGACCTCGTCGGCGGTGATGGGATTGAGCGTGCCGTCGCCGGCGTCACCGCTGGACTGCGCGACAAACATCACGGTCTGCATTGTCATGGCGGCCATGCGTTTCGGGTTCACGCCCGCACGCAACTCTCCGGCCGCGCTGGCCTCTTCCATCAGCTCGGTGAGCAGCGCGAGCAGCGGCGCGTGGGCCACCTTGACCTCGGTGGGATGGGACACCAGCAGGCGTGGAGCGAAGTCGGTGAATAGCGGGCGCTTGGCGGCCGGGTCGGGACGAGACGATTCGAACAGGAGTTGAACCGCCACCTCGAGGCGTTCGAGTGGGCCTTCCTGCCCGGAGGTGGCGGCGCGGATCTGGTCGGCCGACCGGCTCAGCGCGTCCTCGAACAGGGCCAGAAGCAGTTCGTGTTTGCCGTCGAACTGCAGGTAGAAGCTGCGTAGCGACTGCCGGGAGCGGTCGACGACCTCTTGGACGGTGAAGTCCGTGCTGCCCTTCTCGATGATGATGGCCTGCGCGGCGTCGAGAAATCGCTGCACGCGTTGCGCGGCACGCAGCTTGGCGGTTTTGATCGATCGTTCAACCGCGCGCTGCTTCCAGGCAGGTTCCTCGCTGGGGCTGGTCACCGGCGGCTCAGTCGCAGGTCGATTGGGAAGAACATGAACTGACTGTACCGGAGAACGCCTTGCCATAACGGTCCACGACCCCCTCTCGGCCTTCGTGTCAGAGATTGTAACTTCCTTGCTGCGAGAATAGTATTCTCATTCCGGTGATAACAGAAGGCCCAGATATCGCGTCGAGTCGGGGCACGTCACTTCTCACTCCAGCGCACCGACGCCGCCTGCCCGGCACCCTCGTGGGCGCCCCGAGACCTGAGGATCCGCCGTGTACATCGACTATGAGGTGACCGACAAGATCGCCACCATCACCCTCAACCGGCCCGAGGCGGCCAATGCCCAGAACCCCGAGTTGCTCGACGAGCTCGACGCGGCGTGGACCAGGGCGGCGGAAGACAACGACGTGGCGGTGATCGTGCTGCGGGCCAACGGAAAGCACTTCTCCGCGGGCCATGACCTGCGGGGCGGCGGTCCGGTACCCGACAAGATCACGCTGGAGTTCATCATCCAGCACGAGGCGAAGCGCTACCTCGAGTACACGCTTCGCTGGCGCAACGTCCCCAAACCGTCCATCGCCGCGGTCCAGGGCCGCTGCATCTCCGGTGGCCTGCTGCTGTGCTGGCCCTGCGACCTCATCATCGCCGCCGACGATGCGCAGTTCTCAGATCCGGTCGTCCTGATGGGCATCGGCGGTGTCGAATACCACGGCCACACCTGGGAACTCGGGCCCCGCAAGGCGAAAGAGATCCTGTTCACGGGCAGGTCGATGACCGCCGAGGAGGTGCACAGCACCGGGATGGTGAACAAGGTGGTGCCACGCGACCAGCTCGACACCGAGACCAGGGCGCTGGCCGAACAGATCGCCAGGATGCCGTCGTTCGCGCTGCGCCAGGCCAAGCGTGCGGTCAACCAGACCTTGGACGTGCAGGGTTTCTACGCCGCGATCCAGTCGGTGTTCGATGTCCACCAGACCGGGCACGGCAACGCGCTGAGCGTCGGCGGATGGCCGGTGCTGGTGAATCTCGAAGAGATGAAGGCCAACATCAAGTAGTTCGGGACCGTCGCCGCTGCGCGAGCGCGCGTGACATGCCACTTCACTCGACGCGTCGGCGTGCCGACGGCACTCACGGAACGAACGCTGGAAGTCAGAGGTTGGCCAGGCGCGGTACCGAGCCGCGGGCTCGCAGCCCCGCTCCGGCCTTGCGGGTGAGTTCCTTTGAGCTGCCCAGCAATCCGTCGAGCACCAGGGCCCGCTTCACATGGTGGTGCAGGTCGTGCTCGGCGGTGAAGCCGATGCCGCCGAGCACCTGCTGGCAGTTTTTGGCCGCGGTCAGCGCGGCCTTGCCTGCCGCGGCCTTGGCCAGCAGCGCGGTCAGATCGGGGTTGTCCGCACCGGGCAGGCTCAGCGTCGCCTCGGCGCCCTCGATGGCCACCAGCGTCTCGGCGAGCCGGTGCCGGACCGCCTGGAACCCCGCGATCGGGCGGCCGAACTGGACCCGGTCCAGCGCGTGCTGGCGGGCCAGGGTCAGCATCGCCCTGGCCGAACCGACCAGCCACCATCCCAGGGCGCGGCGGGCATCGGGCAGCCGGAGGTGCCCGCCTTCGTCAACCCGGCGCAGCGGCAGACCTCCAAGAGCTGTGTCTTCGCCTGCCCCGGCGTAATCCCACACCACCCAACCGCCGCCCGCGTAGGGCAGCGCCGGGGTCGCACCGACCTCACGGCCAGCGGTCAGAAGCACCACATCGTTGAGAACCGAGGCGTGCGAACCTGTTTCGCCCAGCAGCCGGAACACCAGCGGTATCGCCAGCTCGGACATCTCCGAAAGCATTTCGGCCCAGCCCAGTTCGGCGAGCGCCGCGTCCAGCTCGGCACCGGAGGTCGACAGCATGGTCTTACGAAGTGCGCCTTCCAGCAACTCGAGGGACTCCGGGTCCATGCTTGTGCCATCGTCACTCCTTCCCGAGGTCCAGCAGGCGGCGGGCGATGATGTTGCGCTGCACTTCGGCGGTGCCGCCGTAGATGCTGGCCGCCCGCGAATACAGAAACTCGGTACGCCAGTCGGTGTCGTCGAGTTCGATGACGCCCGGCAGCAGATCGCGCGCGGTGTCGTAGAGCTTCTGCTCGGCGCCGGCCAGCAACACCTTGTCGATCGAGGTGTCCGGGCCCAGCTTGTGACCGTCAGCCAGCCGGTGCTGGGTGGCCCGGGACCGGCAGCGCAGCGTATGCAGGGCCAGATACGCTTCGCCCATCTCCGAGTCGACAGAGGCCGTGCCGATTCTCTGACCTCACCGACGAGCGCATCGAACCGCGAGTACAGGTAGGCGATTCGCTGCCAGAAGCACGTCGAGCGCTCGTAGGGCAGCAGATCCATCGCCAGCCGCCAGCCGTCGCCGGGCTTGCCGAGCATGCGGCGCGCATCCACAGCGACGTCGTCGAAATACACCTCGCAGAACTCATCGACACCGTGCATGGCGTGCAACGGGCGCACCGTGATGCCCGGGGTGTCGACGTCGACGAAGAAGGCGGTGATCGCCTCGTGGTTGGGCGTGTCCGCATCGCCGGTGCGGGTGAGCAGGATGCACCGCTGCGAGTACTGGGCGAAACTGGTCCACACCTTCTGGCCGTTGATGATCCACTGATCGCCGCGCTTGACGGCACGCGTGGTCAGCGACGCCAGGTCGCTTCCCGACCCCGGCTCGGAAAAGCCCTGGCACCACTGTTTCCTGACCGGACAGCAGACGCGGCACCATCTCGGCGGCGAGCTCGGGTCGGGCGTAGTCGATCATGGTGGGCGTCAGCACTTCCATCATCGAGTAGGGCCCGGGTTCGTCGAGCCTGCGGCCGACGATCTCCTCGCCGACGATCGCGCGCAGGATCATCGGTCCGCCCAGACCGCCCGCCTCGACCGGCCACCCGTACCGCATCCAGTCGGCGTCGTATAGGGCGCGCAGCACGCGGGAGTGTTGCGCCTGGTGCGCGTCGAGTGAGTGATCCCCTGGCGGCGGTGTGAGGTCGTTCTCGTCGAGCCAGGCGCGTAACGCAATTCGGAACGTGGCGGGTCGAACAGGTCAGTCATGTGCCGGAGCCGCTTGCCGGCGACATTGGACGAAGGCCGACGGCGTGGGGGCGGCCGTGGTCATGTGCCGCCATTGCGACGGATGAAGGTCATCGCCCGTGTCTTGAGGCGCCACCCATTTTCGGTGCGCACGTAAGTGTCGCGGTAGTAACCGATCCGCATGTCGTGCGCGGAGTGCTCGATGAAGCACAGCGGTTGCGTCCCCGACGCCTCATCCGGGTTGGCGGGGTCCAGATTCACGAGCGCGGTACCCGTCATGAAGAGGCCCTTCGGTGCGGCATCGACTAGAACGGGAAATCGTTCCAGCACATAGGTTTCGCCGAACGCGCTGTAAGTGCCGTCGGGAGTGAAGACGCTCACCAGGCCTTCGATGTCACCCTGGGTGATGGTGACGGCGTACTTGGCCAGCAGCTGCTGGATCTCGACCAGGTCGTCCGTTCGAGTGGGCGGGCTTTGACTGTGAGTCATTTCGGAAGACCTTGCCGCCTTTCATTACAAAATTCACCTTCTTTTGTAACACGGATGTCGGCGAGGGGATCACCCGGTACCGCGATGATGTCGGCCACCTGGCCTTCGGCCAGCCTGCCGCGATCCGTCACGTTGATCAGATCGGCGGCGACGACGGTCGCTGCCCGCAGCACCGCGGCGGCGGGCATGCCCCAGTCGACGAGCGTGACGAGTTCGTCGGCGTTCTTCCCGTGTGGGATGGCAGGTGCGTCGGTGCCGACAGCGATCTTCACGCCGGCCTCGTACGCGGCCTTGATCGATGTGCGCGCTTTCGGGAACATCTCGGCGGCCTTGGCCTGCAACTCGGGCGGGGCCTTCGAGACGTCCATGTACTCGGCCAGTCGCCGAGTGGTCACCAGGAACCGGTCGTTGTCCACCAGCATCTGGATGGCCTCGTCGTCCATCAGGAAGCCGTGCTCGATGCAGTCGATCCCGCATGCCACGGCGTGCTTGACCGCCTCGGCGCCGTGCGTGTGCGCGGCGACACGCATCCCCCGCCGGTGCGCCTCGTCGACGATGGCGCGCAGTTCCTCGTCCGAATAGTGTTGCGCGCCAGCCTCTCCGGTGAGCGACATGACGCCGCCGGAGACGCAGACCTTGATCAGCTGCGCGCCGTGCTTGATCTGGTAGCGCACCGCCTTGCGGACCTCGTCGACGCCGTTGGCGATGCCTTCCTCGACCGTCAGCTCCAGCGCTCCCGGCATGAACGCGGCGAACATCGTCGGGTCCAGGTGCCCACCGGTCGGAGTGATCGCGTGTCCCGCAGGGACGATCCGCGGTCCTTCGATCCAGCCGGCGTCGATCGCCTTGCCCAGCGCGACGTCGAGCAGGTATCCGCCGGTCTTGACGAACAGCCCGAGGTTGCGCACGGTGGTGAAGCCCGCGCGAAGCGTGCGGCGGGCATTGCCTACCGCGCGCAACACCCGGGTGGGCGGGTCATCCTGAACCTGGGACAGGCCCGGGTTCTCGCCGCGCCCGCCCATCAGTAGGTTGACCTCCATGTCCATCAGGCCGGGCAGCAGGATGGCGTCCCCAAGATCGATGACCTCGACCCTTCGGTCGCCTCCGACGAATGTCGCCCGCCGACGCCGACAATCCGGTCGCCTTCGATGGTGATGATGCCGGGCCGGACGATCTCGCCGGCGTCGACGTCGACGTAACCCGCTGCCTTGAGGTCGTCGATGGCGCTGCGCGAAGCGATCGGGCTGGGTCACCGTCAGACCACCGGCTCCTTGATGAGCTTGATGTAGGCGGCGCCGCTGTCGAGCACGCGCGGCTGCTTCCACACCTCGATGGGGAAGCTCACCATGACGATCGACTGTCCCAGATGCACCAGCGCCTTGGCGTCCTCCGGCATCCCCTTGAGCGGGAAGCGCGCGTCGACGTAGACCATGATGTCCTCGAGCCGCGCCATGCCGGCGTCGTAGAGCTCCTGCATCTCGGCCATCGATGGACGCCAGCCGCTTGGCGTAGCGCTCCTCCTCGGTCGGCAGGCACCAGTCGGCGAACCGCTCGAGGTCGGCGAATTCCTCGGGCAACTTAGACATTCACTGCATCCTTCTGCGGCTTGCGTCGGCTGGCGGCGTGCTTGCCGTTGGCGGATCCGTTGCTCCGTTCGAGCGGCCTTGCCTCCTTGTACCTGTCCACGTACTGGTGGGCGGTCATGTGCAGGTGGCGCAGCAGGATCTCCTGATCGCACAGCGGGAAGTCGGTGACGACCCGGGTGCCGATCTGCGTCTGGGTGGCCTCCAGCGTGTTGGCGTCCTGGAACGCGTACTCCTTGAACGTCACCGCGGCCAGTTCCTGGGACAGCCGCTCACGCAGGTTCTTCGGCGGCACGAAGTAGAGGTCGGCCTCGAAGATGTGCTTGTCCACCGCGGTCGGCCAGTAGTTGTACGTGAGGTACCAGCCCGGCGCCCAGAACAGCAGCGTGAAGTTGGGGAAGAACTCGAACGAGTCGGTGCCCCAGGTCTTGTGGCGGCCCGGGTTGATGGCCGGCGGCAGCTCGTCGGGCAGGATGCCCTTGATGTCCGGGCGGTCCCACGGCCCGAACAGGCCGCTGTGCAGGATCCGCTCGATGGGCTTGACCATGTTCAGGTCCTTCGGCGGCGACATCCCGCCCCACGACGACACCATGGAGTGGTCGCCCTTGATGTCGTAGGCCAGCGCCTCGAAGCCGAACTTGGCCAGCTTCTCGGCTTCCTCCTTCTCCGCCTGCTTCATGTGCAGGATCGGCGCGTGGTAGAACTCCGTGAACGCGTCGATGAACAGCTTCCAGTTGGCGTTGATCTCCGAGCGGTAGCTGTAGTGCTCGGTCATCTCGTGGAACGGATAGCCCTCGAGGCCCTTCGCGAAGTCGCCCAGGTACTCGCGCAGCGGCGCGCGCGTCGTTGTCGTAAGTTGATGAAGATGAAGCCTTCCCATACCTCGCAGCGGACGGGCACCAGCCCGTAGTCGCCCTTGTCGAGGTCGAAGAACTCACCCTCCTGCTGCACGAAGGTCAGGTCGCCGTTGAGCGCGTAGCGCCACGCGTGGTACTTGCAGGTGAACTGGCGGCAGACGCCGGACACCTCCTCGCCGGGGTAGTCGCTCCACACCAGCTTGTTGCCGCGGTGCCGGCACAGGTTGTGGAAGGCTCGAACGACCGTCTCTCCTTTCGTCCTTGACGATGATCACCGACGTGCCCGGGCCCGACCGACGGCATCTCGCGGGTGAAGTAGCTGCCCTTCTTGGGCAGCTGCTCCACGCGGCCGACCTTGAGCCAGGTCTTCTTGAAGATCGCCTGCTGCTCGAGCATCCAGTGCTCGGGATCGATGGAGTCGCTGTAGTTGACCGGCGCGGTGCCGAGCTCTGGCCAGTTCTCGGTCCAGCTACCCGCATCGGGCTTGGCGAAGAAGGGCATCTTCAGTTCTCCTCTGTGGATTCAACGGTTCGGGTTCGACGCCAAAGGTGTTCAGATGCCATCGCGAGCATGTGGTAGCCGCCGACCGTGAAGACGAAGTCCATCAGCTGTCGCTTGTCGAGCTGCTCGCCGAGGGCGGCCCAGGTCGTCGTCGGAGATGCGGGTCTTCTCGACGAGTTCGTCGACCGCCGCGAGCACCGTGCGATCGAACTCGTCGGCGGCCTCGCCGCTGCTTGCAGCGCCGCGATGTCGTCTTCGGACAGTCCGGCGTTCTTGCCGATCACGACGTGTTCGTCCCACTCGTATGCGCAGGAGGTGAGGTGGGCGATCCGAAGGACGGCCAGCTCGCGCAGTCGTGGCGCCAGCGTCGAGCGCGTCAGCAGGTAGAAGCTGAAGGCGAGGTAGGACCGGGTCAGCTCGGGGTGGTTGACGAAGGTCGAGATGGCGTTGCCCGCGGCCGACGGGTTGCGGCGTTCCTCCGGCATCATGCCGGCAGCGCCTTGTCGACGGCGTCGTCCCACAGGTCTGCGGGCAGCGGGGCCACTCGCACCGCCGGGCTCCTCTCGTTCATGAGAATCAGGTTCTCATATTTCGCCAATAGATTTCCACTTTTCTGTACGGCTGGTCAACGCCGGACGCGAGATCCGCCGGTCAGGGCGCTGCGCACGTCGGCGCAACTGCTGCTGCCAGGCGGACCGCGGACATGGCTCGCGGACATTGATTCTCGCTGACGGAGAAGCTAGTTTCCTAAGTAGGAGAACAACCGCCCCTGAATCAAGTGTCCAGCACGCGCGTCGTGCGGACGAGAGGAGTCGTCGTCATGAACAAAGACGACATGATTCTGATCAGTGTGGACGACCACATCGTCGAGCCGCCGGACATGTTCAAGAACCATCTGCCGAAGAAGTATCTGGATGAGGCGCCGCGGTTGGTGCACAACCCGGACGGGTCGGACACCTGGCAGTTCCGCGACATGGTGATCCCGAACGTGGCGCTCAACGCGGTGGCGGGCCGGCCGAAGGAGGAGTACGGCCTGGAGCCCCAGGGGCTCGACGAGATCCGGCCGGGCTGCTGGAAGGTCGACGACCGGGTCAAGGACATGAACGCCGGCGGCATCCTGGGGTCGATGTGCTTTCCGTCGTTCCCCGGCTTCGCGGGGCGGTTGTTCGCCACCGAGGATCCGGAGTTCTCGCTTGGCGTTGGTGCAGGCCTACAACGACTGGCATGTCGAGGAGTGGTGCGGGGCCTACCCGGCGCGGTTCATCCCGATGACGTTGCCGGTGATCTGGGACGCCGAAGCGTGCGCGGCAGAGGTGCGGCGCAACGCCGAAGCGGGGAGTGCACTCGCTGACGTTCACCGAGAACCCGGCCGCGATGGGCTATCCGTGCTTTCCACGACGACTACTGGACGCCGTTGTGGGAGG
Organism: uncultured Actinomycetota bacterium; assembly: GCA_963771335.1. GTDB lineage: Bacteria > Actinomycetota > Actinomycetes > Mycobacteriales > Mycobacteriaceae > Mycobacterium. Next base: position 130,234 of record CAVYTD010000003.1, on the reverse strand, counting down.
CGCTCGTCGACACCGACACGGTGCTCAACGTGCACATCGGCTCCTCGGGCCGGCTGGCGATCACCGCGCCGGATGCGCCGATGGACGTGATGATCACGCTGCAGCCGATGAACATCGTGCAGGCGGCGGCGGATCTGTTGTGGTCCAAGCCGATCAAGAAGTACAAGGATCTCAAGATCGCGCTGTCCGAGGGTGGCACCGGCTGGATCCCCTATTTCCTGGAGCGCGCCGACCGCACCTACGAGATGCATTCGACGTGGACCGGTCAGGACTTCGGCAAGCAGAAGCCCTCGGAGGTGTTCCGCGATCACTTCCTGACGTGTTTCATCGCCGATCCGGTCGGCGTGAAACTGCGCGAGCACGATCGGTCGTGGACAACATCTGCTGGGAAGCCGACTACCCGCACTCGGACTCGATGTGGCCGGGCGCTCCCGAGCAGCTGGACGAGGTGCTCAAGGAGAACGACGTGCCCGACGTCGAGATCGACAAGATGACCTACGAGAACGCCATGCGCTGGTATCACTGGGATCCGTTCACCCACATCACCCGTGAGCAGGCGACCGTCGGGGCGCTGCGCAAGGCGGCCGAGGGCCACGACGTCACCATCCAGGCGCTGAGCAAACACGATCACGGCGGCGCCAGCTTCGCCGACTTCGCGGCCAACGCCAAGGAATTGACCGGCAACAAGGACTGCCAGGCGAGGCGGCCAGCTGACGCCGCACTGCCGTCGGTGACGGAATCACAGGAGAGGCCGTTATGCCGGGTGGTATGAGTTTCGAACTCACCGAGGATCAGGAGCTGATCCGCAAGTCTGTCGCTGAGCTGGCGGCCAGGTTCGACGACCAGTACTGGATGGAAAAGGACCTGGCGCACGAATTCCCACAGGAGTTCTACGACGCCATCGCCAAGGGCGGCTGGCTGGGCATGACCATCCCCGAGGAGTACGGCGGCCACGGCCTGGGCATCACCGAGGCGACGTTGCTGCTCGAGGAGATCTCGCGCTCCGGGGCGGCGATGAACGGCGCCAGCGCCATCCACCTGTCGATCTTCGGCATGCAGCCGGTCGTCAAGCACGGCTCCGACGAGCTCAAGGCCGCGACGCTGCCCCGGATCGTCGACGGCGACCTGCATGTGTGCTTCGGTGTCACCGAACCCGGTGCGGGACTGGACACCTCGCGCATCACCACCTTCGCCAAGCGCGAGGGTGACAACTACCGCGTCAACGGCCGCAAGGTGTGGATCTCCAAGGCGCTCGAGTCCGAGAAGATCCTGCTGCTCACCCGCACTGACGCCGTATGACGAGGTCACCAAGAAGACCGACGGCATGACGCTGTTCCTGACCGACCTGAACCGCGACCACGTCGACATCCGGCCGATCAAGAAGATGGGCCGCAACGCCGTCAGCTCCAACGAGTTGTTCATCGACGACCTGATCGTGCCGGTCGAGGACCGGGTCGGCGAGGAGGGCAAGGGTTTCAAGTACATCCTCGACGGCCTGAACCCCGAACGGATGCTGATCGCCGCCGAGGCGCTGGGCATCGGACGGGTCGCGCTGGAGAAGGCGGTGAAGTACGGCAACGAGCGCGTCGTCTTCAACCGCCCGATCGGCATGAACCAGGGCCTGCAGTTCCCGCTGGCCGACTCGCTGGCCCGCCTCGACGCCGCCGAACTGGTGCTGCGCAAGGCGACCTGGCTCTATGACAACGGCAAACCCTGTGGGCGCGAGGCGAATACGGCGAAGTACCTGTGCGCCGACGCCGGCTTCGGCGCCGCCGACCGCGCGTTGCAGACTGCACGGCGGGATGGGCTACTCCGAGGAGTACCACGTGTCCCGCTACTTCCGGGAGTCACGGCTGATGAAGATCGCCCCGGTCAGCCAGGAGATGATCCTGAACTTCCTCGGCGAACACGTCCTCGGCCTGCCCAGGAGCTACTAGATGAGCCTGCTTCGACCTCACCGGCGCGCGGCCCTGGTCACCGGTGCGGGCGCAGGCGGCGGTATCGGCGCCGCCGTGGCGGCCGCGCTGGCCCAGGCGGGTGCGGCGGTCCTCGTCACCGACATCAACGGCGACGCGGCAGCCGCTGTGGCCGAACGTATCCGCACCGCAGGCGGCAAAGCCGACAGCGCCGCGCTGGACGTCGCCGACCGCGCGTCCGCCGACGCCGCCGCCGAGCAGGCGGCCGGTCTGGCGGGGGGAGCGCTGCACATCCTGGTCAACAACGCGGGCGTCACGGCGCCTGCGATGTTCCCGAAGCTGACCGACGAGACGTTCCGCCTGCACGTTCGACATCCACGTGATGGGGACCTTCCACTGCACGCAGGCGGCGCTGCCGTACCTGCCGACCGACGGCACCGGCCGCATCATCAACGTGACGTCGTCGGCGGGCATCACCGGCACGCTCGGCCAGGTGAACTACTCGGCGGCCAAGGCGGGCATCATCGGCTTCACCAAGTCGCTGGCCCGCGAGCTGGCGGCCAAGAACATCCTGGTCAACGCGCTTGCGCCGCTGGCAGCCACGCCGATGACCGAGACCATCCGCACCAACGAGAAGTTCGCGGCCAACATGATGGCGCGAATCCCGTTGAAGCGCTGGGCGGAACCCGACGAGGTCGCCGGGCTTCGTCTTCCTGGCCTCCGACGCCGCGTCCTACATCACGGGCCAGGTGCTGCCGGTCGACGGCGGCATGGTGATGTAGCAAGGTGACTGAACCGCACCGGCCGCACCCCTGGCCGGCGTCACCGTCGTCGCCATGGAGCAGGCCGTCGCCGCCCCGATGTGCACCCGGGTGCTCGCCGACTTCGGCGCCCGCGTCATCAAGGTGGAGAACCCCAACGGCGGTGACTTCGCCCGTGACTACGACGACGTCGTCAACGGACCCGGCGGCCTGGCCGCGCATTTCGTGTGGTGCAACCGCGGCAAGGAGTCGGTGACGCTCAACACCAAGTCAGCCGCGGGGATGGACTCTGCTGCACCGGTTGCTCGACCGCGCCGACGCGTTCGTGTCCAACCTCGCGCCCGGTGCGACGGCGCGTCTGGGCATCACTGCCGCCGATCTCGCCGATCCGGCACCCCAACGTCATCCCCGTCGAGATCGACGGATACGGACCCGGCGGGCCGATCTCCCACAAGCGTGCCTATGACCTTCTGGTGCAGGCGGAGTCGGGGTCCTGCGCGGTCACCGGTTACCCCGGCATGCCCGCGAAACCCGGGCCCGCGATGGCCGACTTCACGACCGGTCTCTACGCCGCGCTCTCGATCCTGGCGCTGCTGGTCGGTCGCGGTAGCCGGCCGGCGGGCGCTGCGGCACCGTCGGTCGAGCTGAGCCTGTTCGACGTGATGACCGACGTGATGGGCTACGCGCTGACCTACACCCAGCACTCCGGCATCGACCAGCAGCCGCTCGGTGTCGGCTCACCCGCCGTGGCGCCGTACGGCGCGTTCCCCACCCGCGACGGTCAGACCGTCGTGCTCGGCACCACCAACGACCGCGAATGGCAGCGGGTCGCCAGGGAGATCATCGACCGGCCCGACCTCGCCGACGATCCGCGGTTCGCGACCAACCCCGGTCGCTGCGCGCACCGCGAGATCCTCGACGAGGCCATCGGGTCCTGGTGTGCCCGAACACGATCTCGCGGAAATCCAGAAGACGGCCGACGACGCCGGGATCGGCAACTCCCGCTACAACGTGCCCAGCGAGGTGGTGGCGCATCCGCAGCTCGCCGCGCGCGACAGGTGGCGCACCGTCGCGACCCCCAAGGGCGACATCCAGGCGTTGCGGCCGCCGCCGGTGATCAGCGACTTCGAGCAGCCGATGGGTGCGGTGCCCGGGCTGGGGGAGCACACCGACGCCGTGCTTGGCGAATTGGGTTTGACACCAGAGGAATTGGCTCGGCTGCGGGCCGAGGGTGCGATCGGACCGGCCTACGGTGGGTGACGAGCAGGTGCTGCTGTCGTCGGACCGCGACGGCGTGCGCACGCTGACGCTGAACCGGCCCGAGCGCAAGAACGCGCTGGACGCCCGGCTGTGGGTGGAACTCGCCGATGCGCTCCGCGGCCTCAACCGCGATCGCGAAGTGCGCGCGCTGGTGCTCACCGGCGCCGGCGGCGCGTTCTGCTCGGGTGCCGACATCGCCACCGGCGAGGACGTCCACCCGCGCTACAAGCTGGAGCGGCTCACCGACGTCGCACTGGCACTGCACGAACTCGCGGTGCCGACCATCGCCAAGGTCACCGGCGTCGCCGTCGGCGCGGGCTGGAATCTGGCACTGGGATGCGATCTGGTGGTGGCCACGCCCGAATCCCGGTTCTGCCAGATCTTCTCCAAGCGCGGCCTGTCGGTGGACCTCGGCGGGTCCTGGCTGCTGCCGAAGCTCGTCGGACTGCAGCAGGCCAAGCGACTTGTGCTGCTGGCCGACATGATCGGCGCCGAGGAGGCGCACGCGCTCGGCCTGGTCACCTGGGTGACGCCGGCCGACGAGATCGACGGATTCGTCGACGACCTGGCCGGCCGACTGGCGGCCGGGCCGCCGTTCGCGCTGGCGCAGAGCAAGGCGCTGCTCAACGACGGCGCCAACGCCACGCTGCGAGAGGCGCTGGCCAACGAGGCCCGGGCGCAGCCCGGCAACTTCGCGACGGCAGACTCGGCCGAGGCCTACGCCGCGTTCGCCGCCAAGCGGGATCCGGAGTTCAGCGGTCGATGGGCCTTGTCCAAAGGGCTGCAGCGAAGCGACTCGGGGGAAGAGTCACCGAAGGACAAGGAGCAGAGGTAATGCGGGAAACCGTCATCGTCGGCGCAGTGCGCACACCCGTCGGCAAGCGCAACGGCGGCCTGTCCGACCAACACGCCGCCGACCTGTCGGCGCTGGTGCTCAACGAACTCGTCGAGCGCACCGGCGTCGACCCCGAGATCATCGACGACGTCGTGTGGGGCTGCGTGTCCCAGGTGGGCGACCAGTCGAGCAACATCGGCCGGTACGCGGTGCTGGCGGCGGGCTGGCCCGAACACATCCCGGGCACCACGGTGAACCGGGCATGCGGATCGAGCCAGCAGGCGCTCGACTTCGCCGTGCAGGCCGTGATGTCGGGGCAGCAGGACGTGGTGGTGGCCGGGGGAGTCGAGGTGATGAGCCGGGTTCCGCTGGGCTCCGCGCGCGCCACCGGCATGCCCTACGGGCCGAAAGTCCTTGCCCGCTATGACGATTTCTCCTTCAACCAGGGCATCTCGGCCGAGATGATCGCGCAAGCAGTGGAACTTGTCGCGCAGCCCGGCTCGACGAGTACTCGGCGCAGTCCCACGAGCGGGCGGCCGCCGCGCAGGACGCCGGAGCGTTCAAGGACCAGATCGTGCCCGTCTTCACCGACGGCGGCGTCGTCACCGACGACGAGGGCATCCGGCGCGGCACCACGCCGGAGAAACTCGCCGGACTCAAGCCGGCGTTCACCGAAGACGGCGTGATCCACGCCGGGAACTCGTCGCAGATCTCCGACGGCGCCGCGGCGCCTGCTCGTCATGACCGCCGAGAACGCGGTGGCGCTCGGGCTGACCCCGTTGGCGCGCTACCGCGCCGGCGCGGTCACCGGGGCCGACCCGAAACTGATGCTGACCGGCCCGATTCCGGCGACCGAGAAGGTGCTGCACAAGGCCGGCGTCGACGCTGACCGAGGTCGGCGTGTTCGAGGTCAACGAGGCGTTCGCGCCGGTGCCGCTGGCGTGGCTGGCCGACACCGGCGCCGACGAGGGCAAGCTCAACCCGCTCGGCGGTGCGATCGCGCTGGGCCATCCGCTCGGCGCTTCGGGTGCGGTGCTGATGACGCGGATGATCCACCACATGCGGGACAACGGAATTCGTTACGGCCTGCAGACCATGTGCGAGGGCGGCGGCACCGCCAACGCGACCCTGGTCGAGCTCGTCGCTTGAGAAGGAGACGCGCACGTGCGCCGAGATCTGTTCACCGAAGACCACGAGGCCTTCCGCGAACTCGCCCGCGACTTCGTCGAGAAGGAGGTCGTGCCCCACTATCCGGAGTGGGAGAAGGGCGGCCGGATGCCGCGCGAGGTCTTCGAGCAGATGGGTGCGCTCGGCATGCTCGGGTATGGCCATCCCCGAGGAGTACGGCGGCGGCGGGCAGCCCGACTACCGCTACAACGTGGTGCTGCAGGAGGAGGCGGCGCGCGCGCTGGTGACGCTGTCGACGGTGCGCACCCAGCTCGAGGTGATCCTGCCGTACTTCCTGCACTACGCGAATGCCGAGCAGCGCGAGCGCTGGTTCCCCGGGCTGGCCGCGGGCACGCTGCTGACCGCGGTCGCGATGACCGAACCCGGCACCGGATCCGATCTGGCCGGCATGCGCACCACCGCGGTCGCGACGGATCGGGGACGACTGGATCGTCAACGGCGCCAAGACGTTCATCACCGGCGGCATGCAGGCCGACCTGGTCATCGTCGTCGCCCGCACCTCCACCGATCCGGACAACCGCCGCAAGGGGCTGACGCTGCTCGTCGTCGAGGACGGCATGGAGGGCTTCACCCGCGGCCGCGAGCTGGAGAAGATGGGCTGCAAGGTGCAGGACACCGCGGAGCTGTCCTTCGTCGACGTCCGCGTCCCCGCCGCGAACGTGCTGGGGGAGGTGGACGAGGCGTTCGGCTATCTCGGCCACAACCTCGCCCAGGAGCGGCTGACGGTCGCGGTCGGGTCGGTCGCGCAGGCGCGTTCGGCGATCGACGCGGCGATCGAGTACACGCAGAACCGCAAGGCTTTCGGCACGCCGGTCGCATCGTTCCAGAACACCAAGTTCGAACTCGCCGCCTGCTCGACGGAAGTCGAAGCGGCGCAGGCGATGCTGGACCGGGCGATCACGCTGCACGTCGACGGTGAGCTCTCCGGCGCCGACGCGGCCAGGGTCAAGCTGTTCTGCACCGAGATGCAGCAGCGGGTGGTGGACCGGTGCCTGCAGCTGTTCGGCGGCTACGGCTACATGATGGAGTATCCGATCGCCCGGCTGTACACCGATGCGCGGGTGGCCCGCATCTACGCGGGAACCAGCGAGGTCATGAAGGTGATGATCGCCAAATCGCTGGGCTTGTAGCGCCGCGAAGACGGGCTCTTGCCGTCCAGATTGCACGCAGGGCTGTGATCCCGCGCGATCGACGACCCGTCAGCGCAGTGTCGATGCGGGTGACGGCGATCCGAACATGTTTTCGCTGAGACCCTTGTCACACGGCGCAAACCTACCTACTGTGTGTTCACTAGGTTGGTTGAGCAAGGAGTGCGAGTGACAGCCCCCGAACCCGCGTCGCGCCCCGTACGCGACCCTGTTCGCCAAAGGTGAGGACCGCAGACAGCGCATCCTCGCCGTGGCGGAGCGTCTGTTGGCGCGCAACGGCTGGCGCTCCACCTCGCTGGCGCAGATCGCCAAAGAGGCCGGGGTGACGCCGGCCGGGCTGCTGCACCACTTCGAGTCCAAGGAGCAGCTGCTCAACGCGGTGCTGGATGCCCGCGACGCCGACGACGACGCGCACGCGGACCGGTCGGGCGATCTGATCACCGAGCTCAGCCGGGTCCCGGAGCGCTTCGAACGCGCCCCGGAACTGGTCGGAACCTTCACGGTGCTGCTGGCGGAGAACATCGCTCCCGACGCACCGCTGCACGACCGCCTGCACAAGCGCTACCGCGACGCCGGGGACATCATCAAGTCGATCATCGAGCGCGGTCAGCGCAAGGGAACCTTCCGAACAGACTTCGACGCGGCCAACAAGGCCGTGGAGATTCTCGCCTTCATCAACGGAATGGAGATTCTATGGCTACTCGATCCTTCAATCCCGCTGACCGAGGTGTTCAAGGGGTACGCGGACTCGCTGGCCCGGGACCTGGCAGTGACACCGTCAGAGGCGGATCCGACATGAGGTACCGGCTGGACGTCGTGTCCCCGACCGTGCTGGACGCGGTGCGGTTCGCCGGCGGCTGGGTCTACGACCGGGTCATGGCGGGGTGGGATGTCACCGTGCTGGTCAACAGCGACGAAGACATGCGCCCCCTCGAGATCCTCGGGGCCGAGGCCCGGGAGCTGGAGTCGGTGCTGGAGTCATGGGAGGACAGGCCCCACCCGCAGACCGTCGCGGTGGCCGCCGACCTGTTCGGCCGCGACGACCGGGTACGCAGGGGCGTGCTCGGCGCGCTGGAACAGGGCGCCACGGAGGTGACCCTGTGGGGTGCACCGCTGCCTGCCGAACTGGACAGCAGTGTCGATTCGGTCGAGCACCGGCTCAGCGCCGCCGCCCGTGCGTTCAAGGCGCAGGCGCTGGCGGCGGCCATCGGCGCGGCCATCGAACCGGTCGGCCTGACCGAGACCTTCTGTTGCGGCACGATGGCGTCGGTCGCCGCGGACCTGATTCCGGCCGAGCTGACACTCAGGTCGATCAGGATCTTGCCGACCGCACGTCCGTCGCCGACGTGACGCAGTGCTGCGGCGGCCTCGTCGAGCGGGTACACCGCGCCGACGTGAGGTGACACGCGTCCCGACACCAGCAGGTCACGCAGTTCGCCCTCGTTGCGTTCGAACTCGTCGGCCGGCACGTCCTGGAACTGGAAACCCGAGCACGTGAATTCCTTTGATCAGCACCAGGTTCAACGGGATCCGCGGTATCACCCCGGACGCATAGCCGACGGTGACGAACCGTCCCCCGCGGCGCAACGACCGCAGGGCCGGTTCGGTGAGCTCGCCACCCACCGGGTCGACCACCGCGTCGGCACCGTCCGGCAGCGCGGCCCGCAGCGCGTCCCGAAGCGCGACCGGCACCGTGGTTGATCAACCGGTCGGCACCGTACCGCGCTGCCACGTCCAGCTTCTCGGCCGATGACGCCACCGCGGTGACCGTCGCGCCCAGTGCGACGCCGAGTTGCACTGCGGCCAGTCCGACGCCGCCACCCGCGCCGAGCACGACGAGCTCATCGCCCGCGGTCAGCCGCGCCATCGAACGCAGCGTGTGATAGGCCGTGCGGTGCGCGACGCCGAACGCGGCCGCCGTGAACGCGTCCACGCCGTCGGGGATGGCCGCCAGGCCGGCCTGCATCCACGACGACGCGTTCGGCGAACGCGCCGAACATCCCGGTTCCGGTCACCCGGTCACCGACCGCGAAACCGGTGATCTCCGAACCGACTTCGTCGACGACACCCGCGAACTCGCTGCCCGGCACGAACGGCGGCGGGACGCTGACCTGGTAGGAGCCGGCCACCAGCAGAACGTCGGGAAAGTTGACCGCCGCCGCCTGCACGCGCACCCCGACCTGGCCGGGGCCGGCCTCGGCTACGGCGTGTTCCTCGACGCGCACGACCTCCGGCGGCCCGTACTCCGGGCAGATCGCGGCGCGCACGGCCCGGCTAACCCCGGTAATCCGTGGACTCGGCGAGTTCGGCGGCCGAGGCCATCAGGCCGGTCACCACGGGCCCGAAGGCCAGCAGCTTCTCATCGTCACCTGCGCGCTGGAAGCCCTGCTCCAGCACGATCGCCAGTTTCCACTTGGCCAGCACCAGGTAGTAGTCCAGGTCGTCGACCTGGCGTCCCGACACCTCGGCGTAGTGCGCGACCACGTCGTCGCGCGACGGCATCCCGCGCATGTCGACATAGCTCATCTCGGATTCCTGCTGGGGCGCCGGGGTCCTCGGGCCAGCTCTGCACCATCCAACCCAGGTCCAGCTTCGGGTCACCGACGGTGCCCATCTCCCAGTCGACGATCGCCGCCAGCTGCGCCGGGGCGCCGTGGCGGTACATCACGTTGGCGAACTGGTAGTCGCCGTGCATCAGGCCGGGGATGAAGTCGAGCGGCTTGTGGGCCTGCAGCCAGTCGGTGGCGACCTCGAGCCCGGGAGGTCGCGTTCTTGATCCGCTCGAGGAAGCCGATCCACCGGTCGACCTGGCGTTCGTGGAAGCCGTCGGGCCTGCCCAGGTCGTGCCAGCCCCTTGGCCCGCCAGTCGACCTTCGAGAGCAGCGCAATGCCTTCGGCCAGTTGGTAACTCAGTGCCGGCCGGGTCGGAAGATCGCTGTCGAACGGCTCGGGCCACGTGCCGTGGTGTCCATCGGGGACCAGCCGTCGACGAACCCCATCAGGTAGAACGGCCGGCCGAGCACGGCGGCGTCGTCGCACACGCCGACCGCAGCGGTGTGCGGCACTTCGGTGCCGTCGAGCGCCTCGATGATCCGCCACTCCCGCAGGATGCCCTTGTCGCGGTCGGGCGGCGCGCCGGGCGGCGGCATCCGCATCACGCAGCGTTCGTCGCCGCGGGTCAGTTCGTAGATGACGTTCTGGGTGCCACCGGACAGGAAGCGCGCCTGCAGCGGTTCCCCCTTGCCCGGGAGCGCGGCCTCGTCCATCCATGCGGCCAGCCGCTCGGTGTCGAGCGTGCGGTTCACTCATTGGTTGCCCGCCTCGAGTTCGAGGTACTCGGCGAAGCGTTCCCGCGCGGCTTCCCGCTTTCGTGGCAGCCACTCCGAGGGCCACATGTCGTCGCTGGCCTTGTAGTTGCGCAGCACCTGTTTGGCGACCGTGGTCTTGTGCACCTCGGTGGGTCCGTCGGCCAGTCCCATCACGGCGGCACCGGTGACCATGCCGAGGAACGGCATCTCGTTGGTGACCCCGAGCGCGCCGTGTACTTGCATTGCCCGCCAGGCGATGTCGTGCAGGACCGTCGGCATCACCACCTTGACTGCGGCGATGTCCTTGCGCACTTTCTTGTAGTCGTTGTACTTGTCGATCTCCCACGCGGTGTAGAGCACCATCAGCCGGAACTGCTTGAGCTGGGCGTAGGAGTCGGCGATGTATTCCTGGACGGCCTGCTTGTCGGCCAGCAGGCTGCCGGCGGTCTGGCGGCTCAGCACGCGCTCGCACATCATGTCGATGGCCTTCTGCGCGAGGCCGATGGTGCGCATCGCGTGGTGGATGCGGCCGCCGCCGAGGCGGGTCTGGGCGATGACGAACGCCTGCCCTTCGCCGCCGAGCAGGGCCGAATCGGGCACCCGGACATTGTCGTAGTGGATGAGCGCGTGGCTGCCCTCGTTCTCGCGTTCGCCGTGAAGGCCGACGTTGCGCACGATGTTCACCCCGGGAGTGTCGGTGGGCAGCAGGAACATCGACATGCCCTGGTAGGCACTGACATCCGGATTGGTCACCACCATGACGATCAGGAACGACGCCGTATTCGGCGTTGGAGGAGAAGTACTTCCAGCCGTTGATGACCCACTCCCCGTTTCCTGACCCGTCGCGCACGGCGCTGGTCTTGAACTGTGTCGGGTCGGCGCCACCCTGGGGCTCGGTCATCGAATAGCTCGAGAACAGTTCTCCGTCGAGCAGCGGACGCAGGTAGCGCTCCTTCTGCTCGGGCGTGCCGTAGTGCGCGATGATCTCGGCGTTGCCGGTGTCGGGGGCCTGGCAGCCGAAGATGATCGGCGCCCACTGCGATCGGCCGATGACCTCGTTGAGCAGCGCCAGCTTCAGCTGACCGTAGCCTTGACCGCCGAGTTCGGGGCCGAGATGCGTGGCCCACAAGCCCTTCCGGCGTACCTGTTCCTTGAGGGGGTCGACGACCTTGCGTCTGGTCTCCGTCAGCGGCGTGAACTGCAGGTGCGGCCAGATGAGGTCGAGCGGCTCGACCTCCTCGCGGACGAACGCGTCCGCCCAATCCAGCAGTTCCTGGTAGTCGGGGTCGGTTTCGAAATCCCACATGCGGCCTCCTTGCCGGCGATCAGGGTCGGTGTGTGTATCCCTTGACGAGCGTGCAGATGTCGGCGGTGACGACCTCGGCGAACGAACGCGTCCCGAACGCTCCTGCCGCCCAGTGCCTGGCGCCCTCACTGACCATCGTCTGCGCCAGGTACGCCAGGTGTGTGGCGTCCTCATCGGTCGCGTCAGCACCGAGCTTGCCGTCGATCCTGGGCTCGTGTGAACAGCTCGGTGAACATGTCGGCGTCCACGTCGGGGGGAGTGCCTTGCGCGAGGATGCGGTGCTCGTGCCGGTAGCCCTCGAGGATCGTCTCGATGACCAGTTCCCTGGGGTTGCGCGCCATCGACTGCTCGAACGTCGTGAGCGCCGCGGAGATGACGGGCTCGATCTCGTAGGGCTTCTGCAGCAGTTTGTGGATGGCTCGGTGGGCCGACTGGGTGGACATGACCCCGACCTCGAAGAGCACGTCCTCTTTGCGCGGAAAGTAGAAGTAGAACAGCGCCTTCGAGACACCCGCCGCCGTGCAGATGTCGGCGACGGTGGTGGTGGCGTAGCCCTTGGTGCGCCACAGCGCCATCGCCGCCTGCACGAGGCATGCGCTTCGTCTCATGCGATCGTGGCCCGCTGGAAGGAGGCCCGGCGCTGACCACGGTCAGCTTGGTGGACCACGGAGGTATCCGGCACGCACAGCACATTAACAAACCAAGCGCCCCGTGGAAATAGTTGACCAGAGTCTAACTAATTCGGGTCGACGGCCCGCGGCTGTGGGTCACGCAGAATGGTCACATGAGACTGCTCCGCGTGGCCGCGCTGGCGTTCGCCGCCTTGGCCCTGGCCGCAGGGGGCCTGCAGCTGGCGGCCTTCGCCTCGATTGGGTTCGTGCGGCACCTCATCCTCGGAATCTTCGCGTGCGCCGTCGGGGTCTGCGTGATCGGTGGTGTCGTCGCGTCGGTGGTGCGGTCCCGGCGCTGACACGAGAACCGGGTTCTCCAGTCACGCCGCCCTGACGTGCGGGCTGTGCAGGTGAGCGAAGTGGTCAGCGCACCGCTTTGATTGACGCCGAAGCAGCGCTGTGGAAATGTAATACTCAACAATGAGAGGCGCATTCTCACTGCGCAATTGTGAATGGTGTTCAGAACGGAGCAGTACATGGCGATCGACCCCGCCGGGATCGACTGGTTCAGGGATCCGAGGCTCGTCGACGACCCGTACCCGTACTTCAACGCGTTGCGCGGCAAGTGCCCGGTTGAACCCGAAGACCACTACGGCGTCACCATGATCACCGGGTGGGAGGAAGCCGTCGCGGTCTACAACGACGAGAAGACCTTCTCGTCCTGCACGTCGGTGACCGGTCCGTTCCCCGGTTTTCCGGTCTCCCTGGAGGGCCTTGATGAGGAAGCCGTCACCGAGCTGATCGAGAAGCATCGCGACGAGCTCCCTTTCAGCGATCAGCTGCCCACGCTGGATCCGCCCGTCCACACCAATCACCGGGCCCTGCTGATGCGGCTGATCACCCCCAAGCGCCTCAAGGAGAACGAGGACGCGATGTGGGCACTGGCCGACGAGGTGCTCGACACCTTCCTGGCGCCGGGCGAGGGCGAATTCATCAAGGGCTTCGCGAGCCCGTTCACGCTCCTGGTGATCGCCGACCTGCTGGGCATTCCGCCGGAGGACCGCAACGCCTTCGTCGACGGCATCTCCCAGCACTCCGGCGGCGGTGTGGGCAGCACCAGCAAGGAATCGCTGTCGCACTCCCCGTTGGAGTTCCTGTACGGCCAGTTCGAGGAGTATGTCGAGGATCGTCGGCGCACTCCCCGCGAGGATGTGCTGACGGGTTTGGCAACCGCGCTCTTCCCCGACGGCACCACGCCCAGTCCCGGCGACGTCGCACGTGTTGCCACCAACGTCTTCTCGGCGGGTCAGGAGACCACGGTCCGGCTGCTCGGTACCGCACTCAAGGTGCTCGGTGACCGACCGGACATCCAGAAACTGGTTCGCGAGGACCGCAGCCTGCTGCCGAACTTCATCGAGGAGGCGCTGCGCCACGAGAGCCCCGTCAAGGGCGACTTCCGGCTGTCGCGCACCCCGGTCAATGTCGGCGGGCACGATCTGGGCGCGGGCACCACCGTCATGGTGGTCAACGGCGCGGCCAACCGTGATCCGCGGCGGTTCGAGGAGCCCGACGACTTCGATCCCACCCGCAAGAACGCCCGCCAGCACCTCGCGTTCGGCCGCGGTATCCACAGCTGTCCGGGTGCCCCGCTCGCACGCGCCGAGACGCGCGTCGGCCTGGAGCGGCTGCTCGACCGCACCTCCGACATCAGGATCTCGGAGGCGAAGCACGGTCCGGCGGGCAGCCGTGACTACAAGTACATCCCGACGTTCATCCTTCGTGGGCTCACCGAACTGCATCTGGAGTTCGACGTGAACGAGCCGCGTGCCTGATGAAGGTCACCGTCGACGAAGACCGCTGCGCCGGCCACGGCATGTGCTTGACGCTGTGTCCGGAGGTGTTCGACTTGACCGACGACGGCTGGGCGGTCGCCGACCCGGAGGACGTGCCGGAAGGGCTGGAGGACGCCGCCCGCGAGGCCATCGAGAACTGCCCCGAGCGGGCGATCCGCGAGATCTGATTCAATCCGCTTCACTGACAAGGAGTTTCGTCATGGCCAAGGGTTATGTGATCATCACCGAGGACATCAAGGACCCCGCCGGCATGGTCGAGTACGGTAAGCTGGCCAGCCAGACGATGGGCAACGCGAAGGTGCTGTCGTTCGGTCCGGTGGCCGAAACGCTCGAGGGAGAGTGGCAGGGCACCCAGACCGTGCTCCTGGAATTCGAATCCGTCGAGACGGCCAAGGAGTGGTACTACTCCGACGAGTACCAGGAGGCAGCGAAGCTGCGCCAGGCGGTGGCCGACTGCAACGGGGTCATCGTCTCGGGCATCTGAACGTGCCTACCGTCCCGCGGGAGGTGGCCCACATTTCGCGGGGGTTCGTCGCTAGTGCGGTCTGAGCGGGGCGATCGGCCTCGTCGTGGTGGCGTGGACCAGCAACTCGGCCAGTTCGCGGGGTCTGCTCAGGAACGGTGAGTGCGAGGTGTCGATGGCCAGCTGCTCGACGCCCAGTCGCCTGGTGACAGTGTCGGCCAGCCAGCGCGGCATCGACTGATCCTGTTCGCAGACAATGAAACTGCGGGGCAGGTCCGCCTGCCAGAACTGCGGAATCGACACCGGTGTGACCGTGGTGTCGCCGAAGCGTTCCGGGCCGAGACGCTCGAACGCCCAGCGGGCGGTCGCCTCGTCGCAGTCGTGATAGAAGTATTTCCAGGCGCCGTCGAAGTCGGCGAACCACATCGCGCCGTCGTCGTCGAACTTCAAGTAGCCCAACATCTCTCCGACATCGGCGTCGAACCCATCGGCCAGTGGATCGTCGTCGTCGCGGATGGCCATCGCCTCGGGGTAGGTGCGTCCCTCGCGGGGCAGGGCTGCCGCCAGATAGATGATGTGGCTGACGAGATCGGGCACGGCGTCGGCTGCCAACGTGGCGTCGAAGCCGCCGCCGGAGTGACCGACCAAGACGTCCCCTGGCTGAAGAACCGAGACGATCGCGTCGCACCGGTTCGTCAGCGTCGACTCCTCGTCGACGCGCGTCCCGTGGCCGGGAAGATCCACTGCGACGCCGTGATGCCCCGAGGTCGCCAGCTCGGCGATGGTGTGCTCCCAGCACCACGCGGCGTGAAAACCGCCGTGCACGAACACGAATCGCATCAGCTGGCGGTCACTCGTCGACGATCGAGATGGCCTGTCGCGGGCACTGCCGTACGGATTCCCTGACTTGCTGCTCATTCTCGGGCGTCACTTCGTCCTGCAACACATGCAGGTAATCCTCGTCGTCGAGATTGAAGACTTCGGGGATGATGCCCATGCACACCCCGTTGCTCTCACAAAGGCCGAAGTCGACCTCGATCTTCTGAGTCATGCGCGATCCCGCTTCGCTCCTCGCTGCGTCACATCTCACCTCAATACTTTCACCGGGACGTGGTGGTAGCCGGCGACGTTCTGCATGTTCACCCGCCGCAAGCCGTCGACATCGACCTCGTAGCGCGGCATGAACTCCAGCAGGTACTCGAGCGCGATCGCGCTCTCCATCCGGGCGAGCGCTGCTCCGAGGCAACTGTGGATGCCGTAGCCGAGCCCGAGGTTCTGCGCCTGACTGCGATCGCGGTCGATGTCGAACGTCTCGCCGTCGTCGAAGGCGCGCGGATCGCGGTTGGCGGCGGCTCCCATGAGGAAGACCGGCTTGTTGGCGGGAATGGTGCCGCTGGGCACCTCCACTTCCTTCACGCTGTAGCGGACGTTGTACTGCACCGGCCCAACGTAGCGCAGCAGTTCCTCGACCGCCGCCGGGATCTTGCTCCGGTCGTCGAGCAGCTTCTGCCACTGGTCGGGGTGCTCGGCGAACACCACCATCGCGCTGCCGACCAGCTTGGTGACGGTCTCCGCGCCCGCGCCGCCCAGCAGCGTGGTGAAGCCGGTGATCTCGATGTCGTCGAGCTTGCGCAGGTTCCCGTGCTCGTCGGGGATCTCGGCGGCGATCAGACGACTGATCATGTCGTCCTGCGGGTTCTCCCGGCGCTGCACCACCAGGCCGTAGTAGTACATACCCGAGTCGATGTTGGCCTGCATGTTGTCGTCGTCCAGCTCGATCTGGCCCGGCTTGCGATGCAGGCTCCTGTCGATCCAGTGCCGGACCTGCTGGCGGAAGTCCTCGGGCACGCCGGCCATCCGGGTGATGACCTCGACGGGGAACGGGCCGGAGAAGTCCTGCACGACGTCGAAGTTGTCCGGATCCGCCTTGCCGAGGTAGTGCTCGACGAGCTCGACGACGGTCTCGCGCTGCGACTGGATGGCCCGCGGCGTGAACGCCTTGTTGAGCAGGCTGCGCATGTGCCGGTGATCCGGGGGATCCATGAAGATGATCGATTTCTGCGGCACCTCACCGCTGCGCACCATGCCGAGGTCGCACCCACGGGCCGACGAGAACGACTCGTGATCCTTGAACGCCGCGGCCACGTCTTCGTGGCGGGTCAGCGCGTAGAAGTCCTCTTCCTCGTCGTAGTACAGCGGCGCTTCGTCGCGCATGCGCTTGTACACCTCGTAGGGATTTTCGAAATACTCCTGCGATACCGGGCTGAATACGACCTTGGGCTTGGTCATGGGCTCCTCTTTCGCGGCGGCTGGAGGCCGGGAAGCGTTACGAGAATCGAATCAACTGTAACGCTAACAGTTGACTCGATCCAGCATCGATGCTTTCGGCCCCCACATATCTGAATTCACCCGAGAACTCATCGCCCCGACCCCGGGTGCACAACGTTGTCCAGCAGGCCTTCCAGCAGGCCCAGGTCGTTCCTGTTCTCGGCGGCGATCGCGCGCACGACGGCGACATCTTTATCGATGAACTCGCCGACGGAGTCGATGAATGCCTGCACCGAGCCACGCGCGCCGGCGATGTCGGCCACCCGGCTCGCCGCGCTGCCATGGCTGATCGCAGAGAGCAGTCCCGACTCGTCGACGCCGACCCGGCCGCCGAACGACACCGCTTCTCGCAGCATCCCGAGCTGCGCGGCGAACAGGGTGTTGTTGATCAACTTCACCCACTGGCCCGCACCGAGCCCGCCGACGTGCAGGATCGGATCGCCGTAGCTTGCCAGCACCGGCCGGGCCCGCTCGACAGCGGACTCGACGCCACCCACGAAGAGCGTGATGTGCCCGGCCGCGATGTCATGAGGTCCACCGCTCACCGGTGCGTCGATCACCTGTAGCCGAGGCGCGCGCGCGGCCAGCGCCTCGGCCGTGCGAGGGTTGCCGGTGGTGTGCACGATCAGCACCGCCCCCGGCGACATCGCGTCGAGCAACCCGCCCTCCAGGCAGACCTCGCGGACCTGGTCGTCGGTGAATACACACACCGCGACGACGTCGGCGCCGTCGGCGACCTCGCGGAGTCCGGCCACCGGCTGCGCGCCGAGTTCGCCCACGGCTGAACTCTTCTCGGCGTTGCGGCCAAGCGCGCGGACGGTGTGACCGGACGCGACGAGGCGACGCACCATCGGTGCGCCCATGCGTCCGGTTCCGACGAAACCGACCCGGGTCATCGCCGCCGTCTGCTCTTCGCGCAAGCGCTCATCGCCGGAAGTCCATGGCTTCCAGGGCTGCGTCGGCGGCCGTGAACACCGCTCCCTCGGCTGCCGAGGCCGCCGCGGCGAGGCTCGCCGCATGCCGGACGTCCTTCTGCAGGAGCGCCCCGGCGATCGGCGCCAGACCTTCGAGGGTGCCGCCGAACACGGCGATGCTGTTCAGCGCCTTGCTGGTGGCCGACCCGCGGTTCGCCACTTCGACGAGCTTGTCGCGGGGGATGCCGAGGGACTCGCCCAGCTCGAGGGTGCTGATGGCGCTGCCCAGGTTCGCGCTGAACAGCAGGTTGTTGAGGATCTTCGCGTTCTGGCCGCTGCCGAGAGGTCCGAGGTAGACGATCGGGTCGGCATAGGTCGCGAAAACCGGCCTGCAGCGCTCGGCGACGTTCTCGTCCCCGCCGACCATGACGAGCAGCGTTCCCTGCTCGACCGCGGGCGCGCCGCCGCTCACCGGCGCATCGATGACCGAAACGCCCTGTGCCGCAGCACTTTCGGCGATCTCACGGCAGGTGTCGGGGTGCACCGTGCTGTGGATCGCGATGATCCCGCCCTCCGAGAGCCCGGCCAGCACACCGGATTCCCCGTGGAGCACCTCGCGGACGTCGTCGTCACCGACGACGCACAGGCAGACGAGGTCACTGGCAGCGGCCAACTCCGCCGGTGAGGACGCGGTCTTGGCGGGGGTGTCGGCATACGGTTCCAGGCTGGCCTGCCGTCGGGCCCACAGGGTGGTCTCGAAGCCGCCCTCGGCGATCCGTCGCGCCATCGGGCCACCCTGGCTTCCCAGTCCAATGAATCCGACTCGCATCAGCTCGCCTCCACTTGCTCTGGATCGCGGCCCCGAACATCCGCGATACGGTCCTCGATGAACGACAACACCGTCTGGTGGTACCTGTCGGCGGTCAGGCCGACGCTGAGATTGTGTCCGCTGTCGGCCATTTCGTTGACACGCACGAGCGGTGCGGCGGTGAACAGTGCCGTGATCGCCGACACCGCCTCGGGTGTGGACTCCCAGACCCTCTCGTGGTCGGCGACGCTGAACCCGACAGGAACGCGTACCCGTGCGGCGATCTCCGGGAAGTCCCGACGGGACCAGTTCGCCGTCACCTCGGCCTCGTATGGCACCCCCGGCGCCGACAGCGCGCCGGTGAGCACCTCGGCCGGATAGAGCTCTGTGGGCTGCCACAGGAGATCCCGGAGCCCGGCCGGCCGCGACGTGACGGTGGCTTCACCGATGATGGCCTTGGCGGTGGGGCTGTAGCGCAGGCCGGTCCCGGCCACCTCGATGCCGATGACGTCCGCCCGGCTGGTCGCCATCCGCAGGGCGAGCTCGCATCCCGCGGAGTGGCCGACGAGGAACAGCCCGGCGCCACGGTCCGCGTCGGCGAGGATCTTGTCCACCGCGCCGAACGCGGCGGCGACGCGTCTCGCGGCGTCGGAGTATTCGCGGGAGTACACGGCCGATGTGCCGTACCCGGGACGGTCCAGGGCGATCGCGGTGAACCCCCTTGCGGCAGCAGATCGAAGCAATGACAGGCGCGGATTGCCCGGGCAGTCGAAGTACGCCGACGAGGTGGCGCCACCGTGCACGGCGACGATGACCGCGCGTGGATGCTCGGCTTGCGACACGAGCGCCGACATCGGGACGCCGTCGACGACGACGACGCGTGGGCGTGGGCTATGAGTCATGAATCAGTCCGCAGGAGCAGGACCCCGCTCGGGGTCAGTCCGCCGCTGCTCGCGACGGCGACGCGGACGCCGTCGACCTGACGTTCGCCCGCTTCGCCGCGCAGCTGCGTCACCGCCTCGTGGATCAGGCCCATCCCGTGGGTGCGGCCGTGGGAGAGCTGGCCGCCGTGGGTGTTGAGCGGTATCACGCCGTCGCGGGCGATGGCCTTGCCGCCGTCGAGGAAGTCCTTGGCTTCGCCGATACCGCAGAATCCCAGCGCTTCCAGCCAGGACAGACAGTTGAAGGTGAAGCCGTCGTACAGCTCGGCGACGTCGACATCCTTGGGCCGCAGCGATGTTCGCGTCCACAGGTGTGCGGATTGGCCGAGCACCTGGGGCTCGTGGGTCAGCGTGGTCTGATCCCAGTCGGTGCGTTCGATGATCTGGGTGCCGAAGGCCTCGAACAGCACCGGTGGGTTGGGCAGGTCCTTGGCGACGTCGACGGCCGAGACGATCACCGCGACCGCGCCGTCGCAGGGCACGTCGCAGTCGTACAACCCGAACGGCGTGGTGATCATCCTGGCGTTCAGATAGTCGTCCATCGTCATCGGATCGCGGTAGATCGCCGTGGGGTTCAGCGCGGCGTTGGCACGCTGGTTCAGCGCGATCCAACCGAGGGTCTCCCGGGTAGTGCCGTAGCGGTGAAAGTGCCGCTGCGCGTTCAAGGCCAAAGTGTGAGCTGCCGAGGTGGCCCCGAACGGTGCCTGCCAGCTGTTGACGCGAGACCCGCCGGGCGGGGTGGCCTTGCCTTCCTTCATCAGCTGTCCGAACGTCGCCTCCCACAGCGTGCGGAAGCACAACACGTGGCGCGCCATGCCCGTGGCGACGGCCATCACCGCCGCGATCACCGATCCGCCGGGGCCGAAGGTGTCCATGCCGCCGTTGATCCACGTCGGCCGGATGCCCAGCGCGCCCTCCAGCGCGGTGACGCCGCCTTCGCCCATGCCCATCGCATCCATCGCCGGATACGTTGAGAGACCGTCGATATCGGCCAGCGTCAGCCCGGCATCGGCGATGGCGGCCTCGCAGGCCTCGATGGTCAACGACAACGGCGCCACCATCAGCCGTCGCCCGAGCTTCGAGGCTCCGATCCCGGTGATGGCTGCGGCGTCCTCGAACTTCTCCGGGGTCAGCATCGGCCGGACGAACTTGCCGAAATCCTGCGGTGCGATCTCGTCCTCGGGCAATGCGCCCGTCTCCGGCTCGGCGGTCGGCTTGAACAGCGGCAGCCAGACGTCGTCGTTCTGCTCGAAGACCACCTCCACGATGCGTCCCAACTCGAGCTCGTCGGGGTCGCATTCGACGATGTTGGTGGTCAGTCGGACGCGCGGATCCTCCTCGATGGCCACCTGCGCCACGACGTACGGGGCGGGCAGGCCGGGAATGGAGAACCGGTGGTTGACCGTGAAGGCCGACAGCACGGCGCGTCCGGAGACCGCGCGGACACCCATGTTGTGGCTGTAGCAGTATCGGCACACCGGCTGCGGCGGGTGGATGAGCGCCGTGCAGTCGCCGCACTCCTGGATCCGCAGTGCCCCGTCGGCCCCTGAGGTCCAGAAGAACTCGTTCTCAAAGGTCAGCTGCGGCAGGGGGAGTCGACTCATCATTGCTGTCTGCTCTTCATCGATGGCTCCTCGCCCGAGGGCTCGTCGCAGCGCAAGCGCTCATCACCGCGTGAATCCCCATTCCGCTTCGTTCTCTTCGGTCTTGAGGATGTCGAGATCGGGTTCCATCAGCGCGTGCGGGGGAGCGTCGTCCGGACGGCGCCCGCCGAACTCCATGATGGCGTGCACCGGGCAGTCCATCAGCGCGCGCTGGACGGCATCGTGGTCGCGGTCGGGGATGGTGCCGTCGCCGACGAGGACCGCGTAGCCCCAGTCGTCGAGCGAAAAGTACTCCGGGGCGTGCTTGGCGCAGATACCGAACCCGTCGCACAGGGTCCGGTCGAGCTTGATCCGCATCTGATCGGTCACAGTGCCTCCACCTCGAAAGCCCGCTGCGCGGTGAATGCGCCCTCGCCGCAGTCGCGGCACTGACTGTCGAGATGTCGTGCGACCTGGTCGGGGAACGTCGCGAGCAGGCTGGCCGCGATGTTGGTGGCGGCGTCGAGGGTGGCGCACGCGCCCCGGCCGCGCAGAAACACCGACCACCGTTGCAGGCGGGCAAGGTCGTCGGCGGTGGCGGCGCCGTCGCGCAGCGCGCCCGCCGCGGCGGCCATCGCGGCCGTGCCGTTGAAGCAGGATCCGCACTGCCCCGCGTTCTCCCGGTCGAAATAGGCCAGCACCGACGCGGCCACCGCGACCGGGCATTCGTCGGTGAGCACCGACACCGCACCGCAGCCCAGTCCGCTTCCGTGGCCTCGCAGCGACTCGTGGTCGAGCGTGATGTGGAGTATCTGCCGGTCGACCAGGCCCGCGAAGTACCCACCCATCAGCGCACCGCGGACCCGTTCTTCGGCGATGCCGTGCAGGGCGAGCAGCTCGGCCATCGGAGTGCCGTGCGGGATCTCGTAGAGCCCCGGCGCGCGGCCTCCTCCGGTCAGCGTCGCCAGGAAGGTTCCGGCCGAATCATCGGTCCCCGCTTGGCGATACGCTGCCGCGCCGTGCTGATGCACATACGGCAGGTTCGCCAGCGTTTCGACATTGCTGACCAACGTGGGTAGCCCGCCGACGCCCTGCTCGAACGGGCGCGGCGGCTTGTCGGTCGGCTTGGCGGGTCCGCCGTTGATGGCCCGTACGGCCGCGGTCTCCTCACCGGCCACGTATCCGGGTTCGACCATCCGCACGCCGACGGTGACACCGTCGAGTGCGGCGGGCGGCAGTTCGCCGAGGGCTGAGCGGATCGCGTCGGCGGCCCGCACATCCGAGACATAGACATGGGCGTGGCGGGCGCCCACGATCTGCGCGGCCAGCCGCAGTCCGTCGAGCACCAGGTGTGGCCGGTGCCGCAGCAGCCAGCGGTCCTTGATCGACGCCGGTTCACCCTCCTCGCCGTTGGCGACCAGCACCGTGTCCAGCCCGCGCAATGCTGACTCGCGGACCGTCGTCAGTTTCACCGCCATCGGGAAACCTGCGCCGCCGCGTCCCAGCACACCTGCCCGCCGGATCTCTTCGAGCAAGCCGCCGGCATCGGTCAGCGGCAGATACCCGCGATAATCGGCGTGCGTCTCGGTGCCCGGGGCCGATCGCAGCAGCCTCGGCACCAGGCCGGGCCACGCGGCGACGGTCAGTTCCGTGTTCATCTCCTGGCTCCTGCGCTCGCGGACTATGCGGGTCGGGTGCATGCCCGGCTACTCTTCGGAATATGCGAACGGCGGTGGTGCGTATCGGCGTCGATCCGGCGGGCGCGCTGACGGCCGGTCAACTGACGACCGGCATGGCCGAACTCGCCGAGTTGGCGGCCGCGATAGGCGCCGAGGTGATGGACAACAACCTCGCCGCACTGCCGCCACAGCGCCGGGAAGTCGAGATCCTGATGACCGGAACCGATCCGGCGGGCCTGCAGTCCGTTGCGGTCAGCTTGTGCGCCAAAGCTTTTCCCACTGAACCCGTGATCGGCGTGCTGACGTTCGTCAGCCATGGCACCGACGACGATGCGCACGGCGTGCTGGCCGGATTCGGGTTGTCCGGCACGATCGACCGGGTGCCCGGCGACGAAGGCTGGGACATCATCACCGTAACGCTGCGAAAGAGCGACCTGGCGCGGATCCCGGAGAGCCGGGTTCACACCGCTCTCGAGGCCTCGACCAACTGCGAGGTCCGGATCGTCACGGTGGAGTAGAGCTCCATCATCGGGATCATGCTCTTCGCGCAAGCGCTCATCGGGATCATGCTCTTCGCGCAAGCGCTCATCGGCCCAGAAAATCGAGGATCGCCGGTGCCGCCTGCACCCACGTGTCGAACATGTTGAAGCGCTTTACTTTTCCCGACGCTCGGGCCTCGCCCGCACGCTCCCAGGCATCCTCCGGCCACGGTGGGTCGATCACTGTCGAGCCCTTGATCAGGCAACTCACCTCCAGTGATGTCCGTTTCGGATGGTCGAGGTCGTTCTCGCCGCCCCGGATGATCAGCGTGGGAACCGTGATGTTGTCGAACATCTCGTCCTCGACGCCGGGGATGGTCTGGCCGGGCTTTGGGACAAATGCGTTGAGCCAGCGCAGCATCAGCTTCAGGAAGGCATCGGGGTCCTGGCCCAGGATGCGCGCTTCGTTGTCGGGGTTGTCGGCGATGCGCTCCTGCCACTCGGCGATGTGCGCGACGGCCTTCATGCCGCCGCCCCGGACGGCCAGGATGCTGGGCACGATGTAGTAGGAGCCAAGCACGAACGAGCCGTAGACACCGCCGACGATGTTCCACACCACGAGCTTTCGGACGAGTCCGGGGTTCAGCATGGTCGTCAGCATCGAATCCCGCGCTCCGCCGGACCCACCCGCGATGATGCATGGACCGATGTCGAGCGTGGTGATCAGCTGTTGCAGTGTCTCGGCGCGCATGTGGGACTCGCTCTGGCCGTAGAACTGTACGTCGGATCTGCCGCAGTTCGGCCGGTCCCACAGCACCACCCGGTAGCCGCCCTTGACCAGTGCCTGCGCCAACGGTCGCAGCCCGGGGATGTCCTTGCTGAACCGTCCACCCGGGGTGAGGACGATGAAATCCCCTTCCTTACCGAGGATCTCGTATACGACGTTGCCGCCGTTGATCTCGATGGTCTTCTTGCCGCGCTTCAGTGCGGTGCTGGTCGGCATGATCTCTCTCGTGCCGTCAGGCCTGAACCAGGATGTCGTCGCCGACAACCCGGACGGGATAGGTGCGGATACTCCACTCGGGTTTGACCGCGGTGGTGCCGGTCGCCAGCTCGAAACCCCACTGGTGCCAGGGGCAGAAGATAAACTCCATGTCCCGCACCATCACCGCGTCGCCGGGCACCGTCTCGTCGACGATGTTGCGGCCGCGGGGGCGCCCCGAGCACAACGGACCGCCTTCGTGCGGGCAGTAGTTGGCGATCGCGTAGAACGTACCGTTGACGTTGTAGACCCCCACGCCGTGACGGCCGATCGGCACGAGTTTGTGTGTGCCGGGTGGGATTTCGTCGACGGTGGCGACGACGTGTTCGCGACCTTGCGCCAGCCGGGGCGGTTTCTTGGCTTCGGTCACTACGCTTGATTCCTGAGTCGCTTCGCTCTCCCCCACAAGCGGGAGGCGCCCCTAGCCCGCCGCATCAGAACACCCGAACCTGGCCCTCGAGGGCCGGCACGGTGTCGGGTAGGTCATAAGTCTTGATCCCGTTTCGGAACATGATGTTCTCCCGCGCATGCTCGGGCAGGTGCTTGACCAGCCAGCGTGGATCGTCGAACGTCCAGTGCGGGTAGTCCGAGCTGTACAGCAGGATCTTGTCGCACTCCATCCACTCGAACGCGCGGGTCAGCTCCGTTTTGTCCTCGGGATAGTCCAGCGGCTGGGTGGAGAACTTGATGTGTTCCTTGACGTACTCGCTGGGCTTGCGCTTGATGTCCATGAAGCTCTTGCGTGCCTCGTAGATCGCATCCATCCGCCACATCAGCGGCAGGATCCAGCTGAATGCGTGCTCGATGAAGACGATCCGCAACTTCGGGAAGCGGTCGAAGACACCGTCGAAGATCAGGCTCATCACCTGGTTGGCCGCGAGCAGCGAGTACGTGACCATGAAGTCGTGGTTGTAGCTCGGCAATCCGACGGGCGGGAACGGCAGCGTCTCGTAGTACCCGCGCGACAGGTGGCAGCTGACGGGGATGTTGTGCTTGCTGGCGGCCGCCCAGATCGGGTCGTAGACAGGATTACCCCACGAGGGACGGGGTTCGGCTTTGATCAGGACCTGTGACATGTAGGGATGCTCGGCCCACTTCTCGATCTCGTCGACCGTTCCCTTCTGGTCCTCGATAGCCACGCAGATCGACCCGCGCCAGCGCTCATGCCAGTTGTTCTGGGAGTCCAGCCAGTGGTTGGCCAGCCATTGATTGGTGGCCACACACATGGCATGGGTGGCCTCGGGCAGCCGGGCCTCGCCATGGGTCGGTTCCAGGATCGCGATGTCAGAACCTGCTTCCATGATCAGCTGCTTGAGGGCCAGATCCGGGTCGCTGCAGGCGAACTCGCCGTCGGGCGGGAACGAGTCCACCCGCATGGCATACGAATGCGCGTAGTCGGGTGCGTCGTAATAGATCAGCTCGCCCCGGGCGTGGGTCAGGAAGTATTTGCTGCGCCACGGCTCTGGCAGGTACTCGATCAGTTCACCGCGGCGGGGCATCGGGTGCACGTCGGAGTCCACGCAGCGGACCGGGATGCGCTCGGCGGGCGTGACCCTGTCAGCGCTCTGGGTCCTTGCGGTTACCGTCATCGGGAGCCTCCTTCGACTACCAGTGTGCTCACTGGTTCGTTGTTCTTCGCGCGAGCGCTCATCACCATGCGACCAGACACTGTGCGACCAGACTCACTGTGCGAACTTCGACCGACCGGCCGGTATATCTATCCCGTACAACTCCGCGGCGTTGCGCCAGAAAATCTTGTCGCGCTGCTCGGGCGAATAGGCGCCGGGCAGCTTCGCGTCGGCCATGTTCCAATGCGGGTAGCTGGACCCGAACATCGTCATGTCGTCCTTGCCGGTGAACTCGAGCCATTCGCCGGCGAAGTCGACGTCCCCCGGGCCGTCCAGGGAACCCTGGATGAAGTAGGCATGGCCCGGCAGGTAATCGCTGGGCATCTTCGGCGCCCACGGCGTTTGCTCGAGGTGCGGACGACCGAAGCAGTCCATCCGCCAGATGAACGGCGTCAACATGTCGGCAGCGCCGTCAGCCCACACAATTTCGAGGTCGTCGAACTTCTCGAACACGCCCTCGGCGATCATATTCATCAGGTGGTATAGGTAGTTCATCGACATGAAGCCGAGGTACTGCTCGTAGGTCCTGGTCGACCCGGAAGGAGTGGGCGACAACATGATGCCGTTGCCGACCTCGATGTGCACCGCCACCGGAAGGCCGGCATCGACGGCGGCCTCCCACAGTGGCCAGAACTGTGGTTTCCCGTACAGCTCGCGCGACTGCAACGGGATGCCGATCTGCACGACGCGGGGATGATCCCGGTACTTCGTCGATCTCGCGCAGTGCACCGGCGATGTCGTCGGGATTGACGCGGATGGTGCCGCGGAATTGCTCGCCGAACTCGTCGTGCTCCAGCCAGCGCGACACCATCATCTCGTTGTGGGCGGCGGCGATCGCGGTGCCGAGATGACGGTCGGGCATGATGCCGCGGGTCATCGGGTGCAGCACGGCCATGTCGACGCCGCGATCGACGAACAGGTGTCGCGCGACGATGTCTACGTCGGAACCCGGGTACTCCTGTTGGGTCCCTTGGTCCCCTCGGCGTACTCGCCACCGGGAGCGCCGTACCAATCCATCTCGTAGTCAGGGAAGCCGCGACTGCTGAACGGCTCGCGCAGGAAGTTATCGCGCAGATCCTTGTTCGACCCGAAGAAGATGTGCACGCTGGCATCGATGACTGGGGTCTTGGCCGCCTGGGTGCCATCGTTGAGTCCCGATCACGAATGTCCTCCGGAATCCGACCGGTGAGCTCGACCGACGCGAGGGCTGATCGCAGCAGGCATCGGCACCGGACATAGCCCCAGTGTAGATCGTAGTTCTTCATTCGCAAGAATTATGTTCTCCTGCTGTCGCTGTACATCTGTGCTGGTAGGCGTGTGCGCTGGTCAGTCGCCCAGCTTGTGGTCGACGAAACGAGGTAGGTGATTTCGGAGAACGGTTGGCCGCCTAGCGAGAATGCTATTCTCCTAGCGACACAGAGCTCGGCGGAAGGCGGCGGATGCTACTCGAGTTCGATGCTGATCAGCGGCTGTGGCAGGAGACCGTGCGCGATGCGGTGGCCAAGCAGTGCCCGGCATCGCTGATCCGTGACATCGCGGAGAACGGCGTCGATCCGGCGCCGCTGTGGAACAGCTACCTCGACGCGGGCTGGACGGAGCTGACCGCCCAGGAGAACGCCGTTGAGCTGGCGATCGTCCTCGAGCAGCTGGGCCGGGCGACCGACCCGACGCCGTTGCTGGCCACTCTGACCCAGTTCGCACCCCTGGTGGGTGACCGCTTCGACCCGCTCAGTGCGGGTGCCGCCGTCTACAGCGGTGTGAGCGCCAACCGGGACGCCGAGGGCTGGGTGCTGACGGGAACCGACCGCTTCGTCCTCGACGGCGATCGCGCGCAGCGTCTTGCCGTGGTGACGCCCGCCGGTGTCTTTCTCGTCGACGCCGCCAGCGTCACCACCCGGCGCGTCGACGTTTTCGATCCGGTGCTGCACGTCGCCGAGGTGTCGTTCGTCGGCGTGCACGTCGCCGACACCGACCGCCTGCCCGTGGACACCGAGCGGGCCCGGCACGTCGCCCTGATGGGCATGGCGATCACCATGGTCGGGGCGTGCCAGCGCATCCTCGACCTGGCGCTCGAACACGCCAAGAGCCGTCAGCAGTTCGGGGTGGCGATCGGAACGTTTCAGGCGATCCAGCACAAGGCCGCCGACATGCACGTCGCGATCGAGCGGGCACGTGCCCTGGCCTACTTCTCGGCACTCACCATCGCCGCCGACGACCCGCGCCGGCGCCTCGCGGCCGCCATGGCGAAGGCGTCGGCGGGGGAGTGCCAGGCTCTGGTCTTCCGGCACGGCCTGCAAACCTTCGGCGCCATGGGCTTCACCTGGGAGAACGACCTGCAGTTCGCGTTGAAGCGGGCCAAGGCAGGCGAGCTGATGCTGGGCGGGGCGTCCGAACATCGCGCGACCATCGCAGCGGAATTCAAGGAGTTCTAGTGCAACTGACCTTTGATGCCGACGTCGAGGAGTTCCGCGCCGAGTTCTCCGCGTTCCTCGACGAGAACCTGCCGAGCGCGGCCGAGACGCTGGAGCGGCCTCGCTCGGTGTCCCACATGCCGCAATGGGCGCGCGATTGGCAGCGCAAGCTCTTCGACAACGGCTGGCTGCTGCCCGCGCAACCGCCCGAGTTCGGTGGCCGCAACGCGACCGTGCTGCAGACCTATGTCCACGCCGAGGAACTGTGCCGGCGCCGGATCTACCACAGCTTCAACCCGCAGGGCGTCAACATCATTGCGGCGTCGCTGATCACGTTCGGCACCGACGAGCAGAAGCAGCAGTGGGCGGTTCCGGTGCTCAAAGGGGAACGCACCGCTTCGCTGGGCATGAGCGAGCCGAGCGCCGGCTCCGACCTCGCGTCGCTGCGCACCCGGGCCGTGCGAGACGGCGACGGAGATGACGCGGACTTCGTGGTCAACGGCCAGAAGGTGTGGACCTCAGGCGCGCACGATGCCGACTTCCTGCTCACCTTCGTGCGCACCGATCCCGACGCGCCCAAGCACAAGGGCATCAGCGTGCTGCTCATCCCCACCGACCTCCCCGGCGTCGTGTGCCGCCCGTTCGCGGACATCTGCGGGGAGGAGAACAAGGACTTCAACGAGGTCTTCTTCACCGACGTCCGGGTGCCCGCCGAGAACCTCGTCGGCCCGCTCAACGGCGGCTGGGGCGTGGCCAACGGATCACTCGGCCACGAACGCACCATGATGTGGCTGGGCTTCGCGGACCGAATTGCTAACGCCATTGCCGACTTTCGGCCGTCCAATGCGCTGGAACGCGACGAGTTGGCCAGCACGATCATGGATTATCAGGCGTTGCGCCTACTGGGTTCGGTCGGGCTGGCCAAGGCTGCCCGCGGCGAGGTAGACGTCGCGTCGGTGTCGATACCGAAGTTGCTCGGTGCCGATGCCGAGCAGCGCGCGATGCTTATTTCGCTCGAATCCGCAGGGCCGGAGGGTCTGGTCCACCCCGCCACATCAGGCCCGTACGAACACATGAATCTCGACCACTACTTCGCCAGCTGGTTTGAGCGCTATGCCCGGAGCTTCGGTGGCACCATCGCGGGTGGCACGTCGGAGATCCAACGCAACATCATCGCGCAGCAGGTCCTCGGACTGCCCCGGCGATAACGATTCGGGTGTAGTTGGTCATCCACAGCGTGACCAACTACGCCGAAATCACAGGCGCTGCAACGCGAACGTCCAGAACTGGGTCCCCGGCGGGCCGTTGTTGCAACCCACGTCGAACTTCGAGTCGATGGTTCCGGCCAGTGTGACGGCGTCCCACGAGTAGGTCTCGCGTGTCGGCAGGTTGTAGCCGAAGCAGCGCAGGCCGTCGGGCACGTCGACGGTGAACGTGTAGCGGCCGTCGACCAGCCAGGCCTTGCTCTCGTAGTACTCGTAAAATTTGAGGCGAGGTCTCGCGGCGACGTTGATGCAGTCCGGGCTCTTCTCCGGGATGCACAGCGCGATGTACCAGAACCACGACGCCCGGTCGTATCTGTTGGTGAGCAAGTCGTAATTGCCCAACCGCATTCCGGCCGACGACGGCGGCGCAAGCAGCGTCGCTATCGCCATCAGCGCGGCCGCGACGGCCCCGATCTTGCTGAGCTTCATGACTCTATGCTGCCCTTTCCGCTACCCGCCACTGCATATCGAACCACTTCGCCGCGAATCGTGGGCCGGATCAGTCCTTTAGTCGATGACGGCGGCTTCCTTGCGTTCGGTGATCGGGCGCGCGAGCTCCTGCTCGTTGCAGATCCGCTGGAGCTTCTCGATCGTCTCGTCGAGCCCGGGGCCCAGGGGCTTGCTCGGCGTGAACGTGGCGGGAAGGTTGCGCATGCCCTGGATGACACCGATGGTGTCGTAGTGCACGGTGCCCTCGGGATCGCACACGTAGTCGGGCATCCGGTCGAGCACCGCGGTCAGCATCGACTTGAACACGGTGCGGGCCACGTTGGAGCCCACGCAGCGGTGCACCCCGATGCCGAAGCTGAAGTGCCGGTTACCCTTTCGGTCCATGACGATCTCGTTGGGCCTCTCGAACACCGAGGGGTCGCGGTTGGCCATCGCCCAGGACAGCCACAGCCGCTCATACTGTTTGAACTGGTGGCCCTCGACCTCGACGTCCTCGGAGAACGTCCGGCCGTCGCCGGGCGCCGGGGTGAAGAAGCGCAGGAACTCCTCGGTGGCGGGGTGCAGCAGGGTGTCACGTTCCCGACTGAGGCGCTCGCGCTCGTCGGGATGCTCGCCGAGCCATTCCAGCGCATGCGCGGTCAGCGCCGTGGTGGTGTCGAAACCACCACCGATGATCAGCCCGAGGTTGCCCAGGATCTCCATATCGGGAGCGGGCTCGCCGTCGATCCGCAACTGCAGCAACGCATTCACCAGACCGGGCCGCGGAGTCTGCCTGATCTCCATCATGTTGTTGATGATGTCGATCCCCATCTCGCGGTGCTGCTCGTTGATCTTCTCGCGTTCGGGGGAGTGCTCGGGGGTGTATACCGAGGCGTGGGTGGGCTCGCTGTAGACGTTCCACTTCTTCAGCTCGATGCCCATCATCGCCAGGGTGAACACGGCGGGCACCACGTTGGCCAGGTCCTCGACGAAGTCGATGCGACCCGACTCGATGTGCTCATCCAGTGCGGCGCGGGTGATCTCGTCGACGAACGGCTCCCACCGCTTGATGGCAGCCGGCGACAGGTAGGGGTTCAACGCACCGCGGTAGGTGCTGTGCTCCGGCTCGTCCATCTCGAGGATGCCGCCACGAACCACGGTGGCGCGACTGGCCTTCGGGATGGTGATTCCCTGGTACGGCGTTTCGCCGCTGATGTCGTGGTGGTTGGACACCGCAGGGCAGCGCGCCAACTCGAAGACGTGCTTGCTGTCGGCGGCCACCCAGTGCCCGTTGTAGACGTCCGTCCACGCCACCGGGCACCTGGTCTGCATCTCCTCGGTGATCTTCTCGAACTGCAGCCGGTACTCGGGCTTGTGCCGGTCGAAGTGATAGGTGTTCTGCTTACGGCTGTCGTCGGCGGTGCCGTCTACGACGTCGTCGACACTCACGGCTCTAGTCTCCCTGCACTTTTCGGATTCCTGAAACTGTCATTCTTCGATCGAGATGGCCTGTTCGGGGCAGGACTGCACGGCCTCGCGGACGGCGTCCTGTTGATCGGCCGGGACGACCTCGTTGACCGGCAGACGCGGTCCCGTCGATGTCGCTGAGTTCGAAGGAATCCGGTGCGATCATCGAGCACAATGTGTGGCCCTGGCAGCGTTCCGAATCAACCCAAACCTTCACGGCGTCTCCTCCCTAGGTGTGGTAGTCGTACCACTTCAGATAGCCACCCGCATCGACGCGCAGCTGCATGCCGGTGACGTAGCGGGCCTCATCGGAGACCAGCCACAGAATGGCGTTGCTGATGTCCTCGGGTTCGATGAAGTTGACCTTCATGGCCTGCTGGATACCGAAGACGGGCTCGGCGTCCGCGCGGGTCGGGTTTTCGAGGTCCGGCCGGAAGGACTTGTACATCGGCGGGCTCTGCAGCATGTCGGTGTTGCAGTTCGTCGGATGCACCACGTTGGCGCGGATGCCGCGCACCGCCAGTTCGGTCGCAAGGTCGTGGACGTATTGGGAGAGCAGCCTTTTGGACGTCATGTAGGCCATGCCGCCCGGATCACCGCCCGGATTGGGCTTGTTGTGTGCGTCCATGAGCGCAGCGGTCGAGCCTGTTGCCACGATCGCTGCGCCTTCTTTGAGGTGGGGCAGTGCAACCTGGATGGCGTTGATGGTGCCGATCAGGTTGGTGTTGATCACGTCGGTCCATGCCTGCATCGGCGGGTTGCCCTTCATGCCCGCGATACCCGCCTGCGCGACGACGATGTCGGGGCCGCCCAGCTGGGCGATGCCGTCCTCGAGTGCCTTCTTCAGTTGCGCTGCGTCTCGAACGTCTGCCTTGGCCGTGAACACGCGCCGGCCGGTCTTCTCGACGAAGGCGGACGTCTCCTCGAGGTCCTCCGGCGTCGCCATCGGGTAGCCGATTGTGTCGACGTTCTCGCACAGGTCCACCGCGATGATGTCGGCGCCCTCTTCGGCGAGCCGGACCGCGTGGCTGCGCCCCTGTCCGCGCGCTGCCCCGGTGATGAAGGCGACTTTTCCTGCAACGCGTCCCATGTACTGATGTCCTTTCGTCGATCTGCGGGCTCGTGGTCGATCTGCTGGCTCGTGTCTACGTGTTCCGGCCGCCGTTGACGCCCAGGATCTGTCCGGTGATGTAGCCGGCCTCCTCCGAGATCAGGAAGGCGCACGCGGCGGCGATGTCCTCGGGGCGGCCGATGCGGCGCACCGGCGTCGCTGCGATCTGCTTCTCGGTGTCACCGAGGAAGCCGCGCTTCTCCGCCTTGCGCAGCATCGGCGTGTCGATGAAGCCCGGCGGAACCGCGTTGACGGTGATCCCATCCGGGCCGTACTCCAGCGCCAGCGACTTGGTCAGGCCATTGACCGCCGACTTGGCCGCGACGTAGGGAGCCATGAACGGCTGCCCGGAATGCGTGCTCGACGACGAGATGTTGACGATGCGTCCCCAGCCGGCCTCGATCATGTCGGGAAGCGTCGCCTGGATGCAGTGGAAGACACCGTTGAGGTTGACGTCGACGACCTTCTGCCAGTCGTCGAAGGTGAGGTCGATGAACCGCTTGAAACGGTCCAGGCCCGCGGCGTTGACGAGCACCGTCACCGGACCCAACTCCGCGCGGATCTCGCTCAGCGCGGCATCGACCGCCGCGCGGTCGGTGACGTCGGCGGCGTAGGAGAACTTCTCCTCACCGGGGTTCAGGTCGATGGTGGCCACGCGTAGCCCGTCCGCCCGCAACCGGTGGGCTACGGCGGCGCCGATACCCGACCCGCCCCCGGTTACGACAGCGTTCTTCACTGCGCAGCCCTCAACCATCAAGAATGAACCTTCCGATTATGAGAACCGTACTCTCGCATGGCGCTCCGTCGCAAGACATGTTGGGACGTCTGTTCGCACTGGTGAGACGTTGGAAGGCCGATTGTCGCACCGTTCCCTGCAGGCAGTGACGGTTCCGGCCATTTTCTTGAGTTCTCATCCCGCGAATGTATGATTCGCCGAGGATGAGAATGAAGTTTCCATCACATAAGTCCACACCAAACAACATGAATCACACTCCGACCACCACACGACGAAGCAGCTCCCCTAGGAGGATGATGCCGGAAACAGCCACGATCTCGACGGACCGCGAGGACGCCGCCCGCGCCGATCGGCGCCTGTTGATCGGCGGAAATCTGGTCGAGACGGATCGGACGTTTCCCTCGCTGAATCCGGCGACCGGTGAGGTGCTCGGGTATGCGCCCGACGCCACCGTGGCCGACGCCGAGGCTGCGGTCGCCGCGGCGCGCGAGGCGTTCGACACCACGGATTGGTCGACCAACGCCGAGCTGCGGATCCGGTGCCTCGAGCAGTTCCATCAGGCGCTCATCGACCATCGCGACGAGCTCGCCGCGCTGACCATCGCCGAGGTCGGTGCCACCGCAGCGCTGTGCCGGGGCGCGCAGCTGGACCAGCCGATCGCGATCGTGCGCTACTACGCCGATCTGTTGAAGACGTATTCGATGAGCGAGGATCTCGGCAACATCGAGAGCCGCGGCATGCAGCACCACCGCTGGGTGGAGAAGGAAGCCGGGGGCGTGGTCGCCGCGATCATCGCCTACAACTATCCCAACCAGCTGGCGCTGGCCAAGCTGGCGCCCGCGCTGGCCGCCGGTTGCACAGTGGTGCTCAAATCCGCGCCGGACACCCCACTGATCACGCTGGCACTGGGCGAGCTGATCGCCGACCACACCGACATTCCGGCCGGCGTCGTCAACGTCCTCTCCGGTGTCGATCCTGAGGTCGGCGCCGTGCTGACCACCAGCCCCGACGTCGACCTGGTCACCTTCACCGGCTCGACGCCGACCGGGCGGCGCGTCATGGCCGCGGCCAGCGAGACGCTCAAGAAGGTGTTCCTCGAACTCGGCGGCAAGTCGGCCGCGATCGTGCTCGACGACGCCGACTTCAACACCGCCGCACTGTTCTCCGCGTTCAGCATGGTGACCCATGCGGGCCAGGGCTGCGCGCTGACCTCGCGGCTGCTGGTACCGAAGAAGGACAAGGACGAGATCGTCGAGCTGATCAAGAACAACTTCGGTCTGGTGCGTTACGGTGACCCGGGCGACCCGGCCACCTATATGGGTCCGCTGATCAGTGAGAAGCAGCGCGACAAGGTCGACGGCATGGTCAAAAGAGCCGTCGCCGCTGGGGCAACTTTGGTCACTGGCGGCGAGAAAGTCGACCCGGGCTACTTCTATACGCCCACGCTGCTCGCCGACGTGGACCCGGACAGTGAGATCGCTCAGGAGGAGGTGTTCGGGCCGGTGCTCGCCGTGATCGCCTACGAGGACGACGACGACGCGGTCCGGATCGCCAACAACTCGATCTACGGACTATCGGGCGCCGTCTTCGGCAGCGAGGACCGGGCACTGGCGGTGGCCAGGCGCATCCGCACCGGGACGTTCTCGATCAACGGCGGCAACTACTTCAGCCCGGACAGCCCGTTCGGCGGTTACAAACAGTCGGGCATCGGCCGCGAGATGGGCAGGGCCGGTCTCGAGGAATTCCTGGAGACGAAAACCTTTGCGACCGTCGTGCCCGGACTCCCTGCGTCGCCGGGGGCCGGGTCATGAGCCGCCCGCTCCAAGGAATCCGGGTTCTCGAGGTTGCGATGTACGGCTTCGTCCCGTCGGCGGGTGCGGTGCTCGGCGAGTGGGGCGCCGACGTCGTCAAGGTCGAACACGCCGTCACCGGCGACCCGCAGCGCGGCCTGCGCCAGACCGGTCTGCTGCGAGTGGAGGGCGACCCCAACCCCAACATCGAACACGCCAACCGCGGCAAACGCAGCATCGGACTGGACATGTCGGTCCCCGAGGGGCGAGAGATACTGCTCGAACTCGCATCGCCGCGCGGACGTGTTTCTGACCAGCTTCCTGCCCGGACACCGGGAGAAGTTCGGCATCGACGTCGACGACATCCGGGCGGTCAACCCGCAGATCATCTACGCCAGGGGTAGTGCGCTCGGTCCGCGGGGCGAGGAGTCGGTCAAGGGCGGTTACGACATGACCGCCTTCTGGTGTCGCGCCGGCACGGCACGCACCATCACCCCGCCCGACATGCCCGGCATGATCGGGCCGCCGGGACCGGCCTACGGCGACACCATCTCCGGCACCAACCTCGCCGGCGGGATCGCCGCGGCACTGCTGAAGCGGGAGCGCACCGGCGAACCGTCGGTCGTCGACGTCTCGCTGCTCGGCAGCGGCCTGTGGGCGATGGGACACACGGTGGCGCTGACCAATCACCTCGGTCAGCGCATGGAGGCCTTCCCGCCCGGCGTGCACGGCTCGCCGATCAACCCGCTCGTCGGTCTGTACCCGACCGCCGACGACCGCTACATCTCCTTCGTGATGATGCAGCCCACCAAGTTCTGGGCCGACGTATGCAGACACATGGACCTCGACGAGCTCGCCGACGACCCGCGGTTCGCCACCGCTGAGTCCATCGCCGAGAACACCGCCGCGGCCAACGAGATCCTCACCGAGGCCATGAAGAAGCGCCCGCTGGTGGAGTGGAGCGAGCGCTTCGCCACGCTGGCCGGTCCGTGGGCGCCCGTACAGGACACGCTGCAGGCCGCCAAGGACGCCCAGGTCCGGGCCAACGAGTACATCGTCCAGGCAGGCGAACTCGAACTCGTGGCCAACCCGGTGCAGTTCGACGTGGCCGCACCGCACACCGGTCCGGCACCCGGTTTCGCCGAACAGACCGACGAGATCCTGCTGGAACTCGGCCTGGACTGGGACCGCATCATCGAGCTCAAGACGGCAGGCGCCGTCACCTGAGCTTCGGCCGTCACCCACCACTGGAGAGAGCACCATGCCCTACGTCGCGTCCGTCGGCACCTACCTGCCGTGCTGGGGTTCCCCCCTGCAGCGGGTGGCCGGCGACGACGAAGACGCCGTCACGATGGCCGTCGAGGCGGGCCGCGCGGCGTTGACGGGCGGTGGCGCGGTCGAGCGGGTGGTGTTCGTCAGCCGGGATCTTCCTCTGCTGGAAAGCAGCAATGCCGCAGTGCTTCTCGCGGGTCTGGGATCTGGATCCCGAGCTCGAGGTCGACGAACGGCTCGGCGGTGCCCCGGCGACAGTCGACGCGCTGAGTTCTGCGCGGCCCCGGACGCTGATCATCGGCGCCGATCTGGAGCCGGCCGGGGCAGCCGCCATCCTGACGGCCGAACATGGGCTGCAGGTGCGCACCGCCGCGCGGGTCGCGCGCAGCCTGCCGGTGCGCACCCGCAAGTCCACCGGCGACGTGCATGACTACGGCGATCCGCGCCTGCTGCACGAACGCGGTCTGATCGCGTCGCTGGCCGCGGCCTGGCTGGACACCCCGGCCGCGGTCGCCGGAGTGGATCATGAGCGCGCGGTCGACCTGTGCCTGGGGGACCCTCCTGCGCTGCCGACGACGGGAGCCAGCTCCAGCCTCTTCGCGCTGGCCGGGATGGCCGAGCGCGGCGCGACCGGCCCGCTGGTCGCTGTCGAACAGGCGATCCTGTCCGGCATCACCGTCAGCGGCGGCAGCTGCGAATATCCGCCGCAGGGAACCGAATCCGCGCCCGATGCCGGCGGGCAGGTTCATCGCCGACGCCGACATCCCGATCTCGCTGGCCGCCTACGAGCGGGCGTTCGAGGCGAAAGTCCGTTGGGAGGCAGGACAGTTCGCCGACTCGGATGAGCTCGACTTCCCGCCTCGCTATCGCGTCGCCGCCGATGGCGCGCTGGCCACCGATTACGAGCTGGTGCCGCTGCCGCGCACCGGCACCGTCTACACCGAGACCACCGTGCACATCCCGGTGCCCGGACTGCGGACGCCGTACTCGCTGGTCATCGTCGAACTCGACGGTGTCGGGGTGCGCGCACTGGTCAAGGTCACCGGCACCCCGGCAGGCACCGTCGACATCGGGGACCGTGGCCGACTGGCCCTGCGGCGTGTCGCCGTGCGCTCCGGAGTCCCGGATTACGGCTATGCGTTCGAGCCCGGAGGTCGAGCGCGGGGCAGGGAGCCGCATGAGGAGGGTGGCGATCGTCGGCGCCGGCATGACGCCGTTCGCCGAGCACTTCGCGCTCGGCATCAAGGATCTGCTGCCGATGGCCTTCTCCGAGTGCGCCGGCGCGGTGGACAAGGGCTTGGCCAAGACCGACCTGCAGGCGGCCTGGTTCGGCGCGATGGGCACCGCCGACGGATTTCCGTCCGGGATCCTCGCCGACACGCTGGGGCTGCCCGATTTGCCAGTCACCCGTATCGAGAACTCGTGCGCGACGGGACACGACGCCATCCGCAACGCGTTGTTCGCCGTCGCGTCCGGGGCGTTCGACGTGGCGCTGGTGATGGGTGCCGACAAGCTGCGGGACACCACATCTGCGGACATGCTGTGGGAATGGGAGGCCATGGCGCGCGACATGGCCTGGGACTACCCGCTCGGTTTGGTCGCCCCCGCGGGATTTGCATTACACGTTCGCCGATATCTCCACGAATCTCCGGCAACTGAAGAACACTTAGCCATGGTGGCGGTCAAGAACCACCGCCACGGCGTGAACAACCCGAAGGCGCGGCTGCGCTTCGAGATCACGATGGAGCAGGCCCTGAACGCACCGACGGTGGTGACCCCGTTCCGGCTGTACGACTGCGCGCCGCAGAGTGACGGTGCCGCTGCGCTCGTGATCGCCGCCGAGGACGTCGTCGACAGATTCACCGACCGGCCGGTCTGGATTCGTGGCGTCGGCCTCGGCCTCGATTCGGTGATGCACCAGCACAAGCCGGACATGACGATGCTGCCTGCGACCACCCGCGCCGCCAAGCAGGCCTTCACGATGGCCGGCCTGACACCGTCGGATGTGGATGTCGCCGAGGTGCACGACTTCCTGACCGGGATCGAATTGATGAGCTACGAGGACCTCGGGTTCGCTGAACGGTTCGGTGGTTACAAGCTCCTGGAGGCGGAGGTGACCAGCGTCGGTGGGGCGCTTCCCGTCAATCCCAGCGGCGGTCTCAAGGCCAAAGGTCACCCGCCGGGTGCCACCGGTGTGGCACAGTGCGTCGAGTTGTTTCAACAATTGCGAGGCGAGGCCGTCAACCAGGTCGACGGTGCCCGAATCGGGCTGGCGCACAACATTGGCGGCCCGACAGCCGTATCTGCCGTGACGATCCTAGAGGGATCAGGAGGACTCAATTGGTGGCGGTTAAAGGGCCGGAGCGGTGGTCGACAGGTATCGCGCTGCCGAACGGGTTCTCGGGTGCGATGGCAGCTGTCGGTGGGTTCTTCTCGATGGCGTTGGATGCGGTGCGGTACATCTTCGTGCGGCCGTTTCAGTGGCGGGAGTTCCTGGAGCAGTCGTGGTTCGTGGCGAAGGTGTCGATGGCGCCGACGCTGTTGGTGGCGATCCCGTTCACGGTGCTGGTGTCGTTCACGCTGAACATCCTTCTTCGCGAGTTGGGAGCGGCGGATCTGTCCGGTGCAGGGGCGGCGTTCGGTGCGGTGACGCAGGTGGGGCCGCTGGTCACGGTGCTGATCGTGGCCGGTGCGGGGGCCACGGCGATGTGCGCTGATCTGGGGTCGCGCACCATCCGCGAGGAGATCGACGCGATGGAGGTGCTGGGCATCAACCCGGTGCAGCGGCTGGTCACCCCGCGGATGCTGGCCTCGGGCCTGGTCGCGCTGCTGCTCAACAGCTTGGTGGTGATCATCGGCATCCTCGGCGGCTACTTCTTCTCGATCTTCGTCCAGGACGTGAATCCTGGTGCGTTCGCCGCCGGCATCACGTTGTTGACCGGGGTGCCCGAGGTGATCATCTCGTGTGTCAAGGCGGCGTTGTTCGGTCTGATCGCCGGGCTGGTGGCCTGTTATCGCGGGTTGACGATCAGCGGTGGCGGAGCCAAGGCGGTGGGTAACGCGGTCAACGAGACAGTGGTGTATGCGTTCATGGCGCTGTTCGTCATCAATGTGGTGGTTACGGCCATCGGTATCCGGATGACGACGGGTTAGGGCGGCGGGCATGGGTACTTCAGCGGTCGTTCGAGCACGGTTCCCGCGGCTGGCGGGTCAGGCCGGCCGGCCGGTGCGCACGCTGGGCCGGATCGGCGATCACGTGTTGTTCTACGGGCGCGCGATCGCGGGGGTGCCGCACGCGGCAGTGCACTTCCGCAAGGAGATCATCCGGCTGATCGCCGAGATCTCGATGGGTGCGGGCACCCTGGCGATGATCGGCGGCACGGTGGTGATCGTGGGCTTCTTGACCCTGGCCGCCGGCGGCACGCTGGCGATCCAGGGGTACAGCTCGTTGGGCAACATCGGGATCGAGGCGTTGACGGGCTTTCTGGCGGCGTTCATCAACGTGCGCATCGCCGCGCCGGTGGTGGCCGGGATCGGGTTGGCGGCGACGTTCGGCGCGGGGGTGACCGCGCAGTTGGGCGCAATGCGGATCAACGAGGAGATCGACGCGCTGGAGTCGATGGGGATCCGGCCGGTGGAGTATCTGGTGTCCACGCGGATCGTGGCGGGGATGGTGGCGATCACGCCGCTGTATTCGATCGCGGTGATCCTGTCGTTCTTGGCGTCGCAGTTCACCACGGTGGTGTTGTTCGGTCAGTCCGGTGGTTTGTACGACCATTACTTCGACACGTTCCTCAATCCGATCGATCTGTTGTGGTCGTTTCTGCAGGCGGTGTTGATGGCGATAGCGATTCTGTTGGTGCACACCTATTTCGGGTTCTTCGCGTCGGGCGGGCCCTCGGGCGTGGGCGCCGCGGTGGGTAACGCGGTCCGTACCTCTCTGGTGGTTGTGGTCTCGGTGACGCTTCTGGTGTCGCTGGCGATCTACGGCTCCAACGGCAACTTCAACCTGTCGGGCTAGGGAGACGAGTTGAGCAACAACGGTGGGTCCAGTTACGCGCGGCCACTGGCCGGGCTCGGACTGGTCGTCGCATTGCTGGCGGTCTTCGGCCTGTCGATCGCCCTCTTCGGCGGCAAATTCACCGAAACTGTTCCCGTCACGGTGATCTCCGAACGCGCCGGCCTGGTGATGAATCCCGACGCCAAGGTGAAGATGCGCGGCGTGCAGGTCGGCACCGTCAAGTCGATCGACTACCGGCCCGACGGCACCGCGGCTCTGCAGCTGGACATGGACCCGTCGCAGCTTCATCTCATCCCCTCCAACGTCAACGTCGACATCGCATCCTCGACGGTCTTCGGGGCGAAGTTCGTCCAACTCGAGGCGCCGCCGAACCCGACAGCCGAGACGCTGCAGCAGGGGCAGGTGCTCAAGGGCGATCACGTCACCGTCGAGATCAACACCGTCTTCCAGCAACTCGTCAGCGTGCTCGACAAGATCGACCCCGCCAAGCTGAACGAGACGCTCGGCGCTATCTCCCAGGCGTTCAACGGCCGTGGCGAGAAGTTCGGCAAAACATTGACCGACTTCAACGCCCTGCTGGCCGAACTGGAACCGAGCCTGCCGAATCTGGCGCATGACATCGAAGCGTCCGTGCCCACGCTGACCGCGTACGGCGATGCCGCCCCCGATCTCGTCTCGACGATCGATAACACCACGACATTGGGCAACTCGATCGTCGATGAGCAGAGCAATCTCGACCAGTTCCTGGTCAGCGCAATCGGTCTGGCCGACCTCGGCAACGAGGTGGTCGGTGGTAACCGCCAGGCCCTGACCGATGTCGCTGCATGTGCTCGTGCCCACCACCGATCTGCTGTACGCCTACCGCAAGTCGCTGTGGTGCGGCATCGGCGGCCTCGTCCCGTTCGCGAAGTCTCCGCCACAGTTCTCGGGGATCTTCGTCTCGGCAGGCCTGACGCTCGGCGTCGAGCGCTACCGCTACCCCGGAGATCTGCCGAAGGTGGCCGCCAAGACCGGTGGCAGGGACTACTGCGCGGAACTGGGCCTGCCCGAGCTGCCGCCGGAGTTCGTGCCACCGCTGATCGTCGGCGACATCGGCGCCAACCCCGCGCAGTATGGAAACTCGGGCATCCTGCTGAACTCGGAGGGCCTCAAGAACTGGTTGTTCGGGCCGCTGGATGGGCCGCCCCGCAACACCGCGCAGATCGGAATGCCGGGATGACGCGATCAACGGGCACACTCATCAAGTTCACGATCTTCGGGCTCGTCATGGCGGTCCTCACGGCGTTCCTGTTCTTCGTCTTCAGTGACGCGAGAACCGGTTCGGCCAACGAGTATTCGGCTGTCTTCACCGATGCTTCGCGGTTGCAGACGGGGGACACCGTCCGCGTCGCCGGCATTCGGGTCGGCACCGTGACGGGGGTGTCGCTGCAGGAGGACAGGACGGTGTTGGTCAAGTTCGACGCCGACCGCAACACCGTGCTGACCACCGGCACCAAGGCCGCGATCCGTTACCTCAACCTGGTGGGCGATCGCTACATGGAACTCGTCGACACTCCGGACTCGACGAAGATCGTCCCGGCAGGCGGGCAGATACCGGAGACGCAGACGGCGCCCGCGCTCGACCTCGACTTGTTGCTCGGCGGGCTCAAACCCGTGATCCAGGGCCTGAATCCAGAGGACGTCAATGGGCTCACCTCCTCGTTGGTCCAGATTTTGCAGGGCCAGGGCGGGACGCTGGAATCGCTGTTCTCGAAGACGTCGTCCTTCACGAACTCCCTGGCAGACAACAACCAGGTCATCGAGCAGCTGATCGACGAACTGCGGACAGTGCTGGACACGCTCTCCGAAAACGGCGACGAGTTCTCCGGCGCGATCGACAAACTCGAGCAACTCGTCAGCGGACTGTCCGCTGACCGTGACCCCATCGGTGACGCCATCACCGCGTTGGACAACGGCACCGCCTCGCTCACCGATCTGCTGGATCGGGGCCGGGCGCCGCTGGCGGGCACCGTTGACGAGCTGAGCCGGCTTGCGCCGCTTGTCGACAACGATCTGGATCGCCTCGACGCCACGATTCAGCGGCTACCCGAGATCTACCGCAAGCTGGCGCGTGTCGGCTCCTATGGCGCCTGGTTCCCCTACTACATCTGCGGAATCACGTTCCGCGCCAGCGACCTCGAGGGCCGCACCGTCGTCTTCCCCTGGATCAAGCAAGAAACGGGAAGGTGTGTGGACGAGTAGATGCTGAAATATCACGGATCTCAGCTCATCAGGGCCGGCTTCATCGGCGTCGTCCTGATCATCCTGGTCATCGCCGTCGGGCTGCAGCCCGAACGCCTGCTGTCCTGGGCCACCGCAGTGCGCTATCAGGCGTTGTTCTCCGAGGCCGGCGGTCTGAGCGTCGGCAACGATGTGACGGTGTCGGGGATCAAGGTCGGCTCGGTATCGTCGATCAAACTCGACAACGGGGATGCGCTCGTC
Source organism: uncultured Actinomycetota bacterium (assembly GCA_963771335.1). Classification (GTDB taxonomy): domain Bacteria; phylum Actinomycetota; class Actinomycetes; order Mycobacteriales; family Mycobacteriaceae; genus Mycobacterium. The sequence continues at coordinate 87,200 of CAVYTD010000003.1, read as the reverse complement.
GGGTTCACGATCGACGGCAAGTACGCGCTCGGTTCCGACACCACCGCTCACATCCGGACCGGAACGCTGCTCGGCGAGCGGGTGTTGGCGCTGGACTCCGATGGCACTGGCACGCTGGACCCTCAACAGGTCATCCCCACGTCGCGGACGTCGTCGCCGTACTCGCTGACGGACGCGGTCAGCGAGCTCACCGCCAACACCGCCGGCACCAACACCGCTTCGCTCAACCAGTCGCTGGACACACTTGCGCAGACGCTCGACCAGGTCGCTCCGCAGCTGGGGCCGACGTTCGACGGACTGTCGCGCCTGTCGCAGTCGCTCAACAGCCGCAACGAGAGTCTGGCCGAGCTGTTGCGGACGGCGGGCGAGGTGACCGGGATCTTCTCCGAACGCAGCAGGCAGGTCAACACGCTGATCCTCAACGCCAACGACCTCCTCGCGGTGGTCGACGAGCGCCGCTACGCCATCACCAGTCTGCTCGCCAACATCTCGGCGGTGTCCCGTCAGCTGACCGGCGTGGTCGCCGATAACGAACAGGAGCTGGCCCCCGCGCTGGAAAGGCTGAACACGGTCGTCGCGATGCTCGAACGGAACCGGGACAACTTGGCCAAGATGTTGCCCGGGGCGGCCAAATACTATTTGACCCAGGGCGAGATCGTCTCGAATGGTGCGTATTACAACGCGCTGATCCCGAACATCCAACCGGCGCAGCTACTTCAGCCGTTCCTGGATTACGCCTTCGGGTTCCGGCGCGGCATCGATGCCGGCCAGCCGCCGGACAACGCCGGGCCGCGGGCAGAGCTCCCGTTCCCCGTCAACAGCCTTCCGCAGCCAGGAGATCTTCCCAATGATGGCAACCCGTAAGCGGCTGGTGGCCGGCACGGCGATCGTGCTGGCCCTCCTCCTGATCGCCGGCGCGGCTTTCCTGGTGCGGCAGGTGTTCTTCGGGCCCAAGACCATCACGGCCTATTTTCCGACGGCTACGGCGATCTATCCCGGCGACGAGGTGCGGGTGGCCGGCGTGGAAGTCGGCACCATCGACAAGATCGAACCCGAGGGCACCCAGGCCAAGATGACCCTCAAGGTCGACCGAAGTGTGCCCATTCCCGCCGACGCCAAGGCGGTGATCGTCGCGCAGAACCTCGTCGCCGCCCGGTACGTCCAGCTCACGCCGTCTTATCGGGAGGGCGGCGGACCGACCATGGGCGACGGTGGGGTTATCGATGCCGACCGCACTGCCGTGCCGGTCGAGTGGGACGAGGTCAAGACCCAATTGATGCGCCTGGCAACCGATCTGGGGCCGCAGACCGGGGTCTCGGGGACGTCGATCTCCCGGTTCGTCGACAGCGCCGCGAATGCTTTGGGAGGCAACGGCGAGAAACTGCGGGAGACGTTGACCCAACTGTCGAGTGTCGCGCGGATCTTCGCCGAAGGCAGCGGGAACATCGTCGACATCATCAAGAACCTGCAGATCTTCGTCACCGCGCTTCGGGACAGCAAGGAGCAGATCGTCCTGTTCCAGAATCGGCTGGCCAGCGTCAGCAGTGTCCTCAACGACAGCAGGTCCGACCTCGACGCTGCGCTGTCCGATCTGTCCGTCGCGATGGGCGAGGTGCAGCGTTTCGTCGCGGGCAGCAGGAACCAGACCTCCGAGCAGATCCAACGACTGGGCAGTCTCACCCAGGTCCTGGTCGACAATCGCCTGGCCCTCGAGAATGTCCTGCACATCACGCCGAACGCGATCGGCAACTTCGAGAACATCTACTACCCCAACGGTGGGTCGGTGACCGGGGCCTTCTCGGTCTCCAACTTCTCGAACCCGGTCTGGTTCGTCTGCGGGCTGATCGGCGGCGTCGCCAACACCACGGCGCCCGAGACAGCCAAACTCTGCGCGAATTACCTCGGTCCGGCGTTGCGGCTGCTGAACGTCGCGAACCTGCCGTTTCCGATCAACGCCTACCTGAGGCCCGCGGTCAATCCGGACCGTCTGATCTACACCGATCCGAAGCTCGCTCCGGGGGGTGCCGGGCCCGGTGACCCGCCGGAGCCCCCGCCGACGGTGTCCGCCTACACCGGCGCGGGCGACATCCCGCCGCCCCCCGGCTGGAACGCACCGCCCGGCCCGCAAGGTCTCTACGCGAACGACGACGACGCCCGCGATTCCGCCGTTCCCGGCGCTGTACCCGGGTGCGCCGCTTCCGGGACCGCCGAACATCCTGTCCAATATTCCTGCGGCCGCTCCGCCGTCGGTCGACGGACTGCTTCTACCGCCTACCCCGCCGCCGCCACCGGTGGCCCCGAATGCGCCTCTGCTGCCTGCAGAAGGGATGCCGCCATCATGATTCGCGGGCTCAACCGACTGACCATCGTCGGCTGCAGTGTTGCGCTGTCGCTGTCAGGTTGCGCGTTCCAGGGCGTGAACTCCCTGCCGCTGCCCGGCGCGGTCGGACGGGGCCCGGATGCCGTCAGCTACAACGTGCAGATCGCCAATGTTGCGACGCTGGAATCGAACTCGCCGGTCTTGATCGATGACGTCGTCGTGGGCAGCGTCGGCAAGATGACGGTCCAGGACTGGCATGCCGACGTTGCGATCTCGGTCAAGCCCGACGTGGCGGTGCCTGCGAACGCGGTGGCCACGGTCGGCCAGACGAGCCTGCTGGGCTCGATGCACCTGTCGCTGAACCCGCCGCTCGGTGAGGAGCCGAGCGGGCGACTGCAACCCGGCGCCACCCTGCCGCTGAACGCCTCGTCGACCTATCCGACCACCGAGCGCACGCTGTCCTCGCTCTCGACGGTCGCGAACGGGGGAGGGCTCGGGTCAGCTCGGCGACATCATCCACAACTTCAACGTCGGAATCTCCGGACGAGAAACCGAGATCCGCGAACTGCTCACCCGCCTCGACGATTTCGTCGGCGTCCTCGATGCGCAGCAGGACAACATCATCGCATCGATTCAGCAACTACGTCGGGTCGCCGGTACCTTCGCCGGGCAACGGGACGTGATCGACCGCGCGCTCAAAGAGCTTCCGCCCGCCATCGATGTGCTCGATCAAGGAGCGGCCGAACTTCACCACCGCGCTGGACAGGCTCGGGAAGTTCAGCGACACCACGGCAGGACTCGTCGACGACGCCGGCGACGACCTGGTGAAGAACCTGCAGAACCTGGGACCGATCCTCGGGGCGCTTGCCGACATCGGACCGGATCTGAACCTTGCACTGCTGTGGGCGTCGGCCTTCCCGTACGGCCCGACGTTCGCCGACCGCATCACCCGCGGTGACTACATCAACCTGTACGCCATTTTCGACCTCACCTATCCGCGGCTGAAGAAGACCCTGCTGCTCGGAACCCGCTGGGGCGACGAGAATGCCAAGCTGATTCCGGCGCCCGGGGATCCCTACTACCTGAACTACTCCTACAGCCCGTTGACGCTCGGCGTCGCGCCACCGCCCGAGGAGGCGATGCCGCCACCGCCCGGGGCGGCGCCGGGTACACCCATGCCGGCCGTCACCGCGCCGCTGCTGCCCGTGACCCCGCCGCCTCCCGCGGCGCCGTGGCTACCGCAGTCGCAACCGATCACCGGCGAGCAGATCTTCGCCGGACCCTACGGCGCAGACGCGCCGCCGCCCCCGGCCGCGCTGCCTGCGGCCGTGGCACCGACACCGGGAGGTGGTGGCTGATGCTGACCCGCTTCGTCCGAACCCAGTTGATCCTCTTCACCATTGCATCGATCGTCGGCGTCGCGGTGATGCTCTTCGCCTATATGCAGGTTCCGACGCTGCTCGGCGTCGGCCGGCTGGCAGTGACCCTGGAGTTGCCCGCCTCCGGCGGTCTGTACCGCTTCAGCAACGTGACCTACCGCGGCGTGCAGGTCGGCAAGGTCACAGGCGTGAAGCTGACCGAGAACGGTGCGGAAGCAACGTTGTCGCTCGACACCTCGCCGCAGATACCGGCTGATCTGAAGGCCGAGGTGCGTAGCGTGTCCGCCGTCGGCGAGCAGTACGTGGACCTCCGTCCGAACACCGACGACGGCCCCTTCCTGGAGGACGGGGCGCGGATTCCCGCCTCCAACACCACCATTCCGCAGCAGGTCGGCCCGATGCTGGATCAACTGAGCGCGCTGGTGGACAGCCTTCCCAAGGACAGGATCCCCGACCTGCTCGACGAGACGTTCAAGGCGTTCAACGGGGCCGGCCCGGAATTCGGGTCGTTCCTCGACTCGGCTTCCACGCTGACCGAGGACGTGAACGGTGTCTCCGACCAGATGCGAGGATTCATCGACGACGCTGGGCCGCTTCTGGATTCGCAGGCCGAAAGCACCGATGCCATCCGGACATGGGCACGCAGCCTGAACGGCGTCACCGCGCAGGTCGTGCAGAACGACCCGCAGGTGCGTGCCATCCTGCAGCGCGGGCCCGGCTTCGCGCAGGAGGTCAGCTCGCTGCTCGATCAGGTGAAGCCCACGCTGCCGATCCTGTTGGCGAACCTGACCACGGTCGGGCAGACCCTCGTCACCTATAACCCGTCACTGGAACAGCTTCTCGTGCTCTTCCCGGGGATCATCGCCGCCCAACAGTCCTTCGGCTTGCCGCAGAACAACCCGACGGGGTTGCCGCATGGGCGACTTCGCGCTGACCATCAGCGATCCGAACCCGTGCACGACCGGCTTCCTGCCGTCGTCGCAATGGCGTAACCCGGAGGACGAGACCACGATCGACACCCCGGACGGTCTGTACTGCAAGCTGCCGCAGGACTCTCCGCTGAACGTGCGCGGCGCCCGCAACTATCCGTGCATCGAACACCCAGGCAAACGTGCACCCACGGTCGAGCTCTGCAACGATCCGAGAGGCTTTGTGCCGCTGGCGATGCGCGATCACATCACCGGCCCGTATCCGTTCGATCCGAATCTCGTCTCACAGGGCCTGCCGACTGACGACCGCACCGACTTCAACGACCGGATCTACGCGCCGGTGCAGGGCACGCCGCTGCCGCCCGGTGCCGTTCCGTCGGGAACGCCGCCGGGTGTGCCAGGGCCTGTCGCGCCGGCTCCAGCCGCGGTGCAAGCTCCGCTACCGCCGCCACCTCCTCCTGGCAACTCCATCAACGGAACGCCGGTTCCGCCGGTTCCGGTGCCTCCGGGTGCTGTTCCCGCAGCGCCGAGTGCCTTCGGCGGCAATGATTCTGGGGGCGGACCGTCGGTCGCCAGTGCCCGCTACGACCCGCAGACGGGCCAGTATCTGACGCCCGACGGTCAACTGCTCGAGCAGACCAATCTCGCCGCCGGAGCAGCCCCGAAGTCGTGGAAGGACCTGCTGCCGACCTGAGAACCCGCGCCGGGTCAGCCGATGGTCAGGAGATCTTCTCCATGTGCACCGGCAGCTCGATCACCGTCGGGTTGTTGATACCGCACGCGCCGCTGGCGGCCTGGGTGATGTTGCGGCCAGCGAAGGTCTGGATGTTCCTGACGACGCGTTCTTCGGTAGCGGGGTCGACGCCCCAGATCTGGAACTTCTGGTGGCCGGTGGCGAAAGTGCCGTCGGGACACGGTTTCCAGTTGGGGACGTCGTGCTCGACGTACCAGAAGTCGTCGAGCCGGGCGGTACCGGACCACCCGAGGTCGCTGGTCACCTCACCGGAGCATTCGAGCCGGGTTGCGCAGGACACGCTGACGGTCCAGGTCTCGAGCACCGATGGCTGTTTGAACTTGACCTGGTTGGTCCTCGCCCATTCGCCGTCCGAGAACACCCGCCAGGTTCCGCTGATGTCGATTCCCCAGTCATACGCCTGTGCCGACGGGGCGACGCCTAAACTTCCGATCACGGCGATCGCCGTTGCCGCCATGCCACCGATCACCCGTACTGCGCGCATGGAATCAGCCTAATGGCGCTTAGAGTAATGCTCTCCGAAAGCGAGAATTTCGTTCCGGCACATGTGAAAATGGCAAGGTGCGATCCCTCGTCGCAGTGCTTGCTGCTGCCTTAGCGGCTCCCGCGTTGGTGCTGGCCTCTCCGCCCGCGCCCGCCCAGCCACCACCGCCGCCGCCGGGCGCCGACTGCAACTACCCCAACTGCACGCCAGGCATCGTGCCGAACGTCGTGCTGGGGTCCTACTGCAACCAAACCACGTATTACGTGTTCGGTGTAACGGACTGGGGACGGCTGGTGTTCTGCGGTTCCCCGCGGCGATACGAACCCCGGTGGTTCCGCTCACCCGAGATGCACGGGATCAAGAACGAGGGCGACCTGTGCCCGGCGCTCGACGGCGAGGTCGCACAGGCGCCCGATGGCCTCTTCCTCACCTGCGTGGCGAGGGACGATCGGTCGGCCTGGGAGCGCGGCGACCTTTAGCTCACGCAGTCACCAAGGTCGCTGTGAGCAGAGCGCCCCTCGGGTGCCGGAGTCGGTCGCGACGACGACGTCGTCGACGCGGAGTTCGCAGACGAAGCCCGGTTCCACCAGAGCAGGAGTCTCAAAGGTGGGTAGGCCCACCACCACCATGGACCACTGTTCGGGATCCGCCAGCATGGCATCGAACACCCACGGCTTGTTCGGTCCGAGGTTGGCCTCGACGTTCGGGGTGTACAGGTAGGTGTTGTGGCTGTACTCAGCCCAGTTCGGCGGATCGACCTCGCGGTAGTAGATCTCGGCGTTCGCGATGTCCTGGCTGGCGCCCACGGTGTACTGCACGTGATGCAGGGCCGGTTGGGCGCCGGCGGGCGTGCCGGTGACGACGGCGCTCGCGGTCAACACACCGACCGCGGTCGCGACGGCAAGTGGAAACGGCTTGCAGAACAGCATTTTCAAATCTTAGAACGACGCTTCCTGCCATGTGCCCGGATTCGACGGGGTGGTGGCCCGCGGTCTTCACTGCACCGGGGTGAAGGTGATGTTCAGCTCGGTGAGCCCACGCAGGATGAAGGTGGGCTCGTAGTTGTAGCTGCGGTCGCCGGGCGGACCGTGCAGTTCCTCGTCGATGGCGATGTCGGCCATCCGGTCCAGGATGCGCTCGATCGAGACCCTGCCCTCGACGCGGGCCAGCGGCCCTCCCGGGCAGGAGTGCACCCCGCGGCCGAACGCGATGTGTTCCCGCACGTTCTTGCGGTTCAGATCGAACTCGTGGGGATGCTCGAACTTGGCCGGGTCACGGTTGACCGCGCCCGGGCACACCATCAACGTGGTGCCCGCCGGCACGTCCATGTCGCCGACGGTGGTGTTCTTCCTGGCGAGCCGGAACTGGCTCTTCACCGGGGCATCCATGCGCAGCGCCTCCTCCACGAAGACCGGGATGCGGCTGCGGTCCTTGCGCAGCGTCGCCAGGACGTCCGGATGGTCGCCGAGCACCTTCATCGACGCGGACAGCAGCTTGGTGGTGGTCTCCTGTCCCGCGGCGAACAGGAACGTCGCGGAACGGGCCACCTCGATGACGGGCGGTGTGGATCCGTCGGGGTACTTCGCGGTGGCCAGTGCGGTGAGCACGTCGTCGCGCGGCGACTCGCGCCGGTCCTCGAGGTAGCCGACGAACTTCTCGTCGAGCCACTCGAGCGGGTTGCAGGCCGACGAGATCGCTGTGGTCGAGCGAGCCGACGATCGCACCGGGCCGCGGGGAACCCAGCACGGTGCGGAACTCCTCGTGGTCGGCCTCGGGGAACACCCAGCAGATCGGCGATCACCAACAGCGAGAACGGTTTTGCGTACGCGCTCAGGAACTCGCACCGACCGCGCGCGATGAAGTCGTCGAGCACCTCGTCGGCAAGTCGCCACATGAAGTCCTCGTTCTCCTTGAGCCGGCTGGGCGTCAGGAGCCTGTTGAGCAGGGAACGGGCGTTGGTGTGATCGGGCGGATCCATGGTGACCATGTGCTCGAACATCGGCATCTGCGAGCGGTGGGCGGTGATCTGCTCGGTGATGTCGTCACCCTCGGGGGTGAACGGCAGCGGCGGGAACGGGCCGGCGACGGCGATGCAGGACGAGAACGTGTCGGGGTCCTTCAGGACGGTCGCGGCCTCCTCGTAGCCGGTGACCGCCAGCACGCCGTAGTTCGGCTCGCGCACCACCGGACACTTGCTGCGCAGGTGGTCGAAATACGGGTGCGGGTCCGGCACGAGGGACTGATCGGTGAAGTAATCGATCGTGTCGAAGTCGCTCATGTGCATTGCCTCCCGAGGCCTGCGGGTATGGGGATCGCTGAATGTGCAGTGCTTTCGATAATGCTGAGCACCTGCTTAGCATGGTGTAAGAGTTAGGGTCAAGATCGAAGCGACACGCAGCCGGATGAGCGGGAGTCGGAGAAGCGGGAGTGGGCATGGCATCGCCGCGACGAATCGGGGCGCCGGACGCGAAGAATCGCGTCGTGTTGCTCGACGCTGCGGAGCAGCTGCTGATCGAAGAAGGCTACGCCGCAGTCACCTCGCGGCGGGTTGCCGACCGGGCCGGGCTCAAGCCGCAGCTGGTGCACTACTACTTCCGCACCATGGAGGACCTGTTCCTCGCGGTGTTCCACCGCAGGGCCGAAGAGGGCCTGGCGGTGCTCACCACGGCGCTGCAGTCGCCGCAGCCGCTGTGGGCGCTGTGGAGGTTCAGCACCGCGCCGGAGGCCACCCGGCTGACGATGGAGTTCATGGGTCTGGCGAATCACCGCAAGGCGCTGCGTGCGGAGATCGTCTATTACGCCGAGCGCTTCCGTCAGCAGCAGAACAAGGCGATCGCCGACGCGTTGCGGCAGCACGGTATCGACGCCTCCGAGGTGCCGCCGGTGGTGTGGACGGTGTTCGCGACGAGCGTGTCGCAGGCCATGGTGATGGAACGTGCGCTCGGCATGATCGACCGGGCATGCCGAGACCTTCGCGTTCTGCGAGCAGTGGCTGCACCGCCTCGAGGGCGAGCCGCCGCCCGAGCCGGATTCCGTTGGCGCTGTTGGCCCGTCCGCGGTGACGGCCCTCGACCGTGGGCAGCGCGCTCACCAGAGGTAGATCACCAGGATCGACGTCCACAGCACGGCCAGCCATAGGTCGGTGCTGCGCCGTAACCACCGGGGCGCTGAGCGCACCTCCATGAAATACCGGATGATCATCCGGCCCTTGACGAACCCCAGCAGGGTCGCGGCGACGGTGATAGGGATGCTTGCGCTCGCGTTACCTCCGGAATGCCCGGGAGCCAGCCACCACGAGATCACCGTGAATGCCGACAGGACGAGCCACGCAACCGTGATCGCCCGCGTGGACCGGGCCGCGCTTGGTGTGGTCGTGGTCAACCGGTCACCTCATCACGTAGAGCAGGCCGAAGATGACGACCCACAGAAGGTCGACCATGTGCCAGTAGGTGGCGCCCGACTCGACCATCGACATGCGCGGGAGGAGCGGGTTGCCGTGTCCGATTCGACGGCGGGGCCGTCGTAGTTCTCGCACAACGATTCCCATGATCAGCAGCCCCAGCGACACATGGAACAGGTGCACGCCGGTGAGCATGTAGTAGAAATTGAAGAACTCGCTGGAGCCCAGCGAGAATCCCTGTGTGGCCTCCCTCCACCACTCGTAGGCCTTGAGTCCGATGAACAGCATCCCGCAGGCGCCGCCGAAATAGGTCAGGCGCACCGCCGCGGCGTGATCGCCGCCGCGTGCGGCCGCCACACTGCGTGCGACGAACCACGAACTCGTCAGCAACACAAGGGTGTTGAGCACACCGATAGTGAGGTTGAGGTGCTGTTGTGCCTCGAGGAACTCCTGCGGCGCCATCGTGCGATGCACCATGAAGATCAGAAAGTACGACCCGAAGATGATCAGGTCACCGAGCACCATCACCCACATGGCGCCGTCGCCGGGCAGATGATCGGCCGTCGGCAGACCCGTGGTGCGGGCGAGGATTGGCCTCCCTGGTCTCCGTCACGGCAGTGGCACCTGGTCGGCGGGTTGTTCCTCGTTCGCTTTCTTGAGGAACACGATCACGCAGGACAGCCAGAAACCGAAGATCACCGTGCCGGTCCAGAACGACATCGAACCGTTCCAGGCGAACGGCCCCGCAGGCACCACGAAGACCGGTACGGCCAGGATCTCGGTAACGATCTGCCAAACAGTGACGTAGGCAAGCCATTTCGGGAAGATGTTGTTGCGGTCGTAGAGGATCGCGATGGCGAAGCCGAAATACGCGGTGGCGAAGCAGCCAAGCGAGCCGACGTAGGACAGGCAGCCGAGGTCGTAGAGCAGCGCCAGCAACTCCGGATCGCGGTCGGGGCGATAGGTGGCCACCAGGAAGCAGAAGGCGACCATCAGGCAACCCGGCAGGGCGCCGACGGCCATGGCGCCCATGTACACATACGCCATCACCGAACCCACCGACATGCGTTGCGATCTGGCGGACCTTCGCGAGGGCGACCGCTACCTCATGATCAACCCGTACTTCCACACCTTCGGATACAAGGCGGGCCTGATCGCGTCGTTCATCCGGGGCGCGACGATGTTGCCGGTGCCTGCCTTCGATGTCGACCGTGTCGTGGAACTCATTGCGGCAGAACGGGTCACCATGCTGCCCGGGCCGCCAACGCTGTACCACTCGCTGTTGGGCGTCGAGGACAAGGCCAAACTGGCCACTCTTCGTGCCGGTGTGACCGGTGCGGCCGACATCCCGGTCGAACTCGTGCGCCGCGTGCACGAGGAGCTTCCGTTCCAGACGCTGGCGACCGGGTACGGCCTGACCGAGGCCGGCACGGTGACGCTGTCCCGGCCAGGGGACTCCTTCGAGGACATCGCCACCACCGCGGGGGTGGCCTGCGACGGCGTCGAGGTGCGTATCGGCGATGACGGCGAGGTGCTGGTCCGCGGCTACACGGTGATGCAGGGCTATCTCGATGACCCCGTCGCCACCGCCGAGGCGATCGACCCCGACGGGTGGCTGCACACCGGTGATCTGGGCACGCTCGATGACGCCGGTCGGCTGCGGATCGTCGGCCGCAAGAAGGACATGTTCATCGTCGGGGGTTTCAATGCCTATCCCGCCGAGATCGAAGGCTTCCTGCTCGAGCACCCCGCGGTGGCCCAGGCCGCAGTGATCGGGGTGCCCGATGACCGGATGGGGCAGGTCGGCAAGGCGTTCGTCGTCCCCAAGGATCCCGCAAGCGTCGGGGACGTGCCCCCGACCGCCGAGGAGCTGATCGCCTGGAGCCGCGGTCGAATGGCCGGTTTCAAGGTGCCGCGGTATATAGAGTTCCTCGACACGTTGCCGTTGAACGCCACCGGCAAGGTGATGAAGGACAAGTTGCAGGACAATCGCCGTTGATCATTCCCACAGCGGGTTAATTAGCGTTTCCGTAGAAAACGGCTCTTTGCCGAGCCGCCACGGGGGCGGGTATCGTCGCGGCGATACTCAAAAACGAAGAATGACATTCTCATCGAGATGCACGTGCAGCTGCGTACTGGCGCGTATCAGACAAGGAGGTCGGTGTGCCGTCTTTCAGGCGCCGCGATTCGGTGATCGACGCCGACCGCCCCGACGGACCGCCGAAGGCTCCTGAGCCTGCGGCGGATGTGGAGCAGGCGCTGGCGCTGGCCGACGAGGCCGAAGCGGAGGCCGCTGAAGCGGACGCGATCGCTGCTGCCGCTCGCGCACGGGCACGCGCGATCCGGCTTCGCCGAGAGGCTCAGCAAGCCGTCGATGTCGAGGAACGGGCCGCTGAGGCACCGGAGACAGCGGACGTCGAGGCGAGCGTGGCCGACGTCGAAACCGAGGCCGTGGAGCTCGACGACGATGCGAGCATCGACGAGGCAGACGACAGCATCATCGCGATCGACGAAGCGCAGAGCCGGCCTGTCAGGTCGCGTCGGCGCCGGCTGTCACGCCCGTCCTGGAAGGGCATCGCCGCCGCGGTGGTCGTCCTGTTCACAGTGGCATTGTTGGCCGTCAGTGGGTACCTGATCTGGATTCACCAGGCGGCCGAGAAAGTGCAGCAGCAGAGCGCGGAGTACGCCGCAGCGGGCCGGCAGAGCGTCGTGACGTTGATGTCGCTCGACTTCAACAAGGCCGACGAAGGCGTCCAGCGCATCATCGACAACTCCACAGGCCAGTTCAAAGACGACTTCGAGCAGCAAGCCGGTGATTTCATCCAGGTGGCCAAGGATTCCAAGGTCATCACCGAGGTGACGGTCAACTCCGTCGCCGTCGAATCGATGACGGACGACAAAGCCGTCGTGCTGGTCGCGGCGTCGTCCCGGGTCACCAACTCCTCAGGCGCCAATCAGGAGCCGCGGACGTGGCGGCTCAGCGTGGATCTCCAGCGTGAGGGCGACCAGATCAAGATGTCGAAAGTCGAGTTCGTTCCGTGAGCGCTGAAGACCGCACCACCGACACCGAAGTCGCCGACACCGAAGTCGCCGACACCGAAGTCACCGACACCGAAGCCGCCGACACCGAAGCCGCCGGGGCCAAAGCCGCCGACGGAACAGACGACAAGGGTTCCGACAGCGAGCTTTCCGGCGACAGCCCGGCCCGGCGCTCCCGGCACGGTGTGCGCGCCAGGGTGAGCGCCGTCATGCTGGCCGCCGCGTTGATCGCGTCGGCGGGACTGGCGGGCTGGCTGTACGTCAACCAGTACCGCCCGGACCAGGAGACCGATCCCGCGGCGGCAAAGGTTGCGCTCGACGCCGCCACCAGCGGGACGATCGCATTGCTGTCGTATTCGCCGGAGTCCCTGGACCAGGATTTCGCGGCCGCCAAGTCCCGGCTGACTGGTGACTTCCTTTCGTACTACACGCAATTCACCGAGCAGATCGTCACGCCGGCGGCCAAGGAGAAATCCGTCAAGACGACGGCGTCCGTCGTCCGGGCCGCGGTGGCCGACATCGAACCGGATACCGCCGAGGTGCTGGTGTTCATCAACCAGACCACCACGAGCAAGGAGAATCCCGGCGGGGCATTCGCCGCGAGCAGCGTCAAGGTGGGCCTGACGAAGGTCGACGGCGCCTGGCTCATCGAGTCGTTCGACCCGGTTTAGCGGCGTAGCGGATCCGCTTCAAGATCCGCAGCACCGCCTCGACGTTGTGCGGCAACACTTCCGGGCGTGACTCGAAGACCTGCTCGAGCAGCGTGGGCTCGGCGTTCAAATCGGGCGTGCAGCCACGCGCGGCCGACGGGTAGGTCATCCGCGGGCGACGCCGGTGGCGCCGTGATGGTGGAGTAGCCCCTCCAGTTCGGTGTTACTCCGGGCCCCTCTTGGCCGTGGTCTTGATCCACCTCCCTTTGCTACGGGCTGCAGCCGGCGGTGCTCGCGGCCGGCCTCTGTGACCGACGTCACGATCGCGACTACCCGCTCGGTGGCAAATGTGAGCCAACAATCACGTATGTGCGCGTCCCACCGAAAGTTTGCTCCGAAATAGGATAAATTCGAGGTTGCGTATGACGCTGATCACATGTTAGAACTATCCGTGTCATACGTGACAGTGAGTGAACGGATGTGACTATGGTTGCGGAGCGGAAGCGCGAGGCGCTCGTCAAGGCGGCCCGGATGTATTTCCTGGATGGGTGTTCCCAGCAGGAGATCGCTGCCGCTCTGGGGACGAGCCGTTCCAACGTCTCGCGGATGCTGGCCGCCGCGCGGCACCAGGGGATCGTTGAAATCCGCATCGTCGACGGCGCCCAGCGTCTCGACAGATCGAGGCCGAGCTGAAGCAGCGTTTTGGCTTGCTTGATTGCCAGGTTGCCGCGCATTCGCCCGGTTCGACGCCGTCGCAGACGGTGGCAAAACTGTCATCGCAGTGGCTGCTCGACAGCATCCAGGACGGGCAGCGTCTGGCGCTGTCGTGGGGGACCGCCCTTCAGGCGATGGTGTGGGCGGTGACCGCCGGTCGTCAATACGACCTGGAGGTTGATGCAACTCGTCGGCGGCCTGTCCTCGGTCGACGCGGAGGTGACCGGCCAGGAGTTGGTCCGGGAATTGGCGACCCGACTGGGTGCGCGCTATCGCTACCTGCACGCGCCGGCGCTGGTTGCCAACCATGCTGCCGTTGAGGCGTTCCTCAGTGAGCGCTCGGTGTCGAGCGCGTTGGACGCCGCCAAGTCCGCCGACATCGCGTTCGTCGGCGTCGGAACCTATGGCGACAGTTCGTCGGCAGCGATCATCGACGCGATGGCGCTCAGTCCGGCGGACCGCGCTGAGCTCGATGCCATGTCGCCTGCGGGAGATATCTGTGCCCGTTACTACGACATCAACGGCGTTCCAGTGGCTTCGGACGTTGTTCACGACCACGTCATCGCCGTTGATCTCGACGACCTGCGCCGCGTCCCGATGGTGGTGGGGGTGACCTGTGGACGGGTCAAGGCACCCGGCCTGGTCGGCGCCCTGCGCGGCGGCCATCTCGACGTTCTGATCTGCGACGAAGGCGCCGCGCGTGCGGCGCTCGCTCTCGACAGTGCCACCCCACGCTCAGGTTCGGAAGGAATCGCATGAACATGTTGGCATTCACCTTGGCTTTCGCCGCGCTTATGGGTCGCGCAAATGGTGCTGAGCTGGCGGCAGGCCAAGCGGTTCATGGCCGACATCGCCGTGTTGCGTCGATCAGCGGTCTGGTGTTCATCGGCCGCGGCAAGCGTCGCGGCATGCGGACCTACGCCGCCCTGGCGGTGCGGGACGGCGTCGTCACCGAATCGCGAATCCTGAACGGATTCACGGTGTTTGCCCGCGCCAAGCCCAGCCCGGATCTGGTCGGGCGCGCACGTTGACGACCTCATCGCGGGCACCGTCACCGGCCTTGACCGGCGCACCGCCTTGGCGGCCGCGCATGCCGCCACCCTCTACACCCAAAAACGCAGCCGGAAACGCAAAGTCGCTGTCCGCTAGCGCCCGAGTCTCATCTACCGCAGTCACCAACCGCTCCCAGACAGGAAAGACATGTCCCAACAGTTTGTGCAAACGCTGCTCGCACAGGATGCTCCGCAGGATCCCGGCGGGATCAACGGGGTATTGGCCCGCTGGGCAGAAGCGTTCATCGGTGTGTTCAAGGAGGGAGCCGACACCTTCACCGGTCTCGTCGTCGGTATCATTCCGCTGCTGATCGTGCTGCTGACGGCGGTCAATGCCTTGATCCGACTGATCGGCACGCACCGCATCGAGAAGCTCGGTGTGGTGGCGGGCCGGGACGGCATTCAGTACTTCCCGCTGAGGTACCTCGTACTGCCCGTGCTGTCGATGTTCTTCCTCACCAACCCGATGGCCTACACCATGGGCCGGTTCCTGCCCGAGCGGCGGAAGGCGGCGTTCTACGACTCGACGGTCAGCTTCTGTCACCCGATTCTCGGTATCTTCCCGCACGCCAACCCCGGGGAACTGTTCGTCTACGCCGGTATCGCCGCAGGCATCACCGAACTCGATCTGCCGTTGGCTGACTTGGCCGTCCGCTACTTCTACGTCGGCCTGGCGGTGATCTTCCTGCGCGGCATGCGTGACTGATATCATTTTCGGAATCCTGCAGCGCCGCAAGGACAGTGCCAACGACGACGACACCCCGACCGACGACGTCGCTGCCGGCGACACGACCGCCGCTCAGCCGGCCTAGGAGAGAGCCACCATGGGAATCACCACTTCGACCGCACCGGCTGAGGGTAAGTCGCACGGAGTCTTCGACAAGTTCGCAGGCGGGCTGACCCGCCTGGGCCGTTCGGTCGGCGGCGTCGTCAACGTCTTCTACCAGGCCGGCCGCGACACCATCGACACCGTCATCAAGAACGTGTTGCCGTTCATCGCCTTCATCGCATTCCTGATCGGCCTCATCAAGGCCACCGGCATCGGCGACCTGCTTGCCAACACCCTGGCGCCGCTCGCCTCGTCGCTGCCCGGCCTGCTGCTGATATCCGTGATCGTCTGCCTGCCGTTCCTTTCCCCCGTGCTGGGACCCGGTGCGGTGATCGCCCAGGTGATCGGAACGTTGCTCGGAGTCCAGATCGGCCTTGGCAACATCCCACGCGCAGTACGCCCTGCCGGCTCTGTTCGCCATCGACGGTCAAGTCGGTTGCGACTTCATCCCGGTCGGGCTCTCGCTTGGCGAGGCCGAGCACGAAACCGTCGAAATCGGTGTTCCCGCAGTGCTGTTCTCCCGCATGATCACCGGCCCGGCCGCTGTTCTGATCGCTTATGCCGCGAGCATCGGCCTGTACTCCTCTTGAAACCAACCCATTCCGCTCAACAAAGAAAGAGAGCAAACGAGATGCCCGACTACAAGGCAGTAACCGTCAACAAGGGCCGTGGCGGTTGGGGCGGACCCGCTCGTCATCAAGCCCACCGACGACAAGCCGCTGATCTACTCGGTCACCGGTGGCGGTATCCATCCCGTCGCGCAGCGGATCGCCGATCTCACCGGCGGTAAACCGTTTGACGGCTTCAAGGGTTCCGCTCCGTTCGATCAGATCGCCGTGGCCGTGATCGACTGCGGCGGCACCGCCCGCATCGGGGTCTACCCGATGAAAAAGGTTCTGACCGTGGACATTCACGCCACCAGCCCGAGCGGCCCGCTCGCCTCCTTCATCAACGAGCAGAACTTCGTCTCGGGTGTGAGCGCCGACGACATCGTCGAGAACGGCCAGTGACCACTACCACGGGTCGCACCCGCTACGCGACCACGGTCACCCAGGTCGGGGACATGGTGCCGGCCTTCGTCGAGAAGGGGATGCTGATCTTCTTCGGCGAGAATGCGCCGGCGGAGTTGCACGACATGAGTGTCCTGCATCGGCCGGACGTCGCCGATGGTGGACTCGCGGTCGGCGACTTGCTCATCCTCGACGATCGACGAATTCCCGATCCTCGCAGTGGTCATGTTGCCAACGACAACCTCGTCAATCTGGGCCACATCGACCTGAAGTTCAACGGCGAAACCACCCCGCCCCTGGGTGGCGACGTCTGCCTGCCCAAAGAAGTACCCCCAACCCTGAAGCCGGGCAGCATCTTTCGTGTCGTCGCGCCCGGCCCCCCAGCCCTAATAACACCGAAATCAAGGAGTTCCCGTGAGCTACACCGAACGTCTCGTCGCCCGACAGAACGAACTGGGTCGCCCCATCCGCGTCGGGCTGGTGGGCGCAGGACAGATGGGTATCGGCTTCATCGCCCAGGTCGGCCGTATCGCCGGCATGCAGATCTCTGCTGTCGCCGACGTCTCTGCCCGGCCGCGCCGCCGAAGCACTGCGCCAGACGGGCGCCACCCCCGAAACCGGTACCGACTTCGCCGAACTCGGGCGCGCTCGTCGAGGCCGGCGGCTCCGTCGCGGTCGAAGACGCCGCCCTGCTGACCGCCCTGCCGATAGACATCATCGTCGACGCCAGCGGCGTACCCGAGGTCGGCGCGCAGATCGCGTTCAACGGGCTGCTCGCCGGCAAGGACATCGCCCTGCTGAACGTGGAATGCGACGTCACCATCGGCTACCTGTTGTCCTCGATCGCCAAGCAGACGGGCCGGATCTACAGCGTGTGCCGTGGTGACGAGCCGGCCGAAGCCAAACGGCTTGTCGAATTCGCTCGCGACCTCGCCTTCGAGGTGGTCTGTGCGGGCAAGGGCAAGAACAATCCGCTCAACCCGCACGCCACCCCGGCAGACCTCACCGAAGAAGCCAAGAGCAAGGGTATGAACCCGAAGATGTTGTGCAGCTTCGTCGACGGATCCAAGGCCATGATCGAGATGGCGTCGCTGGCCAACACCACCGGCCTCGAGGTCAGCAAGCGCGGCATGTACGGGCCGCCGTCGAGTATCGAGAAGTTGTCGAGCACCTTCCGGCCCGCCGCCGAAGGCGGTGTGCTCGACCGTGTAGGAGTGGTCGACTACTGCACCGGTGACGTCGCTCCGGGTGTCTTCGCGATCGTTCGTACCTCGGATCCCATCGTGGCCGAGGAGATGAGCTATCTGAAGATGGGTCCGGGACCCTACTTCACCCTCTATCGGCCCTATCACCTCGCCAGCATCGAGGCGCCGCTGACGATCGCCGAGGCCGTCCTCGATCGGGTGCCCAGCCTGGCGCCGACGCACTGGAACGCCGAAGTGGTCGCCGGCGCCAAGCGCGCGCTGAAAGCGGGCGACACCATCGATGGCATCGGCGGCACCACAGTGTACGGCGTCATCGAATCTGCCACTGCGACAAAGGAACAGAATCTCGTTCCGCTCGGATTGCTCGACGGGGCCACCTTGCTGCGCGATGTTCCCGTCGACGGCGTCCTCACCGCCGACGACGTCAAGCTCCGCCCCGGCACCACCATTGAGGCGCTGCGCCAGCTGCAGGACAAGTTGCTTGCCGGGGTTCCGCTGCCGATCACCATGGCGGGTAACGCCAATGTCGCCTAACACCCAAACCTCCAGCAGTCGCAGGCGCACGCGGGCCCGTCCGGCCGCTGAAGAAAGACCTCGACGCCGGAGACACCACGGTGACGGCCATCGGCACGCCTCAAGCCCCCCGCCTGATGACGGAACCCGAGCTTGGCCAGACAAGCGCTGTCGACGATGTGGCAGATCCGCCGATTCGAGGAGGCCGTCGACGACCTGTTCGCCCGTGGCCTCATGCACGGCACCATGCATCTGTCGATCGGCCAGGAAGCTGTCGCTACCGGCGCCTGTCTGGCGCTGACCCGCGAGGACCTGATCACGTCGACACACCGAGGTCACGGCCACTGCATCGCCAAGGGGGCGCAACTCGACCGGATGATGGCCGAGCTACTCGCCAAGCAGACCGGATACTGCCGCGGCCGTGGCGGTTCCATGCACATCGCAGACGTCGATACCGGCAACCTCGGCGCGAACGGCATTGTGGGCGGCGGTATCCCGATCGCCGCCGGTGCGGCGCTGGCGCAGAAGCTGCGCGGCACCACCAACGTCGCGGTGAGTTTCTTCGGCGACGGCGCCACCAACGAGGGCGCCTTCCACGAGGGTCTGAACCTGGCTGCGGTGTGGCAGCTGCCTGCGATCTTCATCTGCGAGAACAACGGTTACGGCATGTCGATGTCGAGTTCCCTGTCGATGGCGGTGCCACGGGTCAGCGACCGCGCCGCCGCCTACGGCATGCCCGGTGTGACCGTCGACGGCAACGACGTTCAGGAGGTCTTCGACGCGGTCAGCGAGGCAGTCGCCCGCGCCCGAGCCGGTTCGGGACCCTCGCTCATCGAGGCGGTGACCTACCGGCACAAGGGCCATTCCAAGAGCGATCAGAACTTATACCGGACGCGTGAAGAGATCGACGCGTGGCGGGCCAAGGATCCGATCGGCCGATTCGAGACAGCGTTGCTCGAGTCGAACACCCTTACCCAAGAGGACGTCGACGCCGTGCGGGCCGAAGTCATCGCCGCGATCCGGGCCGCCATCAAGACCGGCAATGAGGCCGCCCCATCCCGCGCCGACGAACTGATGTCCGGCGTCTTCGCCCCAGTGCAGGAGTCAGCATGACCACATCCTCTGTCGTCGAACAAGGCGCCGCACCCGCGGGGGAGGCCACCGAGATGTCCTACTCGGATGCTGTCCGGGAGGCGCTGACCATCGCTATGACCGAAGACGAGCGCGTCTTCATCCTCGGTGAGGACATCGGCATCTACGGCGGCGCCTTCGGCGTCACCAAAGGAATGCTGGAGAAGTTCGGGGCGGAACGCATCCGCGACACCCCGATCTCCGAGCTCGGGATCGTCGGTGCCGCAGTGGGCGCCGCGATGTGCGGGATGCGTCCGGTCGTCGAGATCCAATTCTCGGACTTCACCAACCAGGCGATGGACCAAATCGTCAACCAGGCAGCCAAGATTCACTTCATGCTTGGTGGCGCCGCGAACGTACCGATGGTGCTGCGGGCCCCGTCGGGCTCAGGAACCGGTGCGGCGGCCCAGCATTCGCAGTCCCTGGAGGCCTGGTTCGCTCATGTCCCCGGACTCAAGGTCGTTCTGCCGGCCACGGCTGCTGACGCCAAAGGCCTTCTGCTGTCGGCGATCGATGATCCGAACCCGGTCATCGTGCTGGAGCACAAGCTGCTGTACCGCACCAACGGTCTCGTCCCGGCCGGAAACACTCGGATTCCATTGGGCAAAGCCGCCATCCGGCACGAGGGTGACGACCTCACCATCGTGGCGACCGGAATAATGGTCAGCAAGTCGGTCGAGGCCGCCAAGACCCTCGCCGCCGAGGGCATCGGCGTCACCGTCATCGACCCGCGCACCCTGGTGCCGTTCGACGAGGAAACCGTCCTGGACGCGGTGCGAGGCCACCGGCACGGGTCCTGCTGGTCCAGGAGGCGCCGCTGACCGGTGGATTCGCCGGCGAGATCGCCGCCCGCATCGCCGGTTCCGACGCCATCTACAGCCTGCTGGCCCCGATCAAACGGCTGTGCGGCCTCGACGCGCCGATCCCGTACGCACCCGACTTGGAGAAGGCCAGCGTGCCGCAGATCGACGACATCACCACTGCCGCCCGCGACCTGGTGAGGACAAGCTGATGCGCGAAGTACCCCTGGTCATGCCGAAGTCGTCGATGACGATGACGGAGGGCACCTTCCTGGTCTGGCACCGCGCGGCAGGTGATGCGATCAAAGCCGGCGACGTCGTGTGCGAAATCGCCAGCGACAAGGTCGACATGGAGGTCGAGTCACCGGTCGAAGGCACCTTGTTACGGCTCGTGGCAGAGCCCGACCAAGTGCTGCAGGTCGGCGAACCGCTGGCCTTCATCAGCACCGACTCCGACGACATGCTCGAGGGGTTGTTCGACGATGCCCCAACAGCCCACGCGCGGCCGACCAGCCGGCAGCCGGACCAACCGGCAGCGCCACCGGCCGCAGCCGCAGCCGTGGCCGTGGCGTCGCCACCGTCGCGGCGAGGGCCGCGCCCCGCCGTGCCCTTCGCCCGCCGCCGCGCCAGCGAGTTGCACGTCGAGATCGACTCGGTCACCGGCTCGGGTCCCGGTGGCCTGATCACCGTCCGCGATGTCGAGGCCGCCGCCGCGAAGACGACAACCAACGGGGCCGCGGCGGCGCCGAACTGCCCCACGCGGAACCGGCGCCGGCAGCGCCGACGCCACAGCCGGTCGTGGCCAGATGACAACCAGTTCTCCGCATTCGGCGACACGGTCGTGGAGAAACTGAGCCGGATCAGCAAGATCTCGGGGCCCGCACTCACCCGTTCCTGGACGACGATCCCGCATGTCACCCAGCACGACACTCGCGGATATCACCGACCTCGACGCGTACCGGCGCGAACTCGACGCCGCCGCCAAGGCGGACGGCATACCGGATCACCCTGCTCGCGTTCATCCTCAAGGCTGTGGTGTCGACGTTGAAGGCACACCCGCGGGTCAACAGCTCCCTGTCGGCTGCCCAAGACTCCCTCGTGCTGAAGCGCTACTACCACATCGGCGTCGCGGTCGACACCGAGCAGGGCCTGGTGGTGCCGGTGATCAAGGACGTCGATCGCAAGGGCATCACCGAGCTGAGCAAGGATCTGGCCGAGGTATCCACGCCGGGCCCGGGACGGGAAGCTGACCGGTGACGACGTCAGTGGAGCGTCGTTCACGATTTCGAGCCTGGGAGGACTCGGCGGCACCGCGTTCACGCCGATCGTCAACAGTCCTGAAGCCGCGATCCTGGGCGTGTCCAAGAGTCGGATCGAGCCCGTTTGGGACGGCGAGCAATTCGTCCCGCAGGCTGATGCTCCCGGTCAGCCTGTCCTACGACCACCGCATCATCGACGGTGCTCTCGCGGCACGGTTCACGACACACCTGGGTCAGTCGCTCGGCGACGTGCGCCGACTGCTGCTCTGAGCCGCGCTCCTGCCTGAAGCCAAACACCCTGCACACGTGTGCATTCCGATTCTCAAAGTGAGTGATTCGATATGGGAAAGCAAGACGACTTCGATCTCGTCGTCCTCGGAGGTGGCAGCGGCGGTTATGCGGCGGCCCTGCGGGCGGCCGAGTTGGGGATGCGCGTCGCTCTCATCGAGAGAGACAAACTAGGCGGAACCTGCCTGCACCGGGGCTGCATCCCCACCAAGGCTCTGCTGCAGTCGGCCGAGGTCGTCGAAACCGTCAAGGAGGCAGCGGATTTCGGAGTGGCAGCGGCCTTCCAGAACGTGGACCTTGCCGGCGTGGGAAAGTACAAGGACGGCATCGTCACCGCGCTTTTCCGCGGACTCTCGGGGCTGGTGGACAGCCGCGGAATCGAACTGATCGAGGGAACCGGCCAGCTGAGTTCACCCGACGTCGGTCACTGTCACCCCCAACGAGGGACGGCCCGGTGCGGGTGGTGTCGGGTACCCATCTCGTCGTCGCCACCGGCTCGGTGCCCAGGCAGATCCCGGGGATCACTGTCGACGGCAAGCAGATCATCACCAGCGATGACGCGCTGACCCTCGACGCGATCCCCCGCAGTGTGATCGTCCTGGGCGGCGGGGCCATCGGATGCGAGTTCGCCACCGTCTGGAACTCGTTCGGCGCGAAGGTCACGATCGTGGAGGCCCTGCCGCACCTGGTGCCTCTCGAGGACGAGGCGGCGAGCAAGTCGCTGGAGAAGGCCTTCAAACGGCACGGTATCGAATTCCTGGTCAGCGCAATGGTTACCGAAGCAACTCCGACAACCGACGGTGTCACCGTGCGCCTCGACGACGGCACGACGCTGTCCGCGGATCTGATGATGGTGGCGATCGGTCGCGCACCGGTGACCGAGGGCATTGGACTGGAAACGGTCGGTGTCGAAACCGACCGCGGCTACATCAAGGTCGACGAGCGGTGCCGCACGTCGGTGCCCACGATCTACGCGGTCGGCGATCTGATCCCGACGCTTCAGCTCGCCCATGTCGGCTTCGCGGAGGGAATCCTCGTCGCGGAGACCATCGCCGGGCTGAACGTCGAACCGATCGACTATCTCGGCATCCCGCGCGTCACCTACTCCCATCCCGAAGTCGCCTCGGTCGGGATGACCACCAAAACCGCCACCGACCGCGGCTACGACGTCGAGGAAGTCATCTACGACCTCGCCGGCAACGGCAAGGCACGAATCCTCGGCTCAACGGGGATCGTCAAAGTCGTCGCCGCCAAGAACGGCCCGGTGCTCGGCGTGCACATGGTGGGCAAGCGCGTCGGAGAACTGATATCCGAGGCCCAGTTGATCGTGAACTGGGACGCCCTCCCCGGCGAGGTCGCACAACACATTCACGCCCATCCCACCTTGTCCGAAGCGGTCGGCGAAGCGCACCTCGCACTTGCCGGAAAGCCACTACACAGCCACAGCCTGACCAAGCATGCTTGGCAAACGCGATGTGAACGGCGGAGGAGATTTGATGACCAAGTATGTGTACGACTTCACTGAGGGTGACAAGGACCAGAAGGCCTTGTTGGGCGGCAAGGGCGCCAACCTTGCGGAGATGACGAAGCTGGGTTTGCCGGTGCCGCCGGGGTTCACCATCACGACGGAGGCTTGCCGGGAGTACCTGGCGCAGGGCAGCGAGCCGGGCGCCCTGCGGGTGCAGGTCACGATGGCTCTGCGGCAGCTCGAGGACGGCATGGGTCGCCGGCTCGGCGATCGCCATGACCCGCTGTTGGTCAGTGTGCGCTCGGGCGCGGCGTTCTCGATGCCGGGAATGATGGAGACGGTCCTCAACATCGGGCTCAACGACGCCAGCGTGAAGGGGCTCGCTGAGGCGTCCGGGGATGAACGATTCGCCTGGGATTCTTACCGCCGGTTGTTGCAGATGTTCGGTAAGACGGTGCTGGATATGCCGGGGGAGGTGTTCTCCGACGCCCTGGAAAAGGCGAAGTCGACCAAGGGTGTGTCCAGCGATGTCGACCTCGACGTCGAGGATCTCAAGCTGTTGGTCACCGAGTTCAAGGACGCGGTGCGCGAGCACTCCGGTCATGAGTTCCCGCAGCATCCGCGGGAGCAGCTGGACATGGCGATCAACGCCGTCTTCAATTCGTGGAACACCGATCGGGCGCGGTTGTACCGGCGCCGGGAGCGGATTCCCCAGCATCTGGGTACCGCGGTGAACATCTGCACGATGGTGTTCGGCAACCTCGGCGAGTCCAGTGGCACCGGCGTCGCGTTCACCCGTGACCCGGCGTCCGGACGGACCGGCGCCTATGGCGATTACCTGGCCAACGCCCAAGGCGAAGATGTGGTCGCCGGGATCCGGAACACGTTGTCCCTGGACGATCTGCGCGAGTTGGATGCGTCGTCGCATACCCAGCTTTTGAAGGTGATGCGCCGGCTGGAAACCCATTACCGGGATTTGTGCGATATCGAGTTCACCATCGAGCGCGGCAAGTTGTGGATGCTGCAGACCCGGGTCGGGAAGCGCACCGCGGCGGCGGCGTTCCGGATCGCCGGGCAGTTGGTCGACGAGAACTTGATCACGATGGACGAGGCGCTGTCGCGGGTGTCCGGTTCCCAGTTGGCGTTGCTGATGTTCCCGCAGTTCGACCGCTCGGCGCCCCGCGAGCTGCTGACGAAGGGGATGGCGGCGTCGCCGGGGGCGGCGGTGGGCCGCGCGGTGTTCGATTCGGCGACCGCAAAAAAATGGGCCGAACGCGGCGAGACGGTGATTCTGGTTCGCAAGGAGACCAACCCCGATGACCTCGAGGGCATGATCGCGGCAGTGGGAATCCTGACCGCCCGCGGGGGGAAGACCTCGCATGCGGCCGTAGTGGCCCGCGGGATGGGTAAGACCTGCGTGTGTGGTGCTGAGGCGCTCGATGTCGACGCGTCGACACGGACAGCGCGGGTCGGATGCGGCGGTGATCACCGAAGGCGACGAGATCAGCATCGACGGGTCCAGCGGGGAGATCTTCCTCGGCGCGATGCCGGTGGTGCCGTCTCCGGTGGAGACCTACATCGAGTCCGGTCTCGACGTAGCGCTGGCCGGGGCCGATGACGAGACCGCCGCGTTGGTTAATGCCGTCGACCGGCTGCTGACCCATGCCGACGGTCGTCGGCGCCTGGCGATCCGCGCGAACGCGGACACCGCCGAGGACGCGGTTCGGGCGAGATCCTTTGGGGCCCAAGGCATCGGCCTGTGCCGCACCGAGCACATGTTCCTCGGCGATCGACGGGTGCTGATTGAGCGGGTCATCCTGGCCGGGACCGCCGAGGAACGCGACGACGCGCTGGCGGCGTTGTTGCCGCTGCAGCGCAAAGACTTCACCGAGTTGCTCGACGCGATGGACGGGCTGCCGGTGAACATCCGGCTGCTGGATCCGCCGTTGCACGAGTTCCTGCCCGACCGCACCGAGCTGGCGGTCCGGGTCGCCGTCGCCGAGGCCAGGGGTGAGACCGGTGAGCAGGTGGATGCTAACCACAGGCTGCTGGCCGCAGTGGAGAGGCTGCACGAATCCAATCCGATGCTGGGACTGCGCGGGGTGCGCCTCGGGCTGCTGACCCCCGGCCTGTTCGCGTTGCAGGTCCGCGCCATCGGCGAGGCCGCCAGCGATCAGATCGCCGCGGGCAAGAACCCGTTGGTGGAGATCATGGTCCCGCTGGTCGGTTCGGTGATGGAGCTTCATTTGGTCCGCGATGAAGCCGTGCAGATCCTTGCCGACGTTGCTTCGGAAAAGGGCGTCACACTGACGATCCCGATCGGCACGATGATCGAACTACCCCGTGCCGCGCTGACCGCCCACCGGGTCGCAGAGGCGGCGGACTTCTTCTCCTTCGGCACCAACGACCTGACCCAGACGACGTGGGGCTTCTCCCGCGACGACGTCGAATCCTCGGTCTTCGCCGCATACCTGGACAAAGGTGTCTTCACCGTCTCCCCGTTCGAAACCATCGACGCCGACGGCGTCGGGCGGCTCGTGCGAGATCGCCGCCGCCGAGGGCCGCAAAACCAAACCAGGTCTGAAGCTCGGGGTCTGCGGCGAGCACGGCGGTGACCCCGAATCCATCCACTTCTTCCACAAGACCGGACTGGACTACATCTCCTGCTCCCCGTTCCGGCTGCCGGTCGCCCGCCTCGAAGCCGGCAGAGCCGCCGTCAGCTAGGGACTTGGCCGCGGCCATCATCTCCCGAAGCCGCCAGCAAGGCGCTGGCCGGTGACCCTGGCCGTCGGCGGCGACATCCAGGTCACGCCTCGCCGCCGAAGCCCGGCCTGCGGGTTCCGCTAGCATTCGGTGACCGATGCGCAGCGGGAGGAGGTAGGCGATGGCGAGTGCGAACCTCGACGACGGACCGGCGGCGCCCACCCGCCTACCCAGGTGGCGGAGCGCGGCCGTCCCGCGTAGCGACGGCCGCATGAGATCCGACTGGGGGCTGATCGTGCCGATCTCGGCGTCGATCGCCGCGAACAGGGAAGTGCTCTTCTCGCAGTTCGGTGAGACCGTCCCCCTGGTTCATTGCCTGCACAGCAGGATGGTTGTCGGGACGGCGCACCGCTGACGCCGTCATCGCGGTCGCCGAAGCCCTCTACACAGACGTCAAGGCACTGCTGGCCGCAAACGCGGTGTCCGTAGCCGTCGTGCCGGTGCCGGGACGAGGCAGCCGTGAAGAATGCCTCTCGGCGGGATTGGCCCGGCTCAGTCCCGCGAGTCGGTACGTGCTCGTCCACGACATCCACCGCCCGTTGGCATCCACCGACCTCATCGATCGAATCCTCGATGGTCTGCGGCAGGGTAACGATGTCGTTGTCCCCGCACTGGCAATGGTCGACAGCGTCAAAGCTGTCGACTCCGCCGGCGCCGTCACGGAAACGGTGGACCGGGCACGGCTCCGGTCCGCTCAATATCCGCGCGGGTTCCACCGCCAACACCTTGCGGATATTCTCGCCACTGCCGACGCTCTCGAAGACTTCGACGAACTGATCTTGGCGCGCCGCGCCGGCGTGCATCCGACGATCGTCGACGGCGACCCCGACGCGTTCGCCCTTGACATCCCCAGGGACGTAGGGCTGGCCGAGGCCATCTATACCTGCCGGCTCGACCAGCTACGCTAACCGGCTCAGCCGCGCAGGACGGTGATTATCTCCCGGGCGATCTTGACCGGCTGACTCAGAATGGCGCCGGGAAGCTCGACCAACGTCTCGACGGGATGCCGCCTCAGCCGATTCACCCACCTACCTGGTTTGGACAACACCCGTGACTCCAAATCATGAAGGTAGGCGTGCCGCAGATCCGGCTCCGGATGATGCCTGGTCGCGCCACAATTGCTGCACTCCGTCGACACCAGGAGCCGACCTGCGTAACGAAGGGTGTGTTCGGTCTCCAAACCGCAGGATGTGCAACACAATTGCGCTAACTCGTGTCCCTCCATCAGGTGGCCTTCCGACTCGTCACTTCAGCCGATGGTGGGTGTCGGCCAGTAGACGTTCGGCCAAAAAGAGGTCTTGGGAAAACGTCACCTTCAAGTTCCGCGAATCACCCTGAAATGAACGCACTTCGATATCAGAGAATCTCTCGACGCTGGAGGAGGTGTCAGTACCCTCGAAATCTGCGGCCGCAGCCTCACGGTAAGCATGCAGAAGCGGCGCCGCCCGAAACGCCTGCGGTGTCTGCACCCGAATGTATCGGCCCTCGGGCTTCAACTCGCCGAGGTTTCCTTCGGAATCCATGGTGACGAGGTCGTGAGCCTCCACCCCCGGCACCGCGCCGCCGAACTGGCGTGCCACCGATATGGCAGCCCGCATCATGCCGGGACCGGCGAGAGGCCTGGCGGCATCATGAATGAGGACGATGTCGACCGCACCCGATTCGATATCCGGTGCGAGGTATTCCATTGCGTAGAGCTCTGATTGATGCCGGGAGCCGCCGCCGTCGATGATCTCGACGGCAAGGTCGGGCACTTCGCGGTCGAGGGTCTTCATCGCACGGCCACGGTCGTCCGGTCGGATGACCAGGATCGTGCGTACCAACTCGGGAACCTCCAAGATGGACCCGAGCGACCACGACAACATTCTGCGGCCGGCCAAGGGCAGATAGGCCTTGTTGCGATCGGCCCCCATCCGGGTACCGCTGCCAGCTGCGAGTACGACAGCCACCGCACCCGGTCGCACCCTCGTGACCACGAAGCCACCCTAAACCACCCATGGTGCGGCCCGCCGCCGTCGGTCGGCACCACACCGACTGCTCGGCCCGCGACCGGACCGCGGAGGTAGCGTCGACGACCAGCATGAAAGGGGACGGTCCGTGAGCGACGAAACGCAACGACCTGCCGGTCAGGTGCATCGGGTCCGACGGATGGCCGGCCGCGATCCGCACGAGTCGAATAGGGCGGCGACCCCGCTGGAGCTGCTGTTCGACCTCACCTTCGTCGTGGCGTTCGGCGTCGCCGCCTCGCAGTTCGCCCATGTGCTCGCGGGCGGCCACGTCGCCGCCGGCCTGGCCGGCTTCTTCTTCGCCATGTTCGCCGTCTGCTGGGCCTGGATCAACTTCAGCTGGTTCGCCTCGGCATACGACACCGACGACTGGATCTACCGACTCACGACCATGGTGCAGATGGTCGGCGTCATCATTGTGGCGCTGGGCCTTCCGCAGTTGTACGCCTCGATCGAGCACGGTGACCACGTCGACAACGCCGTCGTCGTTGCCGGGTACGTGGTGATGCGGATCGCGATGGTCGCGCAGTGGCTACGCGCGGCCAAGCAGGATCCACCGCGTCGCAAGGCCTGTCTGACCTACGCGCTGTGGGTCACGATGGCCCAGATCGGCTGGTTCATAACCATATTCGTGCCCACCTCGGTTCCGGTCACCCTGGCGATAGTGGTGATGTTGATGTTCGTGGAGGCGCTGGGGCCGTTCATCGCGGAGACCAGGCTCGGCGGCACTCCGTGGCACGCGCATCACATCGCGGAACGGTACGGCCTGTTCACGATCATCGCCCTCGGCGAAGGGGTGGTCGGCACCGTCGCCTCGTTGTCGGCGGTGGTGGGAGAGCAGGGCTGGTCCGTCGAGGCGGTGTTCGTCGGTGTCGCAGGAACCGGGCTGACGTTCGGCATGTGGTGGACCTACTTCGTCCTTCCGCATGCCGACATCCTGCACGCCCGCCGCGAACGGTCCTTCTGGTTCGGCTACCTTCACATCCTGGTGTTCGCCTCGATCGTGGCGACCGGCGCGGGGTTGCATGCGGCGGCGTACTACGTCGAGCACCACTCCGAGCTCGGATCGGTTGCCACGGTGCTTTCGGTCGTGATCCCCGTGGGGGTGTACATCCTGATGATCTACGTACTCTTCGCGGTGATGACGCACACCGTCCAGATGTTCCACCTGCTGCTGCTCGCCGGCACCGCGGCGGTGCTCGGTCTGTCCGTGCTGCTTGCGGCCAATGGGATCTCGATGGCCAACTGCCTTCTGGTCGTCACGCTGGCGCCCGTGGTGTCGGTTGTGGGTTACGAACTGCGGGGTCACCGGCACGCGGCGCAGGCGGTGGCGAGCAACCTGAGTCAGGCCTAGCTTCGCCGGCTGTCGTTAACCTTCGATGCCCTCGAGCAGCATCCTGTCGTCCTGCAGCCGCAGTAATCGGCGCGCCTTGCGCCGGGTGATGAGGATGCCGAGGACGGCGATCGTCCAGACGGCGTACTGGAGTGTCCAGGCCAGCCGGAAGGATTCGAACGAGATACCCCCCGCGGCTTCCAGGATGAACCCCATCGCCTGCATGAGCAGCAGCGACGCGATGAAGCCGCCCATGTTCACCATGCCCTGGGCGGTACCCAGGGTGGCGCTGGGATTGAATGTGCGCGCGAAGTCGAACCCGACCATCGATCCCGGGCCGCCGACCGAGATCACCACGACCAGGACGATGAGCAGCCACAGCGGGGCCCTGCCGGGAAGTGCCAGCACCACCGTCCACACCAGGGCGTTGCTCCCGATGATGGCGAGCACCATCCAAGAGCGGCGATGCGGATGCCTGCCCGTGAGGATTCCGACCAGCACGCCTGAGGAGATCGCGGCGACGACGGACAACGTCAGCAGCGTTCCGGCCACCACGGAGGAAACTCCCTGGGCTTCCGTCAGATAGGGCACGCCCCACATGAGCGCGAACACGGTGACCGAGAACTGGGTGCCCATGTGCGTGAAGAACCCCAGCCGGGTGCCCGGACGCAGCCATACCGTCTTGACGCTGGCCAGGGTCTCCCGGACCGACATCGCCTCCGCGGTGACCGCGGACCCGTCCGGGGTGTTCTTGACGACGAGCAAGACGAACACGATGGACAGCACGCCCAGAGCCGCCGCCGACGCATAGGCGGTCGACCAGCCCGAGCCGGAGAGCACCGCCAGGAACGGCACTGCCGACAGGACCTGACCCAGCTGTCCGCAGATCCCGGTCAGCTGCGTCACCAACGGGACCCGGCGTGGGGCGAACCAATGTGGCACGAGGCGCAGCACCGAGATGAACGTCACCGCGTCCCCGAGGCCGACGACCGCCCGCGCGGCGATGGCGACCGGCAGCGACTCGGTGAACGCCAGGGCGAGCTGCCCGCAGGCCATCAGCGCCGCCCCGGACACGATCAGCACTTTGGACCCGAACCGGTCGAGCAACAGCCCGGCGGGCACCTGAGCGCCTGCGTACACGACGACCTGGAGGACGACGAAGGTGGACAACAGGGTGGGGCCTGCGCTGAATCGGTCGGCCGCGGCCAGACCGGAGACGCCGAGGGTGGTGCGGTCCAGAACCGCCACGATGTAGGCGAGAAGCCCGGTCGCCCAGACGATCCACGGACGCACGCGGCACCTCTCGCACTTTGTCTTAATGTCCTGCAGCTGCAGGACGCCAATCCATCCTCGCCCATCGCGGGGTGCCTGCGCCAACCGATACGGCGTGGCCACCGCGTCACGACAGGGAGGATTCGCCCGCACAAAGTTGGCTGAAATTGCACCCTGCCGTCGATGAATTGATCCGGTTGTCAGGATTCTCGCAGATAGCAGCGCATGTATCCGATTTTTTTCAGGTCAGTGGAAAGGGGGGCCAACTTCGCTCGCATAATTGTCAGCGGGGTTACAGTGGACCTATGAACCGTCTCGGTCTCGGACCCGCCCCTCACCCGCGGGGTGCGGGGGTGCGTCGCCGTGGCTGAGTATCGGCTGCAGGATCTGGCGCGGGTGTCGGGTGTCAGTGCCCGCAATATCCGCGCGTACCGGGAACGAGGGCTGCTCGACCCTCCCCGGAGGGTCGGCCGGTCCGCCCTCTACGACGATTACCACCTGTCACAGCTTCACACCATCAGCGAGTTGCTGCGCAAGGGCTACACCTCCACACACATTGCCGAGTTCTTCACGAGCATGCGTCAGGGTTCTGACCTGGCGGACATCCTGGGCCTGCAGCGGGCGGTGTTGGGGCCGCCCGCCGAGCGGGACGACCGGGGCGAGCCTCTCGCTCTCGACCCCCACTCCGAAGAGGCTCGCAAGCTCGTCTCCTACGGCATGGCGGAGATCGTCGCCGGCAAGGTGGTGATGGTCGACGCCGCCGCGGCCGAGATCCTGGCCCGGTCACCGGATCGCCTGCTGTACGTGCGCGCGTTGCTCAGGTTCGTCGAAGCCGCCGACGACTCGGTCGACGTTCTGGCGAAGGCGTTCGTCACGAGCCTGACGGAGCTGTACCGGGCGCGGGTCGGGACGAATTACCTGCCCAAGCCGGCAGAGATGGACGAGCTTCGGCAAGTCGTCCAGGACTATCGCGCGTTGGGTGAAAAGGCGATGTCCGCCCGATTCGACCAAGCGACCCGCCGCTACATGGTGGCGTCGGCATCTCAATACACCGCCGGGATTCTGCTTAGTGGCGAGTGGGAGCTGCGCAAGAGCGAGTGACACCCGCGGTCCGGGAATCTTGATGCAGTTGTGACCAGTGGCGTTGGCGTGAAAATTGATGTAGCTGTCGTATTCTGTGGCTCGTGTCGTTGTCCCGGCGTGATGTGCTCCGGTATGCCGCCGCGGCGACGCCTGCGATCCTCGGCGTGAGCGCGCTGTCCGCCGTGGTCGGTACGGCCGCGGGCGCACCGCAGGCGTCGGCCGCGCCGCTCGGGGTCCTGCTCGACTATGCAGCCGGGGTGATCAATGGGGCCGAACTGCGGGCCTCGGGTGCGCTCGGGGCCATCCGCTACGTGTCGGATCGCCGCCCCGGCGGCGCCTGGATGCTCGGCAAGCCGATCCAGATCGCCGAGGCGCGCGATCTCTACCGCAGCGGCCTGAAGATCGTGTCTTGCTATCAGTACGGCAAGCAGGACACCGCAGACTGGCTGGCCGGCGAGCCCGCAGGCATTCGACACGCCCAGCGGGGCTGGCAACTACACGTCGCCGCGGGTGGTCCCGTCGCGGCGCCGATCTACACCTCGATCGACGATGACCCGACGTTCGAGCAGTACAAGCGCCAGGTGGCGCCGTATCTGCGGGGGTGGGAGCGGGTCCTCGGGCGGCAGCGCGTCGGCGTCTACGCCAACTCCAAGACCATCGAGTGGGCACTTCAGGACGGGCTCGGCTCGTATTTCTGGCAGCACAACTGGGGCTCGCCCGGGCGGGTCGCGCACCCGGCCGCCCACCTCCATCAGGTGGAGATCGACAAGCGCAAGGTGGCCGGCGTCGGCGTCGACATCAACCACATTCTCAAGCCCAGTTTCGGGCAGTGGGACTGAGACCTACTGCACCAGTAAGTTACTGCAGCAAACTAGGACACCTCGCGAAACACTTGACAAGACAGTTGTGTGCAGCGTTGTCGCCTGTGTGGAACGCCCCGGCGCTGTGTTGCGAACACAGATTTTCAGATAACGATTGCATAACAATACTGCCTTGATCTGCACTTCTTTCCTACTCAAGCGTAACCACCCGCATGCAGGACGTTTGTCCCGGAAGAGTTTGGCCGACCGCGAACCGCGCGTTATTCAATCTACTGTTACCCGTGCGTAGAACTCGCCAGTAACCATTCTGTACGCCGAAACTGGTGCAGACTCTTATGACACTCTTAGTACAGCTGGAGTGTCCACCGCGGCCCGCGAGGGATGCGTCGGAGTGCTTGCGAGATTCATGGCGGCACCTCGGGTCGCGGACGAGACCAGCCGGATTCGATGCCGAATCGCAATGGCCCCAGCACGGAGTGCGGCCAGACCCACGACAGCCACGACAGCGATAACGCGCGAAACGAAACCTGAGGAGAACACCACGACGTGACGATCCATGACCAGCACCGTGCCACCACCACCGCAGACGACGGCTCCGAAACGGGGCAGGTCTTCGAACCACTGTCAGGTACGCACGCACTCGTCGATCGCCTGCACTCCGGCGAGCCGTACGCGGTCGCGTTCGGCGGCCAGGGCGGTACCTGGCTGGAGAACCTCGAGGAGCTCGTCAACTCGGCGGGTATCGAGTCCGAGATCAGCGCGCTGGTCGGTGAGGCCGAACTGCTGCTCGAACCGCTGGCGCGTGAGCTGGTCGTGGTGCGTCCGATCGGCTTCGAGCCGATGAAGTGGATCCGTGCGCTGGCCGCCGACGAGCCGCTGCCCTCCACGAAGGATCTCACCACCGCTGCCATCTCGGGCCCCGGCATTCTGCTCACCCAGATGGCGGCCATTCGCGCACTCAAGCGCCAGGGACTCGACCTCACCGGTCATCCGCCGGTTGCCGTCGCCGGCCACTCGCAGGGCGTCACCGCCGTGGAGTCGCTGAAGGCGGGAGGCGCCCGCGACGTCGAGCTGCTCGCCATCGGTCAGCTGATCGGCGCAGCGGGATCGCTGGTCTCGCGCCGCTGCGGCATGGTCGGCCGCGGCGACAAGTCGCCGATGGTGTCGGTGACCAACGTCGACCCCGCCCGCATGGCCGAGCTCCTCGACGAGTTCGCCCAGGACGTGCGCACCGTGCTGCCCCCCGCCCTGTCCATCCGCAACGGCAGGCGCTCGGTGGTCATCACCGGGACCCCCGAGCAGCTGAGCCGCTTCGAGCTCTACTGCACGAAGATCACCGAGAAAGAGGAAGCCGAGCGCAAGAACAAGACCCGCGGCGGCGCCGTCTTCCGCCCGGTCTTCAGCCAGCTCAACGTCGAGGTCGGCTTCCACACCCCGCGGCTGGCGGCCGGCGTGGACCTCGTCGACGAATGGGCGGCGAGAACCGGACTGGACGCCAAGCTGACCCGCGAACTCGCCGAGTACATCTTCATCAAGCCCGTCGACTGGGTCTCCGAGGTCGAGGGGCTGGCCGCTGCGGGCGCCAACTGGATCATCGACCTGGGCCCCAGCGACACGGTGACGCGATTGACCGCGCCGGTGATCCGCGGGCTCGGCATCGGCATCGTGCCCGCCGCCACCCGCGCCGGCCAGCGCAGCCTGTTCACCGTCGGTGCCGCCCCCGCGGTCGCGCCGGCCTGGTCGAGCTACGCACCCACGGCGATCACGCTGCCCGACGGTTCGGTCAAGGTGTCGACCAAGTTCACCCGCCTCACCGGCCGGTCGCCGATCCTGCTCGCCGGCATGACCCCGACGACGGTCGACGCCGAAATCGTCGCCGCCGCCGCCAACGCCGGCCACTGGGCCGAGCTCGCCGGTGGTGGTCAGGTCACCGAAGAGATCTTCGACGGCCGCATAGAAGAGCTGACCCAAGCTGCTGGAGCCGGGCCGCGCCATTCAGTTCAACTCGCTGTTCCTCGATCCCGTACCTGTGGAAGCTGCAGGTGGGCGGCAAGCGGCTGGTGCAGAAGGCCCGCCAGTCCGGTGCACCGATCGACGGCGTCGTCGTCACCGCAGGCATCCCGGACCTCGAAGAGGCTGTCGACCTGATCGAGGAGCTCCATACCGTCGGCATCACCCACGTGGTGTTCAAACCGGGCACGGTCGACCAGATCAAGTCCGTCATCAAGATCGCCACCGAGGTGCCCGACCGAGACGTCATCGTCCACATCGAGGGTGGCCGCGCAGGCGGTCACCATTCGTGGGAGGACCTCGACGATCTGCTGCTGGCCACCTACGGGGAGCTGCGCAAGTACACCAACGTCACGATCTGCGTCGGCGGCGGCATCGGTACCCCGGAGCGGGCCGCCGAATACCTGTCCGGTGAGTGGGCCAAGGACTACGGCTTCCCGTGCATGCCGGTGGACGGCATCCTCGTCGGCACCGCCGCGATGGCCACCAAGGAGGCGACGACCTCGCCCGCGGTCAAGCAGATGCTCGTCGACACCACCGGCACCGACACCTGGGTCGGAGCGGGCAACGCCATCAATGGCATGGCCAGCGGCCGCAGCCAGCTCGGCGCCGACATCCACGAGATCGACAACACCGCGTCGCGCTGCGGCCGCCTGCTCGACGAGGTCGCAGGCGACGCCGACGCAGTGGCGGAGCGCCGCGACGAGATCATCGCCGCGATGGCCCGCACCGCCAAGCCGTACTTCGGCGACGTCGGCGAAATGACCTACCTGCAGTGGCTGCAGCGCTACACGGAGCTGGCGATCGGCTCCGGCGACAGCACCGCCGACACCGCTGCCCCCGGCAGCCTCTGGCTGGCCGACACGTGGCGGGACCGCTTCGACGAGATGCTCAAGCGCACCGAGTCGCGCCTGCATGCGAAGGACTTCGGCCCGATCGAGTCGCTTTTTGACGGCAGCCCGGAAGGCCAAGCGCTGCTTGACAATCCAGACCAGGCGATCGCCGTCCTGCTGGCCCGGTTCCCCGACGCGGCGACGGTGACGCTGCATCCCGCCGACGTGCCGTTCTTCGTGACGCTGTGCAAGACACTCGGCAAGCCGGTCAACTTCGTGCCGGTCATCGACAAGGATGTCCGGCGCTGGTGGCGCAGCGACTCGCTGTGGCAGGCGCATGACGCCCGCTACACCGCCGACCAGGTGTGCATCATCCCGGGCACCCAGGCGGTCGCAGGCATCACCCGGGTCGACGAGCCGGTCGGCGAACTGCTGGACCGGTTCGAACAGGAGATCATCGACCGCGTCCTGGGCGCGGGCGCCCAGCCGGTCCCGGTGGTGTCCCGCCGCCAGGCACGCGCCGACGTCACCGGACCGCTCGCCGTCGTCCTCGATTCGCCCGACGTCCTCTGGGCGGGGCGCACCTCCATCAACCCCGTGCACCGCATCGGTGAGCCGAGCGAGTGGCAGGTCAACGACGTACCCGGAAAGCCCAGTGCCACACATCCTTCCACGGGTGCCCGGCTGGAACTGGCGGGGGCAGGAGCGGAGCGACCGGGGGATGTCGGCCGGCGGGCAGGAGCGGAGCGACCCGGGGATGTCTGCGTCACGCTGAGCGTTCCGCTCTCCGACATCTGGATCGACATCCGTTTCACCCTGCCGTCCTGCACGGTCGACGGAGGCATGCCGATCGTCACCGTCGACGACGCCGCGAAGGCGATGCGCTCGGTGCTCGCCATCGCCGCGGGTGCCGAAGGGCAGGATTCGCTGCCGCCCGTGGAGAACAACACCGCGACCGTGACCGTCGAATGGGATCCGGAGAAGGTCGCCGACCACACCGGCGTGACCGCGACGTTCGGCGCCCCCCTGGCGCCCGGGCTCACACTGGTGCCGGACGCCCTCGTCGGGCTGTGCTGGCCTGCGGTGTTCTCGGCCATCGGGTCGGCGCTCACCGACGACGGTTTCCCCATCGTCGAGGGTCTGCTGAGTCTGGTGCACCTGGATCACGCGGCGCACCTGTTGCAGGCTATGCCTGCGGCGAAGTCCGAATTGACCGTCACCGCAACCGCTTCGGCGGCGACCGACACCGAGGTCGGACGCGTCGTCCCCGTCACCGTGACCATCAAAGAGGCGGGTGGCGACGATGCCGATGGTTCGCTGGTGCTGGCCACCCTGGAGGAGCGCTTCGCGATCCGCGGCCGCACCGGTGCGATCGAGCTGACCGATCCGCCGCGTGCCGGTGGTGCCATCACCGACAACGCCACCGACACGCCGCGCCGCAGGCGCCGCGACGTCACGGTCACCGCGCCGGTCGACATGAGCGCGTTCGCGGTGGTCTCCGGCGACCACAACCCGATCCACACCGACCGGGCGGCCGCGCTGCTCGCCGGTCTGAAAACACCGATCGTGCACGGCATGTGGCTCTCGGCGGCAGCTCAGCACGCCGTCACCGCCACCGACGGCCGCGCCACCCCGCCGGCCCGGCTGGTGGGCTGGACCTCCCGGTTCCTCGGGATGGTGCTGCCCGGCGACGAGATCGAATTCCGGGTGGACCGTGTCGGCATCGACCGCGGCGCGGAGATCATCGAGGTCTCGGCCAAGGTCGACAACGAACTGGTCATGGCGGCCACCGCACAGCTGGCCGCGCCTAAAACGGTCTACGCATTCCCCGGCCAGGGCATCCAGTCCAAGGGCATGGGCATGGACGTGCGGAGCAGGTCCAAGGCAGCCCGCAAGGTCTGGGACTCCGCGGACAAGTTCACCCGCGAAACCCTGGGCTTCTCGGTGCTGCACGTGGTGCGTGACAACCCGACCAGCCTCATCGCCTCAGGCGTGCACTACCACCACCCCGAGGGGGTGCTCTACCTGACGCAGTTCACCCAGGTCGCGATGGCGACCGTGGCGGCAGCTCAGGTCGCCGAGATGCGCGAGCAGGGCGCCTTCGTCGAAGGTGCCATGGCGTGTGGTCACTCGGTCGGTGAGTACACCGCGCTGGCGTGTGTCAGCAACGTGTACGCGCTCGAGGCGCTGCTCGAGGTGGTGTTCCATCGCGGCTCGAAGATGCACGACATCGTGCCCCGGGACGCGCAGGGCCGCTCGAACTACCGGCTGGCGGCCATCCGCCCGTCGCAGATCGATCTCGATGATGACGACATGCCCGCCTTCATCGAAGAGATCGCGAGCGAATACTGGCGAGTTTCTTCAGATCGTGAACTTCAACCTGCGTGGCTCGCAGTATGCGATCGCCGGCACCGTCCGTGGCCTCGAGGTGCTCGAGGAAGAGGTCGAGAAGCGTCGCGAGATCAGCGGAGGCAAGCGGTCGTTCATCCTGGTGCCCGGCATCGATGTGCCGTTCCACTCCTCGGTGCTGCGGGTGGGTGTGGCCGACTTCCGGCGAGCGCTGGAGCGCGTCATGCCGCGGGACGCGGATCCGGAGCTGCTCGTGGGCCGCTACATCCCGAACCTGGTGCCGCGGCCGTTCACCCTGGACCGTGACTTCATCCAGGAGATCCGGGACCTGGTTCCCGCCGAGCCGCTCGACGAGGTCCTCGCCGACTACGACACCTGGCGTAACGAGCGGCCCCGAGAGCTGTGCCGCAAGATCGTCATCGAACTGCTGGCCTGGCAGTTCGCCAGCCCGGTGCGCTGGATCGAGACCCAGGACCTGCTCTTCATCGAGGAGGCCGCCGGTGGCCTCGGCGTGGAGCGGTTCGTCGAGATCGGCGTGAAGTCCGCGCCGACCGTGGCGGGCCTGGCCACCAACACGCTCAAGCTGCCGGAGTACTCGCACAACACCACCGAGGTGCTCAACGCCGAGCGTGACGCCGCGGTGCTGTTCGCCACCGACACCGACCCCGAGCCCGAGTTCGAGGCGGATACCGCAGCGGTTGCCGGCGATGCACCGGCGCAGGCCGCTCCGGCTGAAGCGGCGCCCGCCGCTCCGGCGCCGGCAGCCGCCCCCTCGGGTGGTCCACGACCGGACGATCTCGGGTTCGACGCGTCTGATGCCACGATGGCGCTCATCGCGCTGTCGGCCAAGATCCGCATCGACCAGATCGAGCCGCTCGACTCCATCGAGTCCATCACCGACGGAGCGTCCTCGCGGCGCAACCAGATGCTGGTCGACCTCGGGTCCGAGCTGAACCTCGGCGCCATCGACGGTGCCGCCGAGGCTGACCTGGCCGGTCTGAAGGCACAGGTGACGAAGCTGGCCAGGACCTACAAGCCGTTCGGTCCGGTGCTTTCGGATTCGATCAACGACCAACTGCGCACGATCTTGGGACCGTCCGGCAAGCGGCCCGCCTACATCACCGAGCGGGTCAAGAAGGCCTGGGAGCTCGGTGACGGCTGGGCCAAGCACGTGACCGTGGAGGTCGCGCTGGGTACCCGTGAGGGCTCCAGCGTCCGCGGCGGAGCGCTCGGCGGTCTGCACGACGGTGCGCTGGGCGACGCCGCCAGCGTCGACAAGGCAATCGACGCCGCGGTTTCCGCGGTGGGCGCGCGTCGCGGCGTGCCGGTGTCGCTGCCGTCGGCCGGCGGTGCAGGAGGCGGCGTCGTCGACTCCGCCGCGCTGGGTGAGTTCGCCGACCAGGTCACCGGACCCGACGGTGTGCTCGCCTCGGCGGCACGCACGATCCTGGATCAGCTGGGACTCGGTGGTCCTTTGGTCACCCCCGAGCCGTCCGCCGACGCGGAGCTCATCGATCTGGTCACCGCCGAACTCGGTTCGGACTGGCCACGTTTGGTGGCGCCGGCGTTCGACAGCCGCAAGGCCGTGCTGTTCGACGACCGATGGGCCAGTGCCCGTGAGGATCTGGCCAGGATCTGGCTGATGGACCAGGACGCCATCGAGGCCGACTGGGCTCGCCTCTCCGAGCGGTTCGAGGGTGCAGGCCACGTCGTGGGCACCCAGGCCTCTTATTGGCAGGGCAAGGCGCTGGCCGCGGGGCTGAACGTCCACGCCTCGCTCTACGCCCGTGCCGCAGCAGGTGCGGAGAACCCGGGCAAGGGCTGCTACACCGACGAGATCGCCGTTGTGACGGGCGCCTCGAAGGGTTCGATCGCGGCATCGGTGGTGGCTCAGCTGCTCGACGGCGGCGCCACCGTCATCGCGACGACGTCCAAGCTCGATGACAGCAGGCTCCGGTTCTACCGCACCCTGTACCGCGAGAACGCCCGCTTCGGCGCACAGTTGTGGGTGCTGCCCGCGAACATGGCCTCCTACAACGACATCGACGCGTTGGCGGAGTGGGTCGGCAGCGAGCAGACCGAGAGCCTGGGGCCGAAATCGATCCACATCAAGGATGCGCTGACTCCGACGCTGCTGTTCCCGTTCGCGGCACCGCGGGTGGGCGGCGATCTGTCCGACGCAGGATCCCGCTCCGAGATGGAGATGAAGGTTCTGCTGTGGGCCGTGCAGCGGCTGATCGCGGGCCTGTCCCACATCGGTGCCGACCGCGATATCGCGGCACGACTGCATGTGGTGCTGCCCGGTTCGCCAAACCGTGGCATGTTCGGCGGCGACGGCGCGTACGGCGAGTCGAAGTCGGCTCTCGACGCGGTGGTGTCGCGGTGGAAGGCCGAGTCGTCGTGGGCGCAGCGCGTCAGCCTGGCTCACGCGTTGATCGGCTGGACGCGCGGCACCGGCCTGATGGGGCACAACGACGTCATCGTCGATGGTGTCGAGGAAGCCGGCGTGACCACCTACTCCACCGAGGAGATGGCGAGCATGCTGCTGGCCCTGTGCGACGTCGACACCAAGGTCGCGGCCGCGCGGGAGCCCGTGCAGGCCGACCTGACCGGGGGACTGGCCGAGGTCGACCTGGACCTGACGGCGCTGGCCGCCAAGGCCCGCGACGCGGGCACGGCAGGCCCGGCCGACGAGGCTGATGGTGGGGACGACGGAAAGGGCACCGCCGATCACTTGATCGCCGCCCTGCCGTCTCCGCCGCGTCCCGCCACCCCGGCGCCCCCGCCGGAGTGGGACGACCTCGACGTCGATCCGGCCGATCTGGTCGTCCTCGTCGGTGGCGCCGAACTCGGCCCCTACGGCTCGTCGCGCACCCGGTTCGAGATGGAGGTCGACGAGGAACTGTCGGCCGCCGGTGTGCTGGAACTTGCGTGGACGACCGGCCTCATCAAGTGGGAGGACGATCCTCAACCAGGTTGGTACGACACCGAATCCGGTGATCTGGTCGATGAATCCGAGATCGTCGAGCGCTACCACGACACCGTCGTGGAAAGATGTGGAATTCGCGAGTTCGTTGATGACGGCGCGATCGACCCGGATCACTCCTCGCCGCTGCTGGTGAGCGTGTTCCTGGACAAGGACTTCCGCTTCGTGGTCTCCAGCGAGACCGACGCGCGGGCGTTCGTCGAGTTCAATCCAGAGCACACGGTGACCCGTCCGATCCCGGGTTCCGGGGACTGGGAGGTCATTCGCAAGGCGGGCACCGAGATCCGCGTTCCGCGAAAGACCAAGCTGTCGCGCACCGTGGGTGCCCAGATTCCGACCGGGTTCGACCCGAAGGTGTGGGGCATCAGCGCTGACATGGCGACCTCGATCGACCGGGTGGCGCTGTGGAACATCGTCGCGACCGTCGATGCGTTCCTATCGGCCGGCTTCTCGCCGTCGGAGCTGATGCGCTGGGTGCACCCGAGCCTGGTTGCCTCCACGCAGGGCACCGGCATGGGCGGCATGACGTCGATGCAGACCATGTATCACGGCAACCTGCTCGGCCGTGCCAAGCCGAACGACATCCTGCAGGAGGTCCTGCCCAACGTCGTTGCCGCACACGTGATCCAGTCGTATGTGGGCAGCTACGGCGCGATGATCCACCCGGTCGGCGCGTGCGCCACCGCGGCGGTGTCCGTCGAGGAGGGTGTGGACAAGATCCGCCTCGGCAAGGCGGAGTTGGTGGTGGCAGGTGGCTTCGACGACCTGACGCTGGAGGCCATCATCGGCTTCGGTGATATGGCGGCGACCGCGGACACCGCGGTGATGCGCGGTAAGGGCATCAGTGACGCCCGGTTCTCCCGTGCCAACGACCGGCGCCGGCTCGGCTTCGTCGAAGCCCAGGGCGGCGGCACCCTGCTGCTGGCCCGCGGCGATCTGGCGCTCAAGATGGGTCTGCCGGTGTTGGCGGTCGTCGCCTACGCGCAGTCCTTCGGCGACGGTGTGCACACCTCCATCCCGGCTCCCGGGCTGGGCGCGCTGGGTGCGGGACGCGGCGGCAAGGACTCCGTGCTGGCGCGGTCCCTGGCCAAGCTGGGTGTGGGTGCCGACGACATCGCGGTGATCTCCAAGCACGACACCTCGACGCTGGCCAACGATCCCAACGAGACCGAGCTGCACGAGCGGCTCGCGGACTCACTGGGGCGCTCGGAGGGCGCACCGCTGTTCATCGTCAGCCAGAAGAGCCTCACCGGGCACGCCAAGGGCGGCGCGGCGGTCTTCCAGACGATGGGCCTGTGCCAGATCCTGCGTGACGGCGTCATCCCGCCGAACCGCAGCCTGGACTGCGTCGACGACGAGCTGGCGACCTCGGCGCACTTCGTGTGGCCCCGGGAGACGCTGCGGCTCGGGGAGAAGTACCCGCTGAAGGCGGGTCTGGTGACCAGTCTCGGGTTCGGCCACGTGTCCGGCCTGATCGCCCTGGTGCATCCGCAGGCGTTCGTGGCGGCGCTGAATCCCGAGCAGCGGGCCGAGTACACCGCCCAGGCCCAGGAGCGGACGCTGGCCGGTCAGCGCAGGCTGGCGTCGGCGATCGCCGGTGGAAAGCCGATGTATGAGCGGCCCGCCGACCGTCGCTTCGACCACGAGCATCCGGAGAAGGCGCAGGAAGCGGCCATGCTGCTGGACTCGGAGTCGCGACTCGGCGAGGACGGCGTGTATCTGCGGTGAACCGTGAGATAGCGTTCTGCGCGTGGGCATTGTCGGGATAGGCATCGATCTGGTCTCCATCCCCGACTTCGCCGAACAGGTGGACCGGCCGGGAACGGTGTTCTCCCAGACGTTCACCCCGGGCGAGCGGCGCGACGCCGCCGACAAGAGTTCGTCGGCGGCGCGCCACCTCGCGGCGAGGTGGGCGGCGAAGGAGGCGGTGATCAAGGCCTGGTCGGGGTCGCGCTTCTCCAAGCGGCCGGTGCTGCCGGAGGGCATCCACCGCGACATCGAGGTGATCACCGACATGTGGGGCAGGCCGCGGGTGCGGCTCACCGGCGCCATCGCCGAACACCTCAAAGAAGTGACGATCCACCTGTCGCTCACCCATGAGGCCGATATCGCGGCCGCCGTCGCGGTGCTCGAGGAGCGCGACGCCCACGACGGCTAGCCTTGGCGCCATGAGTGATCTGGTCGCCAGGGTCCGCGACGTGCTGCCGTCGGTGCGGGCCGACCTGGAAAACCTGGTGCGCATCGAATCGGTATGGGCCGACCCGGCCCGCCGCCCCGAGGTGCAGCGCAGTGCCGAAACGGTGTCGGACTTGTTGTCGGAGGCCGGGTTCGACGATGTCCGGATCGTCGCCGAAGGCGGTGCTCCTGCCGTGATCGCCCGCCACCCCGCACCTGCGGGCGCGCCGACGGTGCTGCTCTACGCACACCACGACGTGCAGCCGGAAGGGGATAGCTCGCAATGGCAGTCGCCACCGTTCGAGCCGACCGAGCGCAACGGGCGACTCTACGGACGAGGCACCGCAGACGACAAAGCCGGCATCGCAACGCATTTGGCCGCGTTCCGAGCCCACGGTGGTAACCCCCCGGTCGGCGTGACGGTCTTCGTCGAGGGGGAGGAGGAGTCCGGCTCGCCGTCGCTGTCGCGGTTGTTGGCCGCGCACCGTGATCTCCTGGCCGCCGACGTCATCGTCATCGCCGACTCGGACAACTGGAGCACCGACATCCCGTCGCTGACCGTGTCCCTTCGCGGACTCGCCGACTGCGTGGTCGAGGTCGCCACCCTCGACCACGGCCTGCACTCAGGGATGTGGGGCGGCGTCGCGCCGGACGCGCTCACGGTTCTGGTGCGCCTGCTGGCCAGCCTGCACGACGATGACGGCAACGTCGCGGTGACCGGTCTGCACGCAGCTGGCAGGGCAACCGCTGCGGATGTGGAGTACACGCCGGAACGGGTGCGCTCGGACACCGGCCTGCTCGACGGTGTCCGCGAGATCGGTTCCGGTTCGGTGGCACAACGACTCTGGGCCAAACCTGCGATCACCGTCATCGGCATCGACACCACGCCGATCGCCCAGGCGTCGAACACCCTGATCCCGCGGGCGCGCGCCAAGATCAGCATGCGGGTGGCTCCCGGTGGCGACGCTGCCGCGCACCTCGCCGCCCTGATTCGTCATCTCGAGCAACACGCACCGTGGGGTGCCCAGGTGACCGTCACCCCAGGAGACGTCGGCCAACCCTTCGCGATCGACGCCGGCGGCCCCGTCTACGACGCGGCCCGGCACGCATTCCGCGAGGCCTGGGGCCGCGACGCGGTCGATACCGGTGTCGGCGGATCGATCCCGTTCATCGCGGAATTCGCCGCGGCGTTTCCCGAGGCCAAGATTCTGGTGACCGGCGTCGAAGACCCGGATACGCAGGCGCACAGCATCAACGAGAGCCTGCACTTGGGCGTTCTGGAACGGGCGGCGACCGCCGAGGCCCTGCTGCTGCGCTTGCTGGGTAGCCTCGGTTAGCTCAGGCCGACAGGTCGCGTCGCAGCTTGGCCACGTGACCGGTGGCACGAATGTTGTACTGCGCCAACGCGATCTTGCCCTTCTCATCGACCACGAACGTC
This sequence comes from uncultured Actinomycetota bacterium, assembly GCA_963771335.1. Lineage (GTDB taxonomy): Bacteria > Actinomycetota > Actinomycetes > Mycobacteriales > Mycobacteriaceae > Mycobacterium. Next base: position 42,907 of record CAVYTD010000003.1, on the reverse strand, counting down.
GAGCGGATCACGCCATGCACGGTCTTGCCGTACATGGTCTTCTCCCCGTAGGCGCCCCAGGCCTCGAGGACCTTGCGGTCGGGGTCCGACAGCAGCGGAAAGGTGAGCTTCTCCGCGTCGCGGAACTTCGCCAGCTTCGCCGGTGTGTCGGGGGAGATGCCGACGACGTCGAGGCCGGCGTCGTTCAACTCGCCGAGGTTGTCCCGGAAGTCGCAGGCCTCTTTCGTACAACCCGGAGTGGACGCGGCCGGGTAGAAGTACACGATGACCTTGCGGCCCTCGAAGTCCGAGAGCTTGACGGTGTTGCCGTCGGCGTCGGGGAGGCTGAACGCAGGCGCGGTGTCGCCCACCTGGAGTCGGGGGGTTTGCGGCATTGACGGTATTCCTCTGATCGATCTGTCGACCGGGCGCTGCGGTGCGCCCCGGCTGATCTAGGGTAGTGCGGCAAGGCAGGGTAGTTCGAAAGGCCGGGTGCAAGAGATCGTCGTACCGCGGTGACGTGGAGTGGGCTTCGAGGCAGCGGAGGCAGATGTGGCGGACCGGGATCCCGACACCATCAAGCAGGAGATCGACTTGGCGCGAGATCAGTTGGCGTCGACTGTCGACTCGCTCGCTGCCCGCGCGAACCCGCGCAGGGTCGCCGACGACGTCAAGGCGGGTGTGGTGCGCTTCGTCAAGAAGCCCCCGGTGGCGATTTCGCTGGCCGGGTTGGGTGCGCTGGTGATCGTGCTGACGGTGCGCCGCATACGGCGGCCCTGAGCGGGCGGTCAGTGCCTGCGGCTGGACCGGAACCAGGCGGTGAGCGAGAATCCGGGCGGATTGGCCCCGCGGCAGAGGCGGTTGCAGGAGTGCACCGCCACGGGCAGTTCCGCCGCTACGCCCTGGGCCGAGTCATCGCTGTTCGCTCCAGATGACACTGGATCTCCCAGGCTTGACATCAGCTAATCCCTCGATTCGTGCGCTTCAGCCGGCATCGTGCGGTCGTTGTACTTTCCAGCTAACGGCACCCTAGCATCGGTGCGTCCCTTGTGCCCAGCGCAAGGAGCATCTGAATCCTGATGGTCCCAATTCTCGTTACTGCGGGGGACTGCGCGCACCCACTTGTCACGGCACCTACAGGCGATATCTAGCACATATCGGCCGGGTATTCGTCCGGACGTGCCGCCACGGGCCCGGACCACAGATGCCCGCGGGTGACCCCGGTCCGCGGGTCCTCTACAGTGGCGCTGTCCCACGACGAGCAAAGGAGACGCACGATGGCGTGGTTTCTCGCCCTGCAAGGTCCGGCGCAGCCCAGTCATCAGTCATCGGTGTACGAACTTCAGGACTCGACCGACGTGGACAAGCTCGCTCAGGAACTCGTCAGTGCGGTGACGCTGGACCGGGTGGTGCCGATTCCGGCGATGCTGCCGCAGAGCAGCCGCAAGCGGCAGAAGGTCACTCTCTACGTCCGCCCTGCGGCGTGGGGGATGTGGACGTTCTACGAGCTCTCCGATGACGACCGCCGTCAGTTGATGAAGGACAACCCCTTGCTCAACGCGATCCAGCACCATCAGCGTGACCACACCGGACAGGGTGGGGCCGGGGCGGTCAACCCGCTGCTGGGCCAGGCCGGCCCGGGCATCCGCTGACGGAGCGCCGGTCAGCGCGGCGTCTCCCGATTGTGCTGCGCTGTAAGGGTTTCGAACCACGTCGCCGGTGACGGCAGCAGGATCCTCCCCGTCACCACGCCCGCTGCCGTCAGGACAATGTGCGCATCACCCGCCGGATGAACATCTGCGCGCGGTAAGTTCCCCACCAGGTCACGTGTCGATAACGGTGGAGACGGAGGTGTGTGATGGTGATTCGTCGTCTTCTGCTGTCGGCCGGGCTCGTGCTCACAGGTGCGCTGGTCGCGCCGGTGGCGTCGGCTGAGCCCGCGGCCGAACCGGTGGCCGCGGAAACCGCTGCCGCCGCCGGCCGAGGGCCCGCCGGCACCGGCGGGCGCGGTGGTGTCACCGCCGCCTGCGACGACCACCAGCCCGGACGGCTGGACGTTGACCTTGCAGGCCAAGAACGAAACCCAAGAGACCATCCCACCGTTGACGACGGCACTGTCGACGCGAGAATACGAGGTCGGCGGCACCTATGTCGGATCCATGACGGGGCCGGCCGAGGACGAACCGCCGCACGGCGTGCTCGAGGTCGGTTATCAGATCGGCTGCGGTATCGACATGAGCACCTCAAACGGCGTGACCCTGGCGGCAACTGCGGGAATCACCCCGTCGATCGGCATCCTCGGGTCCGACGTCATCTCGCCCTTCCCGGAGGGCATCCTCCCTGGCGTGGCCGGCAATTTGGCGGTGGCATCACCGTCGGCCTCAAACCGGGAATCATCAACGTCGTTCCGGTAACGAAGAAGGAGTTCACCGGTGCCGAGCCATGGGTCATGGTTGACGGATTCCGGATCAAGATCGACGGCTGTGTCGGTGAGTCGTTCATCCGCTCGTACGCGTTCCTGACGCGCTCGACGGATGTTTCCGACGCGATCCTGGCTTACTACGGCGAGACGAAGAAGGTTTAACTCAGCTGGACGGTGTGAACTGTGTTACGTGGTGCGCCGTCAGGGTTTCGAACCCCGGACCCGCTGATTAAGAGTCAGCTGCTCTACCAACTGAGCTAACGGCGCGCGTGTGAGACAATAACAGGCGCGCCGCGCCTGGAAGAAATCACCACGTCCGGGCGGTGCCGGGAAGCGACGCCGACGTCGCACCCCCACTCAAGACAGACCGTTAGACTAAGCTCAACGATTTGTTTGCCAGTCCTGTATGTGAGGTGGAGCGGAGTATGTGGCAGGTCAGCACGGTGACCCGTGTCCGACGGAACCGAGCCTGGTTGGTGGCCGTGGCAATGGTCCCCGCGATCGCGTTCGCCCTGACTGCGTGCGCCGGAAGCTCCGAACCACCTCAGGCTCAGGTGATCGCCGATAAGGGCACTCCGTTCGGCGATCTGCTCGTGCCCAAGTTGACGAGCTCGGTCCAGGACGGTGCGGTGGGCGTCAGCGTCGAGTCGCCCGTCACGGTCAGCGCCGAGGACGGCGTTCTCGGTTCCGTGACGATGGTCAACGGGGACGGCGAGGCGGTGTTGGGCGCGCTGTCCGAGAACGGGCTGACGTGGCAGACCGCAGAGCCGCTCGGCTACAACAAGCAGTACACGCTGACCGCGAAGTCGCTCGGTCTCGGCGGCGCGACCAGCCGGCAGATGACGTTCGAGACGCACTCGCCGGAAAACCTCACCATGCCCTACGTGATGCCCAGCGACGGCGAGGTCGTCGGCGTCGGCCAGCCTGTGGCCGTCCGCTTCGACGAGAACATCCCGAACCGGCTCGCCGCGCAGCAGGCCATCACGGTGAAGACCAATCCGCCCGTCGACGGTGCGTTCTACTGGCTGAGCAACCGCGAGGTCCGTTGGCGCCCAGCTGAATACTGGAAACCGGGCACGACGGTCGAGGTGGAGGTCGACTCCTACGGCGTGGACCTGGGAGACGGTCTGTTCGGTCAGGACAACGTCTCGACCCGCTTCACGATCGGCGACCAGGTGATCACCACCGTCGACGACAACACCAAGACGTTGACCGTGCGCCGCAACGGCGAGGTCATCAAGAGCATGCCGGTGTCGATGGGCAAGAACAGCACCCCGACCAACAACGGCGTCTACATCGTCGGTGACCGCCGGGCCGAGATGGTGATGGACTCATCGACGTACGGCGTGCCTGCCAACTCGCCCAACGGGTACCGCACCGAGGTCGACTGGGCCACGCAGATCTCCTACAGCGGGATCTATGTGCATGCGGCGCCCTGGTCGGTGGGCAGCCAGGGCTACAGCAATGTCAGCCACGGCTGCATCAACGTGAGCAACAGCAACGGTCAGTGGTTTTACGACAACTCCAAGCGCGGTGACATCGTCGAGATCGTCAACTCGGTCGGCTCCACGCTGCCGGGCACCGACGGGCTGGGGGACTGGAACGTCCCGTGGGAGCAGTGGAAAGTGGGCAACGCCAACATCTGACGGGGAGGCGGCGGCCGCACTACGGCTTTTCGGGTGCTCCCTGAGAGTGGGAGCGCACCGCGGCTCTGGAAAGTCGGGGGTGGTCCCGGGCGACGGTATGGGCGTCGTCGACATGGCCGATCTCCTCTGCCATGCGCTGCCGCATCCTCTTCAGGACGCCGACGGGGTGTTCGTCCGGAGTGGCGGAAGGCACCTGACCGGTCTTCACCTCCCTGCCGTCGGACAGGTCGGCCACGTTGTCCGGCACGTCCGTCGTGGTGCTTAGCGCCGCGACCTGTTCCTCGTCCGTCAGGGGTGTTTCGGTGTCAACCACGGTCAGTTCGCCGGTGGCGTCGACGAGTCCCTGCTCGGCTTGCTGGGGCGGTTCGGTAGCGACCGTGGCCGGTACATCGGTGTCAGTGGTTCCCTCGCTTGTTGTAACGAGCCCCGCCGTCGCCGGGGTGGCTCCCGGGTATCCGACCCCGGGGAGTACCTGATCGACGGGCGGTGAGCTGCTGGCCAGCGACGTGGCCGTTCCCGGCGTGGGTGGCTCGTCGACATGAGCTGACCGGATCGAGGACGGGATCCCGTTCAGGATTGACATGGCGATCAATATCGGAAGGCCGATAGGGCCGGGAAACGCGATGAACACCGGGCCTGAGTCGATGAAGGGAGTGAGGATGCCCCCGAACGAAATGGGCAGGGCGCCCGAAGCCGGATATCCGCCGTTGAGCACGCCGTCGGCGATCCGAGCCGGAATATCGACGACGGCGTTGAAGAAATCGGTGGCGTTTCCGGCCACGAGGGCTGTGATGACGTCTGCGAACGCAACGACTGTCGCGCCGATGCCGCTGACTATCGGGCTGATAAGCGACGCCGGAACGAAGAGATAAGGTCCTGGGTTGGTGAAGACACGCAATGTCGACACCAGGGTCGGTATCGGCTGCGTGACAAGCGCTTCGACGAGCGCAGGCGGAACGGTCAGATACTGCTGCAGCAGGGTTCCCGCGTTGCTCACAGCGTCTTTTGCGACCTGCGGGTAGAACACGATGGGGTTCGGGGCCGCAGTGAGTTGCACAGCCGGGCTGGCGCTTCGGATATGCGATGGCGCCACCGGCGAGACCGGGGCGACAGCGATGACGCTGGCGCCGACCAGCGCGACGCCTGCAGTGACGTAAGGACGAATTGCTGCATGCATGATGTATCCCCCCAAGAAAACATGCGTATCTCGTGCTTACCGCGCCACGTAGGTAGTCGATAGGGGCAAAAGTCACTCACCGGGTGCGGTCGCGCGCGCTGTGTGCCACCTTGCCTGAGCGTCGTGATGGGACGAGCCCTCCGCCAGAGCAAACACCGTCGGAGTGATCACGCGCCGCAACCCAGCTCCGAGATATAGCCTTCCGTCATGATGCGCGTCGCGCACCTGATCCGATGCCGTTGCTCGCCGAGGTCGGCTCGCTTGCGTATGCACCGCAAACGCCGTTCATCGCGTTCCACGCGCTGCTTGTGCTGGCCGCTGCGAATGATCCGGCCGCGATCCGCGCGATCAATGTTCCGGGCGCGACCGACGCGCAGACATCGACGTTGCGCCTCATCGGCGAAGGTCTGATCGCGTTGACCGAGGGTGCGCCGCGCGCCGCGCTCGACTATCTCCTCGAATCGCTCGCCGGGCTTCCGTCGATTGGCGGTAGTCGGGTGCAGCAAGAAGTGGTCCTCGAAACGGCGTTGGCCGCGATGCTCCAACTCGGTGCGCCGGGTCAGGCAGCGCGACTCCTGTCGCGACATCGCGTTGCGCCCGGGCCGCAGGTGACCCGCGGCGCCGTGAACTGACCCGGTGACTGGGTTCCCGCACGTATCCCGTTGCGGGGCAGCCCCGTTCGCCTGATGCAACGAACACCGCCCCACCCGCATCTTCGCAGGTGAGGCGGTGTTCTACCTCAGGGTGGCTGACGGGACTCGAACCCGCGACAGCCAGGATCACAACCTGGTGCTCTACCAACTGAACTACAGCCACCATCGCCGCTTGCGCGGCGTCGTCGATCTTAGCCGCTGGAACCCTCTGGAGCCGAATCGTTTGTTCCGCCGCCGCTACCGGCGGTCGGCCCGAGTTCGGCCGCGATGGCGGCGATATCGCTGGTCGACGGACCGGGAGGTGTTACGAACGCGGTCTGGCGGTAGTAGCGCAACTCCCGGATCGACTCCTCGATGTCGGCCAGCGCGCGATGGGCGAGGCCTTTCTCGGGCTGGCCGAAGTAGATCCGGGGATACCAGCGGCGGCACAGCTCCTTGATCGAGCTCACGTCGATCATCCGGTAGTGCAGGTAGTCGTCGAGCTTGGGCATGTCGCGCGCAATGAACCCACGGTCGGTGGCGATCGAATTGCCGGCCAGCGGCGCAGTCTTGGCTTGTGAGACGTGTGTGCGGACGTAGTCCAACACCATCTGCTCCGCGGTCGGCCACGTCGGTGGTGGACGCCCGCACCTCGTTGACAAGGCCCGATTTCGCGTGCATCTGGGCCACGACGTCGACCATCGACGACAGCGCGTCATCGCCGGCATGGATGACCACGTCGAGGCCATCGCCGAGGATGTTGAGCTCAGAGTCGGTCACCAGCACCGCGATCTCGATGAGCAGGTCGGACTTGAGGTCCAGGCCGGTCATTTCGCAGTCGATCCACACCAGTTCGTCTCGCACAGCGCTCAACAGTAAGCCCATCCTCGACGACCGACTGCCCACACCCACCTACCGGCGTTGCTGCCCAGTAGGGTTCGACGCATGACCACGGAGCCGACAGCTTCCGCCGCACAGCAGATCGCCGCAGGTTACAGCGCTGAGGGCGCAGCGCTGGAATTGGGCGCCGTGGTCGTCGACGGGGTGTGTGACCCGTCGGCGCGGGTGCGCATCCCGCTGGCCACCGTCAACCGGCACGGTCTGGTCGCCGGCGCGACGGGCACGGGGAAGACGAAGTCGCTGCAGGTGCTCGCCGAGCAACTGTCGGCGGCCGGCGTGCCGGTGCTGATGGCCGACGTCAAGGGCGATCTGTCCGGTCTGTCCAGGCCGGGGGAGGCCAGCGACAAGGTGGCGCAGCGTGCCGCCGATACCGGTGACACCTGGACCCCGACCGCGTACCCGGTGGAATTCCTGTCGCTCGGCACGTCCGGTATCGGGGTGCCGGTCCGCGCCACCATCACCAGCTTCGGGCCCATCCTGCTGTCAAAGGTGTTGGGGCTCAACCAGACTCAGGAATCCACGCTGGGCCTCATCTTCCACTGGGCGGACCAGCAGGGGTTGCCGCTGCTGGACCTGAAGGACCTGCGCTCGGTGATCCAGTACCTGACCAGCGACGAGGGCAAGCCGCAGCTCAAGGCGCTCGGTGCGGTCTCCACCACCACCGCCGGGGTGATCCTGCGCGCACTGGTCAACCTCGAGGCCGAAGGCGCCGACACGTTCTTCGGCGAGCCCGAGCTCGAGCCCGCCGACCTGATGCGGCTCGACCCGGCGGGACGCGGCATCATCACGCTGCTCGAGCTCGGCAGTCAGGCGGCCCGGCCGGTGATGTTCTCCACGTTCCTGATGTGGGTACTCGCCGACCTGTTCACGACGCTGCCCGAGGTGGGCGACGTCGACAAGCCCAAGCTGGTGTTCTTCTTCGATGAGGCCCACCTGCTGTTCACCGACGCCTCCAAGGCGTTCCTCGAGCAGGTCGAGCAAACGGTCAAGCTGATCCGCTCCAAGGGAGTCGGGGTGTTCTTCTGCACCCAGTTGCCGACCGACGTCCCCAACAACGTGCTGAGCCAGCTCGGCGCCCGCATCCAGCACGCGCTGCGTGCCTTCACCCCGGACGATCAGAAGGCACTGTCGAGGACGGTGCGTACCTACCCGAAAACCGCGGTGTACGACCTGGAGTCGGCGCTGACATCGCTGGGTATCGGCGAGGCCGTCGTCACCGTGCTCTCGGAGAAGGGAGCGCCGACGCCGGTGGCGTGGACCAGGATGCGTGCGCCCCGCTCGCTGATGGACACCATCGGCCCGGAGGCCATCTCCGCCGCCGCCGCGGCCAGCCCGCTCCGGGCCGAGTATGGGCAGACCATCGACCGCGAGTCCGCGTACGAGCGGTTGGCTTCCAGGCTGGCACCCCCGCCGCCCGTCGAGGTGCCCCCGATGCCCGCGCCGGAACAGCCACAGGAACCCGGCCTGCTCGACAAGATGATGGACAACCCCGCGTTCAAGAGCGCGATGCGCTCGGCGGGAACGGTGATCGGTCGCGAGATCACCCGCAGCATCTTCGGCACCGGTCGCCGCCGTCGCCGCCGCCGCTGATTTCCCGCCGGAATTGCATTCCACGCGGGTCTCGCTCGAACTTTTGCGCGTGGAATGCAATTCCGGCGCAGGAAGCTAGTCGCCGCCGAGCTTCTTGTAGACCGCGCCGACGATCGGCGCGACGATCGCGCGCGGCGCGTATCCGCTGGCCGCCGACATCGCCTTGGATGTGACACCGGGAACCACGCGCATCTTGTTGCGGTCCAAGCCATCCAGCGACACCTTCGCGGTGTATTCGGTGGAGATCCACAGGAAGTCGGGGATCAGCTTCTCGACCAGGGACTGCTCGTCGGGGTTGGGCAGCTCGGTGCGCACCGGCCCCGGCGCCAGCACCGTGACGTGCACGCCCGCCGACTTCACTTCGCCCCGTAGGGATTCACTGAAGGTGTTGACGAACGCCTTGGTCGCTGCATACGTCGCGTTGTTCGGAATCGGTGAATTGCCCGCCGTCGATCCGGACATGAGAATACCGCCTGCTCCACGTGCCACCATGCCGGGCAGCACGGCCAGCACGAGGTCGTGAACGCCGAGCACGTTGAGCTGCACCTGTTTTCGTTCGTCGGCCGGGTCGAGCGAGGCCACCGCCCCGAACGTCGCAGTGCCCGCGTTCGCGCACAGGATCGAGATGTTGCGGCCGGCCAGCTCTTCGCACAACGCGTCGCGTCCGGCGGGGTCGGCGAGGTCGACGGCGCGTACCTCCACGGTCACCCCGTACTCCTCGTGCAGGCGGTTGGCCAACGCGGTCAGCACATCCTCGCGCCGAGCCGTGATGATCAGGTTGTGGCCGCGGGCGGCGAGCTCGACGGCCAGTGCCTCGCCGATGTTCTGCGACGCACCGGTGACGACAGCACGGGCATCGGTGCTGGGAGCGGGTACTGGCATGCGCCGGACTATATCGTGGCGTCGATGAGCGAGCCGCCGCCTCCAGACCCCCTGCCCGCGGCAGCCGCCCCACGGTCGCGCGTCCTGGCCTGGGCGATGTGGGACTTCGGCGCGACGGCGATCAACGCGATCGTCGTGACGTTCGTGTTCTCCGTCTACCTGACGGGGGCAGTCGGCGACGACCTGCCCGGTGACACCAGTCCGGCCAGTTGGTTGGGCCGGGCGCTCGCGCTGTCCGGGTTGGTCGTCGCTGTGCTGGCGCCCCTCACGGGAGTGTGGGTCGACGCCCCCGTGCGCCGACGCAAGGTGCTCGCCGTGCTCACCGGGTTGGTGGTCGTGCTGACCGCCGCGATGAGCCTCGTCCGCGACGACCATCGCTACCTGTGGCCCGGCCTGATCCTGCTGGCCTGCACCGCGGCCTGCAGCGAGCTCGCCACGGTGCCCTACAACGCGATGCTGCGTCAGCTCTCGACCCCCGAGAATTCCGGGCGGATCTCCGGATTCGGTTTAGCGTTCGGGTATTTCGGCAGCGTGCTCGCGCTACTCGTGGTCTACGTCGGGTTCATCTCCGGCGCCGGTGACACCCGCGGCCTGCTGAGCCTTCCCGTCGACGGCGGCCAGAACGTGCGGGCGGCGATGCTGCTGACCGCCGCGTGGTTCGCCTTGTTCGCACTGCCTCTGCTCGTCTCGGTTCCGGCTCCGACCTCCGACGAGCCCCTCGAGCGCGTCAGCATCCGCGGCGCCTACCGCAGACTGGCCGAGGAGATCCGTCGGGAGTGGCGTCGCGATCGCAACATCGTCTATTTCCTCGGGGCCAGCGCGGTGTTCCGGGACGGACTGGCCGGCGTGTTCGCGTTCGGCGCGGTGCTCGGCGTCAACGTCTACGGGGTGTCGGCAGCCGACGTGCTGTTGTTCGGGGTGGCCGCGTGCGTGGTGGCCGCGGTCGGGTCGGTGCTCGGCGGGCACGCCGACGACCGGGTGGGCTCCAAGCGGGTGATCGTGCTGTCTCTCGCCGCGATGATCGTTGTGGGACTGACGCTGCTGACGCTGTCGGGAGTGCTGGCGTTCTGGGTGTGCGGCCTGCTGCTGTGCCTGTTCATCGGCCCGGTGCTGTCGGCGTCGCGGACCCTCTTGCTGCGGATGGCCGCCGAGGGCAAGGAAGGGATCGCATTCGGGCTTTACACCACCACCGGCCGCGCAGTGTCTTTCCTTGCGCCGTGGCTGTTCTCCATGTTCATCGACATCTTCGGCACCGACCGGGCAGGCATGGGTGGGCTGTGCGTGGTGCTCGCGCTCGGGTTGTCGGCGATGCTGGCAGTACGTGCGCCGCACCGCGTGCGGTACTGAGCCTATGGCGCGGACCCCGATGGCCGGACTCTTCCCCGCAAGCGGGACGCCCCGCAACGCGGCTCGTCCTTGCGCCGCCCGGCTAGCCGGTGGCGGCGCAGATCGTCAGGCCGGCGCCGGAGCGTTCCGCCAACTCGACGCCGTTCACGGTGATCGAGCACGTCAACCTGCGGCCGACGTTGATGATGCTGACGCTGGCCGAACCCTCGGCGGGCTGCGGCAGCGACACCTCTTTGCTCCACGGCAGCATCACGTTGAACTCGGTCTGCAACACGCCGCCGGTGTCGACGTAGGTGATGTTGATGGCCCGGCCGCTGCCCTCGACGGTGTAGACGACGCTGTCCGTCGCGCCCTCGACAGTGGTGTCGGGGGCGCTCCGGGAGGGTGTCGTCGGCAGTGTCGGGAGTGGCAGCAACGGTGTCGACGGGGTCCGCGATGTCGTCGACGGGGCTCGTGGCGTCGTGGCGGGGGCGGGGAAACTGGGTTCGGGCAGCGAGGGTATCGGCGCCACCACGGTCTGCTGCTTGGAGCTGTTGACGATCACCAGCGCGATGACCAGGCCGACGGCGGTGATCACCGCGACTGCGGCGACGATCCACAGCCAGCGTGGCGGCTTCGGGTCTTCGGGCCGCGGCGGCTCGCCACCGTGACCGGGCGGGCCGTACTGTCCCGTGTCGTAGCCATACGGCGAATACGCAGGGAGACGCTCGGTCGGCTGGGGCGGCGGCGGTGCCTGGTAGGGCGGCCCGTACGGTGCTTGGCTCGCGTAGGCAGGATCGGAGTACCCGGGGTAGCCGTACCCGAACTGTTGAGTCGGCTCGTCACCTCTGCGGGAGCCCCATTGCTCCTCACGTCCGCGATCCGTCATGCCCGCCTCATGGCTGCAGGGTACCTGTGCAGCCGCTCAGTGCGCCGCTCACCGGCCCGGAACTCGTCGCGCGCGAGAACCATGCAGAATCAATAAACGTGGCACAGCAGGTTCGCAGAATTTACGGCGCGTCGATGTCGCCGGACGCCACCGCGTTCGCCCATCTCGTCGACGACGGCGGATACCCACGCGCGGTGCAGCGGTTCCTTCGTGGGTGGCGGGCGACCTCCTCGCGCGACGTCGAGCTGCCGGTCGTCGGCCCCGTCACGCGCGTCCTGCATTCGGCCGACGGATACTGGCTGGCCTGTCAGGTCGCGCCCGAGGGTGGCACCCGCAACCAGATCTGGGTCGTGACAACCGATCCCGATGACCGTGATGCGCGCAGGATCGATCATTGGCCGTCGGGTGTGGAGGGCACCGCCGAGTTGATCGGCTGGGACGGCTCACTGGTCGCGGCGATTCTGACCGGCGAGGACGGCGTGGGCAGCTCATGTCTGATCGACCCGTCCGCGGGGACGACGACGGTGCTGGATCGCCGCTCGGGCGGCAGGTTGGTGGATGCCTGGGCCGGCGCGTCATTGGTGCGGGTCGGCCCGCGCGGCTACCGCGATCTGATCATGTTGCGGGGACTGACCGAAATGGCGCTGCTGCCCTACGATCCCGGCTCCACCACCGATACCGGCGTCATCCTCGACGACCACGGCCCGCGCAGGCTGCGTTCGGGCCCGGACGGTGAGCTCACCGAGCTCTACCATCCGGCCAAGGACTACGGCGTCAACAGCACCGAAGGCTATGTGCGGGCCCTTGTCCGCAGTGAGAACGGTGCCGAGCATGCCCGGTTGCTCGAGGTGACGTCGACCGCCGACGGGGTGTCCTATCACGTGCTGGCTGAGCGGCCGGGCTGCGAGCTGGACGAGTTCGCGGTCAGCGACGATCTCTCGACAATTGCGATGCTGTGGAACATCCACGGCGCCAGCGAGTTACAGATCCTCGAATACGCCGACAACACGTTGCACGACCCGATCCCGCTGCCGGGGATGGTCGCCAGCGAGCTGAGCATCAGCGCGGGCGGGTCGATGCTGGCCATGACGGTCGAGGGGCCGTCCAACCCGCCGACGGTGGAGCTGGTCGATCCGCGGACCCGCGAGTGGGAACCCGTCGACCTCGAACCGAGCAGCGGGCCGTTGTCCGCCGAGCCCACGCTGGAGAGCGTCACCGCGCGCGACGGATTGCAGTTCACCGGCTGGCTGTTCCGGCCCCCAGACGGCGTCGAGACGATCGGCGCGATGCTGTTCCTGCACGGGGGTCCCGAGGGTCAGGGCAGGCCCGGATACAACGAGTTCTTCCCCGGACTGTTGGAAGCGGGAATCTGCGTGTTCCTGCCCAACGTGCGCGGGTCGGGAGGGTTCGGACGCTCCTTCATGCATGCCGATGACCGCGAGCGGCGCTTCGCCGCCATCGACGACGTCGCCGACGCGGTGCGGTTCCTCGTCGACAACGGTCACGTCCCCTCCGGATGCGTCGCCTGCTGCGGCTGGTCCTACGGCGGCTACCTGACGCAGGCCGCGCTGGCGTTTCACCCCGACCTGTTCACGGCCGGCATCAGCATCTGCGGGATGAGCGATCTGAACACCTGGTACCGCCATACCGAACAGTGGATCGCCGCGGCGGCTTACCCCAAGTACGGTCACCCGATCAGCGATCGCGATCTGCTGGAACAACTGTCCCCGCTGCCGCGGGCCCACGCGGTGACCGCGCCGCTTCTCCTGGTGCACGGCCTCAATGACACCAACGTGCCGCCGAGCGAGTCAGAGCAGATGTGCGACGCGCTCAGCGCACTGGGACGACGGGCGGAGCTGCTGCTCTTCGACGACGACGGCCACGAGATCGACAAACGGGAGAACCGCGCGGTGCTGCTGAAAGCCATGACCGAATGGCTCACCGACGCTTTCGTCGGCTGACCCGGCCCCGCCCAGGTTTATCGAAATTGTCCTCCGGGTAAAACTAAGCTGCGCGCCATCGAGGTGCGTAGACGGAGGAGGCGCGGCATGCGAGGGATACTCGGCGTCATAGTGCTCGTCTGGTTATTGATCGGCGTGTTCGCCGCCTATCAGCGGGATTACTTCGAGAGTGGCGAAACAAATTGCGCCACAGCGGGAAGCATCGCGCTGACGGTGGTCGCAGGACCTCTCAACTACGCGGGAGTCAATCCGAAAGTCACGGATTGCCAGGTCCCGCAACCCAGTCAGTAATCCGCTGACTGGCTGACTCGGAGAAATGGAGTGGCCATGATCGTCCTGGGTGCGATCCTGCTGATCCTGGGTATTTTGTTCGGAATGTCGATCCTGACGTACATCGGCGTTGTTCTGCTGGTGATCGGTGCCGTCTTCTGGATCCTCGGGTCCGTCGGCCGCCCGGTCGGCGGCAGGAGAGCGTGGTACTAGCTCTCAGCCCCGAAATCGTTCGGCCGAGGTCAGCGCGGCGACCGTCATAGCTCTCAGGACGGTCCGCAAGCTGGCCTCGGCCGCTTTCGTGGTACCGGGCTTCACACTGTGCGCGGTCGAGTTCAGCAAGCCGAACGTCGCGTGTGCCGTCAGCCGCGCATCGGTCTCCGTTAAACCGGGGTCGCGCCGGCGCAACACGTCGACCCAGATCTCGACATACTCCCGCTGCTTCCGCCGGACCTGGCGCTTGGCGGCAGGCGGCAGACTGCCCAGATCGCGATCCTGGATGCGGATCAGGTCGGATTCGCCCAGCGCGAAGTCCAGGTGGAAGTCGATCAGATCCTGGAGCGCCGACGCGGCGTCACCGGCGCGACCTACCACCTCGGTGGCACCGGCCAGCAGTCGCGTGCTGATCCCCACCAGCAGCTCCACCAGCAGTGCTTCTTTGTTGGGAAAGTGCCGGTAGATCGCCGGTCCGCTGACGCCTGCTGCAGCGCCGATGTCTTCCAGGCGCACCGCGAGGTATCCGTGCTCGGCCATCAGCCGCTCGGCGGCGGCGATCAGTTGGCTGCGGCGGTCGGATTTGGCCTTGCTGCGCCGGGAGACCGCTTGGGTAATCGGGGACGGCGGACTCGCGGGCATGACGCAACCTCCTGCCGATGGTGGACAACGAGAGTTAATGGTGATTAACATACCACCAGTTAGTCTTCATTAACTCAACCCCGAGGCGGGACTCAGCGATGGCAACGCGGGCATCACATCGTGACGATCACGTCGCGCTGGTCGACCAGCTGCGCACGAAGCTCGCCACCGCTGCTCTGGGTGGTTCGGAGCGCGCCCGCGAGCGCCATGTCAGCAGAGGCAAGTTGCTGCCGCGGGACCGCGTCGACGGGCTGCTGGATCCCGGCAGCCCCTTCCTCGAGTTGGCCGCGCTGGCAGCCGACGGCATGTACGGCGACGAATGCCCGGGGGCGGGGATGATCGCCGGGATCGGCCGCGTGTCCGGCCGCGAATGCATGATCGTGGCCAACGATGCGACGGTCAAGGGCGGAACGTACTACCCCATCACCGTCAAGAAGCATCTGCGGGCGCAGGAGATCGCGGCGCAGAACCAGCTGCCCTGCATCTATCTGGTCGACTCGGGCGGTGCCTTCCTGCCCCGGCAGGACGAGGTGTTCCCCGACCGCGAACACTTCGGACGCATCTTCTACAACCAGGCGACCATGAGCGCCAAGGGAATTGCTCAGATCGCCGCAGTACTCGGCTCGTGTACCGCCGGTGGCGCCTACGTCCCGGCGATGAGCGACGAAGCTGTCATCGTGCGCAACCAGGGCACCATCTTCCTCGGCGGTCCGCCGCTGGTGAAGGCCGCCACCGGCGAGGTCGTCACCGCCGAGGAGCTCGGTGGCGGCGATCTGCACTCCAAGGTCTCAGGTGTGACCGACCATCTCGCCCACGACGATCGCGACGCGCTGCGGATCGTGCGCCGGATAGTCGGTACCTTGGCACCTCGAACCGAGCCACCCTGGGAGGTCGCCCCGACGGTCGAGCCGATCGCCGACCAGGCCGAGCTTTATGACGTCGTCCCCGTCGACTCGAAAGTGGCCTACGACGTGCACGAGGTGATCACCCGGGTCGTCGACGGCGGTGAATTCGCGGAATTCAAAGCCGATTACGGCACCACGCTGGTGACCGGGTTCGCGCGCATCCACGGCCACCCGGTCGGCATCGTCGCCAACAACGGTGTGCTGTTCGGTGAGTCGGCAGTGAAGGGCGCGCACTTCATCGAATTGTGCGACAAGCGCGTCACCCCACTACTGTTCCTGCAGAACATCTCCGGGTTCATGGTCGGCCGCGACTACGAGGCGAGCGGCATCGCCAAGCACGGCGCCAAGATGGTCACCGCGGTAGCGTGCGCGCGGGTTCCCAAGTTGACCATGGTGATCGGCGGCTCCTACGGTGCGGGCAACTACTCGATGTGTGGCAGGGCGTATTCCCCGCGGTTCCTGTGGATGTGGCCCAACGCGCGGATCTCGGTCATGGGTGGTGAGCAGGCGGCTTCGGTGCTGGCCACGGTCCGCGGCGAGATGACCGCGGACGAAGAAGAGGCGTTCAAGGCACCCATCCGCGCGCAGTACGAAAACCAGGGCAATCCCTACTACTCGACCGCACGCCTGTGGGATGACGGGGTCATCGACCCTGCCGATACCAGAACCGTTGTCGGGTTGGCACTTTCGGTTGTCGGGCAGGCTCCGCTGGAGCCCGTCTCCTACGGCGTATTTCGGATGTGATCATGGGCCTCTTCGATACAGTTCTGGTCGCCAACCGCGGGGAGATCGCGGTCCGGGTCATCCGTACGTTGCGGGCGATGGGAATTCGTTCGGTGGCGGTTTTCAGCGACGCCGACGCGAACGCTCGGCACGTCGTCATGGCCGACGTCGCGGTCCGGATCGGTCCGGCGCCCGCCCGGCAGAGCTACCTGTCGATCGACGCCATCCTGGACGCCGTGCGCCGCACGGGTGCGCAGGCCGTTCACCCCGGGTACGGGTTCCTCTCGGAGAACGCGCAATTCGCCGCCGCTCTGAGGACTGCGGGCGTGGTTTTCATCGGTCCACCGGTCGCCGCGATCGAGACCATGGGTGACAAGATCGCGGCCAAGGCCGCCGTCTCGGCCTTCGGAGTGCCGGTGGTACCGGGCATCTCGCGGCCGGGGCTCACCGATGACGACCTCATCGCAGGTGCACCCGACGTCGGATTCCCGGTTCTGGTCAAGCCGTCGGCAGGTGGCGGCGGCAAAGGCATGCGGGTGGTACACGACGCCGCCGGACTTCCTGCCGCGCTTGCCAGCGCGCGCCGAGAGGCGGCGGCGGCTTTCGGCGATGACACGCTGTTCCTTGAGCGGTTCGTGTTGAATCCCAGGCACATCGAAGTGCAGGTGCTCGCCGACACCCACGGCAACGTCGTCCATCTTGGTGAGCGCGAGTGCAGCCTGCAGCGCCGGCATCAGAAGGTGATCGAGGAAGCACCGTCGCCGCTGCTGGACCCGGAGACCCGCGCACGCATCGGTGCAGCGGCTTGCGACACCGCCCGCAGTGTCGATTACACAGGTGCGGGGACCGTCGAGTTCATCGTCTCCGCCGACCGGCCCGACGAGTTCTTCTTCATGGAGATGAACACCCGGCTGCAGGTGGAACACCCGGTCACCGAGATGGTTACCGGACTGGATCTGGTCGAGCTGCAGGTGCGGGTCGCGGCGGGGGAGAGTCTGCCGCTGGCCCAGGACGACGTCCGGCTCGACGGGCACGCCATCGAGGCCCGCGTCTACGCCGAGGACCCGGCCCGCGGTTTCCTGCCGACCGGCGGGACCGTGCTGAAGCTGTCGGGCGCGCATGGACCGGGACTGCGGGTGGACTGGGGATTGACCGAAGGCATCGTCGTCGGCACTGATTACGACCCGATGCTGGCCAAGATCATCGCCCACGCCGAGGACCGTGACGGTGCACTGCGGAGACTCGACGCTGCGCTGGCCACATTCGCCGTACTCGGTGTGGCGACGAATGTCGAATTCCTGCGTTTCCTCCTTGCCGACCCTGACGTGCAAGCCGGCCGGCTCGACACCGGGCTGCTGGATCGCCGCACCCCCGATTTCGTGCCGGTCCCGGCCAGCGACGACGACCTGATCGCCGCGGCTGCCTACCGCTGGTTGGAGTTCTGGCCGCGGCGGCCGGAGAGCGCCAGCGCATGGGAGATGCCATCGGGATGGCGAATCGGCGAACACGCGCCGACCTCCATCCGATTGCGGGCCGGAGAGCGCACCGCTGCACGTGTACCTCACGGGCTGCCCGGAGCGGGCGACGGCCGTCGTAGAGGGCAGCGCGCCCCGGACGCTCACCGCATCGCTGGACGGCGACCTGCTGACCGTCGTCATCGACGGGCTGCGCACCTTTCGCGTGGCAGCCGAACTGGACGGGCAGATGTGGCTGGTGGGGGACGGCGGTGTCGTGACGGCCGAAGAACTGCGCGAGGCCCCGGTGCGTCCCGACGATGAGCACAGCGGCGATGCCGAACTCGTCAGTCCCGATGCCGGGATCTGTCGTCGCGGTCGAGGGTCGCCGACGGACAGCAGGTCGCCGCGGGCACCGTGGTCGTCACCGTCGAGGCCATGAAGATGGAGCACGCGATGTCCGCGCCGGTCGACGGCGTCGTCGAACTACTCGTCGCCGTAGGCGACCAGGTCAAGGTGGGTCAGCCGCTGGCCCGGATCACTGCGAAAACCGAGGAGCCCAGCATGAGCGACTTTCTGACCACCGGCACCCTGCCCGACCACTACGAGCAGCTGGCCAAGACCGTGCGCGACTTCGCTCAGAGCGTGGTGGCGCCGGTGGCGGCAAAACACGACGAAGAGCACTCGTTCCCCTACGAGGTGGTGGCCGGCATGGCCGACATGGGGCTGTTCGGTCTGCCGTTTCCCGAGGAGTACGGGGGCATGGGCGGTGACTACTTCGCGCTGTGCCTGGCGCTCGAGGAGCTCGGCAAGGTCGATCAGAGCGTCGCGATCACGCTGGAGGCGGGTGTGTCGCTGGGCGCAATGCCGGTCTACCGCTTCGGCAGCGACGAGCAGAAGCAGGAGTGGTTGCCGCTGTTGGCCAGTGGCAAGGCGCTCGGCGCGTTCGGGTTGACCGAGGCCGGCGGCGGCAGCGACGCCGGGGCGACCAAGACGACGGCGAAGTCGGATGGTTCAACTTGGCTTATCAATGGCAGTAAGCAGTTCATCACCAACTCGGGCACCGACATCACCAAGCTAGTCACGGTCACCGCGGTCACCGGGGAAAGCGATGGGAAGAAGGAGATCTCGTCGATCCTGGTGCCGGTGCCGACACCGGGTTTCACCGCCGAGCCGGCGTACAACAAGGTGGGCTGGAACGCCTCGGACACCCATCCGCTGAGCTTCGACGACGTGCGGGTACCGCAGGAGAACCTGCTGGGCGAGCGCGGCCGCGGCTACGCGAATTTCCTGCGGATCCTCGACGAGGGGCGCATCGCGATCGCCGCACTGTCGGTCGGCGCGGCGCAGGGCTGCGTGGACGAGAGCGTCAAGTACGCCAAGGAGCGGCACGCGTTCGGCCGCGCGATCGGAAGCAACCAGGCGATCGCGTTCAAGATCGCCCGGATGGAGGTCAGAGCCCAGGTCGCCCGCGCGGCGTACTACGACGCGGCCGCACTGATGCTGTCGGGCAAGCCGTTCAAGAAGCAGGCCGCGATCGCCAAGCTGGTGGCCAGCGAGGCGGCCATGGACAATTCCCGTGACGCCACCCAGATCTTCGGCGGCTACGGCTTCATGAACGAGTATCCCGTCGCCCGGCATTACCGGGACAGCAAGATCCTCGAAATCGGTGAGGGCACAACCGAAGTCCAGCTGATGCTGATCGGAAGGGAACTAGGCCTGTGAGCAACGAAGGGCCGGACTCCAAGAAGATCGTGGTTCAGCGCGGGCTGTGGTTCGAGGAGTTCGAGACCGGCGTGCTCTACCAGCACCGGCCCGGGCGCACCATCACCGAGGCCGACAACGTGCTGTTCACCACGCTGACGATGAACACGCAGGCGCTGCATCTGGACGCCGCGTTCGCCGATGCGCTGCCGCCGTTCCATCAGCGGCTGGTCAACTCGATGTTCACGCTGTCGACGCTGGTGGGGCTGTCGGTCGCGCAGCTCACCCAGGGCACGATCGTCGGAAACCTCGGTTTCAGCGATGTGGCGTTCCCCAAGCCGCTGTTCCATGGCGACACGCTCTACGCCGAGACCGAGATCACCGACAAGCGCGAGTCCAAGAGCCGTCCGGGCGAGGGCATCGTGACGTTCGCGCACACCGGTCGCAATCAACACGGCGACGTCGTGGCCACGGCATCGCGAAAGACCATGGTGCGCAAGCGTCCCGAGAGTGAGGTGTGATGGCACTCGCGCAGACCGGACCCGGCTGGCTGTTCTGCCCGGCCGACCGCCCCGAGCGATTCGGGAAGGCCGCTGCCGCAGCCGACGTCGTGATCCTCGACCTCGAGGACGGCGTCGCGGCCAAGGACAGGCGGGCCGCGCGACAGGCGCTTCTCGACACCCCGCTCGACCCGGCCCGCACGGTAGTCCGCGTCAACCCCGTCACCACGCCGGACCACGCGCTGGACGTGGAGGCACTCAAGGCCACCGACTACACCACAGTGATGCTGGCCAAGACCGAGACCGCCGAGCAGGTCGCGTCGCTGGCGCCGCTCGATGTGGTGGTGCTGGTCGAAACTCCGCTCGGGGCACTGGCCGTCACCGAGACGGCGCGGGTCGACAACGCGTTCGCCGTCATGTGGGGCGCCGAGGACCTCTTCGCCGCCACCGGCGGTACGGCGAACCGCTGGCCCGACGGCAGCTACCGCGACGTCGCCAAGCACGTGCGGTCGCAGAGTCTTCTGGCCGCCAAAGCCTTTGGGCGGATGGCGCTCGACTCGGTGTACCTCGACATCAAGGACCTCGACGGGCTGCGCGCCGAGACCGACGACGCCGTTGCGGTCGGGTTCGACGCCAAGGTCGCCATTCATCCCACGCAGGTTGCGGTCATCCGCGCCGGGTATGCGCCCACCGACGATCAGATCGAATGGGCGCGCGCCGTTCTCGCCAGGGCGGGTGACGAGCGCGGGGTGTTCCAGTTCGAGGGTCAGATGGTCGACATGCCGGTGCTGCGGCGCGCCGAGCGCATCGTGGTGCTGGCGCCTTAGCTCACTTGCGCTGCGCGGCAGCCAATCTGGCAGCGAACTCGGGCGACTCGATCGACACGGCCTGGGGGCCGATCTCGACGTCGACGGCGAGGCGGTGCTGCTCAAGGTCCACGGTGCCCGGATTCGCGGTGGCCCGCATCGAGGCCTTGGTCGCCACGACCACGTCGCGCGGCGCGGCGGCGGGCCCGGCCGCAAGGGTGCGGGCCGCTGCCACCGGATCGTCGGCGACTTCCAGTGCGAGCCCGTGGCGGACAGCCGCGTCCGCGTCGAACCGCATCCCGAACAGCAGAGCCGCCCGTGCCGCCTGCGGCCCGATCGCGCGCTGCAGCATCCATGTCGCCCCGCCGCCCGGGTGGATGCCGAGCTTCTGGAACCGCGGGTCGAACACGGCTGCCGGACCGGCGATGCGCACGTCGGCCGCCAGCGCCAGGTTCAGTCCTGCACCCACGGCGGGGCCGTTGACGGCGGCGATGGTGGGAAGCGAGCACTGCGCGACGGCGAGAAAGCCGTCGTAGATCACCCGCAATCCTTCCTCGGTCGCCGCGCCGAGCGCGGTCAGGTCGGCGCCGGCGCAGAACGCGTTGCCCGCGCCGGTCACGATCACCGCGTGGACGTCGGGGTCGGCCTCAGCGGCTTCGACGGCAGCGCGCAGTGCCGCCGAGCTCTCCGCCGTCACGGCATTGCGTCGGTCGGGATCGTTGACAGTGATGAGCGCGACGCGGTCCTCGACCTGCGTCAGTACGAGATCGGACACCCGCTCAGCGTAGTGCCGTGCCCGGGCGGCACCTGCGCGGCTATAGCTTGCGCAACAGTGCCGCGGCGCGCACGTCGTCGCCGACGGCCAGCGCGATCTGCACGTCTGGGATCTTGCCGGGGCCGTGGCGGACCCACTGGATGGTGACGTCCTCGCCGTACTTGATCGGCCTGCGGTATTCGATCACCGCACGGTAGGGCGGCGTGCAGACATCGGGGACGAGGGCCATCACTTCGTGGATGGCGTGCCAGTAGGCGGTGTTGGTGACGTGTTCGAAGATGTCGATGTCGGTCCGGCGCAGGGCGAACGGCGTGACGGCGGCCGCGTCGTGGGGATCGGCCAGCCAGGGTCGCCACCTGAGCCGATGGACGTCGGTGGTGGAGGCGAACCGCTCGATGAGGGTGTCCGAGACACGCTGCGGTGTCAACGTCTTCGAGTTGATGGCGATCCAGAAGCCCTCGGTCTCGATGCGCCCGCCGTCGCTGCCGACGAGATCGACGCGCATCGTGCACCACCGCGATGACAGTGCCGAGCACCACCGGCTGAAGGAGACGTCGTTGGGAAACTCGATCGGTTCGATGACGTCGATCACGGTGCGTTGGACGAGCCAGTGCGGGTGATCCTCGGCTTCGCCGGCGTCGACGAGGTTCTCGGCCCCGACCTCCTGGATGTAGCGGGCGACGCCGTCGAGGCGCAGGTGCAGGTTCCCGTCGAGGTCACCGGTCGCCACCGGCCACGAGGTGCGGTAGATGTACCCGGTCGTGGGCGCGGCGCTCAGGCGATGGTCGACGTCGTTGGTGGGCATCGCGGCTCAGCCTACGGACCCTGGTCGTCTTCGGGGAGGAGGTAGCGTTCGGGGTGGTGGTAGCCGTTGACCCGTCGTTGTCCGGTGTCGAGGTCGGGTGGGGGGAGCCATTCGGTGTCGCCGTGGGTGTTTTTGCGGGTGCTCCAGCCGGTCTTCTCGATCATCCGGTTGTCAGGCCCGCAGGCGAACGTGAGGTCATCGATGTTGGTGTCGCCGTCGTTCTTCCAGTCCGCGACCGCGTGATGGACCTGGGACCAGTAGCCCGACGCGGTGCAACCGGGCCTCGTGCAGCCGCGATCCTTGCCGTGTAGCGCGATCCGCTGCGCCGCGGACGCCAGCCGTCTGGTACGGCCGAGATACAGCGATTGTTTGGTGTGTTTGTCGTAGATGTAGAGGTAGTGGTAGGAGCGCGCGGCGGCCATCTGGATCAGCGTCGGGATCGGCAGCTTTGAGCCGCCGCCGGTGACCGCCAGCCCGGCGCCTTTTTCGAGGTCCTGCAGGGTGGTGGACACGATCACCGTCACTGGCAGGCCGTTGTGTTTGCCGAGTTCTCCGGAGGCCAGGGCCCGGCGTCCGACCGCTTTGAATGCGTCGTGGTTGCGCTGGGCCTGGGTGCGGCTATCGGAGCGCCGGTGCACGCCGGAGTCACCGTCGGCACCGATCGCCTGGTCGTCGGCGCCCGTCGCCTGGTTGTCGGCGCCACCGGACTGGTCGTCGGGATGGTTGGCTCCGGGGGCGGCTTCCTTGGCCAGGATCGCCTCCCAGTACGCGCCGGCCTCGGCGTCCAGACGGCCGCGGATCGACCGTGTCCCGTCACGCTGCTGCGGGCCCAGCGTGAAGCTGCGGTGACGGGCCTGTTCCTGCTCCGACGGTTCGGGGCCGTCCTGATCGATCATCATCAACAACTGACCGGCAGCCTTGCCCAGATCCTCGGGCCCCAACCCGGCCGCCAGGTCGGCCAACTGCGCATCGGCGGCCTCCCGGGTACCGACATCGACCCAGGACGGCAGCTGCTTGTGGAACGTGGCGATGATCTCGACATGTTCGGCGCCGATCAATCCGCGGGCTTGGGCGGCGGCGGTGGCTTCCCACAGCGGTGCCAACGGTTCCCCGGTCATCGCGCGGCGCGGCCCCAACACTGCGGCGTCGCGCAGTCGGTGTTTGGCGTCCTTACCCGAGATCCGTAACGCGGTCGTGAGCACCGTCGTCCACGACGACTCACCCAACCGATGCGGCTCAATCTCGGCCACCAGCCGATTCAGGACGCGGTGCTCCAGCGCCGGGATCGACCGCGCGACCGTCGTCACCTCCGCGAGCAACCCGACCAGCTCACGGTGGGACACCGCGTCGCACGCGTCGTGCAGGATCGCGAGCTGCGACGTGATCGCGTCGACCGCGCTGGACACCTCACCCATGCATCGAACACTAGTGCGAAGGTCCGACAACAGGGCCAACAGGTCCGAGAATGTGACTACAGAAACCAAAGTGACACAAGATGTTTGAACTACGTGTATTGCCACCGCAGCAGATATCGGTAATACAGACCGCGTCGGATGTGGGCTCCGGGAAGGACGTCGGCGACGATCCGGCGAATCTCGTCGAGACTTTCTCGCGCCTCCGCCACCGGCACGCCGATATCGCGGGTTTCCGCATGCAGCCACGAACCGATTCGCACCATCGGTAGACACGCCGCAGACCAAAGCCAGTCGCGCACAGTTTTGTTGGCGCTCAGACCCACAACGACGATTTCCCCGGAGGGCCTCAACAGCCGACGGGCCTTCAGCAGGGATGAACGCAGATCCATGTGATGCACGCAGGCGACGAAGGTGATCAGGTCGAATTGGGAGCCCCTGGGGTCCCACTCCTCGAAGCCGGTCTGTTCGACGATCGCATTGTGCTCGGCGGCGAGTCTCTCGCGCGCCCGCCGCACCGCCGTGGGATCCGGGTCGATGCCGGTGACAGACCGCGACAACGGGGCCAGACGCTGAAGCAGCAGGCCTTCACCGCAGCCGACATCGAGCACGTCGCCATGGTGCCGTGCGGCGATCGGGATCAACCACGGATGGTAAGCGCTGTTGTGGTTCCAGTAGTCGGACACCCCCCGACTGTGCCAGCTCGTCCGAATAGGTTTGAGCATGAAGACTTGACCCTCACGCGACGTGAGGCACCAGCGTGATCGACGTGACGCAGGAGATGCAGGTGGACGAACTCACCGTGGGTGAAGTCGCGGAGCGATTTGGCATCACGGTCCGGACGCTTCACCACTATGACGAAATTGGGTTGTTGACCCCGAGTCGGCGTGCCGCCTCGGGGTATCGGGTTTACACCTCGGCGGACCTGACGCGCTTGTCCCAGGTCATCGTTTACCGCCGGCTCGAGCTGTCTCTTGACGAGATCGCGAGCCTGCTTGACGAGGGCAACGAGGTCAGCCACCTGGTTCGGCAGCGCGAACGCGTCATATCCCGGCTCGATGAGATGAAGCACCTCGTCGAGGCGATCGATCAGGCATTGGAGAAAGCAATGACGAACACACCCATGACCGACAACGACATGCGCGAACTCTTCGGTGACGGCTTCGACGACTATCAGGCAGAGGCCGAGCAGAAGTGGGGCGAGACCGCAGAGTGGAAGGAATCGCAGCGCCGAACGAAGTCCTACGGCAAAGACGAATGGGTCCAGATCAAGGCCGACGGAGAGGCTGTTGAGAAGGCCTTGTCCGACGCTTTCCGCGCTGGGCTCCCGGCCGACTCCGAAGAGGCGATGAATGCGGCCGAGCAACACCGGCTCCACGTGAATCGCTGGTTCTACGACTGCCCGTCGGCCTTCCACCGCAACCTGGGCGACATGTACGTGAGCGACCCCAGATACGTCGCCACCTACGACGAATCATTCGGGCTCCCGGGCCTCGCGGCCTACTGTCGCGAGGCGATCCACGCGAACGCGGACCGAACTGGGCACTGACGTGATCGGCGCAATTCGCTGCCTGAGCGAAGCGGGCCAATGGCTCGGGGTCTCGTCGTTTCGGCGTCGCTAGTCCGAGGTTGCGACAACGTGGATAGCAGTTGTTTGCCCTGACCTGGGAGTTCTGCGGTTTTGCCCGGCGGTCACGTAGCCAGTGAATTATGGTGTGTCGCTGGTCTTGTTCGCAGAGTTGCCGTCATACCATTGAAGGTATGGCGAAGTCGGTGGGTATGCATGTAGCCCGAACTCCGAGCAAGTACGTGGACAAAACGGGCACCGTACACCGCTACGAATCGGTGCTGGTTCGTCGCAGCTACCGCGACGGCGGGAAGGTCAAGCACGAGACGTTGGCGAACCTGTCGAAGCTGCCCGCCGAGGCGGTCGCCGCGATCGAGGCGAGCTTGAAGGGTCAGCGGCTGGTGCCGGCCGGCGCTGAATTCAGCATCGCCCGGTCGGTGCCGCACGGGCATGTGGCCGCGGTGACGGCGATGGCGCGCAAGCTCGGGTTCCCGGCCCTGCTCGGTCCCGCCGGTCGCCATCGAGATCTGGTGCTCGCGTTGATCGTGTCGCGGGTGCTGCGGCCGGGCTCGAAGCTGGCCACCGCCGCCTGGTGGCCCGACACCACCCTCGGGGAAGATCTCGGGGTCACCGGCGCATCCACCGACGAGGTATACGCCGCGATGGACTGGCTGGCCGGCCGTCAGGACAGTATCGAAAAGAAGCTGGCGGCAAAGCATCTGGCACCCTCGGTGAATCCGGGACGGATGGCGTTGTTTGACCTGTCGTCGTCCTGGGTGACCGGGCGGTGCTGCGAGCTGGCCGCCCGCGGCTACTCCCGCGACGGCAAGAAAGGCTGCGAGCAGATCGAATACGGCATCCTCACCGACCCGGCCGGCCGCCCGGTCGCGGTGCGGGTGTTCCCCGGCAACACCGCCGACCCGGCCGCGTTCACCAAGATCGTCGCGGTGATCCGCGACAGGTTCGGACTGGAGAAGCTGGTGCTGGTCGGTGATCGCGGCATGATCACCTCCGCCCGCATCAACGCGCTGCGCCAACTCAACGACGATCCCGAGACCGCCACCGATTTCGGCTGGATCACCGCGCTACGCGCCCCCGACATCGCCAAACTGGCCGCCGAGGACGGGCCACTGCAAATGTCGTTGTTCGACACCCAGGACCTGGCCGAGATCACCCACCCCGACTACCCCGGCGAACGGCTGATCGCCTGCCGCAACCCCGCCCTGGCCGCCGAACGCACCCGCAAACGCGACGAACTGCTCGCCGCCACCGAGGCGCTGCTGACCCCGATCATCGCCCGGGTGGCCGCCGGCCGACTGTCCGGCGCCGACAAGATCGGCATCGCCGTGGGCAAGGTGATCGGAAAATACAAGATGGCCAAACACTTTGACACCACCATCACCGACACCAGCCTCACCACCAGGCGCCGCGGCGAGCAGATCGCCGCCGAAGCCGCCCGCGACGGCATCTACGTGCTACGCACCACCGTCCCCGCCGACCAACTCGACCCGGCCGGCGTCGTGACCGGCTACAAAAACCTCGCCCACGTCGAACGCGACTTCCGCATCATCAAAGCCGACGATCTGGACCTACGCCCCATCCACCACCGCCTCACCGACCGGGTCAAATCCCACGTGCTGATCTGCCTGCTCGCCTGCTATGTGATCTGGCACCTCGCAAAGCCTGGGCGCCCATGACCTTCACCGACGAAGCGCCACCCACCCGCGACAACCCGGTCGCCCCCGCCCAACGCTCCACCCACGCTGACGCCAAGGCCCACACCCAAGGGCGTGCCTCCCACTTTCCGGACTGCGGACCGAATAAGGTCCGACCCGGAAAGGACGAATGGAATTGGTAAAAAAGCATCAGAAATTTACGCCTGAGTTTCGTGAGGAAACAGCGAAATTAATTGTTGATGGGCAGCGGCCTATCGCACAGGTTGCCCGTGAATACGGGCTGAGTGACACGACTGTCGGTAATTGGGTCAGACAGTATCGGGAGAAACATAGTTCCGATGAGCCGCCGCTGCCGTTGTCGGATCGGGCTCGGTTACGGGAATTGGAATCCCGTAACCGCGAACTGGAGATGGAGAACACGTTCCTAAAAAAAGCGGCTGCGTACTTCGCGAAGGAGCAACGGTGAGCGAGAAGTATGCGTTCATCGCCGCGGAGTGCGCTGTCCACCGGGAGGGTCCCACCATCACGCTGATGTGCATTTGGCTGGGTGTGTCGAAGTCCGGCTTCTACGAGTGGACCAGTCGGCCGGCCAGCGCGGCCGCGCGGCGCCGGGAACTGCTGAAGACACAAATCAAGGCGCTGTTCGAGTCTTTCGGCGGCGTGTACGGATACCGGCGCATCCACGCCGAACTTCTCCGGGCCGGCGAACGTGTCGGCGACGAGCTGGTGCGCAAGCTGATGCGGGAGCTCAATCTCGTTCCGGTGCAACCGAAACCGTATCGTCGCACGACGATCCAGGACGGGTCCGAGCCGGCCGTCGCGGACCTGGTGGCCCGGGACTTCACCGCCGATCGTCCCGGGGTCAAGCTGGTCGGCGATATCACGTATATCCCGACCTGGCAGGGCTGGCTCTATCTCGCGACGGTGATTGACTGCTTCAACAAAGAGGTGATCGGCTGGTCGATGGCCGCGCACATGCGCACCGAGCTGGTCACTGACGCCCTGGACATGGCCGCGCGCAATCATGTCCTCGAACCGGAATGCGTGATGCATTCAGACCGCGGCACCCAATATACGTCGGCCGAATACTCCGACACACTCGCCGAGCTTGGACTGCGGCATTCATTGGGTCGCACCGGAATTTGTTGGGACAATGCGCTCGCGGAATCATTCTTCGCGAGCCTGAAGAACGAACGGGTGCACCACATGGTGTATCCGACACGACGGAAAGCGAAGGATGATATTGCACGGTATATCGAATTGTTCTACAATCGACGCAGACTTCATTCAGCACTCGGCTACCGCACACCGCAAGAAGTCCGCAACGAGTACATAAATTCACAGCTCGCGGCATGAGTGAAGACCAAAAGAACAGTCCGGAAAACGCGGGGCAGACGCAAAGCATCCCGTAAACACGACGCGCAAGCAACCCGCTACGCAGCTTCCGCGGCCTACTCGAACACCTAGGCACCCTCACCCGCAACCAAATCCGCTTCGACACCACCGGCACCGAAATCCCCATGCTCGCCGACCCCACCGACGATCAACGCCGCGCCTTCGACCTCATCGGCGCACCCGTACCCCTCACCACGTTGTAGCCAGAACAACCACAACCGAAAACGGCGAATCCCCAGATCAACTGGGGATTCGCCCGTCAAAACACCCTTAACTTCGGGCTAGAACCTGGTTTCCTATGCGACGGTGCAGCCGTCGTGACGGAATGTTATCGGTTGGAAGGGCGTTGGCAGTCGGCTTGTCATCGTTGGAGTGTTCATGGTGTAGGCGGTCGCATAGCCCGAGACCCGGGCCGGTCAAGTATCCCTCAAGATCGGAGTCCTTAAGGTGTTCTGCCCACGACATGTAGGTGGGCTCCGACCGCCAGTCACAGGCACCGCAGACGGTGAACTCGTAAAATTCTTCGCCAGCGTCGTCTTGTTCGATGTCATCGTCCAGTTTGTAAGATTCGCACCTCGGGCACCGCTCAGGTTCGCCATCTTCGTGTCGGCGGATCAATTTGCCGAGGCTCCCAAGAACGTGCGCTGTAGCTTCAAGCACGACATCTGCGTCGTATTCGTTTGCGTTACTGTTATGTTGGAGCCACACGGTTAGGTCCCAAGTCTTCTCGGCGAGCGCCTTCACGTAGGACCGCATGCGCCCTTCGGTGAGCCGGTCCGCGAAGATATTCGCCCAGCCTTTGAAGTCTGCGGCCTTCGGCCGCTCGGCGATGTCACCAACCCATTCTGAGTCAGCGTGGTCTTTGGCCACGGCGATAAGTGCGTCTCGGCATTTGATGCCTACGGCCTGGTAGTCCTCGGCTTCCGTCGCACCGTTCATCGCTTGAACTGCCTGACGATAACGACGCCAGGACGTGGGAACGTGTTCTTCGTCCTCATCCGCAAGTTCCGATCGGCTACGTTCAGCCATCATCACGCCAAGTCCGATATGAAACATCAATGCGTGTTCGGCTTGCGGGAAATCCGCCTGTAAGTAGAGGTTGGTCGGGTCGGTGATCACCCACCATCGCGTCGATGCGCCATGGACGTCGTAGATTTCATGGGTACGACCAAGAATACGTCGCGACCCGATCTTTTGGACCAACCCGGCCTGGTCGTCATCAGGCGACTGGGTATTAACGTAGTCCCGGATGTAACCCTCTTCATTCTCAGGTAGATCCATCAGTCCATTCACTCCTTGAGGGTGCCGCGTCTCGCGAAGTTGCGTAATTGGCCCAGGTCGTGCCGGCCAGATCCGCGTGTTTCTGGGTGACTTTGTCGCTGTAGCCAAGCGTCTCGGCAACGAGGGGAGCGGGCATCGCGGACACCAGTTCACGCAGGGCGGTATTGCGGGCGCCCTGCAGGTTGATGCCGAGCGCCCGCAATCGCATCATGATGGCCTGCGGATCAATGTGTCGCCCTGGCCGGTTGCTGGGGAACAGCCACGGTGTGCCTACGGCTCCGCCGGCGGTGCGTAGGTTGGGCCGATGGCGAAGGAGGTAGTTGAGCTGAGAGGTGAATGGCTCCGGAACGGGGACAGGGTGTTTACCCAACGCGATACGGGTCTCTCCGTCGGCGTGGGAGATCGCGGTGGTTTGCAGTGCGGCGATCTTGGTCAGCGGCTGGGCATAGAGCAACAGCAGCACGCCAGCGACGCGGTAGGGCAAACTTTCCGATTCACCGCTGAGCAGTTCTTTGAGCCAGGCCAGTCGTTGGTCTTGCGTGATCGTCGGGGTGGTTTTCGCCTGTCTGAAGCCGATCTGCACCGCCACGTTGAGCTTGCTTCTCTTGGCCCAGATGAAGAACGTTCGGATCAGGTGACGGGTGGTCGGGCCTGAGGCGAGGTATTCGTCGACGTCTTGTTGTGCGCAGTCGCCAACGGTGCGCCGATGAGTCTGGTCGAGCCAGGTGAGGAACTTGATGGTCTCTGTGATCTCTTGTTTCGCTGAACGCTTTGGGCCGTCGGAGGATTGGCCGGGTCTCGATTCACTGCGTAGCCGTCGCAGGTGGTGCCAGGTCGCGAACTGTTCGACCGGGGCGCGAACCGCGGGGGAGTCGATCGCGTCCAGTTTGTCGGCCAGCCAGACTTCGAAGCGCGCCAGGTTTCATCGCGTTGTGGGAGCAGTCCGTGGTGTTGCAGCAGGCTGCGCAGGTGATCGATATGGCGGCCGGATCCTGCCGCGGTGAGGCCGTCGTGCGTCAGTGGTATTGCGCCGGAGGTGATTCCGCCGAGCAGCTTGAGTACCTGAATGTTTCGTTTCCAGGTCAGGATGCTGTCAAGTCGGTCGACGCCACAGAGTACTTCGGTCAGCGTTTGCATGGCGGCGAGGTCGGCGGGATGGTGCAACAGAATTTTGCATAGGTCCTCGCGCAGGGCACAGCGGGCGCACTGGCCGCGGCGGTAGATCTCGCCTTCCCCATGGCAGGTCTTGCAGGTGAAGTCACCGGGGATGCCAGCGCGCATCACCTCCCGCTACGTCGTCGTCAACGGATGCCGGCGCCTCGCCGCCGCACACAAGTACGGACGCACCGATCTCGCGGTCGTCGTCAACGACGTCATCGCCCGGGATCGCATCACTCTCATCTCGGCGTGCATCGCCGAAAATGTCGACCGTCAAGACTTCGACGTCATCGAGGAAGCACGCGCGGTCGAAGCTCTCATCGCCGAATGCGGCCTCGCCAACGAAGCCGCGGTACGACTGCACAAGACCGAAGCCTGGGTCTCGCAGCGACGCTCGCTCCTCAAGCTGGCACCAGAATTGCAGACCGCGTTGCGTCGCGGCGAGTTGGCGATCCGGGATGCACGCCGACTGGCCAGGGTTCCCCTGGAGCAGCAGGTCGCCCGATGGCAGGCCGCCTTGGACCGCAATAACGACGCGGGGGAGGGCAATGGTGACCGCACGCGCGCACCGAGTCGATCACGGGTGATCGCCTCTGCGATCGCGGAGTTCGACACCAACCCCGACCAGTTGGCCCACGCCCTGCGGACCTACCTCGGCGCCGACGGCGTGGCGACTCTCATCACGCAGCTGCGCGGCGTGACCGGCTGACGTTCAAAGGTCCGCGAGGTCGCCGACGTGACCCGGGGTCATGAACTGTCCCAACGCATCCAGGTAACGGCGTGCCGCCGCCCGATACTTCTCGGCAGAATCCTGATTCGCATCGCCCGCGTCTAGGAGGTCCTGCTGTGCTGCAATCAACAGTCTGTTGGCCTCGGTGAGTGACACGACCTGCGCGCGCAGATCCTGCAACAGAGTGTCGGAGGGCACCGGGGTCGGCGCGGCTCCCGGGAGGGTGGGAAGTTCGTCGGCATAGACATACCAGCGCAACCGCTCGGGACGAGGCATCGCCCCGCCGCGCAACTCTCCAGCAGTGATCGCCTTGATCAGCGTCCGGGGATCCCTGCCCAGGCGAGAGGCAGCCTCCTTCAACGAAACCACCACTCCCTGCGGTTCCGTTTCCACGCCAACTGGCGGCTGCTTGGGCTGGCTCATCCTGCTTTCGTCAGGTATTGGATGATGTTCCTCGTAAGAAGCATTATGCTCCTAAATGACACCAAGAGAACGACATACCCGAGCCAGTTCTGTGCAAATGTCGCTAATTAGCAACATTTGTTGTCGTAAACTAGCCCCATCGCGCAACGTCGCGCCGAGAACGAGCGATAGACCGAACGTGTGCGGCGTCGTGCCGACTGGGAGAGGAACGGCCATGAGGCAAGGGAGTGAAACCCGCAAGCTCACCAAGCAGGTGCTGGTGCGCCTCACGGACGACCAGTTCGACCAGTTACACAGCGAAGCCAACCTGCGCGATATTAGTGTGCAGCAGTTGCTCCGTGAGCGCTCGCTGGGCGCCAGCCGCGCCGCGTCCTGACACACGGACGGTGCGGCCCGGCGGTCACGCGCCGTGGGGAGCGGCGCCAGCTGAGCACAATGTAACTGGCTCTTCCGGCATCGCCAATTCGATACCCGCACGGAATCTTTGGAGTTGGCGATCCCGAAGTTGCGGCGCGGGTCCCTACCCGCCGTTCCAGCACGGTGGGTGGCGCGGCTAGGCCTGACTCTCGGACGGGCTGCGTCATCATTGCCAGGATTCTCGACCGATTCCGGCCCTCCACGCCCGACGACCCGCGCATCGCCGTCGTGGACTGGATCAGCGTGGACGAGCAGGGGTTTCTCGTCGTGGAGGGCGAAGCCGTTTGGGGGAGAAACTCCTGCCGACATTGCACTGCTGGCCGAACATCACGAGGAGGCCCGGACGAGCCGACCGCCAGGCGATCGCATAAGCGAAACTATCTGCGCCTCCTGTCCGGCAACGACGGCTGCCGAGCCTGGTTGGCCAGTCTTGCCCAAGTGGACGCGGCCATATGGGGGCGGCGGGCCGCTACGTCGCCCGCCGAAGCTGCGCCGACATACGAACAGCGGCCCCGGGGAGCCCAATACCCCGGGATCGTGCCAGCGTGTGGCTGCGCGGCTACCTGGCGGCACGCGGCCCGGTCCTGACCATGGAGGTGATCCCGACACGGCGGCGGCGGGTATCAACCACGCTCCGGAAGCCGCGGATCGAGTTGAATGTGCGCCGCAGCGGGGTTTCTGGTGGTGGTCGGTGCGCGTCACACGTGGAGTCGATGCGAGACTGCGCCATGGCGCAGGCGGCCGAAAACGCCAATCACCGCCGTTCCAAACCATTCCGGCGTCACCAGGTGTCGCCGCCAGAGCCACCAGTACTGGGACCAGTATCGGATAGCCTCGTTTGTTTCCATCCTTTTCGGCAGGTGTTGCAATACACCGCCGTAGAAACTACGCCAATCACCGCCGTTTCAACCCAGTCCGTGCGCGTCACGCGGTGTCCTCGCAGCCGGTGCCACCAGTACCGCATAGCTCACTATATGAACCCCATTGATTTCGCCGCGCACGGATACCTTTCGCTTAGGTAGTTGTGCCTTACGGCGGGACTACCAGCGGACACTGCATGCGGGGCAAATACCTGCAATTGTCGGTATTTGAGCGGCTGCGTTGTGTCGTGTCGGGTGGTTTGGCTATTCCTGGCAGGATACCGGGGGGAGTCAGTTTTCAGCTCCTGCCGCGGCATGGATAGGGGCCGCGATGTGACCCGCCGCGGCCGCGATGTCGACGAGCGGGCGGTGTGGTCGCTGCCCGAGCTTCAGGAGCTGTTCGACGAGTGGGTGCTGTGCTGGCAAGCCACCGCACGAGGGGTTGCGGCATCCGTTCAACCCCGACCAGGCCGCCTCACCCTACGACGCCTACGCGGCGGCGGTCGGTGCCGCGGTTCATGTTCCGGTCGCGTTGACCGGCGCGGACTACTTCGAGCTGCTGCCTGCGGACTGGCGCGCGATCACCGACAGCGGAGTGCAGATCGACTACCGCACCTACAACAGCCCCGAGCTGCGGATGCGGCGGTCTTTGTCGCCTTTGCCGTGGACCTGAAGGACGGCGCCGTCGTCGGTGCGACGGATGTCGCCGATGTTGAAGCACTGGTCAAGGAAACCCTGGTAGGCCTCGACGGCGGACTCACTGAACAGCGGAGCGATCGAGTAGAACGGGCGATCCGCGTTCCGCTTGGTGGCGACCACGTCGGGCGGT
Source organism: uncultured Actinomycetota bacterium (assembly GCA_963771335.1). Taxonomy (GTDB): domain Bacteria; phylum Actinomycetota; class Actinomycetes; order Mycobacteriales; family Mycobacteriaceae; genus Mycobacterium. The sequence goes on along the minus strand of CAVYTD010000003.1, from coordinate 8,958 downwards.
GTCAGCTCCTTCCACCGGCCGATGTAGGTCAGGTAGCCCATCAGGTCGTTCATTATGGGCTGCGGGGGTTGCTGTGGCGTCATTTGGCCTGAACGGTTCAAACGGCTTTGCACAGACGCCGATATTGTTATGTCGGCTTATTGCAGATTTCCTCAGCGGCGATCGGATCCATGACGCTCATCATCAGCGCTTGGTGCTGCGGGCAGACGTGGTGGATCGCGGTGATCAGCACCAGTGTCGCGTCCATCACATCAAGGCCGTTGTTGTCGAGACTGTGCATCCCGGCAAAAACTCCGTCCTCGGTGGGATTACGGTCGATGGCCCCGCACAGCTGCGCCGCGGAGGACTCGATCGCCGACATGGGCGTCGCCGGATTGGCGTGGGCCGTAGCCGAGCCGGTCAGCACCGCGCTGGCGCCGATAACCGCCGCATAGAGAATCGTTTTCTTCATCACAGCAATTCCTTTCGTTCCCGCCGAGTGCTCGGCGGTCGTTCCCTCGAAAGCTCCTCGCTCTGCGGCGATTCATGACCGCAATGCCGGACGCTTATTGGATTGATCATCGCGCCGTGCCACATCGAGGACCTGAGTGGTGCACCACTCGATTTCGATCACATCCGACGACTTCGGCTACTTCCGACGACCGGCCGTGGTCCCGCTTCCCTGGGCCGCGGGCTGCCTAGGTCCAGGCCACTACCTGAGTGCGACCACATACAACGACGTCCTTCGACGCCCGGCGTGGGTATCGCTGTTGCCCTTGGCGCCCGGCTCCGGTGGTCCGGTGACCCGGAGTGGCTCGTCTGGCGGGACGAGCACGAGGAAGCTTGGGGGTGGTGGATCGCGAACCGCATGCCTGCGTGATCGGGGTAGCCGAGAGCACCAATCCGCGCCGCTGTGACGGTGCTGCATGGCCTTGAACCTGCTCCAGTTGGGCCCAGGCACTCGTCCGGTCCGTATACACCGCCTCACAATCCGGTGCGTGCGCGAAGTGCATTCGGGCGATTGTCCGCGGCGACCCTACCTGCGCTCTTACTCTGTATCTGTGCGGTTGACGTGGCCGTTGACTGGGCGCTCGACGGAGATGCGACTCATTCAAGCCGCAATATCCGAACCGGGCACGTCCGGGATTGTGATTTGCGGTGCCGCGGGGGTCGGGAAGAGCCGGATCGCCCGCGAGGGGTTGTCGGCTGCCGCGTCGCATGGCTGCGTTACTCATTGGGCCGTCGGTACATCCTCGGCGAGGGCACTTCCGCTGGGTGCTTTCACCGCTTGGGCGGCGCAGTCGGGCGGCACCGACACCGTTCAGTTGGTGCGCGGGGTGATCGAGTCGCTGACTGCCGCTCCCCGGGCACGACGGTGGTGGTGGGTGTCGATGACGTGCATCTGCTCGATGACCTGTCGACATTCGTTGTGCATCAGATCGTGCAGCGGGCCGCAGCGAAACTGGTGCTCACGGTGCGGGACGGTGAAGCCGATGCCCGCTGGGACACAGGAACTGTGGAAGGCCGGCCAGTTCGACCGCCTCGATTTGCAGCCTCTGTCGGCGGACGACACCACCACGCTGTTGTCCGCCAGTTTGGACGGATCGGTGGATTCGTACGCCGCCAGCCGCCTCTGGGAACTGACCCGTGGCAATGTGCTCTATCTGCGCCATATCGTCGAGCAGGAGGTCTGGGACGGCCGGCTCGAAAAGGAGCACGGGTACTGGCAGTGGATCGGCGATCCGATCATGCCGTGCAGCCTGGTGGAGCTGATCGAATCCCGAATCGGAGCCCTGCCCACCGCAGTCGGCGCCGTAATCGACGCGCTTGCCGTCGGAGAGCCGATCGAGCTGGCAGCGCTGCGACGAATCACCGATCCCGGCGCCGTCGAGGAAGCCGACAGCCGTGGCCTGATCATCGCTCGACCACATCGACAGCGGCATCGAAGTCCGTGCGGCGCACCCGCTCTACAGCGAGGTGCGCAGAAAACGCGCGGCCCCCACCAGGCTGATGCGGCTGCGCGGACTGGTCGCCAACGAGCTAGGCGCCGCCGGCGACCACGACGACATCCGAGTCGTGGTCCGCCGTGCCACCTTGAGCCTGGACTCCGACCTCACCCCCGATGCCGACCTGCTCATCAAGGCCGCCCAAGGCGCTATCTGGCTGGCAGATCTGCCCCTCGCCGACCGGCTCGCGGAAGCGGCGGTGCGCGCTGGCGCCGGACCGGAAGCCCAGTTCATACGCGCGCATGCGTTGTCGTGGCTCAGCCGAGGCCAAGAAGCCGAAGCGGTTCTCGCCGACGTTCCGATCACGCAGTTGACCGATCAGGACCACGCCAGATTCACCTATCTGCGGGCGAGCAATATGCTCTGGGCGCTGGGCGACTCCGCGCGGGCGAAAGAGATCATCGACGACGCGTCGCATATCACTGCGGGGCAGGCTCGCCAGCTGCATCGACGCCCTCCGCGCGGTGTACTGGTTCGCGATGGACCGGCCGGATGCGGCGAGACTGCCGTCGAATAACCTCGCGTTGGATGACTTGCCCGCCATCGTGGGCACTGAGACAGCCTGGGCGATGGCTGCCATATCCGCCGACGCGGGGCGCACCACTGAAGCCGTGGCCATCGCCGACGCGGGATACACCGTAGCGACCCGCTGTCTCGACGCTCCACACATGAGGTTCAACATCGCAGACGCGCATGTCAGCGCACTGCTGCTCTCCGGCCGGGTCAGCGAGGCCCTCGAGGTGGCCGAGCGTGTACGCCAGCAGGCGGCCGATCTTCCGGGGGCAGCTCAATTACTCGGTGCCGCCGTGGCGGGCCGGGCCGCCCTTGGTGCCGGCCGCCTCGATACCGCGTGTCTGCTGTTGGAACAGGCAGCAGCGGCGTTGGCCGCCTCGGGCCATGCCATCGGCTGGGGGTACCGCTACCACATCCCACGCGCGATCGCGCTCGCGATGCGCGGTTGCACTGACGAGGCGAGCGCCGCGCTCGCCGCGCTCGACACCCTGCGACGTCCTTTTCGGTCGCTGGACTATGAGCGCAGCGTGGCCCGGGCGTGGGTGGCCGCTAGCCAGGGCGCCATCAGTGAAGCGATCACCATCCTGTTGTCGGCCGCCAAAAAGGCTTCAGCTAGCGGGCAATTCGCGGCCGAAGTGATCTGCCTGCAGACCGCCACACAGTTCGGAGATCGCACCAGCGCACGCAGGCTGGGCGAACTCGAAGCGATCGTCGAGGGGCCGCGTGTCGGCTTTGCGGCCCGCTTCGCCGCCGCCTTACACGACGGGGATGCGGCTGAATTGTCCGCGGTGTCCGAGGATTTCGAGGGAATGGGCGACCCTGTGGCGGCGGTCGATGCGTCCGCGCAATCGGCCATGGCGTATCGCCGTCAGGATCTGCGTGGATCGGCCTTGGGATGTGCGACTCGAGCAGAAGCGCTGGCCGAGCAATGCGGAGGCGCCGATACCCCCGCGCTTCGTCAGGCCCGCGAGCCCTTGCCGCTGACCGATCGCGAACGCGAGATCGTGATGCTGCTCGGCCAGGGCCTGTCCAACCGCGACGTTGCCGCGCGCCTGACTGTTTCGGTTCGGACGGTCGAAGGCCACATCTACAAGGCGATGACCAAGACCGGTACGGCCAACCGCGAGGAACTCGCAGACCTACTGCCCGTACATAGGCCACAGACCCACGAATAGTCTTGGCGTTTCAGCGCCGCCGGCGAAACTTGCGCTCCGGCAGACCGGGGACCAGCGGCACTTCATCGAGAGCCCGCCGGCGCCGCAGAAGGACCTCCCGTCGAAAAGCGTTGCACTAGAGGATATTCGTCACAGTGGGACGGCTGCAGCACTGTAGGCAAGTGGCCGTGTCGGCTCTTGCCTGCCGACTTGAGCTACCCGAACTTTGTGTCGCATAACGACATCGACCTGAAAGTCGAAATCGTCGACGGCTAAAAGGCGTTCATCGACATGAACCGCGTCTCGGGCCAGCGCGAGAATCAAGACAGGTCGCCGAAACTCAAGTGATTTCGGGAATGCATTTCGAGCGACGACATCCTCCTCTTTCTCAATAGGGCACCATTGCTTCGAACTGGTAACTGGTTGATACGGGTCGACCAGACCGGCGGTCGGTGGCACCCAGAGCCATACGACGGGCGGAATCCCCAGTGTCCTCCACCGGCGCTCGCTGTCTCGGCCGGCCTCGATGGTAACACCCCTTCGGAACTTCGCTTGCCGAGGATCACCTGCTCGATGTCGCTAAGCGTGTAGCCGTTCTCCTCCAGGAACCGCAGGTAGGTCTTGGTGATGTCCTGGGGTCCGCGCCAGGCGTCCTTCGCGGTCCGGGCTTCGGTAGTGGCGAGCACCATTCCGAGCAGGATCACCAGGGCGCGGCCGTCGCCGGTGGCGGGCAGCTTGGCGACCGCCATCTTTGGCGTCTCGTTGTCGGCCAGGCCGAGCATCTCGGGGGCGACCTTCTGGCCGTGATAGTCGTTGAACAGATCGGGGCGGGTGACGATCGCCTGGGCGAGGTAGAGGGCTGCGCCCTTGGGGGCGGTTTTGCGGGACAGAAGCTTCTCGCGCACCCACTCGCGGCGCACGGTCGCCGCCGCCTCGCCGAGCTTGTTCAGGGCGATGAGCTTGCGGCGCTCGGCGCGTTCCTTCTCGGCCTCCTCCTGGCGAGCCCGCTCCCGGACGGCCGCGCCATCGGGGTGACCTTCCTCGTTAACGCGGGCACCCCTCGGACGGGCCGCCCGTTCCTTTGCCGTTCTGGCAATAGCGAATGAATGGCCAACGGCGCAGGTAAGCGAGAAGGTCTCGGGCGCAGAAGTTTTCCCGTAGCGCAGCGAACGTTTTTGGGGAGAAGTTCTGCGAGCCCAGCGGGCCCGGAGCGCAGCGGAGGCCGACGGCCTTCCGCGTCCCAGCCGTGGACATAACATGAGTGAGCCAGAAGGCAATGAACTCGAAATCAGTCACGCCGCAGGCGTTCGTTTGTCGAGATGCAGGCTAAATTAGCCAAACGCATTTGTTGTTAAACTAAGACCCTTAGTCGTGATGTCATTACAAAATATCCGTTATCTCGGCAAACCTGAGGGGCAATGATTAACTTGAGTTTCGCAGTTATGCGGCGGCTGCGGCGCAGGCCAGTTCGTAGTCGCGGTATTTGTGTGGGTCGGGGTGAGCTGCGGCAACGCCGGTAATTCGGGATGCGATAAGGGTTCTGCGGAGTTTGGCGAGCATGTCTTCGAAGGCGGGTTCGTCTTTCTGTGGGTACCAGGGCTGGACCTCGCGGCGTGCGGCGAGGTCGTCTCGGTGGTATCCGTGCAGCGCGTACCAGACGATGACGAGGCTGTAGACGCAGAAGCCAAGCGGCACGGTGCGTTCCACCGCGCGCTGCAGTCGGTTGCGGGCTTGGCCGATGCCGAGTAGTTGTTTGCCGGCGGCGATGGCGGTCTCGATCGGCCAGCGGTGGGTGTAGCGGGCCACGATGGTCTGGGCGTCGCTGGTGGTGTCGGTGGTGAAGATCGCCAGGACCCTGTCGCGGCCGGGGTCGCGGACCAGGACGGTGCGGCCTTCGGTGTTGCCGAACGCGCCGTACCAGATCGCGTCGCACCGGGCGATCTCGACGGTGTCGGTGTGGCCGTAGCGGGTTAGGGTGACCGGTCGCCAGTCGGCGTGTGCGGCGAGGTCGGCGGGGTGGCCGAGCCGGTTTCCCTTGAGCCGGGGTCGGCCGCGTCGGCCGGTGTGCGGCGGGGCGGGCGCGTAGAGCGCGGCGTTGACCGGCAGCCGGGTGGTGATCGTGGTGTGCTCGACCAGCAGCGCCTTGCCGTGGTAGGCGGCGTCCCCGGCTGCATGCAGGAGGCGGTCCGGAAATGCTTGGGCTAGCAGTGAAATCATCTGTGCTGCCAGCGCCACCGGAGAGGCGGTGCCCTTGCCGCGCCACAACCGCAACAACACCGGCAGGCACACCGGGCGGGTACCGAACGGCAGCGTGACCACGATGCCCACGATCACCCACCGGTTGCCGCGGCCCAGCGCGTGGGGGTCCTGGGCGGAGCCGTCGTGGGTCCAGAACGCGGCGTGCACCTTGGGCCCCCAGCGGCGGAACAGGGTGTCGTCGACCACCACCGTGATCGGCGCCCCGTCGGGCAGCAGCCGATCCACGATCAGCCGGGCCAGCACCAGCCCGATCGGGTCGACGTCCCAGGCGTGGTGGGAGAAGAACCGGCACGCCGAGTGGAACGACACCGCCGCGGTGAGGCCCGCTCCGGCGAGCATCCCCACCACCGTGCGCCGGGTGGTCCGCGCCGCCAGCCCGGTAGCCAGCAGCGCGAACACCGCGAACGTCGATCCGCGGCGAAACGCGGGCCGAAACACCTCCAACAGCGAACGCCACGATGCGGGTAGGGTCGGGCCCGGAAGCATCGGCGGAACTCCATCTCGGGGTTGAACTTTCACAACCGCCGATGCTTCGTCATGCTTACCGCCGGATCACGACGACACGCCGAACAACGCCACAATAGCCACAGAAATCACAGGAGCCACACGCGTCAAACTGCGAAACTCAAGGATTAAGCGACGCGTGGCAATCGTCGGATGGTTGCCGGGCTGTCGGGGCGATGGGTGCCCCTCGGCCAAGCGTGGTCGACGGATCTCGCGAGTCGCGGTGTTCGCGTCGCGAATGCCGGCTTCCGGCTTGTGGTTGGGGGCACGCAGATCTCGGCGAAGCCTCGCGCACAGCACAACTATCGCCGACGATGGAAGTGGGCTGTTCCCGACGAGCGTGTGGAATCGTCATGATGCGACTGCGCTGGACATATCGCGCGCTGTGCTACGCCGCTGGCCTACGTCCCGCTGGACACCGGTGGGTTCGGCTACACCGCGTTCGTCGTCGATGCCTACGCAGGGCTCCCGGGCTGGGAGTGCTCGATGACCAAGGACACCGGCTTCGTCGAGCGCGCGTTGCGCCACGCGGCGGTCTTCCGTGCCCGTCAAGGCCGTCCGTTCGATGACACAATCCATCACAGCGACGCTGGAAGTCAGTATACTGCAATACATTACGGCGATACGCTGATGCTGGAGGGGCTGATCCCGTCGATCGGTACCGTCGGCGACGCTCTGGACAACGCGCTTGTGCGAAACCACGATCGGGCTCTACAAGACCGAGTGCGTGCGCGCTGGCTCCCCATTTCGCGACGGTCCGATCCGTACCCTCGCGGACATGGAGAACATGACCTCAGCGTGGGTTAGCTGGTACAACGAGCGGAGGCTCATGCACCGCCTGGGCCGCATCCCACCCGCGGAAGCCGAGGCCGAGTACTACGCTCGACTCCAGGCCGGAAAGCACACCGGTCACACGTAACGAGGTGTGGGTCATGAAACCCAATGCCGTTAACTTTGCCGTCTTCGCAGGTCAGTGGCTTTATGTGGAAAGGTGTTGCAGGGGTGAGTTTTGGATGACGCAGTGTGGGTTGATCGAGCGAAGGTGATTTGGTGGCCCCGGTGGTTTTCGGGGCTCAGATTGGCTTCTAGAATGGTTGTGCTGCAACGTATTCCACGTATCATTGGCGTTTGTGGCCGATAGGATTACCGGTGGTGAACGTGGTCGCGAAGACCGGTTGACTGATCGGATCGGCCTTGGTGTGCTGACCAGGCTGGTGCACCGCGATCTGGTCGACGAGGTGCTGGCCGACACCGGCAGGACCGAGCGTCGCCGACGTCTGCTGCCGGCCCGGGTGGTCGTGTATTTCGTGCTGGCGATGACGTTGTTCTTCGACGACGGCTATGAAGAAGTGATGCGCAAACTCGTCGACGGTCTGCGGTTTCTGCGGTCCTGGGACGAGGACTGGCAGGTACCGAGCGCCTCGGCGCTGTGCCAGGCCCGCGCCCGGCTCGGCGCCGAGCCGGTGCGCGAGCTCTACGCGCGGGTGGCCCGGCCGTTGGCCGATGCGGGCACCCCCGGTGCGTGGCTGGCCGATTTGCGGGTGATGGCCATCGACGGTGTCCAACTCGACGTCGCTGATACCGCGGACAACGAGGACGCGTTCGGCCGCGGTGTCAGCCTGGGCCTTGAAGCCCCATACCCGAAAGTCAAGGTGCTCGGCCTGGGCGAATGCGGCACCCACGCCGTGATCGATGCACACCTGGGCGGGGTGCTCGTCGATGAGCGTGAACTGGCCCGTCCGCTGCTGGCCAGCATTGATCCCGGGATGCTCGTGCTGGCCGACCGCGGGTTCTATAGCAGAGCGTTTTGGGACGAAGCTGCCGCCACCGGTGCCCAGCTGCTGTGGCGGGTGCAGTCCTCGCTGAAGCTGCACGTGGTCACCGAACTCGCTGATGGCTCTTACCTGAGCGTGTTATTGACCGACATCGAACGTCAACGCATCCGCCGCCACCGTGCCCGGGGCCTAGACACCGTCCCGCAAGGCCCCACGGTGCGTGTCATCGAGTACGACATCGCTAACCGTGAGACCGACGGCGGATCACCCACCCGGCTGATCACCACCATCCTCGATCCCGAGATGGCCGCCGCCGGTGAGCTCGCCGCGGTCTATCACCAGCGGTGGGAATTCGAGTCCAGTCTCGCTGAGATCGAAACCCGACAGCGTGGCAGCTACCGTGTGCTGCGCTCGCACAGCCCTGAGATGGTGCGCCAAGAAATCTGGGCGCTGTTGTTGACTCACTACGCGATCCGAGCACTGATGTATGAGGCCACCGACCCGGATCGACTCGACCCACTACGCATGTCGTTCATCCGGACCCTGCGCATCGTCCGCCGCCACGTCACCGGGCAGGCGGGTTTTTCCCCCTGACCGACTCGCCACCAGCATCCGGCACGCCGTCGCAGAAATCCTCCAACGCCCCAATCCGGCCAGACGCCACCGCACCTACCCACGCGTGACCAAACGAGCCGGCCGCAGCAAATTCCCACGAAAACGCTCAACCACAAGAACATCAGACACAGAGGGCCACCCGAAATCCGACTC
>CAVYTD010000002.1:0-57511 GCA_963771335.1 uncultured Actinomycetota bacterium | reverse complement strand
CGCACACCGTCGCGGTCGGCACGAATCTCGCCCGGCTCCAAGGCTTTCCGTTTTGTCGGCGTGGACCATGACCGGCCCCAGCTTGAAGCGGAGATCTCCTATCATGGTCCAGGCCCCCGGGTTCGGTGTGACCGCCGGATGCGGCGGTCGACGACAGCGCGGGCAGCTCCCAGCGGATGCTGGCCTCCTCGACGGTGATCTTGGGGGCGACGGTGACGCCGTCCGCCTGTTGCGGCACCGCGGTCAGGGCCCCCTCGGCGATCCCGTCCAGGGTCGACTCGAGCAGCGCGGCGCCCGAGACCGACAGCCGGCCCAGCAGGTCCCCGGCGGTGTCGGTGGGGCGGATGGTCTCGGTGACCACCCCGTATACCGGGCCCGAATCCAGGCTGCGCTCGATCTGGAACGTCGTCGCGCCCGTCACCGAATCACCGGCGGCGATCGCCGCCTGTACCGGAGCGGCGCCCCGCCACGCGGGCAACAGGGAGAAATGCAGGTTGACCCAGCCGTTGCGGGGCACCGCGAGCAGCCCGTCACTGAGCAGTGCCCCGTAGGCCACCACGGCGCAGCAGTCCGGCGACAGCTCGGCCAGCTCGGCGACGAACTCGGCGGAATTGGGACGAGTGGGCCGCAGCAGCGGGATCCCGTTGTCCAGCGCGAGCTGTGCCACCGGCGAGGGGGCGGGGCGCCCGCGCCGTCCCGCGGCGGCGTCCGGGCGAGTCAGCACCGCGATCACGTCGTGGCGGGTCGACTCGATGAGCCGACGCAGCGACGGAAGGGCCGGCTCGGGGGTGCCGGCGAAGACAACGCGCACCGCGCCAGTGTAGGGAGGGCCTATCGGGGTGTCTGGTAGTACTCCCGCTCGGACACGCCGGTCAGCGGAGCGACCAACATCCACGGGATCGTGGTGAGCGTCCGGTTCAACGTCGCGACCGCGTCGTTGTAGTACTGCCGGGCGAAGGCCAGTTTGTTCTCGGTGTCGGCCAGGTTGTCCTGAAGGTTCAGGAAGTTGTTCGACGAGTTGAGCTGCGGGTAGGTCTGGCCGAGCGCCAGCAGCGGCGCCAGCGCGGTGTCCAGATCCTTCTCGGCGACGCTGCGCTGGGAGACCGACTTGCCGGTCGTCGCCGCCGCCAGCGCCGCGCGGGCATCGGTGACATGGTCCAGGATGCCCTTCTCGTGCGCGGCGAACGTCTGCACCGTGTGCACCAGGCTGGGGATCAACGAGGCCCGCCGGGTGAGCTCGACGTCGATCCCGGAAAGCGCTTCTGCGACCCGGACATCGGACGGCGCGAATCTTGTTGTAGCCGACCACGAATGCGATCAGAACCAGCACGGCCAGGATCAGCACCACGATCAACAGGAATCTCACCATGATCCACCTCCTCCTCCGCCCCCGCCGCCACCGCCGCCGCCACCCCCGCCGCTGAAGCTGCTGCCGCCGCTCGACGAGGAGGACGACTGCGACGCGGTGTAGGCGCCGATCGACGACGACAGGGCCGACTCGAAACTGTCGAAGTTGGGGCCGCCCGAGCCTCCGGCGAACCCCCAACCCGAAGACGATGACGACGATGTGTACCAATCCGGCTGCGGCGCAGCGGTACCGGTGTACGCCTCGTATTTCTTGGCCCACAGTGCGGCCGCGCCCGCGGCGACCGCGTACGGCACGTAGGCCGAGTACAGGTCCTTTCTGGCGCCGAAGTCGAATCTGGCCTCGGCGGAGTCGGTGGCCAGCATGCGGTAAAAACCGCCCGCGCGCGACCAGAGTTCGCGGCCGGCCGCCGTTCTGCGGGTGCCGACCCCGTCGTCCAGACCCGGCCGAGAAGATGAAGAACGCCGCGAACGGCAGTGCCCACATGGTGGTCGGGAACCCCCATCGGAAGAACCCGCAGATCATCAGAATGAACGCCACCGCGTTGGCGGCACGCACCCAGAGTTCCTTGTTCCGCTTGACCATCAGGCCGCCGTCGACGGCCCACGTCTCGACGGCCTTGGTCATGTCGGTCTTGGCCTTGTTGAGCTTCTCCCCCGACTTGACCGTCTTCTTCGCCTCGAACTCGCTGCCGGGGTTGATCACCTTCAGCCGGGAACCGACCGCTCTGCTGGCCGGGTCGACGTCCGCCCATCGGCCCGGTTTGCCGACCCCGTGGACGGTCCACTGCTTGTCGTCCACCTGCTGCAGGCTGACGAGTTCGCGTTCGGCCAGATAGAACAGCGTGGCGGTCAGGCCGTTCTTGGGGACGGCCTCGGTGCGGATGTATTCGGTCTGCACCGGCCCCAGCCCGGGCGGCGGTGCGTATTGCAGCGGGAAGCCCGGCGACCGCTCCAGGGTGGTGCGGTACCACAGCAGGCCGCCGAGGCCGAAGAGCACGGTCAGCCCGGCGACCCAGAGCACCCCGGTCAGCGACTGCCCGAGCACCCGGTCCCAGGTGTACGGCCACGGCAGGGTGATCTGCGGCGGGGTCGGGAGGTCGACGCCTGCCCGCACCGTGACCGGGGTGCGGGGTTACAGGTACTGCGGTCGAGAAAGTCACGGTCTTGCCGCTCGACGGTCAGGTCGTCGCAGGCGCGGCCGACGCCGTACCCGACCGAGCACTGCGCGGTGCCGACCTCCTCGGGGAGCGTGACGGTGATGTCCGCCCGCCGGATGTAGTTGTTCCACGACGGCGCGATGACGTTCCAGAAGAAGACCGACGGCGGAGCCGTCAATAAGGCCTCAGACGGCGGAGCCGTCAATAAGGCCTCAGACGGCGACGGGCCGGCGCTGGCGGTGGATTCGGCGAAGCGCCTGTCGGCCCCGGTGTCACCGGGGTCCAGGACACCGGGAATGTGGTACCGAATCTCGAAGACGTGGGTGCCGTAGCTCAGCGTGCGGTCCGGATCGCCGATCTTGGCGACCCGGAAGCGCTCGCCGTCCTCCCACAGGCATCTGGTAGGGCACCGGGTCGCCGTCGAGCAGCACCGAGGTGATCTCCGGCTTCTGGCGCACCCGGGGGTTGTTCTGGTTGGTGACGTCCCAGTAGCGGAAGATGCCGTGGCGCCCGCCCGGAAACTCGGCGGTGATGGTCTCCACCGCGCTCATGCCGCCTGCGTCGTCGACCACGACGTTCACGTCGTAGTCGCTGAACACCACCGGGTCGTCGGGCGCAGACGGCCCAGAAGACCCCGCCCCGCCGTGGAAAACCACGGGCCACAGCAGCCCAAACCCGATGAGGAGCAACGGGATCAGCCACTGATCAGCCGCCCCATGGCCACCTCCTGTCCGGCACCGTCCGGATCACCCTATGTGCAACGGGTCGAGCTGCACACGAACCGGCTCCTGGTCGTGGCGCGCGCTCTGGATCGCGCTGGCCTTGCGCAACGCCGCGGCCAGCGCCAGCCCGCCATCACGCGGGACCCGTATCAGCATCCTGCTGACCAGCTGTTCGGCGGTGACACCGGGAGGCCTGCGCGCCCATACCGGCAGGTCCACCGGCCCGATCAGGTCTACGGCCTGCGGAAGTTCAGCCGCCTCCAGCAGCGCGGTCACGGCGGCCGGGGCACCGTCCACCGCCGCGATGTGCACCGCGGGGGGAGGCCGACCTCGGCGCGGGAGTCGAGCTCGGCCTCGGCATGGCCGATCGGATCCCACCGGATGAGTGCCTGCACGGTGGGTATCGCGGATTCCGCGACAACCACGACGAGGCCGCCCTCGGCACGGCTGCGGACCAGCGCGGCGGCCGCCATCCAGCGCCGCAACGTGTCCTCGGCGGCACGCAGGTCCTGCCTGCCCAGCAGTGCCCAGCCGTCCAACAGCAAGGCCGCGCCGTAGCCGCCGGGCGCGGCAGGCTCGACGCCGGGCGTAGCGACCACCACGGCGGGGCGCGGCGGCACGGAGTCCACCACCCCGTCGCCGCCGGAGGTGATCACCGACACCCCGGGGAACGCCCGGCCGAGTTCCTCGGCGGTGCGGCGGGCGCCGACGACGACGGCGCGTACCGCATCGGAACCGCACCGCGCGCAGCGCAGCGCCAACTCCTCACGGCCGCACCATCGGCACACCGTACCGGGGGCGTCGCGGGCGGGCAGCGACAGCGGGCCGGTGCAGTGCCTGCACCGCGCGATGGTCCGGCATCGTCCGCACGACAGCGCGGGGACATAGCCGCGCCTCGGTACCTGCACCAGCACCGGCGAGCCGTCGGCCAGCGCCGTCCGCGCCGCATCGAGGGCGACCGAAGGCAGCCTCGCGGTGCGTGCGGCCGGGTCCCGTTGCTGCGCATAGACAGAGTCCTCCAGCGCGACCACCCGCGGTGCCCGCAGCCGCAACGCCTGTCGCGGCGCCGTCAGGTCGTGCGCCCAGCCACTGCGCACCAGCGCCTGCGCTTCGGCCGTGCGCGCGTAACCACCGATCAGCGCAGCGCAGCGCAGCTGATGAGCACGCAGCATCGCCACCTCGCGGGTGTGGGGATAGGGCGCTCGCGGCTCGACCAGCGAATCGTCGCCGTCATCCCACATCATTACTAGGCCCAGCTCCGCCACCGGTGCGAAAACCGCACTGCGCGTACCGATCACCAGTCGCGCGTCGCCACGCAGCACCGACAGCCACCGCCGGTAGCGTTCAGCGGGTCCCAGACCCGCGGACAACGCCACCACCCTGGACTCCTGCACCCCGGCGACGGCAGCGGCGTACAGCAGATCCACATCGCGCTGATCGGGCACCACCGCGAGCACGCCGCGACCCGTGTTCACCGTCACCGCAGCGGCCTCGGCCAGCCGCTGCGACCACGACTCCCGCGGTAACGCCTGCCACACGGCCCGCGCGGCGCGGCTCTGCTGAAGCGCCGCGATGAACTGCGCACCACCGCCGTAGGCGGACCAGCCGGAGGGATCAGTGGGTTCCGTGGCTGCGGTCACGAGCGGATCGAGTTGCGCGCGCGGCTTCTTCTCGACGCTGGCGTGCCGGGGCGGGACGGCCAGTCGCAGTACGTCGGCGCGGGTGCCTGCGTACCGGGCGGCGACCGCGTCAACCAGGCGGCGCACCTCGTGGGTGAGCACGCGCTCGCCGGAGACCACCTTGTCGAGCCAACCGAGTTTCCCGACATGATCTGTGTCCGAGCGTCTTTCGAGAACGAACGCGTCGACCAGCCTGCCGTGGAACCGGACCCGCACGCGTACCCCGGGCTGGGCGTCGTCGGATTGCTCCGCCGACACCAGATAGTCGAACTCGCGGTCCAGGTGAGGCACCGTGAGCATGGGCAGCACGCGCGCGACCGGTTCGTGTTCGGCGGCGTGCCGGGTCGTCGTCACACCGCAGGTCTAGCAGACGGTTCTGACGAGTTAGCCGCCAGATCGCCGGGAGCGGTGCGCATAGGGTGTGTGCCATGTCGCTGGATGCCATCCTTCAGAAGGTGCTCGAGGTCGTTCCGTTCCAGCTGACGACCGACGGAGGCCCGCTTCAGGCGCGCAAGCGCTTCGGCGAGCTTCCCCGGCCATCGGTACATCCCGAGGTGATTGCCCAGGATCACCGCATCGACGGTCCGGACGGGCCGATCGCGTTGCGCCTCTACCGTCCTCCGTCACCCAAATCTGTTCTGCCCGTTGTAGTTTTCATCCACGGAGGCGGGTGGTCGGTCGGTGACCTCGACACCTACGACGGGCCGGCGCGCATGCACGCAGTCGGTGCCGAGGCGGTGGTGGTGTCGATCGACTACCGGTTGGCACCCGAGCATCCGTACCCCGCGGCCGTCGACGATGTGTGGGCGGCCACTGAGTGGGTGGCCCGCAACGCAGGCCAGATCGGCGCGGACCCGGGCCGGGTGGCCGTGGCGGGCGACTCCGCAGGAGGCAACCTCGCTGCCGTCGTGGCGCAGCTGGCACGCGACGCCGGGATGCCGGTGCGGTTCCAGCTGCTCTGGTATCCGTCGACGACGTTCGACACCTCGCTGCCGTCATTCACCGCGAACGCCGACGCGCCGATCCTCACCCTCGAGGCATGCAAGGGCTTCAGCCGCTGGTATGTCGGCGACACCGACCTGTCTGCGCCACCCGCGGCCTTGGTGCCTGCCCGGGGCGACCTGTCGGGGCTGCCGGCGGCCTACATCGCGGTGGCCGGTCACGATCCGCTGCGTGACGACGGGGCCAAGTACGCCGAACTGCTGACCGAGGCCGGTGTACCGGTCGAACTTCACAACGCTGAGTCACTGGTGCATGGCTATCTCGGCTACGCGGGCGTGGTTCCGGCTGCAACCGAAGCCACCGGACGCGGACTGAGAGCGTTGCGGGCCGCGCTGACGTGAGGACGGGACGGCGCTGACCAACACCCACCTGGGGTGAAACCAGCCCCAACGACGCGGAACCGACGTTCACACCCACCCGCGGCCTGAACCGACGACGCCCAGAAGAGCGGGGCCGGACAACTCGACAGAGTTGTCCGGCCCCGCTCTTAAACGGCAGCCTTGAGCTCGTCGACCTTGTTCAGCTGCTCCCATGGCAGATCGATGTCGGTGCGGCCGAAGTGACCGTAGGCCGCGGTCGGCGCATAGATCGGGCGAAGCAGGTCCAGGTCGCGGATGATGGCGCCGGGCCGCAGGTCGAACACCTCGCCGATGGCCTTCTCGATCTTGAGCGGATCCACGGTTTCCGAGCCGAACGTCTCCACGAACAGGCCCACCGGCGCGGCCTTGCCGATCGCGTAGGCGACCTGCACCTCGACGCGCTGCGCCAGCCCCGCAGCGACGACGTTCTTGGCCACCCAGCGCATCGCGTACGCCGCCGAGCGGTCCACCTTGGACGGATCCTTGCCGGAGAAGGCGCCGCCGCCGTGGCGGGCCCATCCGCCGTAGGTGTCGACGATGATCTTGCGGCCGGTCAGCCCGGCATCGCCCATCGGCCCGCCGAGCACGAACTTGCCGGTCGGGATTCACCAGCAGCCGCGGTGAGGATGTGTCCAGGGTCTCGTGGGCCAGCTCGGTCGAGCACGGCGTCGATGACGTGTGCTTGATCTCCGGGGACAGCTGGCTCTCCAGATCGATGCCGTCGGCGTGCTGCGTGGACAGCACCACGGTGTCCAGCCGCACCGGCATGGTGCCGTCGTACTGCACGGTGACCTGCGTCTTGCCGTCCGGGCGCAGGTAGTCCAGCGTGCCGTTCTTGCGGACCTCGGTCAGCTTGCGCGACAGCCGGTGCGCCAGCGCGATCGGCAGCGGCATCAGCTCCGGGGTGTCGGCGATCGCGTAGCCGAACATCAGGCCCTGGTCACCGGCGCCCTGTGCGTCCAGCGGATCCGCCGCACCTTCGACGCGCGTCTCGTGTGCGGTGTCCACACCCTGGGCGATGTCCGGCGACTGTGCGCCGATGCCGATGTTCACCCCGCAGGTGAGGCCGTCGAAGCCCTTGTCGGAGTGGTCGTAGCCGATCTCGAGGATCCGTGCGCGGACGGTGTTGGTGATGTCGGCGAACGCCGACTTGGCGGTCGTCGTCACCTCACCGACGACGTGCACCTGGCCGGTCGTCACCAGTGTCTCGACCGCGACACGCGACCTGGGATCATCGGCGAGCAACGCGTCCAGCACCGAGTCGCTGATGGCGTCACAGATCTTGTCAGGGTGCCCCTCGGTCACCGACTCACTGGTAAACAGCCGAGCTTCACTCACGGTCGATCCCTTCCACTCAAGCGGTCTTGAGATAGTTAGCCAGTCAACTTATCCATCGTGCGACGGTCCCGCCCCTCGCAGCTCCATCGCATGCGCCTCTTGCACCCAAGCGGGTGTCTCCGCTGCGCGCAACCCTTACACGCAGCATGACGCTCGGCCCGGCCTACCCGCTGTCGCTGCGCAGGAACGCCACTATCGCGTCCACAATACGGCTGGCGATCAGAGTCTTCGAACCGTGCTCCAACGCCGACTCGGTTCCGTCGGCCGACAGTAGCCAGCCGTCGTTGTGATCGACCTCGAAGGCGCGGTTGTCGCCGACCGCGTTGACCACGAGCAAATCGCAGCCCTTGCGCTTGAGTTTGGCGCGGGCGTGGAACAGCACGTCGCCGTTCGCGTCGCCTGTTTCCGCGGCGAACCCCACGATGGCTTTCATGTTCGGCAGCTGACCGTCGGCGCGGCCGCGCACGGTGCCGGCGAGCACGTCGTCGTTGCGGACCAGCTCGATCGTGCGGGTCGCCCGACGTGTCGGGGCCCTTCTTGATCTTGCTCGTCGCCTGATGGGCAGGGCGGAAGTCAGCCACCGCGGCGGCCATCACCAGCACGTTCGCATCGGGTGCGTGTTTGGAGACGGCGTCGCGCAACTGGGCGGCCGACCCGACGTGGACGACGTCGACGCCCGCCGGGTCGATGAGGCCGACGGTGTTGCCTGCGATCAGCGTCACGTCGGCGCCGCGCTGGGCCATCACCCGGGCCATCGCATAGCCCTGCTTGCCCGAACTGCGGTTGCCGATGAACCGGACGGGATCGATCGGTTCGCGGGTGCCGCCGGCGGTCACCAGGACCTTGACGCCGGCCAGGTCGAACGGCAGCGCGTCACCGCGGTCGAGGAGCAGCTGGGCCACCGTGCTGATCTCCTCGGCCTCGGGCAGCCGGCCCGCGCCGGTGTCGGCCCCGGTCAACCGGCCCGAGGCCGGTTCCATCACGATGGCGCCGCGGCGGCGCAGGGTGGCCACGTTCTCGACGGTCGCCGGGTGAAACCACATCTCGGTGTGCATCGCCGGGACGAACAGCACCGGACATCGCGCGGTCAGCAGCGTGGCGGTCAGCAGATCATCGGCCCGCCCGGCGGCCGCGCGGGCCAGCAGGTCGGCGGTGGCCGGTGCGACGACGACGAGGTCTGCGGTCTGGCCGATCCGCACATGCGGCACCTCATGGACGTCCTCGAACACCCCGGTGTGGACCGGGTTGCCCGACAGCGCCTCGAACGTGGCGGCGCCGATGAATCGCAGCGCGGACTCGGTCGGAACGACGCGGACCGAATGCCCGGCCTCGGTGAGCTGACGGACGACCGTGGCCGCCTTGTAGGCGGCGATGCCACCGGCGACGCCGACGATGATCCGCTTGCGCTCCATGAGAGCGGAGGCCTAGCCCTCGCCCTCGGTGTGCTCCAGCAGGTCCTCGTGGATCTCACGCATCGCGATCGACAGCGGCTTCTCCTGCAGGCCGGGCTCGACCAGCGGGCCGACGTACTCGAGGATCCCGTCACCGAGCTGGTTGTAGTAATCGTTGATCTGACGTGCGCGTTTGGCGGCGTAGATCACCAGCGCGTACTTGCTCGACGCGCGGTCCAGCAACTCGTCGATGGGCGGGTTGGTGATGCCCAACGGCGTGTCGTAGGCGCTGGCGGCAGACGGATCGATCTCGACGGCTGCCAGCCGCGTGTCGGCGTGCGGGGTGCTCACGTAGGGGGTCTCCTGGCGGTTGCGGTTGGTGCGTATCTGACGAGTGCTCGGCGGCGATCAGAGCTGATCGCGAGGCACCGACGTGCGGGCCACCAGCAAGGATACCAATTCGGCGCAGGCAGACTCCAATTGACTGTTGACGACGACCTCGTCGAAGTCGCCCTGGGCGGCCAACTCGGCCTTCGCGGTCTGCAGCCTGCGGGCCATCGCTTCGGGGGTTTCGGTGCCGCGGCCGGACAATCGGCGCTCCAGCGCATCCCAGCTGGGCGGGGCCAGGAAGACGGTGGTGGCCTCCGGCATCGCCCGTTTGACGGCTCGCGCCCCGGCCAGGTCGACCTCGATCAGGACCGGGCGACCGGCCGCCGCGGCCGCCCGCACAGGCGCCGCAGGGGTTCCGGAGCGGTGCAACCCGCCGTGGATCTCCGCCCATTCCAGCAGGTCGCCGTCGTCGATGAGCTGCTGGAACTGCTCTTCTGTCGACAAACGAGTAGTCCACGCCGTCCACTTCGCCGGGACGCGGTGCTCGGGTGGTCACCGACACGCTGAAGTGCAGGTCGGGAAGCCGGTCGCGCAGACAGCGCACGACGGTGGATTTCCCGACGGCGGAGGGACCGGACAGTACGACGACACGCGTCATCGCTCGATGCTCTTCGCGCGAGCGCTCATCGCCGCGGCCCGGCCCCTCGGCCGGCGTTCACTGATCGCCTAGGAAGTGAAGTCGAACTTTTCCAGCAGCGCCTTGCGCTGACGATCACCGAGTCCGCGCAGGCGGCGGGTCGGTGCGATCTCCAGCTCGGTCATGATCTCCTGAGCCTTGACCTTGCCGACCTTGGGCAGGGCCTCCAGCAGTGCGGAGACCTTCATCTTGCCCAAGACCTCGTCGGACTCGGCGTCCTTGAGTACCTGCTTGAGGTTGGTGCCGCCGCGCTTGAGCCGATCTTTGAGTTCGGCACGCGCTCGACGTGCGGCAGCAGCCTTCTCCAACGCTGCCGCGCGCTGTTCGTCGGTCAACTGGGGAAGGGCCACGGGTTCCTCCGTCTCTCACCATCATCTTGTTTTTAATCTCGGCTGGTCCGAGAACCAGCCAGCGTGGACGACCGTACCCACGCGGGCTGACGAAAGCTAACCCCACCCCCGGGTTACCGGCGTCAAAAGCCCAGCGTGTAGGGCGCCGCCGAGGAGCCACCAACACGCAGTCCCGAACGTCGGCTGATCCTGCCGCGACGCCTTCGACTGCACCTAAATGTCCTGCATATCAAGGGTATTCGCGAAGTTGAGGAGACAATCGCAGTTCGCCTGGATCGTCACAGGCCGCCGGTTGGCACCCGCCGAGCGCTCGCCAATCAGAGAAATTTTCGCTGGTCACCGAGTCTCGGGCGTGTCGCGGCGCGACTACCGACGACGCCGAGGTCGTGAGGATGCGCGGATACCCGCACCCCCGGCGCGCTCGTCTCGCCGACACAACGAGCGCAGCAATTCCCCGAACGGCCCTCGGCGGTGAATTTCACGCTTCTGCCTGCGCATCCGGGACGATCACCCGTTGAGGTAGCTGACGGCGTCCCGCATCCGTTCGGCGGCCCCGCGGAGCGTGCCGACGTCGGGTCCGGCCCGCAGCACTTCCCGCGACACCGCGGGCAGAAGCTGGCCCGGCAATGCTCCCCCGAGGCCTCGCCAGCGTTTCCGGACGCCCGCCCTGCGCGCCCACTCCGGGAACCAGCACCGGCCCGTTGAGCGCACTGACATCGGGAGGGTCGGTCAGCGTCGCACCGACCACCACGCCGACCGAGCCGGGCCGCCCGCGTCGCCGTTCGACGGCTGCCGCGGCGTCGACGATGGACTGGGCGACGGTGCGGCCCGCCACGTGCGCCCTCTGCACCGACGCACCTTCCGGGTTGGACGTCGCGGCCAGCACGAAAACCCCGCGGTCGTGGTCGCGCGCGATGTCCAGCAGCGGCTGCAGCGAGCCGAAGCCCAGATACGGCGAGGCCGTCACCGCGTCAGCGGCCAGCGGCGAGTCGCCGGCCCAGGCCTGCTGCGTAGGCGGCCATCGTCGAGCCGATGTCGCCGCGTTTGGCGTCGGCGAGCACCAGCACACCGACGTCACGCAGCGCGGCGATCGTGCGCTCGAGCACCGCGTAACCCGCCGACCCGTGCGACTCGAAGAACGCCACCTGCGGCTTGACGACGGCGAAGCCGGCGAACGCGGCCACACAGATGTCGGCTGAACCGGGCCAGACCGTCGGCGTCGGTGGCCAGTCCCCATGCGCTCAGCAGTGCGGGGTGGGGGTCGATTCCCAGGCACAACGGACCCTGCTGCGCCATGGCGCTGGACAGGCGGTCACCGAACCCGCCCATCGCTCAGGACCCCAGCGCGCTGTGCAGCTCCTGCAGCGACATCACGCCGATGTCGCCGCGGATACCGGCCTCGATGCCCTGCACTGCTGCCGAGGCGCCCTGCACGGTCGTCACGCAGGGGATGTTCATCGACACCGCGGCCGAGCGGATCTCGTAGCCGTCGATGCGGGGCCCGGAGTTGCCGTACGGGGTGTTGATCACCATGTCGACCTCCCCCGCGCGGATCGCGTCGACCGCAGACTGCGCAGGACGGGACTCGCTGGGTTCCTCGAAATGCTTGCGCACCTCGTCGCAGGGAATCCCGTTGCGCCGCAACATCTCCGCCGTGCCTGCGGTTGCCAGGACGCGGAAGCCGAGATCGGCGAGGCGCTTGACCGGGAAGACCAGCGAGCGTTTGTCGCGGTTGGCGACCGAGACGAACACCGTGCCCTGCGCAGGCAGCGAACCGTAGGCGGCGGTCTGGCTCTTGGCGAACGCGGTGCCGAAGTCGCGGTCGATGCCCATCACCTCGCCGGTGGACTTCATCTCCGGGCCGAGCAGTGAGTCGATCTGGGTGCCATCGGCCTTGCGGAACCGATGAAAAGGCAAGACGGCTTCCTTCACCGCGACCGGCGCGTTGCGTGATGTGGTCCCACCGTCACCGGCGCGTGCCAGCAGCCCTTCCTCGCGAAGCTGGGCGATGGTGGCGCCCAGCATGATCCGCGCACACGCCTTGGCCAGCGGAACAGCCGTCGCCTTCGAGACGAACGGCACGGTGCGGCTCGCCCGCGGGTTGGCCTCCAGCACGTAGAGCACGTCGTCCTTGAGCGCGTACTGCACATTGAGCAGGCCGACCACCCCGATGCCGAAGGCGATGGCCTCGGTGGCCCGCCGCACCGCCTCGATGTCGCTGCGGCCCAGCGTCACCGGAGGCAGCGCGCACGCCGAGTCCCCGGAATGGATGCCGGCCTCCTCGATGTGTTCCATCACCCCGCCGATGTAGACCTCGGCGCCGTCGCAGAGCGCGTCCACGTCGATCTCGATCGCATCCTCGAGGAACCGGTCGACCAGCACCGGGTGCTCGGGCGTCAGCTCGGTGGCGCGGGTGATGTAGCCGCGCAGGGTTTCTTCGTCGTAGACGATCTCCATGCCGCGCCCACCCAGCACGTAGGACGGTCGCACCAGCACCGGGTAGCCGATGTCGGCAGCGATCCGGCGGGCCTGCTCGAAGCTCGTCGCGAGGCCGAATCGGGGCGCGGGCAGGCCCGCGGTGGCCAGCAGCTCGCCGAAGCGGCCACGGTCCTCGGCGAGATCGATGGCCTCGGGTTTGGTGCCGACGATCGGCACCCCGGCCTTCTCCAGGCGGTCGGCCAGACCCAGCGGGGTTTGACCACCGAGTTGCACGATCACGCCGACCACGCCGGGACCGCCTCGACCCGAAACCTGTTCGGCGTGGTAGATCTCCAGAACATCCTCGAAGGTCAGCGGTTCGAAGTAGAGCCGGTCGGCGGTGTCGTAGTCGGTGGACACCGTCTCGGGGTTGCAGTTGATCATCACCGTCTCGAAACCGGCCTGACTCAACGTCGTTGCCGCATGCACGCAGCTGTAGTCGAACTCGATCCCTTGCCCGATGCGGTTGGGTCCCGATCCGAGGATGAGGACCTTGGGCCGCTCGGTCTGCGGTGCGACCTCGGTTTCGGCGGCGGGGTCCAGCTCGTAGCTGCTGTAGTGGTAGGGCGTCTTGGCCTCGAACTCCGCCGCACAGGTGTCGACGGTCTTGAACACCGGATGGATCCCCAACCGCCGGCGCAGCGCGCGCACCCCCGTCTCGCCTGCCAATTCCGGCCGCAGCGAGGCGATCTGGCGATCCGACAGACCGTGATGCTTGCAGCGGCGCAGCAACTCCCCCTCGAGCACCGGCGCGTCGATCACCTCGGTCCGCAGCGCGACCAGCCCGGCGATCTGCTCGACGAACCATGGGTCGACCGCGGAAGCCTGTGCCACCTTCTCGACGGTGGCGCCCAGTCGCAGCGCGTACTCGATGTCGTAGAGCCGACCGTCGGTGGGCGTGCGCAGGCGCTCCAGCACTCGTTCTTTTTCCAGCCCGACATCACCGATCTCGGGATCGGGTCCCGTCCAGAAGCCGGCCCGCTTCGTCTCCAGTGAGCGCATCACCTTGCCGAGGGCCTCGATGAAGTTGCGGCCCAACGACATCGCCTCACCGACCGATTTCATGGTGGTGGTCAGCGTGGTGTCGGCGCCGGGGAACTTCTCGAACGCGAACCGCGGTGCCTTGACCACGACGTAGTCCAGCGTCGGTTCGAAGCAGGCGGGCGTCTCCTTGGTGATGTCGTTGACGATCTCGTCGAGCGTGTAGCCGATGGCCAGCTTGGCGGCGATCTTGGCGATCGGGAACCCGGTGGCCTTGGATGCCAGCGCGCTGGAACGCGAGACCCGGGGGTTCATCTCGATGACGACGAGCCGGCCGTCGACCGGGTTGACCGCGAACTGGATGTTGCAGCCGCCGGTGTCCACGCCGACCTCGCGCAGGATGTCGATGCCGAGGGTGCGCATCGTCTGGTACTCGCGGTCGGTCAGCGTCATCGCCGGGGCGACGGTCACCGAGTCGCCGGTGTGCACGCCCATGGGGTCGACGTTCTCGATCGAGCACACCACCACGACGTTGTCGCGGCCGTCGCGCATCAACTCGAGTTCGTACTCCTTCCATCCGTAGATGGATTCCTCGATGAGGACGTTCGCCGACGGGGAGGCGGCCAGGCCGTCGCCGGCCATCCGATCGACGTCCGCCGCCGAGTAGGCCATGCCGGAACCGAGGCCGCCCATCGTGAAGCTCGGCCGCACCACGACGGGCAGGCCGAGGTCGGCGACCGTCTCCCGGACCTCGTCCATCGTGAAACAGACTCGGGATTTCGCCGACTCGCCGCCGACCTTGGCGACAATGTCCTTGAACTTCTGCCGGTCCTCACCGCGTTGGATGGCCTCGAAGTCGGCGCCGATCAGCTCGACGCCGTATCGGTCGAGCGCTCCGTTCTCGTAGAGTTTGACCGCCGTGTTGAGCGCGGTCTGGCCGCCGAGGGTGGCCAGCAGCGCGTCGATCTTGTTACCGCGCTCGGCCTGCTGGGCGAATATCTTCTCGACGAACGCCGCCGTGATCGGTTCGACGTAGGTGTGGTCGGCGTACTCGGGATCGGTCATGATCGTCGCCGGGTTGGAGTTCACGAGACTGACCTGCAGGCCCTCGGCCCGCAGCACCCGGCACGCCTGGGTGCCCGAATAGTCGAACTCGCAGGCCTGCCCGATGACGATCGGGCCGGACCCGATCACCAGGACGTGGTTGAGATCTGGGCGACGCGGCATCTACCCCCTCCTATCCGCCGGAATTGCATTCCGCGTGAGAAAGTGCGAGAAGAATCCTCCTGGAATGCAATTCCGGCGAGGCTCGGGCATCATTTCTCTCCCGCCATCAGATCGACGAACTGATCGAACAGATACTCGGCGTCGCGTGGACCCGCGGCCGCTTCGGGGTGGTACTGCACCGAGAACGCCCGACCGCTGACCAGTTTGATCCCTTCCACCACACCGTCATTGGCACAGGTGTGGCTGACCATCGCGCGCCCGAACGGCGTGTCGAACTCCTCGCCGGCCTCACCCTCCAGGGCGAAGCCGTGGTTCTGCGCGGTGATCGCCACCCGGCGGGTGACATGGTCCATGACGGGGATGTTGATGCCACGATGGCCGAAGGTCATCTTGAAGGTGGAGCGGCCCAGCGCCCGGCCCAGGATCTGGTTGCCGAAGCAGATGCCGAACAGCGGGATGCCCGCGTCGAGCACCTCCCGCGTCAGCGCGACCACGTGATCGGCGGTGGCCGGATCGCCCGGCCCGTTGGACAGGAACACCCCGTCGGGGCGCAGCTCGGCGATCTCGCTGAAGCTCGCCGACGAGGGCAGCACATGACTGCGGATACCTCGCCTGGCGAAGTTGCGCGGGGTGTTCGTCTTGATGCCCAGATCCAGAGCGGCGACGGTGAACCGTTGGGACCCTTCGGGTTCGACGATATAGCTACCGTCGGTGCTGACCTCGCCCGCCAGGTCCGCGCCGAGCATCGCGGCTTGGGCGCGCACCCTCGCCAACAACTCCTCGGCGTCGGCCAGCGCGGCCCCGCTGAACACCCCGGCCTTCATCGAGCCGCGGCTGCGCAGGTGCCGCACCACGGCACGGGTGTCGATGCCTGCGATCCCGACGATGCCCTGCCGCACCAGTTCGTCCTCGAGCGTTCCGGTGGCCCGCCAGTTCGACGCCCGCGGCGACGGGTCGCGCACGGCATAGCCGGCCACCCAGATCTTGTCACCGCGGCTCTCGCCGTCCTCGAGGTTCCAGCCGGTGTTGCCGATCTGCGGTGCCGTGGCCACCACGATCTGACGGTGGTAGCTGGGATCGGTGAGGGTCTCCTGGTAGCCCGACATGCCGGTGGAGAACACGGCCTCGCCCAGCGTCTCCCCCGCTGCCCCGAACTCGGTGCCGGTGAAGATGCGGCCGTCCTCGAGAACCAGGACGGCTTTGGGTGCGGTCATGCGACCTCCTCCGGAAGCCATTTCGAGTAGTCACGACGGTCGTTGGCGCGGAAACCGGTGTCGATCTCGGTGCCCGAGGGCAGCCGCCACCGGATCGCCAGAATGCCTTCGTAAGACGCGGCCGCTCCGCTGCTACCCCCGGGGATCACCTTGCCCGCGAGATTCTTCTCGGTTCGGATGTCGACGATCGCCTCATCGGGTATCCAGATCGGTCCGGCGCCCGTGCGCTGCAACATGATTCCCTCCGGATAGCGGCTGAGGACGGCCTTGGCGCGAAACCCGAGGTCGCCGGCCGCGACACGGTCGTTCCAGTTCGGAGCCAGCGTGCTGCCTACGTAAAGGCCTTTGGTGGCCGGGACGATCACCGGGCCGACGGTGTCGGGCAGCGACGGAAGCGTGCCGATGATCTGGACCTGCCGTTCGGCCCTGCGCCGCCACCCGCGCATCATCGCCTGGATCAGCACCGCGATCAGAAGTACCAGCAGCGCGGCCATGACCAGCGACGCCACCAGCGTCGGCGTGTTCACGCGTTGATCTTTCCGTCTCGCGCGGTGATCCTGCCGCGCAGCATCGTCACAGTGACGACCGCCGGTAGCTCCATGTCCTCGTAGGGCGTGTTGTCCGACCGACTGGCCAGCGCCGGACCGGTGACCGTCCAGGTGGCGTCGGGATCGACGACCGTCAGGTTCGCCGGTTCACCGATCTCCAGCGGCCGCCCCTGATCGGGCAGCCCGACGATGCGGGCGGGGCTCTCGCTCATCACCCGGGCGACGTCGCGCCACGTCAGCAGGCCGGGGCCGACCATCGTCTCGACGACGACCGACAGCGCCGTCTGCAACCCGAGCATGCCCGGCCGGGCGTTGACGAACTCGCACATCTTCTCGTGCTCGGCGTGCGGAGCGTGATCGGTCGCCACGCAGTCGATCACCCCGTCGGCGAGGGCCTGACGCAGCGCCACCGCATCGCTGGCCTCGCGCAGCGGCGGGTTCACCCGGTTACGCCCGTCATAGGTGTACAGCCGGGTGTCGTCGAGCAGCAGATGATGCGGGGTGACCTCCGCGGTGATCGAAATGCCTTGCTCCTTGGCCCATCTCACGAGTTCGACGGTGCCTGCGGTCGACGCGTGGCAGATGTGCACCCGAGCACCGGCGTCCCGGGCCAGCAGCGCGTCGCGTACCACGATCGATTCTTCGGCGACGCGTGGCCAACCGGCCAACCCGAGCCGGGCGGCGTTGGGGCCTTCGTGCGCGACGGCGCCGACCGTCAGGCGCGGCTCCTCGGCGTGCTGGGCGATCAGCACCCCGAGGCCGGTCGCGTACTCCAGCGCGCGGCGCATCACCAGGGGGTCGTCGACGCACACGCCGTCGTCGGAGAACATCCTGACCTGCCCGGCGCCTGCGGCCATCAGGCCCATCTCGGTGAGCTGCCTGCCGTTCAGACCGACGGTCACCGCGCCGACGGGGTGCACGTCGACCAGGCCCACCTGCTGACCGCGGTGCCACACGTGGTCGGTGACCACCGCGCTGTCGGCGACCGGATCGGTGTTGGCCATCGCGAACACTGCCGTGTATCCCCCGAGAGCCGCTGCAGCCGAGCCGGTTTCGATGTCCTCGGCGTACTCGCGGCCAGGCTCGCGCAGGTGGGTGTGCAGGTCGACGAGGCCGGGCAGCAGGATCTGGCCGCCGGCGTCGATCGACCTCAGCGCCGTCAGGGACGGACAGATCCGCGCCGATGGCTTCGATCTGGCCGTTGTCGACCAGCACGTCGACACCGTCACCTTCGCCGTAGGGGCGTACTCCCCGGAGCACTAGCGCCGTCATGCGCTGATCGCCCCCTCTTCCGAGCCGACGAGTAACTGGAACAGCACCGCCATCCGGATGTGCACGCCGTTGGAAACCTGTTGCAGCACAGCTGATTGCGACGAGTCGGCCACCGAGTACGCGATCTCCATGCCGCGCAGCATCGGACCGGGGTGCAGTACGACGGCGTGGTCGGCCAGCTGCACCTGTCGTTTCTCGGACAGCCCGTAGCGCACCGAGTACTCACGCGAGGACGGGAAGAACCCGCCGTTCATCCGCTCGGCCTGCACGCGCAGCATCAGCACCGCGTCGGCCAGTGGGAGTTCGGCGTCGAGGTCGTTGGACACCGTCACCGGCCAGCCCTCGACACCGACCGGCAGCAGCGTCGGCGGTGCGACGAGCACCACCTCCGCGCCCAGGGTGTGCAGCAGTGCAACGTTGGAACGGGCCACCCGGCTGTGCAGCACATCGCCGACGATCACCACCCGCTTGCCCTCGACGCCGCCCAGCCGCTGCCGAATCGTCAACGCGTCGAGCAGCGCCTGGGTCGGGTGTTCGTGGGTGCCGTCCCCGGCGTTGATGACCGACGGGCCGCCGTCCTCGTCGAGCGTCCACTGGGCAAGCTGTTGCGCCGCGCCTGATGCGGGATGGCGGACGATCAGCGCGTCGGCACCCGCGGCGCGCAGCGTCAGCGCGGTATCTCGCAACGACTCCCCTTTGGACACCGAGGATCCCGACGAGCTGACGTTGATCACGTCGGCGCTCATCCACTTGCCTGCCACCTCGAACGACACCCGGGTGCGGGTGGAGTTCTCGTAGAACATCGTGATGATGGTCCGCCCGCGCAGGGTGGGCAGCTTCTTGACCTCGCGGCCCAGTAGCGCTTCCCGGAACCGGTCGGCGTTGTCGAGGATCCCGGTGGCGTCCTCGCGGGTCAGGTCGGCCGCGGCCAATAGGTGCTTCACCGTTGTCTCTTCTTCGCGCAAGCGCTATCACTGGTGCCTGTTCTTCGCGCAAGCGCTCATCACTGCTGCCTGTTCTTCGCGCAAGCGCTCATCACTGCTGCCTGTTCTTCGCGCAAGCGCTCATCACCGCGCCGGCCCTCCGTAGGGTGCGATCCGGACGCCGTCGTGGCCGTCGTTTTCGGTCAAGCGGACCTTGACGTTCTCGGCGCGGGACGTCGGCACGTTCTTGCCGACGTAGTCGGCGCGGATCGGCAGTTCCCGGTGCCCCCGGTCCACCAGGACGGCCAGCTGGACGGCGCGCGGCCGGCCGAGGTCACGCAGCGCATCGAGGGCCGATCGGACCGACCGGCCGGAGTACAGCACGTCGTCGACGAGGACGACCAGCGCACCGTCGATACCACCCTCGGGGATGGAGGTGGCCGCCAGCGCACGTGGCGGCTTGCTCATCAGATCGTCGCGGTAGAGCGTGATGTCCAGGGCCCCATGGGCCACCTCGGCACCGCTGAACTCGGCGATGTTGCGTGCGAGGCGGGTGGCGAGGGTGACGCCGCGGGTCGGAATGCCCAGCAACACGACGCGGGGGCCGTCGGGGCCGTCGAGCGCGGTCTTCTCGATGATCTGGTGAGCGATACGGGCGATGGTGCGGCTGACGTCCGCGGCGGACATCAGCTCGCGGTCGGTAGCGCCGGCATCAGAACCGGCAGGGTCGGGCGAGCCCACGAGTGAGCAGGACCTCCTTCTCCGCCTCACGGGACGGATCGTTAAAGGATGTCGAAAAACTGCGGGGAGCTTAGCAGGTCCCAGGCGCCATCAACGCACCGGCGCGTTGGTCAGGTCAACACCAGAGTGCGCAGCGTGTAGTCGGTCTGGTCGATGTAGTAGATGTGGTCCCGTCCCCGCTGAGCGCGCCGGATGCGAACACCGCGCTCCCGTCCGGGGTCACAGTGATCAGGGTCGGATGGAATCCAAGGCCGATGTCGGTGACGACCGTATCGGTTGCGGTGGCAATCACTGCGACGTCGCCGACGCCGCCGGCATGTGCGACGTAGACAGATCTGCTGTCAGGGGTGACAACGATATCGGTCAGCGCGAAGCATCGCCCGAAGTATTAGAGCGCTCAGCTGTCCTTGGCGGCCATCGCCTTGGCCAGGTCCTGCCGGGACCGGATGCCCAACTTGCCGTAGGCATTGGACAGGTGCATCTCGACCGTCCGCAGCGTGACGAACAACGACTGCGCGATCTCCTTGTTGCTGATTCCCTCGGTCGCCATCTCAGCGACCCGGCGCTCGCCGGCGGTCAGCGCGTCCGCACCTACCGCGGCCCGGCGCCGCGGCCGCCCGCCGGCAGCCCGCATCTCCGCCGCCGCCCGGTCAGCCAGCGGAGCCGCTGCGCAGCGGTGCGCCAGATCCATCCCCGAGCGCAGTACCGAACGGGCTGCGGCGCTCTGCCCCGCGACGCGAAGCGCGTGTCCGTAGTCGACAAAAGCCTCGGCACGCCACAGCAACGCGGGTGAGGTCGCGAGCATGTCGGCGGCCAGCCGAAGCGACTCCAGCCCCGCCGTGCCGCCCTCGCACAGGCCGCGCACCCGCAGCGCTCCCCCCAGCCGGCGCCGGGACTCGGCGGATATCGCCGCGGCGACCGCCTCGTCGGCGACGGCGCGGGCGCCGGCCTGATCATCGAGAGACAGCAACACCGGGACCAGCGCGACGCGGGCGTCGTTGGCCCAGGGGAACATTCCGCGGCTGGCTTCGATCCGCCGCAGCGCATCGAGCAGGTCGTCGCGCGCCCGCCCGAGGTTTCCCACCGAGGCGTACATGCGTCCGCGGGCCAACAGCGGCAGCACGGAGAACAGCGTCGGCGTCAGCTCGGCGTCCATTCCCCGTTCCGACAGCAGCGCCTCCCCCTCGTCCGCACGGCCTTGGTCGGCCAGCGCGTCGATGACGACCACGAGCCCGGGTACCTTGGTGTAATCGGCATTCGGTCCCTGGATGTCCACCGCTGCCCGACCGTCCACTTCCGCCGCACGTAGGTCACCCCGCCGGTGCCGCACCAAACCCCGCAACCACAGGGCACGGGCCAGCCACTGGGGCGATCCCATGCGTTCGGCGTGGCGGATGGCACGCGACAGGATGTGCTCGGCGACCTCGTATCGTTCGGCCTCCAGCAAGCAGATGGTGACGTTGGTCCGCCACAGCGGATGTCCGCCCTCGCTCACCAGCGCGGGGTGCGCGGCGGCCTGCTCGGCAAGGTCTCCGGCGGCAGAGATCGGCCCACCTTCGAGCGCGCGCCGCGCGACGAACGACCGAATCATGCACTCCGCCCGGGTGAGCGACGGCAGATCGGCGAACCGGGCAGCCTCGTCTTCGAATCGGGCGGGCATGTCGGGGTTGAGCAGCAGCGCACCGAGTCTGGCGCCCTCCAGTTGTAGTTCGAGTTCCCGGTCGTGGACGCCGATCTCGGCCGCGGCACTCTCGTAGAACGGCAGCTGAGCGCGCTGACTTCGCGCGTCCGGGTGATTCGTCCAGGCGAGCGCCGTCACCGCACGGGCACGGATGAGCGGGTCCGCGGTGGTTTCGATCGCCTCTCGCAGATGCCGGGTGGCCGACGGGTCTGCGATCTCATACTCAGCATTGCCGAGTTCGAAGACGACCTGGGGGCGGTCGGCGTCCTCGGGCGGTTCGCCGAGGGCGCGCCGCAACAGCGCGGCCGCCGTATCAGGCGCGCCACCGGCCAACGCTGTCCGAGCGGCTTCCCGCAGCAAGGCCACCACATCAGGGTCACCGACAGGTGTGGTCGCCAGCAGATGTGCTGCGATGACACCTCGTTCGCAGTGCTGCTGGGCCAGCAGTCTGGCTGCCTGGGCATGCAGGTCGGCCTGCTGCGGACGGGTCAGGTCCTCGTAGACGGCGGTCCGGACGATCGGGTGGACAAACCGCAACGGCTCGCCGGGCAACAGGACCTCGATGTCGACGAGGCCGGCGGCTAGCGCCGCCGCCTTTGCGACTTCGAGTCCGATCAGCTTGGCGCACATGCTGATACGGGCCCATTCGCCGAGGACGGCCACCGACCGTGCCAGTGCGGTCGCATCCGGATCCAACCGACCGACACGCACCAGCACTGACTTCGAAATCCGTTCCGGGACAAGCTGGTCGACCGCAGAAGGATCGATGTCCCGGACCGATCGGCCCTCTCGGCGAAACTCACCGAGAAGCTCAGAAACCAGAAACGGATTGCCACCCGTCGCATCCGAACATGCGCGGCAGAGTAGATCTCCCGCCGCGCCGCCCAGGTCGGCTCGTACCAGTCTGGCCACTGCCGCTTCGCTTAACGGGTGCGGTCGCAGAACGGGGGCACGCGCCTCCAGCATCAGCGGCACCAGGTCCCCGGGTAACCCCTCGGCACCCGTTCGCACCGACAGCGCCACCAGGATCGGCAGTCCCTGCAATCGTGGCGCCAGGTGCAGCAGGAATCTCAGCGACGGTCCGTCGGCCCAATGCGCGTCGTCGACCACCAAGACCAGCGGCCCGCGCTCGGCGAGGTTGGCGACCAGCCAGTACAGACCGTGCAGCGTCGCGAACGCGATGTCCGCCGTGTTCTGCGCACGGGCCACGTCGGTGAACACCGGACCGGCGAGCTGCGCTGCGCCCGACAATAGGCGGTCTCGTTCAGCGGCGTCATCGCTGAGGACCGCTCTCTCGAGCAACTGGCGCACGATGCCGAAGCCGAAGCCGCGCTCCAGCTCTCCTCCGCGGGCACTGTGCACCGCCACCCCGTCCACCGGAGGCACGAGAACGCAGATACTCGAGTAGCGCCGTCTTCCCGATGCCGGCCGGCCCCTCGATCAGCAGCACCGCACCCGCACCCGTTGCCGCCGCGGTCAACGCGTCATCGATTGCCTCGAGGTCGACCTCGCGGTCGAGCAGCCGGCGCGTGTGCTGCTCGCTGAGCCCCCGCTCCACACGGTCATCTTGGTATCTGTGCACCGACAGCGGCGGTGTTACCGCGAATTCGCCGGGTGAAAAGCCCTCAGCTGCCAGAATGTGACCCGTACGTCGAGCGGGGGTCGGACGATGAGACTTCGCAGGGTGGTCCGGTCACTGGGTGTGCTCGCCGCCGTGACGCTGCTGACCCTGGTGGCGGGCTGCGGCGCAGGGAACGACGAGACCCGGCAACCGACAGAACCACATCTCGGGCACCTCCGCGTCGCGCTGTTTCCCAGCGGCAACACCCTGCCGGTGCACGCCGCGGCGACCCGGGGAATCTTCGAACGCAACGGCTTGCAGGTCGACCTCACCGAGGGCCAGGATCTGCCCCTGTTCATGGCCGCCCTGTCCAAGGGGCAGTACGACATCGCGATGAGCGTGCCCACCCTCGTTCTCCTCGGAGCTCAGAAGGGACTCGATCTGCAGATCGTTTCGAGCACCGCCCAGCAGTCACGACAACTTCCGAACGCGGTGTGGATCACCAAGGACGCGTCGATCCGATCGCTGGCCGAGCTGAAAGGAAAGTCCATCGCGGTGCCTTCGCTGACCGGGATCATCGTCGACTCGGTGGTTTACCTGCTGCAGCGAGACGGAGTCGGGCGCCGCGATGTCCGGTTCGTCCAAACACCGTTCGCCGCGATGGGTGATCAGCTCGAGGCCGGGCACCTGGACGCGGCGATCGCGACGCTGCCGTTCAGCACGGCCATCGCATCTCGTGGGTTTCACGTCCACGACGACGTCATCGTCGAAGCCGTACACGATGCCAGCGACGGCATGGTCAACGAAGCGATCACCACCGTCTGGTCGGCGCCGCGCCACTTCACCGCAGACCACCCCCAGGCGATCGCTGCCTGGCGCACCTCATTACGCGAGGCAATCGAGTTCCTCGACAACAACCCAAGCGACGCAAGGTCCCTGATGGCTGGGTGGCTGAAGATCCCCACTGACGTCCTCGAACGGGCGCCGTTGCCCGACTGGACCGTTGACATCACGCCCCAGCAGTTGGTGCCCTACGTCGGGATAGCGAGAGCCGTCGGCTCTATCGATTCCGATCCGGATGTCAATTCACTTGTGTGGCAAGGACCGTGAGCCGCTGCCTCTACCGTGTCGACGGCCTCGACGTTCGGCTGGACGGACCGGACGGACCCCGCCCCGTCCTGCATGACATCTCGCTCGATATCCGCGCAGGCGAGGTCGTCGGGGTGGTCGGGCGCTCGGGTGTCGGTAAGACCACACTGCTTCGAGTTCTCGGAGGCCTTGTCGAAACACACTGCGGAACCGTCACCTTCGATGGAACAGCGGTGACCCGGCCACCCATCGGCGTGGTCATGGTGTTTCAGGATTACGAAAATGCACTGCTACCGTGGCGGACCGTCGCGCGCAACACCGGTCTCGGACTGGAGGGCCGGATCGGGCGGCGCGAGCGAGACTCACGTGTCGCCGAGGCCCTCAACATGGTCGGCCTCGGCGAGCACGCCAGGGACTACCCGTGGCGGCTGTCCGGCGGGATGGCTCAGCGAGTGCAGATAGCCAGGGCCCTGGCTGTGCAGCCGTCGGTGTTGCTGATGGACGAACCGTTCGGAGCGCTCGACGCGATCACGAAGGCGGCACTACAGGACGTGCTGCTCGAAGTGCAGCGCAAGACGGGTTCCACCATTGTGTTCGTCACCCACGACCTCGACGAGGCGATCTACCTCGGCGACCGGGTGGTCGTCGTCAGTGGCCGGCCTGGGGTCATCACGTTGGCCGTGGACACCGAATTGCCCAGGACGCGAGACCAACTGGAAACCCGTGAGCTGTCGCGGTACCTCGCCGTGCGGCACCTGCTCGGCGAGGAACTCCGGCATGGCTGATCCGCGCCGGTGGCAGCTCGCCGGGATGCTGGTGCCGATCACGGCGCTCGCCTCATGGCAGCTGCTGACCTCGGCGGGGGTGCTGCACTTCGGCTATCTACCCGCCCCCTTCGGCATTCTGAGTGCCCTGGCCGCCGACATTCGTAGCGGCGAGCTCCCCCGCGCGGCGGCGCACACCCTGGGCGTGGTGGGCACCGCGTCGGCTCTCACGTTGACCATCGGCACCGCGTTCGGGCTGGCCATCGGATTATCGCCGCGACTGCGCGGCTGGGTGGAGGCCTCGATCGATGCGCTTCGGACGGTGCCTGCGGTCACGCTGATCCCGGTCGCCGTGCTGACATTCGGGCCGACCACCGGCACCGAGGTGGTGCTGGTGACCTACGCCGCGTTGTGGCCGATGGTGCTGAACACCGCGGGTGCACCCGCGTCGGTCCCGCCTCGCCGGTACGACGTCGCGCGGACCCTTCACCTCACCAAGCCCGACACACTCCGGAAGATGGTCGTGCCCGCAGTCACCCCGGTCTGGTTGGTGGGCGCGCGATTGTCGGTGATCGTGGCGCTGCTCGTCGCGGTTGTGGTCGAGATGGTGCTCACACCGAACGGCCTCGGGGGCGCATTGGTTGAGTCGCTCAACGCGCTTGCCCCGGAAAGGATGTGGGCCTACGCATTGGTCTGCGGGCTGATCGGAACAGTGCTGAACATCGTGTTGCGCGGCGCAGTCCGAATAGCCCTGCCCGGGCATCCTGTGACTGCCGGCTCCGCACCGCCGATCACCCGCATCCCCGTCGCACCACTGCGCGGGCTGCTGCCGTTGGCATGCCTGCTGCTGGTCTGGCAGGTCAGCGCACCGGCGAGCTCCCTGACGATGCCGCCGCCGACGCAATGGTTGTCCGCACTCTCGCGATTACACGCCGCGGGCTCGCTGGCGCCTGCTGTGGGCCACACGGTTGCGGTATATCTCCTGGGTCTGGCCGCCGCCACCGTCCTCGGCGGAACGGTGGGTGTGCTGATCGGTGCATCGCGCCGCATCGACCGTGCACTTTCGCCGACGATCGACTTCCTCGCGGCGATACCCGGCGCGGCTCTGGTACCGGTGCTGGTGCTGTTGCTGGGACCGAATCTTCTCAGCGCCGTCGCCGCAGTCGCCGTCGTCGTGGCATGGCCCATCCTGCTGAGCACCGCGACCGCGAGGCGGGCGATCCCGCCGGTGCGACTGGAGATGTCGCAGAGCCTGGGATTGGCGAAAGCCCGGCACTGGCACAGCGTCGTCCTGCCTGCTCTGACACCGGATGTGCTCCTCGGTGTCCGTGTCGCGTCGGCGCTGGCGCTGATCATCGCCCTGTTGACCGACATCTTCGGAGCGGGTTCTGGTATCGGACGGCTGCTCGTGGAGAGCCAACAACGGTTCGACGCGGCGGCGGCATGGGGATTGCTCCTGATCGCGGGCGGCTTCGGCTACCTGATGAGCCTGGCGCTCTCGGGCATCGCTGACCTCGTGACCCCCGGGCCGGCGGCGCGCGGGTATTCGCCGAAAGTGAGGACCCGGCACAACGCGTACTCTCGGTCGACTTGAAGGCCCGCGCGGTCCTCGAACCCGCGAACACGCCCGCCGGATTCCGGCGGGTAGCCTGTGCCGGGTGAACCTCGACGCCAACCAGGCCTCCATCCGCGAAGCCTGCGACAACGGTGTTCTCGCCGGTGCGGTGACGCTGGTCTGGCAGTCAGGAAAAGTGCTGCAGGTCAACGAAATCGGATACCGCGACGTCCAGACTCGGCTGCCGATGCAGCGAGACACCGTGTTCCGGATCGCGTCGATGACCAAGCCCGTCACCGTTGCCGCAGCCATGACGCTCGCCGAGGAGGGCAAGCTGTCGCTGAGCGATCCGGTAGCGAGATGGGTGCCCGAACTCGCCGACATGCGGGTGCTGACCGACCCGGAGAGCCCGCTCGACAAGACCGTGCCCGCAGTTCGGCAGATCACCATCGAAGACCTGATGACGCACCGCAGCGGCCTCGCCTACGCATTCTCGGTGCCAGGACCTATCGCGCGCGCGTACAGCGGGGTCTCGCTGCGCCAGGACGGCGATCACTGGCTGACCGAGGTGTCCCGGCTCCCGTTGGTTCACCAGCCTGCCGAACGGCTGACCTATAGCCACTCCACCGACGTGCTCGGCATCGTACTGTCCCGCATCGAGGACAAGTCGTTGCAGGATGTGCTCGCGGAGAGGATTTTTCAGCCGCTCGGGATGACCGACACGGGATTCTTCGTCAGCCCCGAGGGGAGGCGGCGGGCCGCCACGATGTACAAGCTCGATGCCGGCGGTCAGCTCAGTCACGACGTGATGGGCCCGGCACCGATCGCACCTCCGCGGTTCTCCCAGGGCGGAGGCGGGCTGTTCTCGACTGTGGACGACTACCTGGCCTTCGCCCGGATGCTGCTGGCCGGCGGGACACTCGCCGGCGTGCGGGTGTTGTCCGACGAGTCGGTGCGGCTGATGCGCACCGACCGGCTCACCGATGCGCAGCGAAAGACACCGTTTCTCGGCATGCCGTACTGGCAGGGCCGCGGCTTCGGGCTCAACCTCGCGGTGGTGACCAACCCGGTCCAGGCGGGGCCGCTGTTCGGGCCCGGCGGGACGGGCGCATTCACCTGGCCCGGCGCTTTCGGCACTTGGTGGCAGGCCGACCCCTCCGCCGACCTTATCCTGATATACCTGATCCAGAATGCGCCCGACCTGTCACCTGATGCGGCGGCGGCGATCGCCGGAAACACTTCATTGGCGAAACTGCGCACCGCGCAACCGAAGTTCGTCCGCCGCACGTATGAGGCGCTGGAGCTGTAGACCGCAATGGTCGGTGGCGTGGTTTGGGGCGCGGCCGAGAGCAACGGGGCGTGGGACTTCACCCGTCGAGCCTCCGGCGAGGTCTGCTACACAACGCCCAGTTTGGTGGCCAAGTCCAGCACGGCTTCGGCGCGCGCACGGGTCGGCCCTGCGCTGCCGTCGTAGGGTCCCGTCGGCGCGTCGAGGCGGTCAAGGGTGTGCCGCGCCTCGTCGATCTCCGATAGCGACGGGCTGAGCAGATCGTTGACCGTCTCAGCATGCTCGGGATCCAGACACAGGCGTCCGGACATGCCGGCGGATCTGGCCACCTCAGTGTCATGGGCCAGGTGGCGCTCCTGGCCACGCAGCGTCGGTCCGTCGATCGGCGCAGGTAACCCAGCGGCGCGACTGGCGATCACCAGCCGTGCGCGGGGATAGGCCAACACCGTCGGGTCGGCGCACATCCCGGTGTCGCGGCGAAAATCACCGACCCCGAAGGCAATTCGCACACATGCGGGTTCCCGGGCGATATCGAAGGCTGATTCGATGCCGAGCGCGGACTCGATGAGGGCTACCACCGGTGTGCCTGCGGGCAACCGCGCCGCAGTTGCGGCGACGTCATCGGCCGATTCGGTCTTGGCGAGCATCACGCCGGCCAGTCCGGGCGCTGCGGCAAGAGCGTCGAGATCCGCCGCCCAGGCAGGGGTGCTCGCGCTGCTGATCCGCGCCCACCCCGGTCCGCCGCAGTACAGCCACTCGGCCACCGACTGGCGGCCTGCGGGTTTCTGAACGTCAGGCAGTCCGTCCTCGATGTCGAGCACGACCACATCGGCACTGCCGGCGACCGCGGTATCGAACACGTCACCGCCGTCGGGAAGCCCCGGCTGCAACAGCCACGTCCGGGCCAATGACCAGTGCGGCCTGCGGATCCGTTGCGCCGTCGGGTACACCGTCACATCGACCACCTCTTGCTTTGAGCGGGTTGTGGTCTCATCGTCAGGGCCGGTGAAGCCGCGCGCCAGATTGTGCACATATTGTTCACGAAGAACGATTACGTCGAGGTGCCGACACCGCTTTCGCCGCCGCCCTGCATTGCGGCCGCCGCAGCACGGATTTGCGGAGTCACCAGCATGACCTGCCCGAGCACGCCGTTGACGAATCCGGGCGAGTCGTCGGTGGACAGCTTCTTCGCCAGTTCGACCGCCTCGTCGACAGCAACCGGCTCGGGCACGTCCTCGGCGTGCAGCAGTTCCCACACGGCGACGCGAAGGATCGCCCGGTCGACCGCGGGCAGTCGATCCAACGTCCAACCCTGTAGGTGCGCCGAGATCAGATCGTCGACGTGCGCCGAGTGTTCGGTCACCCCGCGCGCGACCGTCACCGTGTACGGGTTCAGTGGTGACATCTCGGACTGGTGATGCGCCAACGCATTTCGCGATTCAGCGACCTCGGCGGGGGTGATCCCACGGGCTTCAGCCTCGAACAAAAGGTCTACAGCGCGTTTTCGGGCCTGGTGACGGCCCCGGTCGCCTCTCCGGTCAGGCATTCCCGTCGCTCCGCTCGCCCGAGTCGATCCCCATCGCTCCGCTCGCCCAGGCGTCAGGCATTGACCCTTCCCAGGTAACTTCCGTCGCGGGAATCCACTTTGAGCTTGTCTCCGGTGTTGATGAACAGCGGCACCTGGATCTCGGCGCCGGTCTCCAGCGTCGCCGGCTTGGTGCCCGCGCTGGACCGGTCACCCTGCAGACCGGGCTCAGTGCTGGCGACCTCGATCTCGACGGTGACGGGCAACTCCAGATACAACGGCGCCCCGTCGTGGAACGCGATCTGCACCGGCAGGCTTTCCAGCAGGAAGCCCGCGGCCCGGCCGACCAGCGCCTCCGGCAGCGGATGCTGCTCGTAGTCCTGGGAGTCCATGAAGACGAAGTCGGAGCCGTCGCGGTACAGGTAGGTGGCGTCGCGGCGGTCCACCGTCGCGGTCTCCACCTTCACGCCGGCGTTGTAGGTCTTGTCGACGACCTTGCCGGTCAGCACGTTCTTCAGCTTCGTCCGCACGAAGGCCGGTCCCTTGCCCGGCTTGACATGCTGGAACTCGACGATCTGCCACAGCTGGCCGTCGATGTTCAGCACGAGGCCATTCTTGAAGTCGGCGGTCGATGCCACGGTCGGTTGTACTCCTAGCTTCTAGACGATTACCAGCTCTTTGGGGAACCGGGTGAGTAGTTCAGGGCTGCCGGCCCCCTTGTTCCAGCCTGCGCCGCCGTCTCCGGCCACCACCAGCGTGTCCTCGATGCGGACGCCGCCGCGGTCGGGCAGGTAGACACCGGGCTCGACGGTCACCGTGGAGCCAGCAAGGAGTGTACCGGCGGCCGCCGCATTGATTCCCGGCGCTTCGTGGATCTGCAGGCCTACCCCATGGCCGAGGCCGTGGCCGAAGTTGTCGGCATACCCGGCATCGCTGATCACCCGGCGTGATGCGGCGTCGACATCGCTGAGCGCAACCCCGGGCGCGAGCGCTTCCCGGCCGGCCCGCTGAGCGGCGATGACCAGGTCGTAGATGTCGTGTTGCCACTGGGCGATCGGTGAGAGTACGAAGGTGCGGGTCATGTCCGAGTGGTAGCCGCACACCAGAGCGCCGAAGTCGATCTTGACGAAGTCCCCTGCGGCCAGAACCGCGTCGGTGGGCCGGTGATGGGGGATCGCCGAATTCGGCCCGGCCGCGACGATGGTCTCGAACGACGGCCCGTCAGCGCCGTGGTCGAGCATCAACGCCTCGAGGTCGCGCCTGACATCTTTCTCGGTGCGCCCCGGTCGCAGGCCGCCGCGGTCCACCAGGTCCGTCAACGCCGCGTCGGCGGCCTCGCAGGCCAGCCGCAGCAGGGCCAGCTCACCGGCGTCCTTCACCTCGCGAAGGACCTCGACAGTCCCGGCGGCGCGGACCAGCTCGCACTGCTCGCCGGCGGCGCGGGTGAGCGCGGCGAACGCGTCGACGGTGACCACGTGGCTTTCGAAGCCCAGGGTGCGCACCCCGGC
This sequence comes from uncultured Actinomycetota bacterium, assembly GCA_963771335.1. GTDB lineage: Bacteria > Actinomycetota > Actinomycetes > Mycobacteriales > Mycobacteriaceae > Mycobacterium. The sequence continues at coordinate 26,763 of CAVYTD010000002.1, read as the reverse complement.
GTCAACCGCCCGGGAGACCAGATGGGGCCCACACGCCCGCTCGATGACGACCTGCGCGTCGGGGGCCTGGTGCGCAGCCTGGGTGCGGTACCGCCCGTCGGTGGCGAGCACCGGCGTTTCGTCCTCGGCGAGGATCAACAGTGCGGCATTCGAACCGGTGAATCCCGACAGATATCGCACGTTGACCAGGTCTGATATCAGCAAAGCGTCCAGCTCCGCCGCGGCGAGGCGGCGGCGCAACCGGTCGCGGCGCTGAGAAATAGTCACAGGCGGTGACGCTACTCGCTAAGGTGTGGCGTCATGAGTAAGTGGCTGCTGCGCGGACTGGTGTTCGCCGCCCTGATGGTGATCGTCCGGTTACTGCAGGGAGCGATGATCAACGCATGGGAGACCAAGGCGGCGATGATCAGCATCGTCCTGATCGTTCTGTACGCCATCGTGGTGCTGGTGTGGGGCTACGCCGACGGCCGTGCCGACGCGCGCGCCAACGATGATCCGGAACGGCGCGAAGACCTGGCGATGACATGGCTGCTGGCCGGTCTGTTCGCGGGCGTGGTCAGCGGCGCGGTGGCCTGGTTCATCGGGTTGTTCTACAAGAACCTGTACGTCGAGGGGCTGATCAACGAGGTGACGACGTTCGCGGCGTTCACCGCTCTTCTGGTGTTCGTCAGCGCGATCGTCGGCGTCGCGATCGGCCACTGGCTCGTCGACCGTAAGTCCCCTGTGCAGTCACGCCAGCGAGACGGCGACGACGAACGCGCCGACACCGACGTGTTCGCCGCCGTCCGAGACGACCGCGACTACGACGTGAAGTCGTCCGGCGCGGAGCCCGAACAGAGCACATCATCCGTCGCGCTCGCCGAGGACGACCAGACCAGGCCCGTCGACAAACGCGACCGCTGACCCGGGGTCAGCTGCGGGCGACCTCGGCGTAAGCGGCGGCCAGCAGCGACGGATCGGGCCCTTCCAGCCGTCCCGGCTTGGCCAGCCCGTCGAGCACCACGAAACGCAGCACGCCGGCGCGGGTCTTCTTGTCGCCGACCATCGACTCCAGCAGCTGCGGCAGCGCGTCGGCGTCGTAGCTGACCGGCAGCCCCAGTGAGCTCAGGATCGCGCGGTGCCGCTCGGCGGTGGCGTCATCGAGGCGCCCGGCAAGCCGACCCAGCTCGGCGGCGAACACCAGCCCGACGGACACCGCGGCCCCGTGCCGCCACTGGTAGCGCTCGCGGCGCTCGATGGCGTGCGCCAGGGTGTGCCCGTAGTTGAGGATCTCGCGCAGCTGCGATTCCTTCTCGTCGGCGGCGACGACCTCGGCTTTGACCGCCACGGCACGTCTGACCAGCTCCGGCAGCACCGGGCCTGCGGGATCGACCGCGAGCTGCGGATCGGCCTCGATGAGGTCGAGGATCACCGGGTCGGCGATGAAGCCGGCCTTCACGATCTCCGCCATTCCCGCCACGATCTCGTTGCGGGGCAGGGTTTCCAGCGTGGCGAGGTCGATCAGCACCGCCGCCGGCTGATGGAACGCCCCCACGAGGTTCTTCCCCGCGTCGGTGTTGATCCCGGTCTTGCCGCCGACCGCGGCGTCGACCATGCCGAGCAGCGTGGTCGGGACGTGGACGATGTCGATGCCGCGCAGCCATGTCGCCGCGGCGAAGCCGGCGACGTCGGTGGCAGCTCCCCCGCCCAGGCTGACGATCGCGTCCCTGCGGCCGACGCCGATACGTCCGAGCACCTCCCAGATGAACCCGACGACCGGCAATTCCTTGCCGGCCTCGGCATCGGGGATCTCGACCCGATGTGCATCGATTCCCTTGTCCGCCAGATGATTCCGTATCGACTCGGCGGTCTGGGCCAGCACTGGCTGGTGCAGGATCGCCACCTTGTGCCTGCCGTCGAGGGTGCGCGCCAAGTCGCTGAGAAGGCCCGTTCCGATGATCACCGGGTAGGGCGGGTTCGTGCGTACGTGGACGGTGACAGGGTCCGTCACCGGCTCAGTCACGGTGCATCCTTTCGCGAACAGGCAGCTCCGCCGGTTTTCCTGCCGCGAGGGCCGAGGGGCTGGGGGGCGCCTCGGTGGAGGGCTGCGCCGTCAGGGACAGCGGGGCGCGACGCCACGCCGAACGCCGGCGTCGACGCTCGGATTTGGGGCCATCGAGGTTCTCCAGACGGGCCACGATGTAGCGCACCACCGCTCCGGGGTTGCGGTGATTGGTGTTCACCCGCAGCGTGGCCACCTTGCGATAGAGCGGAACCCGTTGTGCTGAAAGCTCTTTGAACCGCTCACCGAGGTCTCTGCCCGCCAGCAACGGCCGCGTGGTGGACCCACCGGTGCGGCGCACCCCCTCGGCCGCGCTGATCTCCAGATAGATCACGGTGTGTCCGGCCAGCGCCTCACGGACACCGGCGGTGGTCACCGCCCCGCCGCCCAGTGACAGCACGCCGTCGTGGGTGGCCAGCGCGTCGCGGACGACGCCCTCCTCGATGCGACGGAACACCGCTTCTCCGTCGTTGGAGAAGATGTCGGGGATGGTGCGGCCGGTGATCTTCTCGATCGCCGTATCGGTGTCGAGCAACGGAAGATCCAATGTCTTCGCCAGCCGTCGACCGATGGTGGACTTACCCGATCCGGGCAGCCCGACGAGAACCGCTTTGGGCGCCATCAGCCCGATGCCCGCACGACGTCGGTCGGTTCTCGATCGGCGACGGCACGCAGATAGCTGTCGATGTTGGCGCGGGTCTCGGCCAGCGAGTCGCCGCCGAACTTCTCCAGCGCGGCGCGCGCCAGCACCAACGCGACCATGGTCTCGGCCACCACGCCGGCAGCCGGCACCGCACACACGTCCGAGCGCTGATGGATGGCCACCGCTTCCTCGCCGGTGACCATGTCGACGGTGGCCAGCGCGCGCGGCACGGTGGAGATCGGCTTCATCGCGGCGCGGACCCGGACCGGCTGCCCGTTGGTCATACCGCCTTCCAGGCCGCCCGCCCGGTTGGTGGACCGCATCACCCCGTCGGGTCCCGGATACATCTCGTCGTGGGCGACGGTGCCGCGCCTGCGCGCGGTCTCGAAACCGTCACCGATCTCCACGCCCTTGATCGCCTGGATGCCCATCACAGCGCCGGCCAGCTGGCTGTCGAGCCGGTTGTCACCGCTGATGAACGAACCGAGCCCAACCGGCAGTCCTTGGGCCACCACCTCGACCACACCCCCGAGGGTGTCACCGTCACGTTTGGCGGCCTCGATCTCGGCGATCATCAGCGCTTCACTCGCCTCGTCGAAGGCGCGCACCGGGCTGGCGTCGATCGCGGCAAGGTCGGCGGGCTGGGGCGGCGGTCCGTCGTACGGTTTGGAGGCGCCGATGGCGATCACGTGGGAGAGGACCTCGACGCCGAGCGCCTGCTGCAGGAAGGCGCGGGCGACGGTGCCTGCGGCGACCCGGGCCGCGGTTTCGCGGGCACTGGCGCGCTCGAGCACCGGGCGGGCGTCGTCGAAGCCGTACTTGAGCATGCCCGCGTAGTCGGCGTGACCGGGTCGCGGCCTGGTCAGCGGCGCGTTGCGGGCGGCGCTGTCCGCCAGCACGGCTGGATCGACGGGATCGGGTGCCATCACCGTCTCCCATTTCGGCCATTCGGTGTTACCGATCTCGATGGCGATCGGGCCGCCGAGGGTGAGACCGTGGCGCAGCCCGGCAAGCAGGGTGATCTGGTCCTGCTCGAACTTCATCCGCGCGCCCCGGCCGTAGCCGAGCCGGCGGCGAGCCAATTGCCCCGCGATGTCCTGGGAGGTCACGTGGACGCCGGCAACCATGCCTTCGACCATGGCCACCAACGCACGGCCGTGGGATTCGCCTGCTGTCGTCCATCGCAACACGGGGCCTATTTTCGCATGTCGCGTCGCAGTCCTGAAACGGCGATGGCCGGCGGCCCGCAGCGAGGCTCAGAGCACCGCCATCGCCACCGCAGCGCCGGTGGCCAGGCACATCGACGGGCCGTGCGGCACGCTCGACCCGGCGCCGCGCAGCAGGCAGCACACCGCCAGCAGGGCGGTGAGAAGCGACGCCCCCAGGGTGGCCAGAATCCACACGTCCACACCGAAGGTCCCGGCCAGTGCGCCCAGCCCGATCGCGAGCTTGACGTCGCCTGCACCCATCGCGGCGGGCGCGATCAGGTGCACGGCCGCGTAGCCGACGAACAACGCGACACCGCCGAGCGCGGCTGCGAAGCCGTTGCCGGTGATCGTCGCACCGGCGAGGATCATCGCAGCGCCTGGAAGGGTCAGCCGATCGGGAAGGCGACGGTGTCGAATGTCGAAGCCGCTCAACGTGATCAGCCACACCAGCACGCCCACGACGGCTAGCGCTTTCCCGGCCTCCCCCACCTGCTCAGGCTAAGCCTTCAGCAGCACCGCCCTCATCGCTTCCTTGGGGGCCGGCAACCCGGTGAACTGCTCGACCTGCGTGAACGCCTGGTTCAGCAGCATCTGCAAACCACTGATCACCCGGCCGCCGGCTGCCTGGACCGCCGAGGCCAGCGGGGTCGGCCACGGGTCATAGATCGCGTCGAGCAGGACCGGCGCCACCGCCAGCGTCGGCGCGTAGGGCGCCACCGCGTCGGCCGGCACCGTGTTCACCACTACGTCGAGACGGGCCACCGTGTCGGCCAGCTGCGCATCGCCGACGTCGCGCCAGCAGGCCTGCGCACCACAGCGGACCGCGAGATCGACCAGCGGTGCCGCCCGCTCGGCGTTGCGGGCGGCCACCGTGATCTGTTGCGCACCAAGCTCGATGAGACCGACGACGACCGCAGGAGCGGTGCCGCCCGAACCCACCACCATCGCGTGCCCGGTCACCGGTGTGCCCGCCAGCGCGCCTTGCACGCCGTCGACATCGGTGTTGTCGGCCTGCCAGCCCGCCGCCGAACGGACCAACGTGTTGGCCGACCCGACCAACGTCGCGCGGGCAGTGGCGACGGCGGCGAACCGCAGCGCGGCGAACTTGCCCGGCATCGTCACCGACACCCCCACCCATTCCGGCCCGAAGCCACCCACCACGCCGGGCAGGTGTGCTCCGGTGCACTCGATGCGGTCGTAGGTCCAGCCGTCCAATCCCAGAGCGCGGTACGCCGCCAGGTGCAGTTGCGGGGAGCGCGAATGCGCAATCGGAGAGCCGAGCACGGCCGCCCGTCGGCGCTTCATCGACGGCTCCACGCCCGCGGGCTCGTCGCGACAATCACCGCTGCCGTCTGCTCATCGCGCGGAGTCGAGGACGCCGTTGCGTTTCGCCAATTCGATGTTGGCGAGATGCTGCTCGTAGTCGCGGGTGAACAGCGTCGTGCCCTGCATGTCGATGGTGACGAAATACAGCCAGTCCCCCGGCTCAGGCTGCTCGGCGGCGGCGAGGGCGGGTGCGCCGGGCGAGCAGATCGGCGTAGCCGGAAGCCCGGGGCGCACATAGGTGTTCCACGGCGTCGCCAGTCCCCGGTCCACGTCGGTGGTCGCCACCTCGATGCGGTCCAGCGGGTAGTTCACGGTGGAGTCGAACTCCAGCGTGCGCCGCTCGGCCAGTCGGTTGTAGATCACCCGGGCCACCTTCGAAAAGTCCTGCGGCTTGGCTTCGCGCTGCACCAGCGACGCCACGGTCAGGATCTGGTACGGCGACATCTTCAGCGCCGTCGCCGTGTCGAGCAGACCGCCCTGTTCGTACAGCGCCGTGCTGGCGGAGATCAGCGTGGCCAGGATGTCCCGCGGCTCTCCCGATGGGTCGATGTTCCAGGTACCCGGCGCGATCAGGCCCTCCAGCCGGCGATGGTCGGATCCGAGCGCGTCGACGGCGCTCGTCGCCCAACCCGGGACAGACAGCTCGGCCGGCGGCAGACCGCCGGCAGTGTCGCGAAGGTCGTCCACCGAAACGCACCGGCGTACACCGTCGAGGTCCACGCACGACGCGTCGGAGATCAGCGTGAAGATGCCGTCGGTGACCGCGTTGGTCTTCACGTCCTGGATGTCGTCGAGTTGCCGGCCCTCGGGGATCACCAACTTGCCGACCCGGTTGGCCGGATCGGCGAGACGATTGACGGCGCTGGCCGCGGGGATCTCCGTACGGACCTTGTAGAAGCCCGGCTGGATGGCCGAGATGGCCGAGTTGCCCGCAGCCGCATCGACGAAAGCCTTCGTGGTCGCCACGACATTATGGTCGTGCAACGTCTCGCCGATCGCGGTGGTGGAGTCTCCCTCGTGCACCTGGATCACCACATCGCTGACGCCACCGCCTGCGTAGTCACCAGCCGAACTACCGAACAGCGAATGCCACATCTTGGAGCCGAGGAACACCGCACCAACGGCGACCACCACCAGAATGGCCACCGCCACCACCGCGGCGATCCGGCGCCTGCGCTGGGTACGCGCTTCGCGGATACGGTCCCGGCGCGACGGCCGGCGCCGCGGCGGCCCCACCGCCACGGGTTCGGCTCGCTCGCTCTGCCAGTCGTCAGCCATCCCCGACCTCTCCATGTGCGGTCAGCGCCGCCCGCCGCTGGTCCAGCCAGTGCTGCAGAATCCCCACCGCCGCAACCTGATCGATCATCGAGCGTTGCCCCCTGGCGCGCACCCCGGCCTCGCGCAGCGAACGCTGCGCGGTCACGGTGGTGAACCGCTCGTCGGCCAGCCGCACCGGCACCGGCGAGATCCGGGCGGCCAGCAGATCGGCGAGCTCGACAGCGTCCTGCGCCGACGACCCGGCGCGATCGGCCAGCGTGCGCGGCAGACCCACCACCACCTCGACCGCTTCGTGTTCCTCGATCAGCCGTACCAGCCGTCGCAGGTGCCTGTCGGAGCGACGGTCCCTGGCCACGGTCTCGACCGGCGTCGCGAGGATGCCGTCGGGGTCGCTCACCGCCACCCCGATACGAACGGTCCCCACGTCGATGCCGAGCCGCCGACCGCGCCCCGGGTCCGGGGACGAATTCGGGTCCCCGGGCCGGTCGGGTCCTCGCTCCTCGCAGGCGGGGTCGTCGGTTCGAGCCACCCGGTTAACTCCGGCCTATCTCGGCGCGTATCGCCGCCAACGCCGCGTCGATACCCGCCGCCCCCTCACCGGAACCCTGCGCCAGATCTGCCTTTCCCCCACCGCGGCCGTTGACCGCCGCGCCCAGTTGCTTGACCAGCGAGTCGGCGCGCAGACCGAGATCCTGCGCCGCCTCGTTGACCGCCACCACGTACGGGACGGAATCGTTGTCACCCTCTGCGATCAGTGCCACGACGGCCGGGCCGTTGCCGAGCTTGCCGCGGATATCGCCGACGAGTGAGCGCAGGTCCCCCGCCGACATCCCGCCGGCCATCCGCTGTGCCACGACCCGGACCTTACCGATCTCCTCCGCGCCTGCGGCAGCATTCCCCGCAGCGGCACGCGCATCGGCCAACCGGAATCGGTCGAGTTCCTTCTCGGCCGCCCGCAGCCGCTCCACGAGGTTGGCGACGCGCGCAGGAACCTCGTCCGAGGGCACCTTCAGCGACGACGCCAGACCCGCCATCAGCGCCCGCTCCTTGGAGAGGTGACGGAACGAATCCAGCCCCACGTAGGCTTCCACGCGCCGAATGCCGGATCCGACCGACGACTCGCCGAGGATCGTCACCGGGCCGATCTGCGCGGAACGGCCGACGTGCGTGCCGCCGCAGAGCTCCAACGAGAACGGCCCGCCGATCTCGACGACCCGGACTTCGTCGGGATAGGCCTCACCGAAGAGCGCCATCGCACCCATCGCCTTGGCCCTCTCCAGGTCGGTGGTGAAGCTGTGCACCTCGTAATCGGCCTCGACCGCTTCGTTGGTGACCTCTTCAATTTGTGAGCGCTGAGCGTCGGTCAGCCCACCCTGCCAGTTGAAGTCGAAGCGTAGGTAGCCGGGACGGTTCAGGGAGCCCGCCTGAACAGCATTGGGGCCCAGAACCTGTCGCAGTGCGGCGTGCACCATGTGCGTTCCGGAATGCCCCTGGGTGGCACCATGGCGCCAGCGCGGATCGACCGCGGCCACGACGGTGTCGCCCTCGACGAACTCGCCCGATTCCACGGTCGACGCGGTGCGCCCACAGGGTTTTCGCGATCTTCTGAACATCGCTCACGGCCGCGCGCGCGGTCTCCGACGCCCCGGTTCCGCTGATCGTGCCCTCGTCGGCGATCTGACCGCCCGACTCGGCGTAGAACGGGCTGCGGTCGAGGATCAGCTCGATGCGCAACTCGGAGCCGGCTGGCTCATGAGCCACCACCGGAACCCGCTTGCCGTTCACGAAGATGCCGAGAATTCTTGCCTCGGTGGATAGTTCGTCGAAGCCGGTGAACTGCGTCGGCCCGGCGTCGACGAGGTCGCGGTAGGCCGACAGATCGGCGTGTGCCTGCTTGCGCGCTGCGGCGTCTGCCTTGGCACGCCGGCGCTGCTCGGCCATCAGGCTGCGGAAGCCGTCCTCGTCGACCTGCAGATCGGCCTCGGCGGCCATCTCGAGGGTCAGTTCGATCGGGAAGCCATAGGTGTCGTGCAGGGTGAAGGCGTCGGTGCCGGACAGCACGTCGGTACCGGCGGCCTTCGTGGCGCGCGCCGCGTCGTCGAACAGCCGCGAACCCGATGCCAGCGTGCGATTGAACGCGGTCTCCTCCGCCACCGCGATGCGCTGAATGCGGTCGAAGTCGCTGGCCAGTTCCGGATAGGACGGGCCCATGGCGTCGCGCACCGTGACCATCAGGTCGCCCATGACGGGCTCCTCGACCCCGAGCAGTTTGGCGGCGCGGATGATGCGCCGGAGCAGCCGGCGCAGCACATAACCGCGCCCCTCGTTGCCGGGGCTGACCCCGTCGCCGATGATGATCGCGGCGGTCCGGCTGTGGTCGGCGATGACCCGGTAGCGGACGTCGTCATCATGGTTGCCCTGCCCATACCCACGGGGTGCGCGCGCGGCCATCAGGTCGATCGCCGGACGCAGCAGGTCGGTCTCGTAGACGTTGTCGACTCCCTGCAGCAGGCAGGCCACCCGTTCGACACCCATGCCGGTGTCGATGTTCTTGCGCGGCAACGGGCCGAGTATCTCGAAGTTGTCCTTGGACGTGCCCTCGCCGCGCTCGTTCTGCATGAAGACGAGATTCCAGATCTCGATATAGCGGTCCTCGTTGGCTTCGGGTCCGCCCTCCACGCCGTACCCGGGCCCGCGGTCGTAGTAGATCTCCGACGACGGACCGCACGGCCCGGGAATCCCCATCGACCAGTAGTTGTCGGCCATCCCGCGCCGCTGGATCCGGTCCGGCGGCAGTCCGGCGATGTCCTGCCACAGTTGAGCGGCCTCGTCATCATCCAGATAGACGGTGGCCCAGATCTTTTCGGGATCAAAGCCGTAGCCGCCCTGGTCCACCGGGTTGGTCAGCAGGGTCCACGCCAACTCGATGGCGCCGGCCTTGAAATAGTCGCCGAACGAGAAGTTGCCGGCCATCTGGAAGAACGTGTTGTGCCGGGTGGTGATGCCCACCTCGTCGATGTCCGGTGTGCGGATGCACTTCTGGATGCTGGTCGCGCGGTCCCACGGCGGCGTGCGCTGGCCGAGGAAGAACGGGACGAACTGCACCATGCCGGCGTTGACGAACAGCAGGTTGGGGTCGTCGAGGATCACCGAGGCGCTGGGTACCTCGGTGTGTCCCGCCTTCACGAAATGATCAAGGAACCGCTTCCTGATCTCGTGTGTCTGCACGTCCTGCTGTCCCCAGTTCTTGTCAGTGGAGACGGTCCGTCGGTCGGCCGTCACCTGCGATTACTCGACGACCCACAGTACCGGTCGCCTGTGCTAGGCCGTCACGAAGCTCAGGCGGACCGACCGTTGGGGGTTGTCTCTGTTCAGATCCACCAGCACGATGCTCTGCCAGGTGCCCAGCAGCGGCCGGCCGTCGTCCACCGGCACGGTCACCGACGGGCACACCAGGCCGGGTAGCACATGGTCGGCTCCATGCCCTGGCGACCCGTGGGAATGGCGGTAACGGTCGTCACGGGGAAGCAGCCGTTCCAGCGCGTCGATGAGATCGTCGTCGGAGCCGGCTCCGGTCTCGATGATCGCGACGCCCGCCGTGGCGTGCGGGACGAAGACGTTGCACAGCCCTCCCCCTGGGAGGCGCAGAATGTCCGCACGGCGGCGGTCAGGTCGACGATCCGGCGGCGGGAGGTGTCGACGTCGATCACTTCGGTGTTCATCGGTTTCAGCCTACGAGCCGACCCGCGGATTGACGCGCGCGTTTATTGCGTCACCGCCGAGGGTATTTCTGCCGGAACCACACCCCTGGAGGAGAAATGACCATCACCGGCATCATCACCGCAATACTTATCGGCATCGTCGTCGGTGTTCTCGGCCGGCTGGCACTGCCGGGCAAGCAGCGCATCGGCATGCTGCTCACGATCCTCGTCGGCATCGTGTCGGCCTTCATCGGCACCGCCCTGGCCCGCGCGCTTGGCATCCCCACAGCGACCAACGGCGTGGACTGGCTCGAACTGCTCGTACAAGTTGTCGTCGCCGCTCTTGGTGTGGCGTTGGTGGCCGCGCTGATGGGACGTCGCCGCACCGGCCTGATGGGCGGCCGGCGTTCCGGACTCCTGCGCTAACCGCCCCGGGCACCGCCCACGTGATCCCGGCTGGGCCCCCGACCAGCCGGGATTACTTTGCCTTGATGGTGTTCAGAGGCTCTTGAGCAATGCGTCGAGCTTCTCGTAGCCCTCGGTCATGCCACCTTCCATCCCCGATGACAGCAGGGCGTCCCGCGCCTCGGTGTTGGGACAGATCGAACGGCCACGCAGCCGGGAGCGCCCACCGCCCAGGTCTTCGAACCACAGGTACTCGATGTTGACCATGTCCGGTGCACCCTCGAACTCGAAGGTCTGCAGGATGAACTCGCTCTCCCGCACCGTATGGAACGTGCCGTTGAACCCGAATTTTCCATGCTCGTTCTCGTGGAAGTAGCGGTAACCGCCGTGGTTCTTGAAGTCCCATTCCGCGATCTCCATCTCGAGATCGTGCGGGCCGAGCCACTGCTTGACCAGCTCGGGTTCGGCGTGGGCACGGAACAGCGCCTGCACCGGCGCATCGAATTCGCGGGTGAACTCCATGGCAAGGGTGTCGACCGGCGCCACCAGTTGGAGTGCGTTCGTCATCTTGTCTTTCCCTTCTCTTCTGTGTCGGTCATCGCCGCCAGCAGCGCGTCCAGCCGGCGGTAGTTGCGTTCGGCGTCCAAGCGGTACTGGTCGATCCAGGACGTCAGCTGCTCGAGGGCAGCCGCTTCCAGATGGACCGGCCGCCGCTGGGCATCACGGGTCCGGGTGACCAGACCCGCCTGCTCGAGAACCTGAATGTGCTTGGACACCGCCTGTTTGGTGATGGTGAACGGCGCCGCCAGCTCGTTGACTGTGGCCGGCCCCCGCGCCAGCCGCGCCACCATCGCACGCCGGACGGGATCCGCGAGTGCCATGAAGGCACGATCAAGCTGGGCCTCGACGTCGCTCTCGGTCCCAATAATCAACCTCCATCTTGATCAATCAATTGGTTGAATACCAATGTAGGACCGCAGGCGACGGGCGTCAAGGCGATTTTTGCGGTCCGCGCGCCCAAACCGACGCTTGGGCGCGAGAGTGCGAGTGTTCGCACGCCCATACGTCGATCTCGACGCGGGTATTCAGCGCTTTCGGCGGATGATGGCGCGCAACTTCTCCACCCGGGTCGAGATCTCCCGCTCGACGCCGCGGCCGGTCGGCTGGTAGTAGTCGACCCCCACCAGCTCATCGGGCGGATACTGTTGCGGCACAACCCCGTCGGGGTCATCGTGGGCGTACTTGTAGCCGATGGCGTTGCCGAGCTTCGACGCCCCCGAATAGTGCCCGTCGCGCAGATGCGCCGGCACCAGCCCGGCCTTCCCCGCCTTGATATCGGCCATCGCAGCACTAAGCGCGGTGGTAACGGCGTTGGATTTCGGGCGCGGTCGCCAAGTGGACGGTGGCGTGCGCCAACGTCAGTTGCGCCTCCGGCATCCCGATCAGCTGCACCGTCTGCGCGGCGGCGACAGCGGTCTGCAGCGCGGACGGATCGGCCATCCCGATGTCCTCACTGGCCAGGATCATCAGCCGGCGCGCCACGAACCGTGGGTCCTCCCCCGCCACCAACATGCGGGCCAGGTAGTGCAGCGCGGCGTCGACGTCCGAACCCCGGATCGACTTGATGAACGCGCTGACGACGTCGTAATGCTGATCGCCATCGCGGTCGTAGCGCACCGCCGCCTTGTCCAAGGACTGCTCGATGGCCTCGACGGTCACTCTCACCCGTCTCGGCTGCCACTTCGAGTGCGGTCAGCGCCCGGCGCGCGTCACCGGCGGACAGCTGCACCATCAGGTCGATCGCCTCGTCGGTGACCTGGACCCGGCCGCCCAGCCCGCGCTCGTCGCTGATGGCGCGGCGGATCACCGTGGTGACATCAGCCGGGGTCAGTGGCTGCAGCTGCAGGATCAGCGAGCGACTCAGCAGCGGAGCCACTACGGAGAAGGAGGGGTTCTCGGTAGTGGCGGCCACCAGCAGCACCACCCGGTTCTCCACCGCGGCCAGCAGCGCGTCCTGCTGGGTCTTGGAGAACCGGTGCACCTCGTCGATGAACAGCACCGTCTGCCCGCCCCGGACGGCAGCCGCACGCGCGCCTTCTCTATGACCGCACGGACCTCTTTGACGCCGGCCGACAGCGCCGAAAGCGCCTCGAACCGCCGGCCTGTGGCCTGGGAGATCATCGAGGCGAGCGTGGTTTTTCCGGTGCCCGGCGGACCGTAGAGAATGACCGAGGCGGCACCGGAACCCTCGACCAACCGGCGCAGTGGCGAGTTGGGTTTGAGCAGATGCCCCTGACCGACGACCTCGTCGAGGGAGGCCGGGCGCATCCGCACCGCCAGCGGCGCGGAAGCGCCGACGGGACCTCCGGCAGCCAGCGGCGCAGGACGATCGCCGGGCACGTCGAACAGGCTGTCGGACACGCTCTCTGCTTACCACCCTGCCTCATGACACGACGGCGGAGCCGTCAAGAGTGCCGGGGTTGCGTGACGAAGTCGATCAGCTCCTCGACCCGGCCGATCAGCGCCGGCTCGAGGTCACTCCAGTCCCGGACCCGGCCCCGAATCTTGCGCCAGGCGGCGGCGATATCGGCCTGGTCGCGATGTCTCCAGCCCAGGGCGGCGCACACGCCGTGCTTCCAGTCCTGTCCCTTCGGGACGGCCGGCCAGGCCGCCACCCCGATCCGGGCAGGCTTGACCGCTTCCCAGATGTCGATGAAGGGATGCCCGACGACCAGTGTGTGGTCACCGCCCGGGCCGCGGCGCACCGCCTCCGGCGATCCGGGCCTCCTTGGACCCCGTCACCAGGTGATCGACCAGCACGCCCAACCGGCGACCGGGCTCGGGCCGGAAATCGGCGACGATGGCGGCCAGGTCGTCGACGCCGCCCAGGTACTCGACCACCACGCCCTCGATCCGCAGGTCGTCACCCCAGACCTGCTCGACGAGCTCGGCGTCGTGGCGGCCCTCCACGTAGATCCGGCTGGCCAGCGCGACCTTCGCGCGCGCGCCGGCCACCGCGACAGAACCGGACGCGGTACGCGCAGGCGCCGCCGCAGCCGCCTTCTTGGGCGCGGTGAGGATCACCGGCTTGCCGTCGATCAGATATCCCGGCCCGACCGGGAACGGTTTGGTACGGCCGTGCCGGTCCTCGAGTTCCATCCGGCCGTACTCGACGCGCACCACGGCGCCGACGAAACCGGTCTGGGCGTCCTCGACGACCATGCCGATCTCGATCGGCCGTTCGGTGGAGCGGGGCCGGCGGGCCCGGTGCGGGTTGTCGGCCAGGATGTCGGAACCATAGCGATCAGCCACCCGGTGATCGTAGGGAGAACCATGGCTGTCAGCGCCTAACATCGCCCGTGTGTTGCTGAATCGACCTACCGCCGAAGGTATCGCCGACGGCAGTATCACCCTGGTGCTGCGCCGCTGGGATGCACCGCGTGCCGCCGTCGGCGGCACGCAACGCACCCCGGTCGGCACGATCCGCATCGATGGGCTCACCGAGTACCCCGGCCGCTACCGGGTGACCGCCGCGCAGGCCCGCGCGGCCGGCTACCCCGATGCCAAGACCGCCCAGGCCGAGTTGGACCGCCGCCAAGCGGCGCACACCTACGTGATCGCGGTGTCCTATTTGGCTCCCGACGAGCGTCCCGACCTTGCCGCCGACGATGCGTTGTCGGCCGAGGACGTCACGGCGATCGCGGCCCGGCTTGATCGCTGGGATGCCGCCGCGACCGAGCCGTGGACACGGGCTTACCTGACGCTGATCGGCGCGAACGAGGCTGTCCGGGCTCCCGATCTGGCGGCACGGATCGGCCTCGACGTGCCGCGCTTCAAGCGGCGGGTCCGCCAACTCAAAGGGCTGGGGCTGACGATCAGCCTCGACGTCGGGTACCGGCTGTCGCCGCGCGGCCGGGCGTTTCTGCGGCTCAGCTGAAGTCCTCGCCGACCAGCCGAAGTTGGGCGATCGATGGACACTGACGGATCTGATGACCTACATATTCCGAGTTACGCCGCGGGGTCGCCCGGCTAACTGGTCGGCCATTAGAGGGATCTCCTGGGATCCACTGTCCGTGATAGCCGGCGACGGCTTGTTTCTTTCCGGTGCGTGTACCAGTTCCCCACCGTCGAGTGCCGCTGCCCCAGCCGTGCGGGAGGGTGATCTACCGAGCAGTCTGGGCGTCACGATGAGCGGCGCGGTTCTCAATGAGGATGAACACGCTGACTACGCATACCCAGGCGGGGAACACCAGCGTGATCCAAAGACTACGGCTGACGACGATGAGCAGGGTCGCCGCGAGGAGGTAGGTGACGATCGCCAGCCACTTCGGCATCAGCCCGGTGCGTATCCAGATCGTGGCCAGCGAGAGCATGAACACCGCCGCGAACCGCACCCCCCAGACATTGCTGATCTGGAGCATGACGGACCGGGCGAAATAGATCAGCCCGTTGGACGCTATCGCCGGGACTTCAGCGACCATCAGAATCGCGCCGGCGACGGCCATCGATACGGCCACCATCGCAAGAAACAGGAGCCCGCCACCAAGGAAGACAGACCCGAAGAAGCGGTCCTCCAGGTCGCCGAGTTGGTCTCTGATCACCCCGATAAACCACAGGAAAGCGATACCGGCTAGTGGAGCCAGCACCAACGCGGCGCGGATTCTGGTGTCGCCGCTGGTAACCCAGGCGATCTGAGCGAACGGGTCGTCAGGTACTGCGCTGCGCAGCAAGGCCAGGCTGCTGGCGAACAGCACGGCAAACAAGATGCCGGCGACGGCTGCGGCCCGCGGAGTGCTGAGTCGACGGACCGGCCTGCTGCGCTGAGATTCGTTCATGTAGCTGCTTCCTCAATTCGAGTAATGCCGGCCAAGCTGTGGCCAAGCTGGCCGCTACAGGCGCAGAGTCACTCCGAGTAGAGCGATGAGGCCCAGGCCCGCGACCATGGCGGCTACGATCGCGGCAATCGAGTAACGCATCGGACCGAAATCGGCCCTGAGCGTTTGCAACTCCTGCCGATGCTGCATCCAGGCCAAGATCAGAGCGGTCAGTCCAACAGCAATCATGGCCACGCCGAACACCTGGGGGCTGACGTAGGGGTCCCGAAGCCGTTCGCTCTCCGAGAGATACCGGAAGATTTGATAAATCGTGAAACCAAAGGCGATCAGCGACGTACAGGTGCGAGTCCAGGCCATCAACGTTCGTTCCAGCGCAAGACGGTTGCGTTCAGCGGCCAACCGCGTATTTGCATCTAACTGCCGGTCTGACATAACCAGCTCCCCTGTCGTTGTATCACGGCCTTGGACGGCGCCGCGAACATTGCCAGGAGACTACTCGCGCGGTCTGTCTTCAGACCGGTCGCTGACCAAATAAACTTGGGTTACAACCTAATTCGAACCGCTTCCCCACTTGAGTCCAGTCGTCAAAGGTGGGTATCTGCCCCGTTGGTTGACCCTGGGCGCACTTTTGCCGGTCGAGGCGTCGTCGCCGGCCGTGGAAGTGCCGTGTCCAACTGGTTCCGCGGGACACCCAGTCCCGATACCGTGACGTGGTGTTCCTGGCCTGCAAGGCACGAAGTGGCGTGGGCGCCGGACCTCGACGAGCGAGGTGACTAATGGGAGTCGATCAGCGTGGCGTTGACGGGTTTGGGTTCTTTACCGCGGGACGCTGATCATCGAGCCGCCGACCGGTGAGCACTGCTGCTGACTGGGATGAAGGTTGATCCCTAGGGCTAGATCGTGCCCCGGCCGGTTCGGTGAGGTCGCTTGAAGCGCTGATGGGATGTCGTGCCAGTTGCGAGCACTGATCCATTAGTCCGCCGCGGGGTGTCCTCGGGCTCACGATGAGTCAACCACGACCGCAGGAGGTGGGCATTGATGATCTTCGTCGGCGACGACTGGGCCGAAGACCATCACGACGTGTATCTGATGGACGAGGCCGGCCAACGCCTCGCAGCCCGGCGATTACCCGAGGGACTGTCTGGCATCCGGGGACTGCACGAGCTGATCGGCAGCGCACGCCGAGGAACCCGGCCAGGTGATGATCGGCATTGAAACCGATCGTGGCCTGTGGGTCTCGGCGCTGGTGGCGGCCGGGTATCAGGTGTGGGCGATCAATCCGATGGCAGCAGCCCGCTACCGCGACCGCCACCACGTCTCGGGCGCGAAATCCGATGCCGGGGACGCCAAGCTGCTCGCTGATCTGGTCCGCACCGACCGGCACAACCACCGTCAGATTGCCGGCGACAGTCCCGATGCGGAAGCGATCAAGGTGCTGGCCCGCAGCCATCAAAGCCTGATCTGGGCACGGACGCGGCATGCCAACATGCTGCGCAGCGGACTGCGGGAGTACTACCCCGCTGCCCTGGAAGCCTTCGATTCACTCACCGCCGACGACGCGTTGGCGGTGTTGGGTCGCGCACCGACTCCTGAGCAGGGCGCCCGGCTGAGTCTGGCCAAGCTCGGCTCCGCACTCAAAGCTGCTGGGCGACAACGCAACATCGAGACGCGAGCTGTCGAGATCCAGGCTGTCTTGCGCCGCGAGCACCTCACGGCATCCCCTGTAGTGGCAGCAGCGTTCGGAGCCACCACGACTGCAGCGGTCCAGGTCATCGCGGCACTGAACGCTCAGATCGCCGAACTCGAGGCAGCCTTGGCCGAGCATTTTGAGAAACACCCGGACGCCGACATCTACCGCTCCCTGCCAGGACTTGGTGTCGTACTCGGCGCCCGGGTGCTCGGTGAGTTCGGGGACGACCCGAACCGGTACAGCACTGCCAAGTGTCGCAAGAACTACGCCGGAACCTCACCATTGACCATCGCGTCGGGCCGCAAGCGTGCCGTGCTGGCCCGCCACATCCGCAACAAACGGCTCTACGACGCGCTCGATCAGTGGGCGTTCTGCGCACTGACCCGAAGTCCCGGTGCTCGCTACTTCTACGACCAGCACCGCGCCAACGGTGACACCCACCATCAAGCCCTACGCGCCCTCGGCAACCGCCTCGTCGGCATCCTTCACGGCTGCCTACACCACCACGCGCTCTACGACGAACACAAAGCCTGGGCACACCGCATACCCGCAGCCGCTTGACACTTACGCACCTGGGATGTCTAGCCCTGCTGCTGACCGCCGGCCACCGCGAGTTTGCCCGGGTCCGAGGTGACCTCGTCGATGACGGTGTGGATGAACCGCATCTTTTCCAGGACCGCCGGAGGCAACACGAACGGGTAGAGATCTTCCTTGCCCATCGACCGATTCACCATGTTCAGCGCCCACGCCAGCGGCAGCCACATCTCGATGATCGTGTCGAATCCGCTGGGGCCCAGCACCTTACGCTCGAACGTTGCACTCGCGGCGGCCATGCCGAACGCAGCGGCGGTATCCAGCGTGTCGCGGATGTGCAGGTAGTGGGCGAAGGTCTCGGCCCAGTCCTCGGCCGGGTGCATGGTTGCGTAGGAGGACACGTAGTGGTCCTCCCAGCCTGCAGGCGCGCCCTCGCTGTAGTGCCGATCGAGCGCGGCCTGGTAGTCGGCCTCGGGGTCACCGAACAACTCGTGGTAGCGCTGTAGGTAGTCCGGCGACGTCCCGATGAGCCGGTATTGGTAGTAGTGTCCGATCTCGTGCCGGAAGTGTCCGAGCAAGGTGCGGTACGGCTCGTCCATCGAGATCCGTAGCTGCTCGCGGTGAACATCGTCGCCCTCGGCGAGATCCAGTGTGATCAGGCCGTCTTCATGGCCGGTGAAGACCTTCTCGAACTGACTGGACAGCAGGTCGAAGGCCAGCCCGTACTGCGGGTCCTGGTCGCGGCCGACGATCGGCAGCTTCAGCTCGTACAGTTCGGCGATCAGCCGCCGTTTGGCCTTCTCGGCGGCCGCGAAGGATGCCAGCGCGACGGTGTCGGTGCCGCGGGGACGTGTCCGGGTCAGCGCGCAGGACACACAGAGCTTGCCGGTCGGGCTCTTCTCGACCAGCCAATTGCATTCGGCCACGTGCAGGTTCGCGCACAGCTGGTAGAGGCTGTCGTCGACAGCACCGGCGTGCTCGCTCTCGGCAGGCGGCGCGATGACCAGAAGCGCCAGATCGTCGAGCGAGAACCCCAGGGATCTACCGCAATTCAGGCACACTGAGTTCTCGAACGACAGCCGCTGACCACAGTTGGGACAGTGGAAGTCACGCATTGCAGGACTCCCCCTTCGTAAGGCGCCACGTCAACGGCGACATCGATGACGCTGCTCTCCGAGTCGGTGTAGATGATGCCGCGCAGCGGCGGGACGTCTGCGTAGTCTCTGCCGAAACCCACCGTGATATAACGCTCGTCGACCATCTGGTCGTTCGT
Source organism: uncultured Actinomycetota bacterium (assembly GCA_963771335.1). Lineage (GTDB taxonomy): Bacteria > Actinomycetota > Actinomycetes > Mycobacteriales > Mycobacteriaceae > Mycobacterium. The sequence continues at coordinate 7,829 of CAVYTD010000002.1, read as the reverse complement.
CGGGTCCAGCCCCAGCCACAGCCTCTGCGGCGTCCACACTGATGCCCAGGCGTGAGTGGCGTCGATGCCTACCATGCGTTCCTTCCCCGGCGGAGGGTCGGTCGCCAGGTACCCCGAGACGTAGCTGGCGGCCAGACCGTTGGAGCGCAGGCAGGCGATCGCGAGCCGCGCAAAGTCCTGACATACCCCTTCGCGGGCCGCCAAAACCTCGCTCACCTGAGTGGACACCGTCGTCGATCCCGACCGGTAGGTGAAGTCGGTGTAGATCCGCGACGTCAAGTCGCGCAGCACGTCGATCAGCGGCCGGCCCGGGGTGAAACTCGGTGCGGCGTAGGCACGCAGTTCGTCGGTGATCTCGGCAGGCTGCAGGTCCAGGGCGAACTCGATGGCCAGTGCACCTTCGGTACCCACGGGACGCGCGATCTCCCACGGCGCCCGCGCGGAGGGGCCCTGATAGAGATCCGGCGGCGGGGAGTCGACCTCGACGATCGACCTACTGGTGACGCTGAGTGTGCGGTGGCGCTCGGTGACGTGGAAGTACGAGCTCAGGTTGCCGTATGCATCGCGGCTGGTGGAGCTGTCGGCGGCTTCCGGTTCGATCACCAGCTCATGGAACAGGCAACGCTGGCGCGCCGAGTCCCGCGGTGTGAGGAAGCCACGGCCGTAGGAGCTCGTGACCACATCGGAGTATCGGTACACCGTCCGATGGCTCACCTCGTAGCACCGGCTCGTGCCGGCATGCTGATCCCCGGGTCGCTCCGCTCTCCCCCGCCGGGTGCGGGTCCGTCCGGGAAGGCCGTCACGGCACGACCCGTCGTTCGTCGGGTCCCCATATCGGCTGCATACCGCCGGGCAGCGACAGATGGGTCGCGGTGATGACGCCCGACAGCTCACGCAGGTCGCGGTGAATGCCGGCGAGCAGTCCGTCGAGCTCGTCGCGTGCCCCTTTGGAGGTGACCTCCTCCAGCTCGTCGGGCTCGATGCGGCGTAGTCGGATGGCGATCTCGTCGACCATCCGCTCGGGCCGCGACGACCCCGACGCGCCGGGCAGGGACCTGAGGTTGGCCCGCAATCGCTCCAGCTGGTAGACCAGCGACCGCGGATTCTCCGCGTCGAACAGCACCAGTTCGGCCACGCCGGCCACACTGATCATCCCCGGATTGCGCCTGCGGTAGATCACCAGGGATTCGCACGCGACCAGAGTCGACTCCGTGATGGTCTGCTCCGCATCGGGCAGTCGAGCCGTCGTCAGGGTGGCGCGCAGCAACGCTGTCAGTGCCAGCCCGCGTTCGATCCGTTTGCCGATGTCCATCATCGTCCAGCCGACGTCGTGCACCATCGACTCGGCGACCATCCCGGACAGCGCCAGCATGCCGGCCAGCGTAAGGGTGTTCGTCGACGACAGGAACGCGTCTCCCTCGGCCTGGGAATCCGGCGGCATGTCCGGTGCGTGCAGTAGTGCGCGCTCCAGTGCCGACAACACCATCCAGGTGTCGTTGGACATCTGGTCGCGAACCGACCGTGCGGACAGACTGAGGCGCTCGACGGACTGGGCCAGCGAGCCGGGACGGTACCGGTCAGCCGTCAACGACCACAGGGTGGTCGGAGCGGTGGCCACCATCTCGGCGTAGTCGCCGCCCGCGCCGGTGTCGGTTCCGGTGATCTTGCCCAGCGCTGCCAGCAACACCGGCACGCACTCGCTGCCGGGCATCGCGCGGCGGTAGCGGTACTCGTGATAGCGCTCGCGGGTGACCGTGAGGAGCCGGGCCATGTTCTCGGCACGTTCGGCGTAGCGGCCGATCCAGAACAGATCGGACAACACGCGCGGGGAACTGATCTCGCGCGTCGGGCTCGAGGTGACCAGCGTCGGCAATCCGGCCGTCTCGTCCTGCGCGGGCAGCTCGACATGGGTCACCGTCGGGAGCTTCTCCGCCGTGACCCGTGTCGGCGTCCGCACCCAGATGTCTTTGGCAGCAACAGTATTGAGGCGATAGGCCGCGGTACCAGGCGCCAGCAGGTAGCCGAGACCGCCGATCATCGGCGCGTACCCGCTGTGCTGCGACACGGTGAAGAGGCGCATGCCGACCCTGGATGACGACAGGCCACCGGGGAGGAAATCCGAAGGCGCCGAGGAGAACTGCGGCAACTCCTGACCCACCCACTGCCACGGGATGGCTTCGATGCGCGCAGCGAGCACCTCCCGGTGCGCTGCCGACAGTTCGGGGCCCACGATCGAGTCGCCACCGGTGACGGGCTTGATCAGCAGCGACGACAGGTTGGCCAGAAGGTGGGAGCGCTCGACGTCGATGCCGCCCCAGTACATCGGAGCGGTACCCAGTAGCGGCGTCTCGCCGAGCAGCTTCTCGGCGAGGTCCGGCAGGAACCGAAGCAGCCCAGGGCTTTCCAGCACTCCGCTGCCGAGCGTGTTGACCACGGTCACCGCGCCGCGGCGCAGCACCTCGACCAGGCCGACGACCCCCAGCTTGGAGTCGGCGCGCAGGTCGAGCGGATCGGCGTAGTCGGCGTCGACCCGGCGCAGCACTACGTCCACTCGTTTGAGGGTGCCCATGGAACGCATCCACAGCTTGCCGTCGCGCACCACCAGATCGGCACTCTCGACCAGCGGCAGACCCAGCACGCTGGCCAGGTAGGCCTGGTCGAACGCCGTCTCGGAGTAGATGCCGGGGCTGAGCACGACCACCACCGGCTCCTCGGCCGATTCGGGGGCGGCGTCGATGAGCGCCAGCCGCAGAGCCTGTGCCCACGGCGAGGCGGGACGCGGGCCGATCTGCTCGTAGACGTCCGGGATGGCGTGCGCGACGACGCGCCTGTCGGCGAGCGCATAGCCGGCACCCGAGGGCGCCTGCGTCCAGTCGGCGTTGACCAGGAACTGACCCGACGCCGCTCGGCTGATGTCGCATCCGTGCAGGAACAGCTGGCGACGCCCCGGTGTCGCGATGCCGCGGGCCGCCCGGACGTAGCCGGGATGGGCGAACAACAGCTGTGGCGGCAGCACGCCGCCGGTGATCGAGCGTCGCAGCCCGTAGAGGTCGGCCAGCACGGCGTTCAGCACTCTCGAGCGCTGCACCAGGCCGGCTTCCAGCGTGTCCCAGTCCGCAGCGGAGATCACCAACGGCAGCGCGTCGAGCTGCCAGGGCCCCGGCACCCCGGCGCCGTCACCATTGGTGATCGCATCGCCGTTGTGATCGACCTGGATGTAGGTGATGCCGTCGTTGTCGACGAGGCTGCGCACCACCGTCCGAAGGCGGTCGAGTCCGTCGCGGCCACGGTCGCGCACACAGTCGGCCAGCTCCTGCCAGGCCGGTCGAACATCTCCTACCGCATCCACGAATTCGTCGTAGCCGGCTGGGCCGGGCACCAGCGGCTGGACGTCGAAGAGCACCTGCTGGGCCCGCATGGTGCGGTAGGGCGCCAGCGGGTTGTCGAAGTCGGTCGCCCCGACGACCGGTCGGGGCGTCGGCCCCGTTGCGGGAAATGCCATTACTGCAGAACGGTACGCACTCGCCGAAGATCCAATATCCCCGGCGCGCCCACATCGATCGATTGACGTGCCTGCTTCTCGCGCAGGCCTGCCAGGTCGACCTTGCCCGCCGTGAAACCGCTGGCCTCGAAACGGCGGCCGCGCCGCGACTCCGCCTCCACGGCGTTGACCGGCGGGCGGTCGTAGGACCGGCCACCCGGGTGCGACACGTGATAGGTGCATCCGCCCCGGGACACCCCGGTTGACGCGTCCACCAGTTCGAATCGCAGCGGACCGTCGACGGTGATCGTCGGGTGCAGCGCGCTGGGCGGCTGCCAGGCGCGGTAGCGCACCCCACCGACCTGCACATCGGGGTTGTCGGTCGCCAGCATCGGAATCGGATGACCGTTGGCGGTCACGATGTACCGCTGCCGGTCGGCGCCGATGAGCCGCACCTGGATGCGTTCCACCGACGAGTCGACGTAGCGGGCCGTACCGCCCGCGGTGGACTCCTCGCCCAGCACGTTCCACGGCTCGATCGCCCCGCGCAGCTCGATCTCCACGCCACCGAAGACCGCGGTTCCGATTCGCGGGAACCGGAACTCGGTGAACGGGTCCAGCCAACTGGTGTCGAATTCGACTCCGTGCGCACGCAGGTCGGCCGCTACTTCGGAAATGTCTTGAATTATGAAGTGCGGCAACAGGTACCGGCCATGCAGGTTGGCGCCGTGACGTATAAGCGGAGCGCGAAGCGGCTCGTCCCAGAACCAGGCCACCAGAGCGCGCACCAGCAGCGACTGCACCATCGCCATCTGGTAGTGCGGCGGCATCTCGAACCCGCGCAGCTCGAGCAGTCCGAGCCTGCCGCGGGCGCTGTCGGGGCTGTAGAGCTTGTCGATGCAGAACTCGGCGCGATGGGTGTTGCCGGTGATGTCGGTGAGCAGGTGCCGCAGCGCCCGGTCGGTGATCCACGGCTTCGGGTCGCCCTGGGCATCCGAGAGCCGGGCGATCTCGGCGAAGGCGATCTCGAGTTCGTAGACCGAATCCGGGCGCCCCTCGTCGACCCGGGGCGCCTGCGACGTCGTCCCGATGAACCGGCCGGCGAACAGGTAGGACAGCGACGGATGGCGCTGCCAATACGTCAACAGCGAGACGAGCAGATCAGGGCGCCGCAGCAGTGGGGAATCGGCGGGTGTGATACCGCCGAGGGTGATGTGGTTGCCGCCGCCGGTTCCACCGTGGGTGCCGTCCACGTCGAACGACTCGGTGGACAGACGCGCCTGGCGCGCCTGCTCGTAGAGGGTCTCCAACTGCTCGCGTTGCTCGGCGAAGCTGGCCGTGGGCGCCACGTTGACCTCGATGACTCCGGGGTCGGGGGTGACCGACATCGACTGCAGCCGGGCATCCGTCGGAGGACCGTAGCCCTCGACCACCAGGGGGCAGCCGACCTTGGCTGCAGCGGTCTCAATCCGGTGGACCAGGTCGACGAAGTCGTCCAATTCCTCTGTGGGAGGGAGGAATACGTGGAGCAAACCATCCCGGATCTGGCCCACCAGCGCGGTCACCGGCAGGGCCTCTGCTTCCTCGACAACGACGGCCGCGTCCTCGGCCGCGGCCGCTCCGCCGGCTCGCAGCGCGGCCCGGGACTGGGTCGGATCGGCTTCGAAAGCCACCGGGGGCGGCTGCCAGCTGATCGAGTCCAACGGCAGCCGCAGCCCGGCAGGCGAGTCCCCTTCCAGCAGCACGATGCGCCCGCGGCGCAGCTTCCAGTCGGCGCTGGCCCAGCCCGACCCGTCGTCGCGGCGGTGCAGCGGCAGCACATAGGCGGCGGGCTCGGTGACCGATGTCTCGAGGCGCGCCAGCAGTGCGGCGCGCGCATCGGGGCTGTCCGACTCGAGGTCGTCCCCGCTGCCCACCGGATCGCCCTCGGGCTGACGCACCGCACCGGCCAGCCGGCTCAACGGATCCTCGAATGCGGGGCGGACCTGACTGTCGGGCAGCCCCAGCCCGTCGGCGATGGCGCCGAGCAGTTGACGGACGGCGTCGGGGGGCAGCGCGGGCGTGAAGGGCTGTTCGGGCCACGGATCGGCCAGCAGCCCTTCGTCGGTCCACAGTGGTTCGCCGTCGGCCCGCCAGAACAACCCGATCTGCCAGCGCGGCAGCGGCTCACCGGGGTACCACTTGCCCTGATTGCGCTGCACCAGCCCCTGCGGGGCCCAGACCTTCTTCAGGCGCGCCGCCAGGGCTGAGGCGCGTTCGCGTTTGTGGTCACCGTCGGCGTCGGTGGTCCACTCCGGGGCGACCTGGTTGTCGATGGAGACGAACGTGGGCTCACCGCCCACGGTGAGCCGCACGTCACCGGCGGCCAACCGGTCGTCGACGCGTGCGCCGAGCGCATTGATGGCCGCCCAGGACTCCTCGGTGTAGGGCAGCGTGACACGCGGGTCCTCGTGGACACGGGTGACCACATTGCTGAATTCCAGCGTGGTTTCGTTCGGCTCGGTCGAGCCGGTGATCGGCGCCGCGGAAGCGGGATGGGGGGTGGCCGACAGCGGGATGTGGCCCTCGCCGGCGAACAGGCCCGAGGTGGGATCCATGCCGATCCAGCCGGCGCCGGGGATGTACACCTCGGTCCAGGCGTGCAGGTCGGTGAAGTCGGCCGTGGGGCCCGACGGACCGTCGAGCGCCTCGACGTCGGAGGTCAGCTGAACCAGATACCCGGAGACGAACCGTGCCGCCAGCCCCATCTGCCGCAGGACCGACACCAGCAGCCACGCCGAGTCCCGGCACGAGCCGATCCCGGTGCGCAGCGTGAAATCCGGTGTCTGCACCCCGGGTTCCATCCGGACGCTGTAGCCGACGTCGGCGTTGATCGCGCGGTTGAGCGCGACGAGGAAATCGATGGTGCGGGTACCCGGCGGGACGGAGAAGGTGTTCACCCACGCCTCGGAGAGGTCACCCGGGCCGGAACCCTCGCCGTTTTCGTCGACCGGCCTCAGGTAGGGCTTGAGGTCCTCGGCCAGTGCCTTGGGGTACTCGAAACCGACGTGCTCGGCGTAATCCTCGATGAAGAAGTCGAACGGGTTGATCACCTTCAGGTCGGCGATCAGCCCGACGGTGATGGTCAGGCTGCGGGTACGCGTCGGGAAGACGAGCCGGGCCAGGAAGTTGCCGAACGCATCCTGCTGCCAGTTGACGAAGTGGTCGGCGGGTTCGATCTGCAGCGAGTAGGCCTCGATCGGCGTGCGGGAGTGTGGCGCCGGTCGCAGCCGGACGACGTGCGGATGGACCTCGACGAGACGGTCGAACGTGTAGCTGGTGCGGTGCTCCAGCGCCACCTTGATACCCATAACGTTAGATCCCATCACACCTGAGGGGGCGATGCAGATTCCGTTGGCCTCACGTTTGGGCCGAATGCGGCACCAATCGGCCGCGCGGGCGCAGCACCAGCACGAGCACGCCCGCGACGACGATGCCGACGAGGTTGACCACCAGCTGCAGCGCCGATTTCGCGGCCACGTCCCACGCCCCGACGGTCGCGGCCACCACGGCGAAACCGGCGGCGGTCACCGTGTACACCGAAATGAAGACGCCGACGAGTCCTGCCGACTTCGCCGAGACGAGCGAGAGCATGCCGGCCGCACCGGCAAGCAGTGCCACGACGAACGACAGCGGCCCCACCTGAAAGATGAAGTCGACCTCCTCGACGTGTTGGATGCTGTCCGGGGAGATCCAGCCGATGCCGTCCGCCGCCCATGTGGCGAGCGCGGTGATCGCCATCGCGATCGGGAACCCGACGATCAATGCCAGCGCGGCGCGGCGGGCCAGGGCGAGGCGGCGCTGCACCAGAGCGACCGACAATGCGGCCAGCGGACCGAACTCGGGACCCAGGACCATGGCTCCGACGATGGTCACGGTGGAGTCGGTCACCACTCCGATCGCGGTGAGCAGGCATGCCAGCGTGAGAAACAGGACGAAGGTGACCGACAGCGTCGCCTCCTCCCGGGTACGCCCGATGAGTTCGTCCCAGACCACGGCGTCGGCCGGGTCGCCCTCGGCCTCGTCCTCGGCCCGGTGCGCCCTCGTCGACAGGACGGTGTCCAGGACGGCGAGCGTGATCGCGCCGCGATGCTGCACGTCGAGGGATTTGAGATCCTTGACGACGTCGTTGGCGCATTCGCGCGCGATGTCGGCGGTGATCTCATCCCCCGGCGGCTCCAGCGCCGCACCCTGATGCAGCAGGATGTTGGCCACCCCGACCTCGCGCCGCAATACCTCGAGGATGTCGTCTCGCATGTCCTCGGGAGCGATCACCCGCAAGTGCAGCACGGGTGAACCCTATGCAGTA
>CAVYTD010000001.1:0-54123 GCA_963771335.1 uncultured Actinomycetota bacterium | reverse complement strand
CTTTGTCCCCTAAGGATTGAATGACTTGAGTTCAACCTATGGTAGGTGACGTGCGGTCGGGCCCGGCCGAGCCAGGGCAGACCAGGTCGATCCGGCGCGCCCAGGTCGTGAGGTGGCCAGGCGCGGCTCGGCGGGTCCTGCGAGGGGCACGAGGCGGCTTCAGCGCCTGTGTCCCGTCGAGGACCGGTTCAGCGCACCGTCGAGGCGGCCAACCGTTGAATACCTTGTCTGTGTCGCGGACCGCCTTGCGCGCCTGCAGGGACCATCCGACCTGCATAGCCCCGAGAACGATGAGCCACACCCCGGTCACGACGGCGAGGACGACGATCGAATCGAATGGCCACGCCAGCACGACCATTCCCGCAATGATGCTGACGATTCCGATGAGGATGTGCCATCCGCGGCCGGGCAGCTCGCGAAAGCCGATCGCCAAAGAGGTCCCGGCCACACCCTGGGGATGAAGCCAACTCCGAGCCAGATGGCGAGCAACAGAATCGCGTATCCCTCGCCGAGGTGACGCAGTGCCAGCACGCCGAGGGCGAGCGAGAAACCGCTGCTGAGGAACACACACCCGTTCGCCGCCGGGTATGTCGAGAGTGAATCCGAAGACGATCTGCGCGACGCCGAGACCAACAAGTAGACACCGAACAACACCGCCGCGATCTCGATGGAAATCCCGGGCCACAGCAGAATGGCGACACCGAGCACGACGGAGATCACGCCCCACCCGAGGACGGCCTTCCACAGGTGCCGGAACAAACCCGGTGTCTGGACGGTGGTCATGAGCGCTGTCCTGCCAACTGTTCGGCCTCGCCGCGTGCGAGTTCGGCCCGCACAACTGCCCATTCGGCGGCATCGAGGCAGTAGGCGGCCAGGGTGACTGCCGCTACGGCGTCCTCCTCGGCGGCCTCAGCCGAACGCTGGGCGTTCTTCTCCTTGGCCTCTGCCTGCCATTTCTCGAAATCGGCGCGCATCACGGCGACCTTTGGCCTCAGCGCCGCTGAGCGCGCGTCAGGACTGAGGCTGCGTCAGTCACGGGCGACCTGCCGGATGACCTTGGACACTAGGCGGGGCTGCGCACCACCGAGCCGATGACGCATGCGCGCCATTTCATGCGTACTCTCCCTGCGATCCGAGCAGTTTGATCGCGCCGTCGAACACCAGTCGGGCGTGCAGATCGAAGAGCTTGATCAGGTCGACCGAGTCGCCGCCGATCTCCTTGGCGATGAACAGCCCGTCGGCGCCGGCAAATGCGTAGGTCGTGATCAACCGCACACCCTCCTCGTTGAGCTCGGGAGCCAATTCGCGCACGATTTCGTAGAAGCGGCGGAACGCGTCAGCGCGCACCTGCAGGAACATCTCCCGCGCCCGCGGATCTACAGGGCGGCGCTCCAACGCCAGCATCAAACCCAGCCGCATGAAGTCCGGCGCGTCCAATAAGGCCCTTGCGATCGGCGGGCCCAGCTGTTTGGCCCGCTTGGCGAGCGACTCCGGCCCACCGAGATCCAGCGCCGACCACCACCGGGCGAAGCTCCGCTCGATGACAGCCGCGATCAGGTCGTCCTTGTCGGTGAAGTGCCAGTAAATCGAGGTCGGCGGGAGGCCGCTCTTCTTACTCACCAGGGAGATCGTGGTGCCGTCATAGCCCCGTTCGGTGGCCACTTCGGTCGCGGCGTCGAGGATCCGCTCGCGCGACAGCTCGCCGTTGGCCCTGGTCCGACGGGTTCGGTTCTTCGGTTCCCTGCCCGGATTGGTCTGGGTCACGCTGCCTCCTCGGGGTGTTGACGATCATGATTCCATAGCTTAATGTATGGAGCACTACATTAATACGAAGGAGTTGTTCGTGACCGATCAGATGACTTACGACGTGGCGATCGTCGGCTACGGCCCGGTCGGCGTCACCGCGGCAAACATGCTCGGCCAGATGGGGCTCGATGTCGTGGTGGTCGAGCGCGACCCCGATATCTACGCCCGGGCGCGGGCCATCTCCACCGACGAGGAGGTGCTCCGCACCTGGCAGCAGATCGGGCTGGCCGACCGTCTCAATTCAGACATGCAACCCGGCTGCGGCGCGAACTTCGTCGACGCCAAAGGGGTGCCGTTCGTGAAACTGCTCCCCGCTCCCCGGGGCAACGGCCATCCACCGCAGCAGTTCATCTATCAGCCCGCGCTCGAGAAGGTGCTGCGCTCAGGTGTCGACCGCTTCCCGAACGTCTCCCTTCTGCTGCAACACGAGTGCCTGCGCGTCCTTCAACGGTCAGACCATGTCGAGTTGATGCTTGCCGACCTGACCGTGGACGCGTTCCGGCGGATCCGGGCGTCCTATGTGATCGCCGCCGACGGCGGGTCGAGCTCAATCCGCGCCCAGCTCGGAATCGGGTTCAGCGGCCGGACGTTCGGCGAACGATGGATCGTCATCGACACCAAGGTGCTCGACGAGTGGCCGGGCCACGACCGGCTGCGCTTCCACTGCAACCCCGCCCGGCCCACCGTCGACTGCCCCACCCCCCTGGGCCACCACCGCTGGGAGTTCCCCGTCCGCGACGACGAGGACGAACGTGACCTGCTCAACGAAGAAGCGATCTGGAAGGTGTTGCGCGGGCAGGGAATCAGCGAGCAGAACGTCGAGATTCTCGGTTTCGCGTGCTACAGCCACCACGTCCGGTTCGCCGATCGGTGGCGGGTCGGCCGGGTTTTCCTGGCCGGCGACGCCGCCCATGCGATGCCGCCGTGGATCGGTCAGGGCATGTGCGCCGGCGTGCGCGACGTGGCCAACCTGTGCTGGAAGCTCGGCGCCGTGCTGCAGGGCAAGTTGCCCGAGTCGGTGCTGGACTCCTACCAGGCCGAACGGCTGCCGCACGTCAAGGAAGTGACCAACCGCGCGGTCAAGACCGGCAAATTGATCATCCAGCGCAACCGCTGGCGCGCCGCCGTACGCAACCACGTCTACCGCACCGCCAGCCGGGTTCCGTACTTTCTCACCTGGCTGCGTGACCACCGGTGGATCCCCGATGCCCGCTACGGCGACGGTTTCGTGGCGCACAACGGCAACGGCGCCACCGGCTGGCTGATCCCGCAGCCGTGGGTGGTCGACGAGAAGGGCGACACCGTCCGGCTCGACGACATCGTCGGCGGCCGCTGGACGGTCCTGCACGTCGGCGCGCCGTCGGACTTCTGGGCGTGGCGGACCGCCGGCGTCCCCATCGTCAAGGTCGCGCAGGCAGGCACGGCGCCGCAGCCCGACAGCATCGTCGACACCGACGGCTCGCTGACCCGGTGGCTGGCGAAGAAGGGCGCGTCGGCCGTCGTGGTGCGGCCCGACGGGTTCGTCTACGCAGGCACATCGGGCGACCAGACCCTACCGGCCCCCCCGGCCGGTTTCACATCGTGAGGAGCATCAAATGACAAGCAGCACAATGACCGAACGAACCGTTGTAGTCAACGGTAAGGAAATCTTCGTCGCCGAGAAGGGTGCCGGCACGCCGGTGGTCCTGTTGCACGGCGGCGGGCCCGGCGCATCGGGCGTGTCGAACTACTCACGCAACATCGACGCGCTGGCCGAGCAGTTCCGCGTGATCGTTCCGGACATGCCGGGCTACGGCCGCTCCACGAAGGGCGTGGACGGAAGCGATCCGTTCGGCTACCTCGCCGACCACATCCGCGGGATGCTGGACCGTCTCGACATCGGCCGGGCGCATCTGGTGGGAAACTCCTACGGCGGCGCCTGCGCACTGCGGCTCGCGCTGGACAGCCCGCACCGGGTGGACAAGCTGGTGTTGATGGGGCCCGGCGGGGTCGGTACCACTCGGGGCCTGCCCACCGACGGATTGAAGAGCCTGCTGGCCTACTACGGCGGCGAAGGGCCGAGCGTCGACAAACTGCGCGACTTCATCCGCACCTACCTCGTCTACGACGGCGCCGCGGTGCCGGAGTCGCTGATCGAGACCCGCTACCGGGCATCGATCGATCCCGAGGTCGTGGCCAACCCGCCACTGCAGCGGCCCGCGGGCCTGCGCACGCTGTGGCGGATGGACTTCACCCGAGACCGCAGGCTCAGCGAGCTGTTGACACCCACGCTGGTGATCTGGGGCCGCGACGACAAGGTCAACAAGCCAAGCGGCGCAGCCATGCTGGGCGACCGGATGCCCAACGCCGATGTTCTCGTCACCGCCAACACCGGGCACTGGGTCCAGTGGGAGCGGGCCGAATTCTTCAATGCGGTCACCGCCGCCTTCCTGAAGGGTCAGTGATGTCCACCAACGCACCTTCGGTGTTCGGCAACGTGCACCTCGGCTACGTCGTCGTCGAAACCGAGAAGTTCGACGACTGGAAACGCTTCGGACGCGACGCCATCGGTATGCACGTCGACGAGCTGGCACCCGATGTGATGCGATTCCGCCTCGACACCAACGAATGCCGGGTTCTGCTGCGGCGCGGACCGGCCGAGGACGTCGTCGCGCTGGGCTGGCAACTCGACGACCACTTGACCTTCGACGAGATCTCGCGCCGCGTCGCCGGCCACGGGGTACCCGCGGTCGAGGGCACCGACGAGGACGCCAAGCTGCGCGGGGTCGAACGCTTCCTGCGAATTCCCGGGCCCAACGGGTTGGCTCAGGAGATCTACACCGCCGCACGCACCGCACCGATGCCGCTGGACATCCCCGGCAGCGGGTTCGTCACCGGCGCAGGCGGATTGGGCCACGTCGCGATTGCCACCAAGAACCCGCATCTGATGCGCGGCTACTACAGCCACGTCTTCGACGCGCGGCTGTCGGACTACATCGACGAGACCATCAACGGCTTGAAGCTCAAGATCCGGTTCCTGCGGGTCAACGAGCGCCACCACTCCGTGGCGATCGCGTCGGCAACCATGCTGCCCGTCAACCCGGTTCGCACCAGGGTGCAACACGTCAATGTCCAGGTGGCCACGCTCGACGACATGGTCGCCTCCTATCAGCGCGTCAAGCAATTGGGCTTCTCCATGGCGCTCTCGGTCGGCCAGCACACCAACGACAAGGAGCTGTCCTACTACGCCATGACACCGTCGGGCTTCGAGTGGGAAGTCGGGTGGAACCCGATCGTCGTCGACGAGTCCACCTGGACGCCGACCACACATCAGGGCATCAGCATCTGGGGCCACACGCGGGAAGGCCAGACGGTCGTCGACAAGCTTCACCAGTTCGCCGTCGCGGCCCGGTCGTTGACCCATCGGGAGGATCCGGTCGCCGCGCTCAGCGCTCCCGGCATCGCCGACGACTGATCAAGCCGCGCTTTCGGCCAGATCGTCGACGCCCGGTAGCGGTCGGCTGCAGACATCGGCGGACGAAATGCTCATTTTTGATGACGTCGGTTGTCCGCTGTGTCGCCGGCGTCGGCGCCTGGCGGCCCCGCAGGGCGCCGACCGGGCCGCGGCGGGCTGGGCTGAACACCGCGTCGATGCCCGCGCAGGCTGGGATGATGTCCGCGTGGCAATCCCCACAGCTGCGCGCGGCCGTCTTTGGCGTTCCGACACGTTGCAGCCCGACTTCGAGTTCGACAAGATCTCCGACCTCCTCGAGCCGGACACCTTGGTGTGGGCCGACCTGTGCGATCCCGACCACGACGCCCTGTGCGGGCTGGCCGCCGAACTCGGCCTCGACAGCTGGGCGGTCGAGGACTCGCTGTCGGCTGCCGAACGGGCAAAGCCACGACGTATGCGACCCATACCTTCCTGAGCGTCTGCGCGAGCTGCAACGGTCGAGCCGCCGCCGCGTGACCAGTCCCAATCATCGCTTTCGATGCGCCCGGTCTCGGCGTTCGTGCTCGGACAGGCACTGATAACCGTGCGCCTGTCACCGCTGTTCGACGTCGAGAAAGTGACGCAGCGCTGGGACGACATCGGCGGCCAGCAACACATGTTCCAGATGACCAGGGATCTGGCCGCCTGCGCCGAGTGGCGTTGCCGATGCGAGAAGTCGTCAACCCGATGCTGCTTCGCCGCCTCGACGTCGCCGCACCCCGGGAACTCGACGCGGCCTACCTCGACCTCAGCGACCACGTCGCACGGGTTTCGGAGTGGACCGAGTCGCTGCGCGACCTGATCACGAGCGTGTTCCAAACCAACCTGTCGCTACAGGACGCCCGACTGAACAACGTCATGAAGAAGCTGAGCGCATGGGCGCCATCATCGCGGTGCCCACCGCGATGATGGCCGGATACTTCGGTCAGAACATTCCCCCCCGGCTACGCCCAATGGTCGGGGTTCGTCGGCAACACGGCCTGCATCGCGTTGCTCGTCATCGCGCTCTACCTCAACTTCCGCAGCCGCGACTGGCTGTGAGTCCGCGCTGTCAGGGCGCCATCACGTTGAACCGGGGCCCGACCTTGGCGACTGCCTTCTTCAGGTCTTCGCCGATCTCGTCGAGACGATCGGACTGCGACGCGTCGACGGCCGCGCTGATCGAGGCGATCAGGCTTCCGCCCGGGGAAAGCAGCGGCATGGCGACGGCAAAGGCGTCGGCGAACGTTGCCCCGCGGTTGAAAGCCAGGTGTCGGGACCGGATCTCGGGCAGCTCGGCCAGGAACCGCCGGACGTCATCGGCCTGCTCGGGAGCCGCCAGCGCAAGGAGTCGATTCATCTCGGCGTCGGACACGTTGGCCAACAGAGTCTTTCCCGCCGCGCTCGCGTACAGCGGGCGGCGCGCGTGGGTGCGGGCCACGAAGGTCAGGCTGGGCGACTCTTCGCCCACATGGTCGGTGAACACGATGGCGTCGCCGACCCGCACGCCGACGAACACCGTGCAGCCCAGCAGCGTCGCCACCTCGGCCACGAACCGGTGGTCCAGCGACAACGCGGCCAGCTTGTTGGCGCGGGCGGACAGGATGAACGGCCCTGGCCCGATGTGGAATCGCCGTTCCTCTTCGACCAGATAGCCCCGTGCCAGCAGGCCGTTGGTCAGCTCCTGAACGGAGCTCTTCGCCGCGTCGATGGCGGTGGCCAACTCGCCCAACGTGACGCCGCGTTGGCTCAACGACACCGTTTCGAGGATGGCGATCACGCGGTCGACGGTGCGGTGCGGACGGGCTGGCATGACGGTGACGCTAGCAAGCCGATTCGCCCTGTGCGGCTCGGGACTTGCCACCAGCGGCATCCACCCGTACATTCGGTCATCCGTATATAAGTTTTTAGATCCGTAAATAGACCTGAGCGGGATCATGACGGCAGCTTCTGAACGACGCCCGCCGCCGAGCCGGATGTCGATCGCCACCGATGCCGACGGGCGTGCGAGTTCCGAGCTACCCCGGGTCGATCCGCCGGCGAAGGTCGGTCTCGCGGTGCGCGGCTTCGCCGCCTTCCTGTCGACCGACCTTGGCACCTGGATTGCGAAGAACGTCGCACCCAAGGTCGATCCGTGGCTGCTGCAATACAGCGGGGGGCGGCTGAGCATGGGGCTGATCATGCCGTCGGCAGTGCTCACCACCGTGGGAGCCAAGACCGGCAAACCGCGCATCAACCCGGTCTTCTACTTCCATGACGGTCCCGACGTGATCGTGATCGCCTCCAACTACGGCAACGACAAGAACCCTTCCTGGTATTACAACTTGAAGGCCAACCCACGGGTGGAGATCGCCAAGAACGGCGACGGCCCGCCGATGAACGCGACCGAGATCGTCGACCCCGCCGAACGCGACCGCATCTGGGCCTTGGCCGACCGGGTCTATCCCCTGTGGCCCGACTACCGCCGTCGCGCCGCGCAAAGCCGGCGCACCATCCCGATCATTCGCCTCGTCGCGGCGTAGTCGGCGCGGGCGGGCATCGCGGGCGCGCGGTGCCCGCATTCACCCGTCCATGTCGTGCCGCGGCGACGCTTACCGTCGCTTCGCGCGCCGACGCAGGAACCGAGCCTGCCTCCAGTTGGGGGTTGCCATGAGGCGCGGGTCACAGTACAGTTTTGGTAGTGATCCGTATATACGGGTCCTTATCCGTAAATACGTACACTGAGAGGTTCCTCCCATGAGTGCACCCGTCCGACCCGGAATCG
The DNA here is from genome assembly GCA_963771335.1 of uncultured Actinomycetota bacterium. Lineage (GTDB taxonomy): Bacteria > Actinomycetota > Actinomycetes > Mycobacteriales > Mycobacteriaceae > Mycobacterium. Next base: position 46,102 of record CAVYTD010000001.1, on the reverse strand, counting down.
TCACCACGAACAACGGCGCGCCGATGCCGCTGGCCGCGCTGCCGCAGACCGAGCTGCTGACCATCAACATCGATCAGATCCCGGAACTCACCGACGCCCTCGGCGAGGGCATTCACATTCAGCCGCTGCGGCTGGACCCCGAGAAGGGGGAGGTCGTCCTGATCGCCAGGCTCGCCCCCGGCTGTGTGCTGCCGATCCACTACCACACCGGCACCGCCGAGGTGTACACCTTCTCGGGTTGCTGGAAGTACGCCGAGTACCCGGATCAGCCGCAGACCGCCGGTACGTATCTGTTTGAGCCCGGTGGCTCCGTGCACACGTTCTACTGCCCCGAGGACAACACCGAAGACACCGTGGTGCTGCTGTGGATGACCGGCGCCCAGGTCGCCTTCAACGAGGACGGTTCGTTCTACGGCATCAACGACGCGGCCTCCATCCAGTACGTGACCGACACGCTCTCTTCGGAACGGGGCCTTGGCACGGTGCCCTACATCCACGGCGGCAATGCCGGCGTGAACGAGTCCTGACCCAGACCCCCAGCGCGACAGTCCCCCGCGGCGCGCCCCTGCGCGCGCCACGGCGGGACCGCCTGCTGCATCCAAGACGAAAGGTGCCCACGTGCCTGCTTTCGACGGCGTCCGGGTCCTCGAACTCGGCCAGATTTACAACGGCCCCTACTGCGGGTTGCTGCTCGCTCAGCTGGGCGCCGACGTCCTCAAGATCGAACCCCCTGGCGGAGAGCAACTGCGCTTCCGCTCTCACCAGCCGGTCGAGTCCCACGAGTTCGTGATGCTCAACTCCAACAAGCGCAGTGTGGTGCTCGACCTGAAAACCGACACCGGCCGCCAGGCACTGCTCGACCTCGTCGACACCGCCGACGTGCTGATCGAGAACTTCGCACCCGGCACCATGGAACGCCTACGCCTTGCCCCCGACCTTCTTCTCGAACGCAACCCGCGGCTGATCGTGGCCTCCGGCAAAGGATATGGGTCCACCGGGCCCTACGCCCACATGTCGGCCATGGATATCACCGTGCAAGCGATGTCGGGCAGTGCGTCGGCCACCGGGGAGGCTGACGGCCCCCCGACCAAAGCCGGCGCCGCCTTCGTCGACTTCTCCGGCGGCATCCATCTGTTCGCGGCCGTGTCCGCCGCCCTGTTCCAGCGCGAGCGCACGGGACGCGGGCAGATCGTCGAGGTGTCAATGCACGACACCATCTATCCGATGCTGGCGTCGAGTCTGGGCGCCCTGCACAACAACCCCGACCGGCAGCTTCCCGAGCGCACCGGCAACCGGCATTCCGGCATGGCGGTCGCGCCGTACAACATCTACGAGACCAATGACGGGTGGCTGGCCGTCATCTGCATCAACGAGCGGCACTGGCACGGGGTCGCGACCGCGCTGGGTCGCCCGGAACTGATCGGCGACCCCAGATTCTCCACCGAGAAGGACAGGGTCGCCAACATCGACGCCGTCGACGACGAGGTGTCATCGGTCACCCGATCGCGAACCCGTGCCGAGCTGGTGGTCGCCCTGCAGGACGCCGGGGTGCCGTGTGCACCGGTCAAGTCCGTCCGCGAGGTCGACACCGACGAGCACCTGATCGAGCGCGGCATGATCCGCTACGTCGAGCACCCGGCCAGGGGGCGGGTACCGGTGCCGGGATGCCCGTTGCGGCTGAGTGATTCGCGCGTCGGCCCGCTTCGGCCGGCCCCGGCGCTGGGCCAGTCCACCGACGAGGTGCTGGCCGGACTTCCCGGCGAGGAGGGCCGTCGTGTCCTATCAGCTTGAGCCAGGGACCCCGCTCGCGGAGTACTACGCGCAGACGACGCCGCGCGTCGGGACGGTGCTGTCCCGGCGCAACCTCGGCACCCTGGACGCGGCGACCATCGGGCGGTACGCGATGACCATCGGGGCGACCGACCCCACCCATTACGACGCCGCCGCCGCGCGCGCGGCGGGCTACCCCGACGTGGTGGCGCCGCCGAACCTGCTCGCCGCGATCGTCGAATGGGGTATCGGAACGCCCGAGGCCGAGCTCGGACCCGACGGGACTCCCCCCGACGGTGACATGCCCCTAGGTGACCACGATCTCGGGCTGCGGGTGATGGGTGCCGGCGAGGAAATGGAACTGATCGACGCCGCCACCGCAGGGACCGACCTGATTCTGGAGGTGCGCCTCGAGGCGTTGGCGCCCAAGCACACTCGGTCGGGCCCGTGCGTGTTCGTCACCACCAGCAACACTTTCATGACCGGCGAAGGCAAGGCGCTCAACCGCAACCGGCGCACCGTGGTGTTGCGAAACCCGTTGCAGGAGGCGAGATGACGATCAGCTATCAGGTGGGCGACACCCTGCCGCCGCTCAAACACACCGCCACCCCGTTCCAGCTGTTCCGCTACAGCGCGGTCACCTGGAACCCGCACCGCATTCACATCGACGAGTCCCATGCCCGCCAAGAGGGTCACCCCGGTCTGGCCCTGCACTCCCACCTTCGGGCCGCACTGGCGCTGCGCTCGGTGACCGAGGGGCTGGGCCGCAACTGGCGCGTCACCAACGTCGCCTACCGGCTGCGCAAACCCGTCTACGCGCCGGCCGAGTTGGCCTACTCCGCGCGCGTGACGGCGGTGGACGGCGACCACATGACGCTCGAATTGATCGAGCAGCATCCCGGTGGCGAGGTGGGTTTCGAGGGTACCGTCTGCGTCACCAGAACACCGGCGGCGACGTCATGACGGCGGCGACCGGCCGGCGGCCGATCCGCATCGGCAACTGCTCCGGCTTCTACGGCGACCGCGCCTCCGCGATGGCCGACATGGCCAGCGCGGGCGGCATCGATGTCCTCACCGGCGACTACCTCGCCGAGGTGACGATGTTGATCCTCGGCAAGGCGCGCGCCAAGGACGCCACCAAAGGCTACGCGGCGACATTCCTGCCGCACCTCGATGCGGCGCTAAAGCATCTCGTCGCCAACGGTATCCGGCTAGTCGTCAACGCCGGCGGACTCAACCCCGCCGGGCTGGCCACCGCGACCCGCGACCTGGTCGGCAGCCGAGGCTATGACCTGAGGGTCTCCCACGTGGAAGGCGACGACGTCTTCGACCGCCTCACCGAGCTGCAGCAGGCGGGGCATCCGCTGCCGCACTTGACCAACGGTGAGCCGCTGTCGTCCTGGCCGCACCAGCCGCTGACCGCCAGCGCGTACCTGGGCGCGTTCGGCATCGCCGCGGCGCTCGCCCGCGGCGCGGACATCGTGATAACCGGCCGGGTCGCCGACGCATCGGTGGTGGTCGGGCCCGCCGCGTGGTGGTGGAACTGGGGCCCGCAGGACTACGACGCCCTCGCCGGTGCGGTCGCCGCCGGACACGTCATCGAATGCGGGCCGCAGGCGACCGGAGGCAACTTCTCCGGCTTCACCGACGTCGCCGACCTCGGCCGACCGGGCTTTCCGATCGCCGAAATCGCCTGCGACGGTTCGTCGGTCATCACCAAGAACGCCGGAACCGGTGGCGCCGTGACAACCGATACCGTCACCGCCCAGCTGCTGTACGAGATCGGTGCACCGACTTATCTGAACCCTGATGTGACCACCCACCTGGACACCGCCACGCTGGCCGGGCTCGGCGAGGACCGCGTCGCTATCCGCGGCGTGCGAGGCTCGGCACCGCCGCCGACCACCAAGGTCGCGATCACCGCCGTTGGCGGTTGGCAGAACAGCGTCGTCTTCGCGCTCACCGGGACCGACCTCGACGAGAAGGCCGCGCTGATCGAGCAGTCCGTCCGCGGCCTCGTCGATGCCGCGATCGACGCCGTAGCGGTCGACCGCATCGGCCGCGCCCAGCACGACCCCGATACCCAGAATACGGGGACAGAGCTGCTCAGGGTGGCCGTGCAGGGCACGAAAGAGGCTGCGGGGCGGACCTTTTCGTCGCAGATGGTCGAGCTCGCGCTATCCAGCTACCCCGGGCTGTATTCGCTCGCCCCGCCGCAGCCGGGATCGGCATTCGGTGTGTACTGGCCCGCGCTGCTCGAGCAAGCTCAACTCGAGCACGCGGTGCATCACCACGACGGGACCACCGAGACTATCGCGCCGCCTGCCGCACGGGGCGCGAACGCCGGTGTCCCGAACCCGGCGACGATCGCGCAACCGGTGCCGACGCCGTCGCCGGACGAGTTGGTCGTCGCCTCACTCGGCGACATCGTCCATACCCGCTCCGGCGACAAGGGCGGCGACGCGAATGTTGGCGTCTGGGTGCGCGACCGGAAAGCGTGGGGCTGGCTGGCGGCCGCGCTCACCATCGACGAACTGCGCCGCCTGCTTCCGGAAACACGCGAATTGGACGTCATGCGTTACGAACTGCCCAATCTCGGTGCGGTCAACTTCGTGATCCGGGGATTGCTCGGCGAGGGTGCGACGTCGACGCTGCGGCTGGACGCCCAGGCCAAGGCACTCGGTGAATGGCTGCGTGCCCGCAGTGTGAAGGTGCCCAAACACCTTGTGGACAAGGCGAACTGATGACCGATAGTGATGACAGCACCATCGGTGTGGTCCGCAAGACCACCCGGGAGCTGGCCCGCAAGTTCGACTACGAGTACTGGCGCGCCAAGGACAAGCTCGGCGAGTACCCCTGGGAGTTCGTCAAGGCCTTCGCGGAGGGGGGCTGGCTCGGGGCGATGATCCCGGAGGAGTACGGCGGGCTGGGACTGGGCATGACCGAGTCCGGCGTGATGATGCACGAGATCGCCGCGTCCGGCGCCGGCACGAGCGGCGCGCTCGGCCATGCACTTCTACTCTTCCCGCCGGCCCCGATCATCCGGCACGGCTCGGAGGAGATGAAGCAGGAGTTCCTGCCCAAGATCGCCGCGGGGGAGATCCTCATGGCGTTCGGCGTGACCGAGCCCACCGCCGGGGTCGACACCTCCCGCATCACGACCAAGGCCGACAAGATCGACGGCGGCTGGGTCGTCAACGGCCAGAAGGTGTGGATCACCAACGCGCAGAACGCCCACAAGATCCTGCTGCTGGCCCGCACTTCGCCGCGGCGACGAGGACAAGCCGCTGGACGGGATGACGCTGTTCTTCACCGACCTGGACCGCGACGCATCACGGTCCGCGAGATCGAGAAGTTGGGCCGCTCGGCGGTCGACTCCAACGAGTTGTTCATCGACAACCTCGAGGTCCCCGACGAAGACGTGGTCGGTGAGGTCGGCAGGGGCTTCTACTACCTGCTCGACGGGCTGAACTCCGGAGCGCATCGTGGTCGGCATGGAGGGGGTCGGGTTCGGCCGGGCCGCCTTGGACATCGGCGACCAAGTACGCCAACGACCGGGTGGTCTTCGACCGTCCGATCGGCAAGAACCAGGCGGTCGCGCATCCGTTCGCGGACTCCTGGATCCGCCTCAGGCGGCCGAGCTGATGGCGATGAACGCCGCCGCGCTGTACGACAACCAGCGCAGTGCGGCCCGGAGGCCACCGCCGCGAAATTCCTCGGCGCCGAGGCCGGCTTCGAGGCCTGCGACCGCGCGATGTCAGACCCTGGGCGGCTACGCCTACGCCAAGGAGTACCACGTGGAGCGGTTCTGGCGGGAGGTCCGACTGCTTGCAATGCGCCGTTCTCCCAGGAGATGGTCCTCAACTACATCTCTGCGCAGGCACTCAAGATGCCGCGCTCGTACTGACCCGTTGCGCTGATTCGCTCGGTCTGGGCGACGTCTTCGGTGATGATGAAGACGCGCCGTGGATCAGGAGCGACTGTGGAACGACGGGCGAGTGTGGCCGACGGCCCGTCCTTGTCGGTGCAGGAGCGCCGCGAGTGGGGTCGGTCATGGCGCTCGTCCGTTCCACGATCGCAACTTGTCGAGTTCGCCGGCGCGGACGGTCGTGTGGACCCGGTTGAGCTGCTGCAGTCACAGGAGTCGTTACGCATCGCCGAACTGGTGCCCATCCGGTACGGACGGATGCTCGCCTCGCCATGGGCGTTCTTTCGCGGCGCGGCGTTGATCATGGCAGCCGACTTGGCACGCGTCCCGTACACCGGCATCAGCGTTCAGTTGTGCGGTGATGCGCACCTGTCCAACTTCGGGCTGTTCGGCTCCGCGGAGCGCAGCCTGGTCTTCGACATCAACGACTTCGACGAAACGCTGCCCGGGCCGTGGGAATGGGATGTCAAGCGCCTCACGGCCAGCCTGGCGGTGGCCGCGCGCAGCCACGGTGCCACCCGCGCGGAGCGCGAGCGCGTGGTGCGCGCATGCGCCAGGGCCTACCGCGAGAAGATGCATGCGCTCGCGGCGATGCGGGAGTTGGACGTGTGGTACGCCCAGAACCCGATCGACGACGCCCTGCTGAGCAGCGTCAGACCCGAAGCCGCCCAAAGCATCCGGCAGGCGGCGGATCACGCCCGGTCACGAGACAGCACCCAGGCGCTGTCGAAGCTGACCCGCGTCATCGACGGTCGTCGTGAGTTCGTCAGCGATCCGCCGCTGCTGGTTCCGATCGAGGAGCTCGTCGGCGAAGCCGAGGCAGTCGGCTACGGGCGGAACGCGGCCGCCCTCATCGACGCCTATCAGGCGACACTCAATGTCAGCGTGCAGCCGTGGTTCGCCGGTTCCGTTACACCGGGATGGCCCGCAAGGTCGTCGGCGTGGGCAGCGTCGGTCTGCGGTCGTGGGTGGTGCTGACGGTGGGCAGAGACGAGGATGACCCGCTGGTGCTGTAGGTCAAAGAGGCGCAGCCGTCGGTGCTCGAGTGCTACCTGCAGCCCAGCGCGCACGCCAACGCCGCGCAGCGGGTCGTGGTCGGGCAGCGGCTGATGCAGGCCAGCGGCGACATTCTGCTCGGGTGGCTGCACACGGTCGGTCCCGACGGCCACGAGGGTGACTTTTTCGTGCGCCAGTTACACGACTGGAAGGGTTCGGCGACGATCGAGGCGATGAGCGCACAAATGATGACCGATTACGGCCGTGCCTGCGGGGAGGTGCTCGCCCGCGCGCACGCCCGCACCGGCGACCGGATCGCCATCGCCGGATATCTGGGCCGCGGCGAGGCCACCGACATCGCCTTCACCCGCTTCGCCGAGGCGTACGCCGATCGGAATCAGCGCGACTACGAGCTGCTGCGCGAGGCCGCCGACGATCACCGGGTGCCGGTCGCGTCCGGGCTGTGACTCGAGGAATGCCCGGCGTCGACGTCATCGCCGCTCCAGGGAGGAATCCGCGCCGGCGACGGGGACGCCGTACCACTGACACAGAAGCAGCGCGACCTCGACGTCGAGCCGGTCCGCGTCCATCGGCCGGATGGTCACCGCGACCTCGCAATTCGCCTCAGACAACGCGAATTTCGTCGGCGGCGACATCATGACCGGCGCCAAAGACATCAGGCAACTGACCTTCGGCCCACGAATCACTCTGTTGCCGTACAGCATTGGCCTACCGGGCAGGTACATCTGCTCGGCCGCCACGCCGCCCGGCCCCGGAGCGCATGGGATGTGTGGTGCCCACGCAGGCCGGGCCGCGCTCCAACGCCTCGCATCGCCCGAAGGCGCTTGACGACGGTGGCGTTCGCCAGTCGCTGGGTTCAGCTGTTGTCGCCGCCGGTGACCCCATAGTCGCGGTAGAACCCTCGTCCGCTCTTCACGCCGAGATCGCCGCGGGCAATGTAGGTCCGCAGGAGCTCGCGAGGCCCTTCGGGGATGCCGTCGCGAATCCACGCGTAGTGCTCCTCGATGTCCAGCACGACGTCGAGGCCGACCTGGTCCATCATCCGGAAGGGACCGGCGGGCGAACCGAAGACGTCGTGCCAGATCCGGTCGATGTCTTCTGGCGGGGCGACGCCCTCGTGCACCACGGCCAGCGCCTCGCGTTTGATGGCGGCCCAGATCCGGTTGAAGATGAACCCGACGCTCTCGGCTCGGACCCGATACGGCACCAGCCCGTATCGAGGCAGCCGATCGGCCAGTGCCTCGATGACCGCGCTGTCGGTCTGGCCGCAGGACATCAGTTCGACGCTGTTGATCAGCGGCGGCATCAGGAAATGCATGTTCAGCAGTCTGCGAGGGTGCGCGACCGCGTCGGCGATCTCGCTACTGGGATACGACGACGAGTTCGTCGTGAGTATCGCGTCCTGGTCGGCGAGTTGGTCGACCGTCGCGAGCAACCCGCGTTTGACGGCCAGGTCCTCTGCCACCGACTCGATGATCAGCCACGCCTCCCGTCGCGGATTCCGCGCGCTCGCGCGTGCGGTTGTAGATGCGCACCGGGCTACCGCCGGCGGCGAACATCAACCCGATCCGGGCACCGAGCGTGCCGGCCCCGATGACGAGAACGGGGCGTCGGCCGACGTCGCGCGGAAGCGCGTAGGACATCCGGGGACCAGTCATCGTCTGGGTAGCCTTTCCATCAGGCGGGTCTGTCGGTCAGCCGAGCCCGGCATCGACGACCAGACGTGGCAATCCGGCCGCCTCACACTGTCGTAGGGCGGCAGCTGTCTCGGCTTGCGCTGATCTGCCTGCCCGTGCGAGTGTTTCGACCAGCAGAAGTCGAGCGCGCAGGGCCGCCCACGGCCTGCGCATTTCGTCGATGCCGGCGAGCAATTCGCTTGCCCGCTGGCAGGCCTGGTCGCGCTCCTCGGCGGAATCGCCGGCCACCAGCAACAGAACTGCCGAGTCCTCGTCGAGTTCGGCTGTGACCATGGCGATCCCGTCGTCGACGGCCAGGGTCCGCACCGATCGCAGCCGAGCTGCCACCGCAGGTGTGACGCCGAGTCCCAACCGGATCCGTGCGTTGTTGATCGCGGCCGCCAACCGCGGAAGCCGCAAGTGCTCCGCCACGCCCATACCGGCGTCCAGGCGCTCCGCCGCGATCACCAAATCACCCTGCACCGCTTTGATTTTCGCGCTTCCGACGTAGCGCGCGGCGAGGTAGTCGACACCGCCGCCCGCCGGCCCGAGTCCATAGCTCAACTCCAGCAGCCGTGTGGCTTCGTCCAGTTCACCCGCCGCGTAGAGCAACTCGCCGAGCAGGGCGCCGGCGAGACGGGCAGCGTGGGAGTGCTGGCCCCACGGCCAGCCCCATCTCGAACGCCTCGCGGAACTCGCGCCGGGCAGCGGGAACGTCAAGCTCGAAGGTGGCCGCGATACCGGCCCAGCAGTGCGCGAGCACGCCGGCGAACGGCCCCATCACGTCCCTGTAGGGCTCCGCCCACCGCAGCAGCCGTCGCGCTTCGTCGAAGTCGAAGCGGTAGATGGCCGCGAACGCGGCAACGTTGCCAGCGACCCCGGGCACGCGCGGAGGCAACGTGTCGGGCCTCGACAACGCCTCGCGCAGAAGCGAATCGACACGGTCGGCACGGTCGACGAACAGGTCGGCCACCCCGCGAAGGACGTCGGCCTCGGCGCGGAGATCGGCTCGCGACGCGTCCGTGAGTTGCGCGCCGGACACCGCCGTCTCGAAGCGGTCCAGCGAACCGTCGGCCGGGGCCCGACGTTGCAGCAGGATGTTCGCCCAGGCGATCGCCAGTTGAAGTCGCGGCCTGGAAACCAGCAACTCCGGATCGAGTTTCTTGATGATCTCCAGGAACGTGATCATCCTCGACTGCTCGAGCAGACGGGTCTCGTCCTGCTCCACGAGGTCCACGGCCAGGGTCGAATCGTCGGCTGCGAGCGCATGGTTGACGGCCTCGTTGAGGTAGCCGTGCCCGGCCAGCCATGTCGCGGCCGTCCGGTGCAGTCGCCGGCTTCGCTCGGGGTCGTCGCGGTCGAGCCGGCGCCGCAGGAACTCGGCGAACAGCTGGTGGTAGCGGAACCAGTCGGGTTCTTCTTCGACCCGTTGCAGGAACAACCCGCGATGGGCGGCCTCGTCGAGCATTGCCGGCCCGCCCGGGCGTTCCCACAACGCCGACGCCAGCGCTGCGCAAGTTCTCTCGGTGATCGACGACGCCAACAGGAAGTCGGCCATCTCCGGTTCGAGCGCCTCGAGGACGTTCTCGGCCAGAAACTCGCCGATGACGTCATGGGCACCGCACAGCCGGCCGAGCAGGCGCGAGGCGTCCGCCCCACCGCGCAACGAGAGTTTGGCCAGCCGCAGTCCGGCCACCCATCCGTCAGTTGAGGAGGTCAGTGCCGCCACGTCCTCGCTCGCCAAGGCCAGGCCGCCGACGTCATTGAGCAACGACTGCGCCGCCTCCGCATCGAAACGCAGTGCGTCACAGCCGATCTCCATGAGCTCATCGCGAAGCCGCAGTCTGCTCAAGGGCAGTCCCGCGTGCGACCAGCTCGTCACGATCAGCTGCAGGTGGTGGCAGCCGTGTTCGAGCAGGTACCCCAGGGCGGCGATGGCCTGTGGGTCCGACACGCGATTCCAGTCGTCGACGACCAGGGTGATGCGGTCGTCGTTGTCGTGTATCTCGTCGATCAACGACGTCAGGACGTAGCGGGCCGAGTCGTCGCCGTGTTCTTCGAGCACCTGAGTCAAGGACGCCGCCAGTGCCGGCCGGATCGTGCGGATCGACTCCAGCAGATGCGACAGGAACCACACCGCGTTGTTGTCGTCGTCGTCGACCGTCAGCCACGCCACGGCGACGCCCTCGCGGATCAACACCTCGCGCCACTGCGCGGCCAGCGTGCTCTTGCCGTAGCCCGACGGCGCGTTGATGAGGATCAGGCGCCGGCGTCCCGCCGTCCGGACAGCATCGGGAAGCCAATCCCGGGGGACCAGAGAGGTCAGCGCTCCGGGAGGCCGGTACTTCGTCACGGGGGCGGGCGGTGTCGGGGTAGCCGATGTGTGCGCACGGCGAGCCGTCGAAGCCGTCGTCGCCTTCCGGGTTTCGACGCCGAGCTCGACATGCTGTGCCATCTCGTCGACGGCGTGGCCGTGGCTGTGTTGAATAGCGCGAAGCTGCTCGCCGAACTGGGCCGCCGTCTCGGGGCGATCCGCGGCTTCGCGCGCCATGGCGCCCTCGATGGCGGCCGCCACGTCGGCGGGCAGACCCTGTTCGCGGAGGTCGGGAATCGGCTGCGAGGTGATCCGAAGGAACTGCGCGACAACCCTCTCGCCGCTGCGGCGTTCGAAGGCCGCATGGCCGGTTATCGCGCAAAACAGCGTGGCGCCAAGCGAATACACATCTGATCGTGGTGTCGGGGTGGCACCGGCCAGCACTTCCGGTGCAGTGTATGCCGGTGACCCGGTGATCACGCCGGTGCTGGTCTGAAACCCGCCCGCCATCCGAGCGATACCGAAGTCGGTCAACTGCGGTTCGCCGTAGTCGGACAGCAGGACGTTTCCCGGTTTGACGTCGCGATGGAGGATGCCAACCTCATGCGCGGCCTGCAGGGCGCCGGCCAGCTTGACCCCGATGCTCACGGCTTCGCTCCATCCGAGCGGCCCGTGCCTGCGGATCACAGCTTCCAGCGAGTCCTTCCCGTAGTAGGGCATCACGATGAACGGTCGACCCGTCGACGTGGTGCCGACCTCGTAGATCGTCACGATGTGCGGGTGGTCGGACAGCTTGCCCATGGCGCGCTGTTCACGGACGAACCGCTCGACGTTGTCCGGGTCGAGATGAGACGTCAGCACCTTCACGGCGACGGTCCGATCCAACGCCGGTTGAGTGCAGCGGTAGACGACCCCGAACCCGCCGTGTCCGACCTCGACCACATCGTCGAAGCCCGCACTGCGGAGCTCGGCCGCGATGCCGGTAAGATTCTGCTGTGTCGCGTGTGGATCGGCTTCGGCCATCGGCGCTCACCATCCTCGATGAACCGCACCCTATCCCTGTTGCCACTAGCCGGGCTGGCCTTTTCGCGTAAATCGGCCCCGGTCGAGGACTCGATTTCCCGCGGCCGCGACATGACCACCGGTGACGGCCGCCGCCGAAAGTGTCCCCCGGGGAGCTGGCCATCGTGTCGCCGTCAGCTAAGCGTCATCAATCGAATTGCGCTGCGAGTCTGGGCTGTCGACGGACTCGCCCGACTGCAGGGGTGTGACGGGGACGCGAACGCCACGTCCGGACGGAGTGCACCAGGGTAACGCCCGCCGGGATCAACACAGGAGTGAGAACCAGGAGAAACACGGCCAGGTACGGGAGGTAGGACATCATGTAATCCTTTCTCGGCCAACAGAGGCGGTGAATGTAACGCGGATCACCCGGGTAGGGCTTCGTGGCCGGCCGACGAAGAACGGCAGCACGGTTGTCGCCTGCCGATAACGTCGTGGCTGTTGTCACCTCACCGCGACGACGGCTGGCGGTTCTGTTCGCCGGCGAGGAATGTTGTTACCACGCCGGCCTGTTCGGCGGCGCTGGCGATCAGGTCGACGTGGCCGCCGTCGTGCACGTGCAGCGTCGAGTTCGGCAGCAGCTTGTGCATGATCTTGGCATTGACGAGCGGAATGACCGGGTCGTCGGAGCCGGCGATGATCAGCGTGGGCTGCCGGATCATCGGCAGCGCGAAAAGACTTGTCCAGCCGGCGCCTGCGAGCAACTGGTTCAGGTATCCCAGCCAGGTGCCCGACATCAGCTGGCGGTCGAAGACGTGCTTGATCAGCATCGGGTCGCGGCGCGCCGCTCCGCCGTAGAGTTCGGGGGCCACGAGGGCGGCATAGCGGTGATCCATGAAACGCCGCGGCGTCATCATCTTCACCAGCACCGACGGTCTTCCGGGCACCATGATGCAACCGGTGCCCGTCGACACCAGGATCAGCCGGCGACATCGACGCGGATTCTGGAAGGCGAATTGCTGGGCAAGCCCACCGCCCCAGGACAATCCCAGCACGTCGACCTGCGACTGACCCGACGTGTCACCGACGACGCCGCTCTTCTCCAGCATTCGCCCCAGGACGGAGGCGAGATACGGGAAGCGGTAGGGGAAAGGCGAATCCGGCGATCCGCCCGTGCCGGGTACGTCGAAACGCACCACGGTGCTCTCGGGCGGCAAGTGCTCGACGAACGGATCGAGGACTTCCAGGCTGGCGCCGATTCCGTTGCAGAGGACCAGCGGTATCCCGGTACCCCAGCGAATGCTCACCCGAATCTCTTGACCGCACACCCATATCAGGCGTTCGTCGATCATGTCCGTCGTCCGGGGGTGCCATCGCCGCGCAGCACGATGACGTCGGCATCGTCACCGCCGGCTTCGGGGGCCACCGCCGGCCCCCGCGACCTGCACACGGCTATCACCTGTGCGCCTGTGGACGCGACACATGCCACCGCGGCGAGACCGTACTCGATTGTCGCGGTCATCAGCCCGACGGGTAGTCCGGCTAGCGCAGCGATCAGCGCGGACAGCACCGGCTCTTCGGCAGTCCGGCCCTCAACGTTGGTGGACATAGGTCCCCGGAGCCGGCTCCATCGGCGGAAACTGCTTGCTGCCGAGCGCTTTTCTCGCCCGCCGCTTCCCGTCGCTGCGCTCGGCGAGCCACGCGGAGTAATCGGGCCACCACGAGTCGGCGTGCTGTGGCGCCGCCGCCAGCCAGCCGTCGGCATCGAGCTGGTCGGCCGTGCCGACCCGGTAGGACGCCTTGGGGTTGCCCGGCGGATTGACCAGTGCGGCGATGTGCCCGCTCGTCGACAGCACGAACCGCAGATCCGTGCTTCCCAGCAGGCGGGCGCTGCGATAGCACGCCTGCCACGGCGAGATGTGGTCCGCTATCCCCGCGACGACGTAGGTGTCGGTGGTGACCGTGCCCAGATCCACCGGGGTATCGAGCATCGTGGTGCCGCCGGGTTCGGTCAACGCGTTGTGCAACCCCATCATGACCATGTCGCGGTGCAGCGTGGCGGGCATGCGGGTGGTGTCGGCGTTCCAGTACAACACGTCGAAAGGCGTCGGTGGCCGGCCCTGAATGTAGTTGTTGACCCAGTAGCGCCACACCAGATCGGTCGGTCGCAGCCACGCGAACACCTCCGCCAGCGAACGGCCGTCGAGGTAGCCTTTGCGTTTCGACAGTGCGGTCGCGATGTTGGCGCTGGTTTCGTCGATGGCGGAGGCGAGGCCGGCCTTGGCTTGATCCAGCACCGTGACCATCAGGGTCAGGCTGGCCAAGCGGTCGACGTCGCCGACAGCACTGAGGTGCGCGGCGGTCATCGAGGCGAGGATCCCACCCGAGCACGACGCCTGCACATGGACCCGCCCGCAGTGCGCGATCCTCTCGACCGCATCCATCGCGTCGAGGATGGCCGCCCCGTAGGTGTCACAGCCCCAGTCGCGCTGCGCTGCATCGGGATTCCGCCACGAGATCGCGAACACCTGATAGCCCTGCTGCGACGAGGTATTCGATCATGCTCCGCCCTGGGGAGATGTCGAGGATGTAGAACTTGTTGATCACCGGCGGCACCATCAGCAGGGGCTCGGTGAACACCTCGGTGGTTTGCGGCCGGTACTGGATCAGCTCGAACACCTCGGTGCGGTAGACCACGGCACCCGGGGTGACACGCCAAGGATCTCGCCGACCTCGAACGCGTCAGGCTCGACCATCGACGGAATCCGCGGCGGCGCGGAGACGTCGCTGAGGAAGCGCCGTACCCCTCGAACGACGCTCAGACCGCCGGTGTCGACGATCGCCTTCCAACCCAGCGGGCTGATCACCGGGTTGTTGCTCGGCGCGAGGCCCTCCATCACGACATCGCGGACGAACCGCACCCGTTCGGCGTCGCGCCAGTCGAGGTCGGCGTCGCACAGGAGCTTGTCGACGGTCTCGTCACGCTGCCAGGTATGCCTGCATCGACCGCTTCAGCAGCGGATTGTTCTGCCAGGCCGGATCACTGAACCGCTTGTCCCCCTTGCTGGGAGCACGGTCGGAGTCGCCGGCCGCGATCGAAGCGGCCTCGCGTCCCAGCGTGCCCGAACCGGTCGGCGACACGACCCGGCCTGCGGGCCAGATTCGCCGCGAAGCTGCCCCACGACCTGTCGGGCAGCAGTCGATGGGCGATGCCGGTGGCCGACGTCGTGAATAGCAGATCGGCGGGAGGCGCCATCTCTTCGGGACATTGGTTTTTCATCGGTGCTTCTCCTGCGCCGTGGCCCGGATCTTTCCGGGCCGGTGTCAACTCGAGGTCGTCCGGCGGCGCTGCCGGACGTTTGAGGACAGGCCCTCAGGCGAGCAGCGCGCGTGCCATCACGACGCGCTGAATCTGATTCGTGCCCTCATAGATCTGGGTGATCTTGGCGTCACGCATCATGCGCTCCACCGGAAAGTCCTGGGTGTAGCCGGCGCCGCCGAACAGCTGAACTGCGTTGGTGGTGACCTCCATCGCGACGTCGGAGGCGAAACACTTCGCGGCCGAGGAGATGAAGCTCAAGACCGGCCTCGCCACGTTCGGCGCGGGCGGCGGCGGTATAGATCATCAGCCGCGCCGCCTCGATCTTCATCGCCATGTCGGCGAGCATGAACTGCACGCCCTGGAAATCGCTGACCGGTCTGCGAAACTGCCTGCGCTCCTTGGTGTATGCGATCGCCGCGTCCAGCGCGCCCTGCGCGATGCCGACGGCCTGCGCACCGATCGTCGGCCGGGTGTGGTCCAGGCTCGCCAGCGCGGTCTTGAGCCCGGTCCCCGGCTCGCCGATGATGCGGTCGCCCGGGATTCGGCAGTCCTCGAAATACAGCTCGGTGGTGGGCGATCCCTTGATGCCCAGCTTGCGCTCCTTGGCGCCGACCGCTGAAACCGGGGTCGTCCTTGTGCACCACGAACGCCGAGATGCCGTTGGCGCCCTTGTCCGGGTCGGTCACCGCCATCACGGTGTACCACGTCGACTTGCCGCCGTTGGTGATCCAGCACTTGGCGCCGTTGAGCACCCAGTCGTCGCCGTCGCGACGGGCCCGGGTGCGCATCGCCGCCGGATCGCTGCCGGCTTCGCGCTCCGACAGCGCATAGGACGCCATCGCGTCGCCGGCGGCCAACGACGGCAGCACCTGCTTTTTCAGGTCGTCGGAGCCGCGCAGCAGATCAGCCCGATGGTGCCGAGTTTGTTGACGCCGGGGATCAGCGAGGACGACGCGCACACCCGCGCCACCTCCTCGATGACGATGCACGTCGCGACCGCGTCCGCGCCCTGGCCGCCGTACTCCTCGGGGATGTGCACCGCCGAGAACCCGGTGTCGTTGAGGACTTTGAGAGCCTCCTCGGGAAACCGGGCCTGCTCGTCGACATCGGCGGCGTATGGCGCGATCTCGGTCTCGCACAGATCCCGCAGGACTGCACGCAGCTGCTCGTGCTCTTCGGGCAGCTGGAACAGGTCAAACGACCGGTCGCCAAACCCCGCCATGGTCACGTCCTTCCTTCCTGTACCGGCGTCAACATCGGATACGCCGTTTGTCTTGGGCATGAACGTAGGCGCGCAGCCATTGCCGGGCATCGTCTCGCCGAGACCATGACCGGTGAGTACGTTGTCGCGCCGCGCTAGATGGGCGGGCCGAGGACGGCCTCGCCGTACCAGTGGCAGAGCAGCAGTGCCAGCTCGACGTCGAGCCGGTCGGCGCCGATCTCACGGCCACGACGGGCGACAGCCCGATCGATCCGGTACTTGACCGTGTTGGGATGCAGGTTGAGTTTCTCCCCGGCGAGCTTGCGGCTGCCGCCCGCCGTCAGGTAGGCGTACAACGTCTCACGAAGCCGGTCATCGGTGTCGGTGTTGGCGGCCAGCTGGCCCAGCACCTCGGCCACCCAGTACTTGGCTTGGGTCAGCTCACTGCCCAGCAACGCGGCCGCGGCGACCCCCGGGTCGCCTGCTGCGATCGCGGTTCGCTGGTGCGGTCCCCGGGCGACCGCAACGGCGTGGGCCGCCGCCGCCAGCCGATGCGACTTACGGAAGCCGTCGAGGCCGGCTGCCACCGTGCCGATCGCCACGTTGGGTGAGTCGGCGCGCGTGGCGGCAATCTGGCGGACCCGCTCCACGGCGTCGGGTGCGGCGGCCCGAAACGGCAGCCAACCCCATGCGGTCGTCTGGTCGGCCGCCACGAACAGCGGGGTCGCGTCCGCCTCGGCGATCTCTGCCACCTCGCGCAGGAACCGCTGCAACGGCAGCAGCACGTTGTCGTCGATGGACGACCACGGACGCCAGATCACCAACGCCAAGTGGTGCCACCTCAGGGGATAACGAATCGTCGAGGTCGCCGCGTCGACGTCGACGGGTGCCCGGTCGGCGAGGATCTCGCGCACGCGCAGCGCACGCAGGCTGTTCTGATTCTCCAGCCACCGTTCCCGCTCCACTTCATACGTCTCGACGACCTGCTGCGAGATCCAGTCGATGTAGTCGAACAGCGTGGTGGAAATTCTCTCCAGCACGCTGATGCGAACGAGAGGCTCCATATCGGCGGCCAGCACTTCGGCGAACACGAGCTCGTTCATCCGCCGCTGGCCGATCCGGTAGGCACGCACGAGCGTATGCACCGGCACACCCTTTTGCGCGAGCCGGCGGGCGTGCTCCATGGCTGCCGTCGGCGCCTGAACCTGGTCGATATCGATGCCGTAGCGCAGCGCGTGCAGCAGGGTTTCCAGGTTGCCCGCGATGCCCGCCTCGAACATGTCGCCGGTGCGCGTTTCGGGGCCGAGGGCAGGCAGCTCCACCTCGAGACGGCGAAGAAGGTCTGCGGTCAGCTCCGCCAACCGAGGGTGCAGGCCCATGGCGATCTGACGAACACAGTCGTCGACGTCGACTTCAGGCCTGCCCTGCAGCCTCGGCACACGACAACGCTAGATCCCCGCCGGTGCGGTTCGTAGGCGATTCGCGGGTATCGGTTGTCATCGCGCGACAATTCCCGACCGCAACTTCGTCGTCTGCGGCGCTGCCCGGGCCGGTGTCGCGCGCCTAGCGTCGACCGTCACCGACCCAAAGGCCGCGATCAGGAGCTCACCGATGATTCAATTTGCACGGCTACCCGACGCGCGCGCCGAAAGTGACCCGGACGCGCCTGCGGTGGCCGACGAAGACAACGGGCAGTTGAG
The DNA here is from genome assembly GCA_963771335.1 of uncultured Actinomycetota bacterium. Lineage (GTDB taxonomy): Bacteria > Actinomycetota > Actinomycetes > Mycobacteriales > Mycobacteriaceae > Mycobacterium. Next base: position 28,172 of record CAVYTD010000001.1, on the reverse strand, counting down.
CAACGCCGAATTCTTGAACCGTGTCCAGAACGCCGCAGGCCGGCTGTGGGAGGCGGGGGTGCGGCCCGGCGACGTGGTGGCCATCAAGCTGCCGAACCGGATCGAGCTCGTCATCGCGCTGTTCGCGGCCTGGCGCTTGGGCGCCGCCGCCACCCCGATCAACCCCGGCCTCACCGAGACCGAGGTCGGCTACCAGCTGGCGGACTCGGGTGCCGGCGTGATGGTCAGTCTCGACACGGCGGCCGGGGTCGTCGTGGTCGAACCCGACGACTTGGTGTCACCGGGCGCGACAGCCGGCTCGGCCGCTGAGCCCTCCGACGACGACGACCTCGCCCTGCTGATCTACACCAGCGGCACCACCGGGCAGCCCAAGGGTGTCGAGCTGACCCATGCCAACATCTCGAGCATGGCGGAGGCGATGGTCTCTGCGATGGGGTTCGGCCCTGACGCGCACAGCCTGCTGATACTGCCGCTGTTTCACGTCAACGGCATCGTGGTTGGAGTATTGTCCCCGCTGTTGGCAGGCGGACAGGCCACCGTCGCCGGGCGATTCCGGCCGCAGACCTTCTTCGACATCGTGGAACGCGTTCGGCCGACTTACTTTTCGGCCGTCCCGGCGATCTATGCGATGCTGGCCGCGCTGCCCGATGACGTGATGCCCGATACCAGTTCCCTGCGGTTCGGAGTGTGCGGCGCGGCGCCGATACCGGTCGAGTTGATTCAGAAGTTCGAGGGGCGCTTCGGTGTCCCCATCGTGGAGGGCTACGGCCTGTCCGAAGCCACCTGCGCCAGCGCGTGCAACCCCGTCAACGGCGTTCGCAAACCCGGGACGGTCGGTCCGGCGCTGCCGGGCCTGACGGTGGCCGTGATGGACCCAGAGGGCAATGTGTTGCCGCCTGGCCACCGGGGTGAGGTCGTCGTCGGCGGCCCCACGGTGATGCGCGGGTACCTCAACCGGCCGGAAGAGACCGCGAAGACGATCGTGAATGGCTGGCTGCACACCGGCGACATCGGATTCCTCGACGAGGACGGCTATCTGACGCTGGTCGACCGCGTCAAGGACATGATCATCCGGGGTGGCGAGAACATCTACCCCAAGGAGATCGAGTCCGCGCTCTACCGCTGCCCAGCTGTGCACGAGGCCGCAGTGGTGGGGCGTCCCGATCCGGTGTACGGCGAGGTCCCGGTCGCCTTCGTGGCCTTTGGCGCCGCGACCGACTGCAACGTCGAAGAGCTGCGCTTGCATCTGGCGGCGAGCCTGGCGAAATACAAGCTGCCGGCGACGATTTGGGAAGTACCCGAGCTTCCGAAGAATCCCGTCGGCAAGATCGACAAGCCGGCACTGCGCCGTAGGATCGCCGAACAGCAAGCCCAACAAAGGGTTTGAGGCTGCGGCGCGGCTGCTCAATGCGTGAGGATCTTGACTCCCACGACCAGCACCCCGACACCCGCCAGGGCCGCGATCGTGAGCAGTTTCTGCCAGAGCCGCAGGTGCGCGCGCCGCACAGCCAGAAGCGCAATGACGCCGAGTTCGACGACGAGAATCCACATCGCGGCCCACATCGCGGTGTATGTGCTCAGCACCCCCGCGCCGGCGGCGACCAACGTCAACAACGGCAACACCGCGGCCGCGACGATCTGACCCGAGGACTGCAGCATCCGCAGCGCCCCCCGCCCGCGCGGTACCGACCTGTGAACTCCCAGGTGCGCCACCCAGTCGGCGAGCATGCTGGCCGCCCACAGCCCTCCCGTCGCGACCAGGCCAGGCAGCCGACGGCGCCGTAGACCCGCTCTCGGAGCAGGGCCACCGCGTGGTCGCCTACGCCCGCCCGGTGCGCCGAAAGCGTGGCCCGATGGTGCGGGCCACGCTCGGCGGGGCGGTCAGAGACGGTCGGCAATTTTCTTGGCCTCATCCAGCTGGCCGGCGTCGACCTCAACGACGTAGCGGGTGGCGACCAGTCGTCCCACGCTGCTGAAATCGCGGTTGCCACCCGTCGCCCAGTGCGCGGCGAAGCCGAACAGGGCTCCCCAGAACGCGCCGATGAGCATGCTGCCCAGCACCGCGACCAGCACGCCCGAACCGCTCGCGAAGAGGGCCAAAAGCAATCCCACGAACAGCCCGAACCAGGCGCCCGCCCCGGTTCCGTACAGTGTGGCGCGACCCTTGGTCATGCGACCGGTCACCTGCTCGACGCTGTGCAATCCCTTGCCGACAATGCGCACGTGTTGTACCGGAAAGCCCTTGTCGGACAAACCGTCCACCAGCCGCTGCGCCTCGGCGTAACTCTCGCATTCGCGAAGCACCACTGTCTCCAGTGCGCCCGCATTGACTGCGTGTGTCATTTTCACTCCCATCATGTAGTTGGTTGGTACCATCAAACTATAATGCGGCTAGTTGGTATAGCCAAACCAAATGGGAGTGGGAGTGATCACAGTGTCCAGCCGCGAAGTGTCGAGCCGTCAACTGCAGGCCGCGATGGCCGGGATCGTCTGGCTGTTGGGCCGCGCGGAGTCCCGGACGGTATTGCTCGGCGAAGCGGGCGCCGAGCTGTCCCCCGTCGACGAGCACCTGGTTCGGACCGTCTTGGCCAGGGGTCCGGTGCGGGTCACCGACCTCGCCGTCTGGCAAGGCGTCGACAAGTCGACCATCACCCCGCAGGTGCGTCGACTCGAGCAGCGAGGCCTCATCGAGCGCAGTTCTGATCCCGCCGACCGCCGGGCCGCGCTGCTCTCGGTGACCGCGAGGGGCCGCCGGACCTGTCAGCGGATGGACGCCGCGGCCGTCGCCTGCATCTCCGATGCGCTCGGGGACTGGCCGGAGGAGGATCGCGAATCCTTCGCCAGCCTGTTCGGTCGGTTCGCGGACGACCTGACCCGCGTTCTCAAGGTTCGCTGACCATCCCGGGACGGTGGGCATCGTCGTTCGTGGGGATGCAGGATGACTTCACCGAGACAGAGCAACTACGAGAGCACGCTGATCGCCCCGTTAAGCGTCGGATGATGTCGGATGAAGACATCGCGAAGACGAGCACCATCGTGCGGCGACGCGCCGAAATCGCAGGTTGGCGCGTCGGCTGGTTGGCCGCGAAGAAGAATCCCCCGGAAGCGAGGTTACGGGGGATTCTGGCCAGTCAGGCGCTAGGCGAGCTTGATCAGGCCGTAGTCGTAGGCGTGCCGCCGGTAGACCACGCAGGGCCGGTCGCATTCCTTGTCGTGGAACAGGAAGAAGTCGTGGCCGACGAGCTCCATCTCGTAGAGCGCGTCGTCGACGGTCATCGGCGTGGCCGGATGCTCCTTGGTGCGCACGATGCGCCCGGGCTCGTGGTCGTCGACAACAACGCCGTCGTTCTCGACGGGCTCCTCGGAGGGTGCAAAGGCGGCCGCCAGATGGTCCAGCGAAGTGGCTTCGTGCAGTGACACGGGCGTCTTGTCGCCGTAGTGGATCTTGCGGCGGTCCTTGCTCTTGCGCAGCCGCCTCTCGAGTTTGCCGACGGCGGACTCCAGGGCAGCGTAGAAGCTGTCGGCGCAGGCCTCGCCCCGCACGATGGGCCCGCGCCCCTTAGCGGTGATCTCCACATGCTGACAGTTCTTACGCTGGCGCCGATTCTTTTCGTGGTAGAGCTCGACGTCGAAGAGGTAGATGGTGCGGTCGAACCGTTCCAGGCGGGCCAGCTTCTCGGCGACGTAGTTCCGGAAGTGGTCGGGAACTTCGACGTTGCGACCCGTGACCACCACCTCGGCGTGGGGGGTGGTTTCGGACGTCTGGCCGTCCATCGCCATTGAGCTGTCTGATTCCTCGGAATAACTTGACATACTTGGCAACTCGATTCCTTTTGTGCATTGGCACGGATGCGCGTGCCGGGCCAGCAAAGAAATTGCGCCGACGGGGCATACCTGGTTGCGGCACTCGCCGGTGCAAGGTGTCGAGTACTCACCTCCTACCGCTGGCGTCTCGTAGTCTGAGCGCCGCCGTGAGTTGTTCACGGATGGTTTGTGCCGACGGTAGTCCGTGTTCACCCCGTCGTGCCACTAATTTGGCAGACCTGTTTTCAACTCTTCATACGCGATTGATCTGCGGGCAATTGGACGGGTTCGGCTCAGGCGTTTGCCAGCGCGAGCACGGCGACGACGTGCGCGCCGGAGGTTTGCAGGACGCGGACGGATTCGGTGGCGGTGGCCCCCGTTGTCACGACATCGTCGACCACGACGACGGGACCGGTCACCGGTGTGGACAGCCGGATCCGCCCGGCGATGTTGCGCTGCCGGGCCGCGCTGGAGAGCCCGACGGAGTCGCGGGTGAAGGCCCGCAGTCGCAGAGCCGGCTGGACGGTCAGGCGGTGGTGCGACTCGATGGCGGCCCGCGCGATGCGGGTGACGGGATCGCCACCGCGGCGCCTGGCGGCCGACCGGCGGGTGGGTGCGGGCACGAGGGTCAGCGGCGGGTCGAGGACTCCCCACGTCAAGAGGTTCTCCAGCGCTGCTCCGAGCGCGGCCGCGAGCGGCTGGATCAGGTCAGCGCGGCCGTGCTCTTTGACCGCGACGACGGCAGCGCGTCGCGGTCCCGCGTAACGGCCCAGCGACAGCACGGGTACGCCGGGATCCAGCCGAGGAGTCACCAGGTGCGGCTCGTCGGGCTTGACGGTCAACGCTGCGGCGCACGACGGGCACCAGCCGGTGTCGGGGGCTCCGCAGCCGCCGCACTGCAGTGGAAGGACCAGATCGAGCACGGCATCAGTCTGAGGCGACCGTCTGACACGCCGGGCCGTTGGCGGGCGCCTGCTCCCGCGACCCCTCACCCAGAGTGCGCCCACGGCGGGATTTCGGCCGGATTCCCGCCCTGAGCGCACGCTCGCCGTTCCCATGCCTGCGTCAACCGGGCGATGATGCCCCCGTCGGTGTCCGCCACCGTCACGCGGATGTCCGTCCAATCGAGTTCGGTGACGGCGTCGTGGCGGCGGATGCCCTTGTTGAACTCGCGTCGAGTCCTTCTGTGGTGTTCGCCTTCGTAGTCGATGGCGATCTTGACGTCTTCCCACCCCATGTCGAGCACCGCCACCAGCATGCCGACCTCGTCGTAGACCGGGATCTGGGTTTGCGGCCGCGGAAAGCCGTGGCCGATTACCAACAGCCGCACCCGCGTCTCCTGGGGCGACTCCGCGCCGGCGTCGACGAGGTCGAGTACCTGACGGACACAACGGATTCCACGTCTTCCTCGGTAGCGGTCGGCCAGTGACTGGACATCGGCCATCTTCAGCCCCGTCGCCCGCGCGAGTGAGTCGATCGGCGCGACCGCCTCGAGCGCGTCGAGCGGCGCGGCCGGGTCGAACGGAACGCCCCGCAGATAGCGGGACGCGATGTCCAGCGCGGTACGCGCGGCCGTTGTCACACGCACCCCGCGGATCACCTCGACCTCGTCGTCGGCAATCTGGTCGGACCATACGCGGAGTGCCCGCGGCGCACGCCGGTTGTGCCACAGCACTTCGGCGGGCCGGGCCGCACTGACCCACTTGGCGCCGTACCAGGCGGCTGCTGACTGGCCGGCGACGATCCCTTCGCGCCGAGTCCAGAGCCACGCCGCTTTGGCGCGAGCGACCGCCGTGAGCTCGGCGCCCGCCGGCACGTAGACGTCGGGATAGACCGCCACGAATCGCGTCCGGAGTGTGTGCCGCGTCAGCGTTCCCGCTCGCAAAGCCTCGCTGCCGATGAAGGGATCCACCATGCCGGAAGTGTGGTCCGCCCCACCGACATCTCAGCGAGCGTGCGGCCAGGGCGGTCAAACGGCCGAACCTCCGCCCTCAGCGCACGCTCGGCGCAGCACGCACTCCCCCACAGAGTCAGCCGAGGACGATCGAATCCCCCTGCACCGTAATGGCTTCCACCGGCAAGGGTTTCGTCGCCGGCCCGTTGACCACCGCGCCGTCGAGGCTGAACTTGCTGCCGTGACACGGGCAGTTGATGGTCCCGTCGACCACCTCCTTGACGAGGCAGCCGCTGTGGGTGCACACCGCGGAGAACCCCTTGAAGTCCCCCGCGGTCGGTTGGGTCACCACCACCTTGTCAATGACGATGCCCGACCCGACGGGAACATCTGTCGTCTTCGTGAGGACCGCAGGCGCTGCGGGCGCTGCAGACGCTTCCGGCGCCGCCGCTGACTGGCTCGTCGCGGCGTCGGACTCTTTCGTCTCGCTGCCGCTCGAACACGCGGCCAGCGCAGCGGCCGCCAAGCCGACTCCTGCCCCGGCGATCACCGTCTTGCGGGGAACCCGCACCTCGTCGATACCCATACCTGACCTTTCACTCGGACTGGCTGCCGGAGGGCTGTTCCGACAACGTGTTCAGTGTCAGCCCGGCAGCACCGGCAGCGCACCCGCTGCCATCAGCGGCCGGACCTCGGCCCACCCCGGGTCGCCTTCGGCAGCCGACCCGGAGAGTTGAAGTACACCGCGCTCGTCGGCGATGTAGACGGCCGACGGGTTGGCCGCGACCGTCGTCACCGGCATCAGCAAATTGCGGCTCGGGCCGTCGGAGTTCACCCCGTCGAGGTTGACGTAGGCCACCGGGTGCTGCGCGTCGGTGCGGCTGACGACGATGTCGTCGCCGGTGCGCCACGACAGCGACACCACGGATTTGCCCAGCCCGAAACCCAACCGGCGCGGATAGGTCAGCGCGTAGCCACCGCCGGCCGTCTGCTCGACACCGGCGAGAATCACCTGCCCATCGATCACCATCGCCGCGCGGGTGCCGTCGCGGGAGAGTTGCAGTTCGGCGACAACCCCGGGGAAACGGGTTGACACCGCGATGGAGTCGACGGGGATCCGGGCGGGCTGCCCGGAGGCGTCCTGAATGACGCGCACCACGGTGATGCCGTCGACGACGACCCAGATCGCGTCGTCCAGCGACCAGCTCGGCCTGCTCAGGCTGCGGCCGTCCATCGCCTGGGCTGCGTTGCCGCCCAACTGTCCCACCCACAGCGACGACGCCATGTCGGGTGCACCGGGTCGCAGCGTGACGATCGAGGCGACCACCTGCCCGGTCCGCGACAGCGACGCCGCCGTCTGCCCGGGCATCTGCCCGAACGGCCCCGCCACCGCCGGGGCCCGCTGACCGTCCAGTCGCACCAGCGACCCGCCGATGAGAGCGTGCAGGCCCGCCGCGGCGCCGTCGACAGCGCCCGGATCGGTCGCGGCGACGTCGGCGGTGTCCCAGCCGTTGGCGAACCGGTCATCGAGCGCGGCGCCGTCGGCGCTGATCACATACGGCCCATTGACGCCGGCCCGGGAAAGCGTCCAGATGAGCTGTGCCGCAAGCAATTGCCTGCTGTGCGGATCAGTGGTCGACAGGCCCTCCAGGTCGATGCGCGCCCCGCCGTAGCCCCGTCCCACCCCGGCCTTTCCGCCGTCGGCGCGCGTCACCGGACCACGCAGTTTTAGCGGTGGGCTGAGCAGGTTTCGCACCGTTTTCGTCATCTCCGGCCGCGGACCGGTGATCAGCTTGCTGACCAGTTCGGTGGGCAACTGGTCGGGCTCGGACACCGCGACGTAGCGCGGGTCGGGCACCACGGTCTTGCCCGTCGGGTCGGCGAAGTAGAGCGTGCTGCGCTTGTAGGTGTCCTGGAACTGCTGCCAGTCGAGGAACACTCCGTTGGGCAGCCGGTCGATGCGCCAGCCGCCCGACGTCTTCACCAGTTCGATCGGGCCGGGGTCGGGCAAAGCGCCCTCGCCCGTCTCGAACACTCCGACGTCCGACAGCGAGCCCAGGATGTCGGCGCGCATGGTTACCGAAACTCGGTCGAGCGTGCGGGTCTCGACGAACACCACGTTGTCGATCAGCAGCGCGCTACCGGCATCATCCCATGAATTGGATGCCGACTCGGTGAGGAACTGCCGCGCGGCGAGGTGCCTGTTCGCGGGATCGGCTGTCGCCTTGAGGAATTCACGCAGCAGGATGTCGGGGTCCATTCCTGCGGTGGGTTTGGGCAGGCTCGGTGGCGCGGGCCGGTCGACGGTGCCGATCGCCTGGGGCGACGACGAACGGGGCACCCCGGCGCAGCCGGCCAACGCGAGCACCACCACCGACAGCCACACCGCCGCCCAGATGCGTGTCACACGCTCTCCCCTGCCGGTTCGCGTTCGCGCATCGGTCGTCGGCTGGACGTACCCGCCGCCGGCTCGATGGGTTTGACGGGCAGCGGGCTGCTGGTCACCTTGTGACCGCGCACCAGCGGCAGCGTCAACCGGAAGCAGGCGCCCTTGCCGGGCTCGCCCCACGCCTCGAGCCTGCCCTGGTGCAGCCGGGCATCCTCGATGCTGATCGCCAGCCCCAGACCGGTACCGCCGGAGCGGCGGACCCGCGACGGATCCGCCCGCCAGAAGCGGCTGAACACCAGCTTCTCCTCGCCGGGGCGCAGGCCGACACCGTAGTCGCGGACGGTCACGGCGACGGTGTCCGCGTCGGCGGCCATCCGGATGCGCACCGGTTTGTGCTCGGCATGGTCGATGGCATTGGCGATCAGGTTGCGCAGGATCCGCTCCACCCGGCGCGGGTCGACCTCGGCGATGACGCCGTCGGCGGGCAGGTCGACGATCAGCTCGACGGAGGAGTCGTCGGCGAGGTGACCGACGTTGCCCAGGGCGCCCTTCACGATGGAGCGCAGATCGACGGCTTCGACCGCCAACTCGGCGACGCCGGCGTCGTGGCGGGAGATCTCGAGCAGGTCGTTGAGCAACGACTCGAACCGGTCGAGCTCGTTGACCATCAGCTCGGTCGAGCGGCGCAGTGCCGGGTCGAGCTCGTCGGCGTGGTCGTGGATCAGGTCGGCGGCCATCCGCACGGTGGTCAGCGGCGTGCGCAGCTCGTGGCTGACGTCGGAGGTGAAGCGGCGCTGCAGGTTGCCGAACTCCTCGAGCTGGGTGATCTGGCGGTGCAGGCTTTCGGCCATGTCGTTGAACGACACCGCCAGGCGCGCCATGTCGTCCTCGCCGCGCACCGGCATCCGCTCGGTCAGGTGGCCTTCGGCGAACCGTTCGGCGATGCGCGACGCCGACCGCACCGGGAGCACGATCTGGCGTGCCACCAACAGTGCGATCGCGGCGAGCAGGCCCAGCAACACCACGCCGCCGGTGGCCATCGTGCCTTGCACCAGCGCGATGGTGGACTGCTCGTTGTTCAGCGGGAAGATCAGGTAGAGCTCGAGGTTGGTCACGGGCGACGACGTCGGGCTGCCGATGATCAGCGCAGGGCCGGAGAAGCCGTCGGTGTGCACGGTGGAGTACTGGTAGCTGACCTGTCCGGCGTTGACGAAGTCGCGCAGCGTGTTGGGGACCTGGTCGATCGGGCCTGCGGCGGTGGCCGCGCGCGGTCCGTCGCCGGGGACGACGAGCACCGCGTCGAAGGTGCCGGCGAGGCCGGCGCCGGCGTCGGCCTTGCGGTCGATCAGCGTATTGCGGGCCAGCTGCAGGCTGCTGTCGAGCGAGCGGGTTTCCTCACCGCCGACGATTCCGCTGACCGTGGTGCGGGCGCGTTCGATCTCTTCGGTCGCGGCGTGCACCTTGACTTCCAGGATGCGGTCGGTGATCTGGCTCGTCAGGACGAAGCCGAGCACCAAGATGACCGCGAGCGACAAGCCCAGCGTCAGCGTGACCACACGCAGCTGCAGCGACCGCCGCCACGCCACTCCCATCGCTCGACCCAGCGCACCCAGTCCGCGAATCAGTGGTGCCGACCGCCGGTGGATACGCCGTCTCGAGCCAAAGATCACGGGGGTCCGGCCTTGTATCCCACTCCTCGAACGGTGAGCACCACCTGCGGGTTCTCCGGGTCTTTCTCAACCTTGGCCCGCAGACGCTGGACATGCACGTTCACCAAACGGGTGTCAGCGGGGTGCCGGTAACCCCACACCTGTTCGAGCAGCACATCACGAGTAAACACCTGGCGGGGTTTGCGTGCCAGCGCCACGAGTAGGTCGAACTCCAGCGGGGTCAGGGAGATCTGCTCGCCCAGCCGGGTGACCTTGTGAGCGGGGACGTCGATGTCGACGTCGGCGATGGACAGCATCTCGGCGGGCTCGTCTTCGTTGCGGCGCAGCCGGGCGCGCACACGGGCGACGAGTTCCTTCGGTTTGAACGGCTTCATGACGTAGTCGTCGGCGCCCGACTCCAGCCCGAGCACCACGTCGACCGTGTCGGTTTTGGCGGTCAGCATCACGATGGGCACGCCGGAGTCCGCGCGCAGCACCCGGCACACGTCGATGCCGTTCATGCCGGGCAACATGAGATCCAACAGCACCAGATCGGGCCGCAATTCGCGCACGGCCGTCAGCGCCTGCGTGCCGTCACCGATGACCGCGGTGTCGAAACCCTCACCGCGCAGCACGATGGTGAGCATCTCGGCGAGCGAAGGGTCGTCATCGACGACCAGGATCCTTTGCCTCATGGTGTCCATGGTGTCACCAGAAAGCGATAAACCTCGGATACCACACCGTGAGATTTGCGTGTCTACCACTCCCGAGTGGCAGTCGGCGCCGCCGCGGGCCACCGGGCCGGCACCCGACCGAACTTCCGGACGTCGAGCGCGCTGTACTCCGGGCCGATCTGCTGGATGCGTGCACCGATGGCGTTGACGACCCGGTCGCGGACATTGTCGAGCGCGGTGCGCCTCGAGATGACGGGGCGGAGTTGAGTTTACGGGCTCCTCGGGGCAGGCCGGCGCGCCAAACGTGTCACTCGACGGTGGATGCCTCGATGATGTCGCGCTGCTGCCTGATCGACTGGATCACCTCGTAGCCGATCTGTCGCACGCTCGCCATCACCGGATTTCTTTCGAATGCCCTGGCAGCCGAGGCAGCCTCACCTGAGACGACCCATCCGAGCGAGCGGCTGTCGATCAGGGCGTCGGATGCGGCTTTCACCTCTAAGTCGTCCTGGGCGGCACCCTCGTGGTTTGCCAGGGCGAGCACGAGTTGCTTGCGTGAGTACCCGCTGCCGTCGGCGTCCTTCACGACGGGGTTGGTCCACCAGTGATCGAACGGGATTCGCGAGCCACGCTCGATTTGACCGCCGTCGCGTGTCCGGATGGGCGCCGGCGGGTACATGCCCAACTTCGGCACGTATTCGCCACGACACCGCGGTCCGGTGCGGATCATCATCAACGTCAAGCACGCTGCCGAGGACGGAGTCCTGGGATTCGGTACGCCGGCCGTATCGACCCAGGTGAGCTGGTCTGGCGCCACGAGCTGTTCGATCAACGCGGGCGACCCGCCGCGTGGATGCAAGAGCGTGCGGATGTACCCCGCCAGCCCTCGTGCCTCGACCAGCCTGCCTTCGTCGAACCGCTCGCTCGCTGCCGTCATGCGGCTGATGACATCGTCGAGCAGCGTGAGCCGCCGGGCCCGCGCATGAGTCTGAACAGCCATTGATCCCCCCGTAACCCGTCCCGCACGTCGGTCGCCGACGGCGACTCCCCAGGGTGAAAGCTTACGTTGCCGCCGAAGCCTTTCGCGCCTAATCGGGGTTCGCCCGCAACAGCCTGTCCGCGAGCTCGCCGAGTTTGCCATCTTGCGGCACCACCGCCCACGGCCCGCCCCAGTTCGCGGCGGCCAGCTCGGCGTAGACGCTGGCGGTGCGACGCTGCAGACCGTCGTCGCGCTCATAGGCGTCGCGAGCGCGGTCGGCCTCCTCGGCGGCCCGGTGCACCGCGCGCTGCGCCGCCAACTCGGTCGGGACATCGAGCAGCAGTTGCCAGTCCGGGGCGGCCAGCCGCAGCCGTCCGTACTCGAGGTCACGCACCCACGCGACCACTTCACCGTCGACCCGCTGGTGCAGACGGGCCGCGCTGTAGGCGGCGTTGGAGGCGACGTAGCGGTCGAGGATGACGACGGAGTACGCCGCCGTGAGGTGCTCGATCTCGTCCCGGGCTCCGGCGCGGTCCATCGCGAACAGCACCGCCATCGCGTATACCGATTCGGCGAGGTCGCCGTGCCCGCCGTGCAGGGCCTCGGCCGCCAGGTCGGCCGGGACCGACAGTCCGTACCGCGGAAAGGCCAGGGTTGCCACGGAGTGACCGCCGGCCTCGAATGCCGCGCGCAGACGGTTGGTCAACGTCCGCTTCCCCGCGCCGTCGACTCCCTCGATGACGATGAGCACTCGGCGAGCCTAATGGAGAGGGATCGCAGCGTCGTGAAACACCGAACGAGCAAGTCTCGACCTGACGCACTCGCACGCCCGATAGTTAGAAAAATGCGGGGTGGACGCTGTTCCGGCAAATTTGGTGAAGTCGCCGTCGCCGCCGGTGTCGGTCTGCGCTCCGTCGTCCGCCGCGCCGTCAGCCGGCCATGCTGGACGACTGGACCACGACGGTGTTGCGCGGCGGGTCCAGGAACACCCGGCTGCTCCTGCGGTCGGCGCCGAACAACATGTTCAGTTCGACGCCGGTGCGGAACGGCCCGGGTGGAAGGTCCGGCTCGAGCACCTTCTGCACCGCGGGCCGCAGCTCGGTGTCCTCTGATTCATGTTGTGTCACAAACGCATTCATCGTCGCAGGCGTGACTTCGACGACCGCGTCGATCCACGTCAGCCGCAGCGTGGACGGCTCGGAGTCACCGCCGGTGTTGCCCCACATGATCCACGACGCCGACACCGGGGTGCCGAGCGCCGGGAATGTCCGGACGAGTTCCGCCACGTCGTGGCGAACCACCAGCGCGGGCGGCGAAGCGGTGACGACCGGCTCCTGCTGCTGTTGCTGACACCCGGTCAGCGCCAGCAGCACTCCCAACGCGGCGAATCGGGCGCGCAAACCGACCGTGCCGGTCGGTTTGCGCGCCCGATTCAACCCTGTCACGTCAGTAGCGGTAGTGCTCCGGCTTGTACGGGCCGTCGACGTCCACGCCGATGTACTCAGCCTGCTCCTTGGTCAGCCTGGTCAGCGAACCGCCGAGTGCCTCGACGTGGATCTTGGCGACCTTCTCGTCGAGGTGCTTGGCCAGCCGGTAGACCTCGTTGTCGTACTCGTCGTTCTTGGTCCACAGCTCGATCTGTGCGATGACCTGGTTGGAGAAGCTGTTGCTCATCACGAACGACGGGTGACCGGTCGCGTTGCCCAGGTTCAGCAGTCGGCCCTCGGACAGCACGATGATCGAGTGGCCGTCCTCGAAGACGAACTCGTCGACCTGCGGCTTGATGTTGATCCGGCGGATCTTGGGATCCCGCTCCAAGCGCGCCATCTCGATCTCGTCGTCGAAGTGCCCGATGTTGCCGAGGATCGCCTGGTGCTTCATCGACTTCATGTGCTCGAGGGTGATGATGCCCTGGTTGCCGGTGGCGGTGATGACGATGTCCGCCCAGCCGATGGCCTCTTCGACGGTCTTGACCTCGAAGCCGTCCATCATCGCCTGCAGCGCGTTGATCGGGTCGATCTCGGTGACCGCGACGCGGGCGCCCTGGGCCTTGAGCGCCTCGGCGCAGCCCTTGCCGACGTCGCCGTAGCCGCAGACCAGCGCGGCCTTGCCGCCGATCAGGACGTCGGTGCCGCGGTTGATGCCGTCGATCAGCGAGTGCCGGGTGCCGTACTTGTTGTCGAACTTGGACTTGGTGACCGAGTCGTTGACGTTGATGGCCGGGAACGACAGCTCACCGGCGGCGGCGAACTGATAGAGCCGCAGCACGCCGGTGGTGGTCTCCTCGGTGACGCCCTTGACCGCCTCGGCGATCTTGGTCCACTTCGATTTGGCGTCGGCCTTGTCGCTTTCAAATCCCTTGCGGATCAGTGCCAGGAACACCTTGTATTCGGCGGAGTCGTCGTCCTCACCGGGAGGAACGACGCCGGCCTTCTCGAACTGCGCGCCGCGCAGCACCAGCATGGTGGCGTCACCACCGTCGTCGAGGATCATGTTGGCCGGCGCCTCTGTTCCATCAGGCCTGGCCGGCCAGGTGAGCATCTGCTCGGCCGCCCACCAGTACTCCTCGAGGCTCTCGCCCTTCCACGCGAAGACCGGGGTGCCCTTGGGTGCGTCGACGGTCCCGTTGGGGCCGACGACGACGGCGGCGGCGGCGTGGTCCTGGGTGGAGAAGATGTTGCACGACGCCCAGCGCACCTCGGCGCCCAGCGCCACCAGCGTCTCGATGAGCACCGCGGTCTGGATGGTCATGTGCAGCGAACCCGAGATCCGGGCGCCCTTGAGCGGCAGGACCTCGGAGTATTCGCGGCGTAGCGCCATCAGCCCCGGCATCTCGTGCTCGGCCAGCCGGATCTCCTTACGGCCGAATTCGGCCAGTTCCAGGTCGGCGACCTTGTAGTCGATGCCGTTGCGGACATCGGCGGTCAGAGTCGGTGCAGTCATGTAGAGCCCCTTTAATGTTCGACAGTTTGCCTGTGGCGCACAGATGTGCGCGCGGCGACACCGCATCAGACACCTATGCAGATACCCATAGCCTGCGGGCTCGCGGGACAGGCGCTTCGGCGCTCTGCCGGCTACGGGGTATCTATCACACCGTAGCGTTCAGCGAACGGCGTCATCAAACGGGCCAAGTCCCGGGCCACATCGTGGTCGGCTTCGGGGGGCATCGACACGTAGCTCATCGCCAGCCGGACGATGGCCCTGGCCAGCACTCCGGCGTCTTCCTCGCTGGCCCGCACCCAGCTGTTCATGAACGATTCGGTCAGCCGCGCCGAGCACCGGCTGATGATCGGCGCACTGTCGGTGGTGATGATCTGCAGCAGATCGGGCTTCGAGGTGCCGGTCAGCAGCGAGATGACCAACGGGTCCGCCGCCGACTCGGTGAAGAAGTCTCGGAAGCCCTGCAGGAACGCGGCGTAGACGTCGCCGACGTTGTCGTTGATGGCGCCGTCGATCTGGTCGACGAGCCGGTCGGCCAGCCGCAGGGCGTACCCCTGGGCCAGGCCGTGCCGGGAGCCGAACTCGTTGTATATCGTCTGACGGCTGATGCCTGCGGCCTTGGCGACGTCGGACAGCGTGATCGAGGACCAGTCGCGGATGAGCAGCAGTTCGCGCATCCCGTCGAGGATGGAGTCCCGCAGCAGCACCCTCGACGCCTCGGCGTAGGGGATGCGCTTGTCCCTCGGGCGGCTCACACGCGCGACACTATCGGTTCTGGTCGCCGTGCTCGCCCATGCTGAGGTCACGACTGGGCGACCTCGACCATCTCGAAGTCCGACTTCGCCGCCCCACAGTCGGGGCAGCTCCAGTCGTCGGGGATGTCATCCCACCGGGTTCCGGGCGCGATGCCGTCCTCGGGCCACCCCTTGGCTTCGTCGTACTCGAAGCCGCACTGCACGCAGACGAACAGTTTGTACGGCTCGGTCACGCCCTCGCTCCAATCTCGTCAAAGTCGACCTTCTCGCGGACCGCACAATCGGGGCAGCACCAGTCCTCGGGGATGTCATTCCATGCCGTACCCGCCGGAAAGCCTTCGCGCGGTGCACCTTTGGCTTCGTCGTAGACGTAGTCACAGCCGGGGCAGCGGTAGCTGCTCACTGGGACACCTCGTCGCCGTACTTCGCGAGCACCTTGTCGCGCACCCGCGGGTGGATGTTCACCCGCGTGAGGTCGCCGTTGTAGTGCTCGATCACCCTGTGGTCCATCATCTTTCGCCACAGCGGCGGGATGTACGTCAGCGAAATCATCGACGCATACCCGCTGGGCAGGTTCGGGGCGCCCGCCATGCTGCGCAGCGTCTGGTAGCGGCGCGTCGGGTTGGCGTGGTGGTCGCTGTGCCGCTGCAGGTGGTAGAGGAACAGGTTGGTCACCAAATGGTCGGAGTTCCAGCTGTGTTCGGGCGCGCAGCGCTCGTAGCGTCCGCTGGACGTCTTCTGCCGCAGCAGGCCGTAGTGTTCGAGATAGTTCACGGTCTCCAGCAGCGTGAAACCGAACACGGCGGAGATCACGACGTACGGAATGAGCGCGAGCCCGAACACCGCGATCAGGATGCCGTAGAACACGATCGACATCGCCCACGCGTTGAGCACATCGTTGGACCAGTGCCAGGTGCGCTTGCCGGCCCGCTCCAGACGCTTGGCTTCCAGTTCCCACGACGACGTCAGGCTGCCCCACACGCTGCGCGGCAGAAACTCCCAGAACGTCTCGCCGAAGCGTGCCGACGCCGGGTCCTCGGGAGTGGCGACGCGCACGTGGTGGCCGCGGTTGTGCTCGATGTAGAAGTGCCCGTAGCCGGTCTGCGCCAGGGTGATCTTGGCCAGCCAGCGTTCCAGGGTTTCCTTCTTGTGGCCCATCTCATGGGCGGTGTTGATGCCGACGCCGCCGAGCACACCCACCGACAGCGCCAGGCCGATCTTCGCCGGCCAGCCCAGGCCGCCGTCGAATCCCAGCCAGCCCAGGTCGGACGCCGTGAACAGGTAGGCACCGAAGATCACGCTGGCGTACTGGAACGGGATGAAGATGTAGGTGCAGTAGCGGTAGTACTTGTCGTTCCCCAGCCGCTCCATCACCGCGTCGGGCGCATTCTGGCCATCCGGGCCGTAGCGCAGGTCCAGAGCGGGCAGTACCACGTAGAGCAGGATCGGTCCGATCCAGAACGGCACCTGCGCGGCGGCGTGCCAGCCCCATTGGTTGAACGCCCACACCAAGGGCATCACGACGAACAACGCCGTCGGCACGATCAGGCCCATCAACCACAGGTAGCGCTTCTTGTCCCGCCACTGCTGGACGTCGATCTCGGCTGTTGCCGAAGTTTCCATGGTCACCGCAATGCCTCCTCGATGTGAGTGCGATTAGCTTGACTTTATATGGCACTTTGTCATCTGTCTATACATACATAGCTACTTTGTACATCACCTCTTTGCGAATCGGGCGCGCAAAACGACCGCGACGGGTGCTTAGCGCGCCGAGATCGCGGCCCGAACCATCGCGATGACCCGCTGCGGATACTCCGTGAGATCCAGCCAGGTGAAGCGCAGGACCTGCCACTTCAGAAGGACGATGTCGTTCTGGCGAAGGCGGTCGATCTGAAATTCCTCGACACCGCTGTGGAATGCGAATCCGTCTACCTCGATGGCGACTTTCGCCCGAGGAAAGCCGACGTCAACGCGGTAGCCGCCAATGCGGTAGTCGGCCTTCCAGCCCGTGATGCCCGCCTCCCGCAGGATTTTGTGCAGCAGGCGTTCCGCTTCCGAGCGCGCCCCGCCGGCGGCCGCCTGAAGCAGTCGGCGAGAACGCGGCGCCCCCGTGCGGCCCTTGTTGCGCAGGTGCGTTCGCCACAGGCTGTTGAGGTCGACGTGACGTTGCAGGGCGTTGTCCATCAGCTTCGCGCCGCCACCGCGCTGCGCGGCGGCCTCGACGACGGTCAGTGGTAGACACGTCACGCGCATGCCCGCCAGCTCGACGACGTCCGCCGGGTCCAGATCCCGCCGCCTGACGCGCGTGCCGCTGTGACGACGACCGTGGCTGTCCCGCGGCACCGTGACTTCCGGCAGGTCAGGAGCGAACCGCGTGAGGCCGTGCCACCACGCCGCGGTCAATCCGCTCGCGGCGGCGAGGGAACCGTATCCCCACACCGCCGCCCGGATGCGGGCCGCGTCGGAGAACGGTCGGTCGTCGACGAAGTAGACGCCACGGGCGCAGCGCCGCCACCGGCCCGACTGCACCCGCCGCTGCACGGCCCGCTCGCTGAGCCCGGCCTCGCGGGCCTGCTCGAGCGTGATCACACCGTCGTGGCTTCGCAGAAAGTCGCTGAGCATGTCTAACAGACGCAGCAGCGGTCCTCGCGGTTCCCTACGCCGCGAATCGGGCGCGCAAAACGCGCGCGCCGGTGCGTTAGCGCGCCGGATTCCCGACCAGGGAGTGCCGCCGTCCGTAAGCGAAGTAGACGACCACGCCGATGGCCATCCAGATGCCGAACCGGATCCACGTCAGCCCGGTGAGGTTCAGCATCAGCCACAGGCACGCGATGATCGCCAGAATCGGCAGCACCGGCACCCACGGCGTGCGGAAGCCACGCTTCAGGTCGGGCCGGGTGCGCCGCAGCACCAGTACCCCGGCCGACACCAGCACGAAGGCGAAGAGCGTGCCGATGTTCACCATCTCCTCGAGCTTGTCGATCGGGAACACCGTCGCCGTCACCGCCACGACCGCGCCGGTCAGCAGGGTGATCCGTATCGGTGTGCCGTGCTCGCCGGTCTTGGCCAGCTGTCGCGGCAGCAGCCCGTCCCGCGACATCGCGAACAACACCCGGGTCTGCCCGAGGACCAGCACGATGACGACGGTGGTCAACCCGGCCAGCGCGCCGATCGAGATCACCTTCGCCGCCCAGTCGACCCCGTTGAGCGCGAACGCCGTCGCGAGGTTGGCCGATTCGGCGTCGCGGAGCTCGGTGTAGTTGACCATTCCCGACAGCACGACGGCGACGGCCACATACAGAACGGTGACGATGGCCAGCGAGGCCAGGATGCCGCGGGGGACGTCGCGCTGCGGGTCCTTGGTCTCCTCCGCGGTGGTCGCGACGATGTCGAAGCCGATGAACGCGAAGAACACGATCGACGCTCCGGCGAGCAATCCGTACCAGCCGTAGTTGCTGCCTTCGGCGCCGGTGAGCAGCGAGAACAGCGACTGCTCGGCCCCCGAGCCTCCTTCGCCTGCGGTCTCGGCGGGCGGGATGAACGGCGAGAAGTTGTCGGGCTTGATGTAGAACGCGCCGACCACGACCACCAGCAGCACCACCGCCACCTTGACGGCGGTGATGACCAGGCTGACCCCTGCCGACAGCTTGGTGCCCCACGCCAGGATCGCGGTGACGAACGTGATGATCAGCAGTGCGCCCCAATCCACTTGGTGGCCGAACAGATCGGCGATACCGCCGCCGAATCCGAACACGGTGCCGAGGTAGCTCGACCAGCCTTTGGCGACGACGGCCGCCGCTACCGCGAACTCCAGGATCAGGTCCCAGCCGATGATCCACGCGACGAACTCCCCGAACGTCGCGTAGGAGAACGTGTACGCACTGCCCGCGACGGGCACCGTCGAGGCGAACTCCGCGTAGCACAGCGCGGCCAGCCCGCAGGCGATCGCCGCGAAGATGAAGGACAGCGATATCGCGGGGCCGGTGATGTTGCCCGCGGTAGACGCGGTGATCGTGAAGATGCCGGCGCCGATGACCACCGAGACCCCGAAGACGGTCAGATCCCACCAGGTCAGGTCCTTGCGCAACCTGGTTTCGGGCTCGTCGGTGTCGGCGATCGACTGCTCCACCGATTTCGTCCGCCACCTGCTGGCCGTCTGCGGGATCGGATGCTGGGCCATCGGTCGTCCTCTTTTCGTCATGGTTTCAGCGGAATGTACCGGCTACCGTAGGTGCCCGATGGGCCAATCAACGCAGACTGGGAAACACGCGATCGTCATCGGCGCCAGCCTCGGTGGGCTGTGCGCCGCGCGGGTGCTGTCGGACTTCTTCGACCGGGTGACGGTGTACGAGCGCGACGATCTGCCTGCCGAACCGGTGAACCGCGCCGCGGTTCCGCAGGGTCGCCACGTACACCTTCTGATGGCGCGCGGCGCGCAGGAGTTCGAGTCGCTGTTCCCCGGCCTGCTCGACGACATGGTGGCCGCGGGCGTGCCGATTCTGGAGAACCGGCCCGATTGCATTCATTTCGGCGCCGCCGGCCATACCTTGGGCACCCAGCACCGGCTCCAGGACCATTTCACCGCCTACGTGCCCAGCCGCCCGCATCTGGAGTGGCAGATCCGCCGCAGGGTCCTAGGGATCGACAACGTGACGGTGCTGCACGAGGCCGTCGCCGAGCCCGTGTTCGACGGGCACCGGGTGACCGGGGTCAGGACCGGCGACGGCGCGACGGTCGATTCCGACCTCGTCGTCGACGCCACCGGTCGCGGCACCCGGCTTCCAGTGTGGTTGGCGCAGTGGGGATTCGAGCGTCCACGGGAGGATACTGTCGATGTCGGCATCAGTTACGCCACCCACCAGGTGCACATCCCTGACGGACTGATCAACGAGAAGGTCGTGGTCGCTGGCGCGTCGCGGGAGCACCCGGTCGGGCTGGGGATGCTCCTCTACGAGGACGGCTACTGGGGGGTGACCACCTTCGGCACCGGAAAGGTGGCGCCGCCAGCCGATTTCGACGAGATGTGCGCGCTCGCCGACGAGATCCTGCCCCACCACGTCAGCAACGCACTGCGCCGCGGTGAACCACTCGGCCCCATCGCGTTGCACAAGTACCCCGCCAGCAGGTGGCGCCGCTACGACGAATTGGATCGCTTCCCACCGGGGATCCTGCCGTTCGGTGACGCGGTGGTGAGCTTCAATCCGACCTACGGCCAAGGCATGACGATGACGTCGCTGCAGGCCGGTCATCTGCGGCGGGCGCTGCAGACGCCCACCAAGGATTTGGCGCACACGCTGAACCGGGCCACCGCGAAGACAACCTACCCGGTGTGGACGATGAACGCGATCGGCGACCTGACCCTGCACGGCGCCACCGGCCCGATGCCGCGGTGGTATCGGCCTGTCGGCTCGTTGTTCGATCAGTTCCTCGGGGCGGCGGAGACC
The DNA here is from genome assembly GCA_963771335.1 of uncultured Actinomycetota bacterium. Lineage (GTDB taxonomy): Bacteria > Actinomycetota > Actinomycetes > Mycobacteriales > Mycobacteriaceae > Mycobacterium. The sequence goes on along the minus strand of CAVYTD010000001.1, from coordinate 7,644 downwards.
GATCCCGTTCTGGCGGAATGGTTTCTGCGAAGATTCAGCTTGTTGGACACGCTCTGGATGGTGCCGCCGGCCAAGCTCGTGGGCCGGACGGTGCGGCACAACATGCGGTTGTGGCTGGCCGAGAAGCGGGCTAAATCCCCACGGTCACGCGAAACATCCGGGTCGGCTCGGTAGCGTCGAGCCGGATCGGGCCGTCGTCGGCGGCGATCCACGCTGCCGCTCCGCGCTCGAGCACCACCGCACTCTCCTTGGCATGTACCGTCGCCGCGCCCTCGGTGCACAACAGGATCTGCGGGCCGTCGTGTCGGGTGGGCGCGTCGATTTCGTGGCCGAGATTCTCGCCCTCGACGTTGAGCACCGACACCGCGAACTCCGGTGTGGGCGTGTCGTAGACGAGTTCGGCTCCGTCCCTGACGGATTCGGGCCGGACGACGACGTCGTTGGCCGGGCGGAAGTCGAGCACCCGCAGCAGTTCGGGAACGTCGATGTGCTTGGGTGTGAGACCTCCCCGTAACACGTTGTCGGAGTTGGCCATCACCTCGACACCGACCCCTTGCAGGTAGGCGTGCAGATTGCCGGCGGGCAGGTAGATCCCCTCCCCCGGGGCCAGCGTCACCCTGTTCAACAGCAGCGAGGCCAGGACGCCCGCGTCTCCGGGGTAGCGCTCGCCGAGTTCGAGCACGGCCTTGGCTTCGGCGGCGAAATCCTGCTCACCGGAGCGCACGTAGTTGATGGCGCCGTCGATGACCGCGGGCACCAACTCTGTCGAGATCGGGCTGGGGACAGGTGATCCACGTCGTGAACAGCGCCCGCAGGCCGTCGGCGTCGGACTGCCCGGACACCAGGTTGATGAACGGTTCGAGCACCGCGGGGGCGAGCGCCTGCATCACCTCGACGGTGCGCGCGGCGGGCCGGAAGCCGGCGAGCGCTTCGAACTGACTCAGCGCCACCAGGAGTTCGGGCTTGTGACTGCGGTCGCGGTAGTTGCGGGTGGGCGCCGAGACGGGAATGCCCATACGTTCCTCGCGGGTGTATCCCTCGATTGCCTGCTCGGTGCTCGGGTGCGCCTGCAGCGACAGCGGCTCGTCGGCGGCGAGAACCTTCACTAGGAACGGCAGCGTGTCACCGAACCGCCCGCGCACCACGGGCCCGAGTTCGCCCTCCGGGTCCGCGCGCAACGCCTCGAGCAGGGACTGCTCGCCGACGTCGGTCTGCAACCACGCCGGGTCCGCCGGATGAGCGCCGAACCACAGCTCGGCTTCGGGGTGCGCAGAGGGATTGGGCCCCCCGGTGAACTCAGCGATCGCGGTCCTCGAACCCCACGCGTAGGTCCGCACCGCTCCCCTCAGCAGATGCACTGTGCCTCAACCCCGGATGAGCCGCTGGTAGACCGCTGCCATCTCGATGCGGACCGCCAGCAGCGCCAATTGTTGTTCAGTACGTCCGATTCGTGGCGCGGATTTCACACCCGGCACATCCTGGTCCTCCCCAGACATCACGACCTCCGGCACGTCGTTGGAATTGACCACGGTCACGTCGTCGAAACCCTTCAGTCGCGCGACGATAGCCGGCCGTTCCGCATCGGTGGTCAGCACGATGGTGCGGGTGCGCTGCGGCGACGGCCCGTCGAACTCCTCGTCGTGGAAAATCGACAGCTCGCCGCCGGCACCGGAACCACGGCCCCAGCCCGATCCGATCGCGACCAGCGCGTCGTCCAATCCGGCCGCGGCCACCGTCTTCTGCCCGACGCGCAGCATCACCATGGACGCGTGCCGGGCCAGCGCCAGGGTGGCGGCGGTGTCGCCGGCGAACACCACGTCGCGGCCCGCCATCCTTTCGGCCAGCCCCTTGGCCGGGTTGGTGAAAAGTTCATGACGGGCACTGTTGCGGAACGCCTCGGCGTCGAGCTCGTCGGCCAGCGCCGCCAGGTCGACGAAGTTGCCCGGGGTGATCACCTGCAGGACGGCCAGCCCGGCGGCCAGGTAGCGGACCAGGGTGAAGGCGTCGGGTACGGGCAGCCGCGGTGGCAGCGCCACCGAACGACCGGCGGTGGCGTCCCGCAGCGGGCCCTCGTACGGGGCCACCACGACGACGCGCGCGCCGCGGCGCACACCCATCGCCGCGGCCGAGATCAGTGGTGCATCGCCGGGGTCGTCGCCGGCGACCACCAGGACGTCGAGGGCACCGATCCATGGCGGCGCGTCGGCGGCGACGACGATGGGGGCGCCGACCGATCCGGCGAGCGCGGCGGCGAGCATCGACCCCGCGGTCTCTGCGTTGCCGCGGCCGGCCACCCACACGACGGTGCGCGGCGGCGAATCGGACCGGATTTTGTCCAGGTCGCCCTCGCCGAGCGCCGACGCGATGGCGCGCACCTGGGCACCCGCCATCGACGCTGCTCGCAGCAAACCCATTCGATCGGCGTCCAGCAGGCCTTCCGCATCGTCGAGGTCGACCACCCCGGCTGATACACCGCTGGCGTTCACGTCAATTCCTTTGTGCCCGCGGAAACATGGCCGGCGATCTCGTCGACGATCTCCTTGATCGCCTCAGGGGTGCGGGCTTCGACGTTGAGCCGCAGCAACGGTTCGGTGTTGGACACGCGCAGGTTGAACCAGCTGCCGTCCCCGAGGTCCACGGTCACGCCGTCGAGGTGGTCGATCGCGTGCACGCGGGAGCCGTAGGCCTGTAGCACGGCCTCCACGATGGCCGGGGCGTCGGTGACGGTGTAGTTGAGCTCGCCGGAGGCTTCGTAGCGCTGGTAGTCGGCCATCAGGTCCGACAGCGGGCGGTCCTGTTCGCCGAGCGCGGCCAGGACGTGCAGCCCGGCCAGCATCCCGGAGTCGGCACCCCAGAAGTCGCGGAAGTAGTAGTGCGCGGAGTGCTCGCCGCCGAAGATCGCTCCCGTCTCGGCCATCAGCCCCTTGATGTAGGAATGCCCGACCCGGGAACGCAGCGGTGTACCGCCGCGCTCGGCGACCAGCTCGGGCACCGCGCGCGAGGTGATGAGGTTGTAAATGATGGTCGCGCCGATTTCGCGCTGCAGTTCCCGCGCGGCGACCAGCGCGGTCACCGCCGACGGCGACACCGCCTGGCCCTTCTCGTCGACGACGAAGCACCGGTCGGCGTCACCGTCGAAGGCCAGCCCGATGTCGGCGCCGGTCTCCAGGACGTAGGACTGCAGGTCGACGAGGTTGGCGGGCTCCAGCGGGTTGGCTTCGTGGTTGGGGAACGTGCCGTCGAGTTCGAAGAACAGCGGCAACAGCGTGATCGACGGGATCGGGCCGAGGACCGCAGGCGCGGTGTGGCCGGCCATGCCGTTCCCGGCGTCGACGGCGACCTTCAGCGTGCGCTGCCCGCCCACGTCGACGAGGGTTCGGAGGAAGTCGCCGTAGTCGCCGAGGACGTCGTGGTCGGAGATTGCGCCCCGGGGGCCGTCGTAGTCGGGGACCCCGGCGATGACGTCGTCGCTGACGGTGGTCAGTCCGGTGTCCTTGCCGACGGGCTTGGCGCCGGCGCGGCACAGCTTGATGCCGTTGTAGGCAGCTGGGTTGTGGCTGGCGGTGAACATCGCGCCAGGACAATCCAGCAGACCGGAGGCAAAGTAGAGCTGATCGGTGGACGCCAGTCCGATGCGCACCACATCAAGACCCTGGGCCAGACCACGCCTTCGGCGAACGCCTCCGACAGCGACGGCGAACTGTCCCTCATGTCGTGGCCGACGGCCACCTGCGTGGCGCTGTCGCGGACCAGCCTGGCAAACGCCGCGCCGACCTCGGAGACGAACTGCTCGTCAATTTCCTCGCCCACGAGCCCACGCACGTCATATGCCTTGATGACGCGCTGTACCGCCGCAGCGGGCCGGGACATAGGGCTCCTTGGTGGCAGGGGGTGACCGTTGACGCCAGCCTAGCGGTCGCGCGCCCTCTCTACCGCGGCCACTTGCGCCGGAATTGCATTCCACGCGCAAAACTGCGCGCTGAAGCCCACGCGGAATGCAGTTCCGGCGAAAACGGGGGTGTCAGTCGGCGGGGTCGGGCAGCACCCGCAGGTGTCCGCGACGGCGGCCGTGCGTGTCGGGCCGCAGGGCCGGCGGGGCCATCAGTGCGCCGCCGTGGGCTCCGGTGACCGGATCGGTGAAGCCCGTGGTGAAGCCAGACACGACCGCCGCGCCGACGGCGGGGCCGTCTCGCCCCTCGCGGACCGCGTCGGCAAGCGCCACCAGGTCGTCGTCTTCGGGGTGCGACGGCAGCGGGCCGGCATGGCGAACCAGCTCCCAGCCGCGGGGCGCGGTGATCCGGCCGGCGTGCATGACGCACAGGTCCCAGGAGTGCGGCTCGGACACGGTGGCCAGCGGGCCCACCACCGCCGTCGAGTCGGAATAGACGAACGTCAGCGTCGCGACCGCATAGTGAGGGCACCCAGGCCGGCAGCAGCGACGGGGAACATTCACAGCGAGAGGTTATCGTGCAGAATCGCCCGCATGGCGGGGGACACGCGCAGCCGCGGGACGCCCGATCCCCAACCGTTACGATCTTTTTCGTGACCGGGCTCAACCACCGGGGCTCGCGGCGGGGCCGTGAGATGCGCGGGCCGCTGCTGCCGCCGACCGTCCCGGGCTGGCGCAGCCGCGCCGAACGATTCGACATGGCGGTTCTCGAAGCCTACGAACCGATCGAGCGGACCTGGCATGAGCGGGTGTCGACGCTGGACGTCGCCGTCGACGAGATCCCGCGGATCTCGCCGAAGGACCCCGACAGTGTGCAGTGGCCACCGGAGGTGGTCGCCGACGGGCCGATCGCGCTCGCCCGGCTCATACCGGCCGGTGTCGACGTCCGCGGTAACTCCACCCGGGCACGAGTTGTGTTGTTTCGCAAGCCGATCGAGCGACGGGCGAAGGACACCGTCGAGCTCATCGAGCTGCTACACGAATTGCTGGTGGCGCAGGTAGCCACCTATCTGGGCGTCGAACCGTCCGTGATCGACCCGACGCTGGATGAGGATTAGGGTCCGACGCGCCGCGCCGGGTTTGCTGGGGGCGACGCGCGTCAGATGATGCCGCGCTTGATGCGCCGGCGCTCCCGCTCGGACAGACCGCCCCAGATACCGAAGCGCTCGTCGTGGGCCAGCGCGTAGTCGAGGCATTCGTCGCGCACCTCGCAGCCCAGGCAGATCCGCTTTGCCTCGCGGGTTGAGCCACCCTTCTCCGGGAAGAACGCCTCGGGGTCGGTTTGCGCGCACAGGGCACGTTCTTGCCATTGGTCTTCCAGAGTTTCCTGGTTGTCGCCGATGTACTCGGGCACGCCGGGCACCAAACTCAATTGCGGACGCCCGCCGCCTGCCATCGATGCCGGCCCGGTCTGGATGTGCGGCGCACTTCCAACCGAGCCGAGGAGCCTGCTGTCGAAATGGATGGAATTGCCGAAATCGGCCTGTTCATAAGCCATGTTCCCCTCCTCACTTGTCTCGTAGTTTCGTGTTTTGCCAACGCCACAATTCATCGTGTGACCATCCCAATTCGAACAAGTGATCGAATCTCGGTCTGCGACACCGAAACCGGCTGGCCAACCGCGAAATGACACTGGTGTGATTACACACGCGTTAGCTGCATCGGTCAAGCGATAGAACCAAAATTCATACCATTCCGTGACCGGAATTCGGCGCGTCGCGCTGTGGCGTGTCTATCACCTTCCCGCCCGCCACCCGGTCACGCTGCTCACCCGACGAACTTCTCGGCGCGTAACGGCCTAGTCTCGGTCGGTGTGAAGGTCACGGTTCTGGTCGGCGGCGTCGGCGGTGCGCGCTTCCTCTTGGGAGTGCAACATCTGTTGGGACTGGGCCAATTCGGCGCCGAGGGTCAACCTCAAGGTGAGCATGAGGTGACCGCGGTCGTGAACGTCGGCGACGACGCATGGATGTTCGGCGTGCGCATCTGCCCGGATCTCGACACGTGCATGTACACCCTCGGCGGCGGCATCGACCCCGAGCGCGGGTGGGGGCATCGCAACGAAACCTGGCACGCCAAGGAGGAACTCGCCGCCTACGGCGTGCAGCCCGATTGGTTCGGTTTGGGCGACCGCGATCTGGCCACCCATCTGGTGCGCAGTCAGATGCTGCGGGCCGGCTATCCGCTCTCTCAGGTGACCGACGCGTTGTGCCGCCGCTGGTCTCCCGGCGCGCGGCTGCTTCCCGCCAGCGACGACCGCAGTGAGACCCATGTGGTGATCACCGATCCCGGCCCGGGCGAGTCGGCCGGCGAGAAGCGCGCGATCCACTTCCAGGAGTGGTGGGTGCGGTATCGGGCCAAAGTGCCCACGGACAGTTTCGCTTTCGTCGGCGCCGAGACCGCGACCGCCGGCCCCGGGGTCGCCGACGCGATCGAGGGCGCCGACGTCGTGTTGATCGCGCCGTCCAACCCGGTGGTGAGTGTCGGCGCGATCCTGGCGATCGGCGGCATGCGCGCCGCGGTGCGCTCCACGCCGGCGCCGGTGATCGGCTACTCCCCCATCATCGCGGGAAAGCCGTTGCGCGGCATGGCCGACGAATGCCTGTCCGTCATCGGCGTGCCGAGCACCTCGCAAGCGGTGGGCGCGCACTACGGCGCCCGGTCGTCGACCGGCATCCTCGACGGCTGGCTGGTCCACGAGGGCGATCACGCCGCCATCGACGGCCTCGAGGTGCGTGCGGTGCCCCTGCTGATGACCAACCCCGCAGCGACCGCCGAGATGGTGCGCGCCGGAATGGATCTGGCCGGGGTCACGCCATGAACGACCACGGCACGTCGGCGCCCGTCGAACTGCTACCCGTGCGCGGGCTGCCGGAGTTCCGGCCGGGCGACGACCTGGCCGCGGCCATCGCCGAGGCCGCACCGTGGTTGCGCGACCACGACGTCCTGGTGGTCACCAGCAAGGTGCTGTCCAAGTGTGAGGGCCGCATGGTCGCCGCACCATCGGATCCCGATGAGCGAGACGCGCTGCGGCGCAAATTGATCGATGGCGAGGCGGTGCGGGTGCTGGCCCGCAAGGGCCGCACGCTGATCACCGAGAACGCATTGGGCCTGGTGCAGGCGGCCGCGGGGGTGGACGGATCCAACGTGGCCTCCCACGAATTGGCGCTGCTGCCGGTCGATCCCGACGGAAGCGCTGCGGCGTTGGCGTCGGCGCTGCGCGAACGGCTGGGCGTGACGGTGGGGGTGGTCGTCACCGACACGATGGGCCGGGCCTGGCGCACCGGCCAGACCGACGTCGCGATCGGTGCCGCCGGGCTGGCCGTGCTGCACGGGTACGCGGGCGAGCGTGATGAGCACGGCAATGAGCTGATCGTCACCGAGATCGCCGTCGCCGACGAGATCGCCGCGGCCGCCGACCTGGTCAAGGGGAAGCTGACCGCGGTCCCGGTCGCGGTGGTGCGGGGCCTGACACTGCGCGACGACGGATCCACCGCGCGCAGCCTGGTGCGTGCCGGCGAGGAGGACCTGTTCTGGCTGGGCACCGAGGAGGCGATCGCGCTGGGTCGCTCGCAGGCGCAACTGCTGCGCCGGTCGGTGCGCAGTTTCAGCGATCAACCCGTCGCCCCCGACCTCATCGAGACCGCGGTGGCCGAGGCGCTCACCGCACCGGCACCGCACCACACCCGGCCGGTGCG